>NZ_CAJMZA010000001.1:0-1214788 GCF_905220195.1 Paraburkholderia sp. J8-2
TCGCCACCGCATCAAGCGCCCACACTTATCGGCTGTAAATTTTTAAAGAGCAATTCGTCTTAATCGCTTCGTTTTCGTTCGCAGCGATCAGCGAAGGAGGCGAATTATGCAGGCCCAAGAACCACTCGTCAAGAGAATCTGGAATATTTATTTCTGGGGCCGCTACACTGATTATTCGACGCGAAGTCAGCGAGTGGTTTCCCTCTACAGAAATAGCGTTGTCGATCTCGTCCCGGTGCAGCCCGCCTGCGCTGATTTTGCAACGCAAGCGCTGCTCGCCAGCTTCCTGCAGCAATCACGAAAAACCCGCGAGCGGAACCGCGAGATGCCGGCATCCGGACGTCGGGATACGAAAGCGCCCTTGTCGGCCGACGCTGCCACAGGTGATGGCGACGGCCTGCCAAGGGGATCCGGGCCATGCCGGTGGATCGTACAAACCATGAAATGTATGATGCCGCTTAGCACGACAAGGCGACGTCACTACATTGACGCTCGGACAACGCGCTAGCCGAGCCAGACCGCGTACGCACTGGACCCTCCCCTCCGGCAGGCTTCGCGCCGCAGCCGCTGTGTCGTCCTGTATTACCGGTTTGAACGGGGCTTGTCCGCAGAAACGGCTTACCGGCACTGGAGGGATCCATGTTCGACAAGGCGCTACGTATCGAGGGCGGTCCGGACTGGCATCACTTCCACATTTACACCGACAGCACGCTTGTGGCGGTGCTGCTAATCGCAGCCTTGCTGCTCGCGATCCTGCTGGCGAGCGCGATCTGCTACTACGTCACGCGCTCGATCATGCTGATGATCGTTGGCCGCCTTGCGCGCGAGCCGCAGCGCAAGTGGCTGCGTGCCGCCGAGTCCCACAAGGTATTCCATCGGCTCGCGCCGCTAGTGCCCGCCTTGATCCTCTATGTTTCCGCCCCGCTGATCTCGGGGCTCACGTTCCCGCTGGTTGCGGCGCTCGGCCATCCGCTGGCCGTGCTCGCGGCGTGCTTCATGGTGTATACGCTCCTGCGCGCCGCGCTCGCGTTCCTCGAAAGCGTGGGTGAGCGCTACAGTCACTTCCCATCCGCAAGCGAGCGCCCGATCAAAAGCTTTTTGCAGACCGCAACCATCGCGCTCTACGTGATCGCGTTGATCGCGGGGATTTCGGTTTTGCTGGAACGCTCACCGGCCTACTTCCTCACCGGCCTCAGCGCAATGACGGCGCTTCTGATCATCATTTTCCGCGACTCGCTGCTCGGCTTCGTGGCCAGCATCCAGCTCACCGTCTACGACATGGTGCGGGTGGGAGACTGGATTGAAGTGCCCGGCTTCGTCGCCGATGGCACCGTGATCGACATTGCACTGAACACGATCAAAGTCCAGAACTTCGACAATTCGATCGTCATGCTGCCAAGCTACGTCCTTCTCACGAACAGCGTGAAGAACTGGCGTGGGATGACCGAGTCCGGCGCTCGGCGCGTCAGGCATGCGATACATTTCGATGCCGACACCGTCTGCTTTCCAGGCGAGGCACTGCTCGCCCGGCTAGGCAACGCCCCCGAAGGGCCACTTGTGCGAGTGGCGCCCGGCCACACCCAGCGCCGCACGAACCTCGGCCTGTACCGCCTCTATCTGGACGCGTATTTTCGCGATCATCCGTCGGTCCACAAGGACATGCCGATCGTTATCCGGCAGGTGCAGTCGAGCCAGCCCGTCATCGCACTTGAAATATTTCTCTATGTCGACGAAACGCGCTGGGAACCGTACGAAAACCTGCAGTCGGACATGCTCGATCATGCCTACGGGGTCGTGTCGCAGTTCGGCTTGCGCTGCTGGCAGGAGCAGCGCGCGTCGCCGCGGCAGCTGTAATCTGCCCGACGCGACCTGCCGCCCCTGACCGTGCATTGGAATCCGGCGACACCGGTCATCGGCTGTCTTGATGCCGACCGCGACGCCGATTCCTTCAATGCCCTCCTAGTCGTAACTGTAAACGCCGCGCCCAGTCTTGCGGCCCAGACGTCCGGCGGACACCAGTTCGCGAAGCAGCGGGCACGCGCGGTATTTCGAATCGCCGAAGTCCTTGTAAAACACGTCCAAGACCGAAAGGACCACGTCGAGCCCGACGAGGTCGGCCAGCGCCAGCGGGCCAATTGGCTGATTCGCGCCAAGACGCATGCCGGTGTCGATATCCTCGGCTGGCGCGACACCTTCGGCCAACAGGAAGAAAGCCTCGTTGATCATCGGCACGAGAATGCGATTGACCACGAAACCCGGCGAATTGCGCACACTGATTGGCGACTTGCCGAGCCGCAATGTCAGTTCGCGAACCGCCTCCGCGGCGGCGCTGCCGGTTTCGAGGCCCTCGATGATTTCAACAAGCGGCATCAGCGGTACTGGATTGAAGAAGTGCATGCCGACGAGGCGCGACGGGTCGGCGAGCGCCGCGCCAAGCGTGGTGATCGAGATTGACGACGTATTGGAAGCGAGAAAGGCGCCGGGGCGCGCAACCGCTTCGATCTGCTTCAAGATGCGCAACTTCAGATCGAGGCTTTCGGTGGCCGCTTCGATAATGAGCCCGGCAGCACCGAGCCGCTGATAGTCCGTAGACGTCTCGATGCGCGCAAGCGCGGCGTTGCCCGCCGCTGCGTCCAGCTTGTCTTTCGCTACGAGCCGATCGAGGCTTCCCCTCACCGCGGTGAGGCCTCTGTCGAGCGCCGCGTCGCTAACGTCGACCACGATCACGCGCAGGCCAGCGAGTGCGGCGACCTGCGCGATGCCGGAGCCCATCGTCCCGGCGCCGACGATTCCCAATGTTTCGATTTGCATTGCGTTTTTTTCGCGCGACCGAAGTCGCTTTCAACGATTACTGCAAGTTTTCGAAAATGGCGGCGATACCCTGCCCGCCTCCAATACACATCGTGACGAGCGCATAGCGGCCGCCAATGCGCTTGAGTTCGTGCAGCGCCTTCACGGCAATCAGTGCGCCCGTCGCGCCAATGGGATGGCCGAGTGAAATACCCGAACCATTCGGGTTGACCTTTTCAGGATCGAGGCCCAGTTCCTGCGTGACCGCGCACGCCTGAGCGGCGAAGGCCTCGTTCGACTCGATCACGTCGAGGTCCGCGACGGTCAATCCCGCGCGCTGCAACGCAAGACGCGTAGCCGGCACCGGGCCAATGCCCATGTAGAGCGGATCGACGCCTGCGTGCGCGTACGCGACGAGTTTCGCCATCGGCGCGAGGCCGCGCGCCTCGGCCGCTGCGCGCGACATCAGCAGGACGGCTGCGGCCGCGTCATTGATGCCCGAAGCGTTGCCCGCCGTGACCGTACCGTTCTCTTTCGCAAATACGGGCTTGAGTTTCGCGAAGTCGTCGATCGTTGCATCGTGGCGCAAGTGTTCGTCGGTGTCGAAAACGCTCTCGCGCCCCTTCACCGTGCGCTTGACCGGCACGATCTGGCTGGCGAACCGGCCTTCGGCGATAGCGCGCGCAGCACGGCGATGCGACTCGAGCGCGAGGTTGTCCTGGTGTTCACGCGTAATGCCATAACGGCCCGCGACATTTTCGGCGGTGACACCCATCGGCACCGTGTGGAACGGGTCGTTGAGCGCACCCAGCATCATGTCGATGAGGCGTGCATCGCCCATCCGTGCGCCGAAGCGCGCCTCGGTCGTGATGTAGGGCGCGCGGCTCATGTTCTCGGCGCCGGCGCCGATCGCTACCTCAGCGTCGCCTAGCAAAATGGTTTGCGCCGCGGAAACGATCGCCTGCAAACCCGACCCGCACAGCCGGTTGACGTTGAACGCAGGCGTCGATTCAGGAATGCCGGCGTTGATCGCGGCGACGCGAGACAGGTAGAAGTCCCGCGGCTCTGTGGCGATCACATTGCCGAACACCACGTGCCCCACGTCCTTTGCTTCGACGTGGCTGCGCGCGAGCAGTTCACGCACGACGATTGCACCGAGTTCGGTTGGCGGCACATCTTTCAGGCTGCCGCCGAATTTTCCGATCGCGGTCCGCACACCGCCCACCACCACGACTTCCCTGCTCATATGGATTCCTTAGTGATCTGTTAGCTGCCCGTGAAGCGGCGGCGCAGCGCGTTGCTACGCCTCGCCCCGACCTGTTTTGCAGGTATTCAAGGCACGGCACGCGAATCGTAGCGCCAACAGAAGCTGGACAGACTGATGAAACCGGCCGACATACTGACAAAACTGGCCATGTCATACCGTCAACGGCAGCCACGCGATGGACCTCGGGCGCGCCTGTCTGTTAGAGCACTCGTGGAGCGCGTGATTTCGTCAAGGCCGATCCGGCACCGGTTAAGGTTTCGTTAAGCGGCCCGTGCGTAGAATCGATTTCGCCAACCGGAACCGCTCTCCAGCGGTGAGACAAGAACGCACGTGTAAGCAAAGGGCTCTTATGGATGCAGTCGAAACATTGAACCGAACCCTCTTTCTCATACTCAATGCCACACCCGCAACGCCGCACTGGCTTGTCGTTTCGGGCATCCTGATTGCCGACTATGCGATCCTGCTTGTCCCCGCCATGCTCGTGGCACTATGGCTGACAGGCGCAGACGAGCGTCGCGCGTTGGCCGTGCGCGCTTGCCTAGCAGGCTTGCTTGCCCTCGGCGTCAACCAGTTGATCGGTCTGACGTGGTACCATCCGCGCCCTTTCGCAAGCGCAACGGGTCATACGTTCCTAGCCCATGCGCCAGATTCTTCGTTTCCTAGCGATCATGTGACGTTGCTGTCCGCCGTTGCGTTCACGTTCCTGTATGGCCGAAAGCGAGGAATCGGCTTGCTTGCCGTGTTCGTCGATATCGCCGTTGCCTGGGCTCGCATATTCGTCGGGGTGCACTGGCCGCTCGACATGATCGGTGCGGCGATCGTTGCGTGGTCGACCTACGTGGTTAGCAGCCCCCTCTGGCGACTCGGGGGCATGGCACTGACCCGCGCGCTGATCGCGCTCTACAGGAAGGTTCTCGCCGTGCCGATTGAGCTGCGGTGGTTACGGCCGTAGCGAGACGCACTGGCCGCGAGCGCGGCCATCGACGTGCCCGTTCGAATTCTCACAGGAAGGTTAGCTTGCCGTTCTTGATGTCATACATCGAGCCCGCCATCTTTACGCTCCCTTTGTTTTCCAGATCAGACAGAATCTGGCTTCCGCTGCGGATTGCGGCTATCGCACCCTGAACATTCGATCGCGCTACGGCGTCGACAAACGCCTCGTTTTTACTGGTTCGTTCTCCAGAATATTGTGTTGCCGTGATCGCCGGCTGAATCTTCTGGAGCAAACCCGTCAAATTTCCTAGCTGAACGTTATCGATTGCCCCCTTTATCGCTCCGCATGCGGTGTGCCCCATCACCAGAATCACCTTTGCGCCAGCGACGGCACAAGCGAACTCCATACTCCCGAGTATGTCCTGGTTTGCGATGTTTCCCGCGATCCTGGCATTGAAGGTGTCGCCGATTCCCATATCCAGAATGATCTCGGCTGGCGCGCGCGAGTCGATGCAACTGAGGACGATCGCAGCAGGATACTGCCCGGCCGCGCTCGCTCGTTTCTGCGCGAGAAAATCCTGTTTTTTCATCTTGCCGGTGCGAAACCGCTCGTTGCCGGCCTTCATCATTTCGATGATTTGATCTGGAGTCAGCGCGTTGCGCTGCGATTCGGACAGCGCCGCCGCCTGCACATCGCCCGCGGCGAACTGGGCACCTGCAACGAGCGTAGCCACACTGATGCCGGCCTTGATCCACTTGCGCCTGCCGCCATCTTCCGGGTCGTCCGGGACATCAATCGCCGTGTTTGCAGACATTGGAAATCTCCTTCATTTGCGGGGCTCGAGCCGTGGCTCGGGGAGAAGTCTGGGCCGATGTTCGCTAACAGCCTGAAATCAGCACGTAGGCAATGTGAAGACGGCTGGTCAGCAGTATAGGCGGCACGTGAAATCGTGATAGTTGGCTGCGCCTGCGCCGGGAGGATTGAGCTTCCTTCCAGCGCCCGATTTCAGCGGCCGCGAAACGCCCCCCCTAATCGACGTCGGCCCGGAACACCCCCCGTTTTCCGTGAAAAATTGCCGTGGTTTGCAGCTATAAAGATAATCCTTCTTATCATAAGGTGCTAATTTTTACGCTAAACTACGAGACATGAAAACGCGCCACACGCCCTTGCCAAACCCCGCACCCAGCGCACCGCCCGGGTTCCCCGACGCCGACGAACTCGCCATGCTGCGCGCGTGGTACGCGGGCCTCGCCGTACGCCCGGCCGTAGAGCGCTATTTGCCCTCGGCACTCGGCGACGGAAAATCGGCACGTGGCGTGCTCGGGCGCATCCGGCGCAGGCTGGTCGCCATCGCGCGCGCAGCGCATCGCGACGATCTGGTGGCGCTGTTCGAGCATCCGGTTGAAGAGCGCGAGCGCCACGCCAAGGCTGTCGCGCAGGCAATCGACAGCCTGCGCACCGCCCGCCCCCCCGAACCCCAGATCGCCGACGACATCGCACAGTGGTTCGCCCCGCGCGCCGTGCGGGTGCTGTACGCGCACGGCATTACCACGCTCGCCGACCTTACCGTGCGCATTCCGCGCCGCCGCCAGTGGTGGAAGGCCGTGGCAGGACTCGGCATGGCGAGCGCCCGCGCAATCGAAGCGTTCTTTGCGGCGTGGCCCTCACTCACGGAAAAGGCGCGCGCGCTCATCGTGGCGAGCCAGCGCGGCGACATCGCGCCATGGGAAACCCTGAAGCTGCCGCACGAAGTCGATGGCTCCGAAGGCGCGTTCCGTGCGCCGCGCGCGACCTGCACGCTGGACGCCTCGAACGACTATGAAGCCGTGCAGACCTGGCTTGCGTTGCATGAATCGCCCGCCACGCAGCGCACCTACAAGAAGGAAGCCGAACGCCTGATCCTCTGGGCGATCGTCGAGCGCGGCCGCGCGCTCTCTTCGCTCACGACCGAAGACGCCATCGCCTACCGCGCGTTCCTGCGTCATCCCTCGCCGCGCGGCCGCTGGGTCGGCCCCGTGCGTGCGCGCACCTCGCCAGACTGGCGGCCGTTCAACGGCAGCCTCTCGGCGCGCTCGGTCGCGCATGCGCTGTCGATCCTTGGCGCGCTGTTTCGCTGGCTCATCGAGCAGCGCTACGTGCTCGCCAATCCGTTTTCCGGCGTGAAAGTGCGCGGCGCGAGCGGCGCGCAGGTTCTCGACACCTCACACGCATTCAGCGAAGGGGAATGGGCGCTCACGCGCACGCTCGCGGACGGCCTGGAGTGGTCATACGGCTGGTCGGCGCCGGCGGCGCAGCGGCTGCGCTTCCTGCTGGATTTCGGTTATGCGACCGGCCTGCGCGCGAGCGAGCTGGTTGGGGCCACGCTCGGGCACGTCGAGACGGATGCGCGCGGCGATCACTGGCTGCGCGTCACGGGCAAGGGGAAAAAGCTCGCACGCGTCGCCTTGCCGCCGCTCGCCTGGGATGCGCTCGCGCGCTATCTGGCCGAACGTGACCTGCCGGTCGTGCCCCAGCGCTGGAATCCGGCCACGCCGGTCATCGGCAGTCTGGAGGCCGACAGCGACGCCACGATCAGTAGCGCGCGCTTGTGGGGCGTGCTTCGGCGTTTCTTCGTGCTGGCCGCAAAAGCCATCGAGGCCGATCACGCGCCGCTCGCGGACAAACTGCGCCGCGCGAGTCCGCACTGGATGCGCCACACGCATGCGACGCACGCGCTCGGGCGCGGCGCGGAACTCACCACGGTGCGCGACAACCTGCGGCACGCTTCTGTCTCGACCACCTCGATCTATCTGCACAGCGACGAGGTCAAGCGTGCACGGCAAATCGCAGACGCATTCGCCAAGCCAAAATGAGCACGATCCACGCGAGCTTGCGTTTCAGCTGACCGACCCCATTGCCGACTGTTGATAGTTTTCAAGGCCGATCTTGTCGATCAACCCAAGCTGGATTTCGAGCCAGTCGATGTGGTCCTCCGTGTCGTCCAGGATCTCGACGAAAATCTCTCTCGACACGAAATCCCGCACAGATTCGCAGTACGCAACGGCTTCCTTGCACTGTGCCTGCGCGGTGCGTTCGAGCTTGAGGTCGCACTCGAGCACCTCGCGTACGTCCTCGCCAATCAAAAGTTTGCTAAGGTCCTGCAGATTAGGCAGGCCGTCGAGCATGAGAATGCGCTCGATCAGTTTGTCGGCATGCTTCATTTCCTCGATCGACTCGTCGTATTCGTGTTTGCCGAGTCCTGCGAGGCCCCAGTGGCCGTACAGCCGCGCGTGCAGAAAATACTGATTAATCGCCGTCAGCTCGTTCTTGAGTTCCGCATTGAGATATTCGATAACTTTTGGATCTGCTTGCATGACTCCCTCCTGGGTGCTGCGCCGTTCCCGCGTCGAGACAATTAGAACGAGCATAGACATTCGGCGCGCGCGACGCATGAACGAGAGTGTCAATGAGAAGGATTCCGCGTTTTATCGGCCCGATTTAAGCAGAGGAATGACGTTTTGAACCGCTTCCTCAATCGGAGATCATGTTTGCGAACAACGGGATCAGCGCGGGACTTTCTCGACGCAGCCTGGTCGCTGTCGGCACGATCGGCGGCGGCATCGAATACTATTCGTATTCCTTATAAATAAATTACCATGGAAACAAGGATGTCGACGTCACAGCCGGCCCGTGCGGGAACCGCGTTTGAAGTCCTGCGAGTCTTTCTGATACTCGGCCTGACGTCCTTTGGCGGCCCCATCGCCCATATCGGCTATTTTCGTCGTGAGTTCGTCGAGCGGCGGTGTTGGCTCGACGACGAAACCTTCACGGATCTGGTCGGCCTCTGCCAATTTCTCCCGGGTCCGGCCAGCAGCCAGACCGGATTCTCAATCGGTCTGCTGCGCGCCGGCTGGCTCGGCGGCCTCGCAGCCTGGTGCGGATTCACGTTGCCATCCGCCGCGCTGCTGATCGCCTTTGCCGTCGTGGCGCCCGAACTCGGTGGCCCTGCGGGAAGCGGGCTCATTCATGGCCTGAAACTCGTTGCCGTTGCCGTCGTCGCGCAAGCCGTCTGGGACATGGCGCGGCGCTTATGCCCCGACTACCGCCGCGCCGGCATTGCACTCGTTGCGCTCGTGCTTCTGGCTGTGATGACGACGGCCTATGCGCAGTTGATCGTTATCGTGCTTGGCGCGGTGCTCGGTATCGTGCTGTGCCGGTCCACGCCCTCGGGAACCATCGTCGGCACGCGTGGGCATACGCAGGAATTTCATGTTTCGCGTACCACAGGTCTGTTCGCGCTTGCCCTCTTTTGCGCGCTGCTTTTCGGGCTTCCGGCGCTTGCCGCATTCGACACGGCTCACACCATCCGCGTGTTCGACGCCTTCTACCGCTCGGGCGCTCTCGTCTTCGGCGGCGGTCACGTCGTACTGCCGCTGCTGCAGCGTGAGACCGTAGCGACCGGTTGGGTATCGCCTACCGATTTTCTTGCTGGCTACGGCGCTGCCCAGGCTGTGCCTGGTCCGCTTTTCACGTTTGCCGCTTTCCTTGGATGGATCATGAGCGGCCCATCCACTCACGCGCTGGGTGCGGCGGTGGCCCTGGCAGGCATCTTTCTGCCAGGCCTGCTTCTCGTGCTCGCCGCGCTGCCATACTGGCTAGCGCTGCGCGCCCACCCGTCGATGGCGGCCATGCTTGCGGGCGTCAACGCAGCCGTGGTCGGCCTGCTTGCCATGGCGCTCTACTCGCCCGTCTGGACGAGCGCCGTCCAGACGCGAATCGACTTTGCGATCGCGGCCATCGGCTTCTTGTTGCTCACACGCTGGAAAGTGCCGCCACTCGCTGTCGTGGTGCTTTCAGCAGTGGCTGGCGTCGCTGAAATGCTGTTGCGGTAAGCGGCAAACCTCAACCTCGCCAGGCTTGAAGAAACCTGAGCCACGCGGTCGCGCCAGGATCGGCGTGACCGATACTGCGTTCCTGCACCCACGCCGCGCGCCCCTTCTTCGACTGCAACGCGGCAGTCGCACGAACCTGTCGATCAGCCGTGTCGATCATCGCGTCGAGGAGCGCGCGCTCGTCAACACTGCCTGATTCAAACGCTTCAAGCGTATCGAGGCTCGGGACGAGTGCATCGAGCAGCGTCTTGTCACCGAGCTGCGACTTGCCCCGCTCGGCAATGCGCGCGGCCACCGCGCGCCCCATGGCGAGCGCTTCGGCCCTGCCCGCCTCCTGCCGGCCCGCCACGGTCTTCGCAGCCGCGAGCAGCCCGCCGCCCACGAGCGCGCCGAACGTCGACGGGTTCGCCGTAGAGAACGCCTTGCCCACGGCGATCAGCACGTCGCCCAGCGCGGCGTCGGGGGGCAGCTTCGCGATGGCATCGGCCGCCGCGAGCGAGCCCGCCTTCACGGTCACGCCCAGGTCGCCGTCACCGAGTGCGGCGTCGAGTTCGCGCAATTCGTCCGCGCTCGCAGGCATGGCGTTCAATGCGCCAATGAGCCGCGCCTTGATTTCGCTTACCGAAAGAGTCATCGCTGACCTCCCTCGTCAACGCGCCATCCTTCGCGCCAGAACGGCGAACACACCGGTGCGTCGAGCAGCGTGTCGAGTTCTTCGTCGAGTTGCATCACGGAGATCGAGGCGCCCGCCATTTCGAGGCTCGTTACGTACTCGCCCACGTAAGCGCGCGCCACGCGCAGCCCTGCTGCGGCAACGGCCTGTTCGGCGCGCCGATACAGCAGATACAGTTCTTCGAGCGGTGTCGCACCGAGTCCGTTGACGAGCAGCGCCACGCTCGCGCCCGCCTCGGCCCGCAGGTCGCCCAGGATCGCCCCCGCGAGCCGCTCGGCTATGGCATTTGCGCTCTCGAGCTTGCCGCGATGCGTACCCGGCTCACCATGAATGCCAATGCCGATCTCCATCTCGCCATCGGGCAGCGTGAAGGTGGGCTTGCCTGCCGCCGGCAGGATCGTTGGCGAGAGGCCCACGCCCATGGTGCGCGTCGCGCCGTTCGCCTTCGCGGCAATGCGCGCGACTTCGTCGAGCGTGTCGCCGCGTTCGGCCGCCGCGCCCGCGCATTTGAAACCGAACACCATACCCGCCACGCCGCGGCGGTCCGAAGCCCGCTCGGGCGGCGCGGAAGCCACGTCGTCGGCTACGAGCACGGTGCGGGTCTCGATGCCGTCTGCGTCTGCAAGATCCGCGGCGAGATCGAAGTTGAAGACGTCGCCACCGTAGTTGCCGTACAGATAGAGCACGCCCGCGCCGCCGTGAACGGCCTTGGTGGCTTCGTAGATCTGCTCCGACGATGGCGAGGAAAACACGTTGCCCACGGCCACGCCGCTTGCGAGCCCCTTGCCTACGTAGCCCAGAAAGGCCGGCAGGTGCCCGGACCCGCCGCCCGTCACAATCCCGACCTTGCCGGCGTTCGGCGCATCGGCGCGCACGAGCGCGCGTCGGTCTGCGGTGACCGGCTTGAGCCAGCCCGGATGGGCGAGCAGCAAGGCGTCGATCATCTCGTCGACAAAATGATCAGGATGATTAATGATTTTTTTCACGTGTCGCGTCTCCTGTATGGATGGCCTTCGCACCACCGCTAACGTTGACTTCTGCGTTCAAAGCTTGCGCCGTTGGCTCAGCGCGTCGAGCAAAACGGCTGCGAGAATCACGCCGCCCTGGATGAACTGCGTCCAGAACGGATTGACGCCAAGCAGCGAGAGCCCGACATTGATCACGCCGATCAGCACGACGCCGATGAAGGTGCCGACGATCGAGCCGCGGCCGCCCGCGAGCGAGGTGCCGCCAATCACCACGCCTGCGATCACCTGCAGCTCCAGCCCGTTGGCCGCCGACGGCAGCGCCGAATTGAGGCGCCCCGCAAGCACGATGCCCGCAATCGCGGCGGTCACGCCCGCGAACATGTAGGTCAGAAAGATCACGCGGCTGACCGGAATACCCGCGAGCCGCGCCGCTTCCTTGTTGCCGCCCACAGCGAACACCTGGTGACCAAATTCGGTTTTTCGCAGCAATACGTGCCCAATGACGAATACGGCCAGCATCACGAGCATCGGCGCGGGCAAGCCTGCAAACGTCTTGGCGCCGAACGCGGTAAACACATTGGGGAAGTCGAATTTCGTGCGGCCGTCCGAAATGGCAAGCGTGAGGCCCCGCCCCATCGCCATCATCGCGAGCGTGACGATGAACGGCACGAGCCGTAGCCACGCAATACCGAAGCCGTTGAGTGCGCCCACGGCCGCACCGGTTACGAGCGCGATGACGAGGCCCGCTACGCCAAGGCCAACGGCGTCGGGGCTCGCCCCGGCCATCACCGTCGCCGCCACCATGCCGCTCAGCGCGACGAGCGAGCCCACGGAAAGATCGATGCCCGACGTGATGATCACGAACGTGCCGCCCACCGCCGCGATGCCGACCACGGACACCTGCACCATGATGTTGGTGAGCGTGCTCGTGGTGAGAAACTCCGGCGAGGCCAGCGAGAGCGCAACGCAGATCAGTACGAGCGCCGCAATGAGCGGTCCGAGGCCGCTGCGCATCTGGCGCAGCACGCGCTGTTGCAGGGTGGGTGTTTCTTCACGCGGTCGAACCGTGGTGGACGTCATGCTGCAACTCCGGTGGTAGCCCATTGAATGATCGTCTCCGAGCTGGCGTGCTCGCGCGCGACCTCGCCGACGATGCTGCCGCGATACATCACGAGCACGCGGTCCGACATGCCGAGCAGTTCGGGCAGTTCGGAGCTGACGAGCACGACGGCTGCGCCCGCGCGCGCCATCGCGACGATATGCGCATAGATCTCGGTCTTCGCGCCGACGTCGATGCCGCGGGTGGGCTCGTCGAGCAGGATGACTGTCGGCGACGTGGCGCTCGCGCGCCCGAGAATCACTTTCTGCTGATTGCCGCCCGAAAGATTGCCCGTGAGCGACGTGACCGACGGCGCGCGCACCGCGAAGCGCTCGACCGCCTCGCGCGCGAGCCGGCGTTTTTTCGCGGCGCTAACAAAGCCGCCGCGCACCAGCGCGCGCAAGCTCGAAAGCGCGACGTTTTCCTCGATGCTCGCTTCGAGCACGAGTCCTTCGAGCTTGCGGTCCTCGGCGGTGTAGACAATGCCTGCGCGCATGCCTTGCGCGGGCGAGCGCAGCGCGATCCTGCGCCCGCGCAGCCGCAGTTCGCCACCGGTGAGCGGCAGCGCGCCGCATAACGTTTTCAGAAGCTCGGTGCGTCCCGCGCCCGCAATGCCGCCTATGCCCACGATCTCGCCCGCGCGAATGCTGAAACTCGCGTCGCGAAGAACAGGCGCGCTCGCCAAGTTGTGCGCTTCCAGGACCACGTCCCCATAGGGACGTGCCTCCCATGGATAGAACGAGTCGAGATTGCGCGCGACCATGGCCTGCACGAGCGCCGGTTCGTTCCAGTCGGACATCGGCCGTGCGCCGACCGTTGCGCCGTCACGCATCACCACGGCCGAATCGGCGAGTTCGAACACCTCTTCGAGATGGTGCGAAATGAAGATGATGCCCATGCCCGACGCGCGCAGGCGCCGCACCACGGCGTAGAGATGTTCGATATCGTGATGCTGGAGCGCGGCCGTGGGCTCGTCCATCACGAGAATGCGCGCCTCGCGCGCGAGCGCCTTCGCCACCTCCACGAGCTGACGCTTGTTGAGCGGCAGATCGCCCAGGCGCATCGCCGGCGGCACGCCGTCCAGCCCCACCTGGGCGAGCGCCTCGCGCGCCATGGCGTTCGCGCGGCGATGATCGACGAGGCCATGGCGCCGCGGCATGCGGCCAAGAAAGAGGTTTTCGGCCACCGTCATGTCGTTGACGAGCGAAAGCTCCTGATAGATCACGGCCACGCCAGCGTCGATCGCGGCCTGTGTGCCGCGCGCGAGACGCACGCCGTCGATCTCGATCGTGCCTTCGTCCGGCTCGTAAGCGCCGGAAAGCGTCTTGATGAGCGATGACTTGCCCGCGCCGTTCTCGCCGACGATCGCCATCACGTGCCCCGCATGCAGTTCGAGGCTCACGCCTCGCAGCGCCTTCACGCCGGGAAAACTCTTGACGATGCCGCTCATGCGCAAAAGCGGCGGCGCGCCTGTCCTGCCGTCCGCGCGAGTGTTCTCTTGCTGCGATACGTGCATTGCGTGCATTGCCGAACCTGATTCGCGTTTCATCCGTTCATCCCGGGCGCCGGCGCACGCAACGCATGCGGCCGGCGCTTAAGACCGCCCGTTACTGCTTGACTTCGAGCGCCCACAAGCCGTATTGCTTCACGCCATCCGAATCGATATTCGACTTGTCGATCAGATAGGTCGGCCACGCGTAGTTCGCGGGCACGTCCTTCTTCGTCTCATAGTCGGTGATGAACGTCATTGCCTTGGCGGACATGCCGATCGGGTTCTGCGAAATCGTTGCGTCCTGCTTGCCCGCACGGATCGCCGAAAGCGCCTGCGCCGTGCCGTCCGCACCGATCACCATGATGTGGCCCGGGTCGCCGAGCGGCTTGTAGCGGCCCGCATTGTCGATGGCTTTTTCCGCGCCCACCGTGTTGTCGTCGTTCGCGCCGAATACCGCATCGATCTGCGGATATTTCTGCAGGATGCTCGTCATCGCGTTGAGCGACTTCTCCTGGTCAAAGCCGCCTTCCTGGCGCGCGACGACCTTGATGTCGGGATACTTCGCGATCTCTTCCGAGAAGCCCTTTTCGCGGTCCGTCGCCGCCGTGGTGCCGATGAGGCCGATCAGGTCCACCACGTTGCCCTTGGGCGAGCCATAACGCTTGCTCAACTGGTCGGCGATCCACTTCGCGCCGGTGGCGCCAAGCGCTACGTTATCCGAAGCGACGAACGAGGTCACCTTGCCGCCGTCAGAGCCACGGTCGAGCATGAAGACCGGCACGTTCATCGAATTGGCCTTTTCGACGGCCGGGATAATCGCCTTCGAATCGATCGGATTGAGCACGATCGCCTGCACGCCCTGGCTCAGCAGGTTGAGCGTGTCGTTGACCTGCTGCTGGGCGTCGCCGTTTGCGTTGGTCTGCACGAGATCGAAGCCCTGCTTTTCCGCGCCACGCTCCACGCCATTCTTCAGGCCTACGAAGAATGCGTTATTGAGCGTGGCGATCGAGAAGCCCACCTTGATCTTCGTGACCGGCGCCGCCGCGGCTTGCGCCGGTGCGCTCGCGGCAGCGGCGTCGCTTGCCGCCGCCGTGGTCGAAGGCGACTCGCTCTTCGAGCAGCCTGCCAGCATTGCGGCGGCGGCGAACATTGTCACGCCGGCCGTTGCGCCCATGCGCGCGCTGCGCGCCACCCATCTGTCGAACCCTGCTGAACTCCACGCCATCACCGTCTCCTGTTTTTGATCTGCTGGTTTTTGACTGACCTGCGAACCGCCAACCGACTGCGTAATCGTTTTTACCGCGTGTGTATCGCGTGTGTTGCATCGCCGCGACTGCACGGGCGCGCGAGCGCCCGCGCATTACTTGCGCGGGCCGTAGCCCTTGAACTTCTCGATGACTTCCTCCATTTGCGCATCCGAAAGCAGCGGCGGCTCGCCCAGTTGGCACGCCAGCAAATACTGCTTCGCGAGCACTTCCACTTCGTGGGCGAGCCACAGCGCCCGCTCGAGATCGCGCCCAAGTGCAATGACGCCGTGATGCGCGAGCAGGCATGCGAGCCGCTCGTGCAGCGCTTCGAGCGCGTGGTCGGAGAGCGCCTGACTGCCGAAGGTCGCATACGGTGCGCAGCGAATCGAATTGCCGCCCGCCGCGGCCACCATGTAGTGATGCGCGGGAATGCCCCGGCTGTGAATTGCAAGCGCCGTGGCGGCTTGCGAATGCGTATGGACCACGGCGTGCACGTCGGCGCGCGCGCGCAGAATGTCGCGATGAAAACGCCACTCCGAAGAAGGGCGTTGTGCTTCGAACAGCGGATCGTCGTCACGCACATCGAGCGGCATCCACACGATGCGCTCGCGCGTAAGCGCGGCGCTCGGCACGCCACTCGGGGTAATCAGGAGGCCGTCATGCCAGCGCGCGCTCACGTTGCCCGACGTGCCCTGATTGATGCCGAGGCGCTCCATCTCGCGCGAGGTGTCGACGATCTGCTGGCGCATTTCGGTCTCCGCCCGCACATCGCGCGCGCGTTCCGCCTTCTCTCCCGCACGGCGGCTCTCGCTCGCGCCGCTCACGCTGCCGCTCCCGCAGCGAAAAGCGCCGCGAGATTCGCCTCGAATGGTGCGCGTACGATACCGCGCTCCGTCACGATGCCGGTCACGAGCGCATGCGGCGTCACGTCGAACGCCGGGTTGCGTACCTGGATGCCCTCGGGCGCGGTGCGTTGCCCCGCGAGATGCGTCACCTCCGCGGCGCCGCGCTCCTCGATCACGATGTCCGCGCCGCTCGCAGTACGCAGATCGAGCGTGGACGAAGGGCATGCCACGTAGAAGGGAATACCGAAATGCTTCGCCGCGATCGCCACGCCGAGCGTGCCGATCTTGTTCGCGACGTCGCCATTCGCGGCCACGCGGTCGGTGCCGACGATCACGAGGTCGATGAGCCCCTGGGCCATCAATGTGGGCGCCATGCTATCGGTGATCAACGTCACGTCGAGCCCCGCCTGCTGCAACTCGTAGGCGGTGAGCCGCGCGCCTTGCAGGAGCGGTCGCGTTTCGTCCGCATAGACACGAAACGCCACGCCGTCCCGATGCGCGCAGTAGAGCGGCGCGGTCGCCGTGCCGATGCCGGCCGTGGCCAGCGCACCGGCGTTGCAGTGCGTGAGCACGCCGCTGCCGGGTGTAATCAGCGCGCGCCCCGCTTCGCCGATCTGCGCGCACAGCTCGATATCCTCTTGATGAATGCGCTTGGCCTCGGCAACGAGCGCTTCGTACTGCGCTGTTCCCGTCGCGCCCGGCGTGGCGCGTGCGCGCGAAAGCATCCGCTCTAGCGCCCAGCGCAGATTCACCGCTGTGGGCCGCGCGCTGTCCAGATACGCGGCGTGCGCTTCGAGCCGCGCGAGAAAAGTATCGCGTGAATCGGCCGGCTCGCGCCGCATCGCCACGCACAGCCCGTAGGCGGCGGCGACACCGATCGCGGGTGCGCCGCGAACGCGCAGTTCGTGTATCGCGCGCCAGACCGCCTCGACCGTGTCCACGGTTTCGACCACGCACTCGCGTGGCAAACGTGTCTGGTCGAGCAGATAAAGGGTGCCGTCGCGCCACTCGATGGTGGGGGGAAGACTCGATTGTTGCGCCTGCAACGTCATACTTTCTCCGTCGATGCGGGTTGTCCGGACTGTTCGGGCTGCGCCGCTCATTGTGGCAGCCGGTTTGCGCTTACGCCGATTCCGCGAGTACCTGAGCGGCCAGCGCGGTGACCGCCTCGATCGAAGCCAGCTCGCGACGCCGCACCAGCAGCGCTTCGGCAAGTTTCAGGCAACGCACTTCGATCTGCGCCCGCACCATTTCGTCCTTGATACTCGTAATTTCCGCCACCTTCGCCATACCCACGATGCGGCGGATCATCTTGCAGCCCGCAAAGCCGAGCGTATCGGCGAAGAGCCGCCTGATAAAAACGTCGCGGAAGGCCTCCGCCGCAGGCGTGCCTGCCGGACCGCCAATGTACGCCTGGCCCGTCTCGCGCTCGTGCGTGCGCCAGATCTGCCCGAACTTCTGCGCGAAAGCGTTCCATACGGCCTCGACTTGTTCGAGCAGCCAGCCCTGGTATACGGCGGGCTCACGCCCTGCCTCGCGGTCGTGCCAGTCGCGCGCGTAATACGCGAGCAGCAGGTTCGCAATGAACGCGCCGGTATCGAAGCCCATCGGCCCATAAAAAGCGAACTCGGGGTCGATCACATAGGTCTCGTGTTCGTTCGCCATGATCGAGCCCGTATGCAGATCGCCGTGCACGAGCGTTTCCGCATGGTTCATGAAGGCCCACTTCATTTCGGCCGCCGCAATGCGCAACGGCTCGTGCGTGCGCAACCGTTCGATCGCCGCCGCGGGCAGCGCGGGGCTGTAGACGTTCGAAGGATGATCTTCGAACGGGAACGTGAAGACGAGTTCCTCAGTGATCTTGCACAATTCCGTATTGATGTCGCCGCCCACCGCCGCT
Source organism: Paraburkholderia sp. J8-2 (assembly GCF_905220195.1). Taxonomy (NCBI): domain Bacteria; kingdom Pseudomonadati; phylum Pseudomonadota; class Betaproteobacteria; order Burkholderiales; family Burkholderiaceae; genus Paraburkholderia; species Paraburkholderia sp. J8-2. The sequence continues at coordinate 18,087 of NZ_CAJMZA010000001.1, forward strand.
TTCTTTGCATCCGGCGCAAGATAGAGGTCGGAGCCATGGAACAGCGTGCGCGCGAGATACGTGGAAATGTGCTCGGCGAGCCGCGGATACACGACGCCGTCGATCAGCCCTCCACGCAGCACGCGATGCGAATCGAGCCGCTGCATGACCATGAGGAACTTCTCGTTATCCGCATGAAAAACGCGTGGCACGTGCTCCGGGCACAGTGCGCCGAAGCGCCGCAACGCCGCCACTTCGCGCTCCATGCGCTCGCGCGGCAAGGGCCACGCTTCGCCAACCAGCCGCAGGTACGGCGGCGCCTGCTTCACAACGACGCTCAGGCGCGGGTCGCGCGCGCTGCTCACGAAGTAGACGTAGTTGAGGTTGCCATCGCCCACTTCGACGACCTGCAATTCGCTGTCGTCGCCAAGCCTTGCACAAACGGCCGGAATACCCTGCAGGTATTCGGTCAGTTCGGAAGAGCTGAAAGCTTCGAAGTGCATACGTTTCCTGTCGGGAAAATGGGCCGCTGGCCCGCCTAACGTCGCTTGCGCACGAGATCGAACTTGAAAATGCTGGCGTTGTAATAGTCGTTGCTGTAGCAGACCGCGCGACCGGTCTCATCGAAATCCACTTCGTCGATCAGCAGAAACATGCCGATGTTCTCCTGCAATTCCGGCAAATCGCGCGGGGTGAGAATGGTCGGCTGGATCGAACTATGGGTGTGGGAAAGCCGCACGCCCGCGCGCTCCAGCGTGCCGAACAGCGACTCGCCCAGTTCATGCCCTTCCAGCAACGCCTTCGGCACGATATCGATGCAGTACGCGGCAATCGCGTCGTCGGCGCGACGCACGCGCTCGAACCGCACGCAGGGATCGCCTTCGGCGAGGCCGAGTTTTAGCGCGAGACTGCCGGAAGCCGCGATCGTCCTCACCTGCAAGCGGCTCGTGGAAGGCACCGCCCCGACACTGCGTATCATGTCCGTCACAGACATCAGATCATCCAGACCGCCTTGCAGCTTGAGCGTAATTTGTCTGACGAAGGTCCCCTTGCCGTGCACACGCGTGAGAAGACCGTGGGAAATCATCTGCGCGACCGCCTCCCGCAGGCTGGAGCGGCCCACGCCCAACAGCTCGCAAAGTTCGGGCTCCGGCGGGATTTGATCGCCCGGCTTGAGCGAGCGCTCGCGGATCATTTCCAGCAGCGAATCCTGGATTCGCTCGCACATCGACTGATCGACGCTCAGGCGCATGTTTGCCGCATCGTTGCGTGGGTTGGGTACATAGGGCTCCAATCTACATCAGACGTCTGATGTCTTGGCTCGTGGTTTTCCCTCTCATGCGGCGCAACATGACGATGGCCGCGGCGGCGCGCGGCGTTATTTGATACTCACCGAAAGCGCCGCGGACTCGAGCAGTTCTTCGAGCCCGAGCCACAAAATCTGCAGGCCGATGCACAGCAGCACGAATGCGAGCAGCCGCATCAGCACTTCGGTGCCAACCGGCCCGAGCCGCTTGCCCACGTGCCCCGCGAAACGCACGCACAGATAAATGCAGCCGCAAAGCACGATCAGCGCGAGCAACACGCCCACGACATTGACGAGTTGCACGTGACCGCGCGGCCGGCCGGTGCCCAGCGCAATCGCGACCGCAATCGACCCCGGCCCAACGGTGACCGGCAGCGTGAGCGGATAAAACGCCGTGGCGCGCAGCGTCGCTCTGCGCACCGGGTCCGGCGGCGCCTGCGAGGCCGAGCTATCCCCGCCGTCGGACGACTTGTGAAGCAGATTCCAGCCCGCGAACGCAATGACCAACCCGCCCGCGACCCGCAAAACCGGTATCGATATGCCGAAAAACGAGAGCACATAGGCCCCCATGATCAGCGAGCCGAGCAGGATGAACAGGCTGTTGATGGCGATGATGCGCGCGAGAAATGCGCGGTCGCTGGCGCTCGCATGCGGCAGCATGCTCAGCACGATGAACCCCGCCGCCGGCGGATTGAGCACAGGAAAGAGCCCGGCGAAGACGAGGAGGAACGTGTCGGAGAGTTGATTGAGCATCTCTGCGCTCCCTTGGCTTCGCGAAGTATATGGGCCCGCTCGAGGCCCGTTCCATACGACGATGGTCCCACTGAACGATCATTATGGAGCCGGAATGGAACTTCATCGTCCAATGTGGCTCGAACAAAGCCGCCAAAATCCCAAAGCACGCTGCGCAAAGCCGGCGTTCAAGCCCATTTGTCGATGCCTCTTGTTTCCCGACTTCGGTTGCTGCCCAGTCTGCTCGTGCTGATTGCCGCAGGCCTCGCGGCTGGCGCGTCTCCCGCTTCGGCTCGCGCTACCGTTCATCACACGGCGGCCGAAGGAACTGCCCACGCACCGTCCAAAAAGAAAAAGAGAGTCGCGCACAAGACGAAACCGGCACATCGCTCGATGCCTGCCGATGCGCCCGCCGCCAGACTCTCGGGACCGAAGCGCCGTACCAAACGTGCGAAACCGAAGCTCAGCTCGCCGCCGGTTCCTCAACACACGGCACACGCGAGCGCCAAGAACGCGCACACCCCTCGCCTGCTCGCGCGCTGCGGCTTCACGCCGGCGTCGCGCAAGCAGCTCTTTTCGCATGCGATCTACGTTGTCGACGAAAACACCCACACGCCGCTCTACGCGCGCAACGCCGACGCAGTCGCGCCGATCGCGTCAGTGTCGAAACTCATGACGGCGATCGTCTGGCTCGACAGCGCGCATGCGCCGCTGCACCAACAACTCTCGATCACGACCGCCGATCTCGACACGCTCAAATTCACGCATTCGCGCCTTGACGTCGGAGCCTCACTCACGCGTGCCAACATGCTGCACGTCGCGCTGATGTCCTCGGAGAACCGTGCGGCTGCGGCGCTCAGCCGCGACTATTCGGGTGGGCGGCCTGCGTTCATCGCGGCGATGAACGCGAAAGCACAGCGTCTGGGCATGACGCATACGCATTTCGTCAACGGGACCGGGCTTTCGCCGCAGAACGTTTCAACCGCGCGCGAGTTGGCGAGCCTCGTGCGGGCGGCCAATGGCTATCCGCTCATTCGCCGCTATTCGATCGACCATGAGGAACGCGTGCCCACGGGCCACGGACAGTTGCAGTACGTGAACAGCAATCGGCTGGTGCGCTACGGTCAGGTGCGCGCGAGCGTGCAGAAAACCGGCTTCATCAACGAGTCCGGCCACAATATGGTGATGCGCGTGATGGTGCACGGGCGGCGGCCCGTGATCGTCACACTCCTCGGGAGCGCCACGCCGGAGGGTTCGCGCCTGGACGGCGTGCGTGTTGCGCATTGGCTGTCGTGTTCCTTGCGCTGAGCAAACGCGCCAGGGCTACTTCACATCAACGCCCTGCGTTCGCCGAGCGCATTCCAGCGGCGTATGGCGCGGCTTTCGTGGTCGAAGCCGAGAATGCTCACCGAAGCCGTATCGAGATACAGATGCTCGCCTAGCGCCGCCGAACCCGAAATCCAGCAGCCCCCCAATGCGCGCAGGAAATGCGCGTGCGAAAACAAGGCCACGCGGCCATGCATGGCCAGCAAGCCGTCGATCACCGCCGCGGCGCGCGCCTGAACGCGCGCGAGATCCTCGCCCTGCGCGATGGGCGAATGCCACACGCTCCAGTCCGGTTCGGTCTTGCGGATGTCGGCGGTCTTGAGGCCTTCGTAGATCCCGTAGTCCCATTCGTGCAGGTCGGCCGAAATTCTCATCTCGCCGCCAAGGCCCGCGAGCTGGCACGTCTCGATGGCCCGTGCCATCGGGCTGCAAAGCACCGCGTCGAAGCGCTGCGTGGCGAGCGACGGCGTCAGCGAGCGCGCCTGCTCGCGTCCGTGCTCGGTGAGCGCAATATCGGTGCGCCCGGTGTGCTGCCCAGATAGGCTCCACTGCGTTTCGCCATGACGGATCAGCCAGACTTCGCGCAGTCCGGAGGACACGCTGGCAGGATTGGCAGACATCGGAAACTCCACGTTCGCGCCCCGCGCGGGACACACGGGATGCCTGCAGCATACCTGTTTCGAGGACATTTCGCCGCGCCGCGGCCACCGTGTTTCACACGGAATAATGAAGGCATATCGAAAGCGGCGAGGCCACCGTGCCGCGCCGTCGCACCATCGATTTGCACTCCGTATCGATTCGCTTTCGCCGCATGCGCACAGCATGACGCCGCCGCCTCTTGCGAGACGGCGGCGCCGTGGGTTAGCCATCGTTCATCAGTGATGGCGCTTGATGTCCTTCGCCATGTCCTTTGCGGCCTCCTTCATGTCACCGACGTTCTTGCGTGCCTGGCCGGCTTCCTGCTGGAGGTCGCCCTTCAATTCACGCGCCGGGTTGTCGGTTGCGCGGCCCACGGCCTCGTTGATCTTGCCCTTCACCTTTTCAGCCGTGCCCTTCACCTGGTCCTTGTTCATGGTCCCACTCCACGTAAAAGCGACGGTGTGTCGCGACGCTTCGTATAGCGCATGCACTGTGCCCGAGGTGCCCGGTGGCCGCGCGCTGTCGTATTCCGCAGCGCGCTGATTCAGGGACGCAACGTCAGGTCGGCCGTCAATCGTGCGCCATGGCCCGGTCGATCGAGATCTGCGTGGGCATCATGTTGACGTTCGCGTTGTGCATGACCCACAGCGAAAGCCCGACGATCACCGCAATCAGAAACGCCGTGCAGATAAAGATCGCCGTATTCGAACGCTGCTCGCGCGACGCGCCGATGTGCAGGAAATACACGAGTTGCACGACAAGCTGCGCAATACAGAGCACGACGATGGCGGCCAGCCCGAAGCCCGGCGAAACGACTCGAAACATCACGACGCCGAACGATGCCAGCGTGAGCACGAGCGAGAGCACGGTGCCGATCATGTAGCCCTTGAGGCTGCCGTGCGACGCGTCATGCACGGCGTGATGAGTGGCATGAGATTGGCTCACAGGAAACCTCGCAGATAAACGAACGTAAACACACAGATCCACACGAGATCGAGAAAGTGCCAAAAGAGGCTCAGGCACGCGAGGCGGCGGCGGACCGTGCCGGTCAGGCCGAACTTGAAGGTCTGGTGCATCATGATCGCGATCCACAGCAGACCCGCGGTGACATGCAGTCCGTGCGTGCCGACCAGCGTGAAATACGCCGAAAGGTACGCGCTCGTGCCGGGCCCCGCGCCATCGGCGATGAGTTTGGCGAACTCGTTCAACTCCATCGCGACAAAGCCCGCACCGAACAGGAACGTCACCGCGAGCCACGCGATCACCTGGCCGCGCCGCTGCGCGTAGAGACCCAGCATGGCCATGCCGAACGTGACGCTGCTCGCCAGCAGCAGCAGTGTTTCGCCCAATACGTACGGCAGTTCGAACAGATCCTTCGCACCCGGACCGCCTGCCGTCGCATTCGCGAGCACGCCGAAGGTGGCGAAGAGCGTCGCGAAGATGAGGCAGTCGCTCATCAGGTAGATCCAGAAGCCTAGTGTGGTCTTGGCGCTGTCGTCGTGACCATGACCATGGGCGTGAGTAATAGCAGCGTGAGCCATGGTTTAAGCCATCTCCTCGAGTTGCTCGGATTGATCGAAACGCCGGATGCCGAGTTGCCTGAAGCGCGCATTCTCGATGCGCTCGACCTCGGCGGCCGGGACCCAGTAGTCCACATCCTGGTTGTAGGTGCGCGCGATGAACGTGGCGATCATGCCGACGAGCCCCACCGCCGCGAACAGCCACATGTGCCACACGATCGCGAAGCCGAACAGCAGGCTGAATGCGGCGATGATGAAGCCCGCGCCCGTGTTGCGCGGCATGTGGATGTCTTCGTACTTGCGCGGCTGCACGTAGGCGCGGCCGGCTTCCTTGTTGTCCCAGTGCTGCTCCATCGAGGTGATCTCCGGCAGCACGGCGAAGTTGTAGAACGGCGCAGGCGAAGCGGTCGACCATTCGAGGCTGCGGCCGTCCCACGGGTCGCCGGTCACATCGCGGTTCGCTTCGCGATCGCGCAGGCTCACCACGATCTGCACGATGAACGCAAGAATGCCGAGGCCCACGAACACTGCGCCCACGAGCGCCACCACGAGCCACGGATGCCACTCGGCCACTTCATAGTGGTTCATGCGGCGCGTCATGCCCTCGAAGCCGAGGATGTAGAGCGGCGTGAACGCGAGCCAGTAGCCGATCAGCCAGCACCAGAACGACACCTTGCCCCAGAACTCATTGAGCGTGAAACCGAACACCTTGGGGAACCAGAAGCTCACGCCTGCGAGGCAGCCGAACACCACGCCGCCGATGATCACGTTGTGAAAGTGCGCAACGAGAAAGAGCGAGTTGTGCAGCACGAAGTCCGCGCCCGGCACGGCCAGCAGCACGCCGGTCATCCCGCCCACCGCGAACGTCACCATGAAGCCGATGGTCCACAGCGTGGCGCTGTGATAGCGAATGCGGCCGCGATACATCGTGAAGAGCCAGTTGAAGAGCTTCACGCCGGTCGGGATCGAAATGACCGTGGTCATGATGCCGAAGAACGCATTGACGTTCGCGCCCGAGCCCATCGTGAAGAAGTGGTGCAGCCAGACGAAGAACGAGAGAATGCCGATCGACGACGTGGCATAGACCATCGACTTGTAGCCGAATAGCGGCTTGCCCGAAAACGTCGCGATGATTTCCGAGTACGCACCGAACGCAGGCAGGATCAGGATGTACACCTCCGGGTGACCCCAGACCCAGATCAGGTTGATGTACATCATCGCGTTGCCGCCCAGCTCGTTCGTGAAGAAATGCATGTCGAAGTAGCGGTCCATCGTGAGCAGCGCGAGCGTGCCGGTGAGCACCGGGAACACGGCGACGATCAGGATGTTGGTGATGAACGCCGTCCACACGAACACCGGCATCTTCATCATGTCCATGCCCGGCGCGCGCATGCGCAGGATCGTGACGATGAAGTTGATGCCCGAGAGCGTGGTGCCGAGACCCGATAGCTGCAGCGACCATATGTAGTAATCCATACCAACGGTCGGACTATAACCAAGCTCCGATAGCGGTGGATACGCCACCCACCCCGTGGCCGCGAAATCGCCCACGAACATCGAGACCATCACGAGCACCGCGCCCACCACGGAGAGCCAGAAGCTCAGCGAGTTGACGAACGGATAGGCCACGTCGCGCGCACCGATCTGCAGCGGCACGACCACGTTCATCAAGCCGAGAATGAGCGGCGTGGCCACGAAGAAGATCATGATGACGCCATGCGCCGTGAAGATCTGGTCGTAGTGATGCGGCGGCAGATAGCCCGCCGAGTCGCCGTAGGCAATAGCTTGTTGCGCGCGCATCATGATCGCGTCGGCGAAACCGCGCAGCAGCATGACGACCGCAAGAATGATGTACATGACGCCAATGCGCTTGTGATCGACCGAGGTGATCCACTCGCGCCACAAATAGCCCCACTTGCCAGCGATCGTGATCGCGGCGAGCAAGGCGAGGCCGCCGAGCGCGACGACAGCGCCCGTGCCCATGATGATCGGCTCGTGCCAGGGAACGGCGTCGAGCGTGAGTTTTCCGAACATGGTGTGATTACTCCGCTGCCAGGATGGCGCTACGGTTGAGCTTGAGCGCCGAGGCGCTCGCGCCAGGGGGCGCGCTGTGAGCCGCGCTGGGGACCGTGCCGCAAATCGGGTTGCCGTGCACGTCGCGCATGTATTTGCCGACCACGCCGTCGAACAGGCCCGGCGCGACATTCGAATAGAGCGTCACGGGCGTCTTTTCGCCAGGTTGCGCGAGCTGTTCGTAGGCTGCGCGGCTCAGCATCGTGGGCGACGCCTTGGCTTGCGCGATCCACGCGTCGAAATCGGCGCGGCTCTTGGCTAGCGTGTCGAAATGCATGTCGGAGAAGCCCGGGCCGCTGAAGGCCGCCGAGCGGCCCGCATACACACCGGGCTCGTTCGCGATGAGGTGCAGCTTCGTCTGCATGGCCGGCATCGCATACACCTGGCTGCCCAGTTGCGGAATGAAGAACGAATTCATCAGCGACTCGGCGGTGAGGTTGAACTCAACGGGCGTGTCCACGGGAATCGCGAGCTGGTTCACGGAAGCCACACCGTAATCCGGGTAGATGAAGAGCCACTTCCAGTTGAGCGCGACCACGTCCACGCGCACCGGCTTCGTTTGCGATTCGATCGGGCGATACGGGTCGAGCGAGTGCGTGGTGCGCCAGATGAGCACGGCGAGCGTGAGCACGATCACGCAGGGAATCGTCCACACCACCACTTCAATGGCCGTGGAATGCGACCAGAGCGGCGCGTAGGTCGCACTCGTATTGGAAGCCCGGTAGCGCCACGCGAACCACAGCGTGAGCGCGATCACGGGAATCACGACGAGCAGCATCAGCCCGAGCGCGATCAGAATCAGATTCTTTTCCTGCACGCCGATATCGCCCTTCGGGGCGAGCAGCGCCATGTTGCAGCCACTGAGCAGCACGAGCGGCGCGGCCACCGCGACTAGAGCGGCGCGGCGCAGGAAGCGGGCAATCAAGGGGGGACGTGATGAAGAAGGCGGGCCGGCCGTAGCGGCCCGCCCTGAGCGAGGGTCTGGATTGCGCATGTCTGGTTCCAAGGTTGACGTTCGCGCAAACCCATCCATACGTGCTCACTCTGCTGCCGCACGAGCGGCCCCGCAGGGCCGTCACAGAAGCCATACATAGCCTATATGTATGGATTTACGCGCTTCATGCACGCATGCTAGAGTAAGACATGACGCATACATCCGCGACACAATGACACACAACCACCCCGCCGAAAGCGGCGGCGAGATCAACGTATGGGCCACGGCAATGCAGTCCGGCAACGGCCCGCGCTATCTGCGGCTCGCCGAATTCATCGAAGGCGCGGTGGCGCAAGGCACGCTGCGCCCCGGCGAACGCGTGCCCGCGCAACGCAGCCTCGCCACTCTGCTTTCAGTCGATCTGACCACCGTCACGCGCGGCTTCAACGAAGCGCGGCGACGCGGGCTGATCGAGGCGCGCGGGCCACTTGGTACGTTCATCGCCGCGCCACGCGCCGAGTTGCTGCAGCGCGTGGACCTCAGCATGAACATTCCGCCCGCACCCGCTGGCCTCGACATGAACGCGCTGCTGCGCGAAGGCATGGCGCGCGTGCTGGTACGCAGCGACGCCGATCTGCTGATGACCTACCACATGGGCGGCGGCGGCCGCGCCGACTGGCAAGCGGGCGCGAAGTGGCTGCAGCCCATGCTCGGCCCCGTTGCGCCGGAGCGCGTGGTGGTCTGCCCAGGCGCACAAGCGGCGCTCGCCGCGCTCATCCTCGCCTTCACGCAGCCCGGCGACGTCATCCTCGCCGAGCCGTTGCTCTACCCGGGCCTGCCGCACGCGGCGGCGCAACTGGGCCGCCGTATCGAGCCCATTGCCGTCGATGCCCACGGCATGCGGCCCGACGCGCTGGAAGCAGCTTGCCGCGAGCACGCGGCGCGGCTCATCTACCTGAATCCCACGCTGCAGAACCCGACCACGGCGACCATGCCAGAGGCGCGCCGCCTCGAGATCGTGCGGGTCGCGCAGCGCTGCGGCGCGCGCATCGTCGAAGACGATCCTTATTGGCGCTTCGCGCCCGATGCGCCCGCGCCGCTCGCGCGCATCGCGCCCGCTCAGGTCTGCTATCTCGCAACGCTGTCCAAAACGCTCTCGCCTGGTTTGCGCACGGCCTATCTCGCGCTGCCCGATGAAGAGGCACATACGCGCCTCGTGAGCGCGCTGCGCACGTTCTCGCTCATGGCCGCACCGCTTACCAACTCGCTCGCCACGCACTGGATCGAAGAAGGCATGGCCGAGCAAATCTTTGCCGATGTGAAGACCGAGGCGCGCGAGCGCCAGCGCGTCGCGGCGCACACGTTGGGATCGTCGGCGGGCGCGGGAATTCATCTCTGGTACACGCTGCCGCGCTACTGGCAGGCGCGCGAACTGGCCGTCGCCGCGAGCAGCGAAGGCCTCGCCGTCGCGCCCTCCACGGCCTTCCAGCAAGGCCCGGAAACCGCGAACGCGATCCGCATTTCACTAGGCGCGACGGGCGGCCGCGAACCATTGCAGGCCGCGCTGCGCAAGCTCTCGGCACTGCTCGCGAACGACCGCGGCACGCAGACGCAAGTGATCGTGTGACGGCCATGATTCATGCAAAAACTGCAATTTCGCCATGAAAACAATGCAGTAGACAGCTAGTTTTGGCGCCCCTCTAATTAGCACGGTCATGCTTTTTTGATGACTTTTCACACAATTAGAGGAGGAGACTTTCATGCGGGCACGCGTGCATGGAATGTGTGGCATCGCGCTGGCGCTGGCCGCCGGCGGCGCAGCGGCAGCCGATTCGAGCGTCACGTTGTACGGCGTTGCCGACACGTATCTGCAATACCTTGGCAACGGCGGCAGCCATACGTTCGCCATGAAAAGCGGCGGCTCGACGGGCTCGCTGTTCGGCCTGAAGGGCGTGGAGGATCTGGGCGGCGGCCTCACGGCGCAGTTCACCGTGGAGTCGGGCTTCAATATCAACAACGGCGGCCTGTTCGCCGACACCAGCACGCTCTTTTATCGCCAGTCGTGGGTGGGCCTCAAGGACGAGCGCTACGGCTCGCTCACGTTCGGCCGGCAGTACGACGCGAGCTTTCGCGTGGTGTATCCGACCGATCCGTTCAAGGTCGACGAAACGCTCTCGCCGTTCGCCGCTTTCGTGCTCACGCCCGAGCGCAACACGCTCTCCACGCAGTACGACGGCGGCCGCCTGAGCAACTCCGTTCTGTATCAAACGCCCAAATTCTACGGCGTGCAGGCCTACGCCATGTACGCGTTCCCGGCCACGGTTACGCAGCCCGTGACGGCGACGACGGGCAACGTGCTGAACCTCGGCATCAACTATTCGGGCGCGGGGCTTTATGCCGGGTTCGCCTACCTGTATCAGCATCCCGGCCAGGAGACGATCACGGGGCTGCCGGGGCCGCTCACCCTGCTCGGCACCGAGCATTTCATCGGCGCGCTCGCCTATCGCATCGGCATCGTCAATCTTCAGGCGAACTACTCGTACCAGCGTGCGAACGATCCCGCGCCGCACACGCTCGCCGCAGCGCTCGGCACGGCGCATTCGCTGAGCATCGCCGAGGTCGGCGCGACGATCCAGGCCACGTCCGTTGACGAGATCCAGCTCGCGGCGCTGTATCGCAACGTGCGCGGCGCGCATGACAACACGCCAGGCTTCCAGATCGGCGCCGACCACTGGATTTCGAAGCGCACGAGCTTCTACGTGCGGGCGGGCTACTTCAAGAACAATGGCAGCGCCACCGTGAGTTGGCCCGGCGTGAGCGTGACCCAGGCGGGCACGAAGCAGTACATGGCGGCGCTCGGCATGACGCATCGGTTCTGAGCGGTCGCGGCGGCGCGAGCCACGTCGCGCACCGGCAGCAAGCGCCGGCAGGAATCGACACGCGCAAGCGCGGCTTTCTCGGCCCGCGCTTGCGCTTTTTTGTGGCTTGCCCTGGCATCGCAATTGCTACGGTCTACCGTTTCGCTTCTTCGGTGCGACTGCGCGGCCGCACCCACATAATGGCAAAGACGCAGCTTTACGGCGCAAGTACACTCGGCGGAGGAGCCGACGGCCGGATTCGAGTAACCGCGCCCGCAAGGGCGCTCCAATTGCGGGAGAGACGAGAATGGCAAACGAGCAAATGCTTGCGCAGATGCGCGACAAACCGGGCTTCATCGCGGCGCTGGACCAGAGCGGCGGCTCGACGCCTGGCGCGCTGCTCCAGTACGGGATCCCCGAAAGCGCGTATAGCGGCGACGCCGAAATGTTCCGCCTGATGCATGAGATGCGCGTGCGCATCATCAGCGCCCCCGCCTTCACGGGCGAGAAGGTGATTGGCGCGATCCTCTTCGAAGCGACCATGGACGGCCAGGCGCAAGGCAAGCCCGTGCCCGCCTTTCTCTGGAACGAGCGCAGCGTCGTGCCCTTCCTCAAAGTCGACAAGGGTCTGGAGGCCGAAGCCGACGGCGTGCGCCTCATGAAGCCGATTCCGGGCCTCGACGCCTTGCTCGAGCGCGCGGTGAAGGCAGGGATTTTCGGCACCAAGATGCGCTCCGTGATCGAGCATGCCTCGCCTTCGGGCATTGCTTCGATTGCCGCGCAGCAGTTCGCCTTCGGTGCGCAGATATCCGCTCACGGGCTCGTGCCGATTCTCGAGCCCGAAGTCTCGATCAAGGCCCCCGACAAGGCCAAGGCCGAGAAGCTCCTGCGCGACGAACTGCTCAAGGGTCTCGACGCACTGCCCGCCTCGCAGAACGTGATGATCAAGCTCACGATTCCCGATACGCCCGACTTCTATCTGCCGCTCATCGAACATCCTCGCGTGGTGCGCGTCGTGGCGCTGTCCGGCGGCTATTCGCGCACCGACGCGTGTGCGCGCCTCGCGAAGAACCATCGAATGATTGCAAGCTTTTCGCGCGCGCTCATCAACGACCTCACGAAATCGATGAGCGACGCCGAGTTCGACGCCACGCTCGCCGCGAGCATCGACGAAATCTGGAAGGCATCCGTGCAGAAGGGCTGAACCCGGCCTGAACGCGGCCCGAAGCCACGCCGGGCGCGACGCCCGGCCCTGACGCCGATCGGGTACGTAAAAACGCGATGACACACAGCCGGCCTCATTAATCGGGGCCGGTTATACTTGCGCCTTCGTTTTTCTTCTTATGCACCGGCCATGAGGCAGTTACTCTGCCTGCTCGCCCTGTTGCCGGCCCTCGTGCAAACCGCGGCCGCGCAGGCGCAGCAGCAGGCGCCCGCTAGCGACACCGTCAGCGCATCGGCGGCGAGCGCGGTTGATCCCGCAAGCTCGCCCGCCGCTTCCAGCGCCGTTTCGAAATACCTCACGCAAAAGTTCGGTCTCGCGAAAGAAAAGGCCGCGCAGATTTCGCTCGCCGTGACCGGCGCCGCCGAGAAGTATTCGCTGCCGCCTGCGGTATTGCTCGCCATCATCTCGATCGAGTCGCGCTTTCGCGAAAAGGCGCATGGGGCGAACGGCGCAACCGGACTCATGCAGGTCGTGCCGTCAGCGCATCGCAATATCCTGCATAACAAGGACCTCACCGACCCCGAGGTCAACATCGACGTCGGCTCGTCGATCCTCTATGGCTACGAGCGGGCCGCGGGCGGCGACCTCAACGCCGCGATGAAGAACTACGGCGGCTCGAAAGCCTATGCGGAAAAGATCCGCACGCGCGCCATCGAGTTCAGCCGGGTACTCGACACGGCGAGCGCCCCTGCCGCAAGCGATGCACCCGTAAGCGCCGGGCTCGCGGCTTCGGCGGCCGGGGCCGCCTCCGCGCCTGTGGCGGCGCCCGCGCCGGTGTCGGCGGCATCGGCTCAGGCTGCCGTGCCCGGCACCGCTTCCGGCAGCGCGCGCTAACACCGCCGCGCGCGCCGCCTGGATCACACGCCCTCGGCCGCACGCTGGATCGCCGGATAGACGAAGGTGCGCGCGAGATGCGTTTCGCGCGGCACATACAAGCGCAGTGCGAGATAGAAGCGCTCCGCCGGCGCAGGCAGCCAGTTGCGGCGCAAGGTCGGCTCGTCCGGCACGCGCGCCGAGATGGCAATGCGCAGGCCGCCGTCGGCGTCGTATTCCAGGCCGCTCGTGCGGTCGCCGATCGAGTAACGCCCAATCGCATTTTCGGCCAGCATGTACGTCGCCTTTTCGTAGGCGGTCAGCGACCAGAAAGCGTCGACTGCTGGCAGGTTGCCCGGTGCGAAGTGCAGTACATACGATGCGTTGCCGTCGAGCACGGCGCCCTGTGCGTCGGTATCGGCGGTGATGTACATCGCCTCCTGAGCCCCTAGCACGCCGATATAGCAAAGCGCCGCCTGGGCGCGCGTGCGGTAGTCCTCGCCAAACGTTGCGCGCACATCCACCGGCAACGCCCACCCTCCGCCCAAGGCGAGTGGTGGCTCGCCGGCAAGCTCGTGCGTGACGTGCGCAAGCGCCCTTTCGAGTAACGCGCGCTGTTCTTCATCGAGCGTCTTGTCAACGCGGGCAGCGCCGATTCCGCATGCCTCGAAGCGCGCGACATACGCGCGCGCCTCACGTGGCGGCGGCTCAACAGCAAGCAGGCGATTCACGACCTGCGCAAAACGGTTCACATCTCCGAGCTTTTCGCCTGGCTGCATAGCGGCGTCGATCAGCTTGGGCACCTGCGCCGCGCTGCCGGGCGCCGGTTCGACCGTGAGCTGGTCCTGCAAGTGGTTGGCTGCCTCGAGATCCGCTTCACCGTCCACCAGAATGCGGCCGATCAGCCACACCGTGCTGGTGGGACACGCTATCGCTTGCATGCCCTCGGGCACGTCTGCGCTCCAGTCCGGTCCATGCAGAAAGAATGCACCCGCGTCGCTGCCGGTGGTGCGCGTGCCGATATAGCCAAACGGATTGGTATAGAGGTCGAGCAGGCCCAGCACGTAGTAGCGCGCTTGCATGGCGGGCACGCGGATGACGATTGGCCCGTCGCTCAGATCGAACCACGCACAGGAATAGAGCGTGTCGTTATTGGGCGTCACCACGCGGCGGTTCTGAGGGCCCTGCAGCACACGCGTATGAAACCATTCGTTAGCCCAGCGGTTGGGCGATTCCGGCGACTCGCCCGCGGGGCGCCCCGTGCGATCCACGCGCGGGCCGGTGGCAGAACGCATGCGCGCCATTTCATAAAGCGGAAGCGCGAACTGGACCGCCTCGACGGCCAGATCGAAGCGGGACTGATCGGATGAAAGCGCGGTAATTTCGGGGGATTCGAGTGAAGACATGATATTTCGCATGGCGAATTAATGTGAATCGATGGAAGTGAGCTTTCGGGCGCGAGTCAGGCCGCGACGGCGCGCACCGGCGCAATGGCATAGCGTCCTTCGAGAAACGATGCCTGCGGATGGTAGAAGCGCAGGATCAGATAAAAGCCCCCTGCCGGCGCGGGAAGCCAGTTCGACTGCGAGCTCGGCGCTTCATGCTGGATCTGGATGCGCAGGCCTCCGTCCGCGTCGTATTGCAGGCCGGGCGTGCGATCGCCTATTGCGTAGCGGCGTATCGCGTTGTCGGCAAAGTAGCGGTCCGCGCCATAAAGCGAGAGCGACCAGAGCGCGTCGACGGGCGGCAATTCGCCAGGCGGAAAATAGAGTTCATAGCGGCGGCGGCCGGTTAGCCGCTCGCCGGCTTCGTCGAAATCGGCGGTTGCATAGACTGCCTCGTCGGCCGCAAGCGCACCCAGCCCCTTCATGGCGATGCAGGCGCGCAGCACGTGGGCGTGGCCGTAGCGGCCAAGTCCGAGGCTGTATGTCCAGCTGCGCCGCGCGCGGCTTTCCGTGAAGGCGAGAATCAACCGCTGGGCGTCGGCGTAGGCAAGCCGCAGGCCTTGCTGCACGGTCTCGGGCAACGCCGCCGCGCCGCGCCCGTTCAATGCACGCACGCCCGCGCGTTCGAGTGCACTGAGCATCGCGGCTTCGTCGTCTTGTGGTGGAAAATCCGCGAACGACTCAAGAACGTTGTCGAAGAAGTCGAGCGCGGCGTCACCGCTTTCGTGCCATTGCCGCACGCAGGCCGGGCCCGCGCCCTGCGCGCCAGCGAGCCGGAAAGCGGCAGCCACGTGCTGCGCTCGCGCGAGATCGTCGTCGCCTTGCACGAGTACGCGGCCCAGCATCCACACGAGTTTCGAGGGGCACACGAGCGCCACTCCGTCGCCAGTCGGGCACTGTTCCGGCGTGTGCAGAACGAAGCGGCTCCCTCGCGTGCCGGCATTGCGCGGGCTGAGGTTCGTGAAGTTGTTCGTGAAGGCGTCGAGCAGTTCGACCACGTAATAGCGGTCGTCCTCTACGGCTGGAATGTCGAGCACCACCGGCCCGTCGGAAAGATCGATCCACGCATTCAGATAGAGAAAATCGTTGGCGGGCGTCACGATGTCACGGTCTTCATGCGTCCAGCGCTGCATGCTCGCGTGAATCACGTTGAAGGGCCGGCGCAGCGGGCTGGTGGACTGCGCCAGCGTATGCAGCGCACAGGTGCGCATGACCTCGACGACAGGATAACGTGCGATGGCGAGCGGCCCCGCGTACATACGCACCAGCGCGGCGACAGGGTCTTCATGCAGTTTTTCTGGGTTCGCTTCTACAACACTCATTGTTTGGTTGTACATATCAAGATGCCTTGCAAGGATGCTCGCGGAATAAAAATGGCTGCGATTTGTCTACACTGCGCGCGCTAATGTGATGACAGCATCGGCCGCAACGAGGCCCTGCGGCGTCACGATGAGCGGATTGATTTCGAGCGTTTCGAGCGCATCGCCAATTGCCGCGGCGAGGCGTGTGAGCGCGACCAGCGTGGCCGCGGCTGCGTCGAGCGGCAGAACAGGGTTGCCGCGATGGCCGCGAAAGAGCGCGGCCACGCCGCTCGTTTCAAGCATCGCCAGTGCGCGCTCGCATGTGAGCGGCGCAAGCCCGAAGGCCACCTTGCGGCACAATTCGACGCCGGTGCCGCCCAACCCCGCCATGGCAACGAGACCGAACACGGGGTCTCGCTTCACGCCGACGATGATCTCGCCCCATCCCTTCACCATGCGCGCAACCACCACGCCTTCGAAGCCGCCCGGCACATCCGCTTGCACAGCGGCATGCGCAATGGCTTCGTAGGCATGACGCACGGCCGCCGCGTCGCGCAGATCGAGCCGCACCCCGCCGATATCGCTCTTGTGCAGCACATGGCGCGAGCGCAGCTTGAGCGCGACGGGAAAGCCCAAAGCCTGCGCCGCTTCGACGGCTGCGCTCGCCGTGCGTGCCACGCGATGCGGTGCGACCGCCACGCCGGCTTCACCGAGCAGCGCCATGGCTTCGGCCTCGTCCAGTGAGACGGCGTTCGGCGGCACGCTCGCTGGGAGCGCGACATGCGCCGGCTCGGTCTCGACATGGGTGGATTTTCGTGCGGCGTCATTCTGTTGAGCACGCAACAATGTAGCGATGGCCTCCATGGCATGCGCAGGCTCGCGATAGACGAGCACGCCGCGCGCTTCGAGCCACTGCCGTTTGGCGTCGTCGACAAGGCCCGCGAGCACGAGCGGCGCGCTCGCGCTGCCTTCGGCTGCGCGCTCGACCGCCCGCTCGATCGCCGCCCATGTCGCGGGCACGTTGCCAGCACCGGCGATGAACGCGGCCACGCTGCCGAATGCGCCGCAGGTGGCGGTATCGACGAGCGTGTCGGCGAGCACCTCGGGCTGGGCGACGATCTGGCCGGTCACGTCGATGGGAT
Organism: Paraburkholderia sp. J8-2; assembly: GCF_905220195.1. NCBI lineage: Bacteria > Pseudomonadati > Pseudomonadota > Betaproteobacteria > Burkholderiales > Burkholderiaceae > Paraburkholderia > Paraburkholderia sp. J8-2. The sequence goes on from NZ_CAJMZA010000001.1 coordinate 35,380, forward strand.
TAATCGTGGAAGCGAACGCAATGCGCTCGCGCAGCCGCGCGCCGCTCGCTTCGGGCAGCGGCGGCAGTTCGAGGCCGAGCGCTTCGGCGCGGTCGGCCATCATGATGCCAACGCCGCCCGAGACGGTGACAATGGCGCTGGCGGCCGACTGCGGCCGGCGCCCTTTCGAGAGCGCGTAGCCGAGCCGGAAGAAGGCCTCGAGCGTATCGGCACGGAACACGCCGTATTCGTCGAACACGGCTTGATAAACGGCGTCCTCGCCCGCGAGACTCGCGGTGTGCGACTGCGCGGCGCGCGCGCCCGTCGCCGTGGTGCCGACCTTGGCAACGACCACGGGCTTGCCCGCCGCGCGCGCGGCGGCGAAGGCCCGGCGCAGCTTCGCGCCGTCCGTGCAGCCTTCGAGGTAAGCGAGAATGACCTTCGTATCCGGATCGGCGGCGAGCCACGCAATGGCGTCCGCCACCTGCACACCGGCCTCGTTGCCCGTCGTGATCCAGTGGCTCAGGCCGAGCCCCGCCTCGCGGGCAAGCGCAAACGCGTAGGCGCCGAACGCCCCGCTCTGGCTCACGAGCGCGACGTCGCCTCTGGGCGGCGCGCCTGCGAGCGCCACGGGCGAAAACGTTGCGTAGACCCGCTCGCGCAGATTCATCAGACCGAGACAATTGGGGCCGAGCAGCGTCACGCCGCCTTGGGCCGCCGTGTGGGCGAGGTCGCGCTGCGCCGCGCGTCCTGCCTCGCCCGTTTCGGCAAAGCCCGCCGTGAACAGGACGGCCGAGCGCGCTCGCCGCCGCACGAGCTGCGCCATCACTTCCGGTACCGCGTGCGCGGGCACTGCGACGATCGCGAGATCGACAGGCTCCGGCACACTGTCGAGCGTGGCGTGGGCGGGTACGCCCTGCACGTGCGCCGCCTTCGCGTTGATCGCGTAGATGCGGCCTGCATAGCCGTGCTCGCGCAGCAGCCGCAAAGGCATGCCGCCAACCTTGGCGGCATCGGCCGAGGCGCCGACGATGGCAATCGATGCGGGACGCATGAGTGGCGTGAAATCGGCGTTTTTCATGGACGTTAGCATTCCTTTCTATTTCAGCAGGTTCATTGCTCGCCCGAAGCCAGCGACCGGGCAACGCAAGCATCCTCGGTGACATCTGCGAGCGCCGCAAAGCGACGGCGATCGGAAGCGGGATCGATCAGGCAGGCCGCGATCACACCCGCCACGACCGAGAACACGCCGGCCAGCATCATGCCCGTGCGATAGCCGTCGACCTGTGCCGCCGCATGGTCGATCACCTGCCCCATTACCGCCGGCGTCACGAGCCCGGCCAACGTAGTGATGCAGATGTTGATGCCGAGCACGCCGCCGCGCTGGGCGGGCGGCACGATCTCGCCGGCCAGCGTCACGCCGCTCACGAACGTGAACGAGGCGAGCGAGAATGCGATCGTCACCGCAACGATGAGGAGCGGCCCCGCCGGCAGCAGCGGCATGACCGCGAGCGCCGCGCCCGATGCCACGACCGACGCCGCCCCCAGCGTGCCGCGCGCATGTCGGCTCGACACGCCGCGCGCCATCAGCCGCTGCGACCACCAGCTGAAAAGCGGCGAAACCACCATCTGCCCAAATGCGGGCAGCACGACAATCCAGCCGACTTCCGTGAGCGAATAGCCCGCCACGCGCACGAGATAGCTCGGCAGCCAGATCGTCGACATCGTGAGGATCACGTAGGCCGCGAAGCCGCTGAGATCGCTCCCGACGCAGGTGCGCGAGAGCAGCAGTGCGCCGAGGGGAATCTTGTGCGGCAACGCGAGCGCAGATGGGTGAGCGCGCAACGAACCCGTATCGCCCACGGTGTGCGTACCAAGCGGCCCCTCCTTGCCGATTAGCAGCCAGATCACGCTCCAGATCATGCCGACCACGGCCAGCATGACGAACGCCGCATGCCAGCCGAAATGCACAATCACGCCGGTAATGACCGGCGCGATCAGGCCGGCGCCGAACGATGCCCCAATAGTGAGCACGGCGGAAGGCACCGCGCGCTCGTGGTCGGGGAACCACTTGTAAAGCGCATGCACGGCCACGGGATACGCGGGCCCTTCGCTCGCACCGAGCAGCACGCGCGAGACGATCAGCGTAAGCGGCGTTGCAAATACGAGCAGCGGCACCTGCGAAACCGACCACGTGATCGCCATCGCCAGCAGCAGCCAGCGCGCCTTCACGCGGTTGGCGAGCAGGCCAACAAGCAGCGCGGAAATGGAAAAAAACGTGAAGAAGCTGGCCGCGATGCGCCCGAACTGGGTGTGCGTGAGCCCAAGCTCGCGCATGATCGGCTCGGCGGCGAGTCCGATGAGCGCCTTATCGGCGAAATTGATCGCGAGAAAGAAAAACAGGCCGACGACGATTACCCATCGCTGGCGCTTGCTGCGTGTCTCTGGTGTCATTGTGTCTCCGTGCGCGGCTATACGTTGGGCGCCGCTACGTGCGGGGCGCCGAAAGCTGCCGCGTTCGGGACATTGAACGACGCGGAAATCAATAAGACAACTGCATAATTTGCATCGAATCGATGCAATCAGCACATCAATCGATTTGCGGCTGAATGGCTTCGGCCGCGTCTTGCACGGCGCGAATGGCTTGTTCCGCCGCCGGCGACAGCGTGCGGCCCGCGAGATGGACGATGCAGAACTGCAGCCAGAGCGGTGAGTGCGCGGGTAGCGAAAGCGGCACGAGACCGGCCATGCGTGCCGGATTCCAGAACGCGTGGCTCGTGAGCAGCAACAGCGCGTCGGTCTTGCGCGCGTACTCCTGCAGCACGTTCACGTCGTTGCAGACGAGATGAAACTCGAGTTCGTGGCCGGGCGCGTAGCGCAGCCATTTGCGCAGCGCGTTGCGCATGGTGTCGGGCAACGGCACGGCGATGATCGGAAACGCCTGCAACTGGCGCGCCTCCAGCGTTTCGAACTGCGCGAGCGGATGGCCTTCGCGCACATACCAGGCCACGCGATGCCTGGGCAGCGGGATCACGCTGATTTCACTCACGGGCGGCGCGCCGCGAATGTCGACGATCAAAAAATCGAGCGTCTCGCTGGACAGCGCGTCGAGCAAATTTTTCCAGTTGTCGATTCGGGCATCGATGCGCAACTGAGGATGGCGCTGCGCGAGCATATCGAGCACGGCCGGCAAGAGCATGGCCGCGGGATACGGCCCCGCCCCGAAACTCACCGAGCCGATGCAGTGATTGCGCAACAGGTCCACGTCGCGCACGAGGCAGCGGGCCTCGAACAACACCTTCTTCGCCCGGCGCACGACGGTCTCTCCCGCTGGCGTGATCTGCACTTCGCGGGTCGTACGGTCGAAGAGCACCATGTCGAGCTTTTCCTCGATGGCCTGGATGCTTCGGCTCAGGGCAGGCTGGCTCAGGTGCACGCGCTGGGCCGCGCGGGCGAAACTGCCCTCTTCCGCGAGGGCGACCACGTGTTCGAGTTGGCGTAGGTTCATGGCGGGCGCGCCTGGCGCGACAGGCGCAAAGTGTGCAGATTGCCTGGGGTTCGGCGCAGGAAGACGCTGCGCGGCAACACAGCATAGCCTGGCCCGGCAGGCCGGCAGCGCGCGCAGTCATCGCCCGGCCCTCACCAGGCGGACGCCCTACGCACGCCAGACGTGCAACAACCCTCGCGCGGCGGCACCGCGAGAGGGTTGTTTCTGGCCGGATCGCTCCGGCGCGCGGGCTTCAGGCGCCGGCTGCGGGCGTCTCGCCGCTTTCCGGTTGCTGTACCGCTGCTTCCGGCACGTTGGACGAGGCCTGCGTTTCTGCGCTCTGGGCTTCGGGTTGGGGCGCGGTTTCGGTCTTCGCCTCAGCCTTCACTTCGGGCTTGGCCTCCGGCTGCGCCTTGCCCTCTTCACGCGCCTTGGCTTGCGCTTCGGCCTTGGCCTTTTGACGCGCAAGCGCCGCATTGGCGCGGCCGACGTGCGACGGATCGATGCCCGGGCCTTCCGAGGCCGTGCCGTCGAGTTCGTAGCGCGAGCCGCCCGCTGCCACACGCTCGTGATAGCGCGGATGATTCACGTGGCGCTTGAGCACGGCGACGATCATCGTGCGTTCGTACTCGGGGTGACGCGCAACGAGATCCTCGGCCACGCCGATCTTGAGCGGCAAACGGTCGCGGAAAGCCGGATAGTGCTTCGCGAACACATTCCACACCGTGTTGAGCTGGCGGTTGCGCTCGATGCGCGCCTTTTCGGCCTCGCTCAGATTCGCTGCCGGCGGCTGCTGGGGACGCGCCGGACGGCGCCGCTGCTGCCCCGAACGCTCGCCTGCCTCCGGACCGCGAGCCGGCTTCGGCTGTTGCGGCCGGCGCGGCTGCTGGGCGCGCTGCCCCGGCTCCCCCGGGTTCTGCTCCTGCGCTCTCGCGCCCTGAGGGCGGCCGTGGCGCGAGCGCGAGCGCTCGTCCTTGCCGCCGGCCACGCCCGCAGCCGCCGAACCGTCTTTCGGAGCACGCGGGCCCTTCGGGGCATGCGAGCCACCATGGCCCTTCGCGCCCTTGTGAGCGGGCTTGCCTTGCGATTTTTGCGCCTGTTCTTCGGCGGGCTGGCCTGCGCCGCCCCCCATGGACTTCTTGATCTCAAGAAGTCCTTCCTTGAAGCTCAGGGTACGGCGTTGTTGCGATGCGGCTTTCACGTCCAGATCTCTTCCATATGGAACCGGACGCTATGATACCGAAAACGCGGCCGACCCAACCGGGCAATCAATTGCCGCGGCCGGTTTTGAGTCCAATTTCACACGCCGCGCCGCGCTGCAAATCCATGCGGCGTGCGGCAAAATCCCTCGAATTGCACGTATCAACCCCTTGCGTGCGCAAGGATCGCATCCTTTTTTTCATCACGACACCATGACGATTTCGACATCCGCCCCCCGTTCTGCCATTCGCGCCATCGTCACCGGCCATACGCGCGGATTGGGTGCGGCGCTCGCGCAATCGCTGCTGCAACGGAACATCGAGGTACTCGGCCTTGGCCGCGGCGCGCACGAGGAACTGGCCGGCCTCCATCCTGAGCGGTTCTCGCAAGCTGTCGTGGATCTCGCCGATCCCGCCGCGCTCGAGCGCTGGCTGGCCGGCGACACGCTGAATGCGTTTGCGCGCGGCGCGCAATGCGTGCTGCTCTTCAACAACGCGGGCACCGTAGAGCCCATCGCGCCGCTCGGCGAACAGGACGCGCTCGCCATTGCCCGAGCCGTCACGCTCAATGTCGCCGCACCGTTGATGCTTGCAAACGCGCTCGCCGCCACGCAAGCCCTGAGCGCGAATGCGTCGCGCCGCATCGTGCACGTTTCGAGTGGCGCTGCGCGCAACGCGTATCCGGGCTGGAGCGTGTACTGCGCGACCAAGGCCGCGCTCGACCACCACGCGCGCGCCGTCGCACTCGATGCGCCAGCCGGCCTACGCATTTGCAGCGTCGCGCCGGGCGTGATCGACACCGGCATGCAGGAAACGATCCGCGCGACGAGCCTCGACCAGTTCCCGATGCGCGAGCGCTTCGAACAACTCAAGCAGAACGGTCTGCTGTCCACGCCCGAAGCAGCGGCACAGCAATTGGTCGACTATGCGTTGAGCGATGCATTCGGATCGGTGCCTGCGACCGACGTGCGCGAACTCGTCAAGGCATGAGCGCATCGCGCAACGCATGCGTTCATAGGCCTCCCGCAAACCCTCACCTTTGAATGTACGCCGTCGCGCTTCACGTGAGCGCGACGCGCGGCCGTACCGCTTTCAGGCGCCGCACGCTACCCGCGAGCATGAGCAACGCACCGACCGCAAGCACGTCGCCTGCAAGCCGTGCCGGCAGTGAATCCGTCACATGCGTGGCACGCAGCAGCGTGTCGATGACATTCGAAGCCACCGCGCCACCCACGAAACAAACGAGGCCCTGCTGCCCCACGGTGACGACGGCGGGCAGCCGCTGCGCGAGCCACGCTATCCAGCCTTTGCGCACCGCCTGCGCGGCGAGCCAGGCCACAGCAGCGAAATTCACGATGCGCACGCTCGCGAGGTTCTGCTTCATGTAGCCCGGCTGAGGGTCCAGATCGGCGAACAACTGGATGAACGCGAACGTGGCAACGAGCACCAGCGCGAACGCTGTCACGGTGCGGCCGGCAAACGAAACCTGAAACGCGCGCGACACAGGATAGAGGCGACACAGCAGGCCCAGCATGAACATGGCCTGCCAGGCAAACGGGTTGAAGGGCCATATGGCGCCGGGTGCGGCAGGCAGATACCCCACGAGCCAGCACCCGCCGAACCACAGCACGAAGCTGCCCACGAGCACGAGATCGGGCGAGCGGCGCGCAAACGGCATCACGAACGGCAAGGCCATCACGAGCACGATGTACATGGGCAGCACGCCGGCCAGATAGGGCTGATCGCGAAACACGGCGATATTCGCAAGCATCGTGAACGGATGTGCGGCAAAGCGCAGATAGCCCGACTCGGCAACCAGTGGCGAATCCACACGCAGCATGACCGCTGCGGCGCCCGAAAGCAGCATGAGCGCTGCCGTGCATAGATAGGCCGCGTAGATCTCGCGCCCGCGACGCCAGAAACGGTGGTTGGCCGCGCCCGCTCCGTTGCGCCCGGCGATGGCAAGCCAGCTCGCCGCGCACACATAGCCGCTCACGAACACGAACACCTCCGCTGAGTCACAGAACGCGAAGTTGTGCAGCATCGCATGCGAGAGCACGCTGGACGGAATGTGATCGAGCGCGATGGAAATCAATGCGAAACCCCGGAAAAAGTCGATTTCGATCGATCGCTTCGCTGTTTGATTCATTGGTGACGACTCCCGTTCGTGTCGAAGATTACGATTGAAGGGATACGCGACCTCGACTCGATGAAGCTGTCAGCTTTATCGACCTTTTTGTAAGGATAACTGATCGATTCGTGGCCACACGCGCTACGCATGAAAGGGTTCCGTAAAAGGCTGCGCCCGAGCGCCGCCTCCATAAGCGACTTTAATGCCAGTTCAATACGAAATGGGCCTGCGTAACCCATGGTAAGCAATTCGCGCGCTTGACGCGTTCACGCAGTCGCACGCGCACGCCCGGACGGTGCGCGCCATGCACATCTAGCCAGCGCCCGCCCTTTTCTGGTGCCACATCGCGGAAAGCCGCGCGAAAGCCTGCGCGGTCACTTTTCTTGCGTCATGGCCAGTTGACGCGTGGGGGCGCCAAGGGTTCCGGAAAAATTCAGATGTTTCGCGCTCGCGCGCTGGATGATCCCGGCTTCATCGGCAAAACGCAGCGGCAAATTACTTGACACCTAAAGTAATTAGACCTACATTGCCCTTGCAGACCGAACGAAGGAGCGAGCATGCGCATTGTTTGCATTGGCGGCGGGCCGGCAGGCCTCTATTTCGCCCTCTTGATGAAGCGCCGTCACCCTGACTACGAAATCACCGTGATCGAACGAAACCGGCCGTACGACACGTTCGGCTGGGGCGTGGTGTTCTCGGACCAGACGCTCGGCAACCTGCGCGCGGCCGACCCCGAAAGCGCAGACGAAATTCTCGACGCCTTCAATCATTGGGACGACATCGAGATTCACTTCCGCGGCAGTGCGATCCGCTCGTCTGGCCATGGCTTCTGCGGCATTGGCCGCAAGCGTCTGCTCAACATCCTGCAGGCGCGCTGCGAAGCGCTCGGCGTAAAGCTCGTGTTCGAATCGCAGATCACCGACGACGACGTGACCCACGCCGACCTCATCATTGCGAGCGACGGCCTGAACAGCGCCACGCGCCAGAAGTACGCCGCTACCTATCAACCCGATATCGACTTGCGCAATTGCCGCTTCGTGTGGCTCGGCACGTCGAAACTCTTCGATGCCTTCACGTTCGCGTTCGAAGAAACCGAATGGGGCTGGTTCCAGGCGCACGCCTACCGCTTCGACGACAACACGTCGACGTTCATCATCGAAACGCCTGATCACGTGTGGCGCGCGGCTGGCCTCGACACCATGAGCAAGGAAGACAGCATCGCGTTCTGCGAGAAGCTGTTTGCGCGCTATCTCGACGGCCACGCGCTGCGCTCGAATGCGTCGCATCTGCGCGGCTCGTCGCAATGGATCCGCTTTCCGCGCGTGGTCAATCGCGAATGGGTGCACTGGAAAACCGCGGCCGACGGCAAGGAAATTCCCGTCGTGCTGATGGGCGACGCGGCGCACACCGCGCACTTCTCGATCGGCTCGGGCACGAAGCTCGCACTCGAAGACGCGATCGAACTCGCCAACAGCATGGAAGAACACCCCGCCGATCTGCGCGCGGCGCTCACGCACTACACGAACGTGCGCAGCGTGGATGTCCTGCGTATTCAAAACGCCGCGCGCAATTCCACCGAGTGGTTCGAGCACGTGGACCGTTACGCAAAGTTCGATCCAGAGCAGTTTGCTTATTCCCTGCTCACGCGCTCGCAGCGCATTTCGCATGAAAATCTGCGCGAGCGCGACGCGGGCTATCTGTCCGGTTTCGAAGCATGGCTCGCGCAGCGCGCGGGTGGCGAGGCACGTGCAGTGCCGCCCATGTTCACGCCTTATACAGTGCGTGGCGTGACGTTGAAAAATCGCGTGGTCGTCTCGCCGATGGCCCAGTACTCCGCGCATGACGGCGTAGCCGGAGACTATCACCTCATGCATCTCGGCGCGCGAGCAATGGGTGGCGCCGCGCTCGTCATGACCGAGATGACCTGCGTCTCGCCCGAGGCGCGCATTACGCCCGCCTGCCCCGGCATGTATGCGCCCGAGCATGTGCAGGCGTGGAAGCGTATCGTCGATTTCGTGCATACGAACTCGGACGCGAAAATCGGCATGCAGCTCGGCCATTCCGGCGCCAAGGGCTCGACGCGCGTGGCATGGGAAGGCATCGACCAGCCGCTCGACGATGGCAACTGGCCGCTCGTCTCCGCTTCGCCACAGCAATATCTGCGCGGCGTGAGCCAGTGGTCGCACGAAGCGAGCGCGGAGGAACTGCGCGAGATCCAGGCGCAATTCGTGCACGCCACGCAAATGGCGAACGATGCGGGCTTCGACTGGCTCGAATTGCACTGCGCACACGGCTATCTGCTTTCGAGCTTCCTCTCGCCGCTCACGAACCAGCGTACTGACGAATACGGCGGCTCGCTTGAAAAGCGCCTGCGTTATCCGCTCGAGGTTTTCAAGGCGATTCGCGAGGTGTGGCCCGAGGACAAACCGATTTCGGTGCGCGTCTCGGCACACGACTGGGTGGAAGGCGGCAACACGCCCGACGACGCCATCGAGATCGCGCGCGCCTTCAAGGCGGCCGGCGCGGACATGATCGACGTCTCGTCGGGTCAGGTCAGCAAGGAGGAAAGGCCCGTTTTCGGCCGCATGTTCCAGACACCGTTCGCCGACCGAATCCGCAATGAAGCAGGCATCGCGACGATCGCCGTGGGCGCGATTTCCGAAGCGGATCACGTGAACGGCATCATCGCGGCCGGGCGTGCCGACCTGTGCGCCGTTGCGCGGCCGCATCTGGCCAATCCGTCGTGGACGCTCACCGAAGCCGCACGCATCGGCTACCTCGACATCAAGTGGCCGAATCAGTACACAGCCGCCAAAACGCAACTCGAACGCAATATCGAGCGTGAGCGCGCGGCCGCAGCAGCGGCGGCAGGTCTCTCGCCGCTGGAACGCGCGCAACGCGCCGAAGGAACCGTGTAAGCATGAACCAGGCAATCCTCAACGATCGTCACGCCGTCGTGACCGGCGGCGGCAGCGGCATTGGCGCGGCGACCGCCGCTGCGCTCCTGCAGGCCGGCGCACGCGTCACGCTGATGGGCCGCGACGCCGCGCGGCTCGAGGCGCAGCGCACCGCGCTCGGCGGCGGCGAAAACGTGGCCTGCGTGAGCGTGGACATCACCGACGAAGACGCCGTGAATGCCGCGTTCGCACGCGCAGCCGAAACGCTCGGCGCCATCGATATCCTCGTGAACAATGCAGGCCAGGCCCAGGCCGCACCATTCGCGCAAACCGACCTCGCGCTCTGGAAACGCATGCTCGACGTGAATCTCACGGGCGCCTTCCTCTGCACGCGCGCAGTACTGGCCGCCATGATCGCACGCAAGAGCGGGCGTATCGTCAACGTCGCGAGTACGGCAGGCCAGGTGGGCTACCCGTACGTCGCCGCCTATTGCGCCTCGAAGCACGGCGTGATCGGCATGACGCGCGCGCTCGCGCTCGAAGTCGCCACGCAAGGCGTGACCGTGAACGCCGTGTGCCCCGGCTACACGGAAACGGAGCTGCTGCAGGCGTCGCTCGAGCAGATTACGCGCAAGACCTCGCGCAGCGAAGCCGAGGCACGCAGCATTCTCGTGCGCCACAACCCGCAGCAGCGCTTCGTCACGCCGGATGAAGTCGCGAACGCGGTGCTGTGGCTTTGCGCGCCTGGATCGTCTGCGATCACGGGCCAGTCCATCTCCGTTTCCGGTGGAGAAATCACATGACATCGCCAGCATCCACGCGCAAGAGCGCCACCACGAAAGCCGCAACGAAAGCGCCGCGCAAAGGCGTTGAAAAGCCAGCCGAGAACGTCGTCGACATGGAAATGAGCACGGGCGCCGACAGCCACATGGGCCTGCGCCTGTGGCTGCGCCTGCTCACCACGACGAACCTCGTGCAAGCCGAGCTGCGCCGCCGCCTGCGTGTGGAGTTCGATACGACGCTGCCGCGCTTCGACCTGATGGCGCAGCTCGAGCGCCACCCTGAAGGCCTGCGCATGACGGAGCTCTCGCGCCGCCTCATGGTGACGGGCGGCAACGTCACGGGCATTACCGATCAGCTCGAAAAGGAAGGCCTCGTCGTGCGCGACGTCGCCCCCGACGACCGCCGCGCCTTTGTGGTGCGCCTCACGGCCGAGGGCCGCGCCCTCTTCGACCGCATGGCGGCCGCCCACGAGCAATGGGTCGTGGAATTGTTTGGCGGCCTCTCGCTCGACGAGAAGTCGAAGATGCACGAGCGGCTCGGCAAGCTCAAACAACATCTGCGCAACGGCCTGGAAGGCTGATACCACTGAAATTGCAGAGATCCGGGAGACATATCTTGACGACACGTTCCAGCGCCGAAGCGCTCTTCGCGGGCAACCGCGTGACGCTTGCCGGTTATGAGGCACAACACTTCGGCTGGTCGGTACAAGGCCGCGTGGCGACCATCACGCTCAACCGCCCCGAGCGCAAGAATCCGCTCACGTTCGAATCGTATGCAGAACTACGCGATCTGTTTCGCCAGCTTGCCTACGCGACCGATGTGAAGGCCATCGTGCTGCATGGCGCGGGCGAGAACTTCTGCTCGGGCGGAGACGTGCACGACATCATCGCGCCGCTCATCGATCTGCCGATGCCCGAACTGCTGATGTTCACGCGCATGACCGGCGACCTCGTGAAAGCCATGCGGCACTGCCCGCAGCCGATCATCGCCGCCGTGGATGGGGTTTGCGCCGGCGCGGGCGCCATTCTCGCCATGGCCTCCGACATGCGTTACGCCACGGCGCGCAGCAAGCTCGCCTTTCTCTTCACGCGTGTGGGACTCGCGGGCTGCGACATGGGCGCGTGCGCGATCCTGCCGCGCATCATCGGTCAGGGCCGCGCGGCCGAACTGCTCTATACGGGGCGCTCCGCAAGCGGCGAAGAAGGCCACGCGTGGGGCTTCTACAACCGCATTTGCGAGCCCGAAGCGCTGCTCGCCGATGCGCAGAAGCTCGCCGCCGATCTCGCTTCCGGCCCGACCTTTGCGCACGGCATAACCAAGACGATGCTGCATCAGGAATGGACCATGAGCATCGACGAGGCCATCGAGTCTGAAGCGCAGGCACAGGCGATCTGCATGGCCACGCGCGACTTCGGCCGTGCCTATGAAGCGTTCGCAGGCAAGACGCGTCCGGTTTTCGAAGGGGACTGAATTGAACGCTGCCGTTGAAACCCATCTCCACGACGCGCTTGCGTGGCCGTTCTTCGAAGATCGCCATCGTGCGCTTGCCGCGGGAATCGAAGCGTGGTCGCGCGAGCATCTCGCGCACGTGCCGCACGATGATGTCGATGCAACCTGCCGCGCGCTCGTGCGCCAACTGGGCGAAGCCGGCTGGCTGCGCTACGGCGTGGGCGGCACCGCTTACGGCGGTCACGGCGACACTATCGATACGCGCGCCGTCTGCCTGCTGCGAGAAACGCTCGCCAAGCACTCCGGCCTCGCCGATTTCGCGCTCGCCATGCAGGGCCTGGGCTCCGGAGCCATCTCGCTGGCTGGCAACGACGCGCAAAAGTCGCGCTATCTGCCAGGCGTGGCGCGCGGCGAAGCAATCGCCGCGTTCGCGCTCTCCGAACCGGAAGCGGGCTCCGACGTCGCCGCGATGGCGCTCGCCGCTCGCGCCGAGGGCGACGATTACGTGCTCGACGGCGAAAAAACCTGGATCTCGAACGGCGGCATCGCCGACTTCTACGTGGTGTTCGCCCGCACCGGCGAAGCGCCGGGCGCACGCGGCATCAGCGCGTTCGTGGTCGATGCCGGCACGCCCGGGCTCGAAATCGCCGAACGCATCGACGTGATTGCGCCGCACCCGCTCGCGCGCCTGCGCTTCACCGGCGCGCGCGTGAAGCGCAGCCAGATGCTTGGCGCCCCCGGCGAGGGCTTCAAGATCGCCATGCGCACGCTCGATATTTTCCGCACGTCGGTCGCGGCGGCTTCGCTGGGCTTCGCGCGCCGCGCGATGGCCGAAGGGCTCGCACGCGCCGCTTCGCGCAAGATGTTCGGCCAGACGCTAGGCGATTTTCAGTTGACCCAGGCAAAGCTCGCGCAAATGGCGCTCACCATCGACAGCAGCGCCCTGCTCGTCTATCGCGCCGCGTGGCTGCGCGACCAGGGCGAAAGCGTGACGCGCGAAGCCGCCATGGCGAAGTGGCACGCAAGCGAAGGCGCGCAACAGGTGATCGACGCGGCCGTGCAGCTGTGGGGCGGCATGGGCGTGCAAAGCGGCAATATCGTCGAATCGCTCTACCGGGAGATTCGCTCGCTGCGCATTTACGAAGGCGCGACGGAAGTGCAACAGCTGATCGTCGGGCGCGACTTGCTCAAGGCATACCACGCCGCGTAAGCGACTGCTGCGCGACGCTCTCTACGGAACCGGACGAAACATGAAACAAGCCCTTCTTCCCGCAGGCTGGGTCAAGCCGCGCGGTTATGCCAACGGCGTCGCCGCTTCCGGCACGCAGGTCTATATCGCCGGGCAGATCGGCTGGGACGAGAACGCGCGTTTCACGAGCCGCGAATTCGGCGCGCAGGCCGTGCAGGCGCTGCGCAATATCGTCGCCGTGCTCGAAACGGCGGGCGGCAAGCCCGAGCACCTCATGCGCATGACCTGGTACGTGACCGACAAAAAGGAGTACCTGGCATCGCTGAAGGAAATCGGCGCGGCGTTTCGCGAGCTGATCGGCGACTACGACATCGCGATGAGCGCGGTTCAGGTGGTGGCGCTCATGGAAGACGACGCAAAAGTGGAAATCGAAGCGACGGCCGTGATTCCCGACGGCGCACGCCTCACGCGCCAATAAACCGCCCACGCAACGGAACGATCAGCTCATCTAGCCAGCCGGAGACGCCATGCAACCCACCGCCCATGTCGATACGTTCGCACGCGATCATCTGCCGCCCGAGTCGCAGTGGCCCGACATGCTGCTCGACAATCCCGACGTCGCCTACCCCGCACGCATGAATTGCGCCGTCGAGTTGCTCGACCGTGCGATCGAGGCCGGTCACGGCGAGCGCCCGGCCATCTGGTCGGATGTCGACGGCAAGCCGCAAGCGACCACCTATGCCGAGTTGCTCGCGCTCGTCAATCGCAGCGCGCGCGTGCTGGTGGAAGACATGGGGCTGCAGCCGGGAAATCGTGTGCTGTTGCGCGGACCGAACACGCTGCAGATGGCGGTGGCGTTTCTCGCGTCGCTCAAGGCAGGCCTCGTGGTGATTCCCACCATGCCGCTGCTGCGCGCGAAGGAGCTCAAGCAGATTGCAGCCAAGGCGCAGGTTTGCGCGGCTTTGTGCGACGTGCGGCTCACCGAAGAACTCGCGCGCTGCATGGACCCCGCCGACGAATTCTTTTACGAAGGCATCAAACAGGTCTGCTATTTCCACGACGACTCGCCTGGCACCCTGGAGGCGCTTGCTGCAGGCAAGCCGGCGGACTTCACGGCCTGCGACACGGCCAGCGACGACGTCTGCCTGATCGCCTTCACGAGCGGCACAACGGGCATGCCCAAGGGCTGCATGCACTTTCACCGCGACGTGATCGCAATGTGCGACCTGTTCCCGCGTTATGTGCTGAAGCCCACGGCCGAGGACGTGTTCTGTGGCACGCCGCCGCTCGCGTTCACGTTCGGGCTGGGCGGCCTGCTGTGTTTTCCGCTGCGCGCCGGCGCGTCGACCGTGCTGATCGAAAAGCTCACGCCGGCGCTGCTGCTCGACACGATCCAGCGCTTTCACGCGACGATCGCCTTCACCGCGCCCACGTTCTACCGGCAGATGGCGCCGCTCGTCACGCAGTATGACCTTGCCAGCCTGCGCAAGACGGTATCCGCCGGCGAGGCGCTGCCGCAGGCCACGCGCAACCTGTGGCGCGACGCGACGGGTATCGAGATGATCGACGGCATTGGCGGCACCGAACTGATCCATATCTTCGTCTCGTCCGCGGGGGCCGATGTGCGTCCCGGCTCGATCGGCCGCGCGGTGCCCGGCTACGTCGTGCAGGCGCTGGACAACGACCTGCAGCCGGTGCCGCCCGGCGTGACGGGCAATCTCGCCGTGCGTGGCCCGACCGGCTGCCGCTACCTCGCCGACGAACGCCAGACGGTGTTCGTGCGCGGCGGCTGGAACCTGCCCGGCGACGCGGTTTCTATCGACGCCGACGGCTATGTGTTCTATCAGGCCCGCTCCGACGACATGATCGTTTCGTCGGGCTACAACATCGCGGGGCCCGAAATCGAGACGGTACTCATGCAGCACCCTGCCGTGGCCGAGTGCGGCGTAACGGGCGTGCCCGACGAAGTGCGTGGGCAGGTGGTAAAGGCGTTCGTCGTCTTGCGCCCCGGCTTCAGCGCTGGCGACGCGCTGGTTGCCGAATTGCAGGAGTTCGTGAAGAACGCCGTGGCGGCGTACAAGTACCCGCGCCTGATCGCGTTTATCGACGCGCTGCCGCGCACCGAGACCGGCAAGCTCAAGCGCTCGGCGTTGCGGTCGATGTGAGGCGGCATTGGACCAAAGAAATACTACGTAAACCGTCAATTTCTTAACATCTTTGATCTGTCGCTCGCTCGCAATATGTGCATTATTTTGCTCATATTGAGAGACGATTGCAGTTTTGCGCAAAATTGCGCGCATTCTTCGCTGGTGGACGGCTGCCGTCTCGATGCGCAAAATTATGCGCAAAGAGTCCAGTCCCAACCTATAATGCGCACCATGATGCGCAAAAAAACCGCAAATCTCTCGATTTCCAACGTCGAGCGCTTGTCAGAAGGCCTGCGCGCGACGCGCCGCGAGCGCAAGCTGACCCAGCAGGCCCTGGCGGAGCAGGCGGGCGTTGCCCGCCGTACCGTCACGAACGCTGAGCACGCAGGCAACGTCGGCATACGTGAACTCTGCCGTCTCGTCAACGCGCTCGGCTATGAAGTCGTGCTCCGCCCCATGGACACCGTGATCCTCGAGGACCTGAACGACATCTTCAAGGACGACGAATGACCGCCGACGCATCATTCGACCTCGAGCGGCTCCTGCGCGAAATCCGCAGTCTGGAAGTCCATACGCCGCAGGGCCCGAGCGGTCTGCTCGCGCGCGAAAGCCGCTTCGTCTTCAATTACGGCGACGTCGCGGACGTGGCCGCGGTGTCGCTCACCATGCCGGTGCGGCGCCAGAGCTATGCGAGCGGCGACCTGATGGGCGTCTTCGCGATGAACCGGCCAGAGGGCTACCTGCGCTTCGTCATCGAGGAGCGGCTCGCGCGTTACGGCGCGCCAGGCGACATGTTTCTGCTCTTTCTCGCTGGCACCAACCAGATCGGCCGGCTCACCTATTCCGTGCCGGGCGAGCGTGTGCCGCACAGCGACGGCGAGCGTCTGGACGAATTGCTGTCGTCGCCCTCGGGCCGGCTGTTCGAGCGCCTGATCGACCGCTATGCGCTCGGCTCGGGCATCTCCGGCGTGCAGCCAAAGGCCGTTGTGCCGCTCGCCGCCGAGGCCGCCTCGCGCCCCGCGGAACACACGGCACTGCCCCTGCGCACAGTGATCGTGAAGGCCGAAGGCGATGACTTTCCCGGGCTCGCGCGCAACGAATACTTCTGCATGTCGGTGGCGAAGGAGGCGGCGCTGGAAGTCCCCGACTTCTGGCTTTCCGACGACGGCAAGCTCTTCGTGATGTCGCGCTTCGACCGCACGGCGAACGGTACGCCCCTCGGATTCGAAGACATGAGCGTGCTCACCGGCAAGGCGAAGTACGAGGGCAGCTACGAGATGATCGCGAAGGCCGTGGACATCTATACGCGTTCGGACCCGGCGCAAAAGCGGCGCCTGTTCGAGCGCATCGCTCTCTCGTGCCTGTTACGCGACGGCGATGCTCATATGAAGAACCTGGGAATCCTCTATATCGATCCGACCGGGCCGCGCCGTCTTGCTCCGGTGTTCGACGTGGTCTGCACGGACATCTATCCGGATCTCGACGGGCGCATGGCGCTGAGCCTGAACCGCAGCAAGACTTTTCCGCTGCCGGCGGAACTCCATGCCTTCGCCCGGCGCCTCGATCTGCGGCAGACCGAAAGCGAGGAGATCATGAAGCGCCTGCACGACGCCTATCGCACAGTCGCCGAGCGCCTCTCAGACGACCCGCGATTCCACGAGGGCGATCTGCTCGCCAGGATCCGGCGAGCCGTCGAGCGGCCGGGCGTGAAACCCATCTCACGCCCGAAGCTCGTGCGTTAGGCGCGCGAACACGGACATCGACGCGCCGGGCGCCCGCATCAGCTCTTGCCCGCCTCCTGCACCGCGAACGCCATGCGTTTGTCCACGGCGTCGTAGCGGCACACGACTTTGGCGCCCTCCTTCACGCCGCCCTTGAGCATTTCCTTCGCCAGCTCGTTCTCCACCGCCTGCTGCATCTTGCGCTTCAACTCGCGTGCACCGAATTCCGGCCGATATCCCTCCGATGCAAGGTGATCGATCACGCTGTCGTCGAACGTCAGGTCGATATCCTGGCTACGCGCCATGCGCCGGACCTGCTCGAGCTGCAGCCGCACGATCGAGCGCAGCTCGTCGCTGTTGAGCGGCTGGAACACGATGATTTCGTCGATGCGATTCAGGAACTCGGGCCGGAAGTGCTGGCGCAGCTCGCCCATCACGGCACTCTGCATCGACCCTTCGGCGCTGGAGAGGAAACCGGGCCCCGAGCGCTTTTGCCCCGAGACCACGTCGGAGCCAAGATTGCTCGTCGCGATCACGACCGTATTGCTGAAGTCGACCACGCGTCCCTTGCCGTCGGTGAGACGCCCGTCGTCGAACACCTGCAGCAGCACGTTGTAGACGTCGGAGTGGGCCTTTTCGATCTCGTCGAGCAGGATCACGCAATAGGGGCGGCGGCGCACCTTCTCGGTCAACTGGCCGCCTTCGTCATAGCCGACATAACCCGGCGGCGAGCCGATCAGCCGCGACACCGCATGGCGCTCCATGTACTCGCTCATGTCAATGCGCACGATGGCGTCCTCGTCGCCGAACACCACTTCGGCCAGCGCCTTCGCAAGCTCGGTCTTGCCGACGCCCGTCGGCCCGAGGAACAGGAACACCGCCGTGGGCCGCCGCCCGCGCCGCAGCCCGGCGCGCGAGCGGCGCACCGCGTCGCTTACCGCGACAATGGCCTGCTCCTGGCCGATCACGCGCTCATGCAGCCGCTGTTCCATTTCGAGCAGTCGCGTGCGCTCCTCGGCGGTCAGCTGCGTGACCGGCACGCCCGTGAGCTTCGAGACGATCTCCGCGACATCTTCGCTCGTCACGTCGGAAGTCACGGTGCCGAGCTGACCTTTCCAGTCATTGGTGGCCTGCGCGAGCGCCTTTTCCTTGTCGGCGATCGGCTCGTCGAGCGTATGCGCCCGCTCGAAATTCTTGCGCGTCGCCGCGTAGTCCTGCTCGCGCCGCAACTGCGCCAGTTCGGCTTCGAGCTCGAGAATCGCCGCGGGCCGCGAGGTGGCCGAAAGATGCACGCGCGCCGCCGCCTGGTCGACCAGATCGATCGCCTTGTCGGGCAGGAAGCGCCCCATCACGTAGCGGTCGGATAACTCGGCCGCCGACACGAGCGCGTCGTCGCGAATGGTGACGTGGTGATGCACCTCGAGCTTGTCGCGCAAACCTCGCAGGATGTTGATCGTCTGATCGACGCTCGGCTCGGAGACGAACACCGGCTGAAAACGCCGCTCGAGCGCCGCGTCCTTCTCGATGTACTTCTGGTACTCCGAGAGCGTCGTCGCGCCGATCAGGTTCAGTTCGCCGCGCGCCATGGCCGGCTTGAAGACGTTGGCGATGTCGAGGCCGCCTTCGCCGCCGCCCTGGCCCGCGCCGACGATCATGTGCACTTCGTCGATGAAGAGCACGAGGCTCTCGCGCTGCGCCGCGATTTCCTCCATCACGCCTTTCACGCGCTCTTCGAATTCGCCGCGGTATTTCGCGCCCGCGATCAGACCGTTGACGTTCAGCTCGACGAGCCGCCGCCCGCGCAGCGATTCGGGCACGTCGCCGTTGAGCATGCGTTGAGCGAGGCCTTCGGCGATCGCCGTCTTGCCCACGCCCGGCTCGCCGATCAGCACCGGGTTGTTCTTGCGCCGGCGCGCGAGCACTTCCACCACGGTCTCGATCTCGCTCGAACGGCCGATCACCGGGTCGAGCTTGCCCTCGCTCGCGAGCGCCGTGAGGTCGCGGCTGTATTGATCGAGCTGCGGCGTCGCGCTCGGGCCTTTCGCGGCGGGCCGCTCGCGCTTGTCGCCCTGGGCCTCCACGAGCCGCTGCAGCACCTTTTGCGGCGTGACGCCATAGCGGCCCAGCAGATGGCCCGCAAAACTCTCCGGCACCTGCGTGAGGCCGAAGAGCAAATGCTCGGGCGCGACGTAGCTGTGACCCAGTTCGCGCGAAACAAGAAATGCGCGGTCGAGCGCGCCCTTCAGGCGTGGCGAGACGCCAATGCGGCCGTCCTCGGGAACACCCGCGCCTTCGCGCTTTTGCGCATTGGCGTCGATGAACGCGCGCACGTCGTCGGGCTGAATGCCCAGACGCTTGAGGATCGCCGCGCCGGCGTCGTTGCCCGCGAGTTCGTAAAGCAGATGCTCCGTGTCGACCTCGCGCCGCCCGAACTGCACCGCCCGCTCCGCCGCGCGCTGCAGCAATTCGCGCGCCACGTCACTGAAATAGCGCTCGACGATGGCGCCGTCGCCGGCTTCCATCGCCTGCGGCGCGGGTTCGCCCGCCGCCTCGCCGGCGTCGCCTGTGCCGTCGGCCTGCTGCGAGGCGCGAAACAACGCCTCCAGCGGGCTCAAGGTGCGTTGATGCCGTGTCAGTTGCGCGTAGTGATAGTCGCAGACATCGAGAAAACGCCGCCTGCCGTCCTGCAATACGGCGACCCGCACCGTCGCGGGGCGCACGCCGCAGATATCGCAGTTGAACTGAGCCATTTCGTCTCCTTGGAAGCCGTGCGCAGCGCGCGCGGATGCGCCGCCCGCGACCAGAAATGGCACGAGGCATGCCCACGCGAGCGCTGCATAAATGCTCTAACGAATGCCGAAGCGAAGTTCAGACGTCATCGTAACGTCGAATCGAACTGCGCGTCGTCAAGGAGACGTTTGCGAATCGATGAAAGGACTTGCGCCGCCTCAACCGTCCTGGCGGGCTGAGGAGTTGGCCGCATCGCGGGCTTGCGCCGCCGGGTCGCGTATCCATGCGCTCAGCAGGGTGGACGAAACGGCGAGGATCACCGGCCCGATGAAGAGCCCGACGATCCCGAAGGCGAACAAGCCGCCGAGCACGCCGGAGAGAATCAGCAGCATCGACAGATTGACGCCGCGCCGGATCAGCACCGGACGCACGAGGTTGTCGAGCATGGCGACCATCACGGACCACACCGCGAGCAGGATGGCCGCAACATGCGCGTCATGCACGAACAGCCAGATCACGCCGCCGAGCAGCGGCAGCGTCGGGCCGATCTGCGCGAGGCAAAACATGAGCATCACGGCGGTGAGCACGCCCGCTCCCGGCACCCCGGCCACCCACAGGCCAATGCCGCCGAGCGCCGACTGCAGGATCGCCGTCACGACGATGCCCAGCGCCACCGCGCGAACCGAAGCGCCCGCGAGCTTGACGGCCTGCTCGCCATAAGCGGGCGCCACGCGAATGGCGAAGCGCGTGACATAGTCGGCGGCCTGCTCGCCGCTGCTGTACAGAATGCCCGTGATGATGATCGTGATGAACATGTGCATGACGAACACGCCCACCGATGCGGCATGCCCGATCAACCAGTGCGCTGCGATCGAAACGTACGGTTCGAGCTGCGCGAGCAGGCCGCCAGGACCGGCGTCCGAAAACTCCTGCCACTTGCTGGCAATGCGGCCGCCCACCACGGGAATGTCACTAACCCACTGCGGCGGCGCCGTCAACGCGTAGTCGGGCAGCTTGCGGATCAGCTCCATGATCTCGCCGCCGTGCAACGCGAGCGTCGAGATGGCTTCATAGAGCGGCAGCACGATCACGACCAGCAGAATGAGCAGCATCACGAGGGTGGCGAGCCAGCGGCGGTTGCCGCAGCGCCGCTCGATCGCTCTCATGGCGGGCCAGGTCGCGACGACGATCGTCGTCGCCCAGATCAGGCCCGGAAGGAACGGGCGCATGACGTAGAGGCTGCCGGTCGTCAGCGCGCAGAGTATGGCAACAACGAACAGGATGCGTGCCAGGTCAGGCATGGCTTGCGGCTTCACGTACTTCTCCTCACAGCAGGGCGCGCCTCATGGCGCCGACGCGCTAGTCTATATCGGATACGCTACGAATCCCTTTTAAAAGTGCCGCAGCGCTGCCGCCCGGAATGCACTCTGGAATAATGGCCCTTTCCCCGACCTTGCAACGAAGAAGAGCCAGCCATGACCGCAACCGATAGCAAACTGCCCTGCGTGCTCCTGACCAACGACGACGGCATCGACGCGCCCGGCCTCGCCGTGCTCGAAGCCGTGGCCGCCGAACTCGCGCACGAGGTCTGGGTCGTCGCGCCCGAACACGACCAGAGCGGCACCTCGCACTCGATCAGCCTGCATACGCCGCTGCGCGTCTCCCGGCACGGCGAACGGCGCTTCGGCGTGCTCGGCACGCCCGGCGACTGCGTGGTGATGGCCGTGCGCCAGCTCATGGGCGACGTGCGCCCTTCGCTCGTACTCTCGGGCATCAACCGCGGCGGCAACCTCGGCGTGGAGACGATGTTCTCCGGCACGGTAGGCGCAGCCATGACGGGCCTGCTGCTCGGCCTGCCGTCCATCGCGTTGAGCCAGACCTTCCGCGACCGCGAGCGGGTGCGCTGGGACACCGCCCGCGCGCTCGCACCGGACGTGATTCGCCGCCTCGCCGCCGTGGCGCACGATGCGCCGGTCTGCCTGAACGTGAATTTCCCCGATATCGACGCGAGTGCGGCGGGACCGCTCACGGTCACGCGCCAGGGCGTGGGGCTCGTGCAAGGCATCGACGTCGTGCCGCAGATCGACCCGCGCGGGATGGACTACCATTGGCTGCGCTTCAATCGCGGCCCGCGCGAAAACGGGCCCGACAGCGAAACGGCCGTGGTGAACTCAGGCCGCGTTTCGGTCACGCCGCTGCATTTCGAGCGCACCGACGAAAAAACCTTTGTCACGTTGCAGGCGGCGCTCGGCGCTGCCGCCTGAACATGGCTCGATCATCGTGACGATCATGCGCGCGCGGCGGACTCCATCGCCCGCGCGATGGCGTCGCGCATGTCCTCAGGAATGCCAATCGACTTGTGGGTGTCGAGCGAGGTCGTCACGATGGTCTGGCGCGCCGCCATGCGCAGCACGCCGTCCACGCCCGTGCACGCCCACGCGAGCGTGAGCGACGCCCCGCCGAGACGCTCGACGTCGAGCGAAAGCCAGACCTCGTCGCCCATCTTGCTCACCGCCTTGAAATCCACTTCGAGCCGCACGGTCGGCATGCCCACGCGGCGAGCGCCGATCACACCGTGATAACCCTCTTGCGGCAGCAACTCGTCGATCCACGACTCGACGAGATCGTTGAAGAGGACGAAATACTGCGGATAGAACACGATACCGGCGGGATCGCACTCCGAGAAGTGAATCTTGTGTTTGCGGCGGTACGTGGGCGTCGCCATGCGTGGGTCTCCTGTCATGCCTGCTCGCCGCAGCGTCAAATCACGAGCCGCGACACTTTCACGCCTTCCAGCGACACCCCGGCCATGAGGCCTGCATTGGTCAGCACGAACGCTTCCACGGGGCTCGTGGCGGTCGAGGTATCGACGTTGCCGTTCGCGCCTACCGTGACGAGCGCAACCGTGGCGTCCGCGCCGGCCGACCAGCCCTGGCTGCTCGTGAAATCGTTGAGCGCGACCGGGTTCATGAACGCGAAGATGATGGCCTTGGACTGCGCGCCGATCTGCAGACCGAACGAACCCGCAATCGTGCTGTAGTAGCCCGTCGTGCGGCCATCCACGCGCAGCGCGCCGGTGCCGTATTGCCCGCCGATCCAGAAGCCTGCCGACAGCACCTGCGGAAAGACGAGCACGCCGCTCGACTTCGAAATCAGTTCCTGCGACCCGCTCACCGTGTTGTAGAGGCGCGTGAGCGTGGCGTCGACGCCCGCGTCGATCGAATTGCGCTTCGCGGTGTTCTGCGCTGCGCTGCTCTGCGAGCCCGGCGGCGTTGTCGTGCAACCGGCAAGCGCAAGGCCGCTGGCGGCGAGAGCGGCACTGGAGCTGAGAAGAAATTGACGTCGGCGCATGAGAGGGTTCCTGTGCAAATGGGACTTCGAATGTCCGCGCCGGCCCGATCGTGGATATACGTGCCGCGCGCAAAGCGCTACAGGATAGCGCGCATGGCCGTCGCCGGGGCAAACCCGCAATCCGGTGCGTGGACACCCGATCTCCCGGGCGCCCGGCCGGCTGCGGCGGCCATGACCGCTCATCCTTGGGGGTATAGGACCATGCAGCGGGCATCGAGTTCGCACAGAGATGTAAGGAAATGCTCAGCCGCAGGCGTTTCGGTGCAACGCAACATCGTCGGGCTTTTCGAATCCGTTCGATATCGGCAGGGCGGCCGCGTCGCTAAATTGTGGACATACCAGGGCGCAAGTTGCGATTCCCCACGCAGCGGCGCCCCGCCTGATCAGAAAGAGTTTCGCCATGCTCCCCACCACGCCAGATCGATCGCCACAACCGCGCACCCCAATGCTCACGCGTGCCTGCGACCGCCTGAGCGGCGCCGGCGTCTATCTGCTGCCGCCACTCTATGTGGGCTTCGTCGCCATGCTGTTCCTGCTCTGCCGGGCGCCGGTCGGCGCCTTCTGGCTGCTGGCCGCGGCCGGCGCGCTCGCGGGGGCCATGGGCATCTGCGCGCTGGTCTTCTATGCGGCCAGCGCCCTGCACGTCGCCCCGCCCCAACCGGCGACCACACGCGCCGCCGTTTCCCGCGGCACGGCCCGCCCGATGCCGCAGCGTTTCGCGCAGATGACCACGCGCACGTGCAGCCAGCACTGCGCCGGGACCGATGGCGCTCGCACGCGGTTCACGGTGTCGTGCTTTCACGCACATTGCCACTCAGGCAGCGCAAGCAAAGAGACCCACTGAGCGGTGTATTGAGCGGCCACGCCCGGCTTAACGGTCAGGCAAACTCCGACAACCATAAGTAATCCCTGACTTATAATGGCCAAAACCATGACAGAGCAACGCGCGCGCTAAATCCGGCTCTGCATGTCTCGCCCTCCGGCTCATCCGATTTCAGGCGACACGCTCACGACCATGACGAAAGCAACGCAAGATGTGCGGATCGTGGTGGCCGACGACCATCCCGTCGTGCTGACGGCGATCAGCGATTATCTCAACACCACGCCGGGCTTCAGGGTAGTCGCGAAAGCCGCCACCGGCGCGGGACTCATCGACGCTTTGCGCGACACCGAGTGCGAGCTGATCATCACCGACTTCTCGATGCAGGGCGACGTCGAAGACGAAGACGGCCTGCGGCTCGTCAGCCGCTTGCGGCGGCTCTATCCCGATACGCCCGTAATCGTGTTCACGATGGTCACCAACGGCGGCATCCTGCACCAGCTTGCGCAGCTCGGCGTGGCGGGACTCATCGGCAAGGATGAGCCGATTCCCGCGCTCGGCGAAGTCTGCCGGCGCGCGCTCGCGGAACCGGGCACGGCGCTTTCCGCGCGGATTGCCGAACGCCTTGCGAAAGAAGGCTCGACCGTCGGCGAATTTCAGCGCAACCAGCCGCTGTCGCCGCGCGAACTCGAAGTGGTGAGGCTCTTCGCACTCGGCCTGAGCGTCACCGAAATCTCGAAGCGCTTGAACCGCTCGGTCACCACCGTCGCCACCCAAAAACGCGCGGCCATGCGCAAGCTCCACCTCGAATCGAATGCCGATCTGATTCGTTACGCCGGCGAACACGGATTCGCGTAATGCCACGCGCCTCCCGCAGGGACGCTTTCACGCAGGCCTCGCCTTATGAAGCGCTCAGGGCGCTCGAGCGCAACCTGAAGCGGGAAAGACGCGTCTTCGCGATGCTCACAGGCCTGCTGATCTTCGCGGCGCTGTGCATGGCGGCCGTCGCGATCGGCAGCCTGGGGTTCGCCGCGCTGCGCGTGCAGGCGCTAGAGGCGATCGCCTTGAGTGCGAACGCCAACGCGCGGCTCGAACGGCAGGTCACGATACTCGGAAGCGCGGCGGTTCTCCTTGTGAGCGCAGACTCGTCCGCACTCGCCCCACCCACGAACGCCACATCGTTGCAGCACTGCTCCCCGGTGTTCAGCAACGGCATGGATGACGCATCGGATCTGAGTGCGGCCTGCGATCGCTTCGTGGCAGCCGCCACGACCGTTGCGCCAGTCGTCCCCGTCATATTGTTGAAGGTCGACGGCAGTGCCGCGTACGGGCACGACATCGCGCCGAAGGGTTTCCAGTTGCCTTCGGGCGACGCCACGCGCCTGCTGGCCGACACGGTGCTCCTGCGCATCGCGGCGCGCGGGCAGGATGTCACCGCCCTGGCCCGCGCGGTAAAAGTCGTCTGGTTCCGGCCGCCGACGACACTCGGTTTTGCTCCCAATCTCGCACTCGGTGCGCTGCCGGTGCTAAGGGACGGCAAGCCCTACGCGTTCGTCATCACGAGCGTGGATGTCGATACGCTCAACCGCACGCCCGCAGGCGCTCCCCCCTTGATTGCCGCCACGCTGTTCAACGTGGACGGCGACGTACTCACCGGCCCGCTGACACCCGCTGCGGCACAGTATTTCGACCGGATCGTCGCGCCACTGCCGCGCAGCACCTTCCACGTCCTGCCGCGCTTCGGCTACGTATGGCGCGAGCCGCCGCTCGCGCATGCCTTCGGGCACTACACCGTGGCCCTCTCGTGGCGCGACTTCTTCACGCTGATCCACACGCCCGCCCTGATTGTTCTCGCGCTCACGGCGGCACTCATCGCCATGCTCTTCGCGCTCTCGCGCTACTGGAATCGCCGCGTGCTCACGCGCAACTACGACGAAGCCACCCGCGCGCTAGAAGGCGAGCTGCTCAACCATTTGCTCGTTCACGCCACGCCGGTTGGCCTGTGCATCGTCAGGCGCAGCAACTTCGAGATCGTCGTGGCGAATCAGATCGTGCGCAACGTGCTCGGACTCGACGAGCATGCCACGCGTCTGCCGAGCGCCCTGTGCGCGGAATTCGAGAAGCACTCGCCGTGGCCAGAAGCCGCGAGTCACATTGAAAAGACGCCGATGTACGAGTTGCCTTACTCGCTCGAGCGCCCCGATGGAGAGGGCCTGCATCTCGCCATCACCTACGCGCCCGCCACCATGAACCGCGAAGACGTGATGTTCTGCGCAGTCGCCGACATGTCCAAGCACTATGAAGTCGAGCGGCTGCTGCGCGAAGCGAAGCGCCTGAGCGACGAAGCCGCGCGCGCGAAAGTCAGCTTCTTTGCGGCGATGAGCCACGAGATCCGCACGCCGCTCGGCTCGCTCGTCGGCAATATCGAGTTGATGGCGCGCGGTCCGCTCACGCCGGAACAAGGCGCGCGCGTGCAGGCCATGCAGATTTCCGCGGCCGAACTGCTGCAGATCGTGAGCGACGTGCTCGACTTTTCGAAGATCGATGTCGGCCAGATGAAGCTGGTCGAAGAAGCCGGGTCGATTGCAGGACTGCTCGTGCGTATCGCGCTCGCCCACGCCCCGCTCGCCGTGCGTCAGCGTTTGCCGTTCTATCTCGTGATGGACCGCACCATTCCGGCTCAGCTTCACTTCGACGCCATGCGGCTCGCGCAGATCGTCAACAACCTGCTCAGCAACGCGTTCAAGTTCACGCGCTCCGGCAAGATCGTGCTGCGGGCGCACTGGCGCGAAAGCGCCCTGGAGATCAGCGTGAGCGACTCCGGCGGCGGCATTGCCGAAGACCTCAAACCGCTCCTGTTCCAGCCCTTCACGCAGGGCGACGCCCACAAGCTCACGCAGGCGCGTGGCACCGGGCTCGGGCTTTCCATCTGCGCGCGCCTGACCGAGTTGATGCACGGACGCATCGCGCTCGACAGCGCGCTCGGCGTGGGCACGCGCGTCACGGTCACGCTGCCGTTGCACCCCGAGGGCGAGGCCACGGCAGGCGAAGCATGGACGCTGCCCGAAGCGCATCCCGCCATCTTGTGCCGTGCGCCCGAAAACCACGAATGGCTCGCCAATTTGTTCGATGCGCGTGTGAGCACGCCAACCTTCCTGAGCCTCGACGAACCGCAGCGCGAGGGCACGTTCGACTATGTGCTCGTGACCGACGAGTTCTCGCGTGACGATGTTGCGCGGCTCCGGCCCGCCGGCATGAAAATCGTGTGGCTGCGCCAGGACGGCCCACTCGTGCCTCTCGAACTCGCCGACGGCGCCGTCGAAGTGAGCCTGTACAGTTTGAGCGGCATCCGCGCGGCGACACAGTTGCTGGGGCGCGGCGCGGCGGCGGCTGAGGCGGCAGCCGTTGAGACGCCGCGCCCCAGCCCCGCCAACAGTGAACGCTTCGCAACCCTGAATGTTCTGATCGCCGAAGACAACCTGCTCAATCGCGGCCTGCTGCGCGACCAGCTGCGCACGCTCGGCGCAAGCGTGGTTGAAGCGAAAGATGGCGAGGAAGCTCTCGTGCGGCTGGGCGAGCATCAAGTGGATCTCGTGCTGACCGACCTGAACATGCCGGGCATGAACGGCAGCGCGCTGCTCAAGGCGACGCGCGCGAAGTTCCCTTCGCTGCCGGTCTACGCGCTGAGCGCCGACGCGCTGCCCGAGCAGATTACCCAAGGGCGCGCGCTGGGCTTCACCGATTACCTCACCAAGCCGCTCGCGCTCGCGGAACTCGCGCGCGTGCTGGCCACCGTGTCAGAGCAAAGCCGCGCCAACGAGGCCGCAGCAAGAACTGGACGACCCAGCCATGCAGCTGAAGAGGATACCGAAGTACCTGAAGACGAAGAGCCGCCTCGCTTCCCGACACTCGCTCCGGCGTTCGCCGACCTCTTCATCGAGCAGGCCGACCGCGACATCGCCGAGTACGCCCACATCGCGCAGCAGCGCGATTTCAATCGCCTGCGCGAGTGGGCGCACCGCGTGTCGGGCGGCCTTGCGGTGCTGGGCCCCTCGATGCTCAACGAAGCCTGCCTTGAATTGCGCGCAACGCTGCGCGATGCAGGCGAATGGACCGGCGACGTGAGCGAGCTGTCGGCGGCCGTCGTGGAGGAACTCGAAGCCATGCGCGCGCTCGCGGCGCACCGCGACGCCGTGTGACCGCCAAAGGATTCGCGTCGCGCTCAGCGCGTGCGTTGCAGGAATACGGGGGCTTCAGCGGGCGCATCCATCGGGCAAGCTTCGTTCTGCAGACGTACGCACCACTGACGCAACGCGGTGTCCTCGAGCGGGCAGCACACCGGGTTGCGCGGCGTGACGTGCCGCTGCGCACCAAGACGCAGCGCGAAGCTCTCCGGAAGCACAAGGCCGCAAGACGTTTCGCTCGTGCCACGCGCAAGCGGCGCGAACCCGGAAGCCGCATGCGGTTCATCCTCCATGGATTGATGCTGGGGCAGGCGCGGTGCCCAGCGCATGCCGGGCGCACGTCGGAAAGAAAATGCAGACATGGACGTTTCCGCCCTTCGCGGGCGGCTCCTGGGTCATATCGGACAGCTTCGATATTCGTCCGAGTCTTGCGCCCGATCCATAGAATCCCTTCTAAATGCGCCCAAGACCGCGACATCGCGCCGCGCTTATGACCGCCCTCAGATCTGCGGGCTCCCTGCGCAAACGTGAAATGCCGTGTTAGACTCCGCCGCGCAATCATTCTCATTCTCATGAATTCACGCAAGCATTCACTGCTGACCGCATGGCTTGGCCTCGTCGCCATGTGGCTCATCGTGCTTGCACCGCTCGTGAGCCAGCTCGTCGCCGCGCAGCACGCGCACGAGCCGGACGCCACGCTCTGCTCGGCCATGCAACCGGCCGGGGCCGGGAGCACGCCGCATCTTTCGCACGACGATGCATTCGGCGCATGCGGCTACTGCCACCTGCTCGAGCATCATGTGGCGATGCCTTCGGTTGCCGCGCCCGGGCCGCTGGGCGCACTCGCTCTCGCGCGCGACACGATCGCGCCGCCCGTCACGCACGACCTACCCTTAGGCGCCTTCCCGTCGGGCAGGCCGCGCGCTCCCCCCGTCCTCTCCTGAATTACGCCGTCATCGTCCCGCCGATCGTGATCTGATTGCGTGCGCAACGAGCACGCATGACGCGCGCGGCGGCTCGTTTCCCGTTTTCAGGAAAGCATCTCATGTCCACGCTCGCCACGCGTGGCGCTGGCGTTCGCTTGCGCGAACGCGCAACGCCGCGCGCGCTTCGGCACGCCGGGCGCCTCGCGCTCGCCATGCTGCCGCGCGTCTTGCCGCTGCCTCTCATTGCGCCCATCGCCGTTCAGGCAGCCCATGCCGCCGAGGCGCAAACCGACGCCGCCTCGGCCGCCACGCTGCCCGCGGTCACAGTCAGCGCCACCGCTAGTACCGCGGCAGCGCCCGCCGTCGACCCGAACCTGCCCGCGACGGTGGAAACCGTCACGCCCGCGCAATTCGGCAACTGGAACGTCGTCAACACCGAGGACGTGCTCAAGTACCTGCCCAATCTCGCCGTGCGCAAGCGCTACGTGGGGGACTTGAATTCGATCATCGCCGTGCGCGGCACGAGCAATGCACAGAGCGCGCGCGGCCTCGTCTATGCCGACGGTCTGCTGCTCTCCAATCTGCTCGGCAACAGTTACAGTTTTCCGCCACGCTGGTCGATGGTGTTCCCCGACCAGATCCAGCAAGTGGATGTGATCTACGGACCATATTCCGCGCTCTATCCGGGCAACTCGCTCGGCGCCACCGTGCTCATCACTACCCGCATGCCGAAAACGTTCGAAGCGAACGCGGACGTGAAGGCGTTCACCCAGCATTTCAGCCTTTACGGCGTGAACCAGAACTTCAACGGCAGCGAGACAAGCGCCTCGATCGGCGACCGTATCGGCAAGTTCTCGTATTTGCTTGGCGTGAACCATCTGGAGAACACGAGCCAGCC
The DNA here is from genome assembly GCF_905220195.1 of Paraburkholderia sp. J8-2. Taxonomy (NCBI): domain Bacteria; kingdom Pseudomonadati; phylum Pseudomonadota; class Betaproteobacteria; order Burkholderiales; family Burkholderiaceae; genus Paraburkholderia; species Paraburkholderia sp. J8-2. Next base: position 65,271 of record NZ_CAJMZA010000001.1, read on the forward strand.
GCTGCAATTCGCCACGCTCGCGCAGTCGATGAAACCCGCTCAGCCGGGCGACGTGCCCGTGCATGGCGCGTACTTCTACAACAACCAGACGAACACGCCCACGGTCGTGCTCGGCGTGAACGGCGAAGGCATGCAGCATACGGTGCAGGACCAGTTCAAGCTGCGCATGCAGTACGATTTCACGCCCACCGTGCAAGGCGGCGTGACGCTCGGCTACTGGCACCAGACCTACAACAACGCCACTTCGACCTTCCTTTACGACGCGAACGGCAACCCCGTGTATAGCGGCAAGGTGTCGATCAACGGCTACGAATACACGATACCCGCCGCCGCGTTCGCACCGAGCCGCGGCTGGAGCGAAAACTGGCTGTATGGCGCGACGCTGCGCACCCACCAGGCCACCGGCTGGAACGCGCAAGCCATTGCTTCGTACTACGACGTGAGCAACAGCGTGGCGCGCACGGCAAACGCGGGGGGGCCAGGCAACGGCCCCGGTGTCATGACGCTCGGCGACGGCACCGGCTGGAAGACGCTCGACCTCAAGACGACGTGGACGCCCGCCACGCCCGATGCCGGCCTCGCCGCGCACTGGCTCACGTTCGGCTATCACTACGACGACTACGCGCTCGACAACCGCACATACAACACGCTCGCTTGGCGCGACGGCGGCGCGAACAGCTTTGCCAATGCCTTCGCGGGCAAGACCGAAACCCAGGCGGTCTACGCACAGGACGCCTGGCGGTTTCTCCCGCGCTGGAAGTTCGTGTACGGCGTGCGCTACGAGAACTGGCGCGCGTACGACGGCTATCAGGCGCTCGGCAGCGTGAATGTGCCTTACGCGAACGTGGGCGACCATCACTTCTCGCCGAAAGCTTCGCTCTCGTTCGACGTGACCGACGACCTCACGCTGCGTGCATCGATTGCGCGCGCCTACCGCTTCCCGAGCGTGAGCGAGTTGTTCCAGGGGCAGGTAAATGGCTCCTCCATCGTCAACAACAACCCGAACCTGCGCCCCGAGGACGATCTCTCGAAGGAACTGAGCGCCGAATGGGCGCACTGGAACGGCCTCTTTCGCTTGACACTCTTTCAGGACGACGTAAAAAACACGATCTTCAGCCAGACCGATACGACGGTCATTCCGAACGTCACGAACTTCCAGAACATCGGCAAGGTGCGCTCGCGCGGCGTGGAAACGAGCTACCAGGGTGAAGACGTCATGCTGCACGGGCTCGATCTTGCGGCGAGCGTGGCGTACACGCAGTCGAAGATTCTGGAGAACGCGCAGAACCCGGCGAGCGTGGGCAAGTACTTCTATCGCATTCCGCTGTGGCGCGCGAATCTCGTCGCGACGTACCGCTTCGACGCGCGCTCGGCGCTCACGCTCGCCGCGCGCTACTCGGGGCGCCAGTACAACACGCTCACCAACACGGACACGAACCCGAACGTGTTCGGCGGCACGAGCACGTACACGGTCGCCGACGTGAAGTACACCTTCCGGCCGACGAAAAAGAGCGAGATCGGCGTGGGCGTCGACAACCTGTTCGACGCGCGCTACTTCGTCTATCACCCGTATCCCGGCCGCACGTACTACCTCGAAGCGAAGCTCGGCATTTGATCGCGTCCGCGTTTTGGTTTGAATCATCCATGCGTTCGAGCCGCGCTGGCTCGACAAGGAGTCCCCGATGTCCACGATATCCGACCCGGTGAGCGCGCCGCCTGTACGCGCAGCCCAGCCCGGCTACCGCACGCTGTGGCGCTGGCATTTTTACGCAGGCCTCTTCGTCGTGCCCCTGCTGCTCGTGCTCGCCATCACGGGCACGATCTACTGCTTCCAGCCGCAGATCGAACCGCTGCTCTACCCGCAACGGCTGGTGGTCGCACCGGCGGCAACACCGCGCCTGCCCGTGGATGCGCTGCTGGCCCGCGCGCGCGCCGCGATGCCAGCGGATGCGCGTGCGTTGCGCGCGCACGTCGAATCGAAACCCGCGCGCAGCGCCGAGTTCGTTTTCGCGCTGCCTGGCGGGACCAAAGAGAGCGTGTACGTGAATCCGTACGATGGCGCGGTGCTCGGTACGCTCGACGTCGATCGCCGCTTCATGCAGGTCGTCCGCATGCTGCATCGCAAGCTCCTGCTCGGCAAGCCCGGCGAATTGCTCATGGAACTGGCCGCCTGCTGGACGCTCGTGATGATCGCCACTGGCATTGCGCTCTGGTGGCCGCGCGCGGGCGCTTCGTGGCGCACTGCGCTGCTGCCTCGCTTTCGCGCGAGCGGAAGGCCATTCTGGAAGAGCGTGCACGCGAGCGTCGGCATCTGGCTCGCCGTGGGCGCGCTCGCGTTCGTGTTGAGCGGCTTGCCGTGGACGGGCTCGTGGGGCAAGCAGTTCAAGGCGCTCGCCACGCGCGCGAGTCTCGGCGCGCCGCGCGGCGCGTGGGGCGGCGGCCTCGCGCTGAAGTCTGCGCTGCCCGGTGTGCCGGCCGCCGTCGCGTCCGCCGCTAGCGCAGCCGCGGCGCAGCCTCGCGCAAGCCGCGCCGATCGTCAGGAACAGGGAGAGCACGCGGGCCACGACATGGCGTCGATGCCTGGCATGGTGATGGACGACATGCCGCTGCCGCTCGTGCCCTGGGCGGTCGGCGCGGTTCCCGTGCCGCACTCGCCAGAAGCGCCCGGCGCGCCCGGCGCACCGCAGCACTGGACGCTCGCTCAGGTGGTCGCCCAGATGCGCGATCTCGGCGTGCGCGACGGCTACGACATCGTGCTGCCCGCCGCGCCCGATGGCGTCTACACGGTCTCGTACTTCCCTGCCGATCCGAAAGCGGAGCGCACTGTGTATATCGACCAGTACAGCGGCGCCGTGCTGAAGGACATCCGCTATGAGGATTACGGCGCAGTCTCGCAAGCCATTTCGTACGGGACGTCGCTGCACATGGGCCGCTACTTTGGCCTCGCTAACCAGCTGATCTGCGCGGCGATCTCACTGGGCCTCGGCGCGCTTGCGGCAACCGGCTTCGCGATGTGGTGGATGCGCCGTCCCGCGCGCAAGATGGGGGTATCTGGCACGCTGGCTGCGCCACCGCGCGAGCACGCCGCGCCGCCGTTGCGTGCCTGGAAAACCGCTCTCGTGCTGCTCGGCATCGTGTTTCCGCTGATGGGCGCGACGCTCGTGGCGGTCTGGCTGTTCGACCGCGCCGCCTTCCGGCGTCCGTAGAGGCAACGGCACCGTGAACGGCCCCGCGGTAATCTGCGGACACAATTGCGTCTGAACCTGGCTGCCCCAAACGGTTTCAAACGTATATATGCGGAGATCATTGTGTTGCGCCTAATTTCGGCTCTTGGCGCGGCCGCGGTGCTTGCGGGCTGCGCGGTCGCGCCTTATCCGGCTTACCCCGGCTACTACGGCTATGGCTACCCCTACTATTCAGGCTATCCGTACGCCTACGGTTACGACTACTACCCCGGTTATTTCGGCGGCGGCTATGGCGGCATCACCATCTGGGGCGGTGGCGGCGGATGCTGCTATCACCACGGCTGGCACGGCGGCCATGGTGGGGGCTGGCACGGCGGCGGTGGACACGGCGGCGGGTGGCATGGAGGCGGTGGCGGCACGTGGCAAGGCGGCGGCGGTGGCATGGGGGCGGGCGGCGGCCACGGCCACTAACCGCTCACACCGGAACCGGCCTCTTCAACCGGCCCCTGCGCCCCACGCGCGGCCGTAGCGCCTACACGCGCCCGTTCACGGGAATCAGCGCGCCCGTCACTGCCTGTGCGTCGGCGCTCAGCAAAAACGCAATCACCGTCGCGATCTCGCGCGGCTGCACCCAGCGCGTGAAATCGGCGTCCGGCATGTCGGCGCGATTTTGCGGCGTGTCGATGATGCTCGGCAAAATCGCATTCACCGTCACGCCCTTGTCCTTCAGTTCTTCCGCGAGCGCTTCCGTCAGGCGCGCCACACCCGCCTTCGACGCCGAATACGCGCCCATTCCGAGCCCTGCCTTGAGCCCCGCGCCCGCGCCGATGTTGACCACCCGCCCCGCGCCGCTCTTCACGAGATCAGGCAGCGCGGCCTTCGAGGCATTGAGCGCCGTCTTCACGTTCAGATCGAACATCAGATCCCACGTGCGCGGGTCGCCGTCGCCGATGGTTTCCCACCGGAACGCGCCCGCCACATTGACGAGTGCGTCGAGGCCGCCGAGCTTCTCATGCAGCGTGCCGAACGCCGCCTGTGCCGCCTGCGCGTCGACGAGATCGACGCCGCCCATGCACAGCGCGCCCGCGAGCGCGGCGGGCAGCGCTGCCGCGTCGGGCGCTGCGCCGCGGCCGATCAGCGCCACGCGCGCGCCGCGTTCGGCCAGCAATTGCGCCGTCGCCAGACCCAGGCTGCCAAAGCCGCCCGTTACCGCGACCACCTTGCCGTTCAAACCGTTTTCCATGTGCTTGTTCCTTTCGTTGCTTCACTAACCTGAATTCGATGCCGTCCGCGCGATCCGTGCGGGCGCCGCTCGCGCCACGTTACGCGAGGCGCGGCCTTCCATCAACCCGCGCGCATTCATCCGTGGCGCGCATTCGTGCGCACCGTGGCGAGCGCGCGCTGCTTGCGCAGGTTCTCCGTGGTGTCGCCGCCGCCGTCCGCGCGCCAGCCCGGCGGCAGGAACACGTAGCGCACGGCGGTCCAGAGGGTCTTCGCCGTCACGACATCGCGTGCGAGCGTCGCCCAGTGTTCGAGTTCGACGACGAACGGATTGCGCGAGCGCACGGGCGTCACGAGGCCGTAGCGGCACGGCTCTTCGGCGCGCTCTTGCACATATGTGCCGAACAGCCGGTCGAAAACGATCAGGACTCCGCCATAGTTCGCATCGAGGTAGTCGACGTTCGAAGCATGATGCACGCGATGGTTCGACGGCGTGTTGAACACGTACTCGAGCCAGCCGAGCTTCGGAATCCACGTGTTGTGCAGCCAGAACTGATAGAGCAGGTTCAACGAGAGGATGGCGAGCACGACTTCGGGCCGCACGCCGAGCCATACGAGCGGCGTGAAGAACATGGCCGGCCCGGTGAGCTTGCCGGTCCACCCGAGCCGGTACGCCGAAGAAAGCGTCAGCTGGTTCGGCGAATGGTGCACGGCGTGCGTCGCCCAGAAGAAGCGGATGCGGTGCGACGCGCGGTGATACCAGTAATAGCAGAACTCCTGACCGATGAAGACCAGCAGCGCAAGCGCAACGGTGTCGATATTCAGCGTGAAGAGGCGGTGCTCCCAGGCGAAGCCGAAGATGGGCGTGGCGAGCGAGAGCGGCAAGAGCGCGAAGAGCTTACGGCCCGCTAGATCGGCGAGCGAGAGCCAAACTTCAGACCAATCGAAGGGAGCCTCTCCTTTCGTTTCGCGGCGCTTCCTGAAGGTGAGCACGCATGCCTCGATCAGCGAGACAGCGACGACGAACAGCGTGACATAGAACGCGAGTTTTCCTGTGGTGAGCATGATGGATCGTGTGCGATAGGCGCGTCTTGCGCGGTGAAGAAAGACGCGTTTTGCACGGGAAACAGCACCTGCAGCGCGTCGGATGAAGGGCACTGTAGTGGCGCTCGCGGGGAAAGACCACGCGCAAAGTATGTCGGGATATGTCACGCGCGCGGCGCGCGAAACCCGCCGGCACGCCCGCCGCCCCGCGTGCGCGGGATGACGCCGGCGAGAGCCTCGCGACGTGTAACACCGCGACATGGTTTATGACGCGACTTCAAAAGAGCGCAGCCCTATAGTTCGTTCCGCTGACACGCCACAGCGTGCCCTACGAAACGAACCGCAAGGACCTCTGATGAAAACGCTCCCTCTCGTCGTCGCCGCAATCATCGGCTTCGCCAGCGCCCCCGCTTTCGCCGGCTGGTCCGGCCACGGCACGGCGTACACGCCCCACGGCACGTACAACGGCGCGCACTACGGGTCCTGCGGCGGCGGCACCTGCTCGCATGCGGGCGGCGTGGCCGGTCCCTGGGGCGGCGTCGCCACCAACAGCGGCTCCGTGACCCGCACCGCGCCCGGCCAGTTCAGCAACAGCGGCACGGCCTACGGTCCGAACGGCCGCTCGGTTCAGCATTCGGGCGATACGAGCTGCGCGAGCGGCACCTGCTCGCACACCGGCTCGCTCGACGGCTCGGACGGCCGCAGCGCGAGCACCTCGGGCAGCGTGACGCGCACGGCGCCGGGCCAGTACTCGTCGACGGGCACGGTGACGACCGGCAACGGCAACACCTACGGGCACACGGCGTCCACCTCCTGCGCGGGCAGCACGTGCAATCGCTCGGGCACTGTAACGGGCACACAGGGCGGCAGCGTCTATCACTCGGGCAGCGCCACGGGCGTCGGCACCGGCGTCGTCACGACGGGCGGCGGCACGACCGTCGTTCACGGCGGCACGGTGACCACGAGCGGCACGACGGTGGTGCATGGCACGGTCGCGACAACCGGCACGACGGTCGCCGTCGTGGGCGCCCCGGCTCCCGCCCCCGTGCCGGTGGTCGTGACGCCGCCGCCGCCCAGCACCACGGTGTACGTCGCTCCGCCGCCGCCCGCGCCCAAGACGGTGGTTGTCGCACCCGCGCCGGCACCTGCGCCGCAGACGGTTTATGTCGCGCCGCCCGCACCGAAAACCGTCTATGTCGCGCCGCCCGCTCCGAAGGTCGTCTATGTGGCCCCGCCGGCACCGAAGGTCGTCTACGTGGGCCAGCCGCTGCCGCGCGCCGTGTACATCGCGCCGCGCCCCGCCGTGTGGATTCCTGGCCACTGGGTCGGCCGCGTGTGGATTCCCGGCCACTGGGCCTGAATCGCCACGGGCGGCTGCGCGCTCGCTTGACCGGCAGCCGCTGCTCGTTTCACCGGTTTCATTCGCTTTATCAACCGGCCGGCAAGCTACGTCGGCCACCTCACGGAGAACACCATGAAGAAGATGATCGCTGCCCTCGTTTTGTGTATCGTTTCAGCAGCGGTTTGCGTGCCGGCATCGGCTCAGGCCTTGCCAGGCGGTACAGGCGCGCCGACCAGTGCGGCAAACAGCGCGCGAGTCGAACGCATGATGGCGCAGTTGCAAGGGCGCTTTGCCGCCGCGAACACGACGCACGACGGCAAGCTCACGCGCGAACAAGCGCAGGCGGGCATGCCGATGGTCGCGCAGCACTTCGACGAAATCGACGCGCAAAAGGCCGGCTTCGTCACCCTCGCGCAGATCGAGGACTTCATGCGAGCGCGCGCAGCAGCCCGATGAACGCCGGAGGCGTCAGATGGAGCAGGCAAACAGGATCATCGTGCTCGACGACGAAGCCGAACTGCGCAACATGCTGCAGCGCTTTCTCACGAGCCAGGGTTTCGAGGTGCGCGCCGTTGCCGACGGCAAGCGCCTCGACCGCCTGCTCCAGCGCGAGCCCTATGACCTGCTCGTGCTCGATCTCATGATGGAGCCAGAAGACGGCCTCACGGTCTGCCGCCGCCTGCGCGCCGAAGGTCAGACGTTACCGATCCTCATGCTCACGGCAAAGGGCGACGCCGCCGACAAGGTAATCGGCCTGGAAACGGGCGCCGATGACTACCTCGCGAAGCCCTTCCTTCCCGACGAACTGGTCGCGCGCATTCGCGCCCTGCTGCGCCGCCAGAAGATGGCCGCAGGCGAGCCCACGGTCACCTCGCAGAAGCTGCGCTTCGGCGACTTTCAGTTCGACGTTGGCAAACAAACGCTCTACCGCGGCGGCGCGCCAGTCGAAGTCCACTCCGCGCAAATGTTGCTGCTTCACGCGCTCGGCTCGTCGCCGAACCGCGCCGTGAGCCGCGAGATTCTGCTCGCGCGCGCACGCGGGCGCGACCACAACGCGCTCGACCGCAGCGTGGACGTGCAGATCCTGCGCCTGCGCCAGATCGTCGAGGACGATCCCGCCAAGCCGCGCTTCATCAAGACCGTCTGGGGCATCGGCTACATGCTGGTGGCCGGCGTCGAATCGTAATGCGCTTGCGGCTGCCGCGCTCCCTCCTCTCGCGCAACATCGCGCTGCTGGTGGCGCTCGTCGCGCTGTCGCAAGTCTGCTCGCTCGCCGTGCTTCTGCACTTCGTGCAGCGCCCGCGCATTGAGCGCGCGTCGATCATCTTCGCTGATTACGTGAAGCTGCTCGATACCACGCTCGCCGCCATGCCGCCCGCTGAGGGGCGCGCGGCGGCCGCTCGGCTCGAGACACGCAATACGGCGCCGCCGCAGGCGCCCGCAGAAACGCACCCGAGTCTCGTCGACTTTTTCCGCACCTGGCAGCGCGATGTGTTCGTCGAAGCGCTGCAACGGCATCTGCCGCCCGACCTGCTGGTGCGCTGGGAGGCGAGCGACGACGACGCCGAACCTGCGGCGGATGGCAAAGGCGCGCAGGAACGGCTGTGGATCCGCCTTCACGCGGCGGGCGAGCCGGTATGGGTCGCGCTTCCCATGACGGCAGACGCGCGCGCGAGCGGCATTACCACGGCGCTGGTCCTCTCCGCCGCGCTCGCGCTGCTCGCGGTGCTCACGGGCTATCTGTTGCAGCGCCACATCAACCAGCCGCTGCGCAAGCTCGCGCGCGCGGCGCGGCGCGTGAGCGCCGGCGAAACGCCTCCGCCGCTGCCGACCAACGGCCCCACCGAAATCGCCCAAGTCAGCCGCGCCTTCAATCAGATGACCGAAGCGCTGAAGCAGGCCGAGGCCACGCGCGCGCTGATGCTGGCCGGCGTGTCGCACGACATCCGCACGCCGCTCACGAAACTGCGCCTCGCGATTGCGATGGCACTGCCGCGTGGCAGCAACGACGCGCTCGTGGCCTCGTCCGAGAGCTATCTGGACCAGATAGACACGATCCTCCAGCAGTTCATGGACTACGCGGGCAGCGGCGAACGGGAAACGCCGCAGCCGGGCGACCTCAATGCGCTCGCCGGGCAGCTCGTTGCCGACTTCGCCGGGCTCGGCCATGAGTTCGATTTCGACGAAGGCGAACTGCCGGTGTTCGCGTTTCGGCCCATCGCCGTTATGCGTCTGCTGATGAATCTCATGCAAAACGCCGTGAACTATGGGCGCACAGGTCTGACGATTCGCACCTGGCGCGACGGCGACGCCGCCTGCGTGATCGTTGCCGATCGCGGCAACGGCATCCGCGCCGAAGAGCTGGAGCGCCTCAAATCCCCCTTCAGCCGCGGCGCGAACGCCCGCACGCACTCGGGCGGCTCGGGTCTCGGCCTTGCCATCGTCGAGCGGATCGCACGGCTGCACGGCGGTTCGCTCACCTTCCGCGACCGCGAAGGCGGCGGCCTCGAAGCCGTCGTGCGCCTGCCGCTGAACCGTCCCTCAGCGGGTCAGAACGGCGCGCCGCACGCCACGCGCGCATGACATGACTCGACATAATTTGCGCGTGGATTTCGCGCGCCCTTCCCCCCATACTTGCGCCTGAGCCTGAGCAACGGAACGAAGCAAACCGGAGCCCAGACGCCGAAGCACCAAGATCGATAGTTCGCCATCCTGAATGATTTGCGAGTATCGGCAGACACGAGACACGCTTTCACGCAAAGGACATCGACATGCAATCGCTCATCAACTTTCTCGTCAACAAGGCCAAGCGCATCGTGGGCGCAACGTTTCTCGCCGGTTCGCTGTTCGCTAGCGGCTGCGCATCGGCGGCGCCTGTCGTGCAAACGAACGGGCCGCTCCCGCAACTGCACGCCGACGTCGTCTACGTCTACACGTTCGACGCCGCCGCCGACCAGGTGCAACTGGACAACACCGGCATGCTGCACAAGCTCAAGACGATGGCGAGCGGCGAGTCGTCGGCGCAACAGCAACAGCAGGCCGCGCTGCAAACGCGCGAGCATCTCGCCGATCAACTCGTGAGCGAACTCCAGAAAATGGGCCTGCCCGCCGTGCGCATGGACGGCCCCGCGCCCGCCGGCCGCAACGCGCTGATCGTGCAAGGCCGCATCGACACGATGGACGCGGGCAGCAGCCGCCGCCGCATGCTGATCGGTCTCGGCGCGGGCAAGAGCGAAGTCGGCGCGACGATTGCGGTACTGTTCCAGCCGGCCAACGGCGGCGAGCCGCAGCCGCTCCTGAGCTTCCAGACGACGGCGAATAGCGGTTATATGCCCGGCATGGCCGAAACGGCGGGCGTGGGCGCGGCGGCGGGCCACGTCGCGACGGCGGCGGTGGTGGGCGGCGGCCTGCACGGCGCATCGGAGGCGAAGCGCGACACGCTCTCGTCGGATGCCGGCAAGCTGGCCTGCTCGATCGCGAAGGCAGTCACACAGATCAGCACGCAGAACGGCTGGATGGCAACGACGACGAAGAGCTGATACGGGGGAAGCGCGCAGAGCAACGTAGCGCGAGGGCTCACGCCCTTTAAGGCGGCGGTTCGATACCGCCGCCGTTTTTTGCTTACTGCGCGAGCGGCTCGCCCTGTGCCTGCGGCTCTCGATAATGCGCGAACTTCGACGTGTGTCCGATACCCGGATTGAAGCAGTTGCACGGATCGAGCGTTTCGTAGAACGACTTCAGCGCAGGCTTCGCATCGTAGAGATGGCCCACATTGTGTTCGGCGGGATATTCGGCGCCACGCGCGTCGAGCAGCTTCCACATCTCGTGTTCGAGCGCGAGGCAATCATTGCCCTTGCGAACGATGTAGTCCTGATGAAACACATGGCAAAAGAAATGCCCGTAATACAGTTTGATCGCGATGGGCTTTTCCACCGCCTCGGGCAAATGCTCGAACCAGTCGCGATCGTTGCGCCGAAGCGCGATATCGAGCGCGACGATGTCCTCCACTTCGTCGGCATGCACCGCGCGATAGCGCACCGCCGCGCCCGCCGCCGCGAAGCGATGGAGAAACGCCTTGCTGCCCTCTTCATCGGTACACTCGAAATAATCGCCGCTCGCCGTGCCGAAAAACGTGCTCAGGTAAGCACGCGTTTCGTCCACCATATCGGCCGATACCTTGAGCATCAAATGATGCTCGTAGCGCTGCCGGTAGTCCTTGAGCCGTGCGGGCAGATGGGCTGGAAAGCACTGGCTCACCGCCTGCGCCACGCGGTCGGTGAAATGCGCAGGCAAGAACGGCAGCCGTTCGAAAAACGCGTCGCAGCGGCTCTTGAACGCAAACAGCGCGGGCAGGCGCCGCGTGCCGAGATGCTGGATCAGGAGAAACATGTCCTTGCCGTAGCGTTCGGCAATATCGAAAGCGTCTCGATGCAGGTATTCGCCCGCGACAGGCAGCTTCGAGAACTTGCCGAGTATGTCGCGGCGCAGGTCGGTCAGTTCGGCCGTTTCATTCGTGCCGATGTAGAACACTTTCGCGCCCCGCTCCATGGGAAACGTGTCGAGCCGCACCGCGAACACCATCACCTTGCCAGCCGACCCCGCCGCTTCGTGCAGTCGCAGCGGGTCGGCGTTATAACGCGCGGGCGTGTGAGCGTCGATGTCGCGCACGTGATCCGCGTAATCGTGGTCGGAAGCCGCGCCCGCGTCGTGCAGGATATCGGCTTCGGGCAGCTCGCCGCGATCGAGGCGGCCGAGCACGTCTTCCGGTGTTTCGCCAAGCCGGATGCCGAGATGATTCACGAGCGCGAGACGCCCTGCCGCATCCACTCGCGCGAACACGGTCATTTCCGTATAGGCCGGGCCGCGCCGCACGAGCGAGCCACCCGAGTTGTTGCACACACCGCCGACGACCGAAGCGCCCAGGCATGAGGAGCCAATGACCGAATGCGGCTCGCGCCCGAGCGGCTTGAGCGTCTGCTCCAGCTGATCGAGCGTCGAGCCCGGCAGACAGACCACCTGCTTGCCGCCGTCGATCACATAGACCTTGCGCATGCGCGTCATGCTCACGATCACGACCTCGCGGTCGTAGTCGTCGCCGTCGGGCGTGGAGCCGCCCGTGAGGCCCGTATTCGAAGCCTGCGAGATGACGATTGCATTCGCGGCCACGCAAGCCTGTAGCACCCGCCACTGTTCGACGAGCGTGCCGGGCCGCACGACCGCCGCCACGCTCCCCTCGCCGAAGCGAAAGCCCTTGCGGTAACGCCGCGTGGCTTCGTCGCCGGTCAGTACGTACTGGCGGCCGACGACGGCGCGCAACGACGCGACAAGCGGCTCGCGCCCCGCGCTCCGGTTCGTGGTGGACATGCGAACGGCTCCTGCAGAGAACGATGATCGCGCAAGGATAAAACCCGCGACCCACGGCGTCCAATATCGCAACCACGCTCGATCAAGACGAAAAAGATATCGATCGTCTTCGGTGCCAGGCAGGATCAGCCCTGCGGCACATGCCGCGACGCATCGCGCACGATGCGCACGAAGTTCTGCACTGTGGGCGCCTTTTCGCGCGGACGGTGCACGAGTGCGATGGTCGTGTGCAGCGTGCCGCCCTTGAGATCGTGATACGTCACGCCTTTGGCCTGGATCTGGCGCATCGAAGCAGGAATGAGCGTGACGCCGAAGCCCGCGGCCGCCATGTTGACCGTCGAGGAAATCTGCGGCGACTCCATGCTGATCACCGGATTGAAGCCCGCTGCGTGGCACGCGCTGATGATCGAGTCGTAGAGATCGGGGCCGATCGGGCGTGGAAACAGAATGAGCGGGTCGCCCGCCAGGTCGCCGAGATCGAGGCTGCGGCGGCGCGCGAGACGATGGCGCGGCGGCAGCACGGCGAGCACGTCCTCTTCCACGAGCGCCTGGGTGGCGAGGCCGCGGCAATCGAGCGGCAGGCGCACGAACGCGGCATCGACCTTCGCTTCGCTCACGCGCTCCAGCAGCACCGAACTGTTGCTCTCCTCGCACCCGATCGCGACACCCGGATACGCGCTGCGAAAGCGTTGCAGCACGGTCGCGACGAGCGGATGAAACACCGTGGAACCGGCGAAGCCGAGCACGAGCCTCCCAGACTCGCCACGCCCCGCGTTTTGCGCCTCCGCGAGCGCCAGTTCCGCGTCGTCGACAATGCGTTGCGCGCGCTCGCGAAAGAGCCGCCCGGCCTCGGTCAACTCCACGCGCCGGGAATGGCGGATAAAGAGCCGCGTGCCGATTTCCTTTTCGAGCTTGAGGATCTGCTGGCTGAGCGGCGGCTGCGCAATGCCGAGAGAGGCGGCAGCCTCACTGAAATGCAGATGCTCCGCGACGGCGAGAAAGTAGCGTAGTTGCCGGAATTCCATATCTTTTTCGTCTTGATGCAACCGGTGGATTGTGAACCGGCTACCGGTATGCATCAAGACGGCGCGCACACCCAGATCTCACCCAAGCCCCATGCGCGTCTCGTCGACAAACTTCTCCGTGGCATCGTCGATCTTGCGGCCCTTGCGGCCGGCGGGCCCATGAATGTAGACGGTCTTCATGTCGGCCTGCGGCGCGCCAGTCATGCCAGGCGGCGGCGTCATCTCGTAGCGGACCTCCCGCGCATGATCGGCCATTTGCAGGCGCGGATCGAACACCGAGTTGAAGCGCCACAGCATGCGCACGAAATTGGTCTGGCCGCGCAACAGCAGGTGCGTGGCCTGCCCGGCCGCGCCGCGCAGCGCGGTCCAGCCCATGTGCTTGCGATTGAGCACCTGCTGCGTTTTCACGAGTTCCGCGTAGAACTCGGGCAGCGGCAGCTTCGTCGGCACCACGGCGTGCTGGATGTCGTAGAGCCGGTAATCGAGGCTCGTGAGGCGCCGTGCTTCGCGTTGCCAGTTCTCCGTGCCCGGATACGGCGTATTCACGCTGATATTGACGATCTCGGGAATGTCCAGGCACCACTGACGGATCGTCTCGAAGCGTTCTCGGTCCCAGTCCGGATCGGCAATCAGGTTGATCGCGACGGTAATCCCGAGCGAACGCGCGAACTCGAGCGCCTCGAAGTTCCGGTCGAGGCTGATCCGCTTGCGAAACGCCTTGAGCCCCTCCTCGTCGATCGCCTCCAGACCGAGGAACATGTACTTCAGCCCAATGGACTCCCACAGGCGGAACACGTCCTTGTTGCGTAGAAGCACGTCGCCGCGCGTTTCCAGGTAGTAGCGCTTCTTGATGCCGCGCCGCTTGATCGCCTCGCCGATCGCCATGCCGTGTTCGGCATGCACGAACGCCACGTCGTCGACGATGAACACGCCCGGTTCGCGCAGCGCGGCCAGTTCGTCCACGACGACTTCGGGGCTGCGCGTGCGATAGCTGCGTCCATAGAACGTCCACGCGCTGCAGAACGTGCAGTCCCATGGGCAGCCACGTGCGAATTCAATGGAGGCACAAGGATCGAGCGTGCCGATGAAGTACTTGCGGCGATGGCGCAGCAGGTCGCGCGCGGGCCGCACAGGATCGAGATTCTCGACGAAACGTGGCGGCGGTCCCGACCCGTGGCTCGTCAAGACACCGGGCACGGCGAGCAGATCGGTGCCGTGCGTCACCGCTTCGAGCAGTTCGTTGACCGAAGCTTCGCCCTCGCCGCGCAGCACGCAGTCGATCGCGCCTTCGGCATGGCGCAGCAGATCGGGCGCAGTGAACGACACACTGTGCCCGCCCACGAACACGAAACACGAGGGCAGCGCGGCTTTCACGGCCTTCGACAGGTCGATGATCTCGGGAATGTTGGCGAGATAGTTGCCCGAGAAGCACAGCGCCTCGGGCCGCCAGTCGCGCACCATGCGCATGAGGTCGCGGTGCGTCTGAACCTGCAGATCGAGAAGCCGCACATCGTGGCCCGCGTCGCGCGCCGTGCCGGCCACGGATTCGAGGCCCAGCGGCTCGAGCCGCAGGAACACGCGCGTGTACATCAGTCCGCTCGGGTGGACCGCAAGCAATTTCATGAAGCCTCCTTGCGAAGGACCGCTGCTTCGCGAGAGTCTACGCGCGTTGGCGGATCGCTGCCGCGCGGCGTGTCGCCCGCAGGAACAACGCTCAGAAACTGCCGAACAGCGAGCCGAGCACGATCACCACAGCGAGCGCAATGATCGCGCCGACGATGCTCACCACCACGAGGTCGCGGTAGCTTTCGCGATGCGTCGAACCGCACACGGCCAGCAGTGTGACCACGGCGCCGTTGTGCGGCAGGCTGTCGAGCGTGCCCGACGACATCACGGCAACGCGATGCAGCAAAGCGGGATCGATACCGTGCTGCGCGGCGAGTTGCATGTAGGTGCCGCCGAGCGCGTCGAGCGCGATGGTCAAGCCGCCCGAAGCCGAGCCCGTGAGCCCGGCGAGCAGGTTCGTGGCTACGGCGAGCGAAACGAGCGGGCCGCCGCCGATGCCGAGCACCCAGTCGCGCACGGCCTCGAACGCCGGCAAGGCGGCAATCACGGCGCCGTAGCCCACGAGACTGCCCACGCTCAGCACCGGCAGCACCGAGGCGTTGGCGCCCGCGTCGACGCTTTCGCGCAGCGCGGCGAGCCGCCCGCGATTCAACGCCACCAGCACGATAATGCCGAGCGTGAGCGCAACGCACACGCCCCATACCCCCGCCACCGCCGAAAGCGTGGTCGAGCCCCAGCGCGGTTCGGCGAGATAAGACGCGTCGATGCGCGGGAACACCACGACGTTCATCACGAAGTTCATCGCCACGACGACCACGAGCGGCGCGAGCGCGGCGAACGGCGACGGCGGCCCGGCATGGCCCGGTGCCGCTGCGCCATTGCCGATCTCGGCGGGGTCGAAGGCTTGCGCGAGGCTCGCGCGCTCACGCACGAGCGAGGACTTGCCGCGTTCTTCGTCATCGGCGCCGCCGTTGTCGGGCTCGACGAAACCTTCGCCGTTGCGCCGCGCCGCCGCCGCCGCGCGCCCGAGCCACCAGAGGCCGAAGGCCGCCATCACGACACTCGCGATCACGCCAAGCCCCGGCGCGGCAAACGGCGTCGTGCCGAAAAACGGCATGGGAATGGCGTTTTGCAGCGCGGGCGTGCCGGGCAGCGCCGACATCGTGAAGGTCGCCGTGCCGAGCATGATCGCGGCGGGCATCAGGCGGCGCGGGATATCGGCGGAGCGAAAGAGCGCCTGCGCCATTGGCGCGAGCACGAAGAACGCAACGAAGAGGCTCACGCCGCCATAGGTGACGAGCGCGCCGCCCAGCACCACGGCCACGAGCGCGTGACGCGTGCCGAGTTTGTCGATCATGAGGCGCGCCACGGCGTCCACCGAGCCGCTGTCCTCCATCAGCTTGCCGAACAGCGAGCCGAGCAGGAAAAGCGGAAAGAACTGGGCGAGAAAGCGGCCCGTGCTCGCCATGAATGTTTGCGTCCAATGCGCGAGCACCGGCTCGCCCGAAATGAGCGCGGCCAGCATGGCGCACAGCGGCGCGAGCAGCAGCACGCTCCAGCCTCGATATGCGAGCCAGATCAGCAGCGAGAGGCTCGCGAGCATGCCCGCGAGGCCGATAACCAGCGTGCCCGCGCTCATTGCAGCACCCCTTCGAGCAGCGCCTCGAAATCGAACGTCGACGCCTCGCCGAGCTGCGCGCCGTGCTGCGCGAGGAATTCGTCGGCGGTGCGGCGGCCTTCGTCGCGCAGCATCGTGATGAACGACCACTCGGCGTTCAGTTTCGACGACGAGCCCAGCGTGACGAGCTTCGCGCTATGCACGCGATGCAGGCGCATATGCGCCCAACGGCGGCCCTCCTCGCTGCCCGCATCGGCAACCTTGTGCAGCAGCGCCATCATGCGCAGCTCCTTGATTAGCGGCGAATTGAACGCGATCTCGTTCACGCGGTTGATGATGTCGCGCGCCGAGCGCGGCGTGCCCGCGCGCTCCACGGGGTTCACCTGCACGAGGATCGTGTCGATCGAATCGGTTTCGCGGATCAGCGGCGTCATGGTGGGATTGCCCGCGTAACCGCCGTCCCAGTAAGCTTCGCCGTCGATCTCGACGGCCTGGAAGAGCGTAGGCAGGCAAGCCGAGGCGAGCAGCGCGTCGGGCGTGACGTCGGCATTGCGGAACACGCGCGCCTGACCGTTGGACACGCGCGTGGCCGTGACGAAGAGCTTGATGCGCGACTGGCGCAATGCCTCGAAGTCGATGGTGTCGGCAAGGATCGTGCGCAAAGGGTTCACGCTCCCCGGATTCAGATCGTACGGGGAGACGACGCGCGCCATCATGTCGAGCGCGACGAACATGGGCGAATGATCGAGCGTCCAGCGGCCGAGCAGGATGTCGACGGGGCCGCGCCGGAACGGGCTGAAGCGCGCGGCGTCGGACACGCGGCGCCAGAAGCGCTCGAGCGCCTCGCGCGCGCCGGCCGCGCCCCCGCGCGCATGGCCGCTCGCGAGCACGGCGGCGTTCATCGCGCCCGCCGAGGTGCCCGAAATCCCTTCGATCTGCAACCACGGCTCCTCGAGCAGGCGGTCGAGCACGCCCCATGTGTAAGCGCCATGGGAGCCGCCGCCTTGCAGTGCGAGATCGACGAGCAAGGGCTCGGCGCGGGTCGTGCGGGTTGACGTCTCGGCTTCGGCGGGCATTGCGGCTCCGTTCCAGATCGACCACGGGCGAGATTACAGGAAAAGTTCAAATGGCCGCGCGAGAATGACGCAGCGCGCAATGAGGTTTCAGAAGCGGGTTTCAGGCACGCGTTTCAGGCGCGCTTTGCGCGGGCTCGAATCGTGCAGGGCGCGCCGGCGCGTCGCGGGGGCGTTTGGTAGACTGGATCTTCTGTCACGCTTTCCAGCCTTGCCGTGCCGAATGCCCATCCGCTTCATGGGCCGCTTTCGCTGTCGGGTCCGCTTCCCGCCCTGCTCGCCGAAATCCGCGCCTGCCATGCCTGCGCCGACGCGCTGCCGCTCGGCCCGCGCCCCGTGCTGCAGGCGAGCGAAACGGCAAGCCTGCTGATCGTTGGCCAGGCGCCCGGCGCGAAGGTCCATGCCTCGGGCGTGCCGTGGGACGACGCGAGCGGCAAACGCCTGCGCGCGTGGCTCGGCATCGACAGCGAAACGTTCTACGACGCCGCCCAGGTCGCGCTCGTGCCGATGGGCTTTTGCTACCCCGGCCGCGGCAGCGGCGGGGACAACCCGCCGCGCCCGGAATGCGCCCCGCTATGGCACGCGCGCCTCGTCAAACAGCTGCGCGGCGTGCGGCTCACGCTGCTTGTCGGCCAGTATGCCCAGCGCTATTTTCTGGGCAGCGAGCGTCGCAGCTCGCTCACTGAAACCGTGGCGGCCTGGCGCGACTACGCACCCAATTTCGTGCCGCTCCCGCACCCGTCGCCACGCAATCAGGCTTGGTTCAAGCGCCACCCGTGGTTCGAACACGATGTCCTGCCGGCGCTGCAAGCACGCGTGCAGGCGTTGCTGGCGCCTGGGCGCAGCCGCCCTCCATCCGCAACCGGAGAACCGACAATGACGAAACCGGCAATCGATATCCAGCGCGTCTACGAGCCGCTGCCCGAGGGCGGGCACCACTGCTTTCTGGTGGACCGGCTGTGGCCGCGCGGCATGAGCAAGGAAAAACTCGCGAATGTGGAATGGGCGAAGGAGGCGGCGCCGAGCACCGAACTGCGCCAATGGTTCCACAAGGACCCGGACCAGTGGGACGAATTCAAGAAGCGCTATCTGGCCGAACTGAACGCCAATCCTGAAGCCTGGCATCCGCTCGCCGAAGCGGCCGGGAAGGGGCACATCACCCTGCTCTACGGCTCTCACGACACGCAGCGCAATCATGCAATCGTGCTGCGCGACTATCTGGCGAAGCACGCGATCAAATAAGCGGGCGGCACCCAGGCGCCGCCCTTGTCACGCTCAAAAGAGATACATCCCCGCGACGAACACCACACCCGAGAACAGCAGCGTGGTCACGCAGAAACCCATGATGTCGCGCACGCCAAGGCCTGCGATCGCGAGCGCGGGCAGCGCCCAGAACGGCTGCGCCATGTTGGTCCACGCCTCGCCATAGGCAATTGCCATCGCGGACTTGCCGAGGTCCGCGCCGAGCGCCTGCGCCGCCGGCATCACGAACGGCCCCTGCACGACCCAGTGGCCGCCGCCCGAAGGCACCGCGAAGTTGATCACCGCCGAGCTGAGAAACACGAGCAGCGGGAACGTATGCACGTTCGCGATATCGACGAACCACTTCGTGATGACGCCCGCGAGACCCGAGTGGTCCATCAGCGCCTGAATGCCCGCGTAGAACGGAAACTGGATCATGATGCCCGAGGCGCCCCTCGCCGCGCCGGCCACGGCACGCGCGTAGGCCATCGGCGTTTTATGCAGCACGAGACCCGCCGCGAGGAACACGAGATTGACCGTGTCGATGTCGAGCGCGAAGCCTTTCGTGTGAAAGCGGATACCGAGGAACACGAAACACAGTGCCGCCACCAGCAGCGAGAGCGCGCGGCTTTCCTCGATGCGCTCGGCGAAGGTCGCGTCCGGGCCGAGCTTGCGCTCGACGCTCGGCGGATCTTCGAGCAGCGCGGGGTCGACCGAGACGACGTCTTCGGGCTTCGGCATCATGAGGCGCACGAGAATCGGCAGCAGCACGATCAGTCCGAGCGTGATGAACGCGTTATAGCCGGTGAAGATGGTTTGCGAGACCGGGATCAGGCCCACAGCCTTTTCCATCGGGTTGCCCTTTGTGGCCGCCACGAGCGGCACCGAGCCGGAAAGGCCGCCGTGCCACGTGAGAAAGCCCATGTACGCGGCGGCAACGAGCAGCCGGTAGTCCGCGCCGCGCACCCGCCGCGCCACTTCGCGCGAGAACATCGCGCCGAGCACGAGGCCGAAGCCCCAGTTGATCGCGCAGGCAATCGCGCCCACGAACGCAACCAGCATCACGCCCTGGCCAGGCGTGCGCGCGCAACTTGCCAGCGCAACCAGCATGCGCTTGACCGGGCCGGAGCTGGCGAGCGCGTGGCCGGTCACGAGAATCAGGACCATCTGCATCGCGAACGCGAGCAGGTTCCAGAAGCCCGAACCCCACATCATGACGAGCGCTTCGGGCGGCTGCGGCGTGAGCGCGAACGCCAGCACGAAGGTCACGACGGTGAGGAGAATGGCGAAGATGAGCGGGTCCGGCAAGATCCGATGCACCACGCCGGTAAAGAAATGGGAAATACGCTGAATCACGTTGGTCTGCTCCTCGTCTGCTGATACGGAATCGGCCGCCTGTTTTCTTGGATGCGAACCGAGGCCGCGATTTTTGCACAGCGCGGCACAATGCGTGCGCCTCGCCGGCAAATCGCTCTACGCGCGCCCGACGTCCTGCCTGGCCCGTGATTGTGCGTCCGCACGAAATAAGCCGTTACATGCTCAAAGGCGCCCTAAAAGTCTTATCTGCTACCGTTAACGTCGCTATCTCAATAAACGTCCGGGTGGCTCCACCCAGCGGGAGGCAG
Organism: Paraburkholderia sp. J8-2; assembly: GCF_905220195.1. Lineage (NCBI taxonomy): Bacteria > Pseudomonadati > Pseudomonadota > Betaproteobacteria > Burkholderiales > Burkholderiaceae > Paraburkholderia > Paraburkholderia sp. J8-2. The sequence continues at coordinate 85,576 of NZ_CAJMZA010000001.1, forward strand.
GAATGCGCAAGCAGTTTCTTGGTGTCGTGCTCGCCGCGCTAGCCGGCATATTCGTGGCTTCACCGCCCGCGCACGCCCAGTCGCAGGCGTTCACGAATCAGACCGTCAATATCTACGCAGGACCCGCAGCAGACTTTCCTATCGTCGCCCAGATTCCGGGTGGCGTGGCCGTGACGGTGTGGGGCTGCGTCGCCGGCTTCAGTTGGTGCGATATTGGCTTTCCGGGCCTGCGCGGCTGGGTCTACGGCACCTTCATCAGCTATCCATGGCAAGGGCAGCGCGTGCCGGTGATGAGCTATGGCCCGCGAATCGGTCTTCCCATCGTGACGTTCTCGCTCGGCGCGTACTGGGGCTCCCATTACCGCGACCGTCCGTGGTACTCGAATCAATCGCGCTGGGCGCGCCATCCGGGCCCGCGGCCCGTAGCGCCGCCGCCCGTGCGCCCGCGTCCGCCGAGTAGCCGTCCGCCTGGCGGCGCCCGGCCGCCCAACCAGGGCGGCGGGAATCGTCCGCCCCACAACAACGCAGGACCGGGAAACCGGCCACCCGGCGCGGGCTCCGGCAATAACAACGCGCGGCCACCGGGGCAAGGCAATGCCCGGCCACCCGGCCAGGGCGGCGGACGGCCGCCGGGACAAGGCGGCGGGCGACCACCCGGTGGTGGAAATAATCGACCGCCGGGTGGTGGCGCAAGCGGAGGCGGTGGTGGACCGGGCGGCGGCGGCGGCGGTGGCGGTGGCGGTGGCGGTGGTGGCGGTCGTCCCCCTCCGGGCGGTTGACCCCGAGACGAGCGCGCGGGCAAGTCCGTGCCGAAGCACGGCATGCTCGCGCTGGCTACTTCACCACCGTTTAGAACCGATAGCCAATACCACCGAGGATCACGTCCGTATCGCGGCTATAGCGCGTGACCACGCGATTCCACGTAACGCGTGCGGCCCAATGCTGCGTCAAGCGGTATGAAGCCGAGACGGAAACGAGCCCCGACAGAATGCCGTCGCCGGTATCGCGTTCGTCGGGGTGCTCGCCGTGATGAATCGCAGCATAGAGGCCCGCGCCGAACCCCAGCGTGAGACGCTCGTCGAAGAACGCGCGTGTGAGCCAGAGCTGCGCCGTCGCGCCATCTCGCCGCGCCGAAATGCCGTTGCCCTCGTGCAGATAGCCCACGGTAGCGTCGAGAAAGGAGTTGATGCCGCGCCGGTACTCGATCGCCTCCGCCGCCGATGTCTGCGATTCGAGGCTGTTGAGGATCGTCTCGCCCGCCATCAGCGTGATCTCGTTGTTCGTCACTTTCTGCGTGCGCGGCAATGCGAAATCGCGCGGGCCTGGCGTGTCGGGCGCGTCGAGCTGATAACCGATGCCCAGCATGAGCGAGGTGGTCGATGGACCGCGCGACACCTGGATGCGATTGAGCTGCAGGTTCGCCGTCCAGCGATTCGCGGCGTACCACGTGGCGCGCGCGCTATAGAGCACGCCCCAACCGTGCGTGTCGGACCAGCCTTGCCCCTGGGACGCGGCTTCGGTGTCGAAATAGCGATACGGTCCGACGCCTACCGCGAACACAAAGCGGCGCTGCGCAAGCGGCAGGCGCGCCCACGCCTGGATGGTCTGGCCGTCGCGGTGATGATTCGGAATATGGCCTTCGTTCAACCACGCAATGCTGCCGGCAAAATACTGGCCAAAACCTTCCGTGTAATCCATCTGCCACGAATAGGTATGATCGTCGCCGCTTTTGAGCGGCCCTGCATAGAGCGTGAATTCCTGCGCGCAAACCGACCCGGAAGCAATAGCGAGCGCGCTGGCGGCAACACCGGATGCGGCTAGCGACGTGATGTTTTTCATTGCGTGCGTTGTTGCCTTGCGCTTTGGGTGTGAGACTCGCCGCAAGCAGAATGTATGCAACGAAACGCGGAGCATACCCCGGCGTAATATTTCTTGTGTGACCCTGGTCTTTCAATTCATTACGAAATGCCGCAGTACAAATTTCCGGCTTTTATTTCGTAATCCTCATTACATGATAAAAAAAGAAACGCCGCACGAAAGTGCGGCGTTCTGCCCTGCAGTCAGTTTCGCAGTAGGCCCACTATTAGCGCACGTGATGGCAGACGCGCTCAGCGTGATGGTGAACGTGTTCGACGTGGCACACCTCGTGGTGATACGGTGCGGCGACAGCCGCGAGCGGCGCGAACAGCGCGGCGCAGGAAATCAGGGCGAACAGGCGGACAGCAGGCTTGAAAACGGCGTTCATGACTCGGCTCTTGCGTGTGAAAACAGCGTGGGTTGGAACCAAAAGCCAGCACTGTATCGCAGAGTGGTCAGTGGCGTATTACATGAATGTAACGGGCGTAGCGCTCGATGAAACGCTCTTGACACGTCTTGCTGCACAACACCAGGTCGCGGAGGCCGCTCAAATACTGCGCTCGTCGCCCTCTTCATGCGTGAGACGCCGCAACAGTTCACGACCGCGGGTCGTGAGGCGCAGCGTGGGGTCGCCGCCCGCTTCGTCCATCTCGACGAGACGGTAGCGCTGCAGCGCGAGGAAATCGGAATCGAGCGTCTGAATCGGCGCGTCCGCATCACGGATCAGCAGCAAGGTCGCTAGTTCGTGGTGACTGAGCATCGGGTCTCTCCAGTGGTTGGCCGGAGTCGGCGTTTGCGCGCCAGTTCCCGCCACAAGCCCGAAAAGCATCCGACCGAAGGGCCGTGGGCTTAAGTCTCCCCAGCATAGCGAGTCAATCGTACAGTTTCGCTACAGTCGTGTTTCGCTGTGTTACGTGTCGATGAATCGGCAACGTCCTGCCCCATAAAAACGGCGCGCAGCTGCACGATATGCAGTCTGCGCGCCGCCCGCTCAAAGCGTCCTCAACCTTAGTTGATTTCCAGGCGCTTGCTCGCGGCCGCGGCCCTCTTCGGCAGCGCCAACGTCAGCACGCCATCTTTGTATTGCGCGCTCGCCTTTTCGTCGTCGATTTCCGCTGCGAGCGTAAATGCGCGGCTCACGCTGCCCGAATACCGCTCGCGACGCACAACGCGCTCGCCTTCCTTCAGCTCGCTGCCCCGCTCGACCTTTGCTGCAATCGACACGAGATTGCCATCGATCTTCACGTCGATGTCCTTGCGCTCGACGCCCGGCATTTCGGCCTTTACCGTGAAGCCAGCTTCGTCTTCCGTCACGTCGATCCGGATGCTGGCCGCCTGCCCTTCCACGCCACTCGTGGCACGCAACGGCCGGAACAGCCCGTGAAACAGATCGGGCACACTTTCCATCGAAAACGGATCGTAACGCGAGATATTGCTCATTGATGCCTCCATGGGATGAACGTTTTCCTTGTCGATGCAATGACCCACATTTCATCGGACTCCTGAATTCCCTGTCAGTTACCGCAGGCGCATGATGCCTCTGCGGTCGACCACGGGGAACCGCCGCAACGCATCGCACCGCCTGCGCGGCGCGGTCGCTGCCGCTTACCGTTCCAACATGAAGGCGCCTCGCGCGTTTGCAAGACCCTTTTTTCGCCGGGCGAGAAAATTTTGCATCGCCGCGCGGCGCGTCATTGCATGTGCATGCCGCCGTTGATCGCAATATCGGCGCCGGTGATGAACGCCGCGTCGTCCGAGCAGAGGAACGCCACCAGTGCGGCGACCTCATTCGGCTGGCCGAGGCGGCCTACCGGAATTTGCGGCAGGATGCGCGCGTCCAGCACGTCCTTCGGCACGGCTTCCACCATTTGCGTGGCGAGGTAGCCCGGCGACACGGTGTTCACCGTCACGCCTCTCTTCGCCACTTCGAGTGCGAGCGCCTTCGTGAAACCATGCATGCCCGCTTTCGCCGCCGAATAGTTGGTCTGCCCGAAAGCGCCGCGCGAGCCGTTGACCGAGCCGATATTGATGATGCGCCCGAAGCCGCGCTCGATCATGCCGGGCAAGAACGGCTTCGTCACATTGAAGAGCGCGTCGAGATCGGTGCGCAGCACCGAATCCCAGTCGGCTTTCGACATCTTGACGAAGCTGCGGTCGCACGTGATGCCCGCATTGTTGATGAGCACGTCCACCTGGCCGAGATCGTCGAGCGCTTGCTGCGCCGCGCGCTCGCAGGCATCGCAATCGGCAACGTTCATTTCATGGCAGCCGAAATCGCGGCCCGCCGCGCGTTCAGCGGCAAGCCACGCATCGGCTCGCGTGCTCGCCGCCGAGCATGAGACCGCGACGGTCATGCCCGCGTCGTGCAAGCGCCGGCTGATCGCTTCGCCGAGTCCGCCCATGCCACCGGTGACGAAGGCAACGCGCTTAGTGGCCATGCTGGCCTCCGCCCGCGCTCGCGCGCTGTGCGTGGCCAGCACCCGCGGCCTTGCCCGGATGCGCGGCGCCATTGGCAGCGCTGCTCATCGCACGCTCGAAAGCATTCATCCACTCGCGCATCGGCAACGCGCCGGGCACCTTGGACGCGCCCGCTTGCGCACCCGCGCAAGCCTCCTGCCACTGCTGCGTGAATTCGCGCGCGCTTTCGGACCATGTGCTCGTGCTCTGCATCGCCGCCGCCATGCCCTCTTGCCAGAGCGTGGTGCTCGCGCCGAGATAGTCGCGCCAGACCGATTGCGTGGCGACCGCAAAATCGGTCCAGTCGCGCGCGGTGCGCAGCGATTCGAGCAAGCCTTCGACCGCCTCGCGGTCGCGCGCGATGCGGCGCTGCTCCAGCTTCACCAGCTGCTCGCGCCATTGCTGCTGCCCGAGGAGCAGGCGCAACGCGGCCGATGTATTGGTGCGATACGTTTCGAATGAGGCGCCCAGGGCGTTGCCGAGCGAGGCGTCGAATGGGGGATGAGAAGCGGTAGCCATGATCAATCTCCTCCGTATGTAGCTTTCGCCCGGCGCGTGCCGGTGCGGCTGGGGCGTTTGCTGCCAGGGTGACAGCGTCGAGCGCGATTGAACGTGCTCTGCGGCGAGCGAAATGTAAGCGCTTCACGCGCGACGATGAGCGTCGAGATGCTTCGGAGTGCCGTGCTTTCGCAATACAGTTGGCTCAAGCCAACATCATAGGCAGGAACGCGGGCTCCCGCGTAACGAATGGGCGTTTTGCCGCTTGATAAATGTCACAAATCGAGACATCTGATGCGCGGTGATTCAAAACCGGGTTTGTTGTTGCGGATATTTCGAGACGGATCAGCGAATCGTTGGGGTGACCGAACAACCCGCGCAAAGGCTGCCCGGCCGATCTCGCCTTCGCGGCGCACCGGCCGGCGGAACCGGGTGCCCCGCTCAGGCCACCGGCGCCTCTTCGTCGCGTACCAGCATGACCGGCCGGTCTGCCATACGCAGGAACGATTCGGCCACGCTGCCAAGCAACAAGCGCTTCATGCCCGACAAGCCACGTGTGCCCATCACCACGAGGTCCGCGTCTTCCTCGGCGGCAATGCGCGAGATAACGGCGGCAATCTCCTCGCCACTCGCGTCCGCTGCGCGCGTGCTGCCCGGCACCTGGGCCTGCGCGAACACCCGTTTCGCTTCTTCGAGCGCCGCCGTTGCGGCGTCGTTCTCCGCCGAGTGGCGCGCCTGCTCCTCGGCGAAGCCCGAACTCACGTCCACGAGCCGCGCAGGATGCCGCACGACACACAGCGCCTGAACGGCGCCGCCGGTCGCCTTTGCAATCTTCACGGCCTCGTCGAGCGCGCGCCGGCCGCTGCGGCTGCCATCGACCGCTACCAGAATCTGCTTGTACATCGTTGACCTCCCGGGTCTTGCCCAAATTGCGCGCCGGGTTCCCGGCACGCGCTATCTAAATATGTTGTAGCGCATTTGGGTACGGATGCGCGCCGCAGGCGGTGCGACCCGTTGTCTCCATTCCGTCAGAATCTCCGTCCTCCTGAGCGCAGGCACACTCACCGCATCGTCAACACGGCCGCGCCCGTGAGCCGCCCCTCGCGCAAGTCGGCCAGCGCCTCGTTCGCACGCGCGAGCGGGTACGGCGTGGTCTCGATTTCGAGTTTGTGACGCGCGGCGATGGCCATGAAGGTCGTCCCGTCCTCGCGCGTGAGATTGGCCACCGAAACAATGCGCCGCTCCTCCCACAGCCATGCGTAAGGAAACGAGGGAATGTCGCTCATGTGGATGCCGCCGCACACGACGGTGCCGCCCTTCGTCAGCGCTCGCAGCGCGGCGGGCACGAGCGCGCCGACCGGTGCGAACAGCAGCGCCGCGTCGAGTTCCTCGGGCGCGCGCTCGTCGCTGCCGCCGGCCCACGCTGCGCCCAGGCGGCGCGCGAACAGCTGCGCCGCAGTATCGCCGGGACGCGTGAACGCATAGACCGTGCGCCCCTGGTGACGCGCAACCTGCGCGACGATATGCGCCGCCGCGCCGAAGCCGTAAATGCCGATGCGCCGCGCCTCGCCCGCCATCGCGAGCGAGCGATAGCCGATGAGTCCCGCGCAGAGCAGCGGCGCGGCTTCGACGTCGCTGTACTGGCGCGGCAGATGGAAGCAGTAGCGAGCGTCGGCGACGGTGCGCGTGGCGTAGCCGCCGTCGATCGTGTAGCCCGTGAAGCCGGGTGCGTCGCAAAGATTCTCGCGCCCGTCGGCGCAGAAGCGGCAGTGGCCGCAGGTGTGGCCGAGCCACGGCACGCCCACGCGGTCGCCCAGCGCGAAACCCGTCACGCCGGCGCCGAGCGCCGCGACCGTGCCGACGATTTCATGACCGGGAATGACGGGCTTTTTCGGGTGCTCGAGATCGCCGTCGACGACATGCAGATCGGTGCGGCACACGCCGCACGCGCGCACGTCGATCAGCAGTTCGCCGGCGCGCGGCGCCGGGTCGGGTAAATCGGCTTCACGCAGCCACGGATTCTCGCCGTCGAACACCATCGCCCGCATCGCCATCCTCCTCGCCGGAACGCGGCTGACGCGCCGCATCGATCACCATAAAACCATGTTATGCAATCGGGCCGCGGGCTGTCGTGCATCGCGCGCTGCATCGCAACTTCACGACGCGATGCGACGCACAGCCGCGGGACATTCAGGCGTGGCGCAGCGCGCGATCGTGGCAACATAAGACGAATCCCGCAGGACCACGAGGCACCGCCGCCCGGCCATGCGCCCGGCATACGCCACCGCGCACCTTCGGCCAGCGTCAGCCGCCAATCGCCACGCGCGCCGTCGCGCCGCGCACGCAGTCCGCCTCGGTCCGTCTTCCGCCGCCGCGCAACCGGAGCCCCGCATGAACGCTACCGACACCCCTGCCCACCCGCCGCTTTCCGACGACCTGCTGCGCCGCATGGACGCCTGGTGGCGCGCCGCCAACTATCTTTCGGTCGGCCAGATCTATCTGCTCGCCAATCCGCTCCTGCGCGAGCCGCTGCAGCTCGCGCACGTGAAGCCGCGCCTGCTCGGCCACTGGGGCACGACGCCGGGCCTGAATTTCCTCTACACGCATCTGAACCGCATCATCAGCGCGCGCGATCTCGACGTGCTGTTTCTCGCGGGGCCTGGTCATGGCGGCCCGGCCGTCGTCGCGAACACCTGGCTGGAAGGCACCTACAGCGAGACCTGGCCGAACGTGCCGCACGACGAAGAAGGCATGGCGGCGCTCTTCAAGCAGTTCAGTTTTCCGGGCGGCATTCCGAGCCACGTCGCGCCGCAAACGCCGGGCTCGATCCACGAAGGCGGCGAACTGGGCTACGCGCTCTCGCACGCCTACGGCGCGGTGTTCGACAACCCGGATCTGATCGTCGCCTGCGTGGTGGGCGACGGCGAAGCCGAAACGGGCCCGCTCGCCACGTCCTGGCACTCGAACAAGTTCGTCAATCCGGCCACCGACGGCGCCGTGCTGCCCATTCTCCATTTGAACGGCTTCAAGATCGCGGGGCCGACGGTGCTCGCGCGCATCGGCGACGACGAACTCGCCTCGCTCATGAAGGGCTACGGCCACGCGCCGATCTTCGTGGAGGCCGAGGAGCCCGCCGTTGCGCATCGTCTGATGGCCACCGCGTTCGATACGGCGTTCGACGAGATCGCACGCATTCAGAAGGCCGCGCGCGAACTCGCCGACGAACACGGCAACCTGCCGCCCGGCTACGAACGTCCGCGCTGGCCGATGATCGTCATGCGCACGCCCAAGGGCTGGACCGGTCCCAAGACAGTGGATGGCCAGAAGACCGAAGGCTCGTGGCGCTCGCATCAGGTGCCGCTTGCAAACATCTCGAAGCCGGGACATCTCGCGCTACTCGAAAGCTGGATGCGCAGCTACAAGCCCGAAGAACTGTTCGACGCGCAAGGCCGCCTCGTGCCCGAAATCGCCGCGCTCGCGCCGCAAGGCGAAAAACGCATGAGCGCGAACCCGCGTTCGAACGGCGGCGGCCGTGTGCGCGAACTGCGCGTGCCGCCATTCGAGCACCACGCCGTGGACGTGCCCGCACCCGGCCAGGTGGATGCCGAAGCCACGCGCGTCATGGGCGCGTTCCTGCGCGAAGTCATGCGCGTGAACGACCCCACGCGCAACTTCCGCATCTTCGGGCCCGACGAAACCGCGTCGAATCGCTGGGGCGACGTATTCGACGTGACGTCGCGCACCTGGCTGGCCGAGTTCACGCCCGACGACATCCAGCTGGCCACCAACGGCCGCGTGATGGAAATGCTCTCCGAGCATACCTGCCAGGGCTGGCTGGAAGGCTATCTGCTCACCGGGCGACACGGCTTCATGTCGTGTTACGAGGCATTCATCCACATCATCGATTCGATGTTCAACCAGCACGCGAAGTGGCTGAAGGTGATCCGCGAAATTCCGTGGCGGCGGCCGCTGCCCTCGCTCAACTATCTGCTCACCTCGCACGTGTGGCGCCAGGACCATAACGGCTTCAGCCATCAGGACCCGGGCTTCATCGACTACGCGGTGAACAAGAAGTCGGACACGGTGCGCGTGTATCTGCCGCCGGACGCCAACACGCTGCTTGCCGTGACCGACCACGTGCTGCGCACCTGGAACCGCATCAACATCATCGTGGCGGGCAAGCAGCCGCAGGCGCAATGGCTCGACATGGACGCCGCCATACGCCACTGCGCAGACGGCATCGGCATCTGGCAATGGGCGAGCAACGACGACGGCGGCGAGCCCGACGTGGTCATGGCCTGCGCCGGCGACGTGCCCACCATGGAAACGCTGGCCGCCGTGGACCTGCTGCGCACCTGCCTTCCCGACCTGAAGGTCCGCGTGGTGAACGTGGTGGACCTGATGACGCTCGAACCCGCCGACCGCCATCCGCATGGCCTGCCCGACGCCGATTTCAACGCGCTCTTCACCACCGACAAGCCGGTAATCTTCGCGCACCATAGTTACCCGACGCTGATCCACAAGCTCACGTACCGGCGCGCCAATCACGCGAACATTCACGTGCACGGCTTTATCGAGGAAGGCACGACGACCACGCCGTTCGACATGACCGTGCTCAACCGGCTTGACCGCTACCACCTGTGCGAAGCCGTGATCGACCATGTGGACGGGCTCGCGCAGCGCGCGGCGCACCTGCGCCAGACGCTGCACGACAAGCTGGCCGCACACCGCCGCTACGTGGACGAGTACGGCGACGACATGCCTGAAATTCGCGACTGGCGTTGGCCCGCCGCGCGCAACACACAGGGTGGCGGTGAAAAAGCTTAGTGGCAGTGCATTGACGCGTTGGGTTGCTCAGACTGAAGCCGGCTTCGTGCGTCCGAACACGCGCGCGAACGCGGTAACGAACGCGTCGAGCCGGTTCGATTCGAGGCAGTCGATGCCTGCCGCGCCCACCCGGCCGTTTCCGCCGGGGAACGCGCGGCAGAGTTCGTCCGCGCCGCGCGGTTCGGTGAGCGGCGCGCGCACGCTCACCGCATAGTTGCCGTCGGCGTTCACGCTCAGCACCGCGTGCGCACGCGAGGGTTCTTCGTTCGCAAGCACGTTGGCGAACACGCCGCGCACCCGGCGCGCCCACGGCTCGTCGGGCAGCACGCAAACGCTGCCGTACTGCAACGCGATGAGCGGCGCGATGGCCTGGGCCAATTCGAGATCGTCCTGGCGGCAACGGGCGAGTTGACCGACGATCGGCTCCGAGGCGATGAAATCGAACGGGTTGTCATAAGGTTTCATCGCCGCATACAGATCGAGCGGCGCGATCACGAGATCATCGACGCAGTCGCCATAAGCGTTGTAGTTGATCGACTCGCCAAGCTCGCGCAGCTGTTCGGTCTGCGCGGCGTCCAGCCCGGCCTGTTGCGCAAGCGCTTGCGCCGTGCCGGGCAGGTTGTCGCCCCAGGCCGCCGCGATTGCCCAGAGACGGTAGCGGCCGGCGAGGTGCCGGTCGACGAGCACGCTCGTGCAGACCTGCGCCGTGGTGTCAATATGCGCGACCAGATTCCTGGACATAGGCAGGTCGCCTGCGTGGTGATGGTCGAAATATTCGACCGCGACGTCCTTCGCGAGCAGCGCGGTGAGCGCCTTGCGGTTCACGTCGAACGAAATGTCGAGCACGGTGAGCGAGTCGCCGGGCTGCGCGGGCACGCGCTCGACCAGTGCGATGTCTCGCTTCGCGCCGGTGATGAGCGTCGCTTCGCGCGGCCTTGCGAGCCGAAGTTGATGCAGCGCGCAGATACCGTCTGCGTCGCCGTTGAATACGTCGAAATGCGCCATGTCTCCGAAATCCCGTTAGGTTGAACTCGACAGTATCGCGCAGCCTCGCCGGATTGCACAAAAGGTGCAATATGCCGATGCCCATGCAGGCCGTTTCGATCAAGGCAGTAAGATGCCGTGCAGCGGGCGTCCCGCGTTTGCTCGCGTGTATGCTGGTTGCGACGATTTGCGCCCCGTAGACCTTCATTCCCACAATCGCCACGCCGATGTCCGACACGCCGATCTCACGCCACGCCGCCAACCGTCTGCGCGCGGCACGGCGCCACAGCCGCCTCGTGAACGCCGCGCTCTCGCGCGCCTCGACCTACGCGCACCCGGCCGGGCGGATCGTACGCATCGAAACGCATATTTCCGTGGTGTATCTCGCTGGGCGGTACGCGTACAAGATCGTGAAGCCCGTCGATTTCGGGTTCGTCAATTTTGTGCGGCTCGATGCCCGATTCCGCTGCTGCGAAGCTGAGATTCGTCTGAATGCGCCGTTCGCGGGACCGATTTATCGCGAAACCGTTGCGCTATTTTTTGACGGTCGGCGTTGCAAGCTCAAGCGCGGCATGCGCGGCAACGTAAAAGTGGTCGAGTACGCGGTTCGTATGCGCCGCTTCGACCAGCGCCTGCTGTTTTCGAACCTGCTCTCGAACGGCGACCTGAGCACCACCGATATCGATGCAGCCGCAACCAGGCTCGCCACGGTCCATCGCCATGCACGCCGGGCCGGCCACGGGCCGCTGGCGAGCGCGGCGCGCTTCGGCTCGGCGGCGCTGCTGCGCGAACAGGTGCTCGCGGCGCTCGCGCCCCTCGAAGCGGATCCGCGCACGGCGCACGCTGTAGAGCACGCTGGCTTGCGCGCGATCTGCGAAAGCGAAATCACGCGTCTGGCGCGGCACGTCGATGCACGGCGCGCGAACGGATTCGTGCGCGCCTGCCACGGCGATCTGCATCTCGACAATATCGTGCGGCACGGGCGGCACGCGTTGATGTTCGATTGCATCGAATTCAGCGACGCGCTGCGCTGGATCGACGTGACCTGCGACCTCGCGTTCATGCTGATGGATCTGCGCGCGCACGGCCAGGCGGTGTACGCGCACCGCCTGCTCAATCGCTACCTGGAAGCCACGGGCGATTTCGCGGGGCTCGCTGCGCTGCGGCTTTATGTCGTCTATCGCGCGCTGGTGCGCGCACTCGTGGCGAAGCTCAAGGCAGGATCGCCTGCGCCACACCATGCGCCAGCGCTCGGCGGCGACGTCGCGCGCTACCTCACGTTCGCGGCAAGCGAAGCGCGCATCATGCACGAAGCCGCGCCCTGGCTGATGCTGTGCCACGGCTTTTCGGGGTCGGGTAAGTCAGTGGCGAGCCGTGCGCTCGCCGAACTGAGCGGGGCGATCCGTGTGTCGAGCGATCTCGAACGCAAGCGCCTCGAACCCTTCGCGCCGCCCTCGCTCGGCGCGCTGCCGGCAAGCGCGTACACACAAGCTGCACTCGACGCGCACTACGAACGCCTGGTCGCTCATGTGCGCGACGTGCTGAACGCGGGCTATACCGCGATCGTCGATGCGACGTTTCTCAAGGCTGCACATCGCGCGCGCTTCGTGGCGCTCGCGCGTGAGTTGAACCGGCCAATGCTGATCCTGAACTTTCACGCGCCGCAAGTGCGGCTCGCCGAGCGCGTCAACGCCCGCGCGCGCGGGCCGCGCGACGCGTCCGACGCGGGCGCCGAAGTGCTTGCCAAACAGTTCGCGCAAGCGGACCCACTCGATGCGCGCGAGCGGCAGCGCACCGTTGATCTCAACACCGACGTGGAAATCGAGGCCTTCTCGCATGAGCCGTGGTGGGCACCGCTGTTCGCGCGTTTGCATGCGGAGGATGGGGAGATTTGATGCTGCGGCGGACTCATTATCCGCCGCCACAGCCCTGCGCCCTGCTCGCTTATCGCTCGACGAAAGGCCGCACGAGCGGCCAGCGCAGCGTGGACGCCACCGGATAGCGCGGCTTGCGGCCAACCGGTGCGCGCCACGGCTGCATGCGCGCGGCCATTGCCGTGCACAGGGCAAGGCCTTCCTGGCCGTGCAGGCGCTCCATGGCGTGATGCACGAGTCCGGCGTCGAACCACAGCTTGAAGCGGCGATGGCAGGTGCGGAAATCGGGATACTGCTCGGGCAACTTCGACCAGACCGAGCCGGTGGCCAGAACCCAGAGGATGCCCGCAAAAACGAGACGAGGATTATGTGCTGGGCGCCCGCGGCGACGACCGTCAACGCGGATTTCGTGAAACATAGGCTCGATGCTGCGCCATTGCGCATCGGTGAGTTCCGGAGATATGCGGGAAGACATCTGATGGTCCCTGTGAGGTTATCTGACACAACACGACTAAAGTAGCCTCACAGCCCACAAGAAAATATCGGACTATGCTTAAAAATCGAGATGAATTCGCAAGTCGCGATCCGGCACGCTAACCGGCGGCCGTGGCCAGTGCCGCGCTACACTGCTCGTTTCGAGGCTTCGACGGCGGATTTCCGATGGCGCCCTCATCCAGTTCAAAAGCCCGGCACGGCCGGATACGCGTTGGTGTGGGCGGCTGGATCTATGCGCCCTGGCGGGGCGCGTTCTACCCCAGCGGCCTGGCGCAACGCCGCGAGCTGGAATATGCGAGCCGCCATCTCTCTACGCTGGAAATCAACAGTACCTACTACGGCGCGCAGCGCCCGGAAAGCTTCACGCGCTGGCACGACGAAACGCCCGAAGACTTCGTGTTCTCGCTGAAGGGCCCGCGCTTTGCGATGAATCGCCGTGTGCTGGCCGAGGCCGGGGCCACGATCGAGCGCTTCCTGAGCGGCGGCGTATTGAACCTGCGCGACAAGCTCGGACCGATCAACTGGCAACTCACGCCAGGCAAACGCTTCGATCCAGAGGACTACGCACGATTCCTGGAACTGCTGCCAGGCGAGGCCGAGGGCCGTCCTCTGCGCCATGCGCTCGAAGTGCGCGACGAGAGCTTTTGCACGCCGGAATTCGTCGCGCTCGCGCGCAAGCACAAGGCGGCGATCGTCGTCTCCGGTGACTCCAGTTACCCGCTGATCGGCGACACCAGTGCGCCGTTCGTCTATGCCCGCATCATGGGGACCGCACAGGATCACCCGCAGGGCTACGCCCCGGCTGACCTCGACCTGTGGGCCAGCCGCGCGCTCGCCTGGTCGCGCGGCGAATCCCCGGGCGATCTTGCCACCTACGCACAGCCGCTCGCCGCGAAGGCCGGCCGGGACGTCTATCTCTACGTCATCAGCGGCTTCAAGGAACGCAACCCGGCGGCGGCCATGGGGCTGATCGAGCGCCTCGCCGCGAACTAGCTGCGCACGGCGCATCGAGCCACGCCTCGACGACGATCGCGCCCCCAAAAATCACCGTCACCGTTTGCGAGCGCCTTTTGGGGGCCGGCGGGGTCCGGCATTGCCTCTGATCCGGCTAGTAAAAACCCGTAATGGTGTCGTAATGACTCTGTCAGCGACAAATTGATATACGTCAACCTGCAATGCTGCATCGCAGCGAGATACTGCATCGATGCGGTGCGGGCCCTCCCGCCGCCCCGCCGCACCTCGGAGTTTCCCGCCTTTGCAAACCGCAATCGAATTCACCATCCGCACCGGCGTCCTGCTGCTCATCATCGCGCTCTGCCATGCCGCCGCACAGCGCTTTCGCCTCTCCGATTCGTTCGGCCTGACCAGCGCCGGCGTGCTGCTCGGCACCGGATACCTCGCCCTGCTTCACTTCGCCCCTGGCTTCACGGCTTCGAGCGTCATCCCTTTCCTCACGCCGTCGCTTCCTCCCGAGGCCTATCTCTGGATATTCCTGCCGCCCATCCTCTTCGAAGCGGCGTTGCAGGTCGATACGCGCGGTCTTCTCGCCGATCTCGCGCCTATCCTCTTGCTCGCGATTGGCGCAGTGGCGGCCGCCGCGGCAGGCGTTGGTGTCGCCACGTGGATCAGCAGCGGCGAGAGCCTGATCGTGTGCCTGCTGCTCGGCGCAATCGTCAGCACGACGGATCCTTCCACCGTCATCGGGCTCTTTCGCAACAGCGGCGCGCCCGAACGCCTGATCCGGCTGATCGAGGGCGAAAGCCTGCTCAACGACGCCGCCGCCATCGCCATCTCCACACTCCTCACCAGCGCGCTGGCGCTCGCGCCGTCCGCCGCGCACACGCACGGCCATCCGCTCGCATCCTTCGTCGTTTCCCTCGTCGGCGGCTGCGCGTTCGGCGCGCTTGCGGGCGCGCTTTTCGTCACCGTCTCGAGCGCGTTGCGCAGTCTGCCCTTTTCAGAGTACGCGCTCTCGCTCGCGCTGCCCACGCTGCTCTATCCCGCCGCGGAACGCTGGCTTCACGTTTCCGGCGTGGCCGCTGTCGTGTGCGCGGGTCTCGCGGCCAACCGGCTCATGCAAACACGCCGCCCCGCCGCGAGCCAAACCCTGTTTCGCCAGCTATGGGCGTACCAGGCTGGCATCGCCTCTGCCGCTGTTTTTCTGCTCGCGTCGGCGCGCGTGCCCGGTTTGCTGGACAAGCTGAATATGCGCGACACCCTTCCGCTCGCGCTCGCGCTGGTGGCCGCCATTCTGAGCCGATTCGGCATCCTTACGATCTTCGTACCGCTGCTGAGCCGCCTTGGCATCTGTGAGCCGCTGCCGCGCGCGCACCAATGGCTGATCGCATGGGGCGGCGTGCGCGGCCCCGTCACGCTCACGCTCGCTGTTTGCGTCGCGCGCAACGATGCGCTTTCGCCCGGTACCCGCGCATTCGCTGCCGCCATGGCAGCGGCCTTCGTGCTGCTGAATCTGCTGTGCAACGGCCTCACGTTAGGGCGTGTCGCGCGATGGCTCGGCATCGCACCACGCACTTCGAGCGAACGCGCCGCACCCTGAGCGCCAACGCAGGCAAACGGGGCCGCTTACGCTACTCGCCGCGCTCGGTGCGCCACAAATAACCGATCGCTGCACGCGTGACGCGCGCCTCCAGCGCGTGAGCGTTGGTTTCGCCGCGCTCGCCCGCTGCGTCGACCATGCCGCGCACGATGGCGATCACGTCGTGCGCGGTGGTCTGCCGGTCGTCGATGCGTGGCGCATCGGCGAGTTCGAACGCGCCGACGAGCACCGCGTGAATGCGCTCGCTCACGCGTGCGTCGCGCTCGCCAAGCGGCAGTCGCCGCTCCTCGAAATCGAGCAGACGCGCCAGTTCCGGGCGTCGCATCTGATGCGCGACCGCCGCACGAATCAGCCTGAGCATTGCCGCCTCGCAGCTCGACGCCGCAGCGGCGGCCTCGACCTCGGCAAGGAGCGGCGCGCTCTCACGGTCGATCAAGGCGGCGGTCAGCGCGTCGCGGTTCGGAAAATATTGATAGAGCGAGCCGACACTCACACCCGCGCGCGCCGCGATGGCGTTCGTGGTGTAGCCGGCCAGGCCGGCGCTTTCGAGAATGCGCGCGGCGGCTTCGAGTATCGCGTCGACAGTGGCGGCGGAACGGCGCTGCACGGGCCGCTTGCGCGCCTCTAGTGCCGCGGCGCGGCTTTTGCCGCGTGGCGTTTGAGTCATGGCGGGGAAGGGAAAGGCCGTCGAATATGAGCAATGGCTCGTATTCTACCGATGACCGGGCATGCCCGCCCGAGATGCGTTGAAGCGGCGCGCGTGACGATACGCGTCGTCATGCATATCGTCACGCCGGTCACGCGCCGCTGACCTCCCCCCGTCTTTTCGCACGCAGATGAAACCGCGCGCCTCAAATCTGCCGGCGCATTTCCGCCGCCGGCAGCTTCATCATCTGCCGATACTTCGTGACCGTGCGGCGCGCCACCTGCACACCCTGCTTTTCGAGTTCCTGCGTGAGGATTACGTCGGAAAGCGGGTCGCGCGGATCTTCGGCGTCGATCATTTCCTTGATGAGCGCGCGCACCGCGGCCGCCGAGCAGGTGCCGCCCGTGCGTGTTTCGAGTTCTCGCGGGAAAAAGCGCTTGAACTCGAAGATGCCGCGCGGCGTGGCCATGTACTTGTTGCCCGTGGCGCGTGAGACGGTCGATTCGTGCAGGCCCAGTTCGTCGGCGACGTCGCGCAGCAGCATGGGCCGCAGCGCAATCTCGCCATACTGGAAAAACGCCTTTTGGCGCGCGACGATGCACTCGCCCACACGCAGGATCGTCTCGCAGCGCTTATGCGCGTTGCGGATCAGCCAGCGCGCTTCCTGCAGCTGTTGCGCGAGTGGCGAGCGGCTCGTCTGGTCCGAGCGCGCGAACATCTCCGCATAGAGCTTGTGGATGCGCGCGCGCGGCTCGATGGCCGGGTTCACGCTCACCACCCACTTGCCACGCACCTGGCGCACGATCACGTCGGGAACGACATAGCCGCCGTCTGCGCGACCATAGTGGTTGCCCGGCTTCGGATCGAGGCGGCGCACGAGTGCGCTCGCGGCCTGCAGCGAAGCGGCGTCGCAGCCGAGCTGGCGCTGCAGCTCGCCGTGTTCGCGGCGCGCGAGGCGCTCGAGATGCTGCGTGACGATCTGCAGCGCCAGTTCGCGATGCGGCGTGTCGGAAGGCATCGCATCGAGCTGCAACGCAAGGCATTCGGAGAGCGAACGCGCGCCGATGCCGGGGCGATCGAGCGTCTGCACCACGCGCAGCGCCACCCGCAAGCGGTCTTCGTCGAGCGTGTCAACGCCGCCCTCTTCATCGGCAAGATCGGCGAGATCCTGGCGTAGATAGCCGTCGTCGTCGAGCGCCTCGATCACGACCTGCACCGCGATACGGTCGAGGTCCTCGAGCGGCGCGAGGCGCAAGGCCTCATGCAGCTGCTCGCGCAGCGTAACCGGCACACGCACCCAGTCGGAGGCTTCGGAATCGCTGTCCTCGCCGCCGCGATAGCTCGACGTGCGCAAGGCGCCCGGTGTCGGCATCTCGGCGGTGTAGCCCGAGCCTTCGTCGCTGTAGCTGCTCTCGGCGTATGACGTCTCGCCGTATGGGGAAGCGTCCTGACCCATGCCGGCGTCGAGGCCGCCTTCGAAGCTCGATTCACCCGCGCCTTCTGTCGCCATGGCGGGGGCTTCGGCCGCGGGCGCCGCCGCGGAGCCAATGCCCGCTGCGCCATTGGCCGCTTCGGCGGCCTCGCCGGTGTCCGAGGCGGGCGGAACGTATTCGAGGAACGGATTGGTGTCGAGCGCTTCGCGCAGCTCCTGCTGGAACTCAAGCGACGACAGTTGCAGCAGCCTCACCGCCTGCTGAAGACGCGGCGTGAGCGCCAGATGCTGGCGCGCGTGTAACGCGATGGAAGGCATGGCAATCCCGTTTTGTTGAATTGAGTGACAGCCCTCTCATGCAACAGCCATGCCAGTTTTTACAACACCCTGTTTTGAAACGGGATCGACGCTTGCAACAGCGGCTAAGCGAGCCTCTTTTCCGACCCCACAGTGGAGATTTTTACAAAGGTGCGGAAAAATTGCGGCGCATGCCGGTTGGGAAAATCGTGGCCGCATGGACGAACCGTCTATCCCGCATCGAAGCCGGCTCCGGTCGCTTCCGGGGGCTTTCCAATAACAAGCAGCGCGAGCACGAACGCGGCGAGGCACGCACCTTGCGGAGGCAGGCCATGACCACAACCAGAAAGGGAGTAGCCATGAAGCGCATCCTGATCCTCAAGACCGCGGCTGGCGCCGCCTGCATGACGTTCGCACTGCTGGCCGGTGCGCAGACCACGACGAACAGCGCCGCGCCTTCGGGCAGTTCGGAATCCGTGGGCCAGCACGTTGACGACGCAACCATCACGACCAAGGTCAAGGCCGAACTGCTCGGCGCGAAGAACGTGAAGTCCGAGCACATCCACGTGAAGACGCGTAAAGGCGTGGTCTCGCTCACCGGCACGGTGCCGAGCGCCGAAGACCGCGACAACGCCAAACAGGTCGTGGAAGGCGTCTCGGGTGTGACCTCAGTGAAGAACCATCTGAAGGTCTCGGTGGCGAGCTAAGAGGTCTAACACACCCCGCCAGACCGCAACAACGAGCCAATTCCAGACCGGATCGCGCCGGCGGCCGCCACCGCCGGCGCTCCTCATGCCTGCCTCACTCCTGCTCGCGCGATTGGCTGAGCTGCGCGCGCCGTTGCTCGCCCTGGCGCGCGAGCATCCAGCCCGGATACTCGGCGGGCAATCCGCTCGCCTCACCCAGCACACCTAGCTCTTCGACACTGAGCTTCACTTTCGTCGCGGCAATGTTGTCGTCGAGTTGATCGACACGTTTCGCGCCGATGATCACCGATGTCACCACCTTCTGATGCAGCAGCCACGCGAGCGCGATTTGCGCGACCGACACGCCTTTGGCTTGCGCGATCGGCCGCATCGCGTCCACGCAGTCCCATGCGCGCTCGCGGTTCACGGGCGGAAAATCGAAGGTCGTGCGCCGGCTGCCCGCCTCGCCTTGCTGGTCGCGACCGTACTTGCCGCTCAAGAGTCCGCCCGCGAGCGGACTCCAGACCATCAGCCCGAGGCCCTCGCTTTCCAGCATCGGCACGAGTTCGCGCTCGAGATCCCGTCCCGCGATCGTGTAGTAGGCCTGCAGCGACTCGAAGCGCGCGAGCCCTTCGCGCTGCGCAATGCCGAGCGCCTTCACGATCTGCCAGGCCGCCCAGTTCGACACGCCGGCGTAGCGCACGTACCCCTGCTGCACGAGCGTATCGAGCGCGCGCACCGTCTCCTCGATGGGCGTCACGGGATCGAACGCGTGAATCTGGTAGAGGTCGATGTGATCGAGCTGCAGGCGCTTCAGGCTCGCCTTCACGCCATCCATGATGTGATAGCGCGTGGCGCCGCGCTCGTTCGGCGACGAGCCCATTTCGCCGAATACTTTCGTCGCGATCACGACCTGCTCGCGCGGGACCTTGAGGTTCTTGAGCGCCTGACCGGTGATCTGCTCGGACACGCCCTGCGAGTAGACGTCGGCGGTATCGATGAAATTGATGCCCGCATCCAGCGCGCGGCCAACGAGACGTTCGGCGTCGGATTGCTGGAGATCGCCGATCTGGTTCCAGATGCCGGCGCCGCCGCCGAAGGTCATCGTGCCGAGGCAGAGTTCCGAAACGAACAGGCCCGTGCGGCCCAGGGGGTTGTAACGCATGGTGTGACTCCGTCGTGGTTCGAGGGAAAAGCCAACGCGGCGAGGATACTGCGTTCGCGTGACGCTTGCCGAACGCCGGCCCGGACCCGACCACCTCTCTCCCGCCTCTCCCGCCTCTCCCGCTTCTCTCCCGCCAGGCAGGCGCGCACGAAAGCTGCGAGACTGACGGACGTGCAATGCTGACTTCTCCGCCGCCTGACATCCGCATGACAACGTCTTCGCCCGTATCCGATTCGCACGCGCCTGGAGCCGCCGCCAGTCACGACGGCGCAGAAAGCGACGTGCTCGCGCGCTTTCATCCGGCCGTGGCCGACTGGTTCCGGCGCAGCTTCGACGCGCCCACCGCCGCGCAACGCGCCGCCTGGCCGCTCATCGCGAGACGGCGCGCGACGCTGGTGGCCGCCCCAACGGGCTCGGGCAAGACGCTCACCGCCTTTCTCGCCGCGCTCGACGAGCTCGTGCGCGAAGGTCTCGCGAACGGCGGCGCGTTGCCCGACGCGACGCTCGTCGTCTACGTTTCGCCGCTCAAGGCGCTTTCCAACGACATCCGGCTCAATCTCGAGAGGCCGCTCGAAGGTATCGCTACGGAACTCGCGCGCCTCGGCTTGCCGCCGGTCGAAATCCGCACCGCCGTGCGCACCGGCGACACGCCGCAGCCCGAGCGCGCGGCGCTCAGAAAGCGCGCGCCGCATATTCTCGTGACGACGCCTGAGTCGCTTTACGTGCTGCTCGGCTCCGAGTCAGGCCGCCGCATGCTGGCGAGCGCGCGCAGCGTGATCGTCGACGAAATTCACGCGCTCGCGGGCAACAAGCGCGGCTGCCATCTCGCGCTGAGTCTCGAACGGCTCGACGCGTTGTGCGGCACGCGCCTGCTGCGCATCGGCCTTTCCGCCACGCAAAAGCCGATCGAAACCGTTGCGCGCTTTCTGGTGGGCATGGGCGAGGCGGCGCAAGACGCGGACGCAAGCCCGCCCGCCTGCGATATCGTTGACGTGGGCCATACGCGCAAGCGCGACCTCGCGATCGAAGTGCCGCCCGTGCCGCTCGAAGCCGTGATGGCGAACGACGTGTGGGAGCGCGTGTACGACCGCATGGCCGAACTCGTCGCCTTGCACCGCACCACGCTCGTGTTCGTCAACACGCGCCGCATGGCCGAGCGCGTAGCGCGCCATCTCACCGATCGTCTGGGTGCCGAAGCTGTGGCCGCGCACCACGGCAGCCTCGCGCGCGAGCATCGTTTTCTCGCCGAGCAGCGGTTAAAGAGCGGCGACTTGCGCGTGCTCGTGGCGACGGCGTCGCTGGAACTGGGCATCGATATCGGCGACGTCGATCTCGTGTGCCAGATCGGCTCGCCGCGCTCGATCGCGGCCTTCCTGCAGCGCGTGGGGCGCTCAGGACACCAGGTCGGCGGCGTGCCCAAGGGGCGGCTCTTCCCCACTTCGCGCGACGACCTGATCGAATGCGCGGCGCTGCTCGACAGCGTGCGGCGCGGCGAACTCGATCGCCTTGTGCCGCCGCACGCGCCGCTCGACGTGCTCGCGCAGCAAATCGTCGCGGAAGTGGCCGGCGAATCCTGGGAAGAAGACGCGCTCTATGCGCTCGTGCGCCGCGCCGCGCCGTGGGCCGCGCTCGAGCGCGCACAGTTCGACGCCGTGCTGCGCATGCTCGCCGAGGGCTACACGAGCCGTCACGGGCCGCGCGCCGCTTATCTGCATCGCGACGTGGTCAGCCACACGCTGCGCGCACGGCGCGGCGCTCGGCTCGTCGCGCTCACGTCGGGCGGCACGATCCCCGACAACGCCGACTACTCGGTGCTGCTGGAACCGCAGGGCGTGCAGATCGGCACCGTCAACGAGGACTTCGCCGTCGAAAGCCTTGCGGGCGACGTGTTCCAGCTCGGCAACGCGTCGTACCGCATTCTGCGCATCGAAGCGGGCCGCGTACGCGTGGAAGATGCCCAAGGGCAGCCGCCCAACATCCCGTTCTGGCTGGGCGAGGCGCCGGGCCGCAGCGACGAGCTTTCGTTCGCGATTTCGCGGCTGCGCAAGCAGGTGGAAGCGGCGCTGATCGATGCGGGTGCGGGTGCGGGTGCGGGTGCGGGTGCGGGTGCGGGTGCGGGTGCGGGTGCGGGTGCGGGTGTGAATGGGACTGCAATCGCCAGCGAGCATGCGGCAGGCGATGCCGCGTCGTCCGCCATAGTCGATCGCGCCACGGCTGCGCTCGCCGCATCGCTCGAGATCGACGACGCAGCGGCGCGCCAGATCGTCGAATATCTCGCGCGCGCCCGGGCGGCGCTCACGGTACTTCCCACGCAGGACACACTCGTCATGGAGCGCTTCTTCGACGAGGCGGGCGGCACCCAGCTCGTGATCCACACGCCGTTCGGCAGCCGCCTCAATCGCGCGTGGGGCCTCGCACTGCGCAAGCGTTTTTGCCGCCAGTTCAACTTCGAACTGCAGGCCGCCGCGACCGAAGACGCCATCATCCTTTCGCTCACCGGCGCGCACAGCTTCGCGCTGGACGAGGTGTGGCGCTACCTCCATTCGAATTCCGCGGAGCATCTGCTCGTGCAGGCGCTGCTCGACGCGCCGCTCTTCGGCGTGCGCTGGCGCTGGAATGCGACCACCTCGCTCGCGCTGCCGCGCCAGACCAGCGGCCGCAAGACGCCGCCGCAGATCCAGCGCATGCGCAGCGAAGACCTGCTCGCCGCCGTCTTCCCCGACCAGGTGGCGTGCGTCGAGAACATCGCGGGCGAGCGCGAAGTGCCGCGTCATCCGCTCGTGGACCAGACGCTCGACGACTGCCTGCACGATGCTATGGATACCGAAGCATGGCTCGCCCTCCTGCGCCGCATCGAGGCGAGCGAGGTGAAGCTCGTGGTGCGCGAGTTGCCCGCGCCCTCGCCGCTCGCGGCCGAGATCCTCACTGCGCGCCCGTATGCATTCCTCGACGACGCCCCGATCGAGGAGCGCCGCACGCAGGCGGTGCTCTCGCGCCGCTGGAGCGACCCCGAATCCACCGACGATCTTGGCGCGCTGGACCCCGAAGCCATTGCGAGCGTGCGCGAAGAAGCCTGGCCGCAAGTGCGCGACGCCGACGAAATGCACGACGCCCTCACGAGCCTCGGCACGCTAACTGAGAGCGAAGCGCAGCAGGCACCGCAGTGGCTCGCATGGCTCGCCGACCTGGCGGCGGCGGGCCGCGCCACGCGGCTGCCGGTCGCGGAACACGACGCGTTGTGGGTGGGCATCGAGCGGCTCGCGTGCGTGCAAGCCATTTATCCCCAGGCGCATTGCGAGCCGCCGCTCACGCCGCCGCCTGAATACGCGGATACGTGGACCGAAGACGCTGCGCTCGTCGAGATCGTGCGCGCGCGCCTGTCGGGCTTCGGGCCGCTTACGGTCGCGCAGGTCGCGCGGCCGCTCGCGCTGGAGGCGAGCGTGGCGGCGCTCGCGCTCACGCGCCTCGAAGCCGAAGGCACCGTCATGCGCGGACGCTTCACGCAGCAAGCCATGAGCGGCGGTCACGAGGAATGGTGCGAGCGCCATCTGCTTGCGCGCATCCATCGCTACACGGTGCGCAAGCTCCGGCGCGAAATCGAGCCGGTCGAGCGGCACGATTTCATGCGCTTCCTGTTCGAATGGCAACGCGTGGCGCCCGGTACGCGCGGCTCGGGCCGCGACGCGCTGGCCGCCGTGCTCGATCAGCTCGAAGGCTGGGAAGCCTCGGCGCTCGCGTGGGAAGACGAAATCCTGCCGGCGCGCATCGACGATTACACGCCCATGCTGCTCGACGAGCTATGCCGCTCGGGGCGTCTCGCCTGGGCCAGGCTGCCCGCGCGCGCGGCGTCCGCATCGACCGTGCGCAGCACGCCGGTCGTGCTGCTCGCACGTCGCGAACTCACGCGCTGGATGGCGCTCGTCGAAGCGCCCGACACTGCGGGACTGTCGGCGCGCGCGCAGCGTGTGTACGAGGCGCTGCTGCGCCACGGCGCGATGTTCTTCGACGAACTCGCCGCCGACGCGCAT
The DNA here is from genome assembly GCF_905220195.1 of Paraburkholderia sp. J8-2. Classification (NCBI taxonomy): domain Bacteria; kingdom Pseudomonadati; phylum Pseudomonadota; class Betaproteobacteria; order Burkholderiales; family Burkholderiaceae; genus Paraburkholderia; species Paraburkholderia sp. J8-2. The sequence continues at coordinate 109,379 of NZ_CAJMZA010000001.1, forward strand.
CTGCTCGGCGTCGAACTGGAAAACGCGCTTGGCGAACTGGTGGCGGCTGGTCTTGTGAATGCGGACAGCTTTGCGGGACTGCGCGCGCTCGTGAAACCAGCGGCGCAGCGCAGCGCGCATCACGGCAGACGTCGGCCGCGCGGCTTCGGGCCGCTCGCGGGCGGCATGGCCGACGCGGGGCGCTGGGCGACGTTGCGGCGCGTTCAGTTGGGCAGTGCGACCGATGCATCGACTGAGCCCCTGGTGGAGACGGACGATACGCAGGCGCTCGCCATGGCAGAACCGACTGCGTTGGATGCGCGCGTCGTAGCCGGTTCGCGATCGCAGGCGCTTGCGCGCGCAAGGCAAACGGGCACCAGCCCGTCACGCCGCTCACCCGCCGCACCGGAACTACTGGAGCACGTCGCCAATGTGCTGCTGCGCCGCTATGGCGTGGTCAGCTGGCATCTGCTCGGACGCGAGGCAGCGTGGCTGCCGCCCTGGCGCGACCTGCTGCGCGTGTTGCATCGCATGGAGGCGCGCGGCGAGGTGCGTGGCGGCCGCTTCGTCACCGGGATTTCGGGCGAACAGTTCGCGCTGCCTGAAGCCGTGGCGCTGCTGCGCGACGTGCGGCGGCGCGGACCGACGCAAAAAGAAGGCGACGCGCTCGTCTGCGTGAGCGCCGCCGATCCGCTCAATCTCCTCGGCACGGTGCTGCCCGGCGAGAAGGTGCCGGCGCTCGCCGGCAACCGCATCGTGTTCCGCGACGGCGTGCCGGCCGCGACCCTGATTGCTGGCCGCTTTGGCTTTCTCGGCGAGTTCGACGAGAGCACGCGCACCGAACTTCGCGCGCGCCTCGCCAGGCCTTGGTGAGGCGCGCCGGGCAGGCGCGGGCGGGATCGGCAGTTAGTTGCGTTGCACCGTCGATGCGGCAGGCTTCGCCACGTTGCGCGTGGCGTCGAAATGCCGGCGCACGCGCAGTCCGTTCGCAACGACGAGGAGACTCGCGCCCACGTCGGCGAACACGGCCATCCAGAGCGTGGCTTCGCCTGCCATCGCGAGCACGAGAAACACCGCCTTGATGCCGAGCGCGAGCGTGATGTTCTGCGTGAGCACGGCCGCGGTCTTGCGCGAAAGGCCGATGAACGCCGCGATCTTGCGCGGATCGTCGTCCATGATCGCGACGTCGGCGGTTTCGAGCGCAGTCGCGGTGCCAGCCGCGCCCATCGCAAAGCCGATGTCGGCGCGCGCGAGCGCGGGCGCATCGTTCACGCCGTCGCCGACCATCGCCGCCATGCCGTACTGTTGCGAGAGCGCGGCGATCGCGTCCTGCTTGTCCTGCGGCAGCAGATTGCCGCGCGCGTCGTCAATGCCGAGCTGATCGGCAATCGCACGCGCGGTCGACGCGTTGTCGCCGGTCAGCATGACGGGCGTCACGCCAAGCTGGCGCAAGGCCTGCACGGCCGGGGCGCTTTCTGTACGCAGTGCGTCGGCCACGGCGAACACGGCAACCGCCTCCTGCGGCGCGCACAGCACGATCGCCGTCTTGCCGGCCTGCTCGAGCGTTGCCAGTTGGACTTCAAGTTCGGGCGAGCACAAACCAAGCTCTTCCACCAGACGGTGATTGCCGAGGCTCCAGAGCGTGCCGTCGATGCGGCCCTGCACGCCGCGACCGTTTAGCACCGCGAACTGATCGACCGTGAGCAGGCGCGCATCCGGCTGACGTGCCCGCCAGCCTTCGACCACCGCACGCGCGACCGGGTGCGTGCTCGCATCGTCCAGGCTCGCAGCGATGTGCAGCGCTTCTTCGGTAGAAAGCTGAGCTTCGCCGGACGCCTCTGCGGTGACCGGCGCCCGGACCGGCGCCGCCAGCGCATCGGTCAGGACAGGCTCGCCGCGCGTGAGGGTGCCGGTCTTGTCGAGCGCGACGGCTTTGAGCAGCCGGCCGCGTTCGAGCCACACGCCGCCCTTCACGAGCATGCCGTGGCGCGCGGCGGCGGCGAGGCCGCTCACGACCGTCACCGGCGTCGAGACGACGAGCGCGCACGGGCAGGCAATCACGAGCAGCACGAGCGCCTTGTAGAGCCACGCGCTCCAGGCGCCGCCGAACACGAGCGGCCCGGCAAGTGCGATAACCACGGCGAGCACGACCACGGCCGGCGTGTAATAGCGCGCGAACTGGTCGACGAAACGCTGCGTGGGCGCGCGTTGCGCCTGCGCCTCCTGCACTGCCGCGGCGATGCGCGCGAGCGTGCTGTCCTGCGCAGCCGCGGTGACGACCGCCTCGACCACGCCATCGACGACGATACTGCCCGCGTAGAGCGCCGCGCCGGTTTCCTTGTCGACCGGCAGGCTCTCGCCCGTGATCGGCGCCTGATCGAGCGCGGCGCGGCCGACGGCCACGCGCGCGTCGAGCGGCACGCGCTGGCCGGTACGCACGCGAATGCGGCTGCCGACAGCCACGTCACCCACCGCGTACTCGCGCCATTCGCCTTGCCCGGATGCGCCGTCGCCGGCTTGCCAGACCTCGGCGGTTTCGGGCGCAAGCGCGGTGAGCGCGCGGATGGCCTGACGGGCGCGTTCGAGCGAAAGCGCCTCGATTTCCTCCGCGAGGGCGAACAGGAAAACGACCATCGCCGCTTCGGGCCATTTGCCGATCGCAACGGCGCCGATCAAGGCAAGCGACATCAGGAAGTAGATGTTGATCGTGAAATTGCGCAGCGCGATCCAGCCCTTGCGCAGCGTGGGCAAACCCGCGCAGAGGATGGAGATGACCGCGCAGGCGAGTACGAGCAGGCTGTTCTCCTTGCCGGTGCTCCAGGCGAGCACCTCAGCGCCTGCGGCTGCCACGCCGCTCACCGCCAGCAACAACTTCTGACGCAGCGCAAGGCCAAGCGACGCAGGCGGGGCAGCTTGCGCGGAAGCGGTCTCGCCGAGTTCGCGCGGCGCCATGTCGAGGGCGCGCAGCGCGGCGACGACAGGCTGCGTATCGTCGAGTTGGTGATGCACGGTCAGTTCGCGCGCGAGCAGGTCGAAGTCGAGGCGCACGACACCCGGCATCGGCTCGAGCCGGTTGCGGATCAGGCGCTCCTCGGTCGGGCAATCCATGTTTTCGATACGCCAGCGCGCGCGGCGCGTGCCTTCGGGCGCCGGGGCTGTACGGCGGGGGCTTTGTCGCGGCGCGCTGTCATGGCAGCATGCCTGGCCGTGCTGATGCGCCTCGCCGTGGTCGTGCTTGTGCTTGTGCTCTTCGCCATGGTCATGGCCGTGATCATGGTCGAGCCCTTGATCCAGGCCGTGGTCGTGCTTGTGCTCGTGGCCGCCGCACACGGCCGCCACGCCGCCATTCCCGTGAGCGCCGCCCGCAGCCCGTTCCTCATCACGCGCGCGCAGGCGCTGCGCAATGCCGGGCTGCGACAAGTAGCTCTGGTTCATAGCCGGTTTCTCCCAAAAGTGACACAATCATTGAACAGCCTGTAGCCGCTACAGGGTCAAGTCATTTGGGAGAGCCGCGACCATGCGAATTGGTGAACTGGCGCGCTGTGCGCACTGCGACGTCGAAACAGTGCGCTTTTACGAGCGCGAAGGCCTGCTGGACGAGCCCGCGCGTGAAACCAACGGATACCGCAGCTACACGGCCGTGCACGCCGCGCAACTCAACTTCATCCGCCATTGCCGGTCACTGGGCATCGGGCTCTCGGACATCCGCATGTTGCGTCGCTTTCAGGCCGACCCGAGCCAGCCGTGCGACGAAGTCAACGAGTTGATCGACAGCCAGATCGAGCGCATTCATCAGCAAATCGAATCGATGCGCGTACTCGAGCAGCAATTGCGCACGCTGCGCGAGAGCTGCCATGCTCATCAAAGCAGCAGCGCCGAGTGCGGGATCATGAAGAGTCTCGAGCAGCCCATGGACGACGAGAGCTGCTCATGCCATGGCGACGGGCATGCTACAGAAGGCGCACCGCCTGCCGACGGCGCGCCTTCTCTTCACCGCCATTAAAGACTCAAGGTGCCGCGGCGATCACTTCGGCCACCGTGGCCGTGAGCTTCTTCGCGTAAGGCACATGCAGGAACTCGTTCGGCCCGTGCGCGTTGGACTTCGGACCGAGTACGCCGCACACCATGAACTGCGACTTGGGAAACCCTGCTTGCAGCACGTTCATGAGCGGAATCGTGCCGCCCTGGCCGAGATACGCGCAGTCCGCGCCGAAATGGGTGCGAGAGGCGCCGTTGAGCGCTTCGGTAAGCCACGGGGCGAGTTCCGGCGCGCTCCAGCCGTTGGCCGCGCCCGCGTCGGGCTTGAAGGTGACCTTTGCGTTATACGGCGGATCGAGTTCGAGTAACGCCTTCAGTTCGGCCACAGCCTTGGACGCCTCGATGAGCGGAGGCAAACGCAGCGAGAGCTTGAACGCCGTGCGCGGCCGCAGCACGTTGCCAGCGTCGGCGAGTGCGGGCAGACCTGCCGCGCCCGTGACCGAAAGCGAGGGCCGCCACGTGGAATCGAGCAGCGCCTGCTGCGGGTCCGTGGTGGTAGGCAGCACGCGCCGGCCGTCCTGGCCGCACGCCCAAGGCATGGTCTTCCAGACACTTTCGCCCAGGATCTTCGCCGTAGCCTCGGCTTCGCTCAAGCGCTGCGAAGGGATCGCGCAATGGAAGCCTTTGGGCAGCAACGTGCCGCTCGCGGCATCTTCGAGACGCTCGAAGAGTTGCCGCATCACGCGGAAGCTGGAAGGCGCAATGCCGCCGTAAGAGCCCGAGTGAATGCCCTCCTCGAGCACTTCGACTTCGAGGTCGCCCGACACGAGCCCGCGCAGCGACGTGGTGAGCCATAGCTGATCGTAGTTGCCCGCGCCCGAATCGAGACAAACGACGAGGCCGACATCGCCGAGCCGATCGCGCAGCGCATCGACATAGGGCAACAGGTCGTAGCTGCCCGACTCCTCGCAGGTCTCGATAAGACCCACGCAGCGCGGACGCTCCACGCCTTGCGCGTCGAGCGCGGCGAGCGCCGTGACGCTCGCGTAGATCGCGTAGCCGTCGTCAGCACCGCCGCGGCCATAGAGGCGGCCGTCTTCGAGCTTCGGTGTCCAGGGGCCGAGGTCGTTGCGCCAGCCGGCGAATTCCGGCTGTTTGTCGAGGTGGCCGTAGAGCACGACCGTCTCGCTGCTGCCCGAGCGCGTGGCGGGCGCCTCGAAGAAAATCACCGGCGTGCGACCCGGCAGGCGCACGATCTCCAGCTTCAGGCCACGCACCGGCTGCTGCTCCGCCCACTTCGCCGCCTCCTGCACGACGCGCTCGAGATAGCCGTGCTGCGCCCACTGCGGGTCGAACGCCGGGCTCTTGGCGGGCACCGCGATGTAGTCGGTCAACGCGGGCACGATCTCGTCATGCCATTTACGTTCTACGAAGGCGCGCAATTCGTCGTGGTCGAGTTGGCGGGTTGCCTCGGACGGGTCGGAGATCATGGTGTGGGTTCCCAGCAATGAAAAACCCGATGATAGACCCGAACCCCCGCCCGCCGACACCCCTTGCAACCAGTGTTGGCCATTCGGTCAAGGCATGGCGTGCGCTTAGGTCCAATCCGCGCGACAATGAGCCGTCAGATATATTCCGCCCTTTTTTCTGGAGAATGAAATATGGTGAGCCGTTCCGTCTTCGAGATCGTCGTTCTCGCAGCGGTGGTTGCGCTCTACTTTCTCCCCGCGCTGATCGCTGACAGGCGCCAGCGTCACGACCTGCTGATCCTCGCCGTCTTCAACGCCGTACTCGGCTGGACATTGCTTGGCTGGCTGCTGGCGCTCTTCTGGGCGCTTCAGCCGAATCCGCCGAAGGATCTCGGCGGGCAGACCAAGATCCGCAGCCGCCGGCTGGGTATGCTGCTCTTCTCGCGCCGGCTCGACGATCGAGTCCACGCACGCGAAACGCGCACCGCCGAGCAAAAGCGCTCGCCGCATTGAGGCTTATCCGTCCGGCCAACGTTGCAAGCCATGGCGAGCACACGCCGCCCTCGCATGGAATAATCACCGGGGATCAAGCTGCTTTGGCCGCGCGGTTTTGACCACGCGATATGAGGCTGAAGCGCAAAGGCCAGTACCCGTCGCTCGATTCACCCTGACACCTATCAGCCACACCTGACACGGAGCCCCGTCATGCCACACGCCGCCCCGCTGTTCGCCTTTGCCGCCGTCGCACTCGGCATGGCGCTCACGCCCGGACCCAACATGATCTATCTGATCTCGCGCTCGATCTGCCAGGGCCACAAGGCAGGCCTGATCTCGCTGGGCGGGGTCGCGCTCGGTTTCGTGTTCTACATGCTGTGCGCCGCATTCGGCATTACCGCGTTGCTGATGGCGGTGCCCTTTGCCTATGACGCCCTGCGCCTGGGCGGCGCGCTCTATCTGTTCTGGCTCGCATGGCAGGCACTCAAACCGGGTGGCCGCTCGCCGTTCCAGGTGCGCGAGCTGCCCGCCGACCGCCCACGCAAGCTCTTTCTGATGGGCTTCGTCACGAATCTCCTGAACCCGAAAATTGCCATTCTCTATTTGTCGCTGCTGCCGCAGTTCATCGACCCGCATCACGGCAGCGTACTCGCGCAGTCCATCGTGCTCGGCAGCGTGCAGATCGCGCTTTCGATCAGCGTGAACGCAGCCGTTGCCATGACGGCTGGAACGATTGCAACGTTTCTCGGCGACCGACCGGGCTGGCTCAAGCTTCAGCGCTGGCTCATGGGCACGGTGCTGGCCGGGCTCGCCGTGCGTATCGCCGCCGAAGGCCAGCGATAAAGCAAACGGCCGGGCGCCTCTGGCCCGGCCGCAATTTCGTACGTGTCTGGCGCGCCTGCCGCGCGTTTGCGCGCCTGCAGGTCAGCCTGGGTCTGGCGCTTCAAATCCCGCCGAGGGCCCTTCCGCCGGCCGGGCTGCGCATTTTGACGAATGCCGCGGGAATCGAGCGGGGTTCGATTTGCACCATGTCCTGGGCGAACATATCCTGGCGCAGTTCGCCATGCTCGTCGAACCACTGGCAGATCAGCCAGTGACCGCTGGCAAAGCCAACCGGACCGGCATACATGACGGTCATGCGCGGACCGCCCGATTTCAGGGTGACAACGTCGCCAATTCCGGCCATGGCAGCGAGCGGCTTTTCGGCTACGTCGATGGTCGTATCAAGCATGATGTTCCCCGTTAAAAAAGTCGCACAGAGAAAAAAACCGGTGGGTTAGCGCCCCCGGCTCCCTACCGCCCTTTCGATAATGAGTATGGGGCGGTCATTAATGAGTTTCGCAAGACTAACAACTCGAATTAATGCGTGCAAGCGATTTTCATAACACCTGCTGAAAACCCTGTTATTCGCTGCATGGCAAAACACCGCCCAATCCTGCTTCGCACAATTTACACGGAAAGCCGGCCATGTCTGGCAAAAGCTACCGGGCAGGGCTTCCCCTTCAAACAGTCATATTATTTCGCATTCGCGACTGGAAAATGCCGCGTCGCAACTGCAATAAATATGGCAAGCCAGCAACTGGATTAACGATTACGTCCAAAAAATGAACGCCCGGGTGGCACGAGTGGAAACGTTTTCTGTATCAATAAACCGTCCGTTCGATTAATCCCCCTGCTGTGCCAGCGAACCTTGGCGCTCGAGAGTGAATCCTCATGTTTTAGCCGATGGATACCGAAAATTATGCGGCTGAAATACGGCTGTCACTTAACTGGAATTGCAGTGCAGTGCAAAAAAAAGCCCCATCCGAGAAACCGGATGGGGCGGCGCGTGTGCAGTGCGCGGTCGGGCCGCGCTTATTCCGCGAACGGCAGTGTCGTCTGGCCCTCGGCGCGCATGCCGAAGACGTTGAGCGTCATCGCGACGAGCGCGTAGTAGCCAAGCAGCCCGACCAGGTTAATCGTGGTTTCGTGGCCAAAGCGCTCCACCGCGCGCGCGTACGTTGCGTCGGAAACGCGCTTCGCGTCGTACAGCTCGGTCGTGAAGGCGTGGATCAGCGCGTCATCGGGCTCGTCGAACTGCGGTGTCGCGCCCGTGCGGATTTGCTCGGCCAGCGCCTCGGGCACGCCCGCCTTCAGCGCGATGGGATAGTGGATGTACCACTCGGCCTGCGCCTGCCAGCGTGCGGCCGTGACGAGAATCGCCAGTTCCGAGAGGCGTAGCGAGAGGCCCGTCTGATAGCGGCAGAACGCACCCAGGCGTTGCGCATGCTGCGCCAGTTCCGGGCTGTGGATCCAGCCGAGGAACGGGCCGTTCAGGTTGCCGCGCGGACCGGAAAGGATCTCGTCCAGCACGGCCTTCTGCTCTGGCGATGCCTGTGCAGCGTCGAAGGCGGGAAGCCGTGAAAGCGGGTTTTGCGTCATCGATGGACTCCGTTGGAGGTCATGGCCTGCCGCGCGCGACCGCTTGCGGTCGCAGCGCTTGCGGTGGGCGTGAGCGGCGGACAGTTAGTTGCACATCAATCAGTGACGGCAAAGCTTACGCCGGGCGTGCCGCACCCGTCGTGTCGAGCGCACCATCGACCGCGGCGGCAAGCCGCTCGACGATCGTGTCGATGTTCTGTTCGGTGCAAATAAACGGCGGCGCCAGCAGCACATGATCGCCGTTGCGGCCGTCCACGGTGCCGCCCATCGGGTAGACCATCAGGCCGCGCGCGAACGCATCGCGCTTGATCGCGGCGTGCAGCTTGAGCGCCGGGTCGAAGCTCGCTTTCGTGGCGCGGTCCTTCACCAGCTCGACGCCCACGAACAGGCCGCGGCCGCGCACGTCGCCCACATACGGATGGTCTGCAAAACGCTCGCGCAATCCTGCGCGCAGTTGCTCGCCGCGGGCGAGGACATTGTCGAGCAGCTTTTCCTCGGCGATCACGCGCTGCACTTCGAGCGCCGCCGCGCATGCCGTGGCGTGGCCAAGATAGGTGTGGCCGTGCTGGAAGTAGCCGCTGCCGCCCACGATCGTTTCGTAGATCCGCTGGCTCACGAGCGTCGCGCCGATCGGCTGGTAGCCCGCGCCCAGGCCCTTCGCGATCGTCAGCAGATCCGGCGAGACGCCGTCTTCTTCGCAGGCGAACAGATGTCCGGTGCGACCCATGCCCGACATGATCTCGTCGAGGATCAGCAGCACGCCGTAGCGGTCGCACACTGCGCGGATCTTGCGGAAGTATTCGCGCACGGGCGGCACTGCGCCGGCCGTTGCACCCACCACGGTCTCCGCAACGAAGGCCGCGACCGTGTCCGGGCCAAGCTCGAGAATCTTCTGTTCGAGTTCGTCGGCAAGGCGCTGCGCGTAGGCCTCGTCGGCTTCGCCCTCGTGGCGTTCGCGGTACGCGTAGCACGGGCTCACGTGATGCGATTCGATCAGGATTGGCAGGAACGGCTCGCGGCGCCACGCATTGCCGCCGATCGCGAGCGCGCCGAGTGTGTTGCCGTGGTAGCTCTGGCGGCGCGCGATGAAGTGGCGGCGCGCAAGCTCTCCCCTTTCCACGAAGTACTGGCGCGCGAGCTTGAGCGCGGCCTCGATCGCCTCCGACCCGCCCGACACGAAGTACACATGGTCGAGCCCCTTGGGCGCGGCGGCAATGAGATGTTCGGCCAGCTGTTCCGAGGCTTCGGTCGTGAAGAACGAGGTGTGCGCGTACGGCAGTTGTTGCGCTTGCCGCTTGATCGCCTCGATCACGCGCTGGTTGCTGTGGCCCAGGCACGAGACGGCGGCGCCGCCGCTCGCGTCGATGTAGCGCTTGCCAGTGGAATCGATGATTTCGATGCCCTCGCCCGCCACCGCGACGGGTAGGGTTTGCTTCGGCATTCGATGAAACACCTTGGTCATATGCGTCCTCGATGAAGTCCGTGAATGATTAACGGGTCGCGCCGTCTGCATGGCGCGCGTTCGAATCGATAAAGACGTCGAGCACGCGCTCGCCGCCCTGCCAGACGCCGAGCGCCACGCCGCGCGGTTCGACGCGCATGCAGGCAGTGGCGAGCGTGTTTTCGTCGTCCGGGTCGTGCGGGTCGTCGCGAAAAATCGGCAGGCCAGCGCCCGCGCGGTCTTGCAGTGCCTGCACGAACGCCGCGCTGTCGGGCTGCGTGCCAAGCGCGGGCAACAACTGGGCGAGACGGACCTGGCGATCACGCGACGATTCGGTGACGATCTGCGACTCACGCTCGCAGCCCGCGTGGATCAAGTGATTCGCATGGCCCGAGGGCGTGCTCACTTCGTGCACCGAAGCGCGCTGCGCGGTGGCTTCGACGCTATACACACGCACCTCGCCCGCCTCGTCTGTCCCGCCGATCGTGTGGTGGAAGCCGCTCGCTCGCGGCGTGTCGCGCAGCAGCGCGAGCGCGTCTGCCAGCGTCGCGCAATCGAGCACGGCGCGCGCGAGGATCATGCGCGGCACACCCACGCGCGGCTCGCGAATGCGCACATTGTTGATCGCTTGAGCAAGCCCCGCACGCGTGGCCGCAAAGGTATGTCCCGGCAGCGAGCCCGGATAGTAAAAGCTCACGAAACCGGGCTTTCCTTCCGGCTCGACCTCGACCACACTGCAGCGGCCGCGCAGCCAGGGGTCGCCGTCTTCGTTGTGCGCAATGAGGCCCGCGGCAGGCGTGCGCGCTGCAAGCGTCGTGCAGCCGTCCGGCGCGTTGTGGATCAGCTCGCCGCGGCAATTCCAGAGGAACAGGTCGTCTGCGGACCAGTCCAGCGCCTGTGCCATGGCGTCGATTTCCGCGACATAGGCCGGGAAATGCTGTGTGGCTGCGGCGCGCAGTTGCTGCGCGAACGCACTGCCGCGCCAACGGCTCACCGCCTGCCAGGCGCTGCTTTGCGCCATATAGTCGGCAAAGATAGGCTTCACGTGTGCGCCGAGCTGCCGCCCGATCGCCTCGGGCGAGCCAGCCGCCCGAATGGCCGGCCCCCGGAGGGTGTTTAGTTCCTGCATCGGTTTTCTCGCTTCGCTACCGCGATGGGTCTTCGGATAGTGTGCTTTATACGCCTCAACAACATATGTTGTCAATTTAAATATAAATAACAACAAATGCGATGAAAACGGATAAAACAAGGCCGGATGCCGTTTTGCGACGGCATCCTCCTGCGGAAAAGCGAGTGTGAAAGGGTGCGGAAATGCCGGAGCGGCGCGCTCAGGGCACGTAAGCGCCGCGGGCGTTCAACGTACGCTCGACCTGCTCGAGCTGCGCGATCGCACCCGAGCCTTCGAGTGCCAGCAGATGGGCGACAAGCGACTCGGCCAGCGCCGTCGCCGCCACGAGCGAAGGGAAAAACGACGGGCTTGCGTGCGTGAAGATCAGCGCCTTGTCGGCGTTCAGCGCAATAGGCGAGACGGCGCTGTCGGTAATCGCGATCAGGCGGCTGCCTTTGGCAAGCGCGACCTCGGCGACGCGCACCGCCTCGACCGAGTATGGTGCGAAGCTGACAACAATCGTTGCGCTGTCGCGCTCGATGCCGAGCAACTGCATCTCCAGCGTGCCCGCCTCGCCGCCCAGCAAGGAGACGGAAGGCCGGAACAGGCGGTAACCGTAGACGAGCCCGAACGCCACCGCATAGCACGAGCGGAAACCCGCCACATGCACGTGTTTCGCGCGGCGCAATACACGCGCCGCCTCGACCATCGAGCGTGTGTTGTGCGCAGCGCTCGCCTCCAGATTGTGCTGCTGCGCCACGAGCAGGTCGCGCGCGAGACCGTCCTTGGCGCTGCCCGCCACGAGTGAGCGCGCCCGCGAGGAAAGCGGCTCCGGCCGCGTTCGCACCCGCGCGACGAAAAGGTCCCGCAGCTCGTTCCAGCCCGGAAAACCCAGTTGCTGGGAAAGCCGCACGAGCGAAGCGGGCTGCACGTTGGCGCGCTCGGCCACCTTGCGCATGGACGAGACGGCAACCTCGTCGGGGTGGTCGAGCAGAAAGGCAGCGCCGGTCTGGAACTGCGGGCTCAAGTCGGAGAAACGCGCGCGAATCAGCGCGGCGAGCTGGTCGAAACTGTCTGGCATGCGTCGCTCGGGCAGTGGGTGACAACAAATGTTACCACTCGTGTTGCCAGTTGTTGCAAGTCGGGGCAGATTGGTGAGCGGCAAAGGAATTTTGCCGAATCGGCCGCTGCTTAATTAACTCGCCGAGTAAGTCCGAAGCTCCGTCTCAGTTCGAACCAGGTCAGGGTCGTCGATGGAGACAACCGCTTCGATTGCCCGCACATAATCTTCAGGCAGGTTCGCCTCCTTTGCGCCTACCAATACATGATGCTTGTACCAGTGGTATGGCAGCAGACCCGGTTGCTTTTTCGTGGCGACGTAGGTCAGTGCATACATTCCGCCAATCGCGGTCTCCACCCGAATACTCAATGGTTCGTAGCCCTTCCCCGCTCCCTCGAATGTGTCGAGCGCCTCTCGTTCGCTACTCACCACCGAGAAAATGACACCATAGACTCTGTCACCAGCGTTTCCTGTGTGCTCACAATCGCATTTACCGGAGCCGTCCTTTTTGCTCAATTTGTCGAACGCGAGTTTGTAGCCCGTCACGAACCCCGTGGTGACCACCTTCGCTGACGGCAGCCTCGCAGCGAGGCGTCGTACCGACATATTGGAGCCGTAAGCGAAATAAGAAAATTCGTTGCTCGAGTTCATTGCTGTGATTGCCCTCGTGACAATTGCAGCTCAGCAAGAAGAACACGGTGCCCATGTAGCTCAAACCGACCCTTCTGCTTCCGAAATGAGTTCGCAGCACGGTGCAAAGATGTACACGCCAGACTCATTGGTGGCGCTTATTTAAGGCAAGCGCAACCGGGACATGAATATAACCGCCTTCCGTGTCGCCGTACGCGTACGTCTGCCCTTCGATCAGGTATCTCGCGCACAGTGCACACAGTGCGGCATCGAAGTCGTCGATAGACTTCAATCGTGAGGCGTCGATTTTCGCGCTTTCCAGTACTTTGGGTCGTTGCCAGCGCTTTTGCCTCGCGGACGTTCCCTCCTTGCCCCGGAGCGCACAGGTCACGGCATGGGGAAACGTTTCGAAGCTGACACGCCCGCCTTCGAATTTGCGAGATGTCAGCAGCGGCCAGGTGGAAGAGAAGACTTCGTAAATCTGCTCTCCGTTGAACATCCACCGGTAGAAGCGACTCGAGTTCTCATCTGCCCGCCTTCGAGTTGGCGTGGCAAAGGAAAAGATATGTTGACGCGCGAGTTCCCTTTCCGCACGCCGCCCTTCGCCTTCAACGCCCCACCGGCAAGGAGCGTCTATTCCAACGGCCTGAACGTCGTACTCAAGACACGCCTGCAGCATCTGCTGAGGCGTTTTCGCATCCGGAGGCCGGAACGCTCGACTGCCATCCAGAATGACTAGATGGCAGCCCTTTTTGTCTCCGCCCACATCGATGCCAGCGACCGTGCATGTGTTCAAGCGGTCCCCGCCACGCGTAACAAGCGTTGAACCGGGCTGTAAGCATGCTTGCAGCCCGGTGTGTCACTTAGGCTGCGGCGGCCGTGCCCGCACCTTCAGCAGCCGCCTGAGGCGCGGTAACTTCGACAGGCGCCGCCACGACGAGCTTCGGCGCTCGCACTTTTCGCGCGACGGGTGACTTCGCTGCTGCGCCGTTCCTCGCAGCAGCCTTGCGTGCCGGCGCTGCCTTCTTCGCAGATACCTTCCTGGTTGCCGTGCTCGTCTTTGCAGCAGCCTTCTTCGCTGTCGGCGCCTTGGCCGGCTTCGCAGCAGGCTCGGCCTTTTCAATCAGGAACTTCGACCGGTCCTTCGCGCCGGCGAGCCATGCCGGTGCGGTGCCACGACCAGACCACGTCGCGCCGGTTTTCGGGTCACGATATTTCGGCGGCTGCGGTCCACGCACGTAGTTACCCGCCTTAGGCGCTTTCACAGCGGCAGCCGATTTCGGTGCTGCATCGGCAACCAGGAACTTGCTTCGGTCCTTTGCCTTTGCAATCCACGCGGGAGCACGACCATGGCCAGTCCACGTCGCGCCAGTTTTGGGATCGAGATACTTCGCAGCGGACGAACCCTGCTTCGCCGTAACCGCTTTTCCCGGTTTGCGGCCGCGACGCTTGCCGACGAATGCCTCAATTTCGGCAAGCGTCACGGCATGCTTGTCCATCAAACCGCGAATCTTTTCGAGTACTGCCGTCGATTTCGTTGTCGCCAACGATTCTGCCTGAGCCTGCAACTTTGCGATTCGTGCCTGAATTGATTGGAGTGTGGCCATTCGTGGTTTTTCCTTTGATGAGATAGTTTTTCCCACTATGCCACATCGGACGACGAATACAACATTTGGTACCGAATTACTTTGCGTTCAGCAGTGAGAAACATTACTGTCTATTTCTGACCCGCTCGCAACGCCGCTTCCGAATCAGGCTGGTGAGTGAATTGGGTACGACACCGACGTTTGGACAAGATATGGAAAGAGAAATATACAAGGGATATGTTTTGTGGGGCCACGCTATCGCGCAACAATCGGAGATCCTCACGCCTGAACGCTATGCGGGGAGCGGCACCGTGACCCGGGACAACAAACTCATCAACGCTTCAGGCGTTCTGGATTTGTTTAATTCTGAGGATGCTGCGCAGGAGGCAGGACTCGCATGGGCACGTGCCTGGGTGGATACCAACGGATAGCGCCAATCGTTGCGCAACGATAAAAACACACGCCTGCCCGGCGTACTTCGCCCCTCCACTTCAATCCATCCTGTTCTTACGCGTTATTCAGGATCGGCGGCGTGCGCGAATTGATCATCGAAGCCCCTTTGCGCGACACAACCAGGATTTTTTCCCACTGAAAGAAGTTAGCGGTACAGCCGGAAGCATGCGGTAGAATACTGTGCAAACATACAGTACTATGGCGCAGTGAGTGCGCGGCTTGCCGAGCTTCCGACCGTGAACTTCGACTGGGAAAACAGATGAACAATCGTGCGGGCACTGCGTTCCGGCGCAAACACTCAAGGACCGCCCGGACAATTCCACAGTAGTTGCAACGTGACAAGCCACCGCACACGCCGCATTGCGCATCTCGACATGGACGCTTTTTATGCATCCGTCGAACTGCTGCGCTACCCCGAATTGCGCGGCAAACCCGTCGTAATCGGCGGCGGGCGCAATGCGGCACCAGAAGTCCTGCCCGACGGCACGCGCCGCTTTGCGCGACTGCGCGACTATGTGGGCCGCGGCGTGGTCACGACTTCGACCTACGAAGCGCGCGCCCTCGGCGTTTTCTCCGCGATGGGCATGATGAAGGCCGCCCTACTCGCGCCCGATGCCATCCTGCTGCCTACGGACTTTGATTCGTACCGGCGCTATTCGCGCCAGTTCAAAGACGTGGTGCGCACGTTCACGGACCAGATCGAAGACCGGGGAATCGACGAGATCTACATTGACCTCACGGGCATCGAGGGCGAATCGAGCGAACTTGGAAACCGGATCAAGACGGCCGTGCACGAAGCGACCCGCCTCACTTGCTCTATCGCCATCGCACCGAACAAGCTGCTCGCAAAAATCGGCTCGGAGCTCGATAAGCCGAATGGTCTCACCATACTCACGATGGACGACCTCGAGTCGCGCATCTGGCCGCTTCCGGCAAAGAAAGTGAATGGCATCGGCCCGCGTGCAAGTGAACGCCTGGCGAGCCTCGGGATCGGAACGGTCGGTGAGTTGGCCTCGGCTGACCTCGGACTATTGCAGGAGCACTTCGGGCGCACGTACGCCGCGTGGCTGGCCAGAATCGCCCGAGGCCTCGACGATCGCGCCGTCGTGGTTTCCTCCGAGCCAAAGTCCATGAGCCGGGAAACGACGTTCGAGCGTGACATGCATGTCGTGCGCGATCGTGCGGTCCTGACGCCGGCGTTGACACGCCTTTGCGAACGGGTTACCGAGGATCTTCAGCGCAAAGGGTACCGCGGCCGAACGGTAGGCCTGAAAATCAAGTTCGCCGACTTCAAGATCGTCACTCGCGACCTCTCGCTCACCGAACCGGTGGCAGATGTCGTGGCTATCCGGCGAGCTGTCGGCGAATGCCTGAAGCGCGTGTCGCTGGATCGGAGGATCCGCCTCATCGGTGTACGCATTGGCTCTCTCGAGCGCGCCACGGGTACTGCATCCGCCGTGCCGACGCAGGGCGAGTTGCCTTTCGATTGCTGACGCTCGATCGCCGGCGTTCGATCGCTCCGAGACAGGCCTTTTTCGAACAATTCACTACGGGCAGAATTTCGGTTAGATTCTCAAAGCGTCTATTCCAGAAGACTTTCAGGCACATTTCAGCAAAGACTTCTTCGCATGAGCTCGCGCGTACCCACGGTCGACGTCTTCCGTCCATTTGAACATGGCATTGCCCACAATCATTTCAGTGTGCAGGGCGAACCGCCAGAACGTCGCTTGCTCGCCTGGCGGGATCGAGTGGGCCATCTCATTGACGTGGTGCCCTCGCTATCCGCCCTGGAGAAGCCGTTTCAGGCCTCAATTGACCGCTATGCGGTGAATAACCTTGTATTTACGGATTGCCGGTCGGACCTGCTTGTGCTCGAACGCTCTCAGGCACGGATTTCGACAGACCGGGTACGCGACTTCGTCTTCCATGTGTTTCTGGAGGGTGGCGTTGAGAACGTGGTCACGCGCACCGCGCAGCGCGACAGCACTCCTGCGCCCGCCAGCATTCTTGCGCTCGATCTGAACCAGGCGATTCGAATGCAGCGCCAGGCATGCAGGGTGGTCACGTTTTTCGTGCCGGGCGAGTTGGTGCAAAAGGTGTTTCCTGATCCGGAAGCCATCCATGGCCGTGTGCTTCACGCGTCGATGCCACTTGTGCCACTGATTACCGAACACGTTGCGGCGCTCAGTGGGAGAATCGCAAGCCTGAGCGCCGCGGAGGCGGACGGCGCCATACGCGAGGCGGCGGAACTGCTTGTCGCAGCGTTTGGACGGCAAGCGGGCCTGAACGGCGACACTCGTGCGGCAGCCCGGGCGGCGATGTTCGCTCAGGTACGGCGCTATATTCAGGCGCACCTGACTGAAAGCGACCTCTCCCCTGAAAGTGTACTCAATGCGCTTGCACTTCCTCGCCCAACCCTCTATCGCCTGTTTCAGCACGAAGGCGGCCTTGGCGCTTACATCCGAAACCTGAGGCTACGTCGCGCAGCCGATGAACTGGTCCGGTATTCGCACGTCACGGTGATCGAGATTGCCTACGGACTCGGCTTCAAAAGCGCCTCCGATTTCACACGCGCCTTCCGGCGCGCGTACGACATGGCGCCGCAGGATTTTCGGGCGCTCGCTAGCAGGCGGCTGCAGTCGCGCTGACAGGCGTCGATGCCTGTGCGCCAGGTTCATCGTCCGACGCGCCGCTCCTTGAAAAACGTCAGCACGCAAAAGCTCACGCAACACGCGGGCGCAACATACCATGCCGCAGACAGGGATTGCCGCTCCATTTGACCAAACCGGTCACAATGAATTGAGCGGTGCTGCCTAATAGAGCAACACTCAACGCATACCAGCAGTAAAGCAGACAACGCGGAAGCCATGAATCCAATGATGGCGGGCATGTGCATCCCACGTGCCGCATAGCTCGGCATGAGGTAGACAATCGCGTACACCGGTATGGTTTGCCCCATGATCATCAGCGTCGCCAGCAGGATCGTCCTCCCATGTTCGCGACACAGTTGGGCAAGCGGTGTGCCGGCATGTCTGGCGCTGTTGGTGAAAATCGGTTCGTCGCGAAGCCGCAGGCGAACATAGAGGTCAACTGGTGCAATCAGAAGACCGATCAGGAACGGGATGCGCCAGCCCCACGAAGCGAGCGCTGCCGGCGACACCGTGCTGGTGATTAGCAGCCCCAGGGATGCGCCCAGCAACGCCAGATATCACGCGCGAGCCCATGCAGAATTCATCGACCGCGAAACGCGGGCGAGCGCCGTCGTGCGAATGCGTCATTGACTTCAGTTGGCCGGGCTTGCTGCCAATGCAATCCGCGCCTTCTCCTCCGGACTATTCGCCTTGTAGTATTTGTCCGCCCACTTGCGGTCGGGTTGCAGCATCAGCCGTTGAACGGTTCTACGCTGCTGCGCCTCGATGCCAATGGCGCGAGCCCGATAGTGCTCGTATAGCCGCATGAACTCCGCGAGGTAAATGGCGGCAATTCGCGCGTCCTTTATTTCGAGCAGGTTCTCGTCATTGAAATGCTCCGAGTTGTTGCTCATGTTTGCCGAGCCTGTGTAAACAATAGGATTGTCTCCCTCGGCATCGATGACAATGAATTTATGGTGGATGATGACCGGAGCGTAACCAGGCGCGACTTCGCCGGGAAAAAGCCGAAGCTCAGGCTCGAATCCTTCGGGCACGGTCGCCGGGGAGAAGTACGACGCGTCGATGACATCGCGGTTTTCCTTGCTTCGATGATAGAGCGCAAGGTTGGCCAGAGCCGTGGTACTCACCACTTCTCCCGCTTTTTGCGCCTCTTGCGCATTCTGAGCGGACTTTTCACTGATATTGTTGACGAGGCCGAACATCATTCGCCCCTTGTCGCCAGCCGCAAAGCAGGCGTCGCGAAGCGGCTCGTCAGTCGGCATGAAGAGGCAAAACAAAACGGAATGCCGCGCCTTGCCTATCGCTTCTACGATCGTGTCGATCTGGGTACGTTTGCTTTTCGCCTCCGGAGAAAAGCAAACGCGCACGGCTGCGCTTCCCACCGTCACGGCGTCCGACCAACCATCCGCGAGTTCAGCGGTTTGATTGATGGGCGGATTGCTGGCTATGGCCTTCGTTCTGTCGTCATATCGTTTCGCGAGATTGGCCGAATCGAACAGGTGGAGCACGTTGGCCTGTTCCGTGATGCCTTCCGTTGTGAAATTCGCGGAACCCGCAAGGACGAATGCCGGATTACCTTGTCTATCGCCCCTATCCGTCACGATAAGCTTGTCGTGCATGATATGAGTCTTGTCACGGGGGCAGAAAGTCACAACGCTGTTCAGTGCATCGACCGTGGGTTGATTGGGTGACGGCGCGGGAGATTTGCCTTTTTCGCGAACCAGGTGCGAGTCGTAGACAACGGCAACATTCCCTTTTCCGTGGGCCGTTCCAAAATCCTTGAACGCCGGTATCGCCCAAAGCGGGTCCGTCAAGTGATAGACAGCTGCTGCAGCGTGGGACGAGTCCAGGAATATTTCCTTGAACACAAGCTGCATATCGTTAGCAAGCCATGTTCGAAGTTGAAGGGCCTCTGCGGCCGGCGGCGCGCTATGTGGATCGATTCCCATGGCCTTGACCTGCCGCGCAAAGGCCTGCGAACTGACCACCGCGCGGTTGAACCACGTACCCACGCCGTCTTCGATATGCGCCGGAAGCGTGACCTCACACGAACTCGCCTCTGCGTTCAGCAGATTCGGATTGTCCGGCGTACCGACTACCGGATAAACGGTGTACTTGAACTGCTTGCCCCTGTCGGCCTCCTCGATGCGCGCGTCCCACCACATAAATTTTTGAATCGGCGCGGTGTTCGAAGGCGCATCGGGCTTCCCATCCGGCACGGGCCCTTTGAACGTGATTCGATTGGGGAGCCAGTTGCTTGCCGCATGAGACTTCCCGTCCGGACTCGTGAAACCGGGGGCTCGCTCGATGGCGAAACCCAGGAAGTCGGCGCGTGTGGCACCTTCTGGCCAGTCGAAAGCGAGCAAAACCAACGTGGGGGAGAGATAACTGCGGATCTTCGTCGACATCGCTCACCTCGTCTGTGTTGGCCAAAATCTGGAGTTTCGACCAGCAGTTTGTTGAGACAGTGAATGGTGTATGTTACGTAGATGTCGTTTCAATGACGCAGCCCAAGGTCAGTGAGTCTACAGCGTAAAACATCATGAAACCTGTTCGTACCATTTCGACCGTCGAGGTCCATACCGGCGGCGAAGCCTTCCGTATCGTCACGAGCGGATTGCCACGCCTGCCGGGCGACACGATTGTGAAGCGTCGCGCGTGGCTAAAAGAGAACGCCGACGAAATCCGCACCGCCTTGATGTTCGAACCGCGTGGTCACGCCGACATGTACGGCGGCTATCTGACCGAGCCGGTTAGCCCAACCGCCGACTTTGGTATTATCTTTCTTCACAACGAGGGCTATAGCGACCACTGCGGACACGGCGTGATCGCGCTGTCTACCGCGGCAGTCGAACTTGGCTGGGTTCAGCGCCAGGTCCCGGAAACGCGTGTTGGCATCGACGCTCCCTGTGGCTTTATCGAAGCATTCGTTCAGTGGGATGGCGAACACGCCGGCAACGTGCGATTCGTGAATGTCCCGTCGTTCATCTGGAAGCGCGACGTGATTGTTCAAACGCCGTCCTTTGGTACGGTGAAGGGCGATATCGCTTTTGGCGGCGCCTTCTACTTCTATACCGACGGTCAGCCGCATGGACTCGCCGTGCGCGAGTCGTCGGTCGAGGAACTCATCCGGTTCGGCGCCGAGGTGAAGGAAGCCGCGAACAAGGCGTACCCCGTCGAGCACCCCGAGATCCCTGAAATCAATCACATTTACGGAACCATCATTGCCAACGCACCGCGGCACGAAGGTTCGACGCAAGCCAATTGCTGCGTGTTCGCGGACCGCGAAGTGGACCGCTCGCCGACCGGCTCCGGCACCGGCGGCCGCGTCGCCCAGTTGTACCTGCGTGGCGAACTTGGCAAAGACGAGACCCTTGTGAATGAGTCCATCATCGGCACGGTTTTCAAAGGACGCGTGCTCAGCGAAACGACAATCGGCGACTTCAAGGCAGTGATTCCGGAAGTCGAAGGCAACGCGTTTGTTTGCGGCTTCGCAACCTGGATCGTGGACGAACGCGACCCGCTGACTTACGGCTTCCTCGTCCGGTAAGCGTTTCCCCCGATAACGCGCCGTTACGAAACTCGCACCGCCGTTGCACCTGTGTCCGGCCCCGCCGCCTACACTCCGAACCGCGCTCACCAGAAACGCATGATATTGAGTCAATTTTCAAGCTAAAATTTCCCGCAAGCGATTATCATGAACGTCAATAACCGAATCAGGATGTTTGCCGCGGCGGCCACTTTAGGACTGGCGGCAGCCGGAACCGCACAAGCCGCAGGCTGCCTCAAGGGCGCTGTCGTGGGTGGCGTAGCGGGACATTATGCAGGTCACCACGCCGTGGTTGGCGCCGTCGGCGGGTGTATCGTGGGGCATCACATTGCGAAGAAGAATGCGGAAGAACGAGCCGCACAACATGAAGCGGCCCGCTCCCAGAAACTCACTACCTGATTCCGGGCTGGGCCTTTCGCTACCGCCGCCAGAGCCGCCCTTTCAAGCTGTGATATCGTGGCGGCACGCGACTTGCGCTATATTCTGCTCAAGAGTTGCATTCAGAGCGAAGCACAACTAGAAATGGACGAACGAAAACGCGAAAGCATCGTGGCCTATCTGCAGCGTCGGATGGCCGAATATGGAATCGAACCGGACGATATTGCTGCCTCAATTGCTGCGGATGCCGCGCAATTGCGAGCCGCCCGTTACCGGGATGCGGCTGGCCACACGTGGGACGGCAAAGGCGACGCCCCGCGGTGGGTGGTGCAGGCGACAAGCGCGGGGCAGTCGCTCGAGCATTTTGCTATCGGCGAGACGGCCGAACAGCAGCCGGCCCAACCCCCGAAGGTGGACTGGCGGCAGGACCCGTTTGCCGGCAGCCGTTTGGCAACTGTAAGGACAGAGCATAGCGGCGCGGCTTGAAGCCTTTCAATCGAATTCGACGTCACCGTTATTGCGTAGTTCATCCAGTCGTCGAATTTGTTCCGGCAGAATTCGGCCTTGCGACAAGGCAGGAAGGTCGTCGACATCGAAGAAGTGAGCCGCATTAGTTTCGGCTCCGGATATCTCGCCCGCTCGAACGATCTCCCCAAGAAAAACCAGCTTCCAGATGTGAAACACGGAAGGCGGATGGCCGTGCTTGAGCATGTCCCACACTGCCAGCAGCCGAACGACGTTGACCGTGTACCCGCTTTCTTCAAGCACCTCTTTTGCCGCGTTTTCAGCCGGTGAGACACCTACGTCGGCCCAGCCGCCGGGTAAAGACCACAAACCGTCCACAGCTTCTCGCACGAGAAGAATTTGGCCAGCCGGATTGAATACGGCACATCGCACATCGAGTTTAGGATTGGCGTATCCCGTTTCGGAAGCAAAGAGCGCAGCAACTTCGCCCGATTGCAGGGATGCCATTTCCGCGAGTTGCTGATGCGCGATGCCGGCGATTTCAGCATACCTTTCCGTGTCGAAGGCGCTCGTCGCGTAGTGCAAACCCGATTGCGCAAGCGCCAATAGCCGGCGAGCCTGCGCGAGACGGGCTTTCAACAACTCATGGTCGGAAGGCGTGGGCATGGTTGCGTGATCGCGAATGGGAATGAAGCATCGCTGGTTTATTTTTTTGCCAGCACTTCCTGATGCGCCTTTACGATGTCGGCCATGCTGTTGAAGCGGAAATCGACTTTCGGTTGCGAGCCGGGATTCATTGTCGCGCCAAAGCCGGGCTGCGCATAACGGCGGTAGATCCAGCACGACGCCAACCCGCATTCATTGGCAGGCTTGTGGTCGTGAAAGAGACTTTCGGCAGTGTGAAGGATTTTCGCCTTCTCGATGCCACGCTCGCCGAGTTTTTCGAGCATGTAGTCGAAGTTTCGCAACGAGGGTTTATACGAGCCCACGTCTTCCGCAGTGAAAATAGCGTCGAACTCAACCTGCAGCCTTGCGTTGCTAAAGGTGAACGTCTCATTGTCGACGTTCGACAGAATCACCAGCTTATAGTGCTTCTTGAGGTACTGCAGCGCGGCAACGGTGTCCTCGAATGCCGGCCAGTTCCGCACCGACCGCCCGTATTCCACGCACTCCTCGTGCGTGAACGGCAGTCCCCACTCCTCGGCCAGCCGCTTGTAGACGATGGGCAGCAGTTCCTGGTATCGCCTGGCTGGCGTGTAGCGCTGCTGCGAGGACTCGTGACGCGCGTGGGCTTCCAGAACCTGGTCCTTCGTGAGCGCCGTGCCAGCCCGCTCGAGCAGCGGTTTAAGGCCCTCGAAAATGCCGCTTTCCCTATCGATCAGCGTGCCGTAGCAGTCAAAAGTCAGTGTGTCGAAGTCAGTCAATTCCACGGTTACTCACTCCTCTCGGAAGTGCCGGACGAAGATCACAGTGTATAGGCCGCTTCGACATCATGAATCAAACAGTAGCGATCGATTCCGACCCGGCACGCTCCGGCCGCCAGAACGCGAATACAAGCACTCCAACCAGCGCCTGAGCGGCCACGACGAACGCCACGCACCCCGCCCAGCCCCAGCGATGCCAGGCCGGAATGGGCAGCACGGAGCCGAGGCTGCCGCCGAAGTAATAGCAGGAGAGATAGATGCCGATCGCCGTCGTCCTGGCCCCGGCGGCGGCATGGGAAATGAACGCATTGGCGCAAGCCTGCTCGACAAACACCGCCGTCGAACCGAGCGCGAGCCCGGCGAGAATCGCGCTAACGCTCTCGGAGAGCGTGAGCAAGCTCCCCGCGATGGCGAGGCCAACCGCCGCGAGCGCAAGGTCGCGCGGCCCGCGGTGTCTCGCCATACGGCCCGAAATGGGCGTGACGACCACCGCCACGAGAAAAACCGCATAAATCGCGCCGATGCCCGCCGTCGAGAAATCGAACGGCGCGCGCGTGAGCCGCAGACCGACGAAGGAGAACGTCGCGACCTGAGAGGCAAGCACGCATGCGCCCACGGCGAACGAGGCGAGCACCGGGCCGCGCATCACGGGCTTCCATTGCGTCCTCGTCGCGCAACCGCCCTCCACACGCACGGCCCCCGATGCGGGCAAGCTCGCGTAGATCGCGAGACCGGTGGTGAAGCTCAGCAGCGCCACGATGTCGAGCGCGTGGCGCCACCCGAGCATCGACGTGAGCAGGTTGGTGACAAAACGCCCCGCGAAGCCGCCCAGCGTCGTGCCCGCCACGAAGATCGCGCTCACTTCGGTGGCGCGCTCATGGTGATAGCGTTCGCCGATATACGAGATCGACATGGCGAAAATGAACGGCATCAGCACGCCGGCGGCGAAGCGAGCCGCGAGGAATGACGCAAAACCCGACGCATGCGCGGACCAGACCACCGGCAGCGCCGATGCGAGCGCGGCGGCGACAATCACGGTGCGCCGGTCGAAACGCGCCGCCAGGGCGCCGACAAACGGCGCGATAATGGCGACGGCCAGCGTGGTTGCGCTCACACCCTGCCCGGCGCGTTCCGCACTCACACCGAACGCAACGGCGAGTTCGCGCAGAATGCCTTGCGTGGCGTAGAGATTGATGAAGGCCGCGAAGCCGCACAGGAAGAACGCGGCTCGAATGGATGGGTCTTTCACGCTTGACGCCCTGTCTGGTCCAACCGACAGTCTGAGGATCGGCCAACGCGTGCGCCAATACCGTTTTCGTCGCCATTGATACCGCCAGAACAAGAATGCTCGACCTGCGCCGCCTCCGCTATTTCGTCACCGTTGCCGAAGAATTGCACTTCGGGCGCGCAGCCGTGCGCCTGAACATCGCGCAGCCGCCACTCACGCGCCATATCGCGGCGCTCGAAGCCGAACTCGGCATTCGGCTTTTCGAGCGTTCGACACGCGCGGTCAAACTCACGCCCGAAGGCGTGTTGTTCCTCGAACGGGCGCGCAGCGTGCTCCACGCCGTTGGCGAGGCGCAGGCCACCGCGCGCAAGCTCGCACAGGGCGTGACAGGCCGTATTGCGATCGGTTACACGAGTTCGATTCCGATGTCCGATGCGTTCGCCGAAATCGTGCGCAATGCAGGCCGCGAACTGCCCGAGGTGGAGCTCACATTTTGCGAGGTCGCAACCGCGAGTCAGCATCGGCAGATCGTTGAGGGCGCACTCGATATCGGCTTTGGCTGGTCGGCAGCGAACGCGCTCGAAGACGGCTTGCGTTCGCTCGTGATCGCGCGCGAGCCGCTCGTCGCCGCGGTGCCGAGCGGCAGCGTGCATGCGCACAAGCCGTCGCTCGACTTCGCCGAGCTTCGCGACGAGACGTTTCTGATTTTTCCGCCGGGGTATGGATCGGCGTTGACTGCGGCGCTCGATTCGTTGTGCGCGCAAGCAGGTGTGGAGCCGCGTATCGGCCCCACCGCTTCGCAGACTGCGACGCTCGTATCGCTCGTGGCGGCCGAGCGCGGCGTCGCCATCGTGCCGGCCTTCACAATGGCGCTGCAACGCTCAGGCGTGGCCTATGTGCCGTTGAACGGCGCACCGGTGCTCGAACAGGCTGTCTCGTGGATCGAGCCGTTCACATCGACATGTGCCGAGCGCTTTGTCGAGCTTGCGCAGTCGGTTGCGCATCGGGAAACGCGCGGCGCTTGATCCGTTCTTGAGTCGCGCGCTTTTCAAACAGGTGCCGACGCCGCGCTCGCCGTTCGCGTGGCATGCGTGGCCCGCTCCAAGCGCGCCACACCTTCGCGAATCTCATCCACGTTCGGCGCGGCGAACGAAAGGCGCAGCGAAGCGGTGTCCGGATCATCGGCGAAGAAAGCCTTGCCCGGAACGAAAATTACCTTGTTCGCTATCGCGTTCGGCAAGAGCGCGTCGATTGCCACGCCGGGAATACGCGCCCACACGAACATGCCGCCTTCGGGCTGATGAAACGCGATCGCATCACCGAGTTGCGCGCGCAATCCATCGCAAAGCGCTGCGCATTTACGCTGATACGCTCGCGTGATGTGCGGAAGATGCCGTTCGAGCGAACCCGCCTCCAGATAGTGCGCGGCGATCGCCTGGGTCCACGGCGTACTGCACAGGTCGACGGTCTGCTTGGCGATCACGCAGCGGCGCGTGATTTCGGCGGGCGCGATGGCCCAGCCTACGCGCAAGCCAGGCGCGACGACCTTCGAAAGACTCGAGAAATGCACGATCCAGTCACGTGCGCCCTGCACTTCGCTTGCCAGCGCCAGCATCGACGGCACCGCGTTGCCTGCGAAGCGCAGATCGCCGTACGGATCGTCCTCGACGATCACGAAGCGGTATTGAACGGCGAGACGCAAGAGCGCCAGGCGCCGCTCGCGCGTGAGTGTGGCTCCGGTAGGGTTCGCGAAGGTCGGCACCGTGTAGAGCAGCTTCGGCCGGACAACCGCGCCCGAAGCGAGCCGCGCGGCGAGGCTGTCCACGTCGATACCGTCGCCGTCTACCGGCACCGTCACGACATGCGCCTGCTGCAGCCTGAGCGCCTGCAGCGTGGCCGGATAGGCGGGCTGCTCGGTCAAGGCCGTGTCGCCCGGATTGAGCAGCACGCGTAGCAAGAGGTCGAGGCCTTGCTGCGAGCCGGTCGTCACGAGCATCTCCTCAGGCGCGCAAGTCACGCCGCGGCGCGCCATCAGCGCGAGCAATTGCGTCTTCAACTCGGGCAGGCCGTCGGTCGGACCATATTGAAGGCAGCGCGTGGAGGCTTGCCACGCTTTTGCCGCTGCCGCATGCAGTCCGTCGGCGTCGAACAGATCGCTGGCCGGATAACCGCCCGCGAAGGAAATCATGCCTGGCTCTCCCAGGTACTTGAAAAGCTCGCGAATGGGTGAACCGGCGGGCTGCTGAAAAGGCGCGGTGAAATCGTACATGGCGTAATGGAGTCGATGACGGTTAAGCGCGGCAACGGGCAAGCTTCGATTGTGGTCAGCTCTTGCGGGTGTATCAAACGAAATCTAATCACCACGTCATGCGGTTAGCTCATTAAGCCTTCGCGCCATAAAAAAAGCCCGTGAAATCACGGGCTTTTTGCGCGGCCTCACGGCCAGCATCAGACGACATTCTTTTCGACGATCGGCCGGTTTTCCAGCACACGCGACCAGTCGAGCGAAGAAAGATCGAGCGTGCTGTATCTGCCATTCAGAATCAGCTCGCTCACGCCACGCCCGGTTGCCGGCCCCTGTTGCAGACCGTGCCCGCTAAACCCATTGGCGAATATGCAATTGTCGATGGCCGGGTGATAACCGATGATGGCGTTCTGGTCGAGCACGTTGTACTCGTAGTAACCGGACCAGCAGTTTTCCACGCGCAGCGCCTCGAACCCTGGCACGCGGTGCGCGAGCGTGGGCCAGATCACGTCGTCGAAGATCGCGTGATCGACTTCGTCAAGCGGCAGATCGTTGGGATCGTTGTCCGCGCTCGGCGACGTGCCGGTGATATACGTATTGCCCTCGGGGCGGAAATACACGCCCGACGGATCGATCAACAGCGGACACGCAGTGAGCCGCGCCGGCGACGACACGTTGAAAATGCTGCGGCGGCGCGCATAAACCGGAATGTCGATGTCCATCATTTCCGCAAGCTTGCGCGCCCACGCACCGGCCGCGTTCACGACCGTGTCGCACGCATGGCGTTCGCCGTCGCTCGCGATCACGTGCGTGACCTTGCGGCCGCTGCGCACGACGCCGGTCACATCGGCCGCCACATAGCGCGCGCCGAGCGACTGCGCCTTCTTGCGCAGCGCCTGCACGAGGCCGTAACCGTCGAACCAGCCCTCGCCGCTGCGGCCGTACGCGCCGCTTGTCAGATCCTCGACGTTGAGCCAGGGAAACTTGGCATGCAGCGCGTCGCGCGCCATGAGTTCGATGTCCGCGCCAAGGCTCGTTTGCAGCGCGTGATTCTCGCGCAGCGTCGCGTCGCCCGCTTCCGTGGCGAGGAAAAGATAGCCGCCCTCATGCAAATCGATCGACGGGCGGCTGCCGTTCACTTCGAGCCGCTCACCAATGCCGCGCAGAAACTCGATGCCGAAGAGCGACATCTGGATCGACAACGGCGTGGAAAACTGCTGCCGGATCGACGCGGCCGAAAGCGCCGACGACGAGCGCGCATAACTCGGGTCGCGCTCGAACACGGTCACGGCAACCGTGGGGTCCGCCGCGCGCAGAAAATAAGCAATAGAACTACCGATTACCCCGCCGCCAACGATAACGACTTGAGAACTCACGACTTGCTCCAGATTGCGGATAACTGCGGCGCGCATTGATTTGTTTTGCGCGAATCGATCCATCGACCGGACGCGCAATGCGCCCGGTCTTGCCTGCTCAGGTCAGCGAAACGCGCTTACTCGACGTTGAAGTCGATGCCCTGTGCGAGCGGCAGCGCCGACGAATAATTGACCGTGTTGGTCGCGCGGCGCATATAGGCCTTCCACGCGTCCGAGCCCGATTCGCGGCCGCCGCCCGTTTCCTTCTCGCCGCCGAACGCGCCGCCGATCTCCGCGCCGCTCGGCCCGATGTTCACGTTCGCGATGCCGCAATCGCTGCCCGAGGCCGACGTGAAGCGCTCGCTCTCGCGCAGGTCCGTCGTGAACACGCACGACGAGAGGCCGTGGTGGGCGGCGTTGTTCGCTTCGATGGCGTCGCCGAAGTCGCTGTACTTGAGCACGTAAAGAATCGGCGCGAAGGTTTCCTTCAGGACCACTTCGGTTTGCGACGGCATTTCGACGATTGCCGGGCGCACGTAGAAGCCCTTCTCGTTGCCTGCCACCGCGTAGCGCTCGCCGCCGAACACCTTGCCGCCCTCGCGCTTTGCCTGCTCGAGCGCCGACTGCATGCGCGCGAACGACTGCTCGTCGATGAGCGGCCCCATCAGCGTGCCCTGTTCGAGCGGATTGCCGATCACGACCTTGCCGTACAGCGTCTTCAGGCGCTCGACGGCCTTGTCGTACACGCTTTCGTGCACGAAGAGACGGCGCAGCGACGTGCAGCGCTGACCCGCGGTGCCGACTGCCGAGAACAGAATGCCGCGCAGCGCGAGTTCCAGATCGGCGGTAGCGGAAACGATGCCCGCGTTGTTGCCGCCCAGTTCTAGCAGCGAGCGGCCGAAGCGGCGCGCGACTTCCACGCCGACCGTGCGGCCCATTTCGGTGCTGCCCGTTGCGCTCACGATGTTCGAACGCGGGTCGGCCACGAGCTTTGCGCCCACGTCGCGGCCGCCAACGACCAGGCTCGTGAGGCCTTCGGGCGCGTCGCCGAACTCTTTCAGCACGTCCTGCATGATCTTGTTGACGGCAACTGCCGTGAGTGGCGTCTTTTCCGAAGGCTTCCAGACCACGGCGTTACCGCACACGAGCGCGAGCGCGGCGTTCCACGACCACACGGCGACCGGGAAATTGAACGCGGAAATCACGGTGCACACGCCCATCGGATGCCATGTTTCCGCCATGCGATGGCCCGGACGCTCCGAAGCAATCGTCAGACCATAAAGCTGACGCGAGAGGCCGACCGCGAAGTCGCAGATGTCGATCATTTCCTGCACTTCGCCCAAGCCTTCCTGGAAAATCTTGCCGGTTTCCAGCGACACGAGGCTGCCGAGCGCGCGCTTCTGTTCGCGCAGCTTGTTGCCGAGCAGGCGCACGAGTTCGCCGCGGCGCGGCGCGGGCACGTTGCGCCAGCTCTTGAACGCCTCCTGTGCCTTCGCGAGCACGGCGTCGACGTCCGCTGCCGACTGGCTCGCGACGCGGCCGATCAGCTCGCCGTTGATCGGCGAATGCACGGCGATGTCGCCCGCTTCCGCGAGATGGGAAATACCGAGATCCGAGAGGATGGAGGAGGCTTTCATAGGTAGAATCCCTTAAAAATTTCCGATACGAAACATTGCTACTTTAGGAAACTATACACGCGCATTTTTCTGGCGACAACACAAAAACCAAGGGATTTTCGCCATGCCGCGTGCATCGCATCCGCGGGGCCTTCCGCCACGAAGATCGCATGGGGCCGCCCCGCCGGTGCGTCCTTGATTTCCTATTGGAAACAATGCATTGGGCGCCGACAAAAGCGGCGCCCTTCGAAGAAGCAACAGCGGTTCAGGTCAGTCGGTGGTTCGCGTCGTGACCGGCACCCACGCCACGTTCTTGACCTGATACAGCGTCGAACTCGGGCTCTTCAGGTCGCCCTGGGCATTGAACGCGATCTTGCCCGTAATGCCATCGTAGTTCGTAGCCTTCAGCGCGGCGTTGAACTGCGCCGGCGTTGCGGAGCCCGCCTTCTCCATTGCCGAGATGGCGACCCACGCCGCGTCGTAGGCAAACGGCGCGTAGGCGAGCATGTCGATGCCGTACTTCTGCTTGAACTTCGCCTCGAAACCCTTGCCCTTGGGCAGCGTGCCGAGCGGCTGGCCGTATTCCCATACCGAAGCGCCATCGGCGGAATCGCCGGCGAGCTTGATGAAGTTCGCGTCCATGACGCCGCCGCCGGCAAGGAATTGCGCCTTCAGGCCAAGCTGACGCATGCGTTTGACGATCATGGCCGCCTGCGCGTCGAGTCCGCCGAAGAACACGAGATCCGGGTTCGTGCGCTTGATGCTCGTGAGCTGGGCGCTGAAATCCACGGCCTTGTCGTTCGTGAACTCGCGCGCGACGATCGTGCCGCCGCTCGCCTTCACGGCTTTCTCGAACTCGTCGGCCTCGCCCTGGCCGAAGGCCGTACGGTCGTCGATGATGGCAATGCGCTTGGCCTTCGTCACCGTCGCCGCATAGTTGCCCGCGTTGCCGGCGTTTTGCGAGTCGGTTGCGATCACGCGGTAGATGGTCGGGAAACCGCCCTGCGTGATGGCCGGATTGGTCGCCGCCGGCGTGATCATGGGAATGCCCGCCTTCGCGTAGATCTTCGAGGCCGGCAGCGTCGTGCCCGAATTGAAGTGGCCGATCACGACGGCCACGTTGTCGTCCACGAGTTGCTGCGCGACCTGCACGCCGATGCGCGGATCGCTCTGGTCATCCTGCGAGTCGATCACGAACTTGACCGGCTTGCCGCCAATGGTGGGATGCGAGGCATTCGCTTCGTCCACGGCCAAGCGCACACCGTTCTCGATGTCCTTGCCATACGCGGCGCCGCCGCCCGTGAGCGGGCTGGCCACGCCGATCTTGACGACCATTTCCTGCGCGCTCACCGCGCCGGCAACCAACATCAACGACGCTGCGATCGCGCAGCTACGACGAGAAGCGAGGAAACGAGAGTGCATGCGATATTCCTTCGGTATCTGAAGCCGGCACGTGATGCGTCCGAATAGTCGCGCGGACCTTCGGCGCACAGGATTCGTCTCGCGCCGCACGATGCCGGGCGGCGGGACGTGAACGGATTGTCTGCAGCGCTTACGCGTGCATCAAACGAAATCTAATCACCATGTAATGCGCTTTTCTCATCAAGCCCGCTCACGCGGGGAATACGGCAACGCGTGGCGCACGCCTTGCAGGCATTGGGAGATACCCGATAGCGCCGATCCGCCTGCTTGTGCATGAATGTTGTGAAAAAGCGGATTGTGCGGGCGCCCTGCCTTGCGCGAACTGGGTTTGCGTCAGAAATCATCAACTTGCAGATGACCGGATTACTTAGTCATGCATACTGATAGGCGGCATGACACAGTCGACGCCACACAATACGCAAATGTTATGATCGGAAACATAGAGTACGATACGAACAACTAGCGAACACCCAGCGAACACCCGAGTCCCCGAATGGAAACCTCGTCCCTCAAGGCCGCCGAGCCTGCTTCGGCGGAGCTGGGCAAGCGCGTCAAGGCGGCCCGGCTGAAGCACGATTACACGCTCGAGGCCGCCAGCCGCGTGTGCGGCGTGTCGCGCTCCACGCTCTCGAAGGTGGAAAACGGCGTGATGTCGCCGACGTTCGACGTGCTGCAGAAGATCGTTCACGGCCTGAAGATCGACCTCGGCGAACTGTTCGGCTCGGCGCCCAGGCCGCGCGCGAGCGGACGCCGCGCGCTCACGCGCAAGGGCGGCGGGCAGCAGCACGCAGCGGGCTGCTATCAGATGGAGTTGCTGGCAACGGAACTCGCGCACAAGGCGATGCATCCGTTTCGCATTCGCGTGACGGCGCACTCGCTGGACGAGTTCACCGAATGGGGCCGGCATGAAGGCGAAGAATTTCTCTTCGTATTGAGCGGCTCGGTTTGCCTTTACTCCGAGCTTTACGCACCGACACATCTCGAAGCCGGCGACAGTATTTATTTCGACAGCCGCACGGGTCATGCGGCCGTCTCCACGAGCGAAGAAGACGCGGAAGTCCTCTGGCTCATCAACGAGCCACACCCGGACACGCAAGACGGCGCGCCGGGCGTTTGAAACACCCGCTTTACGCGGCGTTCGCAGTCATTTTGAAAATGCCGGTGGCATTGCCCGCGTCGAAGCGCAAGTCGGTCTGCCAGCGGCGCGTGGCCTGATCGAACGTGCGCTTGCGCGTGATGAACTCGTAGAACGAACCCGGCACCTCGCGCGTCACGCGCTGGCCGTCGGCGGTTCGGAACTCGCGCGCCACAGTATCGGCGCGATACGCGGTTTGAAACACGCGGCCCGAGCGCGAAGTCTCGACGCTGGGCTTCATCGGGCGCCCCTTGGACTTCTCGTCGTCCGAGAGCTTGAAGACGTCTTCCACGCGGTCGGTCGCGTGATTGAAGGCGTTGCCCTCCGTTGCGATCCACGCCATTTCCGCCGATTCCTGCAACAACGTCTCGTAGTCCGAAACAGATGGCACATCGTGCTGTCGCGCGAATGCCCCGACGATCAAGGGCAGCAGCTGCAGTGCCGCATCGATCGGCAGCGAGCCGTCGCGTTCGAGCTCGGAAAGCTGCGCAATAGCCAGCGGCGTGAGCGGGTCCTTCGACGCGCCCACCACGTTCGTCACGGCTTGCTGGAACGCTGCCGAAAAGCGCTCGGGGTGCAGTTCGCTCACGAAGAACTGCGCGATCTCGTCGGGCGCGTCTTCGTGGGCATAGGCGCGCCCTGTCATGCCGAGCTTGTCGAGCGGATAGCGGCCGTTCAGGCGAAAGCCGAGCGGGCGCAGAATGCGCGTGAACGCCGCTTCGCCGGGCGGCAGCGCGCCGTTGTGCGCCCAGCGCACCGTGCGCAGCGCGCCATGGTCGAAGTACACCGCGCCGCCCTGCGCCACCGTATCGTTGGTGTACGTGCGCCCGTTGGGCGAACGCTCCAGCAGGTCTTCAAACAGCGCCATGTTCATGGCCTGGGCGAGTTCGGCGCGCGTGACGGTGCCGCTTTCCCAGTCTTCGAGCATCGAAGGAAAGTTCAGCGTGGCAAAGAGGGTTTCGGTTTTCTCGCGGCCAAGCAGCGCGGACAACAAGCGTTCTACGTTCGAATTGCGCATCACCAATCTCACAGGAAGCGACCGCCTGCCAACCGGCAGCGGTCATCAAACGGGGCCGCTGGCCATCGGCTTCGGCCAGCTATACGTGAAACGCATTATTCGAATGGTTGCGCGCCGCGTAAAGCGAGATTAAATTGTCACTTGATGAGTTTCCGGAATCAACATGCGCAAGTTCAAGATCCCGAACATCGGCGCGCTCACGGCGTTCGAAGCCGCGGCGCGGCACGAGAGCTTCACGCACGCCGCCAAAGAGCTGTTCCTCACCGAAAGCGCGGTGTCGCGCCAGATCGCCACGCTCGAATCGAATCTCGGCGTGCGCCTTTTCGTGCGCGCCAAGCAACGGGTCGTGCTCACGCGCGCGGGCCGGCTCTACAGCACCCAGGTGCGCCGTGCGCTTGAAAATCTGGACCGGGACACGCTCTCCATCATCGCGCACGGCAGCGGCGGCGGTTATCTGGAACTCGCGGTGCTGCCGACCTTCGCCTCCGAATGGCTGATTCCGCGCCTCAAGGACTTCTACGACCGCACGCCCGACGTGCGCGTGAACATGGGTGTGCGCACCGAGACCTTTTCGTTCGAGGAATCGCATTTCGAGGCCGCCATCCACTACGGCAAGCCGACCTGGCCCGGCACGTCGTCCGATTTTCTGTTCGGCGAGGAAGTGGTGCCGGTGTGTTCGCCGTCGCTGCTTGCCCGGCCCATCAAGAAAGCGCATGAACTGCTCGCCTACCCGCTGCTGCACTCCACCACGCGCCCGGACGGCTGGACGCGCTGGTTCTCGGACCTCGGCGTGGAAGACAACGCCACCATGCACGGCGTGCGCTACGAACTGCACACGATGCTGATCGCAGCCGCCGCCGCCGGGCTCGGCGTGGCGCTGGTGCCGAAATTCTTCGTGGAAGGTCAGCTCGAACGGTTTGGCGTCGTCATTCCGTTCGAGGCGCCGGCTATTGCCGATGGCGGCTACTACTTCGTCTACCCCACCGAACTCAGCCACGGCAAGCCGCTGGAACTGTTCCGCGCGTGGCTGCTCGAGCAGGCAAGCGCCTACAGCGCCTCGCAAGGCCGCGACTGACCTGCAAATCGCAGCGCGCACGATATACGATCAGAAAAAAGTTTCCTATAGGAAATAGTTGGGTTAGCATCGGAAGAAATCACTTCTTCGTCGCGAGACTGACATGGAAGACGTCGTCGTCATCGGTGCGGGCATCGTCGGGGCCTGCGCCGCGCTCAACCTGGCGCAGCGCGGCCTGCGCGTGCGTATCGTCGACAGCGCGCCGCCCGGTTCGGGCTGCTCATTCGGCAACGCCGGGCTGATCGCGGTCGACCATGTCGCGCCGCTCGCGAGCCCCGAGACGATGGCCGGCCTCTCGCGCATGCTGCTGCGCCGCGACAGCCCACTGCGTCTGCACAAGCGCAGCTTGCCGCGCATGGCGCCGTGGATGCTGGAGTTCGCCGCCCAGGCGCAGCGCCCGCGCTTTCGGCGCAACACGCGCGCGCTCGCCAGTCTCGTAACGGGCGCGGCGCAAGCCTGGCGTCGTCTGCTGGATCGGCATATCGCCACCGAACTCTTTCGCGACATCGGCTCGCTCTACGTGTTCGAACAACCCGTTGCGCACGCAACGGAACGCGTGCAACTCGATCTGCTCGACCGGCACGGCGTGCGCTACGAGACGCTCTCGGCTGAGCAGGTTCGGCGCGACTATCTGCCTTCGCTCACACCGCATATCAGCCATGCGCGCTACTTTCCCGGCATGGCTTCGGTCACGAATCCGCAGCAGGTCGTCGTGCGCATTGTCGAGGCCGCGCTCGCAGCGGGTGCGAGTTTCACTTGCGCCGCCGTCGACGCATTGCGTGTCCTGCCCGACGGCCGCGTCGGCGTCACGCTGAACGGCGAGACGCACTCAGCGGCGAAGGTGTTGATCGCAGCCGGCGCGCGTAGCGCCGAACTCGCACAGCAACTCGGCGCGAGGATTCCGCTGACCAATGAGCGCGGCTATCACGTCCAGCTCGCCGCACCCTCGCAAGACACGCTGCGCGTGCCCGTGAGCTTCGTCGAGCGCGGCTTCACGTGCAATCCGATGGCGCAAGGCATCCGGCTTGCCGGCACCGTCGAGCTCGGCGCGCGCGGCGCGCCCGACTGGCGTCGCGCCGATCTGCTCGCCACGCAATTCCACACGCTCTTTCCCGGCGAGCCAGCCCCGCAGGTCGCGAGCCGCTGGTATGGCGAGCGCCCCACGCTGCCCGATTATCTGCCGATGATCGGAGAGGTCTCCGGCGCGCGCAATGCCTTCGTCGCGACCGGCCATCAGCATCTTGGCCTCACGCTCGGGCCGCTCACCGGCGAACTCGTCGCACAATTGATGGCGCGCGAGGCGCCCGCCGTCGATCTCGCACCGTTTCGCATCGACCGCTTTTGAGGCCGCGGCTGCCATTCACGCCGCCCCACCCACGCATCATTTGTCAGGAGAGACTCTTCGATGGAGCCCATCGCGATTTACGACGCAACCGCCACGGCGCGCCTGCTCGACTTCGGCGCGCTGCTCGACGCCCTCGCCACCGCCGCGCAAGACCATGACGCGGGCCGCATTCACGCACCCGTGCGCACGGGTGTGCCGCTCAAGGGCAACGGCGTCATGCTCTCGATGCCCGCCAGCGCCGACGACATCGCCATCCACAAGCTCGTGAGCGTGTGCCCCGCCAACACGGCGCTCGGCCTGCCGACCATCTTCGGCGCGGTGACGGTGTGCAACGGCGCGACGGGCCAGCCCGAGTTCATTCTCGACGGCCCGACCGTGACCGGGCGGCGCACCGCGGCGCTCTCGATGCTGGGCGTGCGCGTCTTTCACCCAGGCGCGCCGCGTGCGTTTCTGTTGATCGGCACCGGCCAGCAAGCGCGTTTTCATGCCGAGGCAATCGGCCAGCTGTATCCGGCGGCAACGCTCTACGTGAAGGGCCGCACCGAGGCGTCCGAAGAGGCATTCCGCGCTCACCTCGCGCAATCCGGCGTGCACGCAACGCCCGCGCACGGCGCCGTGCCCGAATCAGTCGATGTGGTGATCGCCGCGACCACGAGCAAGACGCCCGTGTATGACGCCGAGGCCCGCAACGACCGGCTCGTGATCGGCGTTGGCGCCTTCACGCCCGACGCCGCCGAAATCGCGCAGGAAACGGTGCGCGCAAGCCGCGTGTTCGTGGACGATCTGGCAGCCGCGCGCGAAGAAGCCGGCGACCTGCTGCAGGCCGGCATCGACTGGGCGGACGTGCGCACGATCGGTTCCGCTGTGGCGGACGGCGCGAAGCAGGACGGCACGCCCGTGCTGTTCAAAACGGTCGGCAGCGGCGCGTGGGATCTCGCAGCGTGTCGAGTGGCGCGCGACAAGCGTTAGACCGCCAGCCGGATGCCCGGATTAGAATCGCACATCGGTCGCGCAGCGCGATCCCATCCGAGGCACAAGGCAGACGAACCATGACGACGAGCGCTCCCCAACCCGCCGTAAAAGTCCTGCGCGGCGGGGTCATCGAAACCACGCATGTCGCCCACATTGCCGTGGTCGACTCCGAGGGCCGCCTGCTCTACACATTCGGCGACCCGCATCGCATGACGCTCGTGCGCTCAGCGGCCAAGCCCGCGCAGGCGCTCGCCGTGGCCGAGACGGGGGCGCTTGCGCGCTTCGGCTTCGACGACGCCGATCTCGCGCTCATGTGCGCCTCGCACAGCAGCGAAGACCGCCATATCGAGCGTACGCGCGCGATGCTCGCCAAGGTGTCCGCTTCGGAGTCGGACCTGCGTTGCGGCGGCCATCCGCCGTTGTCCGACGCCGTGTACAAGGCGTGGATCAAGCGCGACTTCACGCCGGGCGCGGTGTGCAGCAACTGCTCGGGCAAGCACGCAGGCATGCTTGCGGGCGCGCGCTCCATCGGCGCGGCGCTGGCCGACTACCATCTGCCTTCGCATCCCTTGCAGCAGCATGTGAAACGCGTCGTGGCCGAGGTTTGCGATCTCCCCGAGACGGGCGTCGAGTGGGGCATCGACGGCTGCAATCTGCCTACGCCGGCCTTCCCGCTCGACCGGCTCGCGCGGCTCTTTGTCAAGCTCGCAGACGCGCAGGATCACGTCACTATCGCGACCGACTCGCGCTCACAAGCGCTCGCCCACATCTATCGCGCGATGACGTCGTATCCGGAACTCGTGGCGGGCGAAGGTCGCTTCTGCACGGCGCTCATGAACGCGTTCGAAGGCGCGCTCGTCGGCAAGCTGGGTGCAGCGGGCAGTTATGCGATCGGCGTGCGCGCAAGCGCGGCGACCGCGGCGCACACGGGCGGCCCGGCATTGGGTATCGCGGTGAAGATAGAGGACGGCGATCTGACCGCGCTCCATGCCACGGTCGTGGAAGTGTTGAGGCAATTGGGCATCGGCACAGCGGAACAGATTGCACAACTAAGCAAATTCGACGCCCCGCACATCGTCAACACGATGGGTGTCGAAACCGGCTACGTCGCGCCGCAGTTCACGCTTGAGCGCTGCGATCGCCCATTCGGCAAGTAAAAATAGATGAGCCAGGCGCGGGCCTTGAAAGCCCGCGCCAAAACTCACTCACAGCAGCGCCACCACCTTCACGTCGCTGCGATCGGCCGACGCCACCACCTTGCCGTCCACGCGGCGGAACATCAGCGTCACCGTATTCTTGCCCACGCGCAGATCGCCCACTTCGAGCCAGTCGATGCCTTCGGGCAGCATGGGCTGCTCGACACGCACCTCGTTGCGCGCTGCGTCGATCGTCACGCCAAGACACGCTTCGAGCATCATGAACGGCGAACCCGCGGCCCACGCTTGCGGCAGGCAGGCCACCGGATACGCCGTGGGCGGCTCGCCGCGTCGGCGCGGGAACCCGCAGAAAAGCTCAGGCAAACGCATGTCGAACGTCACCGCGGCCTCGAACAGCGCCTGCAGCAAACGCACTGCCGCCGCCTTGCGGCCATAGCGCGCAAGGCCGCGCGCGCACAGCGCGTTGTCGTGCGGCCAGACCGAACCGTTGTGGTACGCCATGGGGTTGAAACGCGCCTGCCCCGCCGCGAGCGTACGCACGCCCCAGCCCGTGTGGAACAGCGCCGATTCGAGCACTTCCGCCACCGCGCGGCCGCGCTCCTCCTGCGGCAGCCCAAACGCAAGCAGATGCCCCGCATTCGAAGCGAGCACGCGGCACAGCTCGCCGTGACCGTCGAGCGCAATGCCGTAGAACTCCGACTCCGGCATCCAGAACTTCTCTTCCACGCAGCGGCGGATTTTCGCGGCGCGCGCGGCGTAGCGCGCCGCGTCTTCCACCTGGCCGCGATGCGTGGCGAAGCGCGACATCGTCTCGAACGCCGCGCTCGCGTACGCCTGCACTTCGACGAGCGCGATCGGGCCATCGGGGAAACGGCCGTCCGCATGAAACACCGAGTCGTGGCTGTCTTTCCAGCCCTGGTTCGCGAGCCCGCCTTCCGATTCGCGCCGGTAGTCGAGCAAACCGAGTTTGTTGCGGTCGCACACACCTGCGACCCAGGCCGCTGCGCGCTCAAGCGCCGGCCACAACTCGTCGATCAGCGAGACGTCGCCGGTGCGTTCGACGTACGCGCCCGCCAGCACGACGAAGAGCGGCGTGGTGTCGACCCCGCCGTAGTAGAGCGCGAACGGCACTTCGCCCGTGGCGGCCATTTCGCTCTTGCGCATTTCGTGCATGATCTTGCCGACCGCCGCGTCGCGGAACGCGGAGTTCTCGCGCGCCTGATGCTCGGCGAGAAAACGCAGCACGCCGCGCGCGAGCGCGGGCGTGAGCCACAGCGTTTGCAGCGACGTAATGACCGCGTCGCGGCCGAACGGCGTGGAGAACCACGGGATGCCCGCATACGGATACGGGCCGGTCGGCAGGTCGGTGGTGAGCAGCCCCAGATCGGCAATCGAGCGGTTGATCCACGCATTGAAGAGCGGATTGCTCGAGCGCAGGCGCGCCGCCGCGCGGCGGCGTTCGCGCATCACGATATGCGAGTCGACCAGCGCGGCGCGCACGGCCGCGCGGCCCACGCGCTGCTCCTGCGAGTTCGCGAGGCAATGCGGCGGCTGGAAGATGCCCGCGCTCTGCGTGCCCGGTGCGGCGTCGGGCAGCGCCTCGACTTCGATCGCCACCGTGAGATAGATCGAGACGCAGGCCTGCGCGGGCAGATCGACCGTGAAGTCCGCGCGGTCGGCGAGGAGCTTGCTCGGCGTGGGCGAGAACTCGATACGCACGCGCCGCGCCACGTGGTCGAGCCCGATGTATTCGAGCCGCACCTCGCCGTCTTCCACGCGCGGCGGCATGAGCGTGCCGCGTTTTTCCCGCTTCAGGCCACGCACTTCGAACATGTCGCGGAAGTCGCTCGCGAACGAGATGGAGAGCGGCACCACGGCGTCTTCGGTGCCGTAGTTCGTGAGTTCGATGGCCTCGGTCATCATCGTGCCGGAGAGCACGCGCTCGCGCTGCACGTGAATCACGCCTTCGGGCGTGGTGGTGCCGCCAAGCGGCGGCAGCGGACGATTGGTGAGGTGGGCCGTGAACACGGCGTTGTCGCTGCTCACGCTGCCCGAAAGCAGCGAGGGCACGCGCCCGCCGAAAGTGAGACGCAGCGACGAGAGCACGCGCGTGTCGTTGACGAAGAGGCCGTCGTCGATGCCGGTGATGTCGCCAAGCGGATCGTTGACGATGAAGGTGCCACCCGACTTCAGCACATGCTGGTCCGCGCTGGCGACCTCGGGCGTTTCGGGCGCGATGAACGCGCCGTCGGTTTCTTGAGCGGGATGATCCACGCCGCTTGAGCGCGTGACGCCCCCGAGTGTTTCAGGATCCTGCATTGCGTGCCTCCTGGGTCCCATGCAAATGGTTACGGTACGGTTCGCTTGCGGATGATTGTAGTGGCTTCGGCGCACGCGTTGGCAGCCAATGCGTGAAGAATATGCGAAGGATACGCACGAAATCGGTGGCAAATCCCCACGCGAGCAAGGAACGTGCGCGGAAAAAATTGCGGGCGCCGGCACGACGTAACGTGCGGGCGCCCGAGGAGGCACAGCATGGAGCACGCCGTAAGCGGCGCGCTCAGCGCATCAGCGTTGCGAAATCGGCTTGGCCTCACGCAGCGTTTCGCCGATGAACAGCTGACGCGGACGGCCGATCTTCTGCTCGGGGTCGGCGATCATCTCGTTCCACTGCGCGATCCAGCCCACCGTGCGCGCCATCGCGAAGATGCACGTGAACATCGCGGTCGGAATGCCCAGCGCGCGCTGCACGATGCCCGAGTAGAAGTCGACGTTCGGGTACAGCTTGCGCGACACGAAGTATTCGTCTTCGAGCGCGATCTTTTCGAGCTGCATGGCGAGCTTGAAGAGCGGATCGTCGTGCAGGCCCAGTTCGTTCAGCACTTCGTAGCACGTCTCGCGCATGAGCTTCGCACGCGGGTCGTAGTTCTTGTACACGCGGTGGCCGAAGCCCATCAGCTTCACGCCCGAGTTCTTGTCCTTCACCTGCTCGATGAACTTCGGGATGTTATCGACCGAGCCGATTTCTTCGAGCATGTTCAGTGCGGCTTCGTTCGCACCACCGTGCGCCGGTCCCCACAGACAGGCGATACCGGCCGCGATACACGCGAACGGGTTCGCGCCCGACGAACCCGCCAGACGCACCGTCGAGGTCGAAGCGTTCTGCTCGTGGTCGGCGTGCAGGATCAGGATGCGGTCGAGCGCGCGCACGAGCACGTCGTTGACCTTGTACTCCTCGCTCGGCGCGGAGAACATCATGCGCATGAAGTTCGCGCTGTACGACAGATCGTTCTGCGGATACACGAACGGCTGGCCGATGGTGTACTTGTAAGCCATGGCCACGAGCGTCGGCAGCTTGGCGATCATGCGGATCGCAGACACCTCGCGATGCGTCGGGTCGTTGATGTCGAGCGAGTCGTGATAGAACGCGGACAGTGCGCCGACCGCCGCCACCAGAATCGCCATCGGATGTGCGTCACGGCGGAACCCCCGGAAAAAGAAGTGCATTTGCTCATGAACCATCGTGTGGTTCGTGACCATCGAGACGAATTCGTCCTTCTGCTGCTGCGTGGGCAGCTCGCCCTTGAGCAGGAGGTAGCAGCTTTCGAGGAAGTCGGCGTTCTGCGCGAGGTTGTCGATCGGGTAGCCGCGGTACAGCAGCTCGCCCTTGTCGCCGTCGATATAGGTGATCGCCGAGTTGCACGCCGCCGTGGACATGAAGCCCGGGTCGTACGTGAACATGCCGGTCTGGCCATACAGCTTGCGGATGTCGATCACGTCCGGGCCGATGGTGCCCTTGTAGACCGGCAGCTGAACGCCTTCAGCCTGGCCGGGGATCGTGAGCGTGGCGTGTGTCTTCGAGTCGATCATTGTGTGTCCTTGAATTGCTGTCACTTCGCAAAAACTTCGCAAAACTTCGCGCAACTGGACGCAGCCGCCGGGTACCCATTCGTCCGGGCCGGCAGTGCTGCGACCGCATGCCGCATTCTACGGCGCGGCGCAGCATCGATTGATAGCGCAGCCAGCAACAATCCCTCCTCAAGACCGCAACACTGCCAAGCTTGCGGCTTCCTTAACGCCGATTCCTGCAACAATATTTTTCTCTTGCAGCGCAACATGTCGCACCCTATCTTTGCGATACTGCTTGACATGCAAGGGTTTTCCATTACTTGCATTTTGTAATCTAGCCCGGTACCACTCGCGGGCTTTTCACCGCCACACGCGCTTAAAGCAAAACGTAAGGAAGCAACAGATGAACATCTCGGTCGATACCCTGTTCGCAGAAGACGAACAAGCAGAGGGCGCCGTCGTCACGGCACTCAATCATCAGGACATCGTGGTCGCACTCTCGGCGGCGCTCGCCAACGAACGCGTTGCCGTGCTGCACATG
Source organism: Paraburkholderia sp. J8-2 (assembly GCF_905220195.1). Taxonomy (NCBI): domain Bacteria; kingdom Pseudomonadati; phylum Pseudomonadota; class Betaproteobacteria; order Burkholderiales; family Burkholderiaceae; genus Paraburkholderia; species Paraburkholderia sp. J8-2. The sequence continues at coordinate 151,425 of NZ_CAJMZA010000001.1, forward strand.
CTGTATCCGCGCACCGACGCGCGCACGCACCGCAGCCTCGATCACCTCGTGAACGCGCTCAACGGCCACGGCCTGCACCAGGTCGCCCGCCTCGTTTCGCAGGAAGCGCACTACCTCGTGTTCAAGGATCCCGCGAAGGCATGGAAGGCCTTCCACGAAATCCGCAACGATTCGCTCGCGATCGGCGTGCACCTCTACTATGCGGGCCTCGTGGGCGAGGCTGCCGAGCACAAGCTGGACGCACACGCGCACGGCCGCGACTAAGCACAGGTCGTTCGGACTGCGATATTTACCGCAGTTAAAAAATGGCGGCCCCATTGCGGGGCCGCCATTTTTGCATCAGCGCGCGTCTGCCTGGCTCAGTGTGCCTTAGCGTGCCTCAGCGTCCGTGCCCGCTCACGAATCGATCGATCATTTCGTTGAACGCCGCGGGCCGCGCCAGATTCATTCCATGCGATGCGCCCGCCACCGTCGCACGGCGCGCATCGGGCAGCCACGCTTCGAGCGCGGCCACGGCCCGGTGAAACACTTCGGGACTCAGCTCGCCATCGATCAGCAGCACGGGGCATTGCACTTCGGCGGCGTGCTCGCGCGTGTACGCGGGCAGCGGATCCTGAAACTGCGGCCCAAGCGTGTGGGCGTTGTCGGTGGCCATGCGGCGAAACGCGTGCGTACTCTTCGCCCAGAAGCCGGGCCGGCTCACCGAATCGACGAACAGCTCCAGCCCCGAGTCCACCTGGCCCGACTCGATCAGCGCCACCGCGCGGGCGCGCAGCGCATTGACGGTCTCGGGCAGCGTGGCGAGCGTCTGGCCCGGCTGCTGCACCGGGCCGCCCGGGTCGGCGAGCGTGAGCGTGCGCACGTGCTGCGGATGACGCCGCGCGAACTGGAACGACACGAGGCCGCCGCGCGAATGCCCGATCACGTGTGCCGGGCCAGCACCCATAGCCTCGACGAACGCGGCAAGGTCATCCGCGTGCTGCCGCCAGCTGAAGGGCTGAGCGCGTGCGGCGTCCCCGGCGGGCCAGTAATGCGTGAGACTCACCGAAACACAGCGATAGTGCGGCGCGAGGCCGGCCAGCTGCGGCTGCCAGTAACGGTAGTCGCACAGCGAGCCGTGCACGAAGAGAAGGAGTTCGCCCTCGCCCCGTTCGATATAGGGCATAGGCAGGCCGCCAGGCAGTTCGATGAACGTACCGGGGGCCGGAAAAACGGCTGGATTCACGGCTGGACGATGTGGAGGCAACGGGACAGCGGCGCACTGCGAAGGCTCGCGGGCAGCCCATCGCGGCGCACGCCTGCAAAGTGGCGTATTGTCCCACGCCCGCGCCGCGTGCGCCTGGCACGGCGGCGCGCTCCCGCAGCGCCGCTTCGTCGCCAGTCGGCTGGCGCCGTTATTCGACGAATTCGAACACGTGCTCGTTCATGAGCGAGGCCGCCGCGCCCGCGCCGCGCACCGCGCAGGTAAGCGGCTCGTCAGCCACGCGCACGGTCACGCCGAGCTCGGCGGCGAGACACTGATCGAGCCGCTGGAGCAGCGAGCCGCCGCCCGTGAGCACGATGCCGCTATCGGCGATATCGGTGACGAGTTCGGCGGGCGCCGTCTCGAGCACCTGCCGCACCGCGTTGATCACGAGACGCAACGGCGCGGCCAGCGCGTCCGCGACGTCGTGGCTCGTGATCTCGACCGTGCGCGGCAGGCCGTCTTCCATGCTGCGCCCGGTCGCGCGCATGCGTTCGACGGGTTCGCCGTAGAGCGCGCAGCCAATCGACTTTTTCAGGTGTTCGGCGGTCTGGTCGCCCAGCACGACGCCATAGAGCGTGCGCACATGGTCGACGATCGCGCGGTCGAACTGGTCGCCGCCCACGCGCACCGACCCGCTGCACGCCACGCCGCCCAGCGCGACGATGCCCACTTCCGTGGTGCCGCCGCCGATGTCCACGACCATCGAGCCCGTTGCCGCATGCACCGGCAGCCCCGCACCCAGCGCCGAAGCGAGCGACTCGCCAATCAGGTTCACACTCGCGGCGCCCGCCGCGAAGGCCGCCTCGCGAATGGCGCGGCGCTCGACGCGCGTCGCCCCCGCCGGCACGCACACCGTGAATGCGGCACGGCGCCCGAGCAGACGGCGCGGCTGCGCCATCGCCACGAAGCGGCGCATCATGTGTTCGGCAGCGGAAAAATTGGCGATCACGCCGTGCGAAAGCGGCCGCACCGTTTCCAGATTGGCCGGCGCGCGACCGAGCAGATCCTTCGCCTCGCGGCCCACCGCGGCCACCGTCGTCTCGCTCGCGCCCGCGCGCCGCTCGAAGCAGACCACGGAGGGCTGGTTCAGCACGATGCCTTTGTCGGCGGTATAGATCAGCGTGTTGGCCGTACCGAGATCGAGCGCCACGTCCTGGCGGAACAGCCTTTTGGAAAAGAGAGAATGTGGCTTGGCTCGGGCCATATTGGTCTGATGTTCGGTTTCTTTGGCGACCCGGCAGACGATGCGCCGACGGATGGCATTCCCGATGGCAGCCTCATCCAGGCAGCGCGAACTAGCCGCGCGCCGGGCGGAACGGGCCTACGCGGCCGATAAGGTCGCGGCGACTCCCCGTATTAACGGCCGCGACCGGCGCGAACTTTAGCCGGTCCAGAAATAACTGCATAGGTTATCCGGAAAATATGGCCGAAATACGACACTGCGGGCTTATACGGCTGCCCTTTTATACCGATTTCCCTGCATTAAGGCATATTTTCGCGGCTTAACGGGGTCCGACCTCGTACCCCGCCAGCCATCCGGTAGACGGGGCAATCAGGCATGCGCGAGCGCGCGCACCAGCGCGTCGCGCCCGAGCATGACGCCCTGCGGCGTGATCGTGTGGCCCACGCCCGGCAGCGCGAAAGCGGTGACGGCAAAGCCCGCGTCGCTGAAGGCGACGGCGGCGCGCTCCAGTTCGCTCGCCGGAATCACCTCGTCGTCCTCGCCGTGCACGAGCGTGAGCACCGTGCGGCTTTTTGCGACCACGGGCGTGACGAGCCGGCCCGCATAGGCGACCACGGCGGCCGCACCGGCCGCCTGCGTGGCCACGTGGTAGAGCGACATGATCGAGCCTTGCGAGAAGCCCACCAGCGCGAGCGCGTCGTGGCCGAGCCCCCAGTGGGCGAGTTCGGCCTCGAGCCGGCGCTCGAACACCTGCGAAGCCGCCACGACGCGCGCCTCGCGATTGCTCTCGCTGATGTCGCGCAGGCTGAACCACTGGCGTCCGCCAAAGCCGCCGTCGAACGGTTCGCTGCCGTCGAGCGACACGAACGCGACGCCCGGCAGCGCATCGCGCCACACGTCGGCGAGCGGCGTGAGGTCCTGTGCGTTGCTCCCTACGCCGTGCAGCAGCACGACGAGCGCGCGCGCGGCGCCATCGGCCGGCGCGAGACGCCAGCCCCCTTCAAATGCTTCCCAGCTCATGGTCGGTCCTCCCCTGTGCTTACAAACGTATTGTGTGTCCAGTGCACGCTTTTTGCGCGGCGCGCGGCAGGCGCAAGGATACGCTCGCCACGCGCCGCGTGTATGAAAGACTCCATTTCCTGGCATTACATAAAGAGCCGCGCCATCGCGCGCGAAAGCCGTTCGCAAGCGCGATCACCCTGCACCGCATGGGGATGCTCCGCGGCCGGCGATGAGCCAGGACGATTGCAGGTATCCTGTGCCGCAAACCGAACACGCGGAGAACACGCTTGAACTCACCCGCCGCTGCATCGCCGCCGCCCGCGCCACCGCCGCCGCTCCAGGGAGGCAGGCTGCTCCTCGGCACCATCGCGGTGTCGCTGGCGACCTTCATGAACGTGCTCGACACGTCGATCGCCAACGTCGCCATTCCGACCATCTCCGGCGACATGGGCGTTTCCGTGGACGAAGGCACGTGGGTCATCACCGTGTTCGCGGCGGCCAACGCCGTTTCCATTCCGCTCACCGGCTGGCTCACGCAGCGCTTTGGCCAGGTGCGCCTGTTCATCACCTCGATCCTCTCGTTCGTGCTGGCGTCGTGGCTGTGCGGCATCGCGCCGACCCTGCCCTTCCTGCTCGTCGCGCGCGTGCTGCAAGGCGCCGTGGCCGGCCCGCTCATTCCGCTCTCGCAAGCCATCCTGCTCGGGTCCTGGCCGAAGGACAAATCGGCGAGCGCGCTCGCGTTCTGGGCCATGACGACGACCGTCGGCCCGATCGCGGGTCCGGCACTAGGCGGCTGGATCACCGATAGCTACAACTGGGCGTGGATCTTCTATATCAACATTCCGGTGGGCATTTTCGCGGCCTTCGTGACGTGGTCGATCTACCGCAACCGCGAATCGGCCACGCGCAAGCCGCCCATCGACGTGGTGGGCCTCGGCCTCTTGATCGCGTGGGTCGCCTCGCTCCAGATCATGCTGGACAAAGGCAAGGACCTGGACTGGTTCAACTCGCCCGTGATCGTCACGCTCGGCCTCGTCGCGCTCATCAGCTTCGCGTTTTTTCTCGTGTGGGAGCTGACCGAGGACCACCCGATCGTCGATTTGCGTTTGTTCGGACAACGGAATTTTCTGGGCGGCACGATCGCGATTTCCGTGGCCTATGGCGTGTTCTTCGGCAATCTCGTGTTATTGCCGCAATGGATGCAGGAGTACCTGAATTACCGCTCGGTGGATGCGGGCCTCGTCACCGCGCCGCTGGGCATCTTCGCGCTGCTGCTCTCGCCCGTGGTGGGGCGGCTCCTGCCGCGCTCCGACGCGCGCATCATCGCGACGATCGCGTTCGTGCTGTTCGCCGGGGTGTTCTACATGCGCTCGCGGTACGTGCTCGAAATCGACACCTTCCATCTCGTGCTGCCCACGCTGCTGCAAGGCATCCCCATGGCGCTCTTCTTCGTGCCGCTCACGGCCATCATTCTCTCGGGACAGCCGCCGAGCCGCGTGCCGGCGGCGGCGGGCCTCTCGAACTTCGTGCGTGTGTTCTGCGGCGCGGTGGGCACGTCGATCGCGACGAATGCCTGGAATAACCGCACGATCCTGCATCACGCGCGGCTCACCGAGCAGGCTTCGGTCAACAACCCGATTTTCGTCCAGGCAATCGAACAGACCCAGAAGGTGCTGAATCTGAGCGAGCCGTCCGCGCGCGCGCTGTTCGACTTCCAGCTCACTTCGCAGGCCGCCATGATGGGGCTCAACGACATTTTCTATATCTCGGCGGTCATCTTTCTCGTGATCATTCCGCTTATCTGGATCACGAAGTCGACGAGGGGCGGCGGAGGCGGCGGCGCGGCGGGGGCGCACTGACCCGCCGGGTTTAGCCGAAGCGCGCGGGCAAATACGGCGCGGGATCGATAAACGGCGTTTCGCCGACGATCTGCTCGGCAACGAGGCGCGCCGTGACCGGCCCGAGCGTGAGGCCATGGTGGTTGTGGCCAAACGCGAACCACAACCCGTTATGGCGCGGCGCGGGCCCAAGCACCGGACGCATGTCGGGCGTGCAGGGGCGCAAACCCATCCACGGCGTTTCGTCGAGCCGCGCGCCCAGGCCGAACACGGGGCGCGCCTCGCGCTCCGCCGCGTCGAGTTGCGCGTAGTTCGGCGGACGCTCGCGCGTGGCAAGCTCCACGCCCGTCGTGAGCCGCAGGCCGCGGCGCATCGGCGCGACCACATAGCCGCCTTCGATATCCACCACCGGACGCACGAGCGGCGCGCGCGCCTCGCTCGCGTAGTGCATGTGGTAACCGCGCTTGACCATGAGCGGCACGCGGTAACCGAGCGGCTGTGTCACGAGATCCGACCACGGACCGAGCGCGACGACGGCAAGCTCGGCGCTCACCGGGCCGTCGGCGGTCTGCACGCGCCAGCCCTTGCCGTCGGCGGCGAGTGTGCGCGCATCGCCGCGCGCGAACGTGCCGCCGTCGCGCAGAAACAGTTGTGCGTAACCCTTCGTCAACGCGCCCGGGTCCGCCACGCTCGCGGGATCGATCCAGTGGATCGCGCCCGCATAGCCAGCACCCAGCGAAGGCTCAAGCGCGCGCAAGCGCTGCGCGTCGAACATCTGCACATGCAGGCCGTGTGCGTCGGCCACGCCTTGCGCCGCATGCGTTTCACGCTCGAAGCCAGCGGGCGAGCGCCACGCTTCGAGCCAGCCGACGGGCCGCACGATGTCGCGCAGGCCCGCACGGGCGACGAGCGCGTCGTGCTCGGCCACGCTGCGCTCGATGAGCGGCAGCATGTCCCGCGCGGCCTGCGCGAGCCGCGCAGGCGACGACTCGCGCCAGAACGATGCGAGCCAGCGCGCGTAGGCGGGCAGCGAGCGCACGTCATAGCGCAGCACCGTCGAATCGTTGCGCACGAGGCGCAGCAGCGTGCGCCAGTCGCGCGGAAAGCCATAGGGCACCACCGACGACGACTCGATCAACCCCGCGTTGCCGTGGCTCGTTTCCTCGCCGGGCTCGCGGCGGTCGACGAGCGTGACCTGCACGCCGCGCGCCTGCAAATGCAGCGCGACGCTCACGCCCGCGATGCCCGCGCCGAGAACGATCGCGCTCCTGGTCATGAATCTGCCCTGAACACCGAAGTCATGACGATCACTTCGCGACGATATCGCGGCCGAAGTACTTCATCGACAGCTTCGTGAGCGTGCCATCCTGGCGCAGCGAGTCAATGGCCGCGACCACCTTGGCCTTGAGCGCCGCGTCGTCCTTGCGCATGCCGAAGCCGGTGCCTTCGCCGAGCGTGGACGGGTCCTTGAGCGGCGCACCCGCAAAGTCGAAGCCCTTGCCCTGGGGCTTCGAGAGGAAGCCGTCGGTGGCGGTCTGCACTTCCTGGACCGCAGCGTCCAGACGGCCGGCCGCGAGGTCCGCGAAAATCTGGTCCTGGTTCTCATACGTGACCACGTTCACGCCTTGCGTGCCCCAGTGCTTGCGCACGTAGTCTTCCTGCGTCGAGCCCTGCAGCACGCCCACCGACTTGCCCTTCAGGCTCGCGGGCGTGGGTTCCAGACCCGAGCCGCGTTTCGCGACCATCTGGATCGGCATGACGTAAATGGCGGGCGTGAACGCAATCTGCTGGCGACGCTTGTCGGTGATATTCATCGCCGAATTGATGACGTCGAACTTGCGCGCCTCGAGCGCGGCGATCAGGCCGTCGAAGCTGTTCTCCACCCACACGCACTTCACCTGCAGCTTCTGGCACACGGCATTGCCGATGTCGATGTCGAAGCCCTGCAGATCGCCCGAGGGCGTCTTGCTCTCGAACGGCGGATAGGACGCCTCCACGCCGAAGCGCAGCGTTTTCGGGTCCTGCGCGTGCGCCGCGCCCGCCGTCAAACCCGCAAAGCACGCAAGGCTGGCCGCAGCCGCGAAGCGAATCGTCTTCCTGTTCATCGTCGTCACCCAAATCGTAATAAGTGTCTGTTCAAGCGCGGTGCGCTTTCGTGTGGCGCCCTTTCACGAGGGCCGCGGCCGCAGGAGGAATATAGACGAAAAATAAAAAGAAAGTCTAGAATGGACAAAAATGTCTACACCGTAATTCCGGAGCCCCAGCATGACCATGACGTCCCAACCCACCGCCGCGCCGCTCGTCGTCGATGCCGCCCAGGTGCGCGCCGCCCTGCCCAGCCTCGACGTGCGCGGCGAACTCGGCCGCCTGTTCGCCTCGCTGGGCCGCGGCGACGCCGTGCAGCCGCCGCAAACCCTGACCCTGTTTCCGAAGCAGGCTGGCGACTTCATCACCTATCTCGGCGTGCTGGCGCAAGCCGGCGTGTTCGGCGCCAAGCTCTCGCCGTACATCGCGGGCGCCGAAGGCCAGCCGCCCGTCATCACCGCCTGGACCGCGCTGATGTCGATGAAGACGGGCCAGCCGCTCATGTGGTGCGACTCGGCGCTGCTCACCACGGAACGCACCGCGGGCACCACGGCGCTCGCCGTCGACCAGCTCGCGCCGCGCGAGGCGAAGCGCCTCGCCGTGATCGGCTCGGGCGCCGTCGCGCTCGCGCATATTCGCCATGTTGCGCCGCTGCGCGCGTGGGAGAGCATTCGCGTGTATTCGCCAAAGCTCGCGGGCGACGCTGCGCGCCAGGCCGAACTGCGTGCGCTCGACCCACGCGCAAGCGTGGCGCAGACGACCGAAGCGTGCGTGCAAGACGCCGACGTGGTGATGCTGTGCACCTCGTCGGGCAAGCCGGTTCTCGCGCTGGACGCCCTCACGAAGCCCGCGCTCATTACGTCGATCAGCACGAACGTCGCGCAGGCCCACGAGATCGATCCGGCAGCGCTGCCCTCGCTCGATGTCTACTGCGACTATCGCCACACCACGCCGCAAAGCGCGGGCGAAATGGTGCTGGCCGCGCGCGAGCACGGCTGGTCGCCGGACTCGATCGTGGGCGATCTTGCGGAACTCGCCAACGACGCATGCCCTCGTCCGGCCTACGCGCGGCATGCGTTCTTCCGCTCGATCGGCCTCGGTCTCGAAGACATGGCCGTCGCGCACGCGCTGTACGAGCATCTGCGCAACGTCCGTTGATACGCGGCGTCGAGCGATGGCAGTATCATCGACGTCCTTCCTGCCGCAACCCGGTCCCCGCCCGATGCCGAAACGAGAAAGCGACACCATCCGTGTGAAAAAAACCGCCAGCCCCCAAACGTCGCGCGACCTGCTGCTCGCGCGCTACGCGCACGTGGCGGACAGCATCACGACGCTGTTCTTCCCGTTCGCGGAAGTCGTGATTCACGACCTCGCGGACCAGACCGTGGCCTACCTCTCGAACAATCTTTCGAAGCGCGAGATCGGCGACGACTCGGCACTCGAAGACGTCGAGGAAACCACGCGCAACAAGCTGATCGGCCCCTACGAGAAGGTGAACTGGGACGGCAGGCGCATGCGCTGCGTGAGCACGGCGCTGTTCGACGACGAAGGGCGCGCGGCGGGCATCATGTGCATCAACTTCAACATCGCCGCTTTCCAGGACGTGCAGGCCACACTCGACCTGTTCCTGCGCGGCGCGGGCGTGATCGCGCAGCCCGACGAACTCTTCAAGGACGACTGGCAGGAGCGCATCAACACCTTTTTGCACGGCTGGCTGCGCGAGCGGCAGATCGCGCTCAATTCGCTCACGCGCGAGCACCGGCGTGAACTCGTTGAGGCGCTGTATGCCGAAGGCGCGTTCAAGGGCAAGAGTTCGGCCAACTACGTGGCGAAGGTGCTGGGCATGGGGCGGGCGACGGTCTACAAGCATCTGCGCGAAATGAAAGCAGACGGCGAGTAGCGCACAACGATGCCGTGGCGGTCGGTGCGAGCCGCTACAATCGCGGGACCGCGGCGGACGCTCCGCCGCGACTGCCCTGCGCCGCCCATGAATCACACGTTCGACTACACGCCCATCCTCGACGCGATCCATCGCGACCTGCAGCCGTATATCGGCACGGGCCGCGTTGCCGACTACATTCCCGAACTCGCCACGGTGCGCGCCGATCACTTCGGCATGGCCATCGTGACCGTGGACGGCCAGGTGTACCGCACCGGCGACGCCGACGTGCGCTTTTCCATCCAGAGCATTTCGAAGCTGTTCGCGTGCACGCTCGCGTTCCAGCTGCTCGGCGACGCGCTCTGGCAGCGCGTGGGCCGCGAGCCTTCGGGCACGGCGTTCAACTCGCTCGTGCAGCTCGAATTCGAGGGGGGCAAGCCGCGCAATCCGTTCATCAACGCGGGCGCGCTCGTCGTGACCGACGTGCTGTGCCGCCGTTTCGTGCAGGCGGAAACCGCGCTCGTCGATTTCATGCGGCGGCTCGCGGGCGAGCCCGGCATCGGCTACGACCTGCGCGTCGCGCAGTCGGAACTCGCGCACGCCGAGCGCAATCGCGCGATGGCGCATTTCATTGCGAGCTTCGGCAACCTGGAAATGCCCGCCGACGCCGTGATCGACGCCTATTGCCGCCAGTGCGCGATCTCGATGAGCTGCGTGGAACTGGCGCGCTCGGCGCTGTTCCTCGCGAACGGCGGCGTCTCGCCCGCAAGCGGCGAACCTGTGCTCGACGCGAGTTCGGCCAAGCGGCTTTCGGCGCTGATGCTGACCTGCGGCACCTACGACGCGGCGGGCGATTTCGTCTACCGCGTGGGCTTGCCTGCGAAGAGCGGCGTGGGCGGCGGGATTATCGCGGTGCTGCCCGGCGAATTCGCGGTGTGCGTGTGGTCGCCGGGGCTCGACGCGACGGGCAATTCGCTGGTCGGCTCGCTGGCGCTCGAGTGGTTGACGACGCGCACCGGACGCTCGATTTTCTGAATCTTCGGTGAACGCCATGCCACTCCATATCCGCGAAGAAACGCCTGCCGATCACGCCGCCATTCACGCGCTGACCGAGACTGCGTTCCGGCATGCGCCGCATACGAGCCACACGGAGCAGCGGATCGTCGATGCGTTGCGAGAAGCGGGGGCGCTTGCGATTTCACTGGTTGCCGAACACGGCGGTGAGATCGTCGGGCACGTGGCGGTTTCGCCCGTCGCGCTTTCGGATGGATCGACCGGCTGGTTCGGGCTCGGGCCGATTTCGGTCGCACCTGCGCGTCAAAAGCAGGGCATTGGCGCGATGCTGATGAAACTCGCCCTGGATGCGCTGCGGGCACGAGGCGCGGCGGGCTGCGTCGTGCTTGGGGACCCGGCGTACTACGCACGCTTCGGGTTCGTGCCTGAAGCCACGCTCGTGCTGCCGGGCGTCCCCGCTGAATACTTTCAGGCGATCGCGTTGTGCGGCGAAGTGCCCGCCGCGAATGTGCACTATCACACGGCGTTCGAGACGGGCTGACGCGCGCCTTAAAGCGGCGGCCTCTCGAGCCTGAGCCAGCGCTGAACCGAAGGCCGCTGCCACTGATTCAAGGCGTACTGCGCCAGCCGCTGCGGCACCGGATCGCCGTTCAGAACCAGACGGTTCAGCATCAACGCCAGGTCCACGTCGGCAATCGACCATTCACCGAAGAGATGCTTGTCGCCTTGCGCGAGCAGCGCTTCCGCCATCGCAAAGAGCTTGTCTGCCGCGAGTTGCGCCGCGCCGGAAAGTGGCGTCGCAGTCGGGCCGTAGAACACGACCTCGGTCGAGCGCTCCTGGCGAATTGGCATGAGATCGCTGCGCAGCCACGCCTGAACCTGACGCGCGCGGGCGCGCTGTTGTCGATCCACCGGATAGAGCGCAACGCCGGGAAACGTTTCGTCCAGATACTCCGTAATCGCCGAGGACTCCGAGAGCGCGAAGCCGTCGTGGATCAGGGTCGGCACGCGCCGCGTGAGCGACTTCGCCGCGAAATCGGGCTGCTGGTGCTCGCTTTTGCCGAGATCGACCGTGGAAAGCTCGAACGCAAGCGCCTTCTCGTGCAGCGCGACGAACACGGACATCGCATACGGACTGGCGTATTGAGCGTCGGCGTAGAGGTGGAGAGTTGGATGGGTCACTGTGGGCTCCGTGGTTAGCGCCGAAGATAGTAGCAAGCGCGCCCGCCGTCCTGCTAATCTCCCCCGCCCGTGCCGCTCACGCCGTGCTCGAAACCAGCCCCGTAGTCTTGCCGCTGGCGACCATCAACTGGGCCAGCGAACTCTGCACGCTCTCCAGTTGCGACGCGATCTGGCTGACCTGGCTCGCATCCGATTGCGACGCCGAACTCAGCGCGCTTTGCGCACTCTGGATCTGCGCCTTGAGCTGGCTGATCTCGCCCGAGTTCGAACCTTGCGCAGCCGCGCCCGACGTTTGCGACGACACCTGCGCGAGCTGCGCCTGAAGCGACGCGATGAGCGTATTCAGTGCATCGAGTTCGCTCGATGAAGAACTGCTGGAGGACGAAGCGCCGCCTCCGCCACCGCCCCCGCCCGCCCGCGAACCGGCCGACGTGCTTTGCGTGGAAGTCGATGCATTGCCGCTGCTGGACGCGCTCGAAGCGCTCGCCGTCGAGCCCGTCGTGCTGTCGGCGTTCGAGTTAGACGATGCCGTGCCCGAGGACGCGCCGTTGCCTGCGCCGCTCGTCGACGTCTGCGCGCCGGTGTTCGCACTCGACGCGGCGCTGCCGTTCGTGCCGCTGCCGTAAGCGGTCGTCGTCGCACTAATGGGTTGAATCTGCATGTGCTCTTGCTCGCCGTAAGTTGAGACGTTACGCGTCGCCGAATAACGCCGTACTCGTGTCTTATCGGCAAGCCTGAAGGGTTCTTGAGGCTGCCCGGCGGTTTTTTAATGCAGCGCCAGATCGCCGCCCTCTCCAGTCCGGCCACATGGAGAGCAACAACGGTGCTGCGGACGCCCGGCAATCAACCTGCCGACGAGTCGTGAAAAGGCTGGCGCCGACTGTAGATCAATGGACCCGCAATCGAAAAGACCCCGGCGACATCCCTTTCCAGCCTTGATACGCGCGGATGAACGAGTTGGGTTCCTGAAACCCCAGCAGAAAAGAGATCTCGGCCAACGACAGCGCCGACTGCTTCAGGTAATGGTCGGCCAGTTCGGCCCGGGTCGACGTCAGGATGCGTTGAAAATTTTCGGCTTCGGCACTCAGCTTACGCTGCAGCGTGCGCTTGCTCATGGCCAGCCTGTCGGCGACCGCTTCGACGCTCGTCTCGCCGCTCGGCAGCGCCTCGACGAGCACCGCCCGAACCCGCTCGGTCGTGCTGGCGCGAGCGTCCATGTCGGCCAGCTTCTGGTTCAGCTTGTTTTCGAAGAAGTCCCACATGGCGGCATTCGAGGTCAGGAACGGCCTCGCTGCATCGGCGGCTGAGAAACGAACCTCGGTTCGATCACCCTGACGCAGTGGGCACCCGAAGTACGCTTCATAAGCCGCGAGGTTTCGCGGCAGTTCGGGTAGCCATGCCCCCTGCGGCACGATGTGCTCGCGCGTGCCGACCCGGATCAACTGGCAGAAGAACACCAGCTCGGCCAGGCAGAGCGAACGCGGGAGCGGGCCCTGTGCGCCATAAACGCTCAAGCTCAGGCGCGTCGATTCCGGGCCCTGATCCACGTCCAGCAGCATCGGACCAATCAACGGCTTGTAGTGGCGCAGCCGCGCGGCAGCGATGTTGAAGTTCGGGCTGCACAGGCTCGCGAAGATAGGGGCATCGAAGGCTTCGGCCTTGAAGTGCCCGGCAAAGAGCAGCGGCACTTCCCGCTCGCCCGCGGCCAGTTCCATGCCGCGCCACAGCCGGAAGTAGTCAGGCGCAGACAGCGCGATGTCGCCACGCTGGAACAGATCGGCGGGCAGCCCCGCGTGGGCCAGCACCACGGCAGGATCGATCTGCATGTCGCTCAGCATCGCCCTCCAGTTGCTGGCGATCACGAATCGGTTGGCTCGTTTCATCGTGTATTGCCTGATGCAACCCGGTGATCAGGCCTTTTCCATGGCCTGGCGCGACATCTTCAGCATGGTCTTGCGCGGCAGCAGCGGCACGACCCAGTTAAGCAGGAATTTGAGCTTGCCCTCATTGAACGCGACGAGTTCGCCACGCTGCATGGCAGCGTAGCCGCATTGCGCCACCGACTGCGCCGACTTCGCCTGCTTCCAGATATCGACGCCTTCCAGGTTGCCTGCCGCGACGAATCCGGTGGCCACCGCCCCGGGGCACAGCGCGGTCGCCGTAATGCCATCGACCGCCACCTCTTCGGCAATCGCCTGCGTGAATGAAGTCACATAGGCTTTGGTCGCGTAATACACCGCCTGCAGCGGGCCGGGCATGAACGACGCAGTCGACGACACATTCAGGATGCGACCGCGATTGCGTTGCACCATGCCCTTGAGATACAGGTGCGTAAGTTCGGTCAGCGCCACCATATTGACCTGCATCATCGCCTGAGCGGCTATCAGGTTTTGCTCGTGAAAGAGCCCATGCCCGCCAAAGCCGGCGTTGTTGATCAGCACGTCGATCGTGATGCCAAGTGCCTGCGTCTGCTCGAAGATACGTTGCGCGGCGCCCGGCTTCGACAGATCCTCGGCGATCACGGTCGCGGCGATGCCGTGCTGCACCTCCAGTTCGCGCTTGAACGCGTCGAGCTTGTCGCGCGAGCGCGCTACCAGCACGAGGTCGCCTTGGTTCTTTGCGTGAATCCTGGCCAGTTCCTGGCCGATGCCGCTGGATGCGCCGGTGATCAGCGCGGTGTTGGATTGCCGGGTCATGAATGCCTCAGTCGGTGGTGCTTCGATTGACGTCATCATAGGACTGCGGATCGCGCCAGGCACTCGCGAGCCGTGCCAATCTGCTATCCAATCGCGTCATCAAGGCGTTTCGTTGCGGCGCGCACGAAAGCGCTAAGCCGCCAGAAACGCCCGCTGCAACCGTTGCACGCCATCCGTCAGCTCTTCGGCGTTCAAACTGCCAAAACCAAGCCGCAGGGCAGGCAAGGCGCGATGCTTTGCGGAAAACTGACCGGCGGCCAAAAACCGCACGCCCTCGCGAGCCGCAGCATCCTGCAGCGCGGCCATGTCGATGTCCTGCTTGCAGACCGTCCAGAGGGCAAGGCCTCCAATGGGAAGCTCGAAGGAGAGCCATTCGTCGAGATGCGTCTCGAGCAGGCGCGCAAGAAGGTCGCGTCGCTCGGCGTAAATCTTCATCACCTTTTTCGTATGGCTGTGGATGACGCCGCTCGCCAGCAGATCCGAGACCGCCGCCTCCGTCGCGGGGTCGCCTTGCCGGTCGATGATGGTGACTTCCCCCGCCGCGCGGTCGATGAACGGCTGCGGCGCGATCAGGTAGCCAATGCGCAGCGACGGCGTAAGCAGCTTCGACATCGACCCGACGTAGACGACCTTTCCTCTGCGGTCGAAGCTCGCGAGCGGCAGCATCGGCCGATGCGTGAAGTGGAATTCGTGGCTGTAGTCGTCTTCGATGATCGCGAAGTCGAACTGCTCGGCGAGCGCCAGCATCCGCATGCGCCGGGCAGCGGGCAGCAGGACCGTGGTCGGAAACTGGTGATGCGGCGTCACGTAGACAGCGCGCACGCGCTTGCGGTAGCAGAGCTTTTCCAGCTCATCGACCTTCAGGCCGTCTTCGTCCAACCCCACCGTGACGATCTCGGCGCCCGCGGCGCGGAACGCTTCGCGCGCCGGCGGATAGGTCAGCTCCTCGACCACGACGCAATCCCCCGGACGAATCAGCACGCGCGCGGCGACATAGATGCCCATCTGACTGCCGCGCACGATACAGATGTTGTCTTCGTTCGCCGTGATCCCCCGCTCGCTGCTCAGCATGCCGAGAATTTCGCGCCGCAGGCGCAGCGTGCCGCGAGGGTCGCCATAGCCAAGCCGGTTGCGCTGTGACGCCGCGAGCAGCGCCTTGCGCCAGGCCGCCGCCAGTTCGGCCACCGGCACGAGGCGGGTGTCCGGCGCGCCGTCGTCGAACGTGAGATAGCCGTCCTCGCCGTAAAGGCATTGAACGTCCGGGCCGCTGCCCGCCAGCCTCACACCCAGATCGCGTGCGATGCCCGAGTCGGCCGGCTTCACGGCCTCGATGCCTTTTTCCGGCAGCGCCGAGGACACGAACGTGCCGCGCGTCTTTTCCGAGGTCAGCCAGCCTTGCGCGGTGAGTTCTTCATACGCGAGCACCACGGTCTTGCGGTTCACATCCAGCGCCTTTGCCAGTTCCCGGGAGCCCGGCAACGGCGCGCCGGGCGTGAGGCGCCCACGCCGTATCTCCTGAATGATGGCCTGCACGATCTGGCGCGCCACCGGCCCGCCCTCGCGCTGGATCACGATTTTCAGATCCCACGTTCTCAGCATCGTCCGCTCCAACTGGACCCATGGAAATAAAAAAACTGGAGGTTTTATCTGGCCCAGTCGCGACCATACCATCCCCTCATCGAAATGCCTATTTGCCAATTGCGACGTTTTCTACCCACAACACAGGCTGTGCATCGAAAGGGGCTGAACATGAGTCACACGCAACTACGCTCGAACTGCCTAAGCTTTGTCGAGCTTCTGGCTCAAGGCATCGCCTTGATCTCTCCCACGATGACGGCGGCGCTGATCATCCCCGTCATGTATGGCAACACCGGCGAGTGGAGCTGGCTTTCCTACGTGCTCGGCACCATCATGCTGCTGTTCGTCGCGCTGAACCTGAACCAGTTCGCCAAGCGCTCGACCTCATCCGGCTCCATGTACAGCTATATCTGCCGCGGCCTCGGACTCACGTCAGGCGGCATTGGCGGTTGGTCGCTGATCTGGGCCTATCTCGGCATCTCGATGGCCGGCATCACCGGCTTTTCGATCTTCGCGGGCAAGCTGCTCGACATGGTCGGTCTCAGCGTGCCTTCGGTCGTGCTGTTCGCGATTTGCGGCGGCGTGGCGTTCTACCTCGCTTACAGGAACGTGCAGCTTTCGGCCATGCTGATGCTGGTGCTCGAGGGCGTTTCGATGCTGCTCATTCTGGTGCTGTCGGTCATCGTGCTCGCCGAACACCATTTCGTCGCCGACACCGCGCAGTTCACGGTCTCGAAGCTTCCCTGGTCCAATGTCGGGCTGGGCGTCGTCGTCGCGATCTTCAGTCTGGTCGGCTTCGAGTGCGCCACGGCGTTCGGCGACGAAGCGCAGAATCCGCTGCGCAACATTCCGCGTGCGGTCATCTGGAGCCTGATTATCTCGGGGGCGTTCTTCGTCTTCGTGACCTACGCGATGATCATCGGCACGCGCGGCTATCACCAGCCGCTGGACCAGATCGATGCCCCGTTGAATGTGATGGCCCAGATGGCTCACGTCGGGCTGCTGCAAATTCCGCTGTCGGTCGGCGCGATGGTGAGCTTCTTCGCCTTGTGCCTGTCGTGCATCAACGCGGGTTCGCGGGTCATCTTTGCGATGGGCCGCCACGGCATCTTCCACGGCGCCATTGCCGGGACTCACCACAAGAATGCGACGCCGCACGTCGCCGTCGCGATCATGGCGGTCATCGCGTTCGCTGTCCCGACCGTGCTCGTGCTGTGCCATCAGGCGGCGCTCGATATCTTCAACTGGGCCGGCACCATGGCTGCGTTCGGGTTCCTCGTGCCTTACGTGCTCATCACGCTCAGCGCACCGTTCTATCTCCAGCGCCTGGGTGAGCTACGCGGCCGTGACTGGTTCCTGTGCGCCTGCTCGCTGCTGCTTCTGCTCATTCCCGCGGTCGGGTCGGTCTACCCGATCCCCCCTGCGCCGATCAAGTACTTCCCGTACGCCTATCTCGCCTATCTCGCCGCCGGTGCGCTCTGGGTGGGGTCGTTCCACAAGCGCAAGCCGCACGTGTCGATTTCGATCCGCGAGGATCTGGAGCGCATGCATGCGCAGTTTCAACTCGGCGAGCAATGACCATGCGCGCAACCTTGCATTCGAGCCGCTGGCTCTCGGACGACGTTCGGGAACTGGTTCTCAAGCCACAGAGCAGCTTTTGCTTCCGCCCCGGCCAGTACGTGGGAATTGGCCGATCCAGCGGCCCGAGCCGCTGCTACTCCATGGCGTGCGCGCCCTCGGCGGACAACCGGATTGCGCTGCACGTGCGCCGCTGGCCCGGTGGCGCGTTCTCGGACCGGGTCGTCAGCCGCACGCGTGTTGGAGACGAGTTCGACATCACGGGTCCGCTCGGGGCTTTCGCGTTCCCGGAGGGCGACGGCCCTGTCGTGATGCTGGCCACGGGAACCGGCGTGGCCCCGTTCCTCGCCATGCTCGAAGCGTTCCTGCCGACGAACCCGCGTCGTCGCGTCACGCTCTATTGGGGGGCACGCGCGCAAGGTGACTTCTACGCAAGCGACGTGCTCAATGCCTGGCAGGCGACGCACGCGGGCTTCCGGCTCGTGCCGGTTCTGTCCGGCAGCCAGGCGGGCTATGTGCAGCACGTGGCGGCACGCGCCCTGAGCGAGCCCGTGCATACGCATGTGCTCGCCTGCGGCAACCCGCGAATGATTGAGGATGCCTACGCAATTTTCGTGGCGGAATCCACTGTTCCGGTCGCCACGTTTGCCTCGGATGCGTTCGAAGCAGCGTCGGACGTGACGCCCGTCGCGAACGATCCGTGCGCGCTGGATTCCGTTCGGCTGAGCGTCGACGGCCAGTTCGTTGTTGCCAGGGTCGGCGAGTCGGTCCTGAGCGCGCTCAAGTCTGCCGGGCTGCCCGTCATGTCGGTCTGCGGCGGCAAGGCGTCGTGCGGGACCTGTCTGGTGGAACTCGAACCCGAATGGATCGAGCGCGCCGCGCCGCGCTCCCGAACCGAGCGCAATCTTCTCGCCTGCCTTCCGGAAGCCGGTCCGTCAAGCCGGCTCGGCTGCCAGCTATGCATCACCCCGGAACTCGATGGCCTCGCCATGCGCCTGCCGTCGATCAACCCCACAAAAAAGGAGTCGTCCGTATGAACGCAGTGCTCGAACAAGTGCAACTCGAACAGGTCGGTGCCGAATTCTCCGAAGCGCCGATGCTCATGGTGCGCGACAAGACGCGCAAGATCATCCACGAAATCGCGGCGCGTTGTCAGCCCGGCATGGTCGAGGAAGACGCCGTGGAAATCGCGAAGGAGATTCTCGCCGCCAACAAGATGCTGCGCGGCTGGCACGATGTCTATGTCCGCTTCGGCTCGAACACGACCAAAACGTTCGGCGCCGCCTCCGAGCCGGGCGTCGTGCTCAAGGAAAACGACATCATGTTCGTCGACATCGGCCCCGTATTCGAGAAATGGGAGGGAGACGGCGGCGACACGTTCGTCTTCGGCAACGATGCCGACATGGCGCGCTGCGCCGAAGATGCGCGCAAGCTTTTTCATATCGTTCGCCAAAAGTGGCTCAGCGACGCAAGCACCGGGAAGGTCCTCTATGAGTTCGCCGTCTCGCAAGCGCAGGCGATGGGGTGGGAATTGAATCTCGACCTCTCCGGCCACCGGGTTTCGGACTTTCCCCACGCAGCAACGTACGAAGGCCCGATGGCTGACGTGGATTTTTGCCCGTCGCGACTGCTTTGGGTGCTGGAGATTCACATTCGGCATCCGAAGTTGAACTACGGCGCGTTCTTCGAGGACATGTTGCTCGAAGACTCCTTCTTCGAGTAAGGAACGTCGCCAGTTTGCTCGCCTCATGAGCGCCCGCAGTGGCCGGATGGCTGCGGGCCGTCGCCCCCTGCTTTCATCGATATCTTCGTCCGTATGTCAATCACTCCAGTCCCGCCGCTTCGTGTAGTCGCAGTGCGACACGTCCACTTTGAAGACCTCGGAACATTCGAGGAGGTGCTTAGGTCTCGGGGCGCTGAGATTCAGTATCTCGACGCGGGTCTTGACGACCTCTCGGCAATCACGCCCGACGGTCCGGATCTGCTCGTCATACTCGGAGGGCCGATCGGCGCTTACGAGGAAGACCGGTATCCGTGGCTAGGCAATCTGAAAGCCGTGCTGGCGAAACGGATTGCCCGAGATCTTCCGACGCTTGGCATCTGCCTCGGCGCGCAGTTGATCGCTGCGTCGGCCGGCGCGAAGGTTTATCCGGGCGGAAAACGCGAACTCGGATGGGGAACCATTTCTATCACGCAGGAAGGGATGAACTCGCCACTAAAGTATTTGCGTGAAGCGGCATGTCACGTGCTCCACTGGCATGGAGACACATTTGACCTGCCAGAAGGCGCGAGGCTGCTCGCATCGAGCCATGTCTATCCTCACCAGGCTTTTTCGATTGGCCCAAACGTGCTTGGCGTGCAGTTTCACCCAGAGGTAAAGGCGCATGGATTCGACCGCTGGCTCATCGGGCACGCAGTCGAGATTGGTATGACGCCGGAACAAAACGTCGCCGATCTCAGACGAGGAACGGCCGGATATGCGACGACATTGGCTATTCAGGCATCCAGAATGTTCAACGACTGGCTTGATGGACTGAAGTCGCTTCCAACTCCACATTGAATACCGGGGCCTGTCAGCTCGTGAGGCGACGATACGCGCTTAGATGACGAACGAGACCCTGTGGATCGCCGCGTTTTTCGAGCAGCATCGCCAGATTGTGGTGGGCATCCGCGTACGACGGGTCGAGTTCCAGACAACGTTGATAGCTACGCTCAGCGTCCTCGAAGCGCCCCATCTCCTCGAATGCAATCGCGCGATTGAAGTGCAACACGGCATCGTCGGGGAAGTGAGCTAGCGCCTTGTCGAATACGTGCAGCGCGTCTTCGCAACGCGCTTCGCGTTCGCACAGCAGCGCGCCGAGGTCCACGTAGGCAGCATAAAAAGGCTGCGGAGATAACTCGATGGCCTTCTTGTACGCCCGTTCGGCACCGTTCACATCGGATGTCCGCAACTGTTCGCCGAGGTCGTACCACTCCTGGGCCTGGTGCGCGAGATCCTCGTGCGCAGGCGCCGAGTCGAGAAAGACGACATCGCCCTTGATTTGCGCGACTTCGAAATCCAGCAGGAACTGACCTGTAGCAGCGTCCCATTGCGAAGGGCCGGTTCGAACGGCCACATCGTTGCCGACCGCCGATACGCGAATCCCCGTGAGCGGCAACTCATCGGGCAGTTCGTCTCGCAGCCGCGAGAGCGCCGTGATGATTTTGCGCGTCGGTATGCGGGCGTCGCGCAACTGCAACGCGGTGCGCAGCAGCACGACATCCTGGAACGTGAAGCGGTACGCGTTTCGCGGCCCCCGCGACGGTGTCACGAAGCCCGCAGCAATGAGGCCTGAAACCACGCTGCGCGAAACACCCAGCATGGCCTGCAACTCACGCATCGAAATCTCGCGCGCGGCGACTTGCGGCGTCACTTGCGTGCCCGGACCTTTGCAGGCGCTTCAGCGGGTGCTTTCGCTGCACGCGCCGGTGGCTTGCGCGTTTTAGGCGCGACAGGCAGCTCGGCAACGGGCTCCGCGCTCTTGCTGCGCCTGGGTGCCGGAGCCGCTTTCGCTTTCGCGCCGCCCTTGAGGCTGGCGCGCAAGGCATCCATCAGGTCGATGACCTGGCCGCCGCCGGCCAGTTCTTCCGCAGGCTCGTGAACGACGACCTGCTTGCCTGCAATTTTTTCGTCGATAGCCGCGAGAATGCGCTTCTTCTCTTCATCCTCGTACGCCTTCGGGTCGTAATTGTCTTCGGCGCCCTGCTCGATGATCTGCAGCGCGAGTTTCATCTCGGTATCGGACACTTCGACGCGTTCGACGTGCAGGTCCGCCAGCGAGCGCACCTCGTCCGCATACAGCAGTTGCTGAAAGACGAGTCCGTCTTCCTCGGGGCGCACCTGCACGATCCGCGTCCTGCCTTTGGACGCCCATTTCGCCAATGCGCAGCGTCCGCTCTGTGCGAGCGCCTGCTGCAGCAGACTGTATGGTTTTCCGCCGCGCTTGTCGGGCGCGATGTAATAGGCCTTGTCGTAGAAGACCGGGTCAATCGCCTCCTCCGGAATGAAGGCCATGATCTCGACAACATGACTCGCAGCGTCCTCGAGCGCCTTTAGCTCATCGCTGGTGAAGACCACGAACCGGTCCTTTTCGAACTCGTAGCCCTTGTTCATGCTCGAGCGCTCGACGACATCGCCCGTCTTCTCGGAGACATACTGCTGCTTCACGCGCGAACCGTCGGGCGCGAGCATATGGAAGCGGACATCGGACGAACTCTCGGTCGCGGTATAGAGCTTCACCGGTATCGAAACGAGCCCGAAGGAGAGCGACAGGGAGGCAATTGAGCGGGCGGGCATGGACTTCTCCTCGCGGCATTGGCACATTCGGCACGGCGCTTGGCGCAAGGCCCGTGCCGCCGCCGGGCAGCGGTCGTTTCATTTTAGGAGCTTTATCGCCGATGCCAATGATTGCGCCGCCGCCCCGTAATCCGCCCACGGATCTTGCTGCTGGAAGCTGAGGTAGTCGCGAGCCGTCTGCACCGTCCACTGCGCCCCGCTTTTCAGGTCGTTCAACTGCTCCCAGGCAACCGGCATCGAGACGCCCATTCCGGCTCGCGCCCGCGCGGAAAACGCCGCGGCGGTCGTCTGCCCCTTGCCATTGCGCAAGTAGTCGACGTAGACCTTGCCGATGCGGTTCGAAGCCCCGGCGGTCGCCGAAAAGCGCTCGGGAATGGTCTTCGCGAGATGCCGCACGAAGGCCTGCGAGAACGATTTGACCGCCTCGTAGCCCAGCCTTGGGGCCAGCGGCACGACGACATGCAACCCTTTCCCGCCGCTCGTCTTCAGCCAGGCTTTCAAGCCCAGTTCCGAGAGCAGCGTTTGAACGAGGAGCGCGGCTTCCTGAACGCGCCCCCATTTCACGCCCTCGCCGGGGTCCAGGTCGAAGATGACGCGGTCGGGCTTGTCGAGCCGTCGAACCGTCGAATTCCACGTGTGAAACTCGACGACATTCATCTGGGCCGCCGACAGCAGGGCGTCGACGGTGTCGACGGTTAGCAGCGGCGGATGATTCGGCCAAAGGCTGCGGTCATGGGCCGTCAGGCCGGGCATGTTCGTTCTCTCGGCATGCTTCTGGAAGAACAGCTGTTCCGCAATGCCGTCGGGGGCACGGACCATGGCGAGGGGCCGCGCCTTCAGATGCGGCAGTATCCGCTCCGCGATGCTCGCGTAGTAGCGCACCAGGTCTGCCTTCGTGATGCCGGTCGTCGGGTCGACGACGCGTTCCGGATGCGTGATTTTCAGCTTCGGCGAAGGTTCAGGCGCCTGTGTCCTTCCCCCCTCCCGGACCACGCCGCGTGGCGGCTTGTCGATTCGCAGCCCTCTGAACGAGGCCTGGCGGATGACGCCATCGGCGGTCCAGTCCGCGAATTCGACTTCCGCGACGAGTTCGGGGCGAACCCAGCGCTCGCTGCCGGCCGAGCGCCGGGACCACCGGCGCGCCCTGGCGACATCGACATCAAATGGTGCCGCATCGGCTTCGAGCGGCGTCAGCCGCGTCCACAGGTCTTGCGCCGTCCGCGCATTCCAGCCGGTGCCGACGCTTCCGGCGTCGCGAAGCTTGCCGTCTACGTAATAGCCCAGCAGCAGGCTGCCAATCTCGCCGTCCTTGCCGCCACGTGCGGTGAAGCCACAGACGACCAGTTCCTGGCGAAGCCGGGATTTCGCCTTGAGCCACGTTTGTGTGCGCCCTGGTTCGTAGGGCGCGTCGCGGCGCTTGAGCATGAGGCCTTCAAGACCCAGGCCTGAGGCCGCTTCGAACAACTGGGCGGGAGGCGCCTCGAAATGCTGGCTGAACCGGATGTGCTCGCCCGCATTTTCAAGGACCTGCGCGAGAAGCGCACGCCTCGCCCAAAGGGGCACCTTTCTGAGGTCTTTCCCGTTCAGGTACATCAGGTCGAACAGGAAGTAGACGATGTCCTGTCTTGCCGCCCCGTCTATCGCATCTTGCAGCGCGGCGAAACTCGGAATGCCATCTTTGAGGACTGCGATTTCACCATCCAGCCATGCACTGTTGAGTGGAAGCTCTCCAACCTCTGCAGCAAGCTCGGGAAGCTTCGTTGTCCAGTCTAGTCCGCCGCGCGTGATGAGTCGCACCTGCCCTTTGGCGACACGGGACAGCATGCGATAGCCATCGAGTTTGGCTTCGGTTAGCCAGTCTCCGCTCGTGGGCAGCGTTGCCGCCAGGGTCGCGAGTTGCGGCTCGAGTTTGGCCGGCAGCGGCGCGGTCACCGCTGCGGAAAGGTCCACCTGGGGCGCTGCGCCGCGCGCAGGCCTCACCTCCCTCGGCTCGCGTTCTTCAATGAGCCCGAGCGGCTTCGCCGTCACGCTGTCGGGAAGCGCCTTGATGACATCGTATTGCGCGAGCGGTTGCGCCCACGCGTCGCGCTTCTTGAACAGCATCCACGGGTCCTGCTTGTCGCCGGGCTTCGAGATGCGAACCAGTTCCCAGAGTCCCGCGAGCTTTTCGCCGTGGAGCCGGAAGACCAGCTTGCCAGCCGCCATGCCCTCCTGCGGATCGCCGACAGGCTCCCATGTGCCGCGGTCCCAGACAATGACGTCACCGGCGCCGTAGTGCCTGGGGGGAATCGTCCCTTCGAAGCGGGAATATTCGACCGGATGGTCCTCCACGTGAATGGCCATCCGCTTTTCCTTCGGGTCGTAACAAGGGCCCTTGGGCACGGCCCACGACAGCATCACCCCATCGAGTTCGAGCCGGAAATCGTAATGCAGCCGGCTCGCCCAGTGCTTCTGCACGACAAAGCTCAGAGGCCCGTGGTCGACGGACTGACTGGCAGCCGACGGCGCCGGTTCGGGCGTGACACGGAAATCCCGCTTCTTGCGATAGCGGGAAAGCGGCGGAGACGACGGATCGCGGTCGCGGGTTGGGGCCATGACGATAGTCTAGGAAGAACGCTCGCCTGGTGCGTCGCAAACGCAACGCCTGAAGTGAAACCGCACGCCGCGTTCGTCGGGCGTTCGTCGGGCGGCCGAACCGTGCCGTGAATGCCACGCGTATGCGCTGCATCTGCTGCGCTCATTTAGGCGTCATCTGCTCATTGAGGCGCCTCCCGCGGCGCGATAACGTCTTCCCTCCGCGTCCACCGCACGCCCAGCCTATTCGCAGCTACCTATGTATCGCTACAACGAATTCGACAAAGCCTTCGTGGCGAACCGCGCCGCGCAGTTTCGCGACCAGATCGAACGCTGGCAAAGCGGCCAGCTAAGCGAGGACGCGTTTCGCCCGCTGCGCCTGCAAAACGGCTGGTACGTGCAGCGTCACGCGCCCATGCTGCGTGTCGCCGTACCGTATGGCGAGCTATCGAGCGCGCAGCTTCGCGTGCTCGCGCGGGTTGCCCGCGAATACGATCAGCCCGAAGCCGAGGTCTACCAACGCGCCATGGAGGCCCAGCGTAAGCTTGGCACCGTGCGCCTGCCAACGCACCACGCGCACTTCACGACGCGCACCAACGTTCAGTTCAACTGGATTCCGCTGTCGAAAGCCGCCGATGTGATGGATCTGCTCGCCACGGTCGACATGCACGGCATCCAGACGAGCGGCAACTGCATCCGCAATATTTCATGCGACGAGCGCGCAGGCGTGGCGCCCGACGAGATCGCCGACCCGCGACCCTTCGCCGAAATCATGCGGCAATGGACGACGCTGCATCCCGAGTTCGCATTCCTGCCGCGCAAGTTCAAGATCGCGGTGACGGGCGCCACGGAAGATCGCGCGGCGACCGGCTGGCACGACGTCGGGCTGCGCCTCGTGCACGATGCAAACGGTGAACTGGGCTTTCGCGTCACGGTGGGCGGCGGCATGGGGCGCACGCCGGTCATCGGCATCGTGTTGCGCGAATTCCTGCCGTGGCGGCACATCATGAACTACATCGAGGCGGTCGTTCGCGTGTACAACCAGTTCGGCCGGCGCGACAACAAATACAAGGCGCGCATCAAGATTCTCGCGAAAGCCGAGGGTCAGCGGTTCGTCGACGAAGTTGAGGAGGAGTTCCGGCAGATCGTCGAACTCGACGGCGGCCCACATACGATCCCTCAAACCGAACTGGACCGCATGCGCGCGTATTTCGTCGTGCCGGAGCAAGCAGCCGCCTGCCGCCCCGCCAACGCCGCCGCTGCCGCCGCACGCGAGGACGCGGCCCGCCAAACGCCGCAGTTCCAGCGCTGGCTCGAGCGCAACGTCGCGCCGCACAAGGACCCGGCGCTGCGCATCGTCACGCTCTCGTTCAAGCGCGTGCTGCAGGCGCCAGGCGACGCATCGGCAGACCAGCTCGAACGCGTGGCGGATCTCGTGGACCGCTTCTCGGCCGGCGAAGCGCGTGTGACGCACACACAGAACATCGTCCTGCCGTGGGTTCATGTCGACGACCTGCTGCCGCTTTGGCGCGCGGCCGTCGACACCCAGCTCGCCAGCGCCAACGTGCATCTGCTCACCGACATGATCGCGTGCCCCGGCGGCGACTTCTGCGCGCTCGCCAACGCGCGCTCGCTGCCGATCGCGCAGAGCATCATGGAGCGCTACCAGGACCTCGACGAACTGAACGACATCGGCGAGATCGATTTGCACATCAGCGGCTGCATCAATTCGTGCGGCCATCATCACAGCGGCCATATCGGCATACTCGGCGTCGACAAGGACGGCGCGGAGTGGTACCAGATTACGCTCGGCGGCGCGGACGGCTCCACGCGCAGCGGCGACGCGCGGCCCGGCAAGGTCATTGGCCCGTCGTTTGCCGCGCACGAGGTGACCGACGCCGTCGAAGCGGTGATCGGCTGCTATCTCGCGCTGCGCGAGCGCAGCGGCGAGCGCCGCGAGACGTTCATCGAAACTGTGCGCCGGGTCGGGCTTGAACGGTTCAAGGCGGCTGCGGACACCGTTCGCGCAATCGTGGAGGACCCGGCATGAAGACCGTTGCACGCATTCGCCTGCTCGGCGCACACGACAATGTCGCCGATGCAGCCACGCCGGTCCTCGCCTTGCCAAACGACGCGGACCCACTCGCCTATGCCGCCGATATCGCCGGCGCCGCGCGGGTCGAGCTGCACTTCCCCGCCTTCACCGATGGCCGCGCGTATAGCCAGGCTTATCTCGTGCGCCGCCGGCTCGGCTTCAAGGGGGACCTGCGGGCGACGGGCGAAGTGCTCGTCGACCAGGTGCTGCAGATGGAACGCATGGGCTTTTCGAGCGCGGTGCTAGGCACGGACCTCGCCCTCGCAGACGCACAGCGTCAACTCGAACGCTTCCCGGCGTTCTATCAGGGCGATCTCCTTCGCGAAGCGCCGTACCGGGAAGCTTGAACTACGCGTCATGGCGCGCAGCAATCCTGTAGAGACGATGTCACTTCATTCAGGATTCCAATGAGATCTAGCGCGATCTGATCGAGCGGCGTGTCCGGTCCGAATATCTTCAGCACACCGCAAGTGAACAGCGATTCGTGATGCGCCTCCGGCACGATGCCGCCAAGCACCACCGGAGCGCCGCAGCCGCGCTCTCGCAACGCGCCGAGCAGCGCGGGCACCAGCGTCGCGTGCGCACCCGCGAGCGTCGAAACCCCGACGATATCGGGCTCGCGCGCGTGCGCCCAGCCAGCCGCCTCGTGTGGCGTCGCAAAGAGCGGTCCGAGGCTGACTTCGAAACCTGCGTCGCCAAGCGCCGCCGCCACGACACGCGCGCCGCGATCATGGCCGTCCTGCCCTAGCTTCACGAGCGCCATGCGCGGCTTGCGTCCATATGCTGCGCGCCAGTGTTCGACAGCATCTTGCGCCTTGCGCCACGCGGCGTCGCGCTCGCGTGCGCCCGACCAGGCGTGAGCCTCGCACGTGAGCGCGGCGTGCCAGCGTGGCCACACGCGCTCGAGCGCCGCGGTGCATTCGCCAACCGTCGCGCGCACGCGAATCGCGGCTATCGTCGCGGCGAGCAAATTGCCCTCGCCCGTGCGCGCGCATTGCGTAAGCGCATCGAGTGCGGTGGCCACTCGTAGCGCATCGCGGGTCGATTTCATCTGCCGCAAGCGCTCGACCTGCATCGCGCGCACCATGCGGGCGTCGACTTCGAGCCGCTCGCTCCCGGTGGCGTGCGCCTCGCGGCTATGATTCACGCCGACCACCACGCGCTCGCCCGAGTCCATCTGCGCCTGCATGCGAGCCGCGCCGCGATGCAAACGCGCCTGTACCCAGCCCGTTTCGATGGCGGCGATTACGCCGCCTTGACTATCGATTTCGGCGAGCAGCGCTTTCACGGCTTCCACCGTGCGCGCCGTGAGTGATTCGATCAAATACGAGCCACCCCATGGATCCACCACGTCGCACAGGCCCATTTCGTGCTGCAAGATCGCTTGCGTGTCGCGCGCGAGCGTAGCAGCCGCCTCGCCCGGAAGCGAGAGCGCTTCGTCCCACGCGTTCGTGTGCAGCGACTGCGTGCCGCCGAACACGGCTGCCATGGCCTCCACGGTCGTACGCACGACGTTGTTCTGCGCACGCTGCGCGTGCAGGCTCGAACCGGCGGTCTGGCAATGCATGCGCAGTTGCGTCGCGCGCGGCGAGTGCACGCCGAGTGCCTGCGTGAATTCGGCCCACAACACCCGCGCCGCGCGCAGCTTGGCGATTTCGCCAAAAAAGTCTCGCCCCACAGCGAAAAAAAAGCTCAGCTGCGCGCATACGCGATCTGCATCGGCCCCTTGTTCAATCAGCCGCCGGACGTATTCGCGCGCGTTGGCGAGCGTGAGCGCAAGTTCGAGCACGCCATCCGCGCCCGCTTCGTGCAGGTGATACCCGGAAATCGACATCGCGTTGAAATGAGGCAAATGCGCGAGCAGGTAATGCACCACGTCGGTCGCAATCCGCAACGAGGGCTCGGGCGCGAAGATATACGCGTTGCGCGCCATGAACTCCTTGAGAATGTCGTTCTGGATCGTGCCGCGCAGTTGCGCCACGTCGAAGCCCGACTCCTCGGCCGCGACAATGAAAGCGGCGAGCACGGGCAGCACCGCCCCGCTCATCGTCATCGATACGGAGACTTCGTCGAGCGCCACGCCGTCGAAGAGCCGCTTCATATCCTCCACGGCGTCGATCGCAACGCCCGCCATGCCCACCTCGGCGGCTGCGCGCTCATGGTCCGAGTCGTAGCCGCGATGCGTGGGCAAATCAAACGCGACTGACAAACCCTTCGCGCCACTTTCGAGCGCCGCCCGGTACGCGAGATTCGAGGTGGCGGCGTCGGCGTAGCCCGCGTACTGGCGAATAGTCCATGGGCGCTGCGTGTACATCGTCGCGTGTATGCCGCGCTGGAACGGATACTCGCCAGGACGCGCGTCGAGCCACGGCACGTCAGCTAGATCGGTCTGCGTATAGAGCGCCTTGCGCGGCGCGATAGCGGCTTCATTCATGCGACCACCGTTTATGTGTGACGACGTCGGCAATGCGCACGCCATCCGCCGCGCGCGAAATGGCACACCAGTGCGAGAGTCCGTCGTGGCCCGCATGGCGCGCGCCGAACGACAGCGTGAGCCGGTCGCCGACATTCGCGTTGCCATAGAACGCCATGTCGCGCTCGACGAGCGTGGGCGGCGCGGAATGCTGCGCGGATCGCCAATGCCACTCGGCGCGCTCGACCATCGACTGGAAGCTCGCGAAATACAGCAGCTGCGCGCCGTTGAAATCGAGCGAAGGACAAGGCAGATAGTCGACCCCATGTTCGGCTGCATGCGCCGCGCGATCGAGACGGCCATGCCGCGTCCAGTCGCCCGAGCGCAGCCGCTTTACTTGCGCGATCAGTTCATGCGCGGCGGCGGGCGTCGCCGGTGCGGGCGCACCAGCGAACATCGCTTTGCATACCGAACGGTTTTCGCCGGCCTGCTCGCGCCGCACGAACGTAGACATCATCTCGACTTTCGCAATCGCGCTCTCGGTGGTGAAAACGCGAAACTGGCCGAAGTGGCGCGCGCCCGCAATCCGTTTCACATCCGCTTCGATCGCGAAGCGCTGGTTCTCGCTCACGTCTTCGAGGCGCGCTTCGCACACGCGAATTGCCGTGAAGGCCGCATACGATTTGCGGCCTTCGTCGTCGTAGAAGTCCGGCGTGTTCAGTTGCGCCTGTGCCGCCAGCGCGTTCCAGTGCAGTTGCCCGCATGTGCGCAGGAGCCACTGCTCGGAGAGCCCTGCGAACGCCAGCTCCGGCATGCCCGCGACGTAATGCGTGCGGGTTTGCGCGGGCACACGCTCGCTGTCACGCCGCGCGCGCATCGAGCCTCGCAGGCGCTGAAATGCAGTCGGCCAGATACGCGGCGTCGCGCGCGATGCCCGAGAAGCGCCCCGAGCCCCATGTATGCAGCCACGGCAGGCCCAGAAAATAGAGCCCCTCCTGCACCGTCACGCCGCGCGCGTGGCCCGGATAGCCGCGCCCGTTGAAGACCGGCAGATCGATCCAGCCGAAGTCGGGCTGAAAGCCGATGCACCAGATAATGCTGCCGATGCCGCTCGCGGCGAGATCGAGCGACGTGCGCTCCTGCTGCGGCGTCCAGACCGGACGATACGGCTCGCCCGGCGGCGCGTCGATACCGTTCTGCACGATGAAGCGATCGATCGATGTGTTGATGCGATTGTACGTGTCGTCGGCGCTGTCGAGATTGGCGCGCAGATTCCCTTTGAAGCGCAACTTGCCGTCGGCGAAATCCTCGAGCACGCCGTACAGTTCCATGCCTTCGCTCGCGAACCTGCGCAGGTCGATATCGCGCCCGCCGTCGCGGCCCGTGACGTAGTGATTCGTGTTGTCACGCACGCCTTCGCGCAGCGGATGTTCTTCGACCGGCATGTCGTAGTACTTCATATCGGCGAGCCAGTCGACCACGTCGCGGCCGCGATAGAAGCGTGCGCAGCGCGGCGCTTCGCCGACCGCGAGCACGACCTTGCGCCCCGCGAGATGCAGGTCTTCGGCGATCTGCGCGCCCGACTGCCCCGAGCCGACCACGAGCACCGCGCCCTCGGGCAACGCCGCCGGATTGCGATACTCCGACGATTGCATCTGCACGATTGAAGCGGGAAGCCGCTCGGCCATGCGCGGCACGATCGGTGTGTGATAGCCGCCCGAGGCGATCACGACCTGGTCCGCGCTCAATGCCCCCTCGCTGGTCTGCACGAGAAAGCCGCCGTTGGGCCGCTTCGACACGCGCGTGACGGCCACGCCTTCGCGCACCGGGGCATCGACATGGCGTATGAAGCCGTCGAGCCACGCGATGATTTCGTCTTTCTTCATGAAGCCGTGCGGTTCGTCGCCGCGATACGGGTAGCCCGGCAGCGCGCATTGCCAGTTCGGCGTGACAAGCGAGAACGCGTCCCAGCGCTGTTCGCGCCACGTATGCGTGACAGTGCGCTTTTCGAGCACGACGTGGTCGATGCCGCGTTGCTTGAGGTAGTAGCTCATCGACAGGCCGGCCTGGCCGCCGCCGATGACCGCCACGCTGAAATGCGCTTCGGGAACCGGCGGGTTGGCCGCGTTCGTCTGGGTGGACATGCGAATCTCCTTGATAGGTTCAGTCGACGCTCACGACGGTCACCTGCGCCGCCGGTTGCGAACGGAATGGCTGTGCAGCGAGTTCGATCGCGGCCCACTCGTCTTGCGCCGACGAACACGCGTAGCCGAACTTCTCGCGCACGCGCTCGGACGCCGCGCACAGCGCGTCGTGCGCCCTGGCGAGAAAAAGCTCGAGCGGGTAGACGCCGGGTTGCAGATGCTCGCGCACGATGGTCGAGGGGGAATAACAGCGCGCTTCGTGGCCGTCGGGCCAGCGCACCACGAAATGGGTAACAGGCATGGTTGCTCTCCGGGAGGGGCGCTCAGGTAGACGTGCAAACGGTTGGCTGCTCGAACGCGCGCGTCGCGCGCCGGTCGGCGGGCACGATGAACGGCTGCGCGTCGAGACGCCAGACGCTGCGCGTTGCGCCGCCGAGTTGCAGGTCGATGGACGGGTCGCCGTGAATTTCGCCGATCTGCGCACACGCGATGTCGCGCGCCTGAAAACGCGCGATGACCGCATCGACATGCTCGTCCCGTACGCTCAGCAAATAGCCGAAGCTCGGGAAAATCTCGAGCCAGCGCGCAAGCGGCACGTCCGCAGGCTTGGGCAATCGATCGAGATCGATGCGTACACCCACACGCGAGCACTCGGCCAGCATCATTGCCGTTCCCGCGATGCCCGCCATGCTGATGTCCTTCGCAGCCCCGCAGAGCCCGCTTTCTGCAAGCTCCGCGAGCACCGCGAGGTCGCCGCGCAAACGGTGTGCGGGCGCTTCGGTCGCGGCATTCCAGTACGGATACGGCTCCACGAACGCGCCGCGCAAGTCCACGGCCATGAGCAGCTTCTCGCCGGCCCGGGCCGCAAAGCTCGAAAGCAGATGCTTCGCACGACCGACTATTGCCACCGCGAGTTGCGTGCGCTCGCTGCGCGCGTTGCTATGGCCGCCCACGATCGGCACGCCCAGTTGCCGCGACGCCGCCGCCATGCCTTCGAGCACCGGCGCGGCGGGTTCTACGCCATCGCTCCAGATCACATCGACGACAGCAATCGGCCGGCCGCCCATCGCGCATACGTCGCTCACGTTCACGAGCACCGAGCAGTAACCCGCGAACCACGGCATCGCCTCGATCAGGTCGCTCAC
Organism: Paraburkholderia sp. J8-2; assembly: GCF_905220195.1. NCBI lineage: Bacteria > Pseudomonadati > Pseudomonadota > Betaproteobacteria > Burkholderiales > Burkholderiaceae > Paraburkholderia > Paraburkholderia sp. J8-2. Next base: position 183,413 of record NZ_CAJMZA010000001.1, read on the forward strand.
CATGCCTTCGGCGGCGAAGAGCAGATACCCGTCGCCGTCGGGTATCGCGGCGCAGTCGTCGCCTGCGGCCATCATCGCGGAGTCTGCGTTGTCCTTGCTACCTGCGTCGAGCACGGCCAGCACAGGCGCGATATCGGATTTGTGCGCAACGCCGCGGCCCACGCGCAGTTTCGCAACGAGTTCGTCGAGCGTCATGCCGCCCTCCGCTGATCGATAACGAAGCCGTCGAAAGGCGTGGCGCAAGGCGGATAGTGGGCGAGATCGGCGCGCATGACGTGATGCGCGCGCCCGAAGACCATCGCCTCTTCGATCGTGTGCCAGTGCAGCCGGCGAAAGAGCGGCGCATTCTGCGCCTGAACGTGCGCGAGGAACGTCTCGCAGCCGAAAGCATGAGCGCTGCTCACAGCAAGGCGGATCAAGGTCGCGCCAATGCGGCCGTGACGCCGGTATGGCGCGCTCACCGCGAGGCGCGAGCCGTACCATGCCGCTTCCGTCGCGTGGTCGCGATGAATGCGTACTGTGCCGACCACCTGCGGCGACTCGCCGTGCGGATTGACAACGGCCACGAGCAGTTGCGCGTGTGCGTCGATCTCATCACGATCGTCGTGCGCGAAGATGCCCTGCTCCTCGCAGAACACGGCGCGGCGAATGGCAAATGCGGCTTCGCGCTCCCATGCGTAACGCGCCCAGCGCACGACCATGAGCTCGTCCCCGGCACCAGGATGCATCGCGTTCATGCCGCCACCTTTTCGAACGAAGAGAGCGAAGAACACGCGCCGCATTTTCCGCAGCCTGCCTTGATATCGGCCGCGCGCAAGCCCGCCTCGCGCACCATCGCGCCGAGTGGCGCGAGTATCGAGCGCATGAATTCCGGCGTGGGCGGCGCATGATCTTCGAGCGGCGTGCCGGAGATGGGCACGAACGGCACGACGAACGGATACACGCCGATCTGCAGCAGTTGCTGCGCCATCTCGAGCACACGCTCGGGCGAATCGCCGAGGCCGGCGAGGATATAGGTGCTCACCTGGCCGCGCCCGAACACCTCGACCGCCGCTTCGAACGCCGACATGTAGCGGCTCACCGGCACCGTCGCCTTGCCCGGCATGATGCGCGCGCGCTCGGCCTCCCCCAGCACTTCCAGATGCATGCCGAGCGTATCGATGCCCGCCTCGCGCATACGCGCGAACCACGCATCGTCGTCGGGCGGCTCGCATTGCGCCTGAATGGGCAGGTCGACTGCGTGCCGGATCGCACGCGCGCTGTCGCACAAAATGGCCGCGCCGCGATCGGGCGTGGGCGGCGTGCCGGTCGTGAGCACCATGTGCTTCACGTTGTCGAGCAGCACGGCCGCGCGCGCCACTTCGGCCAATTGTTCCGGCGTCTTGTGCGCGACCGTGCGCCCCGCGGCGAGCGACTGGCCAATCGCGCAGAACTTGCACGCCTTCTTGCGGCTTTCGTAGCGAATGCAGGTTTGCAGCACCGTGGTGGCAAGCACATCCGTGCCGTGCAGCGTGGCGATGTGCGAATACGGCACGCCGTCGAGCGTTTGCAGCTTGTAAAAGCGCGGCTGCTTTGCGAACGCGATCTGCGCGATCGGGATGCTGCCGCGCGTGAGCACGCTCACGCCGTTGGCGTCGGGCGCATTCGCGACGAACGCGGACTGATGCGCGCCGTGCGTATGCACGGGCACCATCAGCGTGACGCCGTCGATGACTACGGCCTTGTGATCGGACGGCCCCGCGCCGCCACGCCTCGACAGCCCCTCGTGATCGGGCGCGGCAAGGCGCAGGCCGCTCGACTGCAGCTCAGTCAAGAGTTGCAGGCTCGATTCCGGGAAATTGACGCTGGCATTCATCGTGGGAACTCCATGAAGCGGTGACGGGCGTGTCGTCGAAAGAGAAAACCGGCGTGGCGGGCCGCTCGTTGATCGCGAGACTCAGCAGTTCGGGCCGCGCGTAGTGGCCAACCGAATCCATCATCCGTTTGCGCTTGGTGATGAGCGCCATGTCGAGATCGGCGATCACCATGCCCTCGCCTTCGCGCAGCGGCGCGGCCAGATGCTGGCCCTCGGGTGAAATGATCGCCGCGTTGCAGCCGCCGCGCAGCGCCTTTTGCAACTTCGGGTCGCTCGTGACGGAGGTGATTTGCGCGTCGGTCAGCCATCCCGTTGCGTTCACAACAAAACAGCCCGATTCGAGCGCGTGATGACGGATCGTCACTTCGATCTGCTCGGCAAAGATCGGCCCGACGAGCGAACCCGGAAACTGGCTGCAATGAATCTCTTCGTGCTGCGTCATCAGCGCGTAGCGCGCGAGCGGGTTGTAGTGCTCCCAGCAGGCGAGCGCGCCCACGCGGCCCACGGCCGTGTGCGCGACCTTCAGGCCGGCTGCGTCGCCCTGCCCCCAGATCATGCGTTCATGGAACGTGGGCGTGAGCTTGCGCCGCTTCACCTTGATCTGGCCGTCCGTATCGAAGATCAACTGTGTGTTGTAGAGGCTGCCGTGATCGCGCTCGTTCACGCCGAGCACGATCACCATGCCGTGCTCGCGCGCGAGCGCGCCGATGGTTTCCGTCACGGGGCCGGGTATCGTCACCGCCTGCTCGTACAGCCGCAAATGTTCCGCGCCCGACTGCACCGGCGGCAGCACGAACGAAAAGTACGGGTAGTACGGCAGAAACGTTTCGGGAAACACGGCTAGCTGCACGCCCTCGCGCGCGGCGCTGACAATCGCGTCGCCAACACGCGAGAGCGTGCCCGTGCACGATTCGAGATCCGGCGCGATCTGCACGGCGGCAGCGCGAACGATGCGCTTTATGGATGTGGTCGACATGGCGATACCCGTGCGAAATCAAACCGTCCAGGTGTCGATCACGAGCGCGTTCGACTTGCGATGCAGCAGCTTCAGGTCGAGCACGTCGAGCGGATTGATGGCCCGCACGCCTTCGATCAGCGCGGCTTCGGTCTGGCCGTAAAGCGCTTGCAGCGCGAAGCGGCACGCGTAGACCTTGCCGCCTTCCGCCATGAACTTCATCAGCTGGTTGTTGAAGTTCAGATGGCCCGGAAACGCTTCGGCCCCGAGCGTCGGGAAGCCGCGCTGCACGCCGAGCATCACGCCCGGGCCGTAGAGCAGGATCGACGTTTCAAAGCCTTTGCGCTGCAGGCGCGTAGCCTGGAGCATGTTGACGAAGCCGATGGAACCTTCGAACGCGACGGTATGGAACGTGACGAGCGCTTTCTCGCCGCGTTCTGCCTTGACGTCCTCGAAGACCTTCTCTTCGTAATCGACGAGGTAGTCACCGGTCTTGTGGGCGGGCGTGGTGATGGCGGGCATTATGACTCCGTTCAATGATTGGGGACTGTGGCCGACCGGTGGCCGGCGTCTTTCATTTCGCAACGGATATGCCATCAAGTGGCACGCGCCATGCAATCAATTGCCAATCAATGCCGCGTGCCGCGAATGATCCAGGTGATTTTTTCTCGCAAAGCGCGAGTGAGACGTGCGTGGACGATGTGGCTCGTCACCCGCGCAGCACCGGGTTCGCCCCGGCACTGGGCAACACACATGCGATTCAGGTGCATGCATGCATCATTTCGGATCATTCGATGCGATCACCTGCGATCAATTGTTTTATTTTTCGCCGCGCATTCTCACTAGAATGAGTCAGCCCATTATCGAAGGCGCTTTCGCGCAACGCCCCATGTCGAACGTCACCGCCCACTGGCTCAAACGGCTTGCCGAAAGCGACAAGCCCGTTTATCAGACCATTCCCGATCTCATCGAAGAAGACGTCGCGAGCGGCCGCCTGCGGCCGCGCGACCGGCTGCCGGCGCTGCGCGATCTCTCCGACGCGCTCAAGATCAACTACACCACGCTCGCGCGCGGCTATGCCGAAGCGCGCAAACGGGGCTTGATCGATTCGCGCGCGGGCAGCGGTTCATACGTGCGCGGAAGGCCGCCCGCGGTTCCGCTTCGCGCAGGCACCGCGCTGGAAATGACCATGAACATGCCGCCCGAACCGGCGGAATTGACTGCGCTGCTCGCGGAATCGGCGGCGCAGATCATCGGCACGGCCGACCCGTGGTCGATGCTGCGTTATCAGGATTTTGGCGGCTCGCAGTACGAGCGCAGCATGGCGAGCCAGTGGCTGCGTCACACGCTGCCTTCGCATCGCACAGACGCGCTGCTGGTCTGCCCCGGCATACACAACGCGCTGGTCGCTTTGCTGCTCAGGCTCGTCAAGCCCGGCGAAGCGATCTGTACCGATTGCCTCGCGTATCCCGGTTTGAAGGTGATCGCGAATCAGCTTGGCATGCCGCTCGCGCCGTTGCCGCGCGACGACGAGGGCCTCAACGCCACAGCGTTCGAAGCGCTCTGCAAGACGCGCAAGCCCGGCGTGCTCTACTGCAATCCCACGCTGCAGAATCCGACCACGCGCACGCTTTCGCAAACCCGCCGCGAGCATATTGCCGATATCGCGCTTCGCTACAACGTGCCCATCATCGAGGACGACGCCTACGGCATGCTTTGCGAAACGCCGCCCGTCGCGCTCGCCACGCTCGCGCCCGAACTCACCTACTACGTGACGGGCATGTCCAAGTGCTTCGGCGCGGGCTTGCGCGTGGCCTTTGTCGTCGCGCCGGGCGCGCGTCATGCGGAGCGCCTTTCCGGCGCGCTGCGCGCGACCACCGTGATGGCGAGTCCGTATATGTCGAATCTCGCAGCGCGCTGGATCGAGAACGGCGTTGCACAGCAGATGCTAGAGGCCATTCGCAATGAGTGCGCGGTACGCCAGCATATTGCGGCACAGGTCTTTGCCGCGCGCGAAATCGAAGCGTCCAGCGACTGCTTTCATCTTTGGCTCACGGTGCCTTCGGAAACGGGCTGGAGCGCGTCGGAACTCGCATCGCATCTGCGCACGAAACAGATTGGCGTGGTCTCCGGCGCCGCATTCAGTACCGATGGCAATCCGCCCAATGCCGTGCGCATCTGCCTGGGCGGGCCAGGCGATGCAAGCGCGATGGAGGAGTCGCTGCACCTCGTGGCGGACATGCTCGATCATCCCGACCATCTGCATTCGCCCATGCTTTGAAGAGAGGCTTGTCCCGTGAGGGGCCAGTGCAGAATGTCCTGACGCAATGTTTACTTTCCTGCCAAGCTGTTACTCCTGATTGCCTCTTTCAGAAATCTGCAGAACCCTCGTCTCTTCTGCCCGACTGCTTGATCGGTCGTCGCCATCTCAACTTGCGCTGCTCTATCAGCATCTTCCAGTCGAGTTTCATGAACGCGTAGACCGACGCCAGCAGTGCCAGTTGCGAGAGCGCGAAGCCGATTCCAAGATACTGCCCGTCGAGCAGGGCTTCAGGATCGACGACCTCCGATGCAAACCGTCCGAGACGAGCCCAGATCACGTAGCTCACCGTGCGCCCTGCGAAAAACGCTGCGCCGATAAACCTGAGAGGCAAGCCCGACAGCCCGTAAGCGATGAACAGATAGTTGGACGGAAACGGGCTAAGCGCATAGAGCACAAAGGCTCCGGCCGTCTTCTTCTTATGCTTCTTGAGCCACGCGCTGACCACGTCTATGTTTTGTCGATCCGCCTCGCGAATCCAGCGCCTTCTTACCAGTGAACGAGAGAAGCCGGCCAGCGCGAGTCGACCGAGCGTCGCCGCACTGGCCGCTACAAGGGCAAAGAGCAGCGGGCTGCCCTCGCGAACATTGAAGCCGACCCACGACATGGCCATCCACGTTGGCGGCGCAAACGCCGGCATGAGATTGATGAGCAACACAATCAGAAACAGGATCGCGAGGGTCTTCACGCCGCTCCTCCATGAGCGCACTTGCGCACGCTTCGGGCTTCGGCAACTTCGCCGGGGCCGAACTCCGTTTGCTGTTGCGACAGTCTCCGACGTGCGCCGCCGACCGGCGAAATGCGTCCTGCCGCGGGATTAACCGGCCGATTCCGGTACGAGTAGTAGCGGCACCGCGCTCAAGCGCACCTCCCGTTCCGCGACGCTGCCGAGCAGCCAGCGCGTGAGACCGCGGCGCCCGTGCGTTCCCAGTACCACGAGCTGCGCCTTCCAGTGCCGCGCCTCCCGGTCGATCGTGTGAGGCACGTCATCATACGTATTCCTCGTCTTGATGAGCGCCGTCTCCACCACCCATTCCTTCTGCTGGCCGTGCGCGGCAAGCTCGTCTGCGGCCGCCTTGACGGCAATATGCCCGCTCTCGGTCAGCACGGTTTCGAGTTGTCTTTCGAAGGGCCCTGTCCCGGATGCGAGTAGCCGGTCAACAACGTAAATGACGCGGCAATCCGCCCGCGGCCCGACCAGCCGGGCGCCCACACGCAAAGCGGCCACGGACGCGGCGCTCCCGTCGGTCGCAAAAAGAACCCGGGACGGCAACGCGTCCGACCCGGCTTCATGGCCGACCGGCACGATCAGGACTGGCCATTGAAGCAGCCGGGCAAGCGGTGCGGAAACCTCGCCTTCCACCCAGCGCAACAGCGCCCGGTGATGCCGCGTGCCGAGGACAACTAGGTCGGGGGACCATTGCGACATCGCTTCGGCGAGCGCGTGTACGAGGTCTCCCCCTTCCTTGCAAAGGTCGATCAGTTGCGTCTCCAGCTGAGATCCGCAGCCATCCAGCGCGGATCGTGCCGCCTCAATCGCCTCCCCGGCATCACGCCGTAGCTCCTCTCGCGCAGCCTCGAGCCGCGACCCAACCCACGCTCCGAGTGGCACGAGCGTGCGTGGATTCTCGGCGACGGAAACGATGCACAACGTTGTGCCGGGATGCAGGAGCCGCCTCAGATACCCGATTGCCGCGGCCGAGGCCGGGGTGGAATCGACGGCGACCATGATCTTCGCGAAGGGCACGGAAGCATTCGTGGCAGATTGCTGGGTCATTTCGCACCTCGCGGTCAATGACGAAATATCATCCCCTACGGTACTTGGGGTAACGCGCTGACGTTTGATGCAGATCATCCTGCTTTGCGCTTGAACGATCAAGGTGAGCCGTAGTAATAGGGCACGGAGAATCCGTTTCGCAGGCTGCCCCCATGGCAGAAGCTATTCGTCTGCAGTGCCCCCTGGCTTGCAAGCGGCGAGGCGGTGCTCAGCCTTCCTCGCCTACGAACAAACGGTTGACAACGGTTGACCACAGAGCGCTACGGATTCTCGGCTCGTGACGGTTGAGCGGCAGCCCCGGACGACTTGCGTACTTTGGCGACCTGCTCGGCTGTTACTGGCGAAGCATGATTTCCCCAGCTCGCACGGACGAACGTCAGTACATCTGCGACGTCACGGTCCGTCAGTCGCGCGTCGAATCCGGGCATGGCGTAGTGCGTCGGACCCGCCTTGGTCCACGGCATCTCTCCGCCTTGCAGCACGATGTGGATCAGCGAGGTCGGATCGTCCGTGTTCACGACCGTCGACAGTGCCAACGTCGGGAACGTGCTCTCGTAGCCGCTGCCGCTCGTACGGTGGCACGCCGCGCAGTTGTCGACGAACGTCAGCGCACCGTTGCTGCGGTCAGTGCCGGCACGCAACGCGTTGGCCGAGGCAGGATCAGCCGCGAGTGTGCTACCCGATGTGTTGGCCGGCGCGAGCGTTTTGAGGTACGCGGCGATCGCAGCAAGGTCCTGATCACTCATATGCTGCGTGCTGTTCTGCACGACTTCCGCCATCCCGCCGAATGCCGCCGAATGCGCCGTGCGTCCGCTCTTCAGGAACGCGACGATGTCAGCTTCGCTCCAGTTCCCAAGGCCGTCCTTGCGATCGCCACGCAGATTCTTCGCGAGATAGCCGTCGACCACGCCGCCCGACAGGAACAGGTTGCCGTCATCGGTCAGCGACTTCTCCTCCAGGCCATACCCTCTGGGCGTGTGGCACGCGCTGCAGTGCGCGAGGCCTTCCACGAGATAGCGGCCACGCGCAACCGGGTCGTTCGGCAGCGGGCTGTCGTCGCTCGCGACTTCCGGTGCAAATGCCCCGCGCCAGAAGCGCAACGGCCAGCGCATCGAGAGCGGCCACGGAATGTCGGACGCACGATTGCCCTGCGAGACCGGCTCGACCCCATGCATGAAATACGCGTACAGCGCTTTCACATCCGAAGGTTTGATCTTTGCATACGAGACGTACGGCATGGCTGGGTACAGCGTCGAACCATCCTTCGCGACACCGTGGCGCACGGCGCGATCGAAGTCGTCGAGCGTGTAGGTGCCAATGCCGGTAGCCTTGTCGGGCGTGATGTTGGTCGAGTAGATCGTGCCGATCGGCGATGCGATGCCAAGACCGCCCGCGAACGGCTTGCCGCCCTTCGCCGTGTGGCAGGCAATACAGTCGCCCGCGGCTGCGAGGTAGCGGCCCTTCTGGATCAGCTGTGCGTCGGCGGCGGTTGGCGCGGCTGCAGCCACGGCCTGCGCGGATACACCGGCACTCGCTGCAGTCGTCACAAAAGCAACCGTACAGGCCATGGCAAACGTAATCTTTTTCATGTTGTTTGCCCGCTCCTTATGCCTGCACCAGCGCAGCCGGGTTCTTCAGGTACTGCTCGCGAATCGCCTTGGCCGAGTGATACGCGAGTGCCGCGACAATGCCCGTCGGGTTATAGCCCATGTTCTGCGGGAACGCCGAGGCGCCCATCACGAACACGTTGGGCACGTCCCAGCTTTGCAGATACTTGTTGACGACGCTCGTCGCGGGCGATGCGCCCATCACAGCGCCGCCCGTGGTATGCGTCGACTGGTACACGCGCGTGTCGTAGTGCTGGCCTTTCTTGCGGATCGCGCGGAAATACTTCTCGGGATTCATCGCCTTCGCGACTTCTTCCATGCGCGTGCCGACGTAGTCGAGCATCGCGTACTCGTTGTCGTGCCAGTCGAACGTCATGCGCAGCAGCGGCAAACCGTACGCATCGCGATAGGTCGGATCAAGGTCGAGGTAGGCATCGCGATACGGCATCACGGAACCCGAAATGCCGATCGTCATGTAACGCTGGTACGCATCCGAAATGCCGGCTTTCCATCCGCTGCCCCAGGTCGGCGTGCCCGGTACGGTCGCGGCCTGCTTGATCGGGCGGCCACCCGTTCGAATGTGACGCACGCTCGCGCCGCCCAGAAAGCCGAGTGGACCATGGTCGAACTGATCGCCGTTGAGATCGTCCATGCCCACGCCGCCCGCGCCACTGCCGATGAACGGATTGAGCTGCGTACCCTTCGGCAGAAGCACGTTGATGCCGCCGTTCATCTGATACGCGTAGTTGCGCCCCACCACGCCTTCACCCGTTTTCGGGTCGTACGGCTTGCCGATGCCCGAGAGCAGCAACAAGCGCACGTTGTGCATCTGGAACGCGGCGACGATGACCATATCCGCGGGCTGTTCGACTTCGCGTCCTTGCGCGTCGATGTAGGTGACGCCGGTCGCGCGCTTCTTGTCCGGCGAAAGCATGACCTTCGTGACGTACGATTTGGTGCGCAGCTCGAAATTGGGCTTCTTGAGCAGCACCGGCAAAATGGTGGTCTGCGGCGACGCCTTCGAGTACATGTAGCAGCCAAAGTCTTCGCAGAAGCCGCAGAAGTTGCACGGGCCAAGCCGCACGCCATACGGGTTCGTGTACGGCGCCGACGCGTTCGCCGCAGGCGCATCGTATGGATGAAAACCCACTTCGCGCGCGGCCTTTTCAAAGAGCGTGGCCCCGAGGCCGTTCTTCAGCGGCGGGGTTGGAAACTCGCTGCTGCGACGGCCTTCGAGCGGATTGCCGCCCGCCTGGATCTGACCGTTGAGATTGCCCGCCTTTCCAGACGTGCCGAACACTTTCTCCGCGAAATCGAAGAACGGCTCCATCTCGTCATAAGTGACGCCGAAGTCCTGAACCTGCATGCCTTCGGGAATGAACTTCTTGCCGTAGCGCTCTTCATAGCGCGTGCGCAACTCCAGTTCTTCGGGCAGCATCCGGTAGTGCATGCCGTTCCAGTGAAAACCGGCGCCGCCCACGCCATTGCCGAGCAAAAACGACGCGTGTTGACGGTACGGCACCGCGAGATCGTCAACGCCGTGCCGGATGGTCACGGTTTCCGTCGACAGATCCTGGAAAAGCGCGCCCCGCACGCCATATTTGAGTTCGTCGACGACTTTGGGATAGTTCGCATCGGTCGGCGTGTCGCGCATCGCGCCGCGTTCGAGCGCGACTACGTTCAAACCCGCATCGGTGAGTTCTTGCGCGAGAATCGCGCCGGTCCAGCCAAAACCTGCGATGACACAATCGACCTTGTTCTTCTTGATCGCCACTGCTTACCCCCGCCTGCCATTGATCGACACCGGACCGTACGGGTACTTCACGCCCGGTTGATCGATCCAGTCCATAAAGTCCGCGCGCGCGCCCGGAAAGCCGACCATCTTCCAGCCGGCCATGTCCTTGTTGCCGCCGTAGATCGGATCGGCAAGGAAGCCTTCCTTGGTGTTGCCCAGCAGGAACGAGAAGAAGGTGCGCGAGGGCACGGTTTCAAACGCGAGCTTGCCGTGCTCCATGTCGTGCAGCACCGCTTCCTGCGCCGCCACGTCGAGTTCGGCGAAGGTCTTGCCGCCATGGTTCCTGGCACAGTACGCATCGCAGGCCTGGATGCCGTGGCGGTAGACGTCACGCGGCGCGAGGTTGATCTGGTAGCCCATTTCCGGCACGGCGTCGGGATGGAACGGCCCCTGCATGTACCAGAGCTTGCCGTGGCCATACGGCATTTCCATCTGGCGATCGATGTATTCGGGCACGCCGGCCTTCACGGCACCTGGGCCGTGTTCATCTTCGGGAATCAAACGGTCCACGGCTGCATGCAGATATTTCCATTCCGCAGCCGTGAAATACGTGGGCTGGTAGTTTTCGCTGGCGGTCGCAGCGGGGGACGCATTGCTGCTGCAGGCACTTTGAGTGAGCGTTGCACCCGACGCGACCGTTGCGGCGGGCACGATGGCCAGCACCTGCCGCAGGAAGCGGCGGCGCGGCTCCTGTTCTTGGGACATGGGATTTTTTCTCTGTTGAATAATTATGTTTTTACTTAATTATATGCGGCGCTTTGTCGCAACGCAGCGAGCCCGGCACCGCCGGGCTCAACACAAGTCAGGCGGCCTCGTCGCCGAGCGAGAACTGCGCCGCCGTCGCCGCGAGCATGCGCGCCTGGTCCTCGAGTGAACTCGCCGCCGCAGCGGCCTCCTCGACGAGGGCGGCATTCTGCTGCGTGGCGTTGTCCATGTTGTTCACGGCAATGCTGACCTGGCTGAGCCCATGGCTCTGCTCCTGTGTCGCTGCCGCGATCTCCGACATGATGGAGTTCGTGCGCGCGACCGCGTCGATCAGTTCGCTCATGGTGTCGCCGGCTTCGTTGACCTGCCGCGCGCCATCGTCGATACGCGTCGTCGACTGCGCGATCAGCTCGCGAATTTCCTTCGCAGCGGCGGAAGAGCGTTGGGCGAGCGTGCGGACCTCGCCCGCCACGACCGCGAAGCCGCGCCCCTGATCGCCGGCACGTGCGGCTTCGACTGCCGCGTTGAGCGCGAGGATGTTGGTCTGGAACGCGATCCCTTCGATGATCGAGGTGATCTCCGCCACCGACGCAGAGCTTTGGCTGATGTCGCCCATCGTCTTCACGACGCGCGAAACGACTTCGTGCCCGCGCCGCGCGATATCCGATGCCGATGACGACAGCTCGCTCGCGCGCTGCACGTTGTCGGCGTTTTGGCGCACGGTGCTCGACAACTGCTCGGCGCTCGTTGCCGTCTCCTGGAGCGATGCCGCCTGCGATTCGGTGCGTGCCGACAAGTCGGCGTTGCCTGCAGCAATCTGGCGGGTCGCGGTCGCGATAGCGTTGCTGCCTTCACTCAGCGTGCGCACCGTGCGTCGCAGGTTCGCCTGCATCTCCACCAGCCCGCCGAGCATGCGACCCATTTCATCGTTCGTGCGGACCTCGATCTTGCGACCGAGATTACCCTGCGCGATCTGCCCGAAATGCGTGATGGCATCGTTCACGGGCACGAGAATCGCCTTGCGCAGGAAATACCAGCTGGCCGCCGCTGCGCAGAGTCCCGCGATGATTGCGACAATGCTCGCCGCAAGAAATAGCTGGTAGCGGCGCTCGGTCGCTTCGTACTGCTCTTTCGATTGATCGAACTGATACTTTTTCAGTGCGTTCGCAGCGTCCTGCATGCTCGTATAGACCTTCCCCACGCTGAACATCAGCTTGAGAATTTCGTCGCGATTGCCGCGCTGCGTGGCTTCACGAAAACGCGCCAGCTCCGCTTCAGTCGCCTGGTACTGCTGAGTCACGCCGGCAGCCAGCCGGTCCTCCTCCGCATCGCGCGGCAGGGAAAGATATTTTTGCCATGCTGCATCGGCGGCATCACGGACCTCCTTCTCTTTCCCGTACATGTTCTGCGCGTCATCCGAGCCTGGATTGATCGCGGAGCGGTCGAGCGATGTGCGCTGGCGCCCGACCATGATGGTCATTTCCCCAACGGCAATTGATTTCGGCAATTGTTCCGAGTAGGTATGGCGGTTCGCATCGTTGCTGGCCACCATGCCCGCGAGCCCGAACCCGCCAATTACAACCAGAAGAATGCTAAGGAACAACATGGCCGCAACGAGACGACCATTGATTGAAAAGTGGGTGCGCTGCATCGTCGAGGAGTGGCTCTGCCGTAAACAAGGAAATTGAAGTTTGTCGCGAACTGAAAACCGGACAAGCACCAGATTGCATTATCGACACTCAAAACATCGACTTTAGTGTTTACTGAAAAATGAAGAAATTATTCAGTCGTCAAGCCAGCTTCACGGCGATGAACAGACAGCGAAAAGAATAATATGTGCGATCGTTCGTATATTTACGTGGCATCTTTTACGCAGCGCAAATTGATAAATTGGCTGCCTATTGTTCTGCTCCCGATACTCCGAAGTGCGATAGAATCAACCGGCCACGTGGCCGGTCTTCGTACACCGCAGCGCGCCGCGAGTTTCAGTCGAGCCCACCCTGGCACAGATACTTGATGCTGAGGTAATCGTCGAGGCCATACTTCGAGCCTTCGCGCCCATAGCCGGACTCCTTCACGCCGCCGAAAGGCGCTGCTTCGCTGGCCACGGCGCCCTCGTTGATGCCGACGATACCGACTTCCAGTTTTCGCGCCACACGATCGATTCGGCGCACGTCGTTTGTGTAGAAGTAAGCAGCGAGACCGAATGGCGTATCGTTTGCAATCCTGATTACATCGTTCTCGTCCGTGAAGCGGAATAGCGGCGCCACAGGCCCGAACGTTTCCTCGCAGCACAGCACCATCGCGTCGGTCGCGTCGGCGAGCACGGTGGGCGCGTAATAATTCGGTCCCAGTTCGCCAAGTCGCTTGCCGCCCGTGAGTACGCGCGCGCCGTTCGCCACGGCGTCGTCGACGTGCTTTGCGATCTTGTCGATCGCGCGCTCGTTGATCATCGGGCCGATTTGCGCCTTCAGGTCCGTCGCCGGTCCAACGTGAAGCGCAGCCACACGCTGCGCGAGCAGATGCCCAAATCGTTCGTACACCGATTCATGCACGTAGATGCGGTTGGGACAGACGCAGGTCTGGCCGCCGTTGCGGAACTTGGCCGCCATCAGGCCGTTGACGGCCGCGTCGAGGTCGGCGTCCTCGAACACGATAAACGGCGCGTTGCCGCCCAGTTCCAGCGAGAGCTTCTTGAGCGTGTCTGCCGACTCGCGCGCCAGATGCTTGCCCACCGCCGTCGAGCCCGTGAAGGTGATCTTGCGCACGCGATCGTCGGCGAGCCAGTCGGCCACAGCGGCAATACCTTCGTCCCGCGCGGCCGAGATCATGTTGAGTACGCCGTCGGGCAAGCGCGCCTCCTGCGCAAGCGCGGCGAGCGCGAGTGCCGTGAGCGGCGTGTCTTCGGCGGGCTTCGCCACGACGGTGCAGCCGGCAGCGAGCGCCGGGGCGATCTTGCGCGCGATCATTGCGAGCGGGAAATTCCACGGCGTGATCGCGGCGACCACGCCAATCGGCTCCTTGATCGCGCTCATGCGCTTGCCGCGCTGCGTCTGCGGAATGATGTCGCCATAGACCTTCGTCGCCTCTTCGGCAAACCACGCAACGTACGAAGCCCCATACGCGACCTCGCCGCGCGCCTCCGCGAGCGGCTTGCCCTGCTCCATAGACATGAGGCGGGCCAGATCCTCGCTGTTCTCGATGATGAGCGCGTGCCAACGGCTGAGCACCTGCGCCCGCTCGCGGGGCAGCTTGTCGCGCCAGGCGGGCAAGGCGCGGCTCGCCGCTTCAGTCGCCGCGCGGGCATCGCGGGCCGAGCTGTTGGCAACCTGCGCGAGCGTGTCCTGCGTCGCGGGATTCGTCACCGCGTAACGGCTGCCTCCGGCGGCGGCGATCCACTTGCCGTCGATGAAATTTTCCTGTCGAAGCAGTTCGCCTCGCGTCAACTCCAAACTCACTGCATGCTCCTTTCTACAAGGGATTTCGAGTATCGAAATCGTCAGATATCCAGCGCCCGCGCGTGCTGTACTTCTGCTCGCGCGCGCAAATGTGTCCGTGAGCCGCTAGACCGTCGCGACGGGTGTGACCGGCGAGCCGACCGCGCGCGGCAGCCGCAGCGGCGGCGCGGTCAACAGAAAACGGTTGCGGCCGTGCGCGTGCAACCAGTCTGCGAGTTCGCTCAAATGCCAAAGCTCGCCCAGATGCACGCCAAGCCGGAACAAGCACAAATCGTGCAACGGATGCGAGGGATAGCGCGCGTCGTTGCAAGGCGCCGCGGGCAAGCATTCGACGGCCACGTTATCGGAGATCAGAGCGGCCACATTCGATTCGATGATCCAGCGGCGCAGCGCTTCATCGCGGCCGTCGAGACCGGCAAAACCGCCTTCGAGCGCCTGTTCGTTCTGCGTGCGATAGACATCGAGCAACGCTTCGTCCATGCCCATGCGCAGGCAGAGCATGTCGCCGGCCTCGACAACCACGCACTGCGCCTTCATCGCTTCCATCAACTCGCGATAGCCAATGCGCAACGGCCCTGTGCCGAACTGCCGTTTGATATCGACCATCACCGCCCGCCCCTGCACACAGGTCGCCGCCATGTTGTCGATGCCGAGCCGCCAGGCGCCGCTCGCGCGATCGGTCGCGGGCAACGTCTCGTCGCGGTAATCGAGCGGCCCGACGATGTCCTCGCCCGCGCGAAAGCCGTTGTAGAAGCACATTTCCGGCTTGCCGTCGCCGTCGGCGTCGAACCATTGGCCCATGTGCGCGAGGCTGTCCCACTGCGTCGAATACTGCAGCGCGAGCGTGACCACGTCGTCGCAGATCACGTCGGTGAGGACCGCGTTGTCGCGCGAGAGCGGGTAGGTCATGTTCGGCTTGTCGCCGCGCATCGTCGGTTCGACTCGCGGCGGCGCGCGGCGCGGGTTCAGCACGCGGTTGCCGGGGCAATCGAGCGGCAGGCTCAGGCAGAACGTCCGGCCTTCGCGCGCTTCACGCAACCCTTCGAGCACCTTCGCGGGCGTGATCAGATTCAGGCGGCCGAGTTGATCGTCGGCGCCCCAGTCACCCCAGGTGGAATCTTCGGGTCGCCGGGTCCAGCGGCGTGAGGTTGTGTTCATCGGTGTGCTCCTGTTGGCCCGTTCAACGCGTGGCGCTGCCGGCCGCCAGCATCGGCGTTCCTGTTTCGCCGGGCTCCGTGCCGCCTTGAGTCGCGCCTTCGGCCGCTTCGCCGCGCGGCATCCAGCGCGAAGTATCGAACACGCTGATCGCGATCAGCAGCAGCGCGCCGCCCGCGATGAACGACGCCATCCCGAACTTGAGCCCGAGCGAGGGCGTGACGAGCGCGATTGCATACGGGGCGACCACGCTTACCGAGGTCATCGCGTAGCTGATGCCAATGCCGGTCGCGCGCCCTTCAACCGGGAAACGCCGTGATTGATAGAGCGGCATGATGCCGAACAGGCCGTTCGCGAACATGCCCATGCAGAACGCGCCCACGCCGAGCAGGAAGTGGCTCTGCACCATCGTATAGAGCACCGTCGACGGGATCACGACGCCGAGGAACATGCAGATCGTGCGGCGCTCGCCGAAGCGGCTCGCGCTATAGCCCGAAAGCGGCTTGCCGATGACCGAGCCCACCGAATAAGCGATGATGAACGGAAAGATCTGGCTCGAGTCGAGATGTTGCGTCGTGAGCAGGAACGTGGGATACAGCACCTGCACGGCCCACAGCATGAAATTGATCGCGGCCGAAAAAAGCCACGCCTGCAAGACGGCCGGATTGAAGATGAACACTTCGCGCGCGCGGCGGCGCACCTTCGACTGCCGTTCACGCTCCCAGTCCGGCGACTCGCCCACGTTGCGGCGCAGGAAGAGCGTCAGCAGCGCGGGCAGCACGCCAAGGAAAAACATCCAGCGCCAGCCCGTGACGGGAAACAGAAAGTGGAATGCGAGCGCCGCGAGCAGATAGCCGAACTCGTAGCCCGCGACCATGATGCCCGAAGCGAGCGGACGAATTTTCGCGGGCACGGTTTCCATCAGCAGCGCGACCGATGCGGTCCACTCGCCGCCGAAGCCAATGCCGAACAAAACGCGCATGGCCATGAACGACGCGTAGCTCCACGCGAGGCCGCTCAAACCCGCGGCACATGAAAACCACAGCACGGCCGCCATGAACACGATCTTTCGACCGAAGCGGTCCGCGGCAAACCCCCAGCCGATCGTGCCCGCCACTTTCGCGAAGCCGGTTGCGGTCACCACGAACGCCATCGCGGGCAAGCCCACGTCGAACACCTTGCCCAGATGGGGAATCAGAAACAGCAGAATCGTAAAATCGAATGCGTCGAGCGCCCATCCCGCCGTCGCGGCAAAGATGATGCGCCAGTTCTCGCGCAGGGCCCGGATGTGCTCAGCCGCCCCGCTTTTCGCTGCGAAATCGTTCATGTCGCGTCTCCTCCTCCATCGCTTTGCGCGGTCTTTTGGCGCGCTGCTTCAGTCCGCTGTGCGCACGTCCGCGAAATCACGCGCGAGCTTGCGCGCCGCGTTCGCGAACATCAGGATGTCCACCCCCGTCGCGACGAACGTGCAGCCAAGCTCCAGGTAGTGACGCGCGAGTGCCGGGTCGGACATGAGTGTTCCCGCTGCTTTGCCCGACGCGACGATCGTGCGGATCGCCCCGTCGATCGCCTGCTGCACTTCGGGATGCGTGGCCCGGCCGCGATAACCCATGGAAGCCGCGAGATCAGCCGGCCCAATGAATACGCCGTCCACGCCGTCCACGGCGCAGATCGCTTCGAGGTTGCCAAGCGCCGTCGTCGTTTCCGCTTGCACGAGCAAGCATACTTCGTCATCCGAAATATCCAGGTAGTCGGTACGCAGGCTCCAGCGCGACGCGCGGCCCACCGCGCTGCCCACGCCGCGAATGCCATGCGGCGGATAGCGCACGGCCGCGACGAGCGCGCGCGCTTCGTCGGCGGTATCGACCATCGGCACGAGCAGATTGCGCGCGCCGATATCGAGCAGACGCTTGAGCAGCGCCGGGTCGCCGTTCACGGGGCGCACGACCGGTTCGCCCGGGTACGGCGCCACGGCCTGCAGTTGTGCGAGGATCGTGCGCAGTTCGTTCGGTGCGTGCTCGCTGTCGATGAGGAGCCAGTCGAAGCCGGCCGTCGCGCTCACTTCTGCGAGATACGGATCCGCCATGGAAAGCCAGAAGCCAACCTGCTTCTTGCGCGCGGCGAGCGCCGCCTTGAACGGATTAAGCGCTGAAGTCTGCGGGTTCATGAATGCGTGTCTCCTGTGAAGGGTCGCCGAATTGAATGGGTTCCACCTTCCCGAGGAGGAACAGATAGTTGATGATCGCAATGCCGATCAGCGCCGCCGAGAACAGCAGCGCGGCAACGAACGAACCGGTCGCGCCAACAATGGCGCCCGTGACGATCGGGCCGACCACGCCGCCGAGATTCGACACGGAGTTTTGCAGGCCCGCGATCATCGAAACGGCATTGGGCGGCGCGACGTCGCCGGGTAGTGCCCACACCTGCGAAGCCGCGACCGTGGTGCCCGATTTCGCGACGCACAGCAGCAGGACCGCTACGAGCGCCGAGTGCGCAAACGCCGCGAAGCCGATGCTCGACGCCATCACGAGCCCGACCACGAGAAAGAGCTTGCGCGTGGCAGTGAGCGAGAGCTTGCCACTCGCGAATACACGATCCGAGGCCCACCCCGCGAAAATCTCGACGACGATCGACACGAGCAGCGGCAACGAGGCCATCCAGCCCATCTGCAGCACGCTCATGCCGCGCTCCTTCATCAGATACGTGGGCAGCCACGTGATGAAGAAGTACGAGTTGTAATTGATCATGAAAAAGCCGATGCACATCGCCCACACGTTGCGGTGCGCAAGCAGCTTGCGCCACGGCGGACGCGCGACGGGCTGCGCGCGTTGCGCGCTTTTATCGCTTTCGATGTGCGCGAGTTCCGCCGCATTCACGCGCGGATGCGCGGCGGGAGAGTCGGTGAAGCTCACGAGCCACGCGACGAACCACACGATGCCGAGCAGGCCCGTGAGCACGAAGGTCATCTTCCAGTCGAACACGGCCAGCATCCACGCGATCAGCGGCAAGGCGATCGCGCCACCGAGCTTCGAGCCACTGTCGAAAATGCCCGCAACGGTCGCGCGCTCCTTGCGCGGAAACCACCGCGTGGCAATACCCGCGTTGCTCGGGTACGCGCCCGCCTCGCCCACGCCCAGCGCCACGCGCAAACCGACGAGCGAGCGAAAACCGGTCGCGAGGCCCGTCATCGCGGTCGCGATCGACCACCAGAGCACCGCGAAACCCAGCACTTTCTTCTGGCCCAGCCGATCGGCGAGCAAGCCCGCCGGCAATTGCAGCAGCGCATACGACCAGAAAAACGCCGACATGACGATGCCCATCTGCATCGCGTCGAGATGGAACGCTGACTGAATTTTCGGCGCCGCCGCCGAGAGCACCGTGCGATCGATATAGTTGATCGCAATCGCCGCCCACATGAGGCCGGCAACCCACCAGCGCATCTTCGAGCGGCCGTGCCGCTGCGCAGATTCGAACATCTGCTGTCTCCCTACCTGTTCTATTGATGCCGGCCCTAGGCGCGCAGTCGCGCGCCCTCAGCTCACGATGCCCATGTGCCAGGGCACGAACTCGTTGTCGCCGAGTCCGAGCAACTCGCTCTTCGTGCGCGCGCCCGAAGCCGCGCGAACGATCAGATCGAAGATGTCCTGACCCATTTCCTCGATCGTGCGCTCACCGTCGATCACGCGACCGCAGTTGATGTCCATGTCCTCTTCGAGACGCGTGAACATGGGCGTGTTGCTCGCGAGCTTGAGCGTCGGCGCGGGCTTCGAGCCGAACATGGAGCCGCGGCCCGTGGTGAAGCAGATCAGGTTCGCGCCGCTCGCGATCTGCCCCGTTACCGCGACGGGATCATAGCCGGGCGAATCCATGAATACGAAGCCTGCGCGATCGATCGGCTCCGCGTATTCGTAGACGGCTTGCAGCGGCGTCGTGCCGCCCTTCATGGCGGAACCGAGCGACTTTTCGAAGATGTTGGCGAGACCGCCCTGCTGGTTGCCCGGCCCGACCACGCCGTTGAACTGGCCATTCTGGCCGCGCGTATAACGCTCCCACCACGCGAGCCGGTCAAGCAGTTTCTGGCCGACTTCGGGCGACACGGCGCGGCGCGTGAGCATGTATTCGACGCCGTGAATCTCGGGCGTTTCGGAGAGGATCGCGGTGCCGCCGTGACGCACGAGCAGGTCCATCGCGGCGCCCAGCGCCGGATTCGCGGTGATGCCCGAGAAACCGTCCGAGCCGCCGCATTCGAGGCCGATCTTCAGATGGCTGACCGGCACCGGCGTACGCACGATGTCGTTTGCCGCGGGCAGCATCGCCTGCACGGCCTGGATGCCGGCTTCGATCGTTGCACGCGTGCCGCCCGTGTCCTGCATCACCAGCGCGTGCACGGCCTTGCCCGTCTTCAGCCCCTGCGAGTCGAGCAGATCGCCGACCTGGTTGCGCTCGCACCCCAGCCCGACGATGAGCACGCCGCCCAGGTTCGGGTGGCGCGCGTAGCCCGCGATGGTGCGGCGGAGCACGTCGAAGTGCTCGCTCGGCGAGGACATGCCGCAGCCACTCGTTTGCGCGAACGCGACCACGCCGTCGACATTGGGATAATCGCGCAGCCGCTCGGGTGTGAAGTAGTCGGCGATATGGCGAATGACCGTGGCCGAACAGTTGACCGACGCGAGGATGCCGATGAAGTTGCGCGTGGCGACCCGACCGTCGGGCCGCACGATGCCGTCGAACGTCGCGCGCTGCTCCGGCGCGAAGTAGTCGACAGGCTTCACGTCGAGACCGAAACCCGGATCGCGATCGAAGTCGACGAGCGTGATGTTATGCGTATGAACGTGCTCGCCAGGCTCGATGTCGCGCGCAGCCACGCCGATCACGGTGTCGTATTTGCGGATGGGCTCGCCCGACGCCATGCGCCGCGCGGCCACCTTGTGGCCCGCCGCGACCTGCGCGCGCAGGCGAATCACTTCACCTTCGATCAAGACTTGATCCCCGATCGTCAGCGACTCGCGCGCGATCAGGACGTTGTCGTTGGGGTTGAGCCGGATCAACGGCCCGTTATAGGACTTGTTGGATTGGAGCATTCGCCTGTCTCCGCTGACGATCCGAAGGGCGCGCAGCGGCACCGGCTCCGGTCCCATGCGAAATTGTTGCTGGCTGCGCCGGGGAACGCGCGCCTTTCGTTTGGAACAGCGTTACCGGTTAATGTAACCGGTAACATAGATGCCATCGTAGTACAGTTTTGGGATAATGCCAACACCTTTTTGCCGCAGGAGCGCGCGCGCCCGTGACCAAGACCTCGACAGAATTCGCCCAGCCCGCCGCCGGCACCGCGTCGCGGCGTGCCCGCAAGAACACCGGCCGGGTCACGCTCAGCGACCTGGCCCGACTGACGGGGGTCACGAAGGTCACCGTTTCACGCGCCCTCAACAATCCCGAACTGGTTTCGGTTGAAACGCTGGAACGCGTGCGCGAGGCCGTGCGGCAAACGGGCTACACACCCGATCTGATCGCGGGCTCGCTTGCCTCGAATCGCAGCCACCTCGTCGTTGCGCTGATCCCGGCGATGGCGGGCAGCGTGTTCCAGGAAACGGTCGCCGCCCTGACCGCGGAACTCGAGACGGCCGGCTATCAGTTGCTGCTCGGCCAGAGCGGCTACGACGAATCGCGCGAAGAGGCGCTGCTGGACGCCATCATCGGGCGGCGGCCGGCAGGCATTGTGCTCACCGGCGTGATTCACTCGGAGGCGTCGCGGCAGAAACTGCGCGCGGCCGGCATTCCCGTGGTCGAAACGTGGGACATCACGCGCTCGCCGCTCGACATGTTGATTGGCTTCTCGCATACGCGCGTAGGCGAAGCGGCGGCGCGCTACCTGCGCGAGCGTGGCGCGCGGCACCCGGCCATCGTCACGCCGGGCGACCGCCGGGCGACGCTGCGCGCCAACGCGTTCATCGACGCCTTCGGCGGCGAGCGCGAGATTCCCGTGGCCGCCGTGCCCTCGCCCGCCCATCTCGGCGACGGACGCCGCGCGCTCGCGAAGCTGCTCGACGAGCATGCGCAGATCGACGCGATCTTCTGCGGCGCGGACATCATGGCGCTCGGCGTGCTCATGGAAGCCCGTGCGCGCGGGCTCGACGTGCCGGGGCGCCTCAAGGTGATCGGCTACGGCGACCAGAATTTCGCCGCCGACACGGACCCGCCACTCACAACCATTCGGATCGACGGCACGAAGATCGGCAAGCTCGCGGCGTCCATGCTGATGGAGAAAATCGAGACCGGCGCGAGCAAGCGCGCAAAAGTGGACGTCGGCTTCACGCTGATCGAGCGCGGCTCGGCTTGAGCGTGATCGCGTTGCGACGGCAACGCAAAAAGGCCTCGCACACATGGCGAGGCCTTTTTGCTTCCAGCGCGTAAAGCGCGATCAGAACTTCGTGCGGATGCCCGTGAACACGTCGACCTGACGATTGGTGGACGATGCGCCGCCCGCATACGCAATCGCCGCGATCCGGCTGTAAGACGAACCTACGCGCGTCGATGCGTCGCCGGCCGCGAGTTGATACGTGCCCGAGAGGTAGACGTCCGTACGCTTGGAGAGCGCATAGTCCACGCCCAGCGTGAACTGATGCCACTTCGGCTTGAGCGTCGCGCCGCCCGTGCCCGCCAGCCCGTTCGCGCGGCCGTCCGTGAACGTGTAGACGCCGATCAGCGTCGTGGCGGGCGTGAGCAGGTAGCGCAGGTTCGCGTCGTAGTTGTTGAACTTGCGGGAGGACCCGTCGTTATAGTCGAGTTCCGTGTGGCTGAACGCAAAGCCCGCAATCGCGCTGCCGATCTTGTAGTTCGCGCCGGCCGCCGCAATTTGCTGACGGGCCACGCCGCCGTCGAGGTTGTAGAAGAACCCGCCGCTGTAGTCGTCGCCGCTCGTGGTCGACGCGCCACCAATCGCGCCGCTCGTGTTGGTCGTCGTGTTCGGATGATCGAGCAGCACGTAACCGCCGCCGATCGAGAGCGGCCCGTTCACGTAGTTCGCGGCGAGGCCCCAGGCGCGGTTGTTTCCAAAGCCTTGACCGCCCGCGCCGCTCGCCTGGTTGCTGAACGCGTACATGCCGTCGACGGTGAAGCCCGCAATGGTGTCGCTGCGGAACTTCACCGCGTTGTTGATGCGGAACGTCTGGTTCAGGTTGTCGTTGTCGCCCACGTGGGTGGACGGCGACCAAAAGCCCGAACCGGCGTATTGCGCGACGAGATCCGCTAACGGCTCATACTGGCGGCCGAGCGTGAACGTGCCGATGCCGCTCTTCGCAATGCCCACGAACGCGCTGCGGCCGAACAGACGCCCGCCTTGTGCGGCGGTGCCGTCGCTGGGCTTGAAGCCGCCTTCGAGCGTAAACACCGCGCTCAGGCCGCCGCCGAGATCCTCGTTTCCTTTCAGGCCCCAACGGCTACCGCTCAGGCGGCCGCTCGTCAACTGGAACGCCGAACCGCCTTTGATGTTATTGACATAACCGATACCGGCATCGACGAGACCATACAACGTGACGGAGCTCTGGGCCTGCGCCATGACGGGTGCGACGGACAAAAGCCCGGCCGCTGCGAAAAGTGCTTTTTTCATACAGGTGACCTGTCTGGTTTTAGTATTTAGAGGACTACTATGTATTACCGCCTGAGAGAAAACGGCGGGAATGCTTCCGGCGAAACCGCGTAGGTTGATCCGGTGGTATTACGGGGCGTTGCTGTACTCGCGCGCCTGCGGCTGCGGCGAAGCACCGTCGAGACGAATCGGCTCGACCTTGCCCAGCAGGAACAGATAGTTGACGATCGCCACGCCGATCAGCGCCGACGACACGACGAGCGCTGGCACGAACGAACCCGTCGCGCCAACAATCGCCCCTGTGACGATCGGGCCAACCACGCCGCCGATGTTCGATACCGTGTTCTGAACGCCCGCTACCATCGACACGGCGTTGCGCGGCGCGACGTCGGCCGGCAGCGCCCAGACTTGCGAAGCCGCCACGGTCGTGCCCGACTTCGCAATGCACAGCAGCAGCACCGCAACGGCGGCCGAGTCGGCGAACGCGGCGAAACCGATGCTCGATGCCATCAGCAAGCCGATCACGAGAAAGAGCTTGCGCGTAGCGGTGAGCGAAAGCTTGCCCGAGGCGAACACGCGATCGGACGCCCAGCCTGCGAAAATCTCGACCACTATCGAGACGAGCAGCGGCAGCGACGCCATCCAGCCCATTTCCATCATCGTCATGCCACGCGCCTTCACGAGATACGTGGGCAGCCAGGTGATGAAGAAGTACGAGTTATAGTTGATCATGAAGAAGCCAATGCACATCGCCCAGATGTTGCGGTGTGCGAGCAGCTTGCGCAGCGCGGGGCGCTCTGCCTTGTCGCTTCGCTCTGCCAATGAATCGCTCTCGATGTACGCGAGTTCCTCGGCATTGACCCGCTTGTGATCACGCGGCGAATCGCTGAACGTGAACTGCCACACCACGTACCAGATCAGACCGAGCAAACCGGTGAGCGCGAACGTGATCTTCCAGTCGAACGCCGTGAGCATCGCGGCAATGAGCGGCAGCGCGATGGCGCCACCCAGCTTCGACCCGCTATCGAAAATGCCCGCGACCGTCGCGCGTTCGCTGCGCGCAAACCACTTCGACGCAATGCCCGCGTTGCTCGGATACGCGCCCGCCTCGCCCGCGCCAAGCGCCACGCGCAACGCGACGAGCGACTTGAAACCGCTCGCGATGCCCGTGGCCGCCGTCGCCAGCGACCACCAGAGCACCGCGAAACCCAGCACCTTTTTCTGGCCCAAACGGTCGGCAAGAAAACCCGCGGGCAGTTGCAGCAGTGCGTACGACCAGAAGAACGCCGACATGACGACACCCATTTCCACCGCGCTCAGGTGGAATTGCGACTGGAGGCGCGGCGCCGCCGCCGACAGCACGGTGCGGTCGATGTAGTTGATCGCGATCGCCGCCCACATGAGGCCCGCAACCCACCAGCGAATCCTCGACCGGCTCCGCACGTTGGTGGCCAGATTCATCTCGTGTCTCCTGTTTTATTAATCATGGTCGCTCCCGGCCGCGCCGGGATGAAGCGCGACTCCGCAGCCGGGATGTTACCGTTTACTGTAACCGGTAACATTGGGCGCAATCCTAGTCTGTCCGCTAGAGAAATGCCAGTGTCTTTTCCTTGGGGTAAATGCCAATATCCTGCAATCGCAAGGTGGCCGTAACGCGAACGAAAGCGCCAGACCCGAACGCGGCCGGTTATGCGAACGAAGGCCCGAAGCGCGTCGCGATGCGCTCCGTCGACTCGAACAACTCGCGCAGCACGGCGCTCGTACAAGTCGGCTGCACGTACAGATAGAAGGCGACCTCCGGCAGGCGCGGCAAGCCATCGCCTTCGGTCAGTACGCGCATATTCGCGTCGAGCAATTCAGTGGTCCGTGCCGTGACGCCGAGGCCAGCACTGATCGCGGCCTTGATGCCCGTCAGCGTTGGAGACATGAAGCTCGTCCGCCAGGGAATGTCGTTCGCGTCGAGTTCAGCAATCGACAGCTTGCGAAACAGGCTCAGCTCGTCGGCCATCACGAGTGGAACGGGCTCCCCCGGATTGAACGTGAAATCCTCCGCGCAGATCCAGACCATTGGCGACGTGCGCAGCGTGACGCCCGGGAACGCATCGTCGTAGCGCGTCGAGATCACGAGATCGAGTTCGCCATCGCGCAACGCATCCATCAGGAACGGGCTGCGTCCGACGTTGATTTCCATTTGCAGTTCAGTCGACAACTTCGACAAACGCCGCAGCATGTTCGGCAGGATCGAGTCCGCCACGTCGTGCGGCGATCCTATGCGGACTTTCTCGCCAGGGCCCCGCGAATACGCCAGTTGCACCGCCTGATCGTTGAGCGCGAGGATCTTGTTTGCGTAAGCGAGCAGCCTCGACCCGTCCGTCGTCATCATCTTCTGCCGCCCCCGCTTCTCGAACAGGATGCAGCCTACTTCCTGCTCGAGCCGCTGCATCTGCTGTGTGATCGCAGACTGTGTGCGGCCGACCTGCTCGGCCGCCGCAGCGAACGTTTCGCGCTGGGCGATGGCGACGAACGTGCGCAGCAGATCGATATCGAGGTTTCGCATTCCGGGCATCCGATAGTTCAATTTCGCTAATGCTTTTCGGCAAATAATTAAATTGTTCGCCAAAATTTTGACCGATAAGCTTGTCAACACTCAAGCACAATTTATGCAACCGGAGACATGTGCGTGCGTCGACGCGTGCCCTCAACGTACAGGTGGGCACAGGCGGGCACGCTCGACCGCGGCACCCGTCATCGCAGAGACTTCCTTTCTGGAGGAGACCCCGCTTTATGTGGCAACGAAAACTGGCCGTTCTGACGATCACCTTCCTCGCCACCTTCGGCCGGGCGAATGCGGACGAACTGGCCGACATCAAGGCCCGCGGCACCCTCGTATGCGGCACGCAAAACGCCAGTGAGCCGTACGCCTTTCCCGATCCCGCCACGCGCCAGATCGTGGGCTTCGACGTCGACGTATGCCGGGTGCTCGCGCAAGGACTGGGCGTGAAGCTCGACCATCGCACGCTGTCGACCGACGCGCGCATTCCCGAACTGAAGACGCACCGCGTCGACGTGCTCGCCGCCGCGATGGCGTGGTTGCCGGCCCGCGCCGCACAGGTCGACTACAGCGACCAGTACTATGTCGCGCCGATCCGGGTGCTGGTACGCGCCGATTCCCCCATCCAGAATCTCGATCAGCTCAACGGCAAGAAGATCGCGGCTTCGGAAGGTTCGAGTTCGGCGGCGGTATCGGTCACGCGCCTGCCGAACTCGAATCTACTCACGTTCCACGATATTCCGTCGGCGTTCCTCGCGCTCCAGCAAGGCAAGGTGGACGGTCTTGTCGCTGGCCAGAACATCCTCGCGCGCTTTGCGAACGAGGCCGCGCAAAAGGGCGGCCAGCAATACCGGATGCTCGCTGCGCCCGTCTACGAGGAGCGCTGGGGTGTGGTCATGAACAAGAGCGAACCCGCGTTGATGGCGGCGGTCAACAAGATCCTGCACGACTACGACAAGTCGAGCGGACTTCAGCAGAGCTTCGACAAATGGCTCGGCGTGAACTCGCCGTACAAGTTCACGCGCGACTATAAGGTCGAACCGATCAGGACGCAGTGAACGCACGCGCTTCGCGCGGAAGTCACCGGGACGGACCCCCTGCGCAACGCACGCCGTCCCCGTCATTTTTCTTATCGACTCCTGACGACCTGCCCCAGCATGTTCGACTTCTCCTTTCTGCTCGACGACGGCTACCTGCCTTTGCTGCGCAACGGCGTACTCACCACATTGCAGCTGTTCGTCGTGTCTGGCCTGTTCGCCATCGTCGTAGCCGTCGTGCTCGCAACGCTGCGTGCGCTGCCCATCAAGGCGTGCAAGACGTTCGTCTTTGCCGTTGTCGAATATCACCGCAACGTGCCGATGCTCGTACAGATCCTCGTGTGGTATTTCGGCGTCCCTCAACTGTTGCCCGCGCCGCTTTATCACTGGGTCAACACCGGAAACACGGAGTTCTTTTTCGCCACGATCGCGCTGGCGCTCAACTACGGCGCATTCATGTCAGAAGACCTGCGCTCCGGCTTGCGCACGATTCCCTATACGCAGCAAGAGGCGGCGTGTTCGATCGGTCTCACGTACCTGCAGGCGTTTCGCTACGTGATCTTGCCGCAAGGCATGCGCGTGGCGCTGCCGGGGCTGCTGAACCAGGCGTTGCGGCTCTTCAAGGACAGTTCACTCGCCATGGCGATCGGCGTGCACGAACTGCTGTACAACACGCGCCAGATCGACAACCTGACGTTTCGCACCTTCGACATCTTCCTCGTCGCAACCGTTCTCTATCTGATCGGCACGCTGGCGCTGATGGCGCTCTCGGACCACTTCGCCAAACGTCGCACGACGCCGCTCGGAACCTGAGCCATGTTCGATATTCTGCACAACTATCTTGGGCTGTTTCTTGTCGGCAACTGGCCGCACGGGCCGCTCGGCGGCGTGGCGATCACGCTCGTCATCTCGGCGCTGGGCCTCGCGATGTCGTTCCCGATTGCCGTCGCGATCGGTCTCGCGCTCGTCTCGCCGTTGCGTGGACTGCGGCGCGCCGCCAGCATCTGGACACGTCTGATCCGTGGCATTCCGCTGCTGATGCTGATTTTCTGGGCCTATTTCGCGGTGCCGCTGCTGGTGGGCGCGCAGGTGTCGGCGGTTACGACGGCCGTGTGCGCGATCGTCGTCTACGAAAGCGCGTTCCTTGCGCAAATCGTGCGCGCCGGACTCGAAGGGCTGCCGCGCGGTCAGATGGAAGCCGCGCGCTCGAACGGGCTCTCGTGGCTGCAAAGCATGCGCTACGTGCAACTGCCTCAGGCGCTCGCCAACATGCTGCCGTCGATCGTCAACCAGTTCGTCTCGATCATCAAGGCGACCTCGCTCGCGTATG
The DNA here is from genome assembly GCF_905220195.1 of Paraburkholderia sp. J8-2. Classification (NCBI taxonomy): domain Bacteria; kingdom Pseudomonadati; phylum Pseudomonadota; class Betaproteobacteria; order Burkholderiales; family Burkholderiaceae; genus Paraburkholderia; species Paraburkholderia sp. J8-2. The sequence continues at coordinate 211,543 of NZ_CAJMZA010000001.1, forward strand.
TGATCGGCGTGCCCGAGCTGACGTATTCGGCGGCGCAGGTCAACACGATCACGCTGACGCAGCCGTTTCAAACGTTCCTCGTGCTTGCCGCTTTTTATTTCATCCTGTGCTTCGCCGTCTCGCGCTTTGCGGGGCAGCTGGAGCGCCGCATCGCTCGCCAGCGCGCGGGCCTCGCTTGATATCGCAGGAGCAAAAGAGACCATGACCATGCTCGCTTTCGAGAACGTGCACAAGCACTACGGTCAGCACCATGTGCTCAGGGGCATCGACGCCATAATCGAGCGCGGCGAAGTTGTCGTCGTATGCGGGCCGTCCGGCTCCGGCAAGTCGACCTTGATCCGCACCGTCACGCGGCTCGAAGCCATCGAGCAGGGACGCATCCTGTTCGAAGGCTGCGACGTGAATGCGCGCAACGTCAAGCTCAACCGGCTGCGCGCCCGCATCGGCTTCGTGTTCCAGAGCTTCAACCTGTTCCAGAACCTGTCGGTGCGGCAAAACCTGATCCTGGGCCCCACCCGGGTGCTCGGCATGTCGCGCGACGAAGCCATCGCCCAGGCCGAGAATCTGCTGGCCAAGGTCGGCCTCGCGCACAAGATCGACGCGATGCCCGCGAACCTGTCCGGAGGCCAGCAGCAGCGCGTGGCGATTGCACGCGCGCTTGCGATGAAGCCGCCATTGATGCTGTTCGACGAACCGACGAGCGCGCTCGATCCAGAGATGGTGCAGGAGGTGCTGCAGGTAATGCGAAGTCTCGCCAACGACGGCCTGACGATGGTGATCGTCACCCATGAAATGGGCTTTGCGCGCGAAGTGTCGAGCCGCGTCTGGTTCATGGACCAGGGCCAGTTGCTCGAAGACGCGCCGCCCGACAGGTTTTTCACCCGGCCCGCACACGAGCGCGCGCAACGCTTTTTACATGACGTACTGCGCCCGTCGCCGCGCGAGCTTGCCGAGTATCGCGCCGCTTAACCTACTTTCAATCTCGGAGACCCATTCCTCATGTCAACACCGTCCCTGTCCGCACAACGCGATACTGCCGTCGCTGAAGCGATTGCCGCCATGAAATCCGAGCTTGCGCCCGCGGGCGAGACGCGTCCGGCGCTCGCCGCGGTGCTCGATCAGGTCAAGTCGCTCGCGGCGCGCCGCGAGCTGTGGCAGGACGCGGACTTCCCGCCGCCCGCCGATGGCGAGCTTCAGGCGCGCTACCTGATTCACGAAGACGCCGACCAGACCTACGCGCTGTATCTGAATGTCATGCGCCCCGGCAAGAAGATCACGCCGCATAACCACACGACATGGGCCTGCATTGCGGCGGTCGACGGCATCGAGCACAACTTCCTCTATCGGCGCACCGACGACGGCAGGACGCCGGGCGTGGGCTCGGTCGAAGTGACGCAGACCGTCGTCGTCGAACCCGGCCACGGCATCGCGCTTGCCTCGGACGACATTCACGCCGTCGAGATCAAGGGCGATACGCCGATCCGCCACCTGCACATGTATGGCCGCGCGCTGGAAACGCTCACCGAGCGCATCACGTTCGACCTCGAAAACGGCACGTATCAGGTGATGAACATCGGCGTGAAGACGCGCCGCTAACGCAAAGCCCACTCCCGAATCCTGCCCGGCGCCGTGGCGGCGCCGTGTCCAGCACAGGTCCGCCCACATGGGGCTGGGACCGAGGCACCGTTTTGCCCCGGCAATCGGTGGGGATTCGTTCAACCCTACGAAACGGCAACGCTTTCGACATGACCTCATTGCTCCCTTCGTTTATCGACGCCTCGACGCTCAAGCGCTGGCTGCGTGACGGCGCCGAGATCGCTCTCATCGACGTGCGCGAGCACGGGCAGTACGGCGAAGCGCACCTCTTTCACGGCGTGCCGCTCCCCTATAGCCGGCTCGAACTCGAGATCGGGCGGCTCGTTCCCCGCCGCACCACGCGCCTCGTGCTCTACGACACCGATGCGACCGTCGCGCTCGACGCGGCGGCTCGCCTCTGCGAGCGTGGCTATACGAACCTGCACGTGCTCGAGGATGGCACCGAGGGCTGGCAGCGCGCCGGCCATACGCTGTTCGCGGGCGTGAACGTGCCGTCGAAGACGTTCGGCGAGCTGGTCGAGCACGCGTATCACACGCCGCACATTACGGCGCGCGAACTCGCGGCAAAGCGCGAACGCGGCGAGCCGGTCGTCATTCTCGACGGCCGCACGCTCGGCGAATACCGGAAGATGACGATCCCTTCGTCGATCTGCTGCCCCAATGGCGAGCTTGGCTATCGCATCCGCGAACTCGTTTCCGACGCAACGACGCCGATCGTCATCAACTGTGCGGGTCGCACGCGCAGCATCATCGGCGCGCAAACGCTGATCAATCTGGGCATCGCCAACCCTGTGATGGCGCTCGCAAACGGCACGCAGGGGTGGTACCTGGAGGACCTGCCGCTCGAGCACGGCAGCACCCGCCGCTACCCGGAAGCGGTGCCGCTCGCCGCCCTCGAGCCGATGCGCGAAGCGAGCCGCACACTGGCCGAACGCTTCGCGGTGCCACATGTGGACGCGGCCACGTTCGCACAGTGGGCGTGCGATGCGTCCCGCACGCTTTACCTGTGCGACGTGCGCACGCCGGAAGAATTCGCTTGCGGCTCGTTGCCGGGCGCGCAACACACCCCGGGTGGACAGCTGATACAAGCTACGGATCAATACGTCGGCGTGCGTCATGCGCGTGTCGTGCTGTTCGACAGCGACGGCGTGCGCGCGCCGATCGTCGCCAGCTGGCTGCGCCAGTTGGGCCACGACGCGTACGTGCTGCCCGACGCGTTCGCGAGCGGCGTTTCGCTGCCGGTCCTGCCTGCGGCTGTGGAAGCGACCCTGCCCGAAATTGACGCGGCAACGCTTGCCGAAGCGCTCGCGACCAGGCCAATGCAAGTGGTCGATTTGCGGCCGAGCATGAGCTATCGAAGCGCCCATATTCCGGGCTCGCAATGGGCAATCCGCCCTCGTCTGCCCGATCCGCCAGATGTGCCCGCGGACCGGAACATCGCGCTCGTCGCGGATGAGCGCGGCGTCGCCGAGCTGTTCGTCGCGGACTGGCTGCGACGCCGGCCTGACGATACAGGCCGTTTCGTGCTGCTCGCAGGCGGCCTTGGCGCGTGGACGGCGGCCGGACACGCCGTAAGCGCCACGCCCGCCATGCCGCCCGACGAAGCCTGCATCGACTACCTGTTCTTCGTGCATGATCGTCACGACGGCAACAAGGCAGCGGCGCGTCAGTATCTCGCGTGGGAAACCGGCCTGCTCGCCCAGCTCGACGCCGATGAGCACAGCACGTTTCGAATCGGCGCAGCAGCCGCGACGAAGTGAACGCAGGATGTGCGGGCGATGCCCGCACATCAGGCAACGACGAACCTGCCGGCGAACGGCACCCGCTTCAAGGCACCTATTCACATGCCCCACGATTCGCACGCTCCACGCCTCGCCACCCGTCTTGTCAAAGGCGGCACGTCCACGGTCGTCGACGGCGGGCGCGCGGTCAACCCGCCGGTCGTACGCGCGTCGACTGCGCTGTTCGAAACGATGGCCGATCTGAACGATGCACGCAGCCGGCGCAGTACCGAGCGCTTGTTCACATACGGCGCACGCGGCAATCCTACCGGCTTCGCCCTCGAAGATGTCGTGTCGGGACTCGAAGGAGGCTATCGAACGCGCCTCTTCCCCACTGGCCTCGCGGCCATAACGATGGTGTTCCTCGCCTATCTTCGCCCTGGCGACCACGTGCTGATTTCCGATTGCGTCTATCAGCCGCTGCGCCACTTCGCCAGGACGTTCCTCGAGCCGTGGGGTGTCGACGTCACGTATATCCGGGCAGACGGCTCGGATGTCGCGAGCCGCATGACGCCCCGCACGAAGCTCGTCTACGTCGAATGTCCGGGCTCGCTGCTCTACGAACTGTGCGATCTGCCCGCGCTCGCCGAACTGGCGCACCGCCACGGCGCGCTGCTGGCCGCGGACAATACATGGGGCTCAGGCGTGCAGTATCAGCCGTTGCGGCTCGGTGCCGACATTTCCATCATGGCCGCGACCAAATACCTGAGCGGCCATTCCGATGTGATGATGGGCACCGTAACAACGACTGAGGCCGCCTGGCGGCCTCTCGCGACAATGAGCGATGCGCAGGGCGTCGCCGTCAGCCCCGACGATGCGTACCTGGTGCTGCGCGGCACGCGCACGCTGGGCGCCCGGCTCGCGCTGCACGAGAAGCATGCACTCGAAGTTGCACACTGGCTCACTACACAGCCTGCCGTCGCGCGCGTCTTCTGCCCTGCGCTGCCGGAACATCCGGGTCACGCGCTATGGCAGCGCGACTGCACCGGCACCAACGGACTGATCTCATTCGAACTCTCGCAAGTGTCGGCTGAAGCGGCCGATCGCTTCGTCGATGGGCTGTCGCTGTTCGGAATCGGCGCGTCATGGGGCGGCTTCGAAAGCCTCGCGACTGTCGTCAACGTCGCGAGCGCCAGAACCTGCGAGGACTGGAGGAACACCGGGCCGATCGTGCGTCTGCATGTGGGGCTTGAAGACCCGCGTGATCTCATCGACGATCTCGCGCACAGTCTCGGCGCAATCAGTTCCGGCCAATAATCTGGCGATACTGCGCGGGCGTCAAAGCCGTCAACGCCTTGAACATGCGCCGCATGCCCGAGCCGCCGGTCAAACCGGGGGGCCTTGCGTTCTATCGCGCAGCAGTAACAATCGGTAAATTGCTTGTCGGGGCGCTGAAGTCGCCGTGCCGTAAAATCGGTCGCGCTCACTTGCCCCTTTTTCAACGATGCCCCGCTCTTTCGAATCGACTGCGCGTCGCGGCGCACGCTGGCTCACCACCGTGCTGGCGCTGCTCGCGGGTTCCTATGTGCCGCTAGCGCACGCCGAATGCCGACCGACCGCGGACCCCGGCGTGCTGGTGCTGCCGCTTTCTCCCGTGCATCTCTCGGTGCCGCTCAATGCGCCGGTGGGAACCACGGTCGGCTCGGCCCATGTGGCCGCGCTCAACGACATTCCCTTCACGTGCAGCGGCCCGGACAACGTGCGCGAATTGCGCGTGCTCGCGCCCGCCGACACGAGCGCTGGCCTCGGCAACGTCTACGCGACGAGTCTTCCGGGCATTGGCTTCCGGATCGTGACGCGCGGCGGCAGTTTCGCGGGCATCGACGACGGCCCGCGCAATGCGGCGTACCGTGTCACGCTGCCGCCTCATGCGGCGCACCTCACGGGTTTTGCCGCCGATGTCGAGTTCATGACAACCGGTCCGAGTCACAGTGGTGTGCTCGCGCCTGGCAAGCTCGCGAGCGTATTGATTGGCGGTACCGAATTCATCGACGTGAGCGTGCCGGAGAACGGCGTCCTGGTCGACGCCATGCAATGCGCGCCGGTTTCGGCGAGCGGCGAGATGTCGGCGGGCGTGGGGACGATGGGATCCTTCACGCAGGAAGCCGCGGTGATCAGCACGGGATGCGGTCCGGTTGGCGTGAGTCTCGCGATCGGGGTGGGACAGGGCTACGTGTATGGCGCGCATCCGTCGCTGAATGCGAATGCGCAGCCCGAGCACCACGCCCACGTTGCTGCCGGTTTAGCCGCGCTGGACGCCGCGCCTGGTCCGGGCGCGGCGGGCGTGACGCTCACGCGCAGCCGCAACGCCGCACGCACGTCAACGCTCGACGACAGCCAATTGGGCAGCGTCGAAACGGGCACGGTACAAGGTTCGAGTGCGGGCGGCTGGTCCGGCGGCGGCTTCAGTGCAGGCGGCGGCGGAATGCGGCGCTGAGCCGGTCACTGCTGTTTTTTTACGTGTGCGTTGCGTAATCTTTGTTTCGAGATTTTCTTGCCGACTATTAACGGCGTACGCGTTGTTTGAAATCGGCCCGGTCATCTTCTACCCCACAGCTACGCGTTGACAAGGTTTGCAGCCACCCGCCCCGACCAAACAGCCGTGGCGCTTTCATCGGCATCCGAATCACGTCTCGATGTTTAGTTATGAAGAATAGACTCGCCGCTGCCATAGAATCGGCGTCGGCCACGATATCAAGCCGGAGACAATCAACCATGTTGGAAACGAAAGGAAGGAATATGAAGATGGACAAGCTCGCGGCAGTCGCGCTGATCGCCGCCGCGTTGTCGTTCGAGGGCTGCACGTCCGTAGCCCAAAAAAATACCGACCAGTGTGTGGAGAGAATGCAGAGATCCGCGGAACCCGCGATCGTCTCGGTCAGTGACACGCGGCCGTCGCCGGATGGCCGCTCGTTCACCGTGAGCGGCATGATGGAGGACCGGAGCACGCATGCGCTCGTGCCCGCGCAAGTCGAATGCCGGTTCGAAGGCAAGGTCCTGACGGGATTCCGTTGGCTCGCGCCCGCCAATTTCGCATCGAAGTACTGAGCGTCGCGATGCGCCGTGGTGCCCAAACAGCAACGACAGCCTGATGAATTGAAAATCGTAATCGACTGTAATGCTTTATGTAACCTGAGAAACTTTGACTCGCCCTACACTCCAGCGTCTCAGCGTTGGTCTGTCGGCGGTTGCGTTCGGCCACGGGCATTTGAATTCACTACCGAGGTCGCATGAATCCCGAATCGAAAGCCATTTTCCTGCACACCGGATATCGAACGGCGGGCACGTGGTTATGGTCCTGTTTTCGCAGTCTGGATCAAGTCACCGCGTACTATGAACCGCTGCATGAAATGCTGGCGAGCATCGATCGGGACATGCTCAACACAAGCACGGCGAGCAGTTGGCGTTCGGGGCATCCCGATCTGGAGAGCCCCTATTTCGCCGAGTTCGCGCATCTGCTCGACGGTGAAAAGCGGGGAATCGCCGGTTATGAAGCGGTCTTTTCTGTCGATAGTTTTTCCGGCGATGCACCCGAAGCCGCGCCCCGTATTGTCGAGTACCTGAATACGCTCACGCGCACGGCAAACGCCGCCGGGCGCACACCGGTTTTCAAGTTTTGCAGGTCGTTGGGGCGGCTCAACTGGTTCTACGATACGTTTCCCGATGCGGTGCATATCGTTGTCCTGAAGAACCCGGTCACACAATGGCAATCGTGCTGGGAGCTGTTCGCCAGGCACCGCAACGCGCATTTTGTCGCCATTCCGTTTGCCGTGCTCGATATGAACCGGCACGTTCCGCTCGCGCGCAAAGTGATTGAGGCTTTGCGGGTCACGTTGCCGGAGATGCCCGAGAGCGGCACGCGTGTCACGCTTGAAGCGCGCCTCACGTTCTGGAAACAGTACGTTGCGCAGATCGATCCCGCCGATGCGTATCGCGGCTTTCTCGCGCATTGGCTGTTGACGCTCCGGCACGCCTTCACGTCATCCGATGCGGTGTTCGATTGCGATCTCGCCGCGCGCTCGCCCGCTTATGCCCAGGCGGCGGAACAATGGATCGCGGAGATGTCGGGCTTGAATCCATCGCTTGGCAGCGTGGAATCCGCCGATGGTCCTCGCCAATGCGGCTTTGACGCGATGCGCGGCCTGGCGATTCACCTCGACGCGCTGGCGCTTTCGAAAGCGCTCGTCGAATCGCGCGAGATTAGTGATGAAACGCATTCGTTCTGGTCCAGCAAGCTCGCGCAAGCGACCCAGGTGCTCGCATTCGGTCCCGACGTGAACTGGCCGCAAGGCGCGGTTTCCCTGCATCGCTCGACGCGTGTCGTGAATATTGCGTTGATCGACGGCATTGCGGCGGACGCCGCGCTAGTGAGCGAACTCGCTGCCACGCGCAGTGCGCTGGAGCGGGCAAAGGAACAGGTCAAGGCGCTCAAGCGTGCCCCGTTGCGGCGGCTCGGCACGAAGGTGCGCAAGCTATTCGCGCCGAAACCACGCCGCTCTGAAACATACATTAAGAAGTGGCGCTCGCGCGGTAACTAAAAAACACGCGCCTTCATTTATGGTGGCGGGATCGACTCACGGAACCCGTCCACCATGTCCACGACCCTTTCCTTTCTCAGTGAACGCGTCTCGCGCGCGGTCCTCGAAGCCAGTTCAGCGCCGCTATGGTCCGCCTGCATGGCCGAAGCCGCGCACGTGTGGATGCCGTCACGCGATCGTGCGTTGATCACGCCAGCCGCTGGCATGATCGCAGTGCAAGATGCTGGAGCGCGCGCGCATGGCTGAGAACGTCACGGCTATCGTGCGTCAGATCAGTTCGGCCGACCTGAGCGCGGACGGCGAATTCCTTCTGATTCACGATGGAAGCGCCACGGCGGCACTACACCGTTCGGTATTCAACGACCTGCTGGTTGCGCTGCCCAACGCGATGGAAAAGATCCAGCGCATCAACAAGAGCGAAGCGCCATCGTTCGCGCTCATGCACGCGCGCGGCTGCGAGATCGGGCGGCTCGACGGTACTCGCCATGTTGTGATCCGCTTTCGGCTATCGCAAACTGCCTGCCTGTCGTTCACATTGCCCTGCGAGCACATTCGCGGCATTGTCGACGCGCTCGAGTCCGCATCTCATCAAGAAGCCGTGCTGTCTTCCCGCACCGCCTGGCTGCAATAAGCAGGCGCCCCGCACGCGGACGCGCTCCCAGCGAGCCGCACACACATTTTCATCCGCAAACCCTGGTTTCCCTGGCCTATCTTGATCCTGCGTGACGCATTGCGCGGCTTACGTCTAAAGCCGCTGATTTCCCTGTTGCTGGTCGCGCCCGGATTCGCGCCACCCGCCGCACTCGCTCAACTCTCCGGCGCGGCATCGCAGCCCGCATCGCTCGGCGACGAATGGGCCTTGCGCGTCGATCCGCAGTTGCAGGAGCATCCGCTGCAATCGGGCGACAAAGCCGCAACGACCGCAATCGCCCGGTCCATGAACGGCACGACCGACACCGACCTCTCGCTACATGGGGAGGCCGAGTTGCGGCGTTACGCGTCGGCCATCAAAGGCGACTCCATTCACTACTTCGAGGACGCGGACACCGCCGACGCGTATGGCCACGCGAGCCTCACGCAAAACGGCATCACGTTCTTTGGACCCTATGCGCATATGCGCGTCGAAGCGGAGCAAGGCTATATCAACACGCCGCGCTACCGCTTCGTCATCAATGGCGGATGGGGTTCGGCCGCACGCGCCGACCTGATCGACAACGAGCGCGCGGTGATCCACAACGGCACCTATTCGACCTGCCAATGCAGCGGCGAGCCCGCGTGGTACCTGCGCGCCTCGCAGTTCGAAATGGACAACGGCACGAATACCGGCGTTGCGCGCAACACGGTGCTGTTCTTTCAGGGCGTGCCGATATTCGCGAGCCCGTGGCTCTCGTTTCCGCTCTCGAACGACCGGCGCAGCGGCCTGTTGCCGCCAACGTTCTCGTTCAGCTCCACGGGTGGCTTCGACCTGGCGACGCCGATCTATTTCAATCTCGCACCGAACTACGATCTCACGCTGACACCCCGCACGATCAGCCGCCGTGGTGAGATGATGAGCGCCGACTATCGCTACCTGGGCAGCGACTACAGCGGCGAATTCTCGGCTCTGGTTCTGCCGCACGACGCACTCACGAAGACCGACCGCTATTCCCTCTCGCTCAAGCACGACTGGAATATCGGCTCCGGCTTCTCCGGCTACGTGAACTACAACCGCGTTTCGGATTCGAGTGTCACCACCGACCTGAACGCCGAAAACCAGCTTCTGTTGGGGTCGACGACGCTCTATGACCAGGAAGCGGGCCTGCGCTATGCGAACGGACCGTGGTCGGTGCTGTTGCGCGAGCAGCACTGGCAGGCCTATTCGAACGATACGGTCTACAACCGCGAGCCGCAATTGAACGTGCAATACGCGCGCTATAACGTGGACGGATTCGACTTCGGTGCGCAAGCGGATGCATCGCGCTTCACGATGTCGAGCAGCGACGTTGCGCAGGGCAATCGCTTCGTATTCAATCCCTACGTGTCGCTGCCCGTCGTGCGCCCGTCGTGGTACATCACACCCAAGGTGCAGTGGCACTTCGCGGCCTACGACCTTTCCTCGCTCGGCAGCGACGCCGTGGCCGGACAGCCGCGCAATTTCCAGGTCAACGTGCCGACGGTGAGCCTCGACTCCGGCATGACGTTCGAGCGTTCCATCACGCTGTTCGGCCACGCCTATATTCAAACGCTCGAACCACGGCTTTATTACGTCTATACGCCGTACCGGAACCAGAGCTTCGCGCCGCTGTTCGACACCGCCGAGAGCGATTTCGGCCTCGCCGAGATCTTCACGGCCAATAGCTTTGTCGGCAATGACCGTGTTGCCGATGCCAATCGCGTCACCGCCGCCATCACCACACGTTTCATCGACGCCGCGACGGGTTCGGAGGCAGGACGCTTCGTGCTCGCGCAGCAATACAACTTCACCACGCCGCGCGTGACGCTGGAAGCCGACGGCACCGCCACGGACATGACCCGCACGGGCGTGATCGCGGGTGCCTCGCTCAACATCAGCAGCGCGTTCAAGGCCGAGCAGGCCATCGAATACGACGAGGCGAATGCTTACCTTTCCCATGCGAGCACGGGTTTTTCGTGGGCGCCCGCAGCGGGCAAAGTCTTGAATATGGCGTATCGATATACGCGCGCCAACGCGTCCGAGGACGACGAGCCGGTCAGCCAGTTCATCGTCTCGGGCCAATGGCCACTGAGCCGCCGGCTTTCCAGCGTCGCCCGCGTGAACTACGACATGCATTTGCACCGGCTCATTGCGGGGTTGGTCGGCTTTCAGTACGACGCAGATTGCTGGTCGATCGGCGTTGCCTTCGAAAAATACACGAATGAGACCAGTTCCACGGTGCCGAGCAGCGGCAGCCGCGTACTGATGCAGTTGCAGTTCAAGGGTCTGTCGAAAATCGACAACGGCCTGCTCAATCAGTTCAGGGAAAACGTGCCGGGCTATACGCCACCGCCGGGCGGCGATGCACCGGTCTCGAAGTTCACGGACTATGAGTAAGGCGGTTTTCTCGAGTTGACGGTTGCAGGCTGCGCGCATGATCGACAGAATCTTCAATGTGACTTTTTGGAACATGTCTGTGCGCGATATGAAGTGTTTTTTCTGAAGCGCCCGTCCCAGACTGTCTCTACAAACCCCGCGTACACCCCGGAGTGGGTGTCCCGTCGAGGGACCGAGGACCCGTAAGGTTCAACAAGGAGACAGCAGTGTCAGATATACCGTCCAATACGGCCGCACACCGATATCGCAGCGCCACACCGGTCATTCGCACCCGGATGGCCGGCTGTATCGGGCACGCCATCGAATGGTTCGACTTCTCGATTTACGCGAATTTCGCCATTTTCTTCGGTCCCCAGTTGTTCCCGTCGACGGATCAGCGCTCCGCGCTGCTCGCCGCGTTCGGCGTCTACGCCATCGGCTTCGTGATGCGGCCTGCGGGGGGCTGGCTGCTAGGCGCCGTCGCCGATCGCCACGGCCGCCGGACCGCGCTCGCCATTTCCGTCACCTTGATGGCGCTGGGTTCGCTCCTGCTCGCGGTATTGCCGCCCTACGCGGCGATCGGTCTCGCCGCCCCGGTCATCGCAACGATTGCCCGGCTATTGCAGGGGCTCTCCGTCGGCGGCGAGTTCGCCGCAGCCTGTTCGTTCCTTGCCGAGACAGCGCCGCCGAACCGCCGCGGATTTCACGGCAGCTTCCTGTTCTTCGGCACGGGCATCGGCTTGATCGCCGCCTCGGCGATCGCCTGGGTGCTGAACCGCGCGCTCACCCACGAGCAGATGCTGCATTTCGGATGGCGCATCCCGTTCCTGATCGGTGCGTTTGGCGGCCTGTTCGGGTACTGGCTGCGTACGCGCGTCGAAGAAACCGAAGCGTTCCGGCGCACCGCCACGCGCGCCAAGGAACGCAAAGGCTCGATCCGCGTTCTGTTCACGCAATACGCGAAGCCAACGTGGACGCTCATCGGCACCAGCATTCTCGGCGCGTTCGCCTTCTATCTGTTCATTGTCTACGTGCCGGTCTACGCGATTCACCGCGCGGGCGCGGAACCGGCGACCGCCTACGCGGCGAGCACGTTGAGCCTGATCGCATTCACCGCGGTTCAACCGCTCTTCGGCTGGCTCTCGGACCGCTTCGGGCGTCGTCCGCAACTCATCGTGATGGCGGCGCTCTATACGCTGTTCGTCTACCCCGTCGTGCTCTCCGTGGGCAACTCATTCTGGTCGATCGCTCTGGTCGAGATGTTCGGCATCGTGGTGTACGGCCTCTATACCGCGATTGCGCCAGCGCTCATGGCGGAGCTTTTCGGCGCCGAGATTCGCTCACTCGGTATCGGGCTCCCGTTCAACCTGGTCGTCGCGATTCTCGGCGGCACGACGCCCTATTTGATGACGTGGCTGCAGGGCCGCCAGCAGGAATACCTGTTCCTGATCTATGTCTGCATTGGCTCGGCAATCAGCCTCTTCACCTATGTGCGGATGAAGGAGACGCGTGGCATCGCGTTAGATTCGGAGCGCTGACACCATGATCGACGCATTGCACACGCGCCTTTCGCGCGCCGCGATCACCATGCAAGCTGACGAGTGCGCGCTGAGCCACATCGATCTGGGTAGCGGGGCCCCGCTTCTGTTGATCCACGGCGGCCACGGCGGCTGGTACCACTGGCTGAAGAATATTGAAGCCCTCTGCGCCCACTCGCGCGTCATCGCGCCTGATCTGCCGGGCTTTGGCCGCAGCACCGGCCCTGTGAGCAACTTCTCGTTGCAAGTGGCCGCCAGCGAGCTGTTTGCCCTGCTCGACAGCCTTGGTATCGGTACGATTGACGTCGCAGCGTTTTCGTTCGGCGCATGTATTGGCGCACAGATGGCGGTGCAAATGCCGCATCGCGTGCGCTCGCTTGCGGTGGTCAATCCGGCCGGAATGGGCCCGGTTTCAGCACGGCTCGCCGACATTCAACATGAAGCGGCGCGGGTCGCGAAATCGCATGGCCTCGAGCAAGGCGTGCGCATTTCACTCGAGCAAATCATGCTATGCGACGCCCGCCTCGTTACAGAGGACCTTTGCAGACTCACCGCCGACCATGTGCGGGCGACGCGCGTGCAAACGCGCGCCATTGCACGGACTCATCCCACGCGCGCCCTTTTCGCGCGCGTGCGCGCGCCAATGTGGCAGGCACTCGGCGCACAAGATCCCCACCAGCACCATGAGCTTGACCAGCGGGCTCGCTATGTGCAGTCAATATCGGAATGCAACACCTCGTCGATTTGCCACGCCGCTCATTGGCTGCAATTCGAGGCGGCGCCGTGGTTCAACGACAACCTGACTGCCTTCCTCGACCGCGTTCGCGCGAGGCAACGCACACCCAGTTCCATCGATACCGGACTCCAGACATGATTCTCGACACCTTCGCAGACTACGTCGCCACACAAGCGGAAGTCGATTTGCCAGCGCCCACCCGTCATGCGGCAAAGCGCGCACTGATCGACTGGTTCGCGGCGCTCCTGCCAGGCACGCTCACGGCACCCGCCCTGCAACTGCGGCGCGCGCACAGCGAGGAATTCGGCTTTGCGCGTTCGAGCTTGCCGGGCGCCGGGGCACGCACGTTCCCGGCAACTGCCGCCTGGATCAATGGCAGTACCTCGCACGCCGTTGAATTCGACGACATCTTCCGGGACGCCGTCTACCATCCGGGCTGTCCAACAGTGGCCGCAGCACTCGCGCTAGCCGAAGACAGAAACGCAAGTGGCGACCAGTTGCTCAAGGCGATTGTTGCGGGCTACGAAGTTTCAACGCGCATAGGCGCCGCGGTACAACCCGCTCATTACCGCTTCTTCCATACGACAGGAACGGTGGGATGTTTCGGCGCCGCCGCAGCGGGTGCGCTTCTTGCCGCGCCCGGTTCCAGCGACACGGCGCGTCATGCAATGGCGACGGCGGCGACCTTCGCGTCGGGCCTCCAGCAGGCATTCCGCTCCGACGCCATGACCAAAGCCCTGCACGCCGGCCACGCTGCCGCTGTGGGCGTGCGCGCGGCACAGGGAGCGGCCGCCGGACTGACCGGCGTGACCGACATCCTCGAAGGCGCAGCGGGCTTCGGAGCCGCATTGTGCGACTCGCCGAGCTGGGACGGCGTAACCGACGGCCTGGGCGTGCGATTCAACATCGAGCACATTACGCAGAAAAATCACGGTTGCTGCGGACATACATTCGCCGCCATCGACGCGCTGCTCGAACTGAAGCAAGAGCACGGCTTCACGGCCGGCGCGATCCGCAATATCACCGTGCGCACGTACGGTGCGGCGCTCGAGGTGGCCGGCATTCGCGATCCGCGAACGGCCTTTGAGGCGCGTTTCAGCCTGCCCTACGTCATGAGCCACGCGGCGATATACGGCTCGGTGCGGCTCAGCGCTTTCGAGCCCGCACGGCTTGCCAAGGCGCCGCTGCGCGCATTGATGGAAAAAGTCGAACTGGTCGCCGATCCGGCGCTAACAGCCGCATTCCCGAAACAGCGCGCAGCGCGTGTGGCCGTGACGCTCGACGATGGCCGCACGGTCGAGACTTTTGCTCCATATCGCCGAGGCGATCCCGAAGCTCCGCTCACGGACGCCGAACTCGACGCCAAGTTCACCGAACTGGCAACGCCGGTCATCGGCACAGCCGCTGCGCGAGCGCTGCTCGATCAGCTCTGGCGCATCGACGAACATCGTGTCACCGATCTCGCACTTGCCAGGCTCGTTGCATTGCAAGCGTAGCCCCCCCATCACTCTGCCATGCCTTCGATCTTTGGCATGGCAGAGATTTCGTCCATGAGCCACGAGCGAAATGCTGCGATCTTGCGCGACGGCCTGCGGCCTTCGGCAACCAGAAGGTAATAACCCAGCTTTCGCTTTACCGGGCGGTTGAACGGACATACCAGCGCGCCCGAGGCGATATCGTTGGCGAGCAGACGCGTTTGCCCGATCACCACGCCGAGACCCTCGATCGCCGCCTGATAGGCGAGCAGAGAGTTCTGAAATCCGCCGCGCTGCTGCTTCACGAGCGCTTCGAGATCGCTGCGCCCCACGGCGCGCAGCCAGTCGAACCAGTCTTGGCGCCGATAGCGCGACTGAAGCAGCCGGTGTTTCGCGAGGTCCGAAAACGTCTTCAGCGGCGGCCCGTCACGCAACAACGCCGGGCTGCAAACAGGCTCGATGACATCGTCGAACAAATGCTCGCTCTGGATGCCAGGCCAGTTGCCGTCGCCGAACTGGATCGCCGCATCGGCCTCGACTTCATTGAAGTTCATCGGCGCAACGGTCGTGCTGATCTCGACGGGAATGTTGGGATAGCGCTGCTCGAAGCGTTGCAGGCGATGCATGAGCCACTTCGCTGCGAACGTGGTGTAGACATTGAGCCGCAGCGCCTCGCCCTCCGCACTCCCCACGATGCTTTCCGTTGCCGCCGCAATGGCGGCGAACGCCGGCCCCACCGCCTTGTGATAAGTCGCGCCCGCCTTCGTGAGCCTCACGCCGCGAGGCTCGCGCTCGAACAACGTGACGCCGAGATATTGCTCGAGCGTGCTGAGCTGCCGGCTCACCGCCGAGTGCGTGACGCACAGCTCGGCCGAGGCCTTCGTGAGGCTGCCAAGACGCGCAACGGCATCGAATACGTGTAGCGGGTTGAGCGGAGGAACCGTGCGGGACATTAGCTGACTATCCGGGAATTGGTGTTCCAAAAACTCACATCAACGTACCGTATGCGAAGTAGTGTGTCAATCTCGCGGCGGGAATAATGACCTCACGATGAACACGTACCTGGAGACGAAGAGGAGAACCATGGACTTCCAGTTCACTGAGGAGCAAACCGCCTTTGCAGACGCCGTGCGCCGGTTCGCGAAAGACACGCTTGCGCAAGGCGCGCTGCGGCGGGCCCACGAACCCGGCTACGCGTTCGACGTAGCGCGGCTACTGTCCGAACAGGGCTTGCTCGGCATTACGATGGACGAGGAGGACGGCGGCCAGGGCGGAACGTTGATGGACGCCGTCATCGCGATCCAGGAAATCGCACTGGTCTGCCCCAAGAGCGCGGACGTCGTGCAGGCCGGCAACTTCGGTCCGATTCGCACTTTCGTCGAGTATGCGAGCGCGGAACAGAAGCGCCGCTACCTCAAGGATCTGCTCAGCGGACGCAAGGTCATCGCGCTCGGCATGACCGAGCCCGGCGCGGGTTCGGCCGTCACCGAACTGCGCACCTCCGCGCGCGAAGAAGGCGACGAGTACGTCATCAACGGCACGAAGATCTTCTCGACACACAGCCCCGAGGCCGACCTCTTCCTGATTTACTGCCGCTTCGGGCCGGGAACGGGCAACATCGGCTCGGTTCTGATCGAAAAAGGCACACCTGGATTCACGGTCGGCAATCCGTCCTGCTTCATGAGCGGCGAACCGTGGTCGCAGTTGTACATGGAGGAATGCCGCATTCCGGCCGAGAACGTCCTGCTCGGGCCAGGCGGCTTCAAGAAGCAGATCTCCGGCTTTAATGTCGAGCGCGTAGGCAATGCGTCACGGGCTCTGGCCCTGGGCCGTCACGCGTTCAATCTCGCGCGCGAGCATGCTGCCATGCGGGAGCAGTTTGGCCACCCGTTGTGCGAGTTTCAGGGCATTCAGTGGAAATTCGCCGATATGGCACTCAAGCTGGAATCCGCTCAATTGCTGCTCTACAAGGCCGCAAACGTTGCGCGCGGCACGCTGCCTTCGCCCAACGACACGGCGCTTGCCAAGCTCGCATGCAACCTGGCCGGCTGGGAAGTCTCGAACGACGCGCTTCAAGTGATGGGTGGCATGGGCTACAGTCAGGAGTCGCTGGTGGAATACTGCGTGCGACGAACGCGCGGCTGGATGATTGCCGGTGGATCGATCGAAGTACTCAAGAACCGTATCGCCGAAGGCGTGTTCGAACGCCGTTTCGACCCGCGCAAGTGAAGGGACAACATGAGCATGAATGAGACGATGGAGCCGACTCCCCGCACTGCCGTACGTGACATATCCCTCGCACGCTGTGTGCTGGCGCCCGAAAGCGTCGCGCTGATCGGGGCATCGGACGACCCGGCAAAGACGGCGGGCAGACCGCTGCGCTTTATCCGGCAGGCGGGCTACGAAGGGCGCATTTACCCGATCAACCCGAACCGCGACGTTGTGCAGGGGGAACGCGCCTGGCATCGTGTATCGGATCTGCCCGAAATTCCGGAGCACGCGTTCATCCTCACGCCAACGGAAGCCGCAATCGACGCGCTCGAGGCATGTGCGAACTTCGGCATTCCCGTGGCCACCATTCTCGCCGCGGGTTTCTCTGAGACGGGCCCGGACGGCGCAGCACGCGAACAGCGCGTGCGTGACATCGTCGCGCGCACGGGCATTCGTGTTCTCGGGCCGAGCGGTCTCGGTATGGTGAACGTGCGCACCAAGCTCGCATTGACGGCCAATGCCGCTTTTGCCGAGCCGGATCTTCCTGTTGGCGGCGTGTTTGTGGCCTCTCACAGCGGCAGCATGATCGGCGGCCTGCTCTCGCGCGGCAAGGCCAAAGGCGTTGGCTTTGCGGGTCTGGTTTCCGTTGGCAACGAAGTCGACCTGAGCGTTGGCGAACTCTGCGCCGCAACGCTCGACGACCCCGCCATCACCGGCTACATGCTCTTTCTCGAAACGCTGCGTCATGCCGACAAACTGCGCGCCTTCGCCCTGGCGGCGGCCGAGCGCGGGAAGCCCGTCGTGGCCTACAAACTGGGGCGCTCCGCGGCGGCAGCAGAGCTTGCTGTCTCCCACACCGGCGCGCTGGCCGGCGAAGACGATGTTGCCGACGCGTTCCTCAAGGATTGCGGCATCGCTCGCGTCGACACGCTCGAAGCATTTCTCGAAAGTCTCCCCCTGCTCCGGCAAATGCCGTTGCCCCGCTCCCGCGAAGCTGCGCGCGTGCCGCGTGTCGCGGTGGTGACCACGACCGGCGGCGGCGCGGCCATGGTGGTCGATCAACTGGGTGTTCGCGGCATCGATGTCGTGCAGCCCCGTGAAGAAACCTTCGCGCGGCTCGCGAGCGCGGGCGTGGACGTGTCCAGCGGGCGCATCGTCGACCTGACACTTGCGGGCACCCGTTATGACGTCATGAGCGCCGCGCTCCGTGTGCTTCGTACGGCACCGGAATTCGATCTCGTCATTGCCGTCGCAGGATCTTCCGCTCGCTTCGCACCAGAACTCGTGGTTCGCCCGATTATCGATAGCGGGACGGCTGACCCGGCGTTGCTCCCGCTGGCCGCGTTTGTCGTGCCAGAAGCGCCGGAGGCGCTGCTGCGACTGACTGAAGCGGGCGTGCCGTGTTTTCGGACCCCTGAGGCGTGCGCCGATGCCATCGCCGCCGCAGCATCGAGACGCGCGCCGAAGCCCTTCTCGCGGCAAAACGCGGAGGAGAAAAGCACTACGAAATATGAGGATGCCTTAATGCTCGACGAGCTCGTGGCGTACGAGCAGCTCGCTCGAGTGGGTGTTGCGCATGCACCGGCATCAGCCATCTCAGTCAGCGAAGCCGCAGCGTTGCCCGAAGGTCTTGCCTACCCGCTCGCGGTCAAAGTTCTCTCTGAGCGGCTGCCTCACAAGACGGATGTTGGCGGTGTCGAACTCGGTATCAGCGACGGCGCCCAGTTGCGCGCAGCAATTGCTCGCATTGTCGAGAACGTGGGAAAGCACGTGCCCGATGTCGCGGTCGAGCGCGTCCTCGTGCAACCGATGACCCGGGGCCTCGGCGAGGCGCTGATCGGCTATCGGCTCGATGCGCAGGTGGGCCCGGTCGTCATGCTCGCGGCCGGCGGCGTCTATACCGAGCTTTACCGCGATCGAGCGTTGCGGCTGGCGCCTGTCGATTTCGACGAAGCACGGGCGATGGTTGCCGAAGTCAAGGGACTGCGCGCGCTCGAGGGCTATCGAGGCAAACCACGCGGCGACATGGATGCTCTCGCCAGAGCGGTGGTGGCCATGTCTCGACTGGCCACCCTTCCCGATGTTTGTGTCGTCGAAGCCGAAGTCAATCCCGTGATGATCAGGCGTGAAGGCGACGGCGTACTGGCTGTCGATGCGTTAGTGCGCATCAAACAATGAAGCATGGCGCGCGTGACGGGCGTCCAGACGCACCAGGTTTTCCCGCCTGGTGCGCCCGAGCCAGGCAAAGTCGCCAGGCGCACGTCACAGCTCCATACTGACGCCTCGCCGGAACAGACGGGTGTTGACAAGGTAGTAGACAACTCCGGCCGCAAGCCAGGCCAGGCCGATCGCCTTTGCTCGCCAGTCCATCAGGAACAGGACGTAGCCGATAATAAAAAGGCCAATGAGCGGGAACACCAGATGGAGCATCCATCGCTTCGATCGCTGCCGGATCATGAAGTGATTAATGACCGACAGATGCAGTACGAAGAAACCCGTCAACGCGCCAAAGTTGACGATGCTGCTGAGTTCATCGATCCGCCCGAGGAAAGCGAGGCCGACCACAAGCGACACAACCGCGACGAGAATCGTGCTCACGTAAGGCGTCTGGTACTTGGGATGAACCTTGGAGAGCACGTGTGGCAGCTTGCGATCACGACCCATCGCGAACAGGATCCGCGAAATGGCCGCTTGCGCGACAAGCGCGTTGGCAATGCCCCACGAAAGCGCCGTGGCCCAAATGGTCGCGTAGCGCAGCGCGGGGCCGCCTGCAATCGCCGCCGTGTCATAGAACGCCCCATCGGTACTGGAGAACGTCGTTCCACGCGCAAGATCGACCGCAACCCACGTCTGCAGGATAAATAGCGAGCCCACCACCAGCAGGGCCCAAAGCGATGCCTTACCTACGCTGTCAACCCCGTCCCTGCTCTCCTCGGACAACGTAGAAATGCCGTCGAATCCCAGAAACGAAAGGACTGCGATCGATACGGCTCCGACCACCACTGACACACTGAACTTGTCCGCATCGTAGAGCGGTTTCAATGTGAGACCCGTGGGATGATCGCCCGAATAGAGTGCAATCAGACCCAGCACGATAAACACGGCGAGGATGATGCCTTCAGCCACGAGGATGTACCGGTTCGCCTTCGCGGTGAACTCCACGCCAACGAAGTTGATCAGCGTGTTGATGCCGATAAATCCCACTAGCCACAGCCAGTCCGGCACTTGCGGGAGGATCGGCCGCAGCGCCTCGGCGCTCACGAGATACAGAAGCGCCGGAACGAGAATATAGTCGAGCAGGATCAGCCAGCCCGAAAAGAAGCCAACCGTCTCATGAATGCCACGTTGGGCGTAGGCGTAAACCGAGCCAGCAACCGGGAATGCCCGTGACATCGCCCAGTAACTCATGGCGGTGAAGAACATCGCGACCATGCCAATCAGATAGGCGAGCGGCACCATGCCTCGCGCGTCCTGATAAACGTAGCCGAAGACACCGAATGGCGCGATTGGCACCATGAAAATCATCCCGTAGATGACCAGATCCCAAACGGTGAGTGCGCGCTTGAGCTCCTGCGTATATCCGAATTCTCTTTCGATTGACATAGTGTTTCCTAGAGGACGATTCCGAGCTGCTCCGCGATCGATTTGGGCAGTGCGTAGCGGCATGTTTTCTGAGGGTCAACGACCTGACAGATTTGCAGATCGCCGGCGACTGACAGCAAATTGACTGCGTCATCTGTCGAGAGCCCCGTCTCACCTGCAATGAAGCTGACCATATTGCGCGCAGCCAGATTGGCTGCGTCATCCAGCAAACGAGCGGATGCGATCGTATAGAGGGTGTCCGCCGTCTGGGCCATCGGTGTCGGGAGCACACGGTCCCTGAGCACTGAAATGCTGACGGTGACTTCGCCGGCTATCTCCATCCCGCAAACGGAGACTTCGCCGTCTCCCATGGCGGCATGCAAATCGCCCAGTGCCAATAGTGCGCCGGGCACGTTGACTGGCAGATACAGGGTCGTGCCTTCAGTGATGATCTTGCAGTCCATGTTTCCGCCGTGCGCGTCCGGAACGCCGCATGACACTGAGTCACTGGACGGGGCCGTGCCGATGACACCGATCATCGGGTTGAGCGGCACGCGTACGCCTTGGGGCAGCGTGCCGAAGCCACCTTCCACGGGAATCACGCGGATCGACGGCGCCGTGATCTCATCGCCACAGACTCCGAGGCCCGGCGCCGTCATCATGACCGCCTGCTTGCCAAGTACGATTCGTTCGATCTGAACGGCGAGGACGTCCCCCGGTTGCGCGCCGTCGACATAGACCGGGCCCGTCGCCGGATTGATGCGACTCCAGTCGAGCCCGGTGTACGGTGTGTCGGCGGATCGGATCTGATCCTCGAAGCAATCACAGGTCTCGAATACGACCCGCTCGCCGTCCTTTACGGTCAAAGCGGGAGCGTTCCCCGGGCCCATTGCATAGATGAGGTGGTTTCTGCTAACTCGATGCACAACGATTCCTTTCTCTTTCAGTTCTCAACGGGCGATAGCGCCTATCAGCCAAGCAAAGTTAGACGTATATAGGATTACTGATTAGCGAGACCTCTCTGGCTCCGTTTCCTTCCGGCTCGCCCTCAGTCGTTCATGATGACGCGAGGCGCACGGCGGCTGCGTGACGGAGAATTTCCTCGCTCACCTCGACCATGCTTCGATGCGTGGCCATTGCGCTTGAACGCAGCCGTTCGTAGCCTTCTTTCTCGGTGAGGCTGTGTTTCCCGACCAGGTATGCAACGGCCTGCGCGACGAGCGGATAGCCCTCGATCTTTTTCTGCAGTCCGGTGTTTCGCGCCTGCAGTGCGCTAATCCGCTCGCCGAGCGCAAACGCCATCATGAGTGCGGTATAGACCGCGCCCTGCGTGATCGGCGGATGCAGCATCGCCGTGGCGCCGAGCGCCACACCGCGCTGGATCTGCGAAAGCGTTTCCTGGCGCGTCAACGCACAGATCGGCACGCCCTGTGCACGCAGGCGCTCGGCAACGGATGGACTGTTGAATGTGTCCAGTTCGACGATGGCGGCGAAGCAATCGTCGATTGACGCTGGCGTGTCGCCGTGCACGGTGAACCAGCGGATACCGAGCCGCTGAAGACTCTTTTCGAGGCTGGCCAGATGGCGTTCGCTGCAGTCGACCAGCGCGACGCGTTGGTGTCCGAAGTCTGGTGCGTTGATGGTCGGCTTCATTTCACGATTCTTAAACGCGGGCGGGTCGAATCGACCGACAAGCTTTCGAAGGTTCTCAAGTCGGTTTGGGTCAGATACGGGTCCGCCTCGATCGGATGAGGTTCGGTGTGAACGATGCGAAAACGGTTGCCAGCGAGTTCGGCGATATGGCAAGGCAGCGCACCGTGGTTATTGCGTGAGCAAAGCTGGATCGCGCCGATTGAGGTTGCGACAGGCCTCTCATAGAGCCAGGCAAGCAACTGGCCCGGGTCGTCGTTGCCACACGCCGCACGCGCCTCGGCGAAGAGTTCGATCGAGACATGCGCGCCGGTGTAGAAGTGGGACAGCCGCATTTGCCCGTGCCCAGCGTACTGCCGCCGCGTGAATTCCGGCGCGGACTCTTCGAAAAACGGACCGGCCGTCAGGAGCGACAGCGCCTCCAGCGGACCGATCTTCTCCAGTTCGGCTTCCGTCAGGTCGTAACTGAGCACGGGCAGGCGCAGTCCGAGGCGCTGGCTCGCTGCATCGAGCGTTTGCAGGAACGCATACGACGACTCACCAACCAGATTGTTGAGAACGAACGCGGGCGGACGGGCCAGGAGTGCGTCGACGAGTTCGTCGATACCCGTGGTCGAACCAAGGTGCAGATAGCGTTCGCCCAGCACCTCGCCGCCCGATATCTGCAGCACTTCGCGCGTAATGCGGTTGCTCTCCCAACCCCAGACGTAGTTCGAGCCGATCAGGAAGGCGGTTTTGCCGTATGCGTGCAGAGCGTATCGCAGCAGAGGCAGCAGAGCCTGATTCGGCGTGGCGCCCAGATAAACGACGTTTTCGTTGCTCTCGAAACCTTCGTAGGAACAGGAATACCAGAGCAGCGCGCCGTGCTGCTGGAGGTCGGGAATGATGTCCTTGCGGCTCGCAGACGTCGATGCGCCGAAGATATGCCGCACGCCCTGCTCGAGCAAAGCGGCCGCGCCGTCGCGATAGGCTTCGGCCCCGCCTCGCGGATCGTATTCGCGCGCGCACAAACGGAATCCATAACGGCCCGAGCGGTTGATACGATCGATAGCATGCCTCGCACCGGCGAGCGAGCTGCGGCCCAGGCACTCGTAAGTGCCTTTGCTCGACCATAGCAATCCAATCGGAACGTCTTCAAGCGTCAAGTTATTGTTCTCGCAATAAAAAAAGCCTGAACCGCCATTCATGGCAGGTTCAGGCTTCGGTGCCTGTTTCAGCGAAACAAAGTCTTAAAGGCCTAACGTCGCCATGCTTTGCGTTTTCAGCTATTCAGCAAAATCGTTGCTCACGCAACAACGCGAGCGGATGATAAAACAAAAGCGCGAGTGTATCCAATAGGAAATAACCCTTCCCGCAGGCAGCACATTCGGGCGGCTCCTCCAGCTTGCGCTCAGGCGTCGGACGACTCGGCCTTCGCACGCGCAGCCCGCGGCGGCTTTGCCGGATTTGCCCGCTTTGGCGGCTTTGCCACTTTGGCGCTCGAAGCCGCAACCGGGACCGCCCCGCCGGCATCCGCGCTGAGCAGCACGCCCGCCGACACGATATAAGCCGCCGCGCTTTCGATATCGCCGCGCAACGCCGCGCAGGCCGCGTCGCCGTCGCCCTTGCGCAGCGCGTCGAGCAGCTTGTCGTGGTGCTTGACGGCAACGCGCTCGCCCACGCGCTTCGAACCTGAGCGCAGGTCGTAGTTGAGAATCGGCCCGATGCGCAGCCACAGCGTCTCGATCATCTGCAGCAGCATGGGCATGCGCGCCGCTTCGTAGATGGCGAAGTGAAACGCCTGGTTCATCGCGATCACCTTCGCACCGTCGGGCTTCGCCTTTTGCATTTCTTCGGCAAAGCGTTCGTGCAGCGCCTGCACGCGCGACAGGTCTTCTTTCCCGATCCTTGCGGCCGCCTGTGCCGTTGCGAGTCCCTCCACGTTCACGCGGATCTGCGTGATCTCGCCGAACTGGCTGATGCTCATGGTCGATACGCGCAACGCCCGGTTGGGTGTGAGCTCGAGCACCTGCTCGGCCACCAGCCGGTGCACCGCCTCACGCACCGGCATCACGCTAACGCCAAGCGCCGTTGCGATATTGCGCAGCGAAATCTGCTCGCCCGGCATCATCTGGCCGGTAATCAGGAGTTCGCGCAGTTGCGCGTAGACGTCACGGCTGAGCGTTTGGCGCGTCAGCGGGGTCACGAGTTCGTTCAGAGCCATGAGCAGATCATAGCACATAGGGTATGCCCGATATGAGATCTGTGATCACAGTTATAACATTCAATCCGGTCACGATCTATTGACGGAGAGAACACATGTGGAAGGATGAATCGCTTGTCGGCAAGCGCGTGCTGGTCACGGCCGGCGCGGACGGCATCGGACTGGAAATCACGCGAGCCTTCGTGGAAGCGGGTGCGCGCGTGGCCGTCTGCGACGTTGCGGGGCAAAGTCTGGAGCGCATCGCGGCCGAGTTGCCCGGCGTGCTCGCCATCAAGGCGGACGTCTCGAACGAAGGCGACGTCGCGGCGCTCTTCGAGCGCATTGACGCAACGCTCGGCGGTCTCGACGTGCTCGTCAACAACGCGGGCGTGGCCGGGCCGACCGGCGGTATCGAAACGCTGACGCTTGCCGACTGGGAACGCACGCTCGCCGTCAACATCACCGGCCAGTTCCTCTGCGCGCGGGCCGCGGTGCCGCGCTTGCGCAACGGTCGCGCGCCGGCAATCGTGAACCTCTCGTCGGCAGCGGGACATCTGGGCATGCCGGGGCGCTCGGCCTACTCGGCCTCGAAGTGGGCCGTGGTGGGCTTTACGAAGTCGCTGGCGCTCGAACTCGGGCCGCAGGGCATTCGTGTGAACACCGTGTTGCCCGGCGCCGTCGACGGCCCACGCATCCGCGCCGTGATCGCGGCCAAGGCGGCTTCGCTCGGCAAGCCGCTCGAGGACGTGACGCGCAGCTACACCTCGCAGGCCGCACTGGGCCGCATGGTGACCATGCGCGACATCGCCTGCATGGTGCGCTTTGCCTGCAGCGATCAGGCCGCGAACGTGCACGGCCAGGAACTCGTCGTCGACGGCCTCACGCAGGCACTCAGCTAGGTCGTCGCGCTCACGTCGAACCGGGCAGCCGCCCCACCCCAATCAGGAAGAGCAAGGAGACCCCATGGCCAAGCGAGCCAAAGCCATCATCACCTGCGCGCCCACCGGCGCGATCCATACGCCGAGCATGTCGCCGCATCTGCCCGTCACCGCCGACGAGATCGCCACGGCAGCCATCGACGCCGCTCGCGCCGGTGCTGCAGTTCTGCACCTCCACGCGCGCGACCCGCGCGATGGGCGGCCCTCTCAGGACCCCGAACTGTTTCGCCCGTTCCTCTCGAAGATCAGCGCGGCCACCGACGCGGTGATCAATATCACCACGGGCGGCAGTCCGCATATGACTGTCGAGGAACGCATGCGTCCGGCCACCACCTTCAAGCCAGAGCTGGCGTCGCTCAACATGGGCTCGATGAACTTCGGCCTCTTCCCGATGCTGGAGCGATTCAAGGATTTCGAGCACGACTGGGAGCGCGAGCATCTGGAAAACAGCCGCAACCTCATCTTCAAGAACACCTATCAGGACATCGAGAACATCCTGCGTATCGGTGCGGCGAACGGCACCCGCTTCGAATTCGAGTGCTACGACATCAGCCATCTTTACAATCTCAAGCACTTCGTCGACCGGGGTCTCGTGACGGGCCCCGTGTTCGTGCAGACGGTGTTCGGCATTCTCGGCGGCATTGGCGCGGACCCCGAGGACCTGATGCACATGCACCGGACAGCGCAACGCCTGTTTGGCGAGCGCTTTCGCTGGTCGGTCCTCGGTGCGGGACGCAACCAGATTCCGCTCGCGACCATTGGCGCCGCCATGGGCTCGAACGTGCGCGTGGGTCTCGAGGATTCGCTCTGGATCGGGCCAGGCCAGCTCGCCGCGTCGAGCGCGGAACAGGTCTTGCGCATCCGCGCCGTGCTCGACGCCCTTAACATCGATGTGGCAACGCCTGCCGAAGCGCGCGACATACTGGAACTGAAGGGCGCGACGGACACGGCGTTCTGAATCTACTGAGCTGCCTGTCCCGACCGCCCCTTTCAACTGACCACCCGGGTCGCCACGCCGGCACAAGCCGCCGGCGTGCCTTGGAGACTTCCGATCATGCCTACCGCTCATGCTTGCGGCGCCTCGCTGTCGCGCCCGGCCGATCGCACACTGACCGCATTGCTGTTTCGCAAGCTGATGCCGTTGCTCGTGCTGGCCTACGTCATCAGCTTCGTTGACCGAACCAATATTGCGCTTGCCAAGGCGCACATTGCCGTCGATCTGCATATCTCGGCGGCCGCGTATGGGCTGGGCGCCGGTCTTTTCTTTCTGTCCTATGCCCTGCTGGAGGTGCCGAGCAACCTCATCATGCATCGCGTGGGCGCGCGCTTCTGGATCGCGCGCATCATGGTGACGTGGGGCGTGCTTTCGGCCGCGATGGCCTTCGTGCAGGGGCCAGTCTCGTTCTATGTCATGCGTGTGCTGCTGGGTGCGGCGGAAGCGGGCCTCTTTCCCGGCGTGATGCTGTACCTGACCTACTGGTTTGGTCAGGAAGACCGCGCACGGGCAATTGGCTACTTTCTGCTTGGCGTGTGTCTCGCCAATATCGTGGGCGGGCCGCTGGGCGGCGCACTGCTGGAAATGGACGGGATCCTGGGCTTCAAGGGCTGGCAGTGGATGTTCCTGATCGAAGGCGTGCCCGCAATCCTGCTCGCATTCGTGGTCTGGAAGAAGCTGCCTGACGGCCCGGAATCCGCGGCGTGGCTCACCCCGGCGCAGGCGCAGGAGGTGCGACAGCGCCTCGGCACCGAAACCGGGAGCCATGCAGCCACCGGCGGGCACACGTTCCTTGGTGCGCTGCGCGATGGCCAGGTGTGGCTCGCGATCTTCATTTACTTCTGCCACCAGATCGCAATTTATACGGTGATCTTCTTTCTGCCCGGCATTATCGGAACGTATGGCAAGCTCACCCCGCTGCAGATCGGCTCGCTCAATTCGCTGCCGTGGGTCGTTGCAGCAGTAGGTGCGGCATGGTTGCCCCAATACGCAAGCACGGCGCGCCGCGGACGGCTGCTGCTTGTCGTCGGTCTCGTCGTCATGGCCGCTGGCATGCTGCTCGCCGCGTCGAGCGGGCCGGTCCTTGGCCTCGTCGGCTTCTCGCTCACCGCGCTGATGTTCTTCGTCGTGCAGTCGATCGTGTTCGTATTCCCGTCGTCGCGGCTCAAAGGCGCGGCGCTCGCAGGCGGGCTCGCGATCATCAACACGTGCGGACTCGTGGGCGGCTTCGTCGGGCCATCGGTCATGGGCGTGATCGAACAGACCACGGGCAGCACGCGCTACGGACTCGTCGTCATCGCGGTGCTGCTGCTCGTCGCGGCTATCGGTGCGCCGTTCATGCGGCAGGGGCACGAATAAGCGTCGCCACAGGGGTCGTTCTGCAACACGGCCACCCGAACGCGAAGGCTCGCAAACACGATGCCGCCATTCCAGGCGGCATTTTTCGTTTGCGCGCGCTGACACCCACCATGGGATGCGAGACGCCCTGATCGCTGGGCGGGCCCCGGCGGATCAAAGTCCTGCAATGCTCGCAAACATCACGAACTCGCCTGATCACCCACAGGCCTAAGCGCCAGAATCTCGCGAGCCTGTTTCGCCGTAGCAACCGGCCGCCCAAATTCGCCGCACAGCGCAGCCACTCGCTCAACCAACTGAGCATTGCTTTTCGCGAGCGTGTCCTTATCCCAGCGCACGTTGTCCTCGAGACCCGTGCGGCAGTGGCCGCCCATTTCGAGCGTCCAGCGGTTCACCTCCAGCTGATGGCGACCAATACCCGCGGCAGTCCACGTTGCCGTCGGCAGCAGCTTGTTCAGTTGAGCGACTTCGAATTCAAGGATTTCGCGCCGGGCTGGCAATGCGTTCTTCACGCCAAACACGAACTGCACGTGCACGGGCCCCTTCAGAAGACCTTGCTGAACCAGATCCACGGTGCTGTAAAGCATCGCCAGATCGAAGATTTCGATTTCGGGCTTCACGTCGAGGTCGAGCATCGTCTGCGCTAACGAGCGCACGAAATCCGGTGGGTTTTCGTAGACGATGGTCGGAAAATTCACCGAGCCGGTGGCCAGCGATGCCATATCGGGTCGCAAATCGAGCATCGCGCCGCGCTGCTCGAACGAGCGCCCGCGTCCGCCCGTCGAAAACTGGATGACGATGTCCGGGCAGTGCTTGCGGATGCCCTCCTGAAGCGCTGCGAAACGGCTGCGATCGGAACTGGAGCGCTCCTCTTCGTCACGCACATGCAGGTGCACGAGTGTCGCCCCCGCCTCATAGGCCTCGTGCGTACTTTCGATCTGCTCTGGCACCGAAATCGGCACGGCCGGGTTGTCCTTCTTGCGCGGCACGGAACCCGTAATGGCGACGGAAATGATGCAGGGCTGCTTCAAGGTCGAACTCATCGTGACACCTTTTTCCATGTACAGACATCAGGCTATTTGCGCCGAAGGAGCACTGAACACAAGCAGCCCGAGTCGCCCAAGGATAGGCTGACGCCGGTCGGACAGCAATATTTCGAACGGCCGTGGCGCGCGTTTATCGCACGCGCGCGTGCGATAAACGCTCACTTGCCGGGTTTGCACCGAGAGCCAGCCTCCCGCCCCCCGCCATAACTTAGTGATACGAAACAATTGAGTTGTCTGGACCGGCAAGCACGGGCGTGCCGCCCCCCTCGATGCAACTTCTCGGGCGAACTGGCCAATTTAATCATAAAATGTACCACTTAGTTAATTTAGGCGACTTACACTGGTATGTCCAAGCAAGCGAACACAGAACCGATCCCCGCTCCGGCCCGGATCGGCTTTACCCTGGCAGGTCTCGCCGGCCTGCTCCTGGGGCTTTACTTCACCATCGGCGGCGGCATGCTCATCGCGCGCGGCGGCAGCGGGTATTACCTGCTGGCGGGTCTCGCGCTCTGCGCAACCGGCGTGCAGCTCGCACGGCGCCGCTCCAGTGCGTTCGTCATCTACCTCGTCCTGCTGATCGCCACGGCGCTATGGGCCGTGTGGGAAGCGGGCTTCGACTTCTGGCCGCTGAACACGCGCATCTTCATGTTCTCGATGATCGGCATGCTGCTCGCGCCAGCCTGGCCCGCGCTGCGCCGGGGCGAAGGCAAGACGCCGGCGCGCGGCGCGGCCTGGGGCCTTGCCGCCGTGCTGCTCGCCTGCAACGTCGCGTTCGGCTACGGCATGTTCGTCCCACACGGCAAATTCGGCGCCGAAACGCCCACGCCCACGGCCGGCAACACCGGCACCGAAGACTGGACCGCCTACGGCCACTCGGCCGGCGGCGACCGCTTCGCGGGCAATGCGCAGATCAACCGCGACAACGTGAAGAACCTTCAGGTTGCGTGGACCTTCCACACCGGCGACACGCCGATGAGCCCCGACGGCGGCGGCTCGGAAGACCAGGAAACCCCGCTGCAGGTCGGCAAGACGCTGTTCCTGTGCTCGCCGCACAACACCGTGATCGCCGTGGACGCCGCCACCGGCACGCAAAAGTGGCGCCATGAATTCCCGACCAAAACCACGGTTTGGGTGCGCTGCCGCGGCCTCGCCTACTTCGACGCGACGAGGCCGCTCGTGCAGCCCACCGTCGCCGGATCGACGCCGGTGTCGCCGATTGCCGCCCCGGCCGATGGAACCGATTCGGCCGCCTGCCGCCGTCGCATCTTCATGAACACGATCGACGCGAAACTCGTCGCGCTCGACGCCGACACCGGCAAGCTCTGCGACGATTTCGGCGACCACGGCATCATCGAGCTGAAGGCGGGGCTCGGCAAAGCGAAGAGTCCGCTGTACCAGCTCACGTCCGCACCGACGGTCGCGGGCACGACCGTGGTCACGGGTGGCCGGGTGGCCGACAACGTCTCGCTCGACATGCCGGGCGGCGTGATCCGCGGCTTCGACGTGATGACCGGCAAGATGAAGTGGGCGTTCGATCCGGGCAATCCGGACGACCACGCCGAGCCGGCGCAGGGCAAGATCTTCACGCGCTCGACGCCGAACGTGTGGGCGCCGATGACCTATGACGCGACGTCGAACACCGTCTACATGCCGGTGGGCAACGCGGCGATCGACCTCTGGGGCGTGAAGCGCACCGCGCTCGACGAGAAGTACGGCGCGTCGATTCTCGCGCTCGACGCCACCACAGGCGCCGAAAAGTGGCACTTCCAGACCGTTCACCACGATCTCTGGGACTACGACGTGCCGATGCAGTCCACGCTCATCGACTTCCCGATGCAGGACGGCAAGCGCGTGCCGGCCCTCATCGTCGGCACCAAGATGGGCCAACTGTTCGTGCTCGACCGCCTCACCGGCAAGCCGCTCACGAAGGTCATCGAGCATCCGGTCAAGCCCGCCACGATTCCCAACGAGCCCTACGCGAAGACGCAGCCGCTCTCCGTGGGCATGCCGCAGATCGGCGCCGAAGTGCTCAAGGACTCGGACATGTGGGGCGTCACGCCGATCGACCAGCTCATGTGCCGCGTGATCTTCCGCGGCATGCGCTACGACGGTCTCTTCACCGCGCCGGACACCGACCGCTCGCTCAGCTTCCCGGGCTCGCTCGGCGGCATGAACTGGGGCGGCCTCTCGTACGACCCGAACGCGGACATGATCTATGTGAACGACATGCGCCTCGGTCTGTGGGTCCATCTCGAGAAGGCAAAGAACCGCAGCGGCGCCTCGGACGGCAACGAAGCCGTGAACGCCGGCATGGGCGCGGTGCCGCTTGGCGGCACGCCGTACTCGGTGCTCAAGGACCGCTTCTTCTCGCCGCTCGGCATTCCCTGCCAGAAGCCGCCGTTCGGCAGCCTCACTGCCGTCGACCTGAAGACGCGCAGCATCGCATGGCAAGTGCCGCTCGGCACGGTGAAGGACACGCGCCTCTACGGCGTGCAGATGCAGATGCCCTCGCCCATCGGCATGCCGACCATTGGCGGCTCGCTCACGACGGGTGGCGGCCTCGTATTCTTCGCGGCGACCCAGGACTACTACCTGCGCGCCTTCGATAGCTCGACGGGCAAGGAAGTGTGGAAGGCGCGTCTGCCGGTCGGCAGCCAGGGGACGCCGATGAGCTACACCGTCGACGGCAAGCAGTACATCGTCATTTCGGCGGGCGGCGCGCGCCAGTCGCCGGATCGCGGCGACTACGTGATTGCTTACGCATTGCCTGATCAGAAGTAAGCGTCGAACCAGACCGTATTCGGGAGGGTCGCCATGCCGATCGCCGGTGTGCCGCGCCCTCCCTTTTCTGCTTTACCCATGCGTCATTCTTTTCTCGTACCCTGCGCGTTGCGCTTTGGCGTCGCTGCAACCGCGCTCGTGGCTCACGCCGCCCCCGTCCACGCACAAAGCACCGTGACGCTTTATGGCTCGATCGACACGAGCATCGAAGTCACGAACCCTGGCGCGGGTTACGTCGCCCGCATGGATTCCGGTGCGTATCGCGGCTCGCGCTTCGGCGTGCGCGGCGCCGAGGATATCGGCGACGGCGTCAAGATTCTGTTCGACCTTGAAAACGGTTTCAGCTCCGCTGACGGCACCCTCGCCGTTGCGAACACCCTGTTCAACCGTCAAGCGTGGATCGGTGTCGGCACGCCCTACGGCACGCTGCGCAT
This sequence comes from Paraburkholderia sp. J8-2, assembly GCF_905220195.1. Lineage (NCBI taxonomy): Bacteria > Pseudomonadati > Pseudomonadota > Betaproteobacteria > Burkholderiales > Burkholderiaceae > Paraburkholderia > Paraburkholderia sp. J8-2. The sequence goes on from NZ_CAJMZA010000001.1 coordinate 243,409, forward strand.
GGGCCGCCAATATTCGCCGATCTATATCCCGTTCAAGGGTCAGCTCGATGCATTCGGTGCTGGCACGATCGCCTCGGGCCTGAACAATCTCTCGAAGATCACGCCCTACGAAAGCAATGCGCTCACGTATCTTTCGCCCGAAGTGCACGGCTTTTCCACCACGATCATGGCTTCGCTGCGCGACGCAACGGATGGCGACGGCAACGGACTCGCCGGCCACATCGAAACGTTCTCGTGGCACGAAGGCTCATTGCGCCTCTCGTACGCGCACCAGCAAACCCACGGTAGCGGCGCACTGCGCGCGAACCTGGGCGGCGTCTCCTATGCGTTCGGCCCGTTGACCGGATTCCTTTCGTATTTCAACGGGGACGGCGGTACGCCGCGATATCACAACGATGGCGTGTCCGTCTCCGCGCGCTATGCGGCGAGCGCTCGTTTTCGGGCGTCGCTCGGCTATGCCTGGCTGCGTGACCGCTCAGGAGGCGACAACGATGCCGACCAGTTCAGCACCGCATGCGAATACGATCTCTCGAAGCGGGTGCTGCTCTACGCGAGCGCCGGTTGGCTTCGTAATCGCGGGCAAGCGCAATTCACCCTGAAAGGCGTGAACGTGACCGGCCTTACGCCTTCCTGGCCCGGCGCTTCCGTGCGAGGCGTTCAGCTGGGGATGATCGACCGCTTTTAGACTGACGTTCGCCACAGCGGCGTTATTAACTATTCAGTATACAAATCGTATTCCATATACATCCCATACCCAGGGATAGCGAGCATTAAAGTCGGACCCCTCATGCCGATAGTGTTAACCAGTTGGTTAATTTAACCTATCGCCATCCTGCCTATCCGCCAGACATGAAAGTTTCGACCAAGCTCGCCTTACTTGCCGGCACCGCACTCATTGGTTTGCTTTGCATCGCCGCCATCACGTTGACACAACTGAAACAGGCGCTCGTCGAGGGCCGTCAGGAGCAGATCCAGAATCTGCTTCTGAAGGCCGAGCACCTGGTCCTTTACTATCAGTCGCTGGAATCCCAGGGGAAGATGACGCGCGCGGATGCACAAGCCGCGGCGAAAACCGCCATCGGTCAGCTGAATGCGAACAGTAAGAGCTACTTCTGGGTAACGACGTCAGACAGCATCAATCTCGTCCATCCCGTGGCGGACTTGATTGGCAAGAAGTCCGGCGGCAACCGCACGACTTCCGGGGACCTCACCGATACTCAGGCCTACGCCCAGGGACTCGCCGTCAACCATATCGCGCTCGTCGACGTGCTGATCCACCGCACCCCGACGAGCCCGCTGGAGCCCAAATTGCAGGGCGTCGTGGCCATTCCCGCATGGCAATGGTGGATCGGCACGGGGTTTTTCTACGACGACATCGACGCCGCTTTCTGGCGCGTTGCGCGGACCATGCTCGCCGTCTCCTCGCTCATCTTCGCAATGGTCGGCGTCATGGCCTGGTCGATGATGCGTGGCATTCGCCGTGCGCTGGGCGGTGAGCCTGTCGACGCTGCCGAATTCGCCGCGCAGATCGCAGCCGGCAATCTCGCTGCACACATCGAGCTTCACGCTGGCGACAGATCGAGCCTGCTCCACGCGCTCAGCGAAATGCGCGGCAAGCTGCGAGAACTGGTTCAAGGCATTCAGCAATCGAGCGACTCGATTGCAACCGGCGCGTCGGAGATCGCGCACGGCAATACCGACCTCTCGCAACGTACCGAAGAACAGGCGGCCTCGCTGGAGGAAACGGCGGCCAGCATGGAGCAATTGACCGCCACGGTGAAGCAGAATGCAGACAACGCCCGGCAGGCTCGCCAACTCGCCACACTCGCGTCCGATGCGACGGGCCGTGGTGGCTCCGCAGTCGACGAAGTCATCCTGACCATGCGGGGAATTGCCGAAGAATCGAGAAAAATCGAAGAGATCATCGGCACGATCGAAGGCATTGCATTTCAGACCAACATTCTCGCGCTCAATGCGGCCGTCGAGGCCGCGCGCGCCGGCGAGGAAGGTCGCGGATTCGCGGTCGTCGCTGGAGAGGTCCGCGCGCTCGCGCAGCGCAGTGCGTCGGCTGCGAAGGATATCAAGGCGCTCATTGGCGCTTCGGTGGGACGCGTGGACGAAGGTACGGGCCAGGTCGCGCTTGCGGGCGAAAGAATGAAGGAGATCGTGCATTCCATCACGCGCGTGAGCGACATCATGGGCGAGATTGAATCGGCCTCCGTCGAGCAAAGCACGGGCATCGAGGAAGTCAATCGCGCGGTTTCGCAGATGGATGAGGTCACCCAGCAAAATGCGGCGCTCGTTGAAGAGGCGGCCGCGGCCGCCGCAGCGCTCGACGAGCAGGCGGCACGGCTGCGCGCGACAGTCGGTGCGTTCAGGCTTGCGCCGTGAGCGCTACGCGTGCGCGATGACCGTGCCGCGCAACTGAGCAGGCAAACAGGCAGCTGTACAGGCGGCGCCGCTTGCCGCGTCGCTTCAAAACGCGCCGCCGCGCGAATCGGCGCCCTGTTGATAGTGGCGATTGGTCTGTTGCGGATTCCGGTTGACCAGTGGCCGTGCATAAAGCGGGTGATGCAAACTCCGCACTTCGTGTTCGAGTTCGAAGCAACGCGCACCCGATGCAGGATTCACGATGCTGGCAAAGCGGAACTGATGGGGCTCTTCACCATAGACCACGCCATGTTCGGCCAGACGCGCGTACGGCTCCGAAAAACTCGCGGCGTAAACCGCAATGTGATGCCCGTCGTACTCGGGAATCGGCTCTGAAGTTTCCGCATAGAGCAACTGCTGATGTGTTCCGACGCCGATCACGGCGCACTGCGCGCCGTCCTGGTCCTGCACGGCAACCGGCGTGCGGAAAACGTCCCGATAGAAGTCGGCGATCTGGGCAGCGCTGCCGACCGGCACATCGAGCTTGACGAACGCCATTCCCAAATCGATTTTCGACCACGGAGCCGAGTCCGGGCGGCGCTGGGGATCGAGGCAGTGATAGCGATTCCCCCATGGACAGGTCACCTCAACGTAGCCAGCGCGTTCGGCCCATGCGAACTGCGTGTCGCTGAGCAGCGGCGCAACCGCTTGCAGGCGCGTGACGAGCGCATCCAGCTCACCGACGACGATACCGACGCTGCCTCTTACGCGCTGTGCTTCTCCGGTCGGCAAATGAACCTGCGATCGGCCGATATTGATCCACATATTGTTCACGCCGGTCATCATGAACGGGTCGCGCGTGAGCCCGAGACCGCTCACGTAAAAGGTGGTGGCGAGAAGCTGGTCAGGCACCCGAAGATTGACGTGCTCGAGCAGAATCAGGTTACCTGTATCGTCGGCTGCGTAGATATGTTCCATTGGGTCGGCGTGGCGATCGGGAGCTGTTAAAGGAACCGCGAGACGTCCTGCAAAATTATGCCGCATCACGGCACAGGTTCCGCCAAGCATTCAGGTTCGCATTTTTCAGCCGACGCGTCGAGTCATATGGCTCGCGCCCAGTTCGTCGGGCCGGCACACGCCAAGCAGGGCCATGTTGCGCATCATCTCGGCGGCGACGATCGCAAACGCATGCAGGATGCCCGCCTGCCCGGCCACCGCGCCCGCGTAGTTGAACGGCCTGCCGATAAAGACCGCCCGCGCGCCCAGCGCGAGCGCCATGAGCACGTCGCCGCCGCGCCGGAATCCGCTGTCGATCATCACGGGGCACGCGTCGTCCACGGCGGCCACCACGGCGGGCAGCGCGCGCAGCGGCGCGATCGATCCGTCGAGCTGACGCCCGCCATGATTCGACACGATCAGTCCATCGGCCCCAAGCTCGCGGGCGCGGCGCGCATCGTCGGGATTCAGGATGCCCTTGACGACAAGCTTGCCTGGCCATTGCTGCCGGATCAGCCTCAAATGCTCCCAGTTCAGATGATCGCGGGCGCCGAAGTCACGCAGCACGTTCGACGAAAGAATCGGCGCGCCGCGCGCCGTGCGCGAGTTTTCGAAGTGCGGCATGCCGTGCCGCCACAACGTGCGCAACGCCGTGCCCAGCAGCCAGCGCGGGTGCGTCGCGCCGTCCCACGCCAACCGCAGCGTGGGCCGCAGCGGCGTCGAGAATCCCGCGCGCAGGTTGTTCTCGCGATTGCCCGACACCGGCACGTCGGCGGTCAGAACCAGCGTGCGAAAGCCCGCGTTCGCCACGCGTTCGAGCAGCGCCGAGATCTTGTCGGGCTCGCCGGGCACGTACATCTGAAACCACGCCTGCGGGTTGGCCGCGCAGATCTCCTCCATGCGGATGAGCGAGGAGCCGCTCATGATCATCGGCACATTGGCGAGCGCCGCCGCTTGCGCCTGGATCAGGTCGCCACGATACGCCGTGAGCGCGCTGATGCCCATGGGCGCGATGCCGAAAGGCGCCGCATAGGTTTGGCCGAACAGCGTCGTCTCCAGCGTGCGCTGCGACGTATCGACCAGCACGCGCGGCGCCCAGTCGTAGTCCTCGAACGCGCTGCGATTCTCGCGCAGCGAGCGGTCGGTCTCGCAGCCTCCGCTCACATAGGCGAAGATCGGCGGCGGCAGATGGCGGCGCGCCATGACTTCGAAGTCCGCGAGCGACAACACGCGCGCGAGACGCCGCGGAATGTGCGGTGACGCCGCGGCGCGCGGCGCGGTGTGATTGGCGAGCGGATAGTCGCGCAGGTTGAACGTATCTGACATGATTCCGATGCGAGGTCGAACGGCCGTTCTCAGGCGACGCGCGGCAACGCAATGCCGGGCACGCCAACGTCGGCCACGAGCACGCTGCCGCTCTTCGATTCGGTGATGAAAATGTGCTGCCGCTGCGCTCCGCCGAAAGCCAGATTGGTCACCGTCTCGCCCGCGCACGACTTCACGCGCGCAATGCATTCGCCATTGGGCGCAAACACGAATACCTGCCCGAGCGACGCATGCGCGACGTACAGGTTGCCGGCTTCGTCCATCGCGAGTCCATCGGGGCCGCTCGTGCCAAAGAGCGAACAGAAGCGCCCCACTTTCGCGGTGCCGCCGCTAGCGAGCAGCGGCACGCGCCACACCGCGTTATCGCGCGTCATCGCGACGAACAGCACGCGTCCGGACGGGTCGAGCACGAGCCCGTTCGGGCTCACGCCGTTCGCAAGCAGGCAGTCGAGACGGCCATCCGCGCTCAGGCGGTACACGCGGCCCGTCGGGTCTTGCAGGCCCGTTTGACCCTGGTCCGTGAAATAGATGTCACCATTGGCGGCGATCGCGAGATCGTTGCAGCCCTTGAACGATTCGCCGTTGCGCGACACCAGCAGCGGCTCCACGCGCCCCGATTGCGGATCGAGCTGCATGATGCCGTTGCGGTAGTCGGCAATCAGAATGCGGCCGTCCGGGTGAAACTTGAGACCGTTCGGCTCGCCGTCGTATTGGGCGACCAGCGTCCAGTCCCCCTCCTTGCCGATGCGAAAAATCCTGCCGAACGGAATGTCCACCACGTACAGGCGCCCTTGCGCGTCGAACGACGGCCCTTCGAGGAAACTGTCGACGCTCTGCCCTGCCTTGTTGGCGTTCGCCCATGCCGACGCAACAGCGCGCTGGCGAAAATGCTCGGGCATCGCGGAAAACACGCGCGTTTCGATAACGCGCGGCGGTTGATCGAGATAGAACATGTCGTAACCTTCTGCCTGGTGTTATCCGGAGATCTGTTCGAGACTCAGGCCACGCGAGCGCGGACCGAAGAACCCAATCGTCAGGACGACTACGAACATCGATCCTGCGATGAGCGTGAACACGCCCGCCACGCCCATATGCCGCAGAAAGAAACCGATGAGGAAGCCCGAGAGCATCGCGCTGATGCGGCTCGCCGAATACACGAGCCCGATGGCGCGTGCCCGCATCCGGGTGGGAAAGAGTTCTGCCTGATAGGTGCGATACGAGAACGTCATGCAATTGCCGGCGAGCGTCATCAAGAGACCCATCGCAACGAGCAGCGCGGGATCGCGCTGCTGCGCGAAAATCACGCCGAGCACGGCCATGGCGGCGGCCGAGCCCACGATCAGCCATTTGCGCTCCACGCGGTCGGCGATCAGCATGGAGAGCAGCGGCCCGAGCGGGCTGGCAATGGCGATGAGAAACGAATACCAGAGGCTGTGCGTGAGCGTCACGCCTTTTTCCGCCAGCAAGGTGGGCACCCAGCTCGCAAAACCGTAATAGCCGATCGACTGGAAGAAGTTGAATACCAGCAGCATCACCGTGCGGCGGCGATAGCGGTCGCTCCATGGGCTATCGTTCGATGCAGACTGACTCGTTGCTTGCACAACGTTCTGCGCGCTCGAAGATGCGCTCGCCGCAGCCGGCAAGGGCTTGCCCGTCGCGCGTTCGATGCGCCGTTCGAGCCGCGTGACGATCGCCTCGGCTTCGGCCATGCGGCCGTGCTGGATCAGCCAGCGCGGGCTCTCGGGCAGCCCGAGCCGGATCAGCCAGACGAATACCGCGCCCGAGCAGCCGATCCACACGACCCAGCGCCAGCCGTCGTGGCCGAACGGCGCGATCGGCACCAGTTGCCACGACAGAAAGGCAATGGTGGGAATCGAGGTGTACTGAATCGCCTGCACGAATGCGAATGCGCGGCCGCGCAGGCGCGCAGGCACGAACTCCGAGACATACGCGTCGATGGTCACAAGCTCCGCGCCCACGCCAATGCCCGCGACCACGCGCCAGAACACGACCCATACGGGATCGCTTTGCAGCGACATCATCACGGCGGCGAACGTATAGCAGAGCAGCGCCCCGACGAACACGCGGCGCCGGCCCAGGCGGTCAGCAACGAATGCCACGCCAATCGTGCCGATGAAGAGCCCGAGAAAAAGCGCCGCGACGAAGGCGCCCAGGCCGCCCAGATCGAACAGCGACGCCGTCGTCTTCGTGAAGATGCCCGCCTTCACGAGCCCCGGCGCGATGTAGGCGGTGAGAAACATGTCGTAGATCTCGAACCAGCCGCCCATGGCGAGCGCGGCGATCAACAGCCACACGGGCGCGCTGGGCGGCAGGCGGTCGAGGCGCGCCGAGATCTGGCGCGCGTGGGCGTCGGGTGCGAGCGCCGCGTGGGGTGCGGCGTGCGGTGCAAGCGCATCGTGGTTCGCGCCAGCCACGTCGTGCGCGTCGGCGGTGTTTGAATAGGGATGCATGGCCTCGTCTCCTGATTGTTGTGCTGGCGATGCCGCCGCGGCCCGGGCGGCATCGGCGGCCTATGCCGCGCGAAGGATTCGCTCGAAGCGCCGGCGGCGCTTACACCGGGCAGCCCTTCTTGCGCAGCAGCGCGTTGAAGCGCTCCGGGTCGGCCGTGCCCGCCGCGTTGCTCGCGCGGATCGCCGCTTCCTTGTCCGCGTGTGCGCGCACGAGCGGCAGCAGCGCGTCGAGCCGATCCACCGGCACGGCGATCACGCCGTCCGCATCGCCCATCACGAGATCGCCGGGGTTCACGACGAGGCCCCCACACGCGACCGGCACGTTGACTTCACCGGGGCCCTCCTTGCTCGGCCCGCGGAACGTGTGGCCGCGCGCATAGACCGGAATCACGCCCTCGGCCCATTCCGCGAGATCGCGGATCGCGCCGTCTACCACGAAGCCGCCAATGTGCTTCGTGAGGGCCGACGTGCGCATGAGGCCGCCGATCAGCGCCTGGGTCAGGTCGCCGCCGCCGTCGATCACGATCACGTCGCCGGGCTGCGCGAGTTCGATCGCCTTGTGGATCATCATGTTGTCGCCGGGGCGCACGCGCACCGTGAGGGCCGGCCCGCACATCGTGAGCGAAACCGAGTGGTGATAGGCCGTCAGACCCATCGCACCGATGCTGCGGCCAAGGCAATCGCCTGCGTGCGCGACGGGCACGTTGCGAAACGCTTCGACCTGCGCGGGCGTCGGCAGCGACGTGCGTTGACCGACGAAGAAGCCTGCGGGCCAGCCGGCCCGATCCTGCGACGTATTCATGCGATGACCTTTTTTTCGGAGTGGAGAGCGTCGGGGTTCACGCAGCTCTTGGCGTCGACGCCCTCGCCGCGCAGATAGCGCAAACAGGTTTCGGCGGCGCTCACCGCGACGGCATCGAGCGCGTCGGGCGTTGAGCCGCCCACATGCGGCGTGAGCACCACATTCGGCAGCGCGGCCAGCGGATCGTCCGCGCCGAGCGGCTCGTTGCGAAAGGTGTCGAGGCCCGCGGCGGCGAGCTTGCCGCTTTGCAGCGCCGCGACGAGCGCGGCTTCGTCGATCAGCTCGCCGCGCGCCGTGTTCACGACGATGGCGCCGTCGGGCAGCCGCGCGATGGCGTTTGCGTCGAGCAGATTGCGCGTGTGCGCATTGACGGGGCAATGCAGGCTCAGCACGTCCGCCTGCGCCAGTAGCTCCTCGACCGAGCGTTCGAGCGTGACGAAAGACTGCGCGCCTGACTGCGTCGCGACGGGATCGAAGGCACGCACCGTCATGCCGAGCGCGTGTGCGATCGCCGCGACGCTGCGGCCGATCTGGCCATAGCCGATGAGACCGAGCGTGCGCCCATGCAACTGGCGGCCGTCGCCCGTGCGGGTCCAGCGGCCCGCGCGCAATTCGCTGTCGTAGTAGTTGACCTTGCGCGCGGCGCCCAGCATGAGCGCCATCGTCAATTCGGCGACCGAATGCGTGTTGGTGCCGGGCGTGGTGAAAACGGGAATGCCGTGGCGCGTAGCAGCTTCAACGTCGATGTTCGTCACGCCCACGCCGTGCTTGCAGATGACGCGCAGCGACGGGCAGCTCGCGATCGCCGCCCCGGAAAGCTCGACGGTGCGCGAAATCACGGCGTCGATGGGTTGGGTGGCAAGAATGTGGGCGACCTGGGCGGCGTTCTGCGCGTCGTCGATATAGACGACTTCGCACTGCGCCGCGGCCAGCACCCTTCGCCCGGCCTGCGCGAGACGCGGCGCCGTGACGAGAATTCGGTGGGACATGGGTGTCTCCTTCTGTCTGCATGAGGCTTCACGACATTGTTGACACCGCGACTCATAATGTCTATTTTCGATTTTTCATCTTTTCATTCCTGATGGTTATGTATTCGTCCACCCAACGGGGCCGCCCATGGTGATGAACCTGCAGGTACGCGACCTGATGTACTTTGCGAAAGTCGCCGAACTGGGGCACCTGGGCCGCGCATCGCAAGCGCTGCACATTACGCAGCCCGCGCTTTCCAAATGCATCGACCGGCTGGAAGAGAACTATGGCGCGGCGCTCTTCGAGCGCAGCGGCCGCGGCATCCGGCTCACCGACGCCGGGCGGCTGTTGCAGCAGCGCGCGGGGCTCGTCGAGCGCACGCTGGACGAAACGCAGCGGGAAATCGCGTCGTTAGGCGCTGGGCTGGCGGGTCTCGTGAAGATCGGCGCTGCGGCCACCATCGCCGAATTCATCATGCCGACGGTGTGCCGCGTGTTGCAGGAGGAGGCGCCTGCCGTTGTCGTCGAATTGCAGATCGGCATGAACGACGTCTTGCAGGATGCGTTGCGCAAGCGGCTGCTCGACGTGGTGATCGGTCCGCTCGGCGGCCACGACGAAACGCTGGTGCAAATTCCCATCGTCGCCGACCACGTCGTGGTGGCAGCCAGCGCCACGCATCCGCTCGCGGGCAAGCGTGCAACGCTCGAAGCCATGTCCCGCTATGGCTGGGTGCTGCCCGCGCAATCCGTGGCGACGCGCCAGTGGCTCGAACACGCGTTCGCCTCGCGCGGGCTGCCGTTGCCGCGCGCGGCCATCATGACGAGCTCGATCGCCGCGCTGCCGCGCCTGATCGCCGAAACGGGCCTGCTGAGCTTTATTTCCCGGCGCAACCTGGAAGCGGGCCGCTTCACGCCCGCGCTCGTCGAACTGCCGAATCCCGAGACGACGATGACGCGTCAATTCGGCGTCGTGCATCGCAATGACGGCTATTTATCGCCGGCGGCGCGGCGAATCATCGATATCGTGCGCGAGCAGAACGAAACGGCAAAAGCGCCGGCGATGCGGCGCAAATCCGTTCCTGCGGGGAATCGGAAGGTGAGAAAGGACCCATAGGCTTTCTACCCCCGTCCGCTTGATCGTAACGCCGGTTTTCTTCTACTTCGCCGCCTTGAGTACCGACCAGCCCGATTCGATATGCTTGCGCATCGCGAGCATCGCGGCAGTCACGTCGCCGGCTGCAAAGGCCTGGAGAATTTCCTCGTGTTCGGCTACGGCGTCGCTGCCGCGATCGTGCGCGGCGTTGATGATGTCGAACGGATAGCGCGCCCAGAGAATCTGCGTGAAATGGAGGGTCTGCGGCATATCCGCTATGTCGTACATGCGCCGGTGAAAGCGATAGTTGATGCCTCTCGCAACCGCGCGATCCCCCTTGGCGAACGCCACGGCGAATTCGTCGGCGAGCTGGCGCAGCTCGACGATGTCCTGCGCCTTGATCTTTTCGACCGTGCCCTTCACGAGCTGCGTTTCGAGCAGAAGCCGCAGATTCAGGATTTCCGACGATGCCGCCGCGTCGAACGGCACCACGCGCGCGCCGCGGTACGAGTCTCCGCTGATATACCCCTCGGCCTCCAGCAGCTTGAGCGCCTCGCGTACGGGCGTGATGCTCAGGTGCAACTGCTCGGCGATCTCGGCCTGCTTGAGCCGCGAGCCGCGCGCGATCGCGCCAGAGATGATTTGCTCGCGCAGGAAATCGGCAACCTGCTCTTCCTTGGTTCTGTATTCCATTTGCTGTCGTCTGGGCCGGTTGGGTCTCGATCTGATGGCGCGCATGGCGCGCAAGGTCCGGCCGCGCCGCGGGCCCGCCTCCGGGCTGATTTTAAGCGATGTCGCCCTCGCCCGATTCCGCGAGAATGCGCCGCGCGCGCTCGACCACGGGCTTGTCGATCATCTTCCCCGCCACCGCCGTCGCGGCGCCGCCGCTCGCCGCGAACGCTTCGACCACCTGGCGCGCCCAGTCGCACTCCCCGGCGGACGGCCGGAACGCCGCGTTCACCGCAGCGACCTGCGCCGGGTGAATGCAGAGCTTGCCGCCGAAGCCGAGCGCGCGCGAGTGCGCGGCAGCGGCGCCCAGCGCCTGCGCGTCGGCGAAACCGGTGCTCACCCCGTCCACCGGCGCCGCGAGCCCCGCATGGCAAGACTCCAGTACGATCTGCGTGCGCACGGCGAGCAGCGCGCCGCCCTCGTCGGCAATGCCGGTCTCGGCGCTGAAGTCCACGCTGCCGAAGGCGAGACGCGCTACGCCCGGCACCGCCGCGAGCGCGCGCAACGCCAGGTAGCCCCGCACGGTTTCGATGAGCGCGACGATGCGCCTCCCGGGCAACGCGTCGGAAGTGGCGCGCAGCGAGGCCTCGTCGGCTTTGGGCAGCATCACCGCCGCCCCCGGCGCACGGGCGAGCAGGCGCAGGTCGTCCTCGTACCATTCGGTGCCCATCGCGTTGATGCGCACGAGCGCGTCGCGCCCTGCGCCCAGCCAGGCAGCCGCCGCCTCCCGCGCCACAGGTTTGGCCTCGGGCGCGACGGCGTCTTCCAGATCCACGATCACTTCGTGTGCGCCGCTCGCGAGCGCCTTTTCGAAGCGTGCCGGACGATCGCCCGGCACGAACAGCAAACTGCGTGCGATCCGCATGGGCCGCCCCTCACTCGAACGTCACGCCGTGCGACGTGCTGAGCGTGCAGAAGCGCCGCAGCCCCGCAATCGCGTTCTCGTGTTCCTCGGCCGTGATCGCGCAGCAGCAATCTTCGAGCACCGTCATCGAGTAGTCGCGGTCGTGGCCTTCGCGCACGGTCGCCTGCACGACGGCGTTCGTCGAGATGCCCGAGCAGATGATCCGCCTGATGCCGTGCGCTCGCAAGATCGCTTCGAGGCTCGTCGCGTAGAACGGGCTCACGCGGTGCTTGACGATATCGAAGTCGCCGCTTTGCTGGCCAAGGTCGGGATGCACCTCCGTGCCCCACGTCCCCAGCTTGAAGATGCCGTTCTTGCGGGCTCCCGAGAAGATCGGCGAATCGGGCGGGCACTCGCGGTAGTCCGGCGAAAAGCCCACGCGCACGAAGCCGACCGGCACGCCAGCGGCGCGCGCCTTGTCAATGGCGCGACGCGTGTTCTCGATGATGCGCCGGCCGGCGACCTGCTCCGCATAGCCCGCCTTGCCGTTCGGGCCGTCTGCGTGGACGAGGTCGTTCTCCATGTCCAGCACGAGATAGATGGTGTCTTTCACGACATGCTCCTTGCTCGTTCTTCGGGTGGCGCGCTCGCGCGCCGCTTTTCAACAGATGATGTCGCGCGCTTCCAGATCGTCGCGCTGCGCGCGGCTCAACGCCAGCAGTTCGCCGAACACGTAATCCTCGTCTTGCCCGAGCGCGGGGGTGAGCGACCGGATCCCCACATCGGACGTGCGTGAAAAACGCGCGGGCGCGCCCACGGCGGCGCGCGCGGGAAGATCGGGCGCGCTGACATCGACGATCGCGCCACGGGCGCGCAGATGCGGATCGCAAGCGATGTCCTGCATGGTCCAGGAAACGTGCGCACACACGCCCTCGCGTTGCAGCGCCTCGGCAATGCGGTCGGCGTCGCAACCGGCAAGCCACGCGGCCACGTGCGCGTCGAGCGCCTCGCGGCGCGCGAGCCGCATGGACCCGGTGGCGTAATCGGGGTCGTCCTCGGGCCAGCCCGCCACGCGCGCGAGCGCGCGCCAGGCGGCGTCGTCGCGTACGGCAAGCGTGAGCCAGCGGTCCGGCGTGGCGGTGGCGTAGACGCCGTGCGGCGCCATCGACGCGTCGCCGTTGCCCGGGCGCGGCGGCGTGATCCCCGCGCTTGCGAGCACGAGCGCGTCGCCGATCATCGCCGAGGCCACCTCGCGCGCCGCGAGATCCACGTGCTGCGCCTGCCCTGTCCTGCGCCGCTGATGCAGCGCGGCGAGCGTCGCCAGCGCGGCATGCAGGCCAGCGGAATGATCCATGACGTGGCGCATTTCGACGGGCGGTCCGTCGCTGTAGCCGCTCATCCAGCCGAGCCCGCCCCACGCGCCGAAGAGCGGCGCATAGCCCGCGAACGACGAATCCGGCCCGCTCTGGCCGCACGATGAGAGCGAGAGCATGACGATATCGGGCCGGCTCTCGCGCAACGCTTCGAAGCCGAGGCCGAGCCGCTCCAGCACGCCGGGACGAAAGCTCTCCGCCGCGACGTCCGATACCGCGACGAGCCGCTTCGCGAGCGCAATCGCTTCGGGCTGCTTGAGATTGAGCCGCACCGAGCGCTTGTTCGACGACACCTGATCGAACGTCGCCGCCGACATCCGGCCATAGACGGCATGCGGCTTGCGAAACGCATCGGGCCGGCTGCGGCTTTCGATCTTGATGCATTCGGCGCCGAGTTGCGCGAGCAGGTGCGTGCAGAACGGCCCGGCCGCGTGAATCGTGAAATCGGCGATGCGTACACCGGCGAGTGGCGCACTGGCTGAATTCATCAGCAGTCCTCCTTTTCGAGTTCGCCCGGCGCCGGCACGTGCGCATGCGCCTCGAGCGTCGTGCAGCGGAACTGGAACGGCGCAACGAGCACGTCCACGGCGCGGCCGTCGGGGAGCGTTGCCTGCGCGAACAGGCCGCGCGCGCTTTCGTGCGCGCCCGCGAGCACTTCCTCGGGCGTGCGGTATTTCGCGGCCGGCACGCCGAGCGCCTGCGCCCGTCTCACGATGTCTTCCACACGCTCCTGCGCCATCCACGCGCGAATGTGACGGTTGATCTCGCCGCCGCGGCGGCTGCGTTCGAGCGGATCGCGCAACGCCTCCTCCTGCGCCCACGCGGGCGAGCCGAGCAACTGCACGAGCGCGCTCCACTGGCGGTCTTCGAGCGTGAGCACTTCCACGAAGCCATCTTTCGCCTCGAACACGCCGCCGTAGCGGAAGCTGCGCGTCGAGCGATGTTCGAGCGAGCCGTCGCCGAGCCGTTGCAGCGCGAACGCGCCTACCGCGAGGGCCGCGTCCTGCACCGAGACGTCCACGTACTGACCGCCCGCGGATGGCACGGCCCACCACGCCGTGAGCGCCGCCAGCGCGGCCGTACAGCCACCCTGATAGCCCGCAAAATGGCCGTAGATCTTGAGCGGCGCGCGCTGCGGAAACAACTCCCCAGAGAGGCCGTTTGGCAGCAGGTAGCCTTCGCCGCCCGCGTGCAGCAGGTTCACCTCTTCGCCGTCCCAGGCCGCCTTCGGGCCATGGGCGCCAAAGGGCAACACAGAGACGTGCACGAGTTGCGCAAAGCGAGCGCCCAGCCGTTTCGGGTCGAGACCTTGCGACTCGCGCTCGGCGAGCGGAGTGTCGTCGATCAGGATGTCCGCGCGCTCGAGTTCGTGCTCGAACCGCGCCTTGCCCTCGGACGTCGCGAGATCGCACAAGAGGCTGTGCTTGCCCGCCGCCAGATACGCGAACAGCGCGCTCTCGCCGCTGCCCTCGATGAGCGGCGCGGCGCCACGCAGGCGATGTCCCTGAGGCGGCTCCATCATCACCACGCGCGCGCCCATCGCGGCGAGAAGACGTCCCGCCCACGCCGCCGCCACGGTGCGCGAGTGCTCCAGCACGCGGCAGCCCGCGAGCGGGAGTGCGGCGTGGCCGGCTTCGTCGTTGCTTTCCATGTGCTCCCCTCCCTGTCGCGCTGCTCTCGCGCTGTTGTCGCGCTGCCGCCGTGCTGTGCGCCAGCCAGCGCGCCTGGACTCACGCTCAGCGCACGACCGGCAGTTCGAGGTCGATGCCCGCGCCGTCGATGAAAGCAGGCAGCCGCACGTCGCGCGAAGGCAGCGCCACGGTCGCAAGTCCCGGCGTGGTCACTTCGCCGCGCTGGTTCACTGCGGCAAGTTCGATGTCGACGAGCCCCGCGCCGTCCTTCATGTACTTGCGCACGACCTTGCCCTTGCAGAAGGTGGTATCGCCCATGATGTTGAAGCGCCGCATTTCGGTGCGCACGCGCTTGATGAAGCCCGCGTCGCCCATCCAGTTCGTGACGAGCGAGCACATCCACGACGAGCGCTGCGGGCCGTAGTCGTAAGTCCCCGGCACGCCCACTTCCTTCGCCACCGACTCGCGATGGTGGCCGATGCCGGTGTACTCCACGCCGCCGCCCGCTTCCGGGTTGCGGAAGAAGTGGCCCGGATGCTTAACGGCTGTCTGCAGCACCACGCCGTGCGTGTGGCCGCGTCCGCAGCCGACGAGAAAGCCCATGGTGTCCATCAGCGAAAGCGGACCGCGCGCGATGGCGGGCAATTCCTCGCCTTCGCGAACGTCTTCCCAATAGCGCACGTTCGCGCCGCGAATGTGCTTGGGCTCGTCGAGCACCATCTGATCGATGCGGTCGCGTTCTTCGTCGCTGTACTCGTGCTGGACGATTTCCTTGTACTTGCCGGTGTCGCGCGCCGCCTTGCGCTCGTGACGCGTGCAGGTGCCAAGCGCGCGCGCCACGAGCTCGCTGCGCTGGTTGTAATAGCTGGCCTCGACATACTGCAACACGAGGCGGCCCGAGAACTTGCTCTCCTTTTCCTCCACGCCGACCACGCGTTCGATCGCCGTGATGCGGTCGCCCGGGCGCACATGGCGGAACAGTTCCCAGTCGTTGCCCGCGTAAAAGCCATGCACGCCCGCAAGACCCCAGCGCGTTCTGCCGAGCCAGCCGAACGCCATCGGAAACATCGGGTGCGCGACCATCGAGCCGAAGCGCGTGGCCGGCCCATAGCCGTAGTCGCGATAGAGCGGGTTCAGGTCGCCAATGCCGTTGCACCAGTTGCGCAGCGTATCGGCGCTTGCGTCCTGCAAATACGGGCCTTCGGGGCGCAGTTGCAGGCCGATCATCGCGCGCGCTTCGGCAATGGCCTGATCGGTGATGCGGCCTTCGGCCGGTGCGTTGCCTACGTCGCTTTGGGCAGGGGTGAAAGTGGTCGTATCCAAGTGGTTTCTCCGTGATTTAACCGCAAAGGGTGCAGAATGCATTCTTTTTGAGATGACGAAACGTCGCCTGTGAATCACATCACTCAGGTATCCTTACGGATATTTTTACTAGTCCCGTGTCGTGGAACGCGGGTCACTATTCGCTGTGTATGCAACCAGTTACGCCGCGCGCTCAATCATGGAATCGACACACGCGCGGCACAACAAGCTCAAGCGGCCAGCGTCAGCCCCGGCCGCGGCCACCGGGCCTCGAATAGCTGCCCGTAGCCCGACAACGTGATGAACGCCGTACGCCGGTCGGGGCCGCCAAAGCAGATATTCGTGCAGTAGCCCTCGGGCGCCTCATGGAACTCGAGCAGTTCACCCTCGGGCGAAAACACGCTGATCCCGCCGCGCACGAGCGTCGCCACGCAGATGTTGCCGCTCTCTTCCACTGCGAGCGAATCAAAGCGCTGATAGCCCGCGAGCCCATGCACGAGCCGTCCGCCATTCGGTGACGGCCAGGCTTCCTGTCCCAGCTCCCCTTGCCCGATGACCGGATACGACCAGAGCCGGCTCGTCTCCGTTTCGCTCACGTAGAGCGTGCGGCCGTCGGGCGAGAGGCCCACGCCGTTCGGTGTCAGCACGGGATGCGCGGCGCAGCGGATCTGGCTGCCGTCCGCGCGCGCGTAATACACGGCGCCGCGCATGATGCGGTCTTCGAAGGTCTTGCCGAAGTCCGTGAACCAGAAGCCGCCTTCGGCATCGAACACGATGTCGTTCGGTCCATGCAGCGGCACGTCGCTGCAATGCGTATAGAGCGTTTCGACTTCGCCTGTCTCGATGTTCACACGCTGGATCGAGCCGCCGCCGTAGTTCGCCGCGGCACCTGTTGGGCGCGTAAAGCCGTTGTCGGTGCGCCAGCTGAAGCCACCGTTGTTGCAGACATAGCAATGGCCGTCGGGTCCGAGCGCCGCACCGTTCGGGCCGCCGCCCAGTTCGGCAACCACCTTCAGCTCTCCGTCCGGCATCACGCGCGTGAGGCGCCCGCCGGCGATCTCCACCACCAGCACGCTGCCGTCGGGCAGCGCCACCGGACCTTCCGGAAATTTCAGGCCGCTTGCCATCACGCGGCCCTGCAGGGTGAGATTGATGCGTGCTCCCATGATCGTCGTGCCCTCTTCCGTTCTAGATGTGTGCATTCGCGCGCTCGTCCTGACGCGCGCCCAGATAGGCGTCCACGGCTCGCTGCCGGCCTTCTCGGCTGCGCAGGAGCGGCTCGTCGAGTTCGCCGACGATATGGCCGTGCCGCATCACCCACGCATGCGAGGCCAGCTTCGCCGCCGCGTGAAAACTCTGCTCGACCAGCAGCGCCGCGAGTTGCTGTTCCTGCTGGATGCGAGCGAGCCGTTCATACACGCGTGCGACGAGCAGCGGCGCAAGCCCAAGCGAAGGTTCGTCGAGCAGCAACAGACGCGGCCCCGACATCAGCCCGCGCCCGATCGCGAGCATCTGCTGCTCGCCGCCGCTCAGGAGGCCCGCCGGCGCCTTGAGCCGGTTGGCGATTTCCGGAAAGAAGTCGAGCACCATGTCGCGGCGCCGCGAACGCGTGCGCGCGTCGACGAAATACGCGCCGAGCGTGAGATTCTCCGCCACCGAGATATCGGCGACGATGGCGCGCCCCTCCGGCACGTAGACAATGCCCGCACGAAAGCGCGCCGCCACGTTCAGGCGGCTCACGTCGTGGCCGTCGAAGCACACGCGGCCCTGAGCGGCCTCGAGGCCCGCAATGGCGCGCAGCGTGCTCGATTTTCCCGCGCCGTTGGCACCGAGCAGCGCGCCCACGCTGCCGTGCCCCACGCCGAAGCTCACGCCGTGCACGACCGGGCCCGCGCCGTACCGCACGGTGAGCGCCTCGACTTCGAGCAGACGCTGCGCTTGCGCTTCACTCATCGTCTTCTCCCAGATAGACGCGCACCACGTCCGCGTTCGCGCGGATCTGCGCGGGACTGCCCGACGCGAGCACGCGACCGACATTGAGCACGTGGATGGTGTCGCACACGTCCATGATGAGATCCATGTCGTGCTCGACGACCACGAGCACGAGTTCGGGACCGCGCAACTTCTTCAGCGCGTTCGCGAGATCGCGTGTTTCGAGCGAATTGAGGCCCGCCGCTGGTTCGTCGAGCAGCAACACGCGTGGCGAGCCCGCAATCGCCCGGGCGATTTCTGCCAGACGCAGCACGCCGGGCGGCAGTTGCGCGGGCAACGAATCGGCGACAGGCTCGATGCCGAGGCGCGCGAGTGCGGCCAGCGCCATCTCGCGGTGCCGCGCGCGTTCGGCACGGCCGCGCGAAAGCGGCAGGAACGCGTCGAGCCAGCCGGCCGCGGCCCCCCGCTGGAGTCCGATCATGACGTTCTCGGCAATCGTCAACTCGGGACACAGCGCGACATGCTGGAAGCTGCGCGAGAAGCCTCGCGCGGCGCGCCCCGTGGGCGGCACGCGCGTCATGTCCTCGCCGCCGAAACGGATGCTGCCGCGCTGCGGCACATAGAGTCCCGTGAGGCAGTTGAAGAAGCTCGTTTTGCCCGCGCCGTTCGGGCCGATGAGCCCGGTGATCTCCCCCGCTTCGAGCCGCACGCCCACGTCGCGCAGCACTTCATTGCCGCCGAACGAAAGCACGAGATTGTCGACGACAAGCGCGCGTGCCCCTGCTGACATCTCCAATGCGCCCTCTGCGTGCGCCACCATAGCCTCGCTCATTGATGCCTCCCTTCGAGCCGTGCGCGCCAGCCGGCGGGCAGCGCATTCGCCCCCAACACGACTGCCAGCAGCGCCGCGCCGTACAGAATCGGCACCCAGTCACCCGCGCCGGCCAGTAGCAGCGGCACGAGCGTGAGGAACAGACCGCCCGCAAGCGCGCCCACCAGCGACAGCGCATAGAGGCTCACGACCGACCCCACCAGCAGGAAGATCGACGTCCACAGCGTAAAGCTGTTGGGCGACACGGTCGACGCGGTGAACGCTTGCATCGCCCCGGCAATCGCGGCAATGGCCCCGCTCAACGCCATGCATGACAGGCGCGCCCAACTGCGTCGCACGCCGAACGATTCGGCGGCGTGCGTGGAATCGCGGATCAGCAGCAGCGCCATGGCCTGGCGCGAGTGGCGGAATTGCCGCAGCAACGCGATCACGGCGAACAGCACGAGAAGCGGAAAGTAATAGCGTTGCAGATTGCGCGGCACGCCGCCGAGCGCATCGAGCTTCACATACAGCCCTTCGTAACCGCCGGAGATCTTCGAGAAGTGCATGAGGAACTCGGGAAACGCGAGCGCGAGCGCCATGGTCGCCACCGCCAGCGCGATCCCCTTCAGGTGGCGCGACGGATACGCGAACAGCATGCCGAACACCCCGCCAACGATCGCCGCAAGCGGCAGGCTCGCGAAGATCGGCAAGCCCCAGTACTTCTCCACGAGCGCCACGGTATAGGCGCCCGCCGCGACGAACACGCCGTGCCCGATCGACACTTCGCCGCCGTAACGCACGAGAAAGCTCACTGCAATAATGGCGATGGCGTTCGCGAAACACAGGCCGAGCGTATAGATCCAGTAGCCGCCGCCCACGAGCGGCAGGGCGAGCAGCACGAGCCCGGCAACGCCGCTCACGCCGAATGCACGCCATGACCTGCTGCGGCCGGCGGCCAGCGCGGCATCTGCCCCTTGGGCCTCGTTCGCGACGGCGGCTGGGGGAATGAACATGTCAGGCACGGGCGCCTCCTCGCGCAGCCAGTACGCCGCGTGGGAACAGATTGAGCACGAACAGCATCAGTACGAGCATGTACGTGTTGCTGAACTCGGCGGAAAGATAGAACGACAGCATATTCATCAGGATGCCTACGAATATCCCGCCGATCACCGCACCGGGTAGACTGCTGAAACCGCCCACCACTGCGGCCGCAAACGCCTGCAGCATGAACGACGCGACGCTCGTCGACGAAAGAAACGTGGTCGGCACGATCAGAAGCGCGGCCACGAGACCGAGCAACCCGGCCAGCACCCACGAAAAGAGGTGGATGCGCCCGAGCTTCAGCCCGCATACGCGGCTCGCGAACGGATTGGCCGACACGGCGCGAAACGCCACGCCAATGCGCGTGCGCTCGATCAGCAGATACAGCATTGCGACGATCACGACCGTAGCCGCGAGCACCGCGAGATCGTACGACGTCACCCGCACCGGCCCAAGATGCGCGCGCCACCTCGGCAACGGCAAGTCAAGCGACACCACGTTCGAGCCGAACAGCAATTGCGTGCCGCCCTGGGCGATCAACCCGATGCCGAGGGTGGCGATCGTGCTGGTAATGTCCGACTTGAGCACGAGCGGCGCGATCACGGCGCAACTGAGCGTCGTGACGACCACCATCAGGACCAGCGTAAGCGGCACGGCCACGCCCCAGTCCATCTGGGCGAACGTGCCCGCGGTAAAGCCATAGACGAGGAACGCGGCGAGGCCCGCTAGATTGCCGTGAGCGAAGTTCACGACGTTCGAACTCTTGTAGATGAGCACGAGTCCGATGGCGCCGAGCGCATAGAGACACCCGCTCACCATGCCCGCCCAGACGAGGCCGAGAAAATCCGTCATGCCGTGGCCCCTCCCGGCGCGAGTTCGGCGTCTCGCGCGATCAGTTCGATCACGGCCGGAAAATATCTTCCGCTGTAGCCCTGCTGCGCCGTGGCGGCATAGTAGCGGTGCGCGAGTTCCGTGATGCGCGTCGACACCCCCGTCTGCCCCGCGAGTTCGAGCACGTAGCCGATGTCCTTGAGCACGTACTCGGGCGGAAACGACTTCTCCGGAAACTGACGCGGCAGCATCGCCTTGCGGCCGTGGTTGCGCAGCACGAAGCTGTCGCCCGAGCCCTTCGATACCGCGTCGAGCAGCGTGGCGGGCTCCACGCCCGCGCGTTCGCCAAGCACCATCATCTCGGCCAGCGCCACCGTGTTCTCGAAGACGAGCGCGTTGTTGATGAGCTTGACCACCTGGCCGCAACCGATGGCTCCGCAGTGGGTGACGTCGGTGCCGATGTAGTGCAGCAGCGGCGCGATACGTGCGAAGAGCGCAGCGTCCGCGCCCACCATGATGCTCAGTTCGCCGCGCTGCGCCGCTTCACGCGTACGCGCGACAGGTGCATCCGCGAATGCAACGTTGCGTGCGGCGAGCGCCTCGCCCACCTTGCGCGCTGAAGCGACCGTCGTGGTGCTGAGATCGACGATCGCCTGCGGCCGCCGCGCGCCGCTCGCGAGGCCCTGCGCTCCGAGCGTCACAGCTTCCACGGCGGGGCCGCCGGGCAGCGAAAGAAACACCATATCGGCCTGCGCCGCGATCTCGTCGAGCGATTGCGCGCGGCGCGCTTGCGTGCCCTCGAGCACCTGGAAGGTCTCGCCGTTCGTGTCGAATGCCAGCACTTCGCCCGTGTGCTTGAGCGCTATGTTGCGGCACATCGGGCCGCCCATCACGCCGAGGCCCACGAAGCCGATCACCGCCTGATTGTCTGTCGCCATCGCTCGCTCCTCGCCCTCAGTCCATCCACATGCCGCCGCTGATATCGAGCGACGTGCCGGTGATCCAGTTCGAGGCCGGCGAACAGAGGAACAGTGCGGCCTGGGCGATATCGTCGGCATTGCCGTAGCGGCCGAGCGGCACGGTTGCGTTCGCCGCGGGCGCGACGTTGCCCGTCACGTTCGACCACATCGCTGTTTCGACGGGTCCGGGCGCGAGCACGTTGGCGTAGACGCCGTGCGGCGCGCCCGCCTTGGCCACCCAGCGCATCATGCCGTGCACAGCCGACTTGGCCGACACATACGCCGGACCCGAGGCCACGCCGCCGTTCTTCGCGGCGATCGACCCGGCCGCGAGAATCTTGCCGAAACCGCGCTCGCACATGAGCGGAAAAAGCTTGCGCGTGGGATTCACCACACCGCGTACGTTCACGTTGAGGATCGCGTCCCACTCCTCGTCCGTGCTGTCACCGAGCGGTGTACGCGCGATGATGCCGGCGCACAGCACGAGAATGTCGATGGCGCCGTGCTGGGCAAGCACGCCGTCGATCACGCGGTCGGTCTCCACACGCGAAGTCACGTCGTAGCGCAGATATTGCACGCCCGCTCCGATGTCCTCGTGCACGCCGAGGTCGGTGGCGATCACGCGCGCGCCTGCGCGGCGGAACGTATTCGCAATGGCGCGGCCCATGCCGCCCGCGCCGCCGGTGATCAACGCGACCTGCCCTTCCAGATTCGCTGGACCGCTCAGATGTTGTGCCATGTGTCAGGTTTCCTGTGTTCCGATTGAGGTACCGACGGCGCCCGCGATAAGCAGGCGCAGCGAGGCCGGGGCGCTACGCGAAAGCCGCCGTGGCCGACATCGCCAGTTCGCCCTGCGCGCCGCGCGCCCAGAGATCGAGCCCGCCCTCCGCTGCCGCGCGCCCTTCGAGCGAAAACGAGCGGTCGACGAATAGCGGGCTGACACCGCGAAAATCGAAGCGCGCGAGCCGCCGCCCGCCGCCATGCTCGACGGCGAACTGCTGCAGCAGCGTCGCGGTGAGCGGACCATGAACGACGAGACCGGGATAGCCCTCCTCGTCGCGCGCGTAGGTCTCGTCGTAGTGAATGCGATGGCCGTTGAAGGTCAGCGCCGAATAACGGAAGAGCAGCGTCGAATCCGCGCGGCAATCGCGCCGCCATTGCGCCTGCGCCTCGTACACAGCCGGTGCCGCTGCGTTCGCGCCGCCCGGCGGCGCGGCCTCGCGATAGACGATGTCCTGCTCCTCCTCGATGCACGGCAGGCCATCGCACGACGTGACGTGTCCCACCGTGACGAACCACAGCGTCCCGCGCTTGCCCGCCTTCTTCTCGACCTTGAGGATACGGCTCGTGCGCGTCGCGCCGGCATCGACAGGCAGGGGCTGCAGATAGCGGATGCGGCTGCCCGCCCACATGCGCCGCGGCAACGCGATCGGCGGCAGGAAACTGCCGCGTTGCGGGTGGCCGTCCGCGCCCAGGCCGCTGCGCCGCACGGCGGGATTGAAAAAGAGCCATTGCCAACCGGGCGGCAACGATTCGCCTGGCGTGGGCGCCGCGTCGAGATCGAGCGTGGCGGCCATGGCGCGCACAGCGCCCGCCTCGATGCGGGACGTGTGCACCTCCTCGCGGCCGATCCACGACTCGTAGACGTTCTCCAGTTCCACTTCGCTCATGAGAGCCTCGCGTCGAACACCTGCTCGGGATACGGCTTGAAATCGCGCACGAGCTTGAAGCCGTCGCTGGTCGCCTGAATGATGCCTTCCTGGCGCGCGCCGCGATGATCGCCGGGCTTGAAACTCACCCCCCGCGTGCCGCCAATGTTCTGATCGTGCATTGTCTCCATCACGTCGACGAGACTGGCGCGCGTGAGCGGCTTGCCGCTTTCGAGCAGCATGTTGAATGACTTCACGAACAGCATGCCGTTGCTCCAGCCGTTGAGGCCGAAAACGCCCACGGGGTCGCTCGCGTAGTACTTCGCGATGCTGTCACGGTAGGCCTTGATTTCGGCGTCGTTCGAGGTGACTGGCATGAGCCACGACGAGAAGTACACGCCGTCGAGCAACGATCCCGCGAGCTTGCGCGTGGTGGGATCGGCGGTGAAGAACGGCGCCATCCATTTCGCCTCGAAGCCGATACGGTCCGCCGATTTCAGCGCGGCGGCGAGATTCGAGTTCGATCCGAACAGAATGACCACGTCTGCCTTCGCGTTGACAAGACGGCGAATGTGCGGCGTGAAATCCGTATTTCGGACTTCGAACGGAATCGATTCGACGGCCTGCTTCTTCGCTCCTTCGAGGTACAGCTCGAAGCCGCGTTTGGCCGACCGGCCAAGCTCGTCGTTCTCCCACAGCAGCGCGACGCGGCTCACGCCGAGCGCCTTGAGCGCGTAGTCCGCGTTCGAGGCGGCGGACCAGCCGTAGTCAGGCAGGAGGGGAAACGACAGGCGCTCGGTGAAGAGCGCGCTCGCGCCGCCCACCGGGCCGACCAGGGGCAAGCCCACTTCCTTCGCGTAGGGAATCACGGCCTGGGTCTGCGCGGTGCCTACTGGCGCTGCGAGCGCGAAGATCTTGTTCTCTTCGACCAGACGCCGCGTCACGGCAACGCTGCGCGCAGGTTCGTAGCCGTCGTCGTAGACGACGTAGTTGATCTTCCAGCCCTTGAGCGCGTTGGTGTCGTTGGACCACTTGAAGCAGGCGTCGGTGGCGCGCGTGACGATCGCGTAAAAAGGCACCGGCCCCGTGATCGGAGTGAACGCACCGACCGTCACGGTCTTGCTGACGGGGTCGATGCCCGGCGTCGCCTGCTGGGCAAAGCTTAAACCGGGCAACCCGGCTGACACGGCTGCCGTACTGCTGAAGACAAAGGTTCTTCTGCGCATGGTCTCACCTGTTGGCGTCGTTAAGAATGCATTCTATAAAGTATTGAAGAACGTTCAAGTCAGGGTTTTTCCCGTATTTATGGCGTTTCACGGACTTCAAGCGGAATATAGAATGCATTCTTAGACGCCTTTCTCATCCCACCACCGAGAAACCCATGAGACACGCACCCCTCGCCGGACGACGCATCATCGAACTGGGCACCATGCTCGCCGCCCCTTTCGCCAGCCACATCCTTGCGCAGCTGGGCGCCGAGGTCATCAAGGTCGAGCCGCCCGCCGGCGACCCGACGCGCAGCCTCGTGCGCGGCGGCCCGAGCGGGACATTCATCGCCTATAGCCACGGCAAGAAGAGCGTGTGCCTCGACCTCGGCAAGCCCGAAGGCCAGGCGGCATTCATGAAGCTCGTGGCCCAAGCCGACGTGCTCGTGCACAATCTCGCGCCCAAAGCCGCGCGCAAGCTCGGCGTGACGCGCGAAGCGTGCCGCGCCGTCAATCCCGCGCTCGTCTACTGCCATATCCGCGGCTATGCGGCGGGGCCGCAGGCCGAAGATCTCGCGTCGAACCCCGTTGCCGAGGCCTCCACCGGCGTGATGGAGGCCAATCGCGTGAATGGCCGCCCAAGCCGCCTCGGGCCCTCGTATCACGATCAGTTTGCGGGCGCCTATGCGGTGATCGGCATCCTCGCGACCTTGCTCGAAGGTCGCGAACACGCGGACGGCGGTGAGCGCCACGTGGAGGTCGGGCTCTACGAAACGGGCCTGCATGTGGCGTCGCGGGATCTCGTCGGCGTGCAGTTGAAGACGCATCTGTTCGGCCGGCCCGAGCGCGAGCCGCACGGCGAATTCAGCATGCCGGGCTATGGCGCGTACCTCACGGCCGACGACCGCTGGATCTATCTGCTCATGCTCAACGACGCCCACTGGCGCAAGTTCTGCGAAGCGCTCGGTCTGCCGCAGGCAAGCGACGCGGCGCTCGCCACGCTGCGTCAGCGCAAGAAGGCGCGGGAGAGCGTCGAGGAGATCGTGCGCCACGCCGTGCGCGCCTGTGATTTCGACGACGTTGCCGCGCGCCTGAAGGCAATCGGCGTGGGCTGCACCGAGGTGTTGCCGCTCGAACGCGTGCTCGAAGCGCCGCAGGCGCATCAGCCGGGGAAACTGCGCGCGGTCGACTATCGCGGCTTGCCGTTCGACGTGCCCGAGTTTCCGCGCATGGCCGCGCAAGGCGCATCGCCCGGCACGCTGCCACCGCCGGAACTCGGCGAGCACACGCTCGAGGTGCTCGAAGCCGCCGGGCTCAGCGCACAGGAGTGCGCGGCGCTGCTCGCCTGCGGCGCGGTTGGCGTGCGTCAGGACGATTCGTTCGCCTGGGCGCCGGTTCGTCAGTCGGTATGACGCTTGCCGGGCACGCGCGGACGCGCAATGCGTCTGCGTGTCGCTTCGTTCTACGAAGTGACTTGTGGCGGCATGACTGTTCGCATCGGCCATTCGGGCATGTCCAGCAAAACGTTGCAAAGAAAAGAAACGCGCGCAAACACTGCGCGCCGTTGCGCGGCCGGAGCCGCCCTGCTACCGGATACTGCTTTGGGTCAAGGCGCCGCGCGGCTCGCGAGCGGCGCGCCCTCGCGACGCGTGCGCAGCAGCACGGCCGCCACGATCAACGTCACCACGATGAAACCCGCGAGCCCCAGCATCCCGCTCGCAAACGTGCCGGTTGCCTGCTTGAGCACGCCAACCGCATAGGGCGCGAGAAACCCGGCGATATTGCCGATCGAACTGACGACCGCA
The DNA here is from genome assembly GCF_905220195.1 of Paraburkholderia sp. J8-2. Taxonomy (NCBI): domain Bacteria; kingdom Pseudomonadati; phylum Pseudomonadota; class Betaproteobacteria; order Burkholderiales; family Burkholderiaceae; genus Paraburkholderia; species Paraburkholderia sp. J8-2. The sequence goes on from NZ_CAJMZA010000001.1 coordinate 269,550, forward strand.
ATGCCCGCCGCCGCCTCGGCTTGCGCGAGCAGCGTGGGCGTGAGCGCCCAGAACACCGGGAGATTGGCGAACGCACCGAAGCCGCCGGCAATCAGCGCGGCGAGCCGCACTGGCGGATAGTCGGTCAGCGCGACGACGATCAGCGCCAGCACCGCGACCATGCTGGGAATCATGAGGTGCCAGCGCCGCTCGCGCAGCCGGTCCGAGCGCGCGCCCCACCACAGCACGCCGATCGCCGCTGCGACGAACGGCAGCGCCGACATGAAGCCCACCGCCGTGAACGACGCGCCGAAAGCGCGCACGATCTGCGGCAGGAAGAAGGTCACGCCGTAGTTGGCCGCGACGATCCCGCAATACACGAAACCGAGCGCCCACACGCGCGGATTGCACAGCGCGCGCCACGCGCCCGCATGACCGTCGCCGGGCGGCAATGCGCGGCGCTCGTCGGCGAGGCGCGTGCCAAGCCAGCGGCGCTCCTCGTCGTCGAGCCAGGCGGCCTCGCTCGGCGAGTCGGCCAGCGTGCGCAGCAGCACGACGCCGAGCACGAGCGAAGGCACTGCCTCGATGATGAAAAGCCACTGCCAGCCGCTCAGGCCGCCCGCGCCGTGCAGGTTCAGCAGCAGGCCGGAAAGCGGCGCGCCGATGCCCGCCGAGGCCGGAATCGCCACGGCGAACGCGCCGATCATGCGTGCGCGGTGCGTGGCGGGAAACCACTGCGTGAGAAAGAACATCACGCCGGGAAAGAAGCCGGCTTCGGCCACGCCCAGCAGGAAGCGCAAGCCCATGAATTGCGGCGTCGTGCGCACGAAGGCGAACATCAGCGAAAGTACACCCCACGTGAGCATGATGCGCGCGAACCATCGGCGCGCGCCGAAGCGGCGCAGCGCCAGATTGCTTGGCACTTCGAACAGTACGTAACCCAAAAAGAAAATACCCGCCCCGGCGCCGAACACGGCGGGCGTGAAGCCCAGTTCCTCGTTCATTGAGAGCGCGGCGAAGCTGAGGTTCACGCGGTCGAGGTACGCCGCGAAATAGCACAGCATCAGGAGCGGCACGATATGCCGGCGAATCTTCGAAATGATCGCGGCTTCCTGTGAGGCCATTGTCATTGTCCGTCTCCTTGATGTCGGCGATACAACGAGAGTCAGTGTGCGCGATGCACTGCGCCGCCGCGAAAGCGGCGCGTGGCGCAAAGCTGTCTCAGTCCGGCTCGCTCACGTGCCGCTGTGGCGCGGGCGAGCCGACGCGCCCGTCCACGAGCTGCACGATCGCCGGGTGATAGTTCTGGCCGAAGCCCGCGTCGCGCGCACGGCACATGAGGTCATACGTGTAGTTCGCGATATGCGGCTCGAACCCCGCCTCCGCCGCGAGATTGAGCGCGAGCCCCGCGTCCTTGATCGCGTAGACGAGCGGGAACACCTTCTCGGGAAAGCTGTCCGGCACGAGCGACTTCATGCCGTGATTGCGCAGCACGAAGCTGTCCGCGGAGCCCTTCGAGAGCAGGCTGAAAAGCGTCTCGCCGTCGAAGCCCGCGCGCCGGCCGAGCGTGATGATTTCCGAAAGCGCGTTGACGGTCATGAACACCAGCATGTTGTTGAGGATCTTGATCGTCTGGCCGTTGCCGACCGGCCCGCAATGCAGCACGTCCGAGCCCATCAGCGCGAGCAGCGGCTGCACGGCCGCGAAGTCGGCCTCGGTCGCGCCCACCGAAATCATCAGCGTGCCCTTCACGGCGGCCTCGCGCGTGCGGGCCACCGGTGCGTCGATCAGCGTGATGCCGCGCTCGCCGAGCTTCTGCGCCAGCGCGCGCGTGCGTGCGACATCGCTCGTGCTCATGTCCACGATGGTTCGCAGGCGCTCGCCTGCGCTCGCGAGTTCGGCGCACACGCTCTCGACCTGATCGATCGAGGGCAGCGAGAGAAACACGATGTCGGCGGCGCGCGCCACTGCCGTCGGCGAAGCCTCCGCGGTGACGCCGTTCGCGACGGCTTCGGCGAGCGCCTCCTTCGACATGTCGAATGCGTGAACCGGCAGCGCCGACTTGCGCGCGAGATTCGCGCACATGGGGCCGCCCATCACGCCAAGCCCGATGAATCCGATACGGGTAATCGCGTTCATATGCCTGCTTCTCCTGTCATGCGTTCTGGCCGCGCGCTCACGTGCGGATCGCGAACGGGTCGCGCACGGCGCTCGAGTAATCGATCATCACGTTCTTCGTGGTCAGGTATTCGCGCAGCCCCGCTTCGCCGCGCTCGCGGCCGATGCCCGATTCCTTCATGCCGCCGAACGGCGCCTGCGCCGCGAGTGCGCGATAGGTGTTGACCCACACGGTGCCGCAGTTCAGCGCCTTCGACACACGCATCGCACGCGAAATGTCCTGCGACCAGATGCCGGCCGCGAGGCCATAGCGCGAGTCGTTGGCGAGTTTGATCGCCTCGGCTTCGGTGTCGAACGCAATGATTGCGAGCACGGGGCCGAAGATCTCTTCCTGGGCGAGTTCGCTGGCGTTGTCGACATCGGCGAAGATGGTCGGTTCGATGAAGAAGCCCTTGCCGAGCGCCGCGCCTTGCGCGCGCGCGCCGCCCGTGACGAGGCGCGCGCCCGCGGCCTTCGCCGCCTCGATGGCGGCGAGGATGCGGCGGAACTGCGGCTCGTTGGCCACGGTGCCCATTTCGGTGGCCGCATCGCACGGGTCGCCCATGCGGATGGCCCGCGCGCGTACGGCGAGACGCTCGACCACCTCGGCATACACGCCGCGCTGCACGAAGAGGCGCGAGCCCGCCACGCAGGTTTGCCCGGTCGCGCCGAAGATGCCGGCGAGCGCGCCCACCACGGCCTTGTCGAGATCGGCGTCGTCGAAAATGATGTTGGGCGACTTGCCGCCCAGTTCCAGCTTCACGGGGACAAGGCGCCGCCCCGCCGCCGCCGCGATCTCGCGGCCCACGTTGGCGCTACCCGTGAAGCTCACGAGCGCGATGCCGGGATCGTTCACGAGCGCGCGCCCGGTTTCGGCGCCACCGGTCACCACGTTGAATACACCCGGTGGAAATCCCGCCTCCTCGACCAGCGAGGCGAATTCGAGCGTCGACACCGAGGCGTGCTCGGACGGCTTCACCACCACGCAGTTACCCGCGGCGAGCGCGGGCGCGAGCTTGTTCGCGAGCAGCGAGAGCGGCGAGTTCCAGGCCGTGATGAGGCCCACCACGCCATACGGTTCGAGCGAAACGAAGTCGAGCGTATCGGCCTGATCGAGCGGAACATGCTGGCCGAACAGCTTGTCGGCATAGCCCGCGAAATAGCGCAACTGGCGTCCCACCCACAGCATTTGCGGGCGCGTCTCGCGGACGATCTTGCCATTGTCGGCGCTCTCGATTGCCGACATGCGGTCCGCATTGGCTTCGATCAGCGCGGCGAGCTTGAGCATGAGCGCAGCGCGCGCCACGCCCGAAGTCTGCCGCCAGCCGTCGTGAAACGCACGCGTCGCGGCCGCCACCGCGCGCGCGACGTCCGCTTCGTCCGCCTCGGGAATCTCGGCCCACACTTCGCCGGTATAGGGATTCACGCTCGGCAGCACGCGAGCGCTGTGCGCCTCGACACGCTGACCGCCGATATACAGCCGACACTTCCTGATATCCACATCGCCTCCTTGATCTGGCCGCGCGTCGCGCGCGCCGGGTGGTTGTGCGGTTTGCGCGGCGCGCTAACGGTCCACGAGCCGCGCCGGCAACGCGAGCGCGAGCAGCGCGCCGAGCGCCATGCATGCCGCGAGCAGATACATGGCCGGCGCGCTGCTATGCGTCGCCTCCTTGAGCCAGCCCACCGCGTATGGCCCGAGAAAACCCGCGAGATTGCCGATTGCGTTGATGAATGCGATACCGGCCGCCGCCGCCGCGCCGCCCAGGAACGCCGTGGGCAGGCACCAGAACAGCGGCAGCGTCGTGATGATGCCGGCCGTCGCGAGCGTCAGTGCACACATGGCGAGCGCTGTGTGGTTCGCCCAGAGCACGGCGAGCAGAAGCCCGAGCGCGCCCGCCAACGCCGAAGCCGCGACGTGCTTGCGGCGCTCGCAGCGGTGGTCGGCGTGCTTCGCCGCCGCCAGCATCGCGATCACGGCCGCGCCGAACGGAATCGCCGAGAGCAGACCGATCGTCAGCGGATCGGCCACGCCGGTGCTCTTGATGATGGTGGGCAGCCAGAAGCCCACGCCGTAGAGCCCCATCACGAACAGGAAGTGGATGAGCGAAATGAGCCAGACGCGCGGATTCGCAAAGAGCGCACGCAGGCAGACAACGGGTTTCGCCTGGGCGTCCGCGCGCAGATTGGCGAGCAGGAGCGACTTTTCGTCGTCGCTGAGCCAGCGGGCCGTTTCGATGCGCTCGTCGAGCTTCGCCAGCACGACGAAGCCGACAAGGACGGAAGGCAGCCCCTCCACCAGAAAGAGCCACTGCCAGCCGTGCCACTGGTTCACGCCGTCGAGCGTCTTGAGCAGCCAGCCCGAAAGCGGGCCGCCGATCAGCCCGGAGAGCGCCACGGCGGTGACGAGCCACGCCGTCGTCATGCCGCGCCGGCTCGACGGATACCAATACGTCAAATACAGGATCACACCGGGAAAGAAGCCCGCTTCGGCCACGCCGAGCAAGAAGCGCATCACGAAGAACATGCCCGGCGTGCGCACGAACATCGTCAGCGCCGAGACCACGCCCCACGTGATCATGATGCGCGCGATCCATACCCGCGCGCCGACGCGATGCAGGATCAGATTGCTCGGCACCTCGAAGAGGAAATAGCCGAGAAAGAACACGCCCGCGCCGAAGCCATAGACGGCGTCCGACAGCTGCAGGTCGGCGGCCATCTGCAGCTTGGCGAAGCCCACGTTCACGCGGTCGAGGTAGGCGACCACATAGCACAGCAGCAACAGCGGCGTGAGGCGCCACGCCACCTTGCGGTAAGTGGCCTGCTCCGAAATCGCGGTTGCGCGGCTGACGGGAATCGACAAGGGGCCGCTCGGGGTTGCCATGCTCATGTCTCCTGGCTCTGCACAAAGGCTCGGGCCAACGGACACACGCCGCTTGCCGAGGCACGTTCTTGTGGTTCTGATTCATTTGCCGCAGCGCACGGCCTTGCGTGCGTGGCGGCGGTGGCCGGATCGGTGCAAGGCTTCCGGCGCAGCAGGCTTACCCGCAGACATACCGGCGCGCGAACCGTGGCACACACAACGAATCGTCACTGCGCACGCTCGCCATGGCCGACGAGATGGCGAAAGCCTAGTCCTTTCCCCGACCCGTCATGTAGCCAGGGAATGTACTTACTGGAGTACTTGTGTATACAGTCGTATTCTGACTCGGACAATCAGGCGGTCTGCGTGTCGTCAGCGAAGTGCGCGGAAAGCGCGAGAAAAGCGTTTGGTTGCGCGCGAAACGATTGCCGGCGCCAGGCCGGACGAAACGCGCAGGCCATCATTCGGACCGACATCGAAACGCCAGCAAACGTCCCCACCGAGAGGAGCCCCGGAATGACCGACTATGACGTGATCGTGGTAGGCGCAGGCAACGCCGCACTGGCCGCCGCCGTATCGGCGCGCGAAAACGGCGCCCAACGCGTCGTCGTGCTGGAAAAGGCGCCGCGCGGCATGCGCGGCGGCAACACGCACTGGAGCGGCGGCGTGCTGCGCTTCGCCTTCGACGACCCGCGCGAGATCGGCCCGCTCCTGCCGGGCGTGGAAAAGGAGTTCGAGGACTTTTACGCGGGCATCCATCCTTACACGCGCAGCGACTTTCACGGCGACCTCATGCGCGTGACGAGCGGCCAGACCGACCCTGTGCTCTCGCGCGTGCTCGTCGACAATTCGAAAGACACCGTGTTCTGGATGCACGAAACCGGCCAGATCCGCATGGAGCCGGCCGTGAGCCTCACCGGCGTGCGCAAGGGCAATCAGATCATCTGGGCGCGCGGGCTCGTGGTGCGCGCCGAGCACGAGGGCGTGGGCCTGTCGCGCGGCTGGTTCGCGGCGGCGGAGCGACTCGACATCGAGGTGCGTTACGGCGCGGCCGTCACGGCGCTGCTGCAGGACGCGAGCGGCCGCGTGTGCGGCGTGCGCGTGCGCGACGACGAAGGCATCCGCACGCTCAACAGCCGCTCGGTGATCCTCGGCTGCGGCGGCTTCGAGGCGAACGTGCAGATGCGCACGCAGCATATCGGCCCGCTCGTGGGTGGGGCGAAGGTGCGCGGCACGCCGCACAACCAGGGTGATGGCTTGCGCATGGCAATGGAGATCGGCGCGATGCCGTGGGGCCAGTGGAGCGGCTGCCACGCCACGCCGATCAGCGCCGACTGGGGCAACTTCGCGCCGCGCGAAATGACCGACCGCAGCAATCGCCTGAGCTACCTCTATGGTGTGATGATCAACCGCAAGGGCCTGCGCTTCGTGGACGAAGGCGAGGACGGCGCGATGTTCACCTACGCGAAGTACGGCCGCGCGATTCTTGCGGAGCCCGGCGCGAAGGTCTATCAGCTGTTCGACTCGCAGACCGTGCATCTGCTGGAACCGCGCTACGCGACGAGCGAGCCGCTCAAGGCGGACACGCTGGAGGCGCTGATCGCCCAGCTCGACATCGATGACAAGGCGCAGGCGCTGCGCACCGTGCAAGCCTATAACGCCGCCGCGCACGACGCCTCGGACGGCTTCGACCCCACTGGCAAGGACGGACTCGCCACGCACGGCCTGAGCCCCGACAAGACCAACTGGGCGCTCAAGCTCGACAAGGCGCCGTTCTACGCGTACTCGGCCACGGGCGGCATCACTTTCACGTTCGGCGGCCTGAAGATCGACGAAGAGGCCCGCGTGATCGGCACGGACTGGCGGCCCATCGAGGGGCTCACCGCCTGCGGCGAGATGGTCGGCGGCCTCTTCTACGACAACTACCCGGCGGGAACCGGGCTCGTTTCGGGCGCAACGTTCGGGCGCATTGCCGGCCGCACGTCGGCGCGCTCGTGAACGCGCACAGCGAGGGCAAACCGATGACCGAACACGCACTCATTGCCGCCGCGCTGCCGCTGGCCCGGCGCATCGCGGCCTTCGACGCGCGCAAGGCCACACCGCACGCCCGGGCCGCGACGCGCGACGCCATCATCGAGACCGTCGGCGCGTTGATGAGCGGCGCGGGCAGCCCGGCAGCGCAGCGGCCCGCGCATACGTCAGGCGCGCTGGCCGAGGATGGGCCATGCCTCGTTGCGGGCACCGCGCGCCGCACAACGGCGCTCGACGCCGCGCTCGCGAACGGCGCGGCGGCAGCCGCCGGACAGCAGGGCGCGAGCACGGACAACGGCGAAGCGCACGCCGCGCGCTTCGCCGCGCTGTTCGCGCTGGCCGGCGCACGCAGGCTCTCCGGCGAGCGGTTCCATGCCGCGTGGCTTGCGGGCGAAGCGGCCGCCCAGGGGCTTGCAAGCGCTGCGCCGAACCTCGCGCCCATGCTCGCCACGACGCTTGCGACGGTCGCCGCGGCAAGCCATCTGCTTCGCTTCGACGCCTCGACGACGGCGGCAGCGCTCGCGCTCGCTCCTGGCGCAATGATGATGGATGAAGCCGACTTCGCAGCCGCAGCGCCCGACGAAGCACTCAAAGCTCCCTTGCGCGCCGGTCGGTGCGCGCGCGTGGCGCTCCATACGGTCGCGCTTGCGGAGCAAGGCGAGACAGCCGGGCCAACACCGCACGGCCCGCTGACCGACACGTTGACCGACGCATTGACGCGGGCCGCCGACGCCTTCGGCGAGCCGCGCCATGGCCCATCGAGCGCCGCGCCGCCCGCACACCATGACCGCTGCGACGCCTTCGTCGCGCGTTGCATCGCAACCATCGGCGCGTCCGAAGCGCTCGCGCTCTACGAACGCCTCGAAGCCATCGACGAAGCGAGCGACATCGCCCTGCTCGGCACGCTCATGGCGAGGCGCACGCTGCCGGGCGCCGACGCGGCGAGCGCACCGCTCGCACTGAGCACGACGCCCGGCGACGGTTCCGACGAAACCGCCTGGGTGCCCTGATCGCACGCCGGCACGCAAGGGCGCATAGGGTCATCGTGCCGTTCGGATTTTGCGTCGGCATGCTCACGCAGACTTTCGTTTCGCTGTGCTACGCATATACGCCGGAGCAATATCCCACCGATATCCGCAACACGGGAGCGGGCTTCGCGTATGGCGTTGGACCGCTCGCCAATGTCGGCAACGCGTTCATCGTTGCGGCGATCTTCACGCGCTTCGGCTATGTGTGGGTATTCGCGTATATCGCCGGGGCGTGGCTCGCGGTCGCAGCCGTCACGCTCGCATTCGGTGCGCGCACGACGGGGCGCAAGCTCGAAACGATCAACCCCGCGCTCGCTGGAACGCCGGACGAAACGCTCAGCACGGCGGCCAAACGGTTCCGAATCCTAACTGCCCGACTGGCCGCTCTCCGGGCCGAAAAGCATCTGCAGGCGCAGTTCGGTCGCGGCGGCGACGTGCGCCTGCGCGGCCTTTTCCGCGCCGTCCGCGTCGTGCCGCGCGATGCATGCAACAATCAGCTTGTTCTCCGCGAGTCCGCTCTTGATGCGGCCCGGCTGCGAATAGGTGGTCGTGCCGAGCAGCGCGAGCGCGTCGCCGAGCACACTGGCGGCCTTCGACAAATACTCGTTATGCGCAGCGGCCACGATGATTTCATGCAGACGCCGGTTCAACGCTGCTACTTCCTCCGGCACTTTCGTGCGCTCCAGTTGCGCAATGACCTGGTTCATCGAGAGCACTTCGATCGGCGAAGCCTGCTCGGCCGCGAAGCGGGCTGCCGCGCCAACCATGACCTTGCGCATCGCGTAAAGCTCCATGACCTGCCTTTCCGAAAGCTGCTCGACGACATAGCCCCGTGGCGGCGCGAAACGCACCATGCCTTCCGACTCGAGCCGCTTGAGCGCCTCGCGGACGGGGGTCCGACTCACGGCCAGACGCTCGGCTATATCGGTTTCCCGCAGCCGTGTGCCCGAACCGAGTTCGCGGTTGCGAATTTCCTGGCGAAGCCGGGTATAGACATATTGAGCAAGCGAGCCCTGACCGGCATCCGCCGGCGGCTCGATCTCGCGTAACGATGAATTGGATTTTTCGCTCAAGGACTCACCTTCGGCCTGTTGACTGCGGACCCGACTGGGTGCGTACCATTGTATACGCAAGTACCCAAAGTTAGATACCTGTACGCTGTCAGGACGAACGACATTGAGAACGTTCCCGCAGACAAGGTTGTGCGCCTCCAGGCCCTATCGGGAGACATCTCGAGGTGCGATGCGAAGTGTGTCAAAGTAACAACTCATTCTCGTGAGTGTCCCTACATGACCAGGTTACCAATTGCCCAGCGGTGGTTTGAACTCAAACGCATCAGCGATGACATCACCCTGTTTTGGGAACCCCACGTTGTGCCGCTGATGCGCTGCAATATCTGGCATGTGCGCGGCCGCGACCGAGACCTGATGATCGACACAGGGATGGGTATCGCTAGCCTACGCGATGCGGCAAAGCATCTGCTGCAGAACAACGTAACCGCCGTTGCGACGCATACACACTCGGATCATGTCGGCGGACATCACGAGTTCGACCACACACTGGTTCACGAATTGGAGGCAGAGAATCTGCGCTCGCCGCGCGAACCAGGCACCCTTCTGGCGTCGGTATTAGGCGACAAAGCCATTCGCCGGTATCGCGAAGCCGGGTATTCGTTCGACGGTGATTTGATCACGGCCCTTCCCGACGCTGATTACTCGATGTCTGACTATCGCGTGCGGGCCGCGACGGTCACGGAAATCGTCAAGGACGGGAACGTCGTTGATCTCGGCAACCGGAACTTTGAAGTTCTGCATCTGCCCGGCCACTCACCGGGCAGCATTGGCCTGTGGGAAGCGGCTACTGGCACTCTGTTCTCAGGCGATGCGATCTACGATGGCCCGCTACTGGATGAGATAAGCGGCGCTGATATTCCGACTTATGTGCGAACGATGAAACGCTTGCGTGAACTGCCCGTGCAAGTAGTCCACGCTGGGCATGATGGGAGCTTCGGGCGAGAACGACTGGTCGAGTTAGTCGATGCCTATCTGGCGAAACGTACCTGATCGCTCTTCGGGTCGGCGCTTCCGGCCATAGTGACTGGCTGGTTAGGGTCGGCTTATGCCGCCGCATAGACTCGCCTGGTGGCGGCCGATCTGGCGCACGCCGTGGGTCAAAGAACGACCATCTCCAGCCTTTCGTCGGCACATTTAGATGGACAGTCAAATGTCCGTTCTGCCCGCGTCAACGGGCGTTCGAGGTCCGCGCGCCCGCTCTCGCGGTATCGAGACACGGCGGGGCGTCGGTCCCTGGTCAGAGACCGTCGGTCTAAAGCGTTATCTATTCGCCATTGCTCGCCGACACTTTCTGCTCCACAGCCTGCATACGCAAAGGTCGAACACAACGCGGTGCTGCTGGCAAACGCGGCCTACAGGCTCAATGCCCCAGTGAACCGTTCAATATACCGATGCCATACCTGGTGGTCGATGCTTGAAACGTCGGTGCACCCAGTAATACTGCTCGGGAAACTTAACGACCTGTTCCTCAAGGAACGCATTCATGCGACGCGCGTCGACCATATCGCTCCCCGATGGGAACTCCGCGAGCGGCTCGAAAATTGTCAGCTTATACCCTTGATAATTCGGGAGCACCTCGGTCACGAAGGGAACAACCCGCGCGCGCGCCAGTCTCGCGATACGCGAAACGGCTGTGAGCGTGCAGGCGGGAACGCCGAAGAATGGGACAAATACGGAGTTGTCAACGCCTTGGTCCATATCCGCCGCGAGCATGACTGGTTTGCCGGAACGCAGCAATGCCACGATCTTTCTTGCACTGGTCGCACGCTCGATCATTTCCGCACCGAATCTCCCGCGTTGCCGCTTGGCCAGGTCACACAGGGTTGTGCTTGACATACGCGTATACAGAGAGGCGACGGGGAGGTGCGTCGAGTAGAGCATGCAGCCGACCTCAATGCCCACAAAATGAAAACCCATGAAGATGGTCGGCGGGGCTGCATCGTCATCGAGATCAATTTTGCTTTCGATCTGGACGATATCCCGGATCGACTGCGCACTGCCAAACCACTGGATGCCTCGCTCAAGATAGCTACGAACAACATGGCGGAAGTGAGCTCTGGCGAGTTTTTGATGTTCGCGGCTGGTCTTCTCTGGGAAGCAAAGACGCAAGTTCACCAGGACAATATGCTTGCGGCGACTCGGAAGCGCGTACAACGCAGTGCCGACAACCATTCCGAGCCTGGCGACAAATTTGTAAGGAAGGATGGAAAGCGTGCGTAGCAACGCCACGATGAGCACATGGCTGAGACGTTTCAAAGATTGTCCCTTATAGGCGGTGAAACCAGGAATGCGAAGTCAAATGCCAGGCAGGTGACCTTTCTGCTCGTCACCGCTCAATGGAAACGGTTTCGCTCAAGAGATCAACCGTGGAGCATACAGTCCCGGCGTGATCACCGGGCAACTGGGACGACTCGCGAAATTACCGACTCTAACAAACGGCTTCGGTGCGATCTATCCCAAAAGATCCTGGTGGTGAGTAGTCGCCGCTGGCACCGACGGCGCTTTCCCACAACTGAAAGGGGGTTCCTGCCTGCGGTGGTTATGCGAATGGCACTTCCGCGCCGCAAAGGGACCTTCGTTCTGCAAGACAGCGAACGACGGCTACGGGTCGACAAGCGCCCTCCGCGTCGCAGGAAACCATCACACACACATTTCCCCAAAACCGTCCTTTGCGCGCTTTGCCCGGCGCGCAACACCGCGTCGCCCTTTCTGGTTTTCGCGCCAACTGGATCCGGCTGACACAGGAAGCGCGCGCACGATGAGCAGATACGCCATTGCGCTAACCGGCCTTATCGCCGCCCCGAACGCCTGGCACGCGTGCTCCGAAAGGCGCTGGCGTTCCGTCTCACGCTACCGCCCCCAACGCCCGTCACTCGGACCCGTTTGCGCCATCCACGCCACTGGCAAGTACGCTCGGCGAAGACGTTGAGCGGGCGGCCGAATCAAGGTACCTGGGATTCGCTACCCGTGGACCGCGCCTCCGGCAATCTGGCCCCATGCTCTTCTGACCTGCATCCGCGGGGTCGCCGCAGACTGCGTCGCACGCTCCGCCCCCCAAATATTCTCTTTGACAAACACTCTTAAGATATATATCTTAAGACATGTTTTAAGACACCCTAGAGATAAGGAGGCCCTATGCGCCACCATCTGCACTTTGGTCATACCGGCCGGCACGGCCACGCCGCGCGCGATCCGCGCGCTTTCTTCGGCAGCCGTCACCCGGCCATGCAGGCGCTTCACGCGCTGCGTCACGCCATGGGCCGCCATCGCGGCGGCGAAGGTCCCGGCGACTTTGGCGACCGCTTCGGCGAAGGTTTCGGCCGCGGTTTCGGCGGTTTCGGCGACGGCGACGGTTTCGGCCGTGGCCGCAAGTTCAGCTCCGAAGACCTGCAGCTCATGCTGCTCGTGCTGCTCGCCGAGCGCCCGAGCCACGGCTACGAGCTCATCAAGGCGCTCGACGCGCGTTCGAACGGCTTCTACAGCCCGAGCCCCGGCATGGTCTATCCGGCCCTCACGTATCTGGAAGAACTGGGCTACGTGAGCGTGACGCTGGAGGGCAACCGCAAGCGCTACGAGCTTTCGCCCGAAGGCCGCACGTACCTCGAAACCAACCGCGAACGCGCAGACCTGATCCTCGCGAAGCTCACGCACTTCGGCCGCAAGATGGAAGTCATGCGCCGCGCGATGGCCGGCGAAGATCCCGCCGAAGGCAGCGGCTGGGTGCGCGAACTGATCGAAGCACGCCGCGCGCTCAAGCACGCACTGCTGCGCCGCACCGACGTCGCGCCGGAAGAGCAGCGCCGCATCGCCGCGATTCTTGCGCGCGCCACCCAGGAAATTGAAAACGGCAGCGAGGGCGAAGGCGTTTGACACGCCACATCGATTCGTCACGCGCCACGCGGCGGCCACGCCGCACCACCCCAACATCGGAGCCATACATGCAGAACCCGTCCCAACTCGAAGTCGTCCGTGTACGTCACCCGCTGAAGTTCCGACTGTTGCGCGTGGCGCGCGTCACCGCGCTCTCGCCCGCGCTCGTGCGCGTGACACTCACGGGCGACCTGAGCGACTTCGTCTCGGCGTCGTTCGACGATCACGTCAAGGTGTTCTTCCCCGCCGCTGGCGAAGAAAAGCCAGTAGTGCCAACTTTGGGTCCTGACGGCGTCGCCTACCCCGATGGCGTCGAGCGTCCCGCCATGCGCGACTACACGCCGCGCCGCTTCGATGCGCAAAGTAACGAGCTCGATCTGGAATTCGCACTGCACGAAGCCGGCCCGGCCACCGCATGGGCGGCACAGGCGCAGCCCGGCCAGTATCTCGGCGTGGGCGGCCCGCGCGGCTCCATGGTGATTCCCACGGGCTTCGACTGGCATTTGCTGATCGGCGACGAAACGGCGCTGCCCGCGATCCAGCGGCGTCTCACCGAACTGCCGCCCGGCGCGCGCGTGGCCGTAGTGGTCGAAGTGGCGAACCGCGCAGCCCGCATCGAGCTGCCCACCGAAGCCGACCTGTACGCCATCTGGTGCTATCGCGACGAAAGCGAGTCGGAGCATCCGCTCCTGGACGGCGTAGCCGAAGTGTGGCTGCCGCCCGGCGAGGGTTACGTCTGGGCCGCCGGCGAAGCCTCGGAAATCCGCGCGGTGCGCGCGCATCTGTGCAACGAGCGCGGCGTGGACAAGAAGCGCATCCGCGCCTCCGCCTACTGGCGGCGCGGCGCGCAGGCGGCGCACGAAACGATTGAAGACTGATCGATCCTGCTGGCGCGGCAACCCTGCCGCGCCTTTTTACTTTCAGGCTCCAAGCCAATACATGACCACTACTCTCACACCGCTACGCGAACGCACACTGCTCTGGCTGCTGGCGCTCACGCAGTTCACGGTCATCATGGATTTCATGGTGATGATGCCGCTCGGCCCGCAGATCATGCATGCGTTCGCGATCACGCCGGCGGCGTTCGCAACGGCCGTTTCCGCGTATTCGCTCTGCTCGGGTCTATCAGGACTCCTTGCGGCGACGTATATCGACCGCTTCGATCGCCGCCGTCTGCTGCAAGTGGCCTACGCCCTCTTCGCGCTCTCCAATCTCGCCTGTGCGCTCGCCACGAACTTTCATCTGCTGCTCGCAGCGCGCGCGTTCGCGGGCCTCACCGGCGGCATACTCGGCTCGATCGTGATGGCGATCGTGAGCGACGTGATTCCCGCCGCCCGGCGCGGCGCGGCCACGGGCATCATCATGACGGCGTTCTCCATTGCGGCCATTGCGGGCGTGCCGGCCGGCGTGCTGCTCGGCGCGCATTACGGCTGGAGCGCGCCGTTCCTGCTGCTCGTCGCGCTCTCCGTGGCGATCTGGCTCGCGGGCTCGCGCGTCGTGCCTTCGCTCACCGAGCATCTCGGCCAGCGCACGCCGCTCGCGCAAGTGCTGCCGAATCTCTGGCAGCTGCTTACGTTGCCGCGCCATCTGAAGGCCTTTGCGCTCACCTTCACGATGATGGCCGGGCACATGCTCGTGATCCCGTTCATCGCGCCGATGCTCGTCGGCAATCATGGCGTCGCGCCGCAGCAGCTCTCGTGGCTCTACATGGCGGGCGGCGCCGCGACGTTCATGACCTCGCGCGCGGTGGGCCGTCTCGCGGACCGCTACGGCAAGCGCCGCGTGTTTCGCGTGATGGCGCTCGTCTCGCTCGCGCCGGTGCTGTTCGTCACGCATCTGCCCACGTTGCCCTTCTTCGCGCTCGTGGCGTTCTTCGCGCTCTTCATGATCTCGATGTCGGGCCGCATGGTGCCGATGCAGGCGCTGCTCACCACCATTCCCGAGCCTGCGCGGCGCGGCGCGTTCCTGAGCGCCAACAGCGCGGTGCAGGCGCTCGGCACGGGCATCGGCGCGTGGCTGGGCGGCCAGTGGCTCACGAATGGCGCGCACGGCGCGATCATCGGCTTTGGGCAGAACGGCTGGATCGCGGCGGCGCTCACATGCGTGGCGGTGCTATGGGTTGCGCGGGTGCGGGGAGCGACGGAAGACGCGCCGAATGACGTAGCCGCGCCTGCGGCAAGCGTCGCACCAGCGGCTGTGAAATCCTGAGCCACAAAAGAAAACCGGTTCACAGCCGTGGCGCGCCTTATGAGCGCGCCACGCACCGTGAACCGGTCGTGCTTCAGGTAGAAAGCGGATGAAGCAGCGGGCCAAGGGTATGGCCCGCGTGAAGCGCGGGCCCCGACCGGCCGATCGGGTACTCGCGCTTCGTCGCTCCACGAGGGAGCGAGCCAGTGATGCTTAGAAGCGGTGACGCAGACCCACCGTTGCGGCGACCTGGTTCTGCGAGGTCGACGGCGACAGCGTGTTGATCATCGCCACGTTCGCGCCGGCGTCGCCGAGGCTGCCCGAAGCGTGCTGGTACACGGCGCCAGCGTACACGTCGGTGCGCTTCGAGAGCGAGTAGTCAGCCGTCAGCGAAACCGTGTGCCACTTCGGATCGCCCGAACCGTTCGAACCCGTGACCTTGCCGTCCGTGAACGTGTACGACGCGTTCAGGGCGAGAGCCGGCGTGAGCGCGTAGGCGCCGTTCAGCTCGAAGTTGTCCATGTGCAGGTTCGTGCCCGACGGGATCGAGAACGTGTTGCCGCCCTGGCCGCCAGCGATCAGGTTTTCGTACTGCGTGTGCGTCCACACGAAGCCGACCGTTGCCGGGCCGTAGTTGTAGTTCACGCCTGCGCCGAACGTGCGTTGCGTTTGTGCCGACAGATTGAAGTTGTTGCCGTTCGAAGCCGAATTCGCGCCGTTGGCGTTCGTGTTCGTCGGCGAGTTGTTCATCTGCAGGTAGGCAGCCGCGAAGTTCAGCGGGCCGTTGCCGTACGATGCGCCCGCGCTCCATGCGCGGTTGTTCGCGAACTGGCCGGCGTCATTGCTGAAGCCGTACATGCCGCCGAACTTGAAGCCCTGGTAGTTGACGCTCTGGTACTTGACCGCGTTCTTGATCGAGAACGAGTGGTCGAGGTTGTCGTTGTCGAACGGGTGAGCGGCGAGGTTGTTGCCGTAGCCCGAGCCGGTTTCCGACAGCGGAGCGAGGTAGTCGACCATCGAGTCGTACTGGCGGCCGAGCGTCAGCGTACCGAAGCGGTCGCTCTGCAGACCGACGAACGCCTGACGGTTGAACATCGTGCCGCTCTCGGTGTCCTTGCCGTTGTTCAGGTTGAAGCCGTTTTCCAACGTGAAGATCGCGTGCAGACCGCCGCCCAGGTCTTCGCTGCCCTTCAGGCCGAAGTACGTGTCGCCAACGGTGCCGCTACCCTGGTTCCATGCGGCGTGGCCGCCTGCATTGTTCGCATAGACGATACCCGCATCCAGTGCGCCGTAGAGAGTAACGCTGCTTTGTGCGTGAGCGGAGGCTGCGAAAGCGCCGAGGACGCCCGCGATAATCAAAGTATTCTTCATGACTTTCCTTATGACATTCAGACCGCGCTGAAGCGGCTCCGGGTATTGGAGCCACACCGGCAATCCCGGGCGAAGTCTACGTGTCAAAGGCTTTAAATCGCCTTGGCAAACGCTGTAACAGATATTTGCTAAATCTGGAAATATCGAAAGAAAATTCCGTAAGTGCCTGTTGTAAATGGGAAATACGGAGTAATGCACCGATCAGCCTGAATAGGCCGTGTGGCAATCACGCGACGCCCGGATCGGCACTGGAATTCGATTATTGTGGAAATCGGCTTAATTGCCGGGTATTTCTGGCAATTAAAATTTCCTTGATGAGTTGAACTTTATCACGACAATACCAGTCATATCGCGCGCGTGCATTATTTCCATATACGGCGATTATTATTGCGTGAAATCGCGATTATCAAACGAGACGTTTTCGGCCTCCTCTATGGCGCCCGTCATTCCCCTCGCGCGGCACGCGCGCGGGCGCGAGCGCGCGCATCCGTTAAAATCCCGGAACGCTCGCGCGCATTGCGCGCGCACCACCCGCATCGACGCCACTTCTACCGAACGGCCGCGTCGCCCTCACCCGTCCGGCGCGAGACCCCGTCATGACAAACAAAGCCACTGCAACGCCCTTTAGCGAGCTGCCGCTCGCGCCCGCCACGCTCGCCAACCTCACGCGCCTCGGCTACGTCGACATGACGCCGATCCAGGCCGCGAGCCTGCCCATCGCTTTCGCGGGCCACGACCTGATCGCCCAGGCCAAGACCGGCAGCGGCAAGACGGCCGCCTTCTCGCTCGCGCTGCTCTCGCGTCTCGACGCGCGCCGCCAGGACGTGCAGGCCATGATCCTCTGCCCCACGCGCGAACTGGCCGATCAGGTCACGCAGGAGATCCGCCGCCTCGCGCGCGCCGAAGAAAACATCAAGGTGCTCACGCTGTGCGGCGGCACGCCCATGCGTCCGCAGGCGGCAAGCCTCGAACATGGCGCGCACATCGTCGTGGGCACGCCTGGCCGCATCATGGACCATCTGGAGCGCGGCAACCTCGCGCTCGGCGCGCTCAATACGCTCGTGCTCGACGAAGCCGACCGCATGCTCGACATGGGCTTCTTCGACGACATCGCCACCGTGGCGCGCCAATGCCCGAAGGAGCGTCAAACGCTGCTCTTTTCGGCGACCTACCCGGAAGGCATTACGAAGCTGAGCCAGCAGTTCCTTCGCAATCCGAAGGAAGTCAAGCTCGAAGAACATCACGACGACAGCAAGATCCGCCAGCGCTTCTATGAAGTCACGGAAGACGAGCGCCTGCACGCCGTGGGCATGCTGCTCAATCACTACCGGCCCGTAAGCACGCTCGCGTTCTGCAACACGAAGCAGCAATGCCGCGACCTGCTCGACGTGCTGCGCGCGCAGGGCTTTCACGCGCTCGCGCTGCACGGCGAGCTCGACCAGCGCGAGCGCGACCAGGTGCTGATCCAGTTCGCCAACCGCAGCTGCTCGGTGCTCGTGGCCACCGACGTGGCCGCGCGCGGCCTCGACATCGCGCAGCTCGAAGCCGTGATCAACGTGGACGTGACGCCCGACCCCGAGGTGTACGTGCACCGCATCGGTCGCACGGGCCGCGCCGACCAGGACGGCTGGGCGCTCAGCCTCGCGAGCATGGACGAAATGGGCCGCGTGGGCGGCATCGAGCAGGCGCTCAAGCGTGAAGTCGAGTGGAGCCCTCTCGCGGAACTGAAGCCCGCCAGCAACGAGCCGCTGTTGCCGCCGATGGAAACGCTGCAGATCCTCGGCGGGCGCAAGGAAAAGATCCGTCCCGGCGACGTGCTGGGCGCGCTCACCGGCGAAGCGGGCTTCAGCGGCGCGCAGATCGGCAAGATCAACGTGACCGATTTTTCGACCTACGTGGCCGTGGAGCGCAGCATCGCGCGCGACGCGCTGCGCAAGCTCAACGCGGGCAAGGTCAAGGGCAAGAAGGTCAAGGCCCGCATGATGGACGAATAAGCCCCCGTACACGCTGACGAATCATCCGCGCCGGGTGCGCACGCCGTTTGCGCACCCGCCATGCACTGCGCCCCAGTGACTCCGCGCTCAACCGGATCAGGAAAGCCATGAAACAAACGCTCAAAATCGATTTCGTCTCCGACATCGCGTGCCCGTGGTGCGCGATCGGCCTCTCGTCGCTGAATCTCGCGCTCGAGCGTCTGCGCGACACCGTCGATGCGCAGATCGTCGTGCATCCGTTCGAACTGAATCCGCAGATGGGCCCGGGCGGCGAATCCGTGGTCGAATATCTCGGCAAGAAGTACGGCCGCACGCCTGAGCAGATTGCCGAGACGCAGGCCATGATCCGTGAGCGCGGCGCGAGCGTCGGCTTCGCGTTCGGGCCGCGCGAGCGCATCTACAACACGTTCGACGCGCATCGCCTGCTGCACTGGGCCGGCATAGAAGGCAAGCAGCTGCCGCTGAAGCTCGCGCTGTTGCGTGCGTATCACGGCGAGGGCAAGGACACGAGCGACCACGCGGTGCTCGTCGCGGCGGCGCAGTCCGTGGGGCTCGACGCGGACAAAGCGCGCGAAGTCCTGCAAAGCGGCCAGTACGCCGACGAGGTGCGCGCCGAAGAGCACGAATACCAGGCGGCGGGCATCCAGTCGGTGCCGGGTATCATCTTCAACCAGCAGTATTTGATCAGCGGCGGCCAGCCCGTCGAAACCTTCGAGCAAGCCATCCAGCAAATTCTGGACGAGAGCGCCAAGGCCTGAAGCCCCCGCGCGGCGTGGCCTCGCGCCCGCGAGAGCCGCGCTTTCACCGCTCGCGGCGCCGCCGTTCAGGCGCCCGGCAAACCGCCGATGCCGGCCGCCCGCTCGCGGGCGTGTAAACTAGCGGGTTTTTTGCCCAGGTGGAAAAGTGCTAGCCCCGCAACGCCTCGCGTTGAGCGGCCCGACGCTCGTTCGCTTACTTGCCCGCTTCGGCGAAGCCGAGGTGCCCGAATCCCGGCAATCGATCTCGGACCAGCTGAGCCAGTGGCTCGGCTGGACGGACGCTATCGCGCTTTCGACGGCGCTGAGCGTTCAAACGCCGGGCGGTGCGCCAGCAACGCGCGTCGGCGCCAGTGCCGAACAAAGCCAGAGCGAGCGCGTGCGCGCGGCGCTGAGGAAGGCCATTTCGGGCGAAGGCGCGCCCGCGCGGCGCGATGGTCGCCGCTCGCAGGCCGCCAGCCCGCCAGCCGATGTGGAACCCAATTTCGCGGATTTCCGCCAGCGCTACCTGGCCCTGCAGCAGGCGATGGAGAATGACATCGCCACGCTGCGCGCCCGTTTGCGCGCCGCGCTGGCCGCCCGCGCGCCTGCGCTCGCGCGCCTTGCGACCGTGGATGCCGTCATGGAACAGGCGCTCGGCGCGCGCGAGCGCAGCCTGCTCGCCGGCGTGCCCGCGCTGCTCGGCGCGCATTTCGAGCGGCAGCGCGCGGCGGCCGCCGCTGCGCAAACCGACGCGGAAAGCGCCGCGCCGCACGCGTGGCTCGCCGGCTTTCGCAAAGATATGCAGAGCGTGTTGCTCGCCGAACTTGAGATTCGGTTTCAACCGGTGGAAGGGCTGCTTGCCGCCCTTCGCACCAGCTAACCCAAACGCTATGTCCCGCGCTATGTCCCGAATTCGCATTGAACCTGTTGTCTTCGTCGTGGGTCTCGCCGCCGTGTGCTGGATCGGCGCCGGCTACGCGCTCACCAACCCGCTTGCGAGCGCCGTCACGCTGCTGATCGGTGCGTGCTATGTCGCGGGCGCCTGGGAGCTTTATCGCTTTCAGCAGGCCACGACCACGCTCGCCCAGGCGCTCGCGCAGTTGAACGCGCCGCCCGCGCGCCTGGCCGGCTGGCTCGACACGGTGCATCCGGGCCTGCGCAACGCGGTGCGCGCGCGTGTCGAAGGCGAGCGCGCGGCCCTGCCGGGCCCGGCGCTCGCGCCGTACCTCACGGGCCTGCTGGTGCTGCTCGGCATGCTCGGCACGCTGCTCGGCATGGTCGTGACGCTCAAGGGCACGGGCGCGGCGCTGGAAAGCGCCACCGACCTCGATGCGATCCGCGCCTCGCTCGCCGCGCCGGTGAACGGCCTCGGCTTCGCGTTCGGCACCTCCATCGCGGGTGTGGCCACCTCCGCCATGCTCGGCCTGCTCTCCGCGCTGTGCCGCCGCGAGCGCATCGCGGCCGCGCAGCATCTCGACGCGAAGATCGCGACGACGCTGCGCGCCTTCTCGCCGGCCCATCAGCGCGAAGCCTCGTTCAAGCTGCTGCAGCGCCAGGCCGACGCCATGCCCGCGCTGGTCGACAAGCTCGGCGCGCTGATGACGCTGATCGAGCGCCAGGGCGCCGCGCAGCACGAACAGCAGATCGCCACCCAACAGGCCTTCGCCGCGAACGCCGAAGCCGCCTGGAGCCGCCTCGCGGCTTCCGTGGGCCAGTCGCTCAAGTCGAGCGCCGCCGAAAGCGCGCGTGCCGCGGGCGCGGCGCTGCAGCCGGTGGTGGAAGCGACCATGGCGGGCCTCGCGCGCGAATCGGCGTCGATGCAGGGTGCGCTCACGCAGGCGGTGCAGCAGCAGCTCGAAGGGCTCGCAAGCGGCTTCGAGGCGTCGACGGCAAACGTCGCCGAGATCTGGAACCGCGCGCTCGCGCAACACCGCCAGACCAACGAGGCGCTGGCCGCCGACCTGGGCGGCGCGCTGGAGCGCTTCAACGCAAGCTTCGAGCAACGTGCCGCCGCGCTGCTCGACGGCGTCTCGACGCGCTTCGAAAGCGCTTCGGGAACGATGTCACAGGCCTGGCAGGCGGCGCTCGAGCAGCAGGAGCGCACCGGCGAAAAACTCGCCGCGGGCAACCAGCAGGCGCTCGCCACCGCGGCGGCAACGTTCGAACAGCATTCGGCCTCGCTGCTGCGTGCGGTCGATGCATCCCATGTGGACCTGCAAACGAAGCTTGGCGCGCGCGACGAAGCGCGGCTCGCAAGCTGGGCCGAAGCGCTCGCGACCATGAGTGCCGAACTGCGTACGCAGTGGGAAGCGACGAGCGCCGTTTCGGCGCAACGTCAGCAGGAAATCTGCGCGACGCTCGCACAAACCGCGAACGACATCGCCGCACAGTCTCAGCAGCACGCGAGCAAGACGATTGCCGAAATCGACCGTCTCGTCGATGCCGCTTCGGAGGCGCCGAAGGCTGCCGCGAACCTGCATGCGGAAATTTCGGCGCGCGACGAGCAACGCATCGAAACGTGGACGGCGTCGCTCGCGACGATGGCCGCCGGGCTGCGCGCGGAGTGGGAAGCGGCGAGCGCGCTTTCGGCGCAGCGTCAGCAGGAAATCTGCACGGCGCTCGCGCAAACCGCGAACGAGATCGCCGCGCAATCGCAGCAGCACGCGAGCAAGACGATTGCCGAGATCGATCGTCTCGTCGATGCCGCTTCGGAAGCACCGAAGGCTGCCGCGAACCTGCATGCGGAAATTTCGGCGCGCGACGAGCAACGCGTCGAAGCATGGACGGCGTCGCTCGCGACGATGGCGGCCGGATTGCGCCAGGAGTGGGAAGCAACGAGCGCAACCACTGCGCAACGCCAGCAGGAAGTCTGCGCGACGCTCGCGCAACACGCGAACGAGATCGCCGCGCAGTCGCAACGCCACGCAACGAATACGATCGCCGAGATCGATCGCCTGGTACAAGCCGCGGCTGAAGCGCCGAAGGCCGCCGCGAACCTGCACACGGAAATCTCCTCGCGCGACGAGCAACGTCTCGCCGCATGGACTGCCTCGCTGGCCACGATGTCCGCCGCATTGCGCGAGCAATGGGAAGCCACGAGCGCGGCCACCGCGCAGCGCCAGCAGGACATCTGCGAAACGCTCGCCCAGACCGCCAGCGACATCACCACGCAGTCGCAGGCCCATAACGCCAGCACGATCGCCGAAATCGGCAGCCTCGTGCAGGCCGCGTCGGCCGCCCCGCAAGCAGCGGCTGAAGTCATCGCCGAGCTGCGCCAGAAGCTCTCGGACAGCATGGTTCGCGACACCGCGATGCTCGACGAACGCAATCGCCTGCTCGCCACGCTCGAAACGCTGCTCGACGCCGTGAACCGCGCCTCCACCGAGCAGCGCTCGGCAATCGACGCGCTCGTCTCCACGTCGTCGGATCTGCTCGAACGCGTGGGCGGCCAGTTCAGCGCGAACGTCGAAGCCGAAAGCGGCAAGCTGGGCGCGATTGCCGCGCAGGTGAGCGGCAGCGCCGTCGAAGTGGCGAGCCTCGGCGACGCGTTCGGCGCGGCCGTGACCGTGTTCGGCGAATCGAACGACAAGCTCGTGGCGCATCTGGAGCGCATCGAGGCCGCGCTCGACAAGTCGCTCGCGCGCAGCGACGACCAGCTCGCCTACTACGTGGCGCAAGCGCGTGAGGTCATCGACCTGAGCATGCTGTCGCAGAAGCAGATCGTCGAGAACCTGCAGCAGCTCGCCAGCCAGCGCGCGACCGCCGGAGCGGATGCGGCATGAACGACGAAATCGACGGCGGCGCGGCCCCTGCCGCGCCGGTCTGGCCCGCGTTCGCCGACCTGATGTCGGTGCTGCTGGGCGCGTTCCTGCTGATCCTCGTCGGCGTGGTCGGCATGCAGCTCGAACTGTCGAGCCGGCTCGCGAACGAGGTGAAACAACGCAAGGCCGAAACCGAGCGCCGCAAGACGCTCGAAGAAGCGCTCGCGGGCCCGCTCGCGGCGGGGCGCGTGACGCTCGTGAACGGCCGCATCGGCATTAGCGGCAGCGTGCTGTTCGCGCTGAACTCGGACCAGTTGACGCCGCAGGGCCGCGATCTGCTCAAGAGCCTCGCCGGTCCGCTCGCGGCGTACTTGAAGACTCGCGATGAAATCCTGATGGTGAGCGGTTTCGCCGACGACCAGCAAGTGCACGCCGGCAACCGCCGCTTCGCGGATAACTGGGAGCTTTCGGCCGAACGCGCGCTGACGGTCACGCGCGCGTTCATCGACGAAGGGGTTCCCGCGTCGTCGGTGTTCGCGGCCGCGTTCGGCTCCGAGCAGCCGGTGAGCGCCAACACCGACGAGACCGGCCGCGCAAAGAACCGCCGCGTGGAGATTGCGCCGGTGCCGCGGCCGACCGTCGGCGAGAGCAAGCATGGTCAATGACATGGGCCCGCAGTCGGCCCCTGACGCACGCGCCCTGCTCGACGCCTGGCGCGCCCGCGGCGCGGACCAGCTCGACCCGGTGCGCTTTCATTTGATCGAGGCGCTGGAGCGGCGCGCCGCCGCGCATGCGGGCGACGCGCGGCGGCTCATCGACGCGCGGCTCGCGCAGCTTCTCAACGCCTTCGCCGACGACCTCGCGCGCGAGGCGTCAAAAGTCACGCACGAACTCCACGACGAGACGGCGAGGAGCGAACTAGGCCGTCTCGTGGATTCGCTCGCGCGCGTGGAGCCCGCACAACCGGCAACGCGCGTGCGGCACGAGCCGGACCCGGAGCTGGTCGAATACTTCCGGCAAACCTGGTCGCGCGTGCGCTCCGAAAAGCAGTTGCGGCAGTCGCTCGACCAGGTGCCCAGAAACGCCGGGCCGCTCAATTCGAGCAGCCTCGTGCATCGCGCGCTCTCGCTCATGCGCGAAGTGTCGCCGGGGTATCTGCAGCAATTTCTCGCCTATGCCGATGCGCTTTCGTGGCTCGAGCAATTGAATGCGAGTGTGGGGGTGGCGGCGCCGGTGAAGGAGGCGCCGCGGGCGACGGCGGCGAAGAAAGGGGCGCGCAAGGGGCGTTGATCCCTCTGGAGTCTCAACGAATACCGTCCGCTCAACCGGCGTCGACAAATGGCCAAAGGCAGTGAGATGCTACTATTGATGCATATCCGCATCAGTTTCTGAGGCAGCGCCCATGCGAACCACTATCACGATCGATGACGCCCTGTACCAGCAGGCGCTGGAATTGGCGGAGCCAGGCATCGACAAGGCGGAACTCATCCGGGCGGCCATCCAGACCTTCGTCCGCGTCCAGGCCGCCAAGCGCCTCGCCGCCCTCGGCGGCACGGCGCCGGACATGCGGGAAATCGAGCGGCGACGCCCCGAGACCTCCGCAGAATGAGCGTACTGATCGACACATCGGTCTGGGTCGACCATTTCCGTCACGGCAACGAGCGGCTCGTCCAACTGATCACGAGCGATCAAGCCCTCACTCATCCACTCGTGCTCGTCGAACTGGCCTGCGGCACGCCGCCTGCGCCCCGCACGCGCACGCTGCACGACATCGGCTTGCTGCAACAGGCGCAGCACGCAACGCCATCTGAGGTCATGCAGTTCATCGAAGTCGAGCGGCTATACGGGAAAGGCTGCGGCGGCATCGATCTTACGCTGCTCGCCTCGACCTTGATGACGCCCGGCGCGCGCCTCTGGACACTCGATCAACGCCTGGCTGCACTCGCCACACAACTCAACGTGGCGTGGCCGCCAACCTCACACTGACCGTCGGCGCGACCTCCCTCACCCCGCCTTGCGCCGCTCCCGCACCGCCTGCGCCAGCCCATCGAGCACCGGCGCCGTTTGCGCCCAGCTGATGCACGCGTCGGTAATCGACACGCCGCGCTTGAGCGGCACGCCCGGCTTCTGGTCCTGGCGGCCCTCTTCGAGATGGCTCTCGATCATCACGCCGATAATGCGCTTGTCGCCACCCGCCAGTTGCTCGCCGATATCGCGCGCCACGTCGATCTGACGCTGATGCGCCTTGTTCGAATTCGCGTGCGAGCAGTCGATCATGACCTGCTCGCGCAGCCCCGCCTTCGCAAGCGATGCGCAGCACGCCGCCACGGATGCCGCGTCGTAGTTCGGCCCGCTCTTGCCGCCGCGCAGGATCACATGGCAGTCGTCGTTGCCGCGCGTTTCGAAGATCGCGGCCATGCCCATTTTCGTCATGCCCATGAACGCGTGGCTCGCGCGCGCCGCGACGATGGCGTCGCTCGCCACCTGCACGCCGCCGTCGGTGCCGTTCTTGAAGCCGATCGGGCATGAGAGGCCCGAAGCCAGCTGCCGGTGGCTCTGGCTTTCGGTCGTACGCGCGCCGATCGCGCCCCACGCCACGAGGTCGGCGATGAATTGCGGGCTCAGCAGATCGAGGAATTCCGTGGCCGTGGGCAGGCCGAGCGCGTTGATGTCGAGCAGCAGCTGGCGCGCCGCGCGCAAGCCCTCGTTGATGCGGAAGCTGCCATCGAGACGAGGGTCGTTGATATAGCCCTTCCAACCCACCGTGGTACGCGGCTTCTCGAAGTACACGCGCATGACGATCAGCAGTTCGTCCTTGAGCGTGTCGGCCTTCGCCTTCAGGAGCTTCGCGTATTCGATGGCCTGGTCGTGGTCGTGAATCGAGCAGGGGCCCACCACCACCACGAGCCGGTCGTCGCGCTGCGCGAGCACCTCGGCGATCTCGCCGCGGCTCGTTTCGACGAGGTTTTGCGTGTCCTGCGGCACCGGCAGCTCGTCGAGCAGCAGCGCGGGCGAAATGAGCGGGCGCACGGCGCCGATGCGCGTGTCGTCGATGCGGGTCGTGTCCTGGGTGGCGTCGGCCACGCCGACTTCCTGGTCGTGCTGCGGATTGTCGATACGGCTCAAGATGTTCTCCAACTGCGCCTTTGACGCGCGCATCATGCATGTGTGGGGGATGAATGCGCGATTATCGCATCCGGCGCGCCAGCGGCATCCCGAAACGTCATCCTGAAACGAAACGAGGCGGCCCGAAGACCGCCTCGCATGAGGGCCATGACACTGCGCGCTTCCCGTCAGCGCGCCGCGTCGCCCATCGGATAGCCCTTGCCCGCAAGGCGCCGCGCGATGCGCACGAGCGCAAACCACTGCTGCGCGAGCAGCCCTTCGCCATAGTTCGCGCCCCGGCCCTGCGGCACGGGCAACTGGTCGCGAATGCCGGTGGGCTCGTGCTGCTTGTTCCACGACGCCGTGCGGAACAGCATGTCCCACCACGGAAACAGCACGCCGAAGTTGCAGCCGTAGCGCGTGCCTTCGTGGCCGTAGCCGATCGCGTGATGACGCCGATGAAACGCCGGGCTCACCACGATGCGCTCGAGCAGCCAGCCAAGGTCGAGCCGCGCATTCACGTGCTGCACGCTCTGCATGAAGTTGCTCACGGCCACGAGCACGACGAACTGCGCGGGCGGCACGCCGATAAAGAGCGAGATGCCCGCGAAGAACGCGGCCTGCACGATGTCGTCGAGGAAATGATTGCGATCGTCGCACCACAGCGACATCTGCTGCTGGCTGTGATGCACGGCATGCAGTTCCCACCACACGCCGAAGCGATGCTGCCAGCGGTGATACCAGTAGCCCGCGAAGTCGAGCACGACGAGATAAATCAGGAACGACACGAGCGGCTTGTCGGTCACGCCGGGCCAGAGGCTGTCCACTTCGATGTTCGGCACGTTGTGGATCGCCATCAGGCTCTGCCAGTGATTGAACACGGGCGTGAGCAAGAAGAAGAACGCGATGTTCAGAATGCCGAGCTTCGCGATCCACGTGTACCAGACGTCGGCGCGCAACGCCTTGCGATCGCCCCAGTTTTCCGCGGGACGCAGCGCTTCGAGCGGGCGCAGCAGCACATACGAGGCACAGATCTGCAGCACGCCCACGATCACCCAGTAGAGCGCGTCGTAGGTGTCCTCGTCATAGCCCATCAGGCCGATCTTGTAGAAGATCGGCTGCACCACGTCCACGTAGACAAGCGTCTGCAGCCACGAAACGAGGTTGTCGGCCTGCGAAAGCAGCGTGTCGAGCATCGAGACTCCCCAATCAGTCCGGGTTCGGCGCGTAGAACGGCGCGCTGTTCGCGAAGTAGATGCCGTGCGGCGAGCGGCCCACCGCGATCGTGTCGATCAGCTTGCGCGTGGTCAGGTCGATCACGCCTACGTGCTTCGCGAAGCGGAACGTCACCCAAAGGTAACGCTTGTCCGCCGAAAGCTCCATGTCGTCGGGACCGGGGCGCAGGCCCGTGATGTCGGCCACCTTGGTGAGCGTCGTGTAGTCGAGAATGCTGATCGTGCTCTCTACGCGATTCGACACGGCGATATGTTTGCCATCGTCCAGATTGCGGAAGTTATGCGCGCCGCGGCCGGTCTGGATCTTTTTCACGACCGTGCGGTTGTGCCAGTCCACCACGGCCACGTTGTCCTCGCCCGTCATGCCGACGAGCAGATACTTGTCGCCGGGCGTCATCCAAAGGCCCGCAGGCGTGTTGCCCACGTGCAGCTTCCAGAGCACCGTTTGCGTCGGCAGATCGATCGCGGCCACTTCGCCCGTGTCCTGCAGCGTGACGAACGCCGTTTTGTTGTCGGAGGCGAACGTGATGTGGCTCGGCGTTTTCGCGAGCGGAATGCGCTTGGCGATCGTGAGGTTCTGGCCGTCGTAGTGATAGACGTCCACGCGGTCGAGCCGCAGGCCCGCGGTCACGAACCATTTGCGGTCGGGCGAGAAGCCGAGCTGATACGGATCTTCAATGCCTTCCAGGCGGCGCTGTACCTGCCCCGTATGCGGGTCGAGAAACAGCAGGTCGTTCGACACCGAATCGGCGACGATGAGCGACTTGCCATCGGGCGTGATCATCAGGTGATGCGGTTCCTTGCCCGTGGGTTCGGTGCCGACCACGGTGCGGCTCGCCTGGTCGATGAGCGAAAGCTTCGCCTCGCCCGAGTCGAGCACGATGACCTTGTCGTCGGCGTGGGCGAGCGCGCCCCATGCGAGGCCGCTCATCAGCAGCGCGGAAGCGAGCGTTTTTTTCATGTGAGCCGGTGCATTCGAAAAGATCGGGAATTCAGGCATTTCGTAAGGGAAAGAGAGCAGCGAAGGCGCGCTGCGCCGGTTTGTGCTGAGATAGTGCCAAGGCAGGCGCGCGGATTGCCTGCTTAACGCATGAGGGCCCGATTCCGATGACGCCTTTGCAACACATTTGCCGCATTTGCGGGCGCATTCGCGTCTGCTCCGTGCAAGGGTCATGGCATTGGGATGCGCTAACAGACTCTTTCTCGTGCGAGAAGTTGCATGGATCATCGCGCCCGCGACGACCGCGCGAATAACGCGGACACCGGCTTGCGCGCGCCCGACGGCCTGTCCCGCAGCACGGCCGCCGCGGTGCGCGAAGCGCTCGAAGGACGCCGCCGCGGCGTCGCCCTTCTGCTGCCGCTCGCGGGTCCGGCCGTGGTCATCTCCGTCGCCTATATCGATCCCGGCAATATCGCGACCAATATCCAGGCCGGTGCGCGCTACGGCTACGCGCTGCTGTGGGTCGTGCTGCTCGCCAACGTGATCGCCATGCTGTTTCAGGGGCTTTCCGCGAAACTTGGCATCGCCACGGGGCGCAATCTCGCCGAACTGTGCCGCGACAACTTGCCCGCGCCGCTCGTGTGGTTCATGTGGATCGTGAGCGAGATCGCCGCCATGGCCACCGATCTCGCCGAGTTCCTCGGCGGCGCGATCGGCCTTGCGCTGCTGTTTCATCTGCCGCTGCTCGCGGGCATGGCGGTGACGGCCGTCGTCACCTACGCGCTCCTGTTCCTGCAGCGCGCGGGATTCCGGCCCCTCGAACTCCTGATCGGCGCGCTCGTGGGCGTGATCGGCATTTGTTATGTTCTGGAGCTATTCATCGCGCCGGTCGAGTGGCCGAGCCTCTTGCGCCACCTCGCCACGCCACGCCTGCCCGACGCGCAAGCCGTAACAATCGCGGTGGGCATCATCGGCGCAACGGTCATGCCGCACGCGCTCTTTCTGCACTCGGGGCTCACCCAGGCGCGCGTGCTCGCGCGCAACGACGCCGAGCGCAAGCGGCTCGTAAAGTTTTCCAACGTCGAGGTCGTGGCCGCGCTTTCGGTGGCCGGGCTCATCAACATGGCGATGGTGGTGATGGCCTCCGGTGCGTTCCACCAGGGCTATGCCGATGTCGCCGAAATCGAGACCGCCTACCGCACGCTCGCCCCGCTGCTGGGCGCGGCGGCCGCCAGCATCTTCCTCGTCTCGCTGATCGCCTCGGGCATTTCGAGTTCCGTGGTCGGTACGCTCGCGGGACAGATGATCATGCAAGGCTTCGTGAATTTCCGCATCCCGCTCTGGCTGCGCCGCGCGGTGACGATGGTGCCGAGCTTCGTCGTGGTGGCGCTCGGCGTGAACGCCACGGAGGCGCTCGTCATGAGCCAGGTCGTGCTGAGCCTCGCGCTGCCGTTCCCGATGGCCGCGCTCGTGTGGCTCACGTGCCGGCGCGACGTGATGGGACCCCATCGTAATCGCGCGCTCACGGCCGTGGCAGCCGTGGCGGGCGCGCTCACGGTGCTCGCGCTCAATGTGGCGTTGGTGCTCGCGACCTTCGGCGTGGCGGTGCCGGGGCTCGGCTAATGATCAGCTGAATGCCGCGCGATGCATGCATGAACGGCCGGTCGGTTTATTACCGAAGCGGTGTCGCGCAACACCGCGCTCGCGCCACGCGTGCAAACTCGCGCGAAACCATGCACCATTAGCGTTTTCGCCGCGCCCGCTCTTGCGACGGGTGCGGGTTCTGCAACCGCGCGCTAGCCGTCTAACGGTCGTGCCCGACATCGTTACCCGAGCGCGCGTCACCTCCGACCTGCCATGACGAATCAGCCTGCCCAAGCCTTGCCCGAACAGCCCGTCGACATGATTATTTTCGGCGGCGGAGGCGACCTGGCCGCGCGCAAACTGCTGCCCGCGCTCTACATGGCGCACCTGCACGGCAACCTGCCGCCGGAAACGCGCATCATCGCCGTGGGCCGCAAGAACTGGACGATCGACGACTATCGCAAGTTCATGGAAGAGCAGTCGCGTCCGTTCATCGACGCGAAAGCATTCGACGCGCAAGCGTGGGACCGCTATCTGAACCTGTTCCAGTACGTGATCATCGACGTGAACGATGCCGCCTCTTACGGGAACCTGAAGGCGGCGTCGCGCGAGCATGCGCTGCGCGTGTTCTATCTCTCCACGTCGCCCGAACTGTTCACGACGATTTGCGACAACCTCACGGCGGCCGGTCTGATCGACGGCAGTTCGCGCGTGGTGCTCGAAAAGCCGCTCGGCCACGATCTCGCCTCGGCGCAGGAGATCAACGAGTCGGTGGGCCGGCACTTCGCCGAGTCGCAGATCTACCGGATCGATCACTATCTGGGCAAGGAAACGGTGCAGAACCTGATGGTGCTGCGCTTTGGCAATCCGATCTTCGGGCCGCTGTGGCAGGCGCCGTACATCCGCAGCGTGCAGATCACCGTGGCGGAAACCGTGGGCGTGGGCAGCCGCGCGGGCTTCTACGATCACACGGGCGCGCTGCGCGACATGGTGCAGAACCACTTGCTGCAGCTGCTGTGCATCGTGGCGATGGAGCCGCCCGTCTCGCTCGACCCGGACGCCGTGCGCGACGAAAAGCTCAAGGTGCTGCGCTCGCTGCGCCCCATGTCGCTTGCCGACATCGCGCGCGACACCGTGCGCGGCCAGTACGCGGCGGGCGCCGTGGACGGCCAGCCGGTGAAGGGCTATCTGGAAGAAGACAACGTGCCGGCCGACAGCAAGGCCGAAACGTTCGTCGCGCTGCGCGCGCACATCAACAACTGGCGCTGGGCCAACGTGCCGTTCTTCCTGCGCACGGGCAAGCGCTTGCAGAAGCGCCAGTCGGAAATCGTGATCGAATTCGCGGACCTGCCGTTCTCGATCTTCCCGAGCGGCCCGCGCAACTATGGCAACCGTCTCGTGATCCAGCTTCAGCCGGAAGAGTCGATCCAGTTGCAGATGCTCGCGAAGGAACCGGGCAGCGGCATGAACATGCTGCCAGTGAGCCTGAATCTCGACCTGCAGCAGGCCATTCCCGAGCGCCGCGCAGAAGCGTACGAGCGTTTGCTGATCGACGTGATCCGCGGCCGTCTCACGCACTTCATGCGCCGCGACGAACTGGAAGCCGCATGGACGTGGGTCGAGCCGATTCTCAACGGCTGGAAGGAACTGAACGATCGCCCGCGCACCTACACGGCGGGCACGTTCGGGCCGGCGGCGTCGTCGGCGCTGCTCGCGCGCGAAAACCTGTCGTGGGCCGAAGAAATGTGATGTGAAGGACGCGAGCGCCGCGTGCAACGCGCGGCGCTCGCAGCACTGTGTTACTGGTCGCCCGAATCGGGACGAAAAAGATCGAAGCCGGCGAACACGATCACGCCGCTCAGCGTGATCATCGGCACCGAATGGCGCCCGAGAAAAAGAACCGCGGCCGCAAGCCAGGTTGAAATACAGAAAGCGCCGATGCGCCGCATGATGCCACTCCCTACTCTTTAATTCCTTGCTTCAAGGCTGCGCATCACGCGCGCCCCAGTGCTTTCAGCCCAACGTCGCGCGCGCGGTGCGCAGGCGCGACACTGTATCCACGAATGCCTCGCCGCCGAGCGTGCGCTTCAGGCGGCTCGCGACCGCCGCGCTCGCCGCGTTGAGCGCCTCGCGAATCGCCATGGCCTGCGCCGTGGGCACGATCGCCACTTCGCGGCCGTCGCCTTCCGTGCGGTGGCGCTCCACATAGCCGCGCGCCTCGAGGCCGTCGAGCACGCGCGTGGCCGTGGGCCGCGCGATGGAAAGCAGATCGGCCAGTTCGCGCTGCAGCGAACCGGGACGCTCCAGCACGGCGCGCAGCATGAAACCCTGCGGCGGCGTAAGTTCGAAGCGTTCGAAGGCTTCCGCCCATTCGCGCTCGAGGCGCCGCGCGAGCGCCGTAGTGTTGAAGTAAAGGCAATGATCGAACATGCGCATAGGATAACTCAATATAGTTAGCTATGCAACGATTTGCGCATATTGCGCATGACAGGTCTCCGCTCAATCAAAGGGAAAAAGAACGGTCGGACGAATATCTAACGCATCCGCTATGATGCGAAGGGAGCGCAATCGCCTGGCTGTGCCTGACCGTCGTACACAACACTCACGGAGACATCGATGCAAATGCGCTGTTACTGCGTTATCCATCACGGCAAGCCGCTCGAACTGGTCGAGCGCGACGTGCCCGAACCCAAGGGCACCGAAGTCTTGTTGCGCGTGAAGGCCGCGGGCCTGTGCCACTCCGATCTGCACATCTGGGAAGGCTATTACGACCTGGGCGGCGGCAAGAAGCTCTCGCTCGCCGACCGCGGCATCAAGCTGCCGCTCACGCCGAGCCATGAAATCTCCGGCGAAGTCGTGGCGCTCGGCCCCGATGCGCAAGGTGCAGTAGAAGCGCTCGCAGCAGGCACGTCGGCCGTCGTGCATCCGTGGATCGGCTGCGGCGAATGTGCGGCCTGCAAGCGCGGCGAGGAGAACATCTGTGCGAAGCCGCAGTCGCTCGGCGTGCTGCGCGACGGCGGCTTTGCCGACTACGTGATCGTGCCGCACCCGCGCTATCTCGTGGACCTCGCCGGCCTCGATCCCGCGAAGGCCGCGCCGCTCGCGTGCGCGGGCGTGACGACGTATTCGGCGGTGAAGAAGTTCGGCGCGCGTATCCACGAAGGCCCCGTGGTCGTGATCGGGGCGGGCGGCCTTGGCATGATGGCCCTCGAAGTGCTCAAGGCGATGGGCGCGCAAGGCGCGATCGTCGTGGACGTGGACCCCGCCAAGCGCGAAGCCGCGCTTGCGGCCGGCGCGCTCGCCGCCATCGACGCGCGCGCGGACGACGCCGTGCAGCAGATCGTCGCGGCAACGGGCGGCGGCGCACGCGCGGTGCTCGACCTCGTGGGCGCAACGCCCACCGTCAAGCTCGCGCTCGACTCGTGCGCGCGCGGCGGCCACGTGGTGATCGTCGGCCTGATGGGCGGCGACCTCACGCTTTCGCTGCCCATCATCCCGATGCGGCCGCTAAAGATCGAAGGCAGCTACGTGGGCACGCTGCCCGAGTTGCGCGAACTCGTCACGTTGATGCGCGAAGGCAAGATGCAGCCCTCGCCGGTCACCACGCGGCCGCTCACGGAAATCAACGAGGCGTTCGAAGCGCTCGTGCAGGGCAAGGTGGTCGGGCGCCAGGTGCTGGTGCCCTGATGATGGCGCGCAAGCGCGTCGCCGTGAACGGCGGGCGCTTGCCTGCCAACGCGTTGCGACTCGCCGGTCGCAGGTGATTTCGGCCTTGGCCGCGACACGCGCTGCGGATTGACTCCACCTTGAATGAGCGCGATCAAACTGTCGCGAACGGCATCAAACGCCCGGCTCGAGCGCCTCTTCACGCACATGTCGCGAGCCGGGCCGTTTCAAGCCGAGATGCTCGCGCAGCGTGCGCCCCTCGTACTCGCTGCGAAAGAGACCGCGCCGCCGCAGTTCGGGCAACACGAGCTCGACGAAATCGGTGAGCGAGTCGGGCAGCAGCGCGGGCATGACGTTGTAGCCGTCCGCGCCGTAGTTCACGAAGCGCTCTTCGAGCGCATCGGCAATTTGTTCTGGTGTCCCAACCAGTTGCCAATGCCCGCGCGCGCCTGCAACACGCAGGTACAACTGGCGCAGCGTCAGGTTTTCGCGGCGCGCAAGCGTCAGCGTGAGCGCCTGGCGGCTCTTGCTCGCATTGGTTTCCGGCAGTTCGGGAATCGGGCCGTCGAGCGGGTAGCCCGATAGATCGAAGCCGCCCGTCAACGTGGACA
Source organism: Paraburkholderia sp. J8-2 (assembly GCF_905220195.1). NCBI lineage: Bacteria > Pseudomonadati > Pseudomonadota > Betaproteobacteria > Burkholderiales > Burkholderiaceae > Paraburkholderia > Paraburkholderia sp. J8-2. The sequence goes on from NZ_CAJMZA010000001.1 coordinate 303,739, forward strand.
CCATGGCGAGCCCCACCGCCGGATCGATCAACGCCTGCAATGCCTCGAACTTCTCGCGCGCCTCAGCCTCGGTGCGCCCGACAATCGGCATCACGCCCGGCATGATCTTCAGATCGCCCGGGTCGCGTCCGTATTGCGCCATGCGGCCTTTTACGTCGGCGTAGAACGCCACGGCGTCTTCCAGCCTCTGCTGCGCGGTGAAAATTACTTCAGCCGTACGCGCGGCGAGCGCCTTGCCTGCCTCGGAAGAACCCGCCTGCACGACCACGGGCCGCCCCTGCGGCGCGCGCGCCACGTTCAGCGGCCCGCGCACCTTGAAGAATTCGCCGCGATGCGCGAGCACATGGCGCTTCGCGGGATCGAAGAAGCGGCCGGCGGCCTTGTCGTGCAGGAAAGCGTCATCGTCCCAGCTGTCCCACAGCCCTTCCACGATGTGCGCGAATTCGGCGGCGCGCTCGTAGCGCGTGGCATGCGCGAGATGCTCGTCGAAGCCGAAGTTGCGCGCCTCGTGCTCGCTCGACGACGTGACGAGATTCCACCCTGCGCGCCCGCCGCTGATGTGGTCGAGCGAAGCGAACTTGCGCGCGATGTGATACGGCTCGTTGAATGTTGTGGATGCCGTGCCGACGAGGCCGATGCGCTCCGTGACCGCCGCGAGCGCCGAAAGGAGCGTGATTGGCTCGAATTGCGCGACATAGCTGTGCGCGGTGCGGCTCAGGAAGTCGGTGTTGTCGCCGCGTGTGCCCGAGCCGTCCGCGAGAAAGACCAGGTCGAATTTCGCGGCTTCGGCTATGCGCGCCAGGTCGACGTAATGGCGAAAATCGCTGCCCGCGTTGGCATTCGCATGCGGATGCCGCCATGCCGCGATATGGTGGCCAGTGGGATAGAGAAAAGCGCCGAGACGCAGATGACCGCGCCGTGTTCCAGCAGATTGGCTCATGATGACAGGCGTTGCGCGCGAGAAATAGGATCCGGCTCATTCTCTTGCGCGTGGCGGCCTGTCGCCACGAAGAAATCGCCACATCGATATGCCTGCGCGCGCAAAACGGCGCGCCTTACGATGCACCCACGCCCGCGTCCGCCTGCAAGCGCTCTGCAAGCCTTGCGCGCCCGGCACGCTTGATCGGCTGAATAACGGCAACGTAAGCGCTCAGTTCGCGCCGTTGCCTGAGCCCGAGCTGTCGTAAGCTCGACACTGCCCCATTGTTCGTGCCGCCCAGGCGTCGCACACCGGCCCCGACGATTTCCACTGTGACCATGACGACGCCCCTCGCGCCCGCCCTCGACGACCTCCTGCGCGAAGCCAATGCGCTGTGCGAAACGCACCGCTTTGTCGATGCCCTCGCCTTGCTCGACCCGCACATCGGCCCGCCGCCCGACGACGCGGCGCTCGCGCCGGCGCTCAATCTCGCGGCCTTGAGCGCAATGGGCACGGGCGACGCGGCTCGCGCCCAGGCGCTGTGGCAGCGCTGCCTCGCAGCAAAGCCAGACTTCGCGCAGGCATATAGCGGTCTCGCCGCGCTCTTTGCGGCGCTTGGCGTACTCGATCAAGCCGAGGCCCTCTATGAACGGCTGCTGATGCTTACGCCCGCCGACGCCGACGCACGCAGCAACCTCGGCGTCGTGCTGCAGCGCCAGGCCCGCCACGCCGAAGCGGAAGCCGCCTTTCGCGCCGTGCTCGCGCACCGCCCAGCTCACGCCGACGCCCACTACAACCTCGGCCTGCTGCTGCAAGGACAAGACCGCCACACAGAAGCCGAAAGCGCGTTGCGCGCCGCCATCGCCGCGAATGGGCGCCATGCAAAGGCGTACAACGCGCTGGGCGCACTACTGCGTGACGCGGCGCGCGGCGACGAAGCCGCCGACGCCTTTCGCCAGGCCCTGCTGATCCAGCCGCAGTATCCGGAGGCGCTCAATAATCTCGCGATGCTGCTGAAGGCGTCCGGCAAACTCGCGGAAGCCGAACTCGCGGCGCGCCTTGCATTGCAGATTCGCCCCGGTTTCGTCGATGCGCTCAACAACCTCGGTTGCGTGCTCACCGACCTCAAGCGTGTGCCCGAAGCGGAAGCCGCCTTTCGCCAGGCGCTCGCACTCGCGCCGAACCACGCCGAGGCGCACTACAACCTCGGCGTCGCGCTGCATACGCTCGAGCGGCTGCCCGAGGCCGAAGCGGCGTATCGCGAGACGGTGCGCCGCCTGCCGGGCCGCGTGGAGGCCTATAACAATCTCGCCTGCGTGCTGATGGCGCTCGGGCGGCGCGGCGAAGCACTCGACGTGCTCAACGAAGCGGTGGCCGTGCGGCCCGATTTCGCCGAGGCGCACTTCAATATCGCGAGCCTGCACAAGGAATTCGGCCGGCTCGACGAAGCGGAGGCCGGCTACCGCCGCGCGCTCGATGCGAACCCCGAATACGGCGACGCGAAATTCCGCCTCGCCACGCTGCTCATCAGCATGGGGCGCTTCGAGGAAGGCTTCGCGCGCTACGAATGCCGCTATACGATGCCCGGTTTCGTGCATTACGCAACGCAACGCCTGCTGCGGTGCCCGGCCTGGCAGGGCGAACCGCTCGCTGGCAAGTCGCTGCTGCTGTGGCAGGAAGACGGCCTCGGCGACATGCTGCAGTTCGGGCGCTATGCGCGCGTGCTCAAGGCGCAGGGCGCGGCGCACGTCGCATTCGCCTGCCAGCCGCCGCTGCACCGGCTTTTTCGCGGCGTGGAAGGCATCGACGCCGTGCTCGACCATGAAGCCGGTGCGGCAGCGGCCGGCCAGTTCGACTGCTGGGTGAGCCCGATCAGCGTGCCCCACCTTCTGGGCACGACGCTTCAGACGATCCCCGCGCCGCTCGCCTGTACGCCCGAGCCCGCGCTCGTCGACCACTGGGGCGCGCGCCTCGCCACGCTCGCGCCGGGCCCGCGCATCGGCATTGTCTGGAAGGGCAACCCGAAGCATTTCAACGACGCGCATCGCTCGCTGCCATCGCTTGCCGCGCTCGCTCCGCTCTGGAACCTGCCGGGGGTGCAATTCGTGAGCCTGCAAAAAGGCCAGGCCGAAGACGAAGCGCAGAATCCGCCTGCGAGCCTGCCGCTGCTGCACCTCGGCAGCGACGTGCGCGATTTCGTCGATACGGCGGCGATCATCGCGCAACTCGATCTCGTGATTTGCGTGGATACCTCTACCGCGCATCTGGCGGCGTCGCTCGGCAAGCCGTGCTGGGTGCTGCTGCCGCAATACGATCTGGACTGGCGCTGGATGCACGAGCGCGAAGATTCGCCGTGGTACCCAGGCACGATGCGCCTGTTCCGCCAGCGCATGAACGAAGCATGGAGCGCCGTTGTGGAGCGCGTGCGCGCGGCGTGTGCGGAGCGCTTTGGCGTTTGAACCGCGTTTGAACCGTGTTTGAAACGCGGCGCGGAGATTCGGGGGACGAGCAAGGCGCTTGCGCGCCTCAATCCCAGATGTTGCGGAACGCCACGGCGACGATCACCGGCACGCACATCACGAGCGGAATGGCGAAGTACGGTACCTCCAGGTCGACCACCCACTTGTAGATGAGCCAGCCAATACCCAGCGCGAGCGTGAGCACGCCCACGAGCGCCGTGAGGGTGTTCAGCAGCCACTTGGGCGGCGGCTTGCGCGCGGGTTTATTCTCGGGTGACGGGTTCATGGCGGCGGTGACGAAAAGCGAAAACGTCTCGATCCGGGCTGTGGATGGTTATGTATTTTACCCCGCCGCAGCGGCCGCATTACCTCCCAGGTAATCGATTCCCCGCCCTGCGCGCCCTATTCTCGCAAGCGTTGGACCACCCTTTCACGCTCACGAGACCTGCCATGACCGCCTACGCCATCGCCCATCTGCGCGACGTCGAACCTTGCCCCGAGATTGTCGAATACCTGGAGAAGATCGACGCCACGCTTGCCCCTTTCGGCGGCCGCTTCATCATTCACGGCGGGCGCGTGGAGCGGCTCGAGGGCAAGTTTTCCGGCGATCTCATCATGATCGAATTCGCGAGCCGCGAAATCGCGCGCGCGTGGTATCGCTCCAGCGCCTATCAGGCGATCCTGCCGCTGCGCGCGGAACACTCGCACGGCGAAGTGTTCCTGATCGATCAGGTCGAGATGCCGCATCGCGCGACCGACGTGCTGCGTCCCGCTCACGAAAACAACCCCGCAAAGTGAAAGCATTTCGTTAGCCGCCAATCGGCGGCGAATGATTTTCGCGCGCCACGTTTGCAAAGCAAATTCATCGCTCGCAAACGTTTTCGCGTGTTTCACAATTCTTTCTTCATCGACAGCGAAACTGTGCGCGACCCATCCCCACAGAACGGATGCGCACATGAGAATACGCCGTCCCAACCGCGTGTCGACGACCCTGTCGACCGTGGCGATCGTTGTACTCGCAACCATCATGCTCGATGCATGCGGCCCGGGCTATGGCTCGTCGGCAGCTTCATCGACGCCGGATGCATCGGAAAGCCAGAGCGCCGCTACGGCATCGCCTTCGCCATCGCCATTGGCCAATAGCGCGCGAATCACGCCGTTGCCGACGCCCGACGCGAACACGGCGGCGAACACGTCGGCGAATGCATCGACGAACGCTTCGGCTAACCCGAGCGCCATCCCCGCATACGGCGCGAATGCGGCACCCGCCGCGAACACCGCGAGCGACCCCGCGCAAGGCGCGCGGGCCAGCCTCGCCGCCGACAGCGACCAGGTCACGCCGGTCATGAGCTATGCGCCTGGAGACAGCGCGCAGACCCAGGCCAGCAACGGCAGCGACTCCAGCAGTTCAGCAACGTCCAGCCATTGAAGCACTGCACCCTGTGTGCACCTGTGCCAGTACACCGTCGGGCACGACACTCCAACCTCAAGCAGAAAGGTGAACAACAATGACGTCAACCAGCCGTCGCCGTTTCCTGCAGACCGTCGCGCAGTCGGGCGCCGCAGCCGCAGCGATGACCGTTCTTCCCGAATCGATCCGCAATGCGCTGGCCATTCCGGCCAATTCGCGCACGGGCACGATCCGCGATGTCGAGCACATCGTCGTGTTCATGCAGGAGAACCGTTCGTTCGACCATTACTTCGGCCATATGCGCGGCGTGCGCGGCTATAACGACCGCCTGCCGATTCCGCTGCCGGGCGGCCTGCCGGTGTGGTATCAGCCTTCGAAGGAAGATGCCACGAAGCCCGTGCTGCCGTTCCACCTCGACACGTTCAAGACGAGCGCGCAATGCGTGGGCGACCTCGACCACTCGTGGTACCCCACGCAGTACGCGATCAACAACGGTCTGTACAACCAGTGGCCGCAGTACAAGACCGACATGACGATGGGCTATTACCTGCGCGCGGACATTCCGTTCCACTACGCGCTCGCCGATGCGTTCACGGTGTGCGACAACTACTTCTGCTCGCTGCCTGGCCCGACGCACCCGAACCGCTCGTATCTGATGACCGGCATGGTCGATCCGACCGGCACGATGGGCGGCCCGCTGCTCGACAACAACGACTACGTGGACGGCGACGTGCCGCCCACCTACCAGCTTCTTTCGTGGACGACCTACCCCGAGCGCCTGCAGGCCGCCGGCATCTCCTGGCAGATCTATCAGCAGGGCACGAACGGCAGCGACCCGCTGAACGGCAACTACGGCACGAACATCCTGCAGAACTTCGCGAACTTCATCAACGCGCAGCCGGGCTCCGCGCTCTACCAGCGCGCGCAAACGGTGCGCACGATCGCCGATCTGAAAAACGACGTACTCCAGAATAATTTGCCGCAGGTCTCGTGGCTGCTGCCGCCCGCGGCGTTCTCGGAGCACCCGAAGTACACGCCGGCCTATGGCGCGGAATACACCTCGCAGATCATCGAAGCGCTCACGTCGAACCCCGATGTGTGGAGCAAGACCGTGCTCTTCATCATGTATGACGAGAACGACGGCTTCTTCGACCATATCGTGCCGCCGCAACCGCCCACGACGTCCACGCAGGGCAAGTCGACGGTGAGCGTGGAAGGCGAGATCCACAACGTGGTCAACCCGCTGCGCGGCGGCAAGTACACCGCCGACGGCCTGCCCTACGGCCTCGGGCCGCGCGTGCCGATGACGGTCGTCTCGCCGTGGACCAAGGGCGGCTTCGTGTGCTCGCAGGTGTTCGACCATACTTCGGTGATCCGCTTCATCGAAGCGCGATTCGGCGTGCAGGAGCCCAACATCACGGCATGGCGCCGCGCGGTGTGCGGCGACCTCACCACGTGCTTCGACTTCCGCACGCCCGACGCCACGATGCCCACGCTGCCCGACACGAGCAACTACATGACGCTCGCCGACAACCAGTGCTCGGCCAACTCGGCGCCCACGGTGCCGGCCACGCCGCTGCCGATCGACGCGCAGGAGCCCGGCGTGCGTTACGCGCGCGCACTGCCCTACGAGCTGCATGTGAACGCGAAGGCCAACGCGCAGAACAACACGCTTTCGATCACGTTCGCGAACACGGGCCGCCAGGGCGCGCACTTCTACGTGTACGGCACGAACCGCAGCGACGGCCCGTGGCGCTATACGGTCGAAGCCGGCAAGGCGCTCGACGAAACGTGGGACTTGAGCGCGACGAACGGCGTCTACGCGTTCGAGGTGCATGGTCCGAACGGCTTCGTGCGCCGCTTCGCGGGCACGGCCGCGCAATCGGGCCCGGGCAAGTCCGGCCGCGCGCCGGCGCCTGCCGTAACGGCGCACTACGACGTGGCCAACGGCAACCTCTTCCTCAAGTTCACGAACGCCGGGACCAGCGTCGCGCACCTCAACGTGACCGACAACGCCTACGGCGCACACGAGCGCAACGTGGTCGTGCCGGCGGGCGGCTTCATCGAGGAGCCGTGGATCCTCGCTTCGAGCCATCACTGGTACGACCTCACGGTCACGAGCCGCGACGATGCGACGTTCGCCTGGCGCTTCGCCGGACACGTCGAGAACGGCCGGCCGAGCATCAGCGACCCCGCGGCCGTCACGCCGGTCACCAAGCTGAGCTAAGCCCAGCGCAAGCTGTTTTCTTTTCTGTTTCCCTTGTTGCGGCGCCTTCGGGCGCCGTTTTTTTTACCTGTCTGCCCAAGGCGTTGCGGTAGGGCTGCCCCGCCCGAAACGCATAAAAGTGCGGCAAGCGCAAGGAATGGCGCTTCAAGATGCGGCGATTTTGCAACCTTACGGGTTGCTTTATGCTTTTTATTGTAGATGCGAATCATTTGCATTAATATTCCGGACGCTTTCAAGGCGGTTACGCATCAAGACCACCTTTCCGCCGCATCTGTCGCGATCAATTCATCAGAACAATATGCATAATCCTGCCGCCGCACGCTGCTCCCGCCTCGACACCGTTCGCTTCCGTTCATGCGCTCCGCGCGCCCGCCGTGCCCAACTCAGCGCCGCGCTGCTGGTCAGTGCCGGCGTTACGCTCATCACGCTTTCCACGCCTGGCTGGGCGCAGGAAAATGCCCAGGCCGAAACGCAAGACAGCACGCAAACCGGCAGCACCCAGGCCCTGCCCACCGTCAAGGTCAGCGCCGCGCGCGACAGCCAGGCGGCCTCGCCCGATCGCGTGAGCGCGGGCGCGCTCGGCAATCGCAGGCAGGTGGACACGCCGTTCTCGACCAACGTGGTGACAACGGAGGAAGGCAAGGATCGCCTCGCCTCCACGGCCAACGACCTCTTCAAGTACGACCCGGCCGTGACCGATGTCGGCAACAACATGACCGGCGAAAACTCGGCGTTCAGCATTCGCGGCTTGCCGGTCGACATGCTCAACGGCGTGAAGGTGGACGGGCAGAACTTCCCCTCGTGGGACACCGAGCTTTCGCTCGAACAGTTCGAGCAAGTCGAGATGCTCAAGGGGCTTTCGGGCTTCATGTACGGTTTCGCCAACCCGGGCGGCATCGTCAACTACGTGCTCAAGCGCCCGACCGACGACCCGTACCGCAGCTTTTCGATCGGCTACCAGTCGGCGGGCGTGCTCAGCCAGAAGATCGACCTGGGCGGCCGCTTCGGCCCGGACAAGCAGTTCGGCTATCGCCTCAATCTCGTGAACGAAGACGGCAACACCGCCGAAGCGAACGGTCACGTGCGCCGCCAGGTGGCCTCGCTTGCGCTCGACTACCGCATCACGCCGGATCTCACGTGGACGGTCGACGCGTTCTACCAGAAGCGCAAGACCACCGGCACGCTGTTCGGCATCTACTTCGGCTCCGACGAGAACGGCAATCCGCTAGGCATTCCCGACGCGAGCAAGGTCACGCGCCAGCTCACGCAGCCGCAAAACTGGTACGAAACGGAGATCGCCTCGTTCGGCACGGGGCTCGACTATCGCTTCTCCGAGAACTGGCACGCGAACATCAAGTACCGCTTCGCCAAGGAAAACCGCTACAACTCGGACAGCCTGCTCTCCGTCTTCAACACGCAAGGCGACTACTACAACACGCTGTATGCCGCGTTGACGCGCTACTTCTATCAGAACGTCGATGCCAACGTGCAGGGCACATTCAACACCGGCCCGTTCAAGCATGACGTGGTGGTGGGCGCGAGCTACCAGTCGCAGCAAAACGAATACGACAACAGCGAAGGCTGGAACGACGGCTATTTCCTCGGCGTCGGCAATATCTACGGCAGCACGCTGCTCACGAACGACGCGGTGCATATCGGCGAGAACCTGTACCGCCACGAGATCACCACGCAAACCGCGCTCTACGCGAGCGACACCGTGCAACTCACTTCGCGCCTCTCCGCGCTGCTGGGTCTGCGCTATACGCAGTTCCGCGACACCACCTACAACCCCGATCAGTCGCAGGCGTCGAGCTACAGCGCAAATCCGGTTACGCCAACGGCCGCGCTCATGTTCAAGCTCGACCCGAATTCGACGCTCTACGCGAGCTATGTCGAAGGCCTGCAGCAAGGCGGCGCGGCGAGCAACACGAATGCCAACTATCCGCAGACCTATGGCCCGCTCAAGAGCAAGCAGTACGAAGTGGGCTTCAAGGCCGACCATCGCGACTGGGGCGCCAACCTCGCGCTGTTCCGCGTCGATCAGGGCTACGAGTACACCAATACGGCGAACGTCTTCGTGCAGAGCGGCACGAAGCGCTACGACGGCGTGGACGCGAGCGGCTGGCTGCAGGTCGCCAACGACTGGCGCGTGCTCGGCGGCGTGATGTGGCTCGACGCAAAGGCCGTGGACGTGGACGACCCGAGCGTGGAAGGCAAGCGCGTGTACGCCACGCCGCGCTTCACGCTCACGGGCCGCGTGGAGTACAACCCGTCGTACCTGCGCGCGCTCACGGTCGCGTTCGGCGGCAAATATGTCGGCAATATGGCCGTCGATGCCGCGAACACGCAGTTCGTCTCCGCCTATACGACGTGGGACCTGAGCGCGAAATACGAAACCCAGGTGGCCGGCAAGAACGTCACGCTGCGCGCGGGCGTGAACAACCTGTTCAACCGCCGCTACTGGACCGCGGCGTGGGGTTATTACGTGATGCCGTCGGCCACGCGCACCTTCGTTGCCAACGCAACGCTCGAATTTTGACGGGCTGACGCGCTTTTCTCATAGTGTGGGTTAAAAAGGGCCAATGTCTCCGGACATGGGCCCTTTCCTTTTGCACGCCCTGCAGCATCGGCGATCCAGTGGCACAATGGGCGCTCCGCATTTTCCGGCTCCCGCCTGCGCGCATTGCCGTGCGCGCGGCGGGAGCCTGTCGTTGAACCGTTGAAAAGGATCGTCCCATCATGAGTTCCAGCGTGAAGCCCTATCCCAACACCCAGATCTACATCGACGGCGCATGGCGCGCCGGCGCGAAGACGATTGCTGTGATCGACCCCGCGACCGAAGCGGAAATCGGCCGCCTGAGCCTCGCGAGCGAGCAGGACCTGTCCGATGCGGCCACCGCGGCCGAGCGCGCGTTCCGCGAATGGCGCAAGGTTTCGCCGCTCGAGCGCAGCAAGCTCATGCGCCGCGCCGCGCAACTGCTGCGCGACCGCGCCGACGACATCGCCGCGATCATGACGCGCGAACAGGGCAAGCCGTTTGGCGAAGCGAAGCTCGAAACGCTCGCGGGCGGCGACACGATCGACTGGTTCGCCGAAGAAGGCCGCCGCACCTATGGCCGCGTGATCCCGTCGCGCTCGGACGCCGTTCGCCAGATCGTCACGCGCGAGCCGGTGGGCCCGGTCGCCGCGTTCACGCCGTGGAACTTCCCGCTCAACCAGGCCGTGCGCAAGGTGTCGGCCGCGCTCGCCTCGGGCTGTACCGTCGTGCTCAAGGGACCGGAAGAAACGCCGGCCAGCTGCGCCGAACTCGTGAAGGTGTTCGCCGACGCGGGCCTGCCCGCCGGCGTGCTGAACCTCGTGTTCGGCGTGCCTGCGGAAGTGTCGTCGTACCTGATCGCGCATCCGGCTATCCGCAAGATCTCGTTCACGGGCTCGACGCCGGTGGGCAAGCTGCTCGCCTCGAAGGCCGGCGAGCACATGAAGCGCGCCACGATGGAGCTGGGCGGCCACGCCCCGGCCATCGTGTTCGCCGACGCCGACGTGCCGCGCGCCGCCAAGCTGCTCGCGAGCGCGAAGTTCCGCAACGCGGGTCAGGTCTGCATCTCGCCCACGCGCTTCATGGTGGAAGACGCCGCGTATGACGAGTTCGTCGAGCACTTCGTTGCGACCACGCGCGCGATCAAGGTCGGCAACGGTCTCGAAGACGGCGTGCAAATGGGCCCGCTCGCGAACGACCGCCGCCTCGCGGCAATGGAACGGCTCGTGGCCGACGCGCGCGAACAGGGCGCAAAGGTGCTGACGGGCGGCGAACGCGTGGGCCGCGAAGGCTACTTCTTCGCCCCGACCGTGCTCACCGACGTGCCGCTTTCGGCGCGCATCATGAACGAAGAGCCGTTCGGCCCGATCGCGCCGATCTCGCGTTTCTCGAGCTACAAGGACGCGATCGCCGAAGCGAACCGTCTGCCGTACGGTCTCGCCGCGTATGCCTACACGCGTTCGAGCGCGACTTCGGCCGCACTCTCCGACGACGTGGAAACCGGCATGCTGTCGATCAACCACCACGGCCTCGCCCTGCCGGAAACGCCGTTTGGCGGCGTGAAGGATTCCGGTTACGGCTCGGAAGGCGGCAGCGAAGCGATGGAAGCCTACCTCGTCACGAAGTTCGTTACCGAACATCGTTGATCGCTTCTCGTTGAAGCGCGCTTCCCGGCCGCTTACGGCTCGGGAAGCGCACGCGGAAATTGTGGCAAGCCGTCCGCGAGTTGCACCCACGCCAGCTTTTGCGAGGTCCAGGTGTGATGCTCGGGCGGCGCGTCATCGGGACGATCGAGCGTGCCCGTCGCCACGTCGATCTCGCCCGCGAACGCCGCATGGCGGTAGGTGAGCGGCGTGCCGCAGTCCGCACAGAACGCGCGCTCCACACCCGGACTGGATACATGCGTTTTCGTTGCGCCCGCAACTAGACGGAACGCACTCCACGGCACGCTGACCCAGCCGACGAACGGCGCACCCGAGGCGCGCCGGCAATCCACGCAATGGCACACCGTGCTGCCAATCGGCGCAGCTGAGATCTGGTAGCGGACCTTGCCGCATAAACAGCCGCCAGTCAGCATCGCTCTCTCCTTTACACATCGATTGTGACCACCGCTTTCAGCGCTGTAATCACAGCGCGCCCGAGCATCGTTGCACGATTTCACTTCGCACACGGAATAAATCGCAATGACGTATTGTTGACGCCAGTAACGGCCTTCACGCCCTCGACTGGATCCATCATGCACACACTCGCACACTTTTCGCTTTCGATCGCGTTGCGGCACGCGCGCACGGGAGCACGCCCGTGAACCGCGCCCCGATCTGCGTGCCATGCCGGCTCGCGGCCATTGCGGCTGTGGTGGGTTGCGCTGGCGCGGCATTTGCATGGACGGCCGGCTGGCTCACGCCGGAACGCCTCACCGCGCCGCATATCATCAATACCTTCGAGTCGAACTACGGCATCCATGCGGGCTATCGGCGCAATCACGCCAAGGGGCTCTGTGTGGAAGGCTGGTTCGAGAGCAACGGCAACGGCGCACAAGTCTCGCGAGCGGCCGTGTTCGCGCCCGGACGCACGCCCGTGATCGGACGCTTCGCCATTCCCGGCAGCAACCCCGCCGCGCCCGACGCGAGCACGCCCGTGCGCAGCATGGCGCTGCTCTTCCAACAGCAGGATGGCGAGCAGTGGCGCACCGGCATGAATTCCGTACCCATCTTTATCGTTCGCACTCCGCAGCAGTTCTATAGCCAGCTGGTCGCCTCGAAACCCGACCCGGCAACGGGCAAGCCCGACCCCGCGAAACTCGACGCCTTCTTCCAGGCGAACCCGGAAACGCTGCCGTTCCGCAACTGGCTGAAGGCGAACCCGCCCTCCTCCAGTTTCGCGAACACAGCGTTCTATAGCGTCAACGCATTCATTGCAACCGATGCCGCAGGCAACCAGCGCGCCGTGCGCTGGCAGACCGTGCCCGAAGTGGCCTATGCACCGCAAACACCCGCAGAAAAAGCCGATCCGAACTTCCTCGCCGACGACTTTTTCACGCGTTTCGCAGCGGGCCCGCTACGCTGGCATCTGGTGCTCACGGTCGCCGCACCCGGCGACCCCACGAACGACGCCACGCAGGGATGGCCCGCAGACCGCCAGCAAATCGACGCCGGCACACTGGTATTGCAGAGCGCCGAACCGCAGGCGAATGGTATGTGCCGCGACGTGAACTACGATCCGACCATCCTGCCCAACGGCCTGAAGCCTTCCGACGATCCCTTGCTCGCCGCCCGCTCGGCAGCGTATTCCGTTTCGTTCAATCGACGCACGCATGAGGAAGCCAACCTCGCGCAATCGCATGGAGGCGCGCAGCCATGAAACAACCGGGCCAACACTTCAGCGCACTCCAGCGCCTTCTGCATTGGTCGATGGCAGTCCTGATCGTCACGATGCTGTTCGTGGGCGTGGGGATGGTCGCGACGGTCTCGCGGCTGCATGACACCCTGCTCGCGCTCCACCGGCCGCTAGGCATCGCACTGCTTGCGCTCGTGCTGCTGCGCCTCTACGTCCGGCTCACGCGCGGTGCGCCGGCGTTGCCCGCCGATCTGCCGATCTGGCAGCGCCTTGGCGCGCACGCTTCGCATCTCGCGCTCTATGCGTTGATGATCGCGATGCCGCTGATCGGCTGGTCGATGCTGTCCGCAGGCGGCTATCCCATCGTGATGTTCGGCGGCGTGCACCTGCCGCCCATCGTACCGCACGATGTCACGCTCTACGCCTGGCTGCGCGCCGCGCATACATGGCTTGCCATGGCGCTCTACGCGACCGTTTTGCTACATCTGGGGGCTGCGCTCTTTCACGCGCTCATTCGCCGCGACGGCGTGCTCGCCAGCATGGCGCGTGGCGAAGTGCGCTGAGCGCTACGTGGACGAAGCGAGGTTCCCGCGCGCGGGAACCTCGCCTTTACATCAAATGTGAGCGTCGCGTCCGGCCACTGGCGGCACGGGCGGTTCCATGAGTTCCTGAAGCAGCGCATCGCGCGCGCTTCGGCGACGCACCCACAGTGCCGTGAGCATCGGCACGAGGATCGCCGTCACAAGACAGGCGGTGGCGACCATGGCGGTTGCCGCCGGCACGAGCGGCTTGAAACTCGGAATCATCTCTCCGATGATGGCCGGATTCGCGACCGCCGCGCCCGCCGTGGACGAAGCCGCGAGGCCCGCCGCGCCGTTGCCGCCCGCAATCAGCCGGTCGGCGAGAATCAGCGGAATACCGGTCACGACGATCACGCCAAGCCCGAGCACCACGCCCGGAATTCCGCTCGTGACGATCACGTTCAGATCGATGCCGTTGCCAAGCGCAAAGCCGAAGAACGGAATGAGCGGATGCACGCAGCGGCCGAACAGTTCGCGCAGATCGCTGTCGAGATTGCCTAACGCAAACCCGACCAGAAACGGCAGCACGGCGCCCACGAAAAGCCGCGGCTCGAAAAAGGCCACACCGGTCGCGCCGAGAATGAGCATGCTCACGAGCGGCCCCGACTCGACGGACATCAGCACGAACGCACCCGCCTCTTCTTTCGTGCCGTATTGCTGCATCACGGCCGCATAGAGACCGCCGTTGGTCATGTCCATCGACGTCGTGATGGCGAGCACCGAGAGCCCGGCGAAGAGCCCGGTCTTCACGCCGTCAATCGGGATGAAACGCGCGGCGACCAGCGTGGCGACCCAGGCCACGATCATCTTCGTGACGAGCAGCGTGCCGGACTTGCGCAGCACGGTGCCGGTGGCGCGCAGGTCGATGGTCGCGCCCATGCAGAAGAACCACACCGCGAGAATCGGCACGGTGCCGGTGATCAATCCATTGGTGAACGAACCAAAGTACTTGCCAGCGCCTGGCGCGAACGTGTGAACACAGGCGCCGAGCAGCAGCGGCACCAGCATCAGGCCGCCGGGTATGCGGTCTATCGCCTTCTTCAGCTTCATGTCTCCTCCGTGGACCTTGCATCCGGTTGCCGGATCGGCACGTTGGTGCGTCCGGCTTTTTCTCGCGGTGCTCCCTTTCCGGAAACAGGATAGCAGCGCGAAAGGAACGCTGTTCCGATTTTTGAGCCGAAAATCATCAACGTTTACCCGCGAATGATTCACTATCTGGGCAGACCGCTTGCCAAGCGTGCTACGGCGTCGCAACATTTCCGGACCGACGTTCCGAAAATGTGAATCTGCACTATAGTCCACGAGAGACGGCGCGCCGCCCATCCAACGGAGACATGGCATGGAAGTCAGACAAAGCCTCAACAGCGACTACGCGAAGACGCTCGACACGGCGGGATTGCGTCGCGAGTTCCTGATCGAACAGGTATTCGAACCCGATGCGCTGAAACTCACCTACAGCCACGTGGACCGCATCATCGTGGGCGGCGCGTTTCCGGCCACGCGCGCGGTCGAGGTGAGCGCCGCGCTCGGCAAGTCGATCGGCGTGAGCTATCTGCTGGAGCGGCGCGAACTGGGCGCGATCAATATTGGCGGCGACGGCTGGGTCGACGTGGATGGCGTGCGCCACACAGTGCGCAACGAGGAGGCGATCTATATCGGCAAGGGCGCACAGGCGGTCGCATTCGGCAGCGACGATGCGGCGCGGCCCGCGAAGTTCTACCTCAATTGCGCGCCCGCGCATACCGCATATCCCACACGCACCATTTCGTTATCCGAAGCGTCTCCGCAAACACTCGGTGAAGCCGCCACGAGCAACCGCCGCACGATCTACAAGTTCATCGTGCCCGAGGTGCTGCCCACCTGCCAGCTCTCGATGGGCATGACCCAACTCGAACCCGGCAGCCTCTGGAATACGATGCCGTGCCACACGCACGAGCGGCGCATGGAGGTGTACTTCTATTTCAACGTGGCCGACGACGCCGCGGTCTTCCACATGATGGGCGAGCCGCATGAAACGCGGCACATCCTCGTGCACAACGAGCAGGCGGTGATCTCGCCGAGCTGGTCGATCCACTCGGGTGTCGGCACGCGCGCCTATACGTTCATCTGGGGCATGGTCGGCGAGAACCAGGTGTTCGGCGACATGGACCATCTTGCGGTACGCGACCTGCGCTGAACCACGCTCTGGCATAGATCCACGATACGAGGCCCGCGCACTCATGGCATCCAGCACGTTCAATCCATTCGATCTCAGCGGCAAGATCGCCATCGTCACCGGCAGCAACACGGGGCTCGGCGCCGGCATGGCGCTCGCACTCGCACAGGCCGGTTGCGACGTCGTCGGCGTTTGCCGCGCCGGGCCCGGCGACACGCCTGCACGCGTCGAGGCCCTGGGACGCCGCTTCGTCGACGTGCGTGCCGACCTCGGTTCGATCGCGCCGGTGGAGGACATCGTGCACGCAGCGGTCGAAGCCTGTGGACGGGTCGACATCCTCGTGAACAATGCCGGCGTGATTCGCCGGGATGACGCCCTCACCTTCGGCGAGGACGACTGGGACGCCGTCATGGACGTCAATCTCAAGAGCGTGTTCTTTCTCGCGCAGGCGGCGGCGCGCCAGTTCGTCGCGCAGAGCGGCGGCGGCAAGATCATCAATATCGCGTCGATGCTGTCGTTTCAGGGCGGCATTCGCGTCGCTTCCTATACGGCCTCGAAAAGCGGCGTGCTGGGCCTCACGCGCCTGCTCGCGAACGAATGGGCCGCGCACGGCATCAACGTGAACGCGATCGCGCCCGGTTATATGGCGACCGCGAACACCGCCGCGTTGCGCGACGACGCCCAACGCAACGGCGAGATCCTCAACCGCATTCCCGCCGCCCGCTGGGGCGCACCGAACGATCTCGCGGGGCCCGTGGTGTTTCTCGCCTCGGCGGCGTCGGATTACGTGCACGGCCACACGCTCGCCGTGGACGGCGGCTGGCTTGCGCGCTAGTCCGCGCGGCGCGCGTGGGACGCGGTATGCTCCCGTCAGAGAGTCACAGGGACCAGCAACAATGGCGGCAAGCGTAGAAAAAGCAGCAAATTCGGGTATGGGGCAGCGCGGCGCACAGGAGCACGCAATGAACGAAACGGACAGCAGCACGGAAAAAGGCGAATCGGTCTCGTCGATCGGCCGCGTGTTCGCGATCCTCGGCGCGCTCGGCGAGAAGGGGCCGATCGGCATCAGCGAGCTTTCGCAGCGCCTCGCGCTTTCCAAAACCACCGCGCACCGCGTGCTGCAAACGCTGAAGGCGCTAGGCTATGTCGCGCAGGAAGTCGAAACCGACCGCTATCGTCTGACGATCCGGCTGTTCGAACTGGGCGCGAAGGCGCTCGAAAGCGTGGACCTCGTGCGCGAGGCCGACATCGAAATGCGACGCATCGCGCAGGCCACGCGCGAAGCGGTGCACCTCGGCGCGTTCGACGAAGACGCGATCATCTACATCCACAAGATCGACTGCGATTACGGCCTGCGCATGCAGTCGCGCATCGGCAGGCGCAATCCGCTGCATAGCACCGCCATCGGCAAGGTGCTGCTCGCGTTCATGCCGCCCGCCGACGCGCAGGAAACGCTCTCGCACGTGGAATTCAGAAAGTCGACGCAAAAAACGCTGACTTCCGCCGACGCGGTGCTGAACATACTCCCGCACGTGCGCGAACAAGGCTATGGCGAAGACAACGAGGAACAGGAAGAGGGTTTGCAGTGCCTGGCCGTGCCGGTGTTCGACCGCTTCGGGCATGTGATCGCCGGCCTCTCGATCTCGTTTCCGACCATGCGCTGCGGCGCGGACACGAAAGCGCACTATGTGGCCCTGCTCAAGCGCGCGGGCGCGGCGATCTCGGCGCGGCTCGGCTATTGCGAGCCGGCCGCGCACGAGCATGCGAGCGCCGAACCCGGTTAGCCCGGCGTTGCCCCTGCAGCGGCCGTGGCCGTCGTCGTGGTCTGCCAGCCGAGACCCAGGCTCTTCTGCAGCGATACGAAGTCCTTGAGCAGATCGGCCTGGCCCGACACCACGTTCTGCTGCGCGGTGAATTCCGTGCGCTGCGTGTCGAGCAGATCGACGAGGCTCGACGCCCCGGCGCGATAACGCTGGCGCATGAGCGTCGCGGAACGCTCGGCGGAAACCTGCACCTTCTGCAAGGTCACGAGATGCTCGCGCTGATAGCCATAGCGCGAGAGCGAAGCGTTTGCATCCTGCAGCGCCGCGAGCACGGCCTTTTCGTAGCGCGCTTCGGCTTCGTCGCGCGACGCTTCTGCGCCCCGCACCGCGCCCAACGTGCGCCCGAAGTCGAACAGGTTCCACTGCAGATACGGCGCCCCTACCCAGCTGAAATTGTTCTTGCGGAACAGGTGGCCCGGCTCCGCCGCCGAAAAGCCGAGGTCGCCGAACAGCGTGAGCTTGGGCAGGAAGTCCGCTACGTGCTCGCCGATCTGCGCGTTGCTCGAGGCGAGACGACGCTCCGCCGCGCGAATGTCAGGACGTTGCGCAAGCATCGTGGTGGGATCGCTCACCGGCACGCTTGCGGGCAGCATGGGCAGCGGCTGCGCCGTGGCAAGCTCCGCGTCCAGCGCGCCAGGCGCCTTGCCCGTGAGCACCGCCAGCTGATCCAGCGATATTTCCACTTGCGCCGCGAGCGGCGTAAGGGTGGAGCGCGTGTTTTCCACCTGCGTGGTGAGCCGCTCGACGTCGACTTCGGCGGCGGTGCCGCCTGCGCGGCGCTGCTCGGTGAGCGTGAGCATCTCCTGCTGCAGTTGCGCCGTGTGCTGCGCGATGGCGAGGCGCTGCTGCTCGTCGCGCAGGTCGATGTAGGCCTGTGCGACTTCGGCGGCCAGCGATACCTGGGTGTCCGCAAGATCGGCGTTCACGGCATCGGCCTCATCGCTCGCCGCTTCCACGGCGCGGCGCGTGCCGCCGAACAGGTCGATTTCCCACGACGCGTCGAAGCCTGCCGTGTAGAACGTGATCGGGCCGCCGCCCGAAGAACCGCTCTGCCCCGAACTGCTGCCCGACGTCAACGCGCTCAGGTTCGGCTCGCGCATGCGGATCGCCGCCGCGCTCGCGCCGACCTTCGGCAGCTCGGCGGCGCGTTGCTGCTGCAGTTGCGCGCGCGAGGCGCGCAAACGCGCCTGCGCCGCGCGCACATCGGGATTGTGGGCGAGCGCCGCTTCGATCAGCGTGTTCAGTTGCGGGTCGTTCAGCGCGAGCCACCATTGGCTCGGCGCACGCGCGGGTGTCACGCCTTGCGCCGGTGTGCGCATGAACGAAGAGGAATTCGCCGCTTCCGGCGCTACGGCCGGTGCGCCGCGATAGTCGGGGCCCACGGTGCAGGCGGCCAGCGCGCAGGCGGCAGCGAGCACGCTCAGCGCGGTATGGGGAAAACGGGAGTAACGGATTGCCGTCATGAGTCAGAGATAATCTTCAGTGTCCGCCGGACGGCGCTTGCGCGCCGGGCTGCGGCTTCTTGAGCAGGAGCGCGAGCGGCACGCATGCCGCCAGTGCGATGCCGAGCACCCAGAATGTTTCGGAGTACGTGATGACCATCGATTGCTGCGAGATCTGCGCCGCAATCTGGCCGAGCGCCTGCATTTGCGAGTGCGCAATGTCGCCTGTCTGCGTGAACCAGCTGGCCGCGCTCGAAGCCACACGCTCCTGGCCGATGATCGAATTGGCACTCAGCGATTCGCGCAGCACGGCGCTATGAAAAGCCTCGCGCCGGTCGATGAGCGTGCCGATGATCGCAAGGCCGACCGAGCCGCCCAGGTTGCGCGCCATGTTGTAGAGCCCGGCCGCGTCGCCGGAATCTTCGCGCGACACCGCCGCCATCGAAGCCTGGTTGAGCGGCATCATCGCGAGCATCTGCGCCACGCCGCGCACGAGCTGCGACCACACGAAATCGTGGCCCACACTCTGCGCCGTGAGCGAAATGTCGAGCATGCAGCTCAGCGTGAAGAGCAACAGACCGGACACGACCAGGATGCGGAAATCCACCTTGCCCAGCAAGCGCGGCAAGATCGGCATGACGAGGAACGCGGGCAGTCCCGAAAGCAGCATGATCGCGCCTGACTGCTGGGCGTTGTAGCCGGCCACGAGGCTCAAAAACTGCGGCAGCAGGTACGAAATGCCGTAAAGCCCGGCCCCCACCGCGAACACGATGATGATCACGCTCGCATAACGCGGATTGCGCATGAGCGAGAGGCGCAGAATGGGCCTTTTCGCGGTGAACTGTGAAAGCGCGATGAGCGCCATGCCCGCGAGCGTGACCCACGTGAGCGTGACGATGAAGTGCGACTCGAACCAGCGTTCGCGCTGCCCTTCTTCGAGCACGACGGTCAGCGAGCTAAGCCCCACCGCCAAGCCGATAATGCCGAGCCAGTCCGCCTTGAGAAAGGATTCCCAGTGCGGCCGGTCGGGTTCGAGCCCGACGATCAGCAGCGTGATGAGCGCGAGACACACCGGCAGGTTGATGAAGAAGCACCAGCTCCAGCTGATGTTCTCCGCGAGCCAGCCGCCCACGACTGGCCCGAGCAGCGGGCCGAGCAGCACGATCAGGCCGAACACCGTCATGCCCACGGGCAGCTGCGAAAGCGGCAGGCGCGTGCGGATGATGGTCTGGCCGGTCGGGATCATCGCGCCGCCGGTAAAGCCCTGGCCGATGCGCCCGGCGATCATCATGCCAAGCGTATTCGACCAGCCGCACATCATCGAAAAAGCGATGAAGAGCGCCGAGTTCGCCAGCAGGAAATTTCGCAGTCCGAATACACGCGTGAGCCACGCGGCGAGCGGAATCATCACGATCTCGGACATCAGATAGCCCGTGGAGATCCACGTGCCTTCGGTGCCCGTCGCGCCAATTTGCCCCTGGATCTGCGGCAGCGCCGAGTTCGTGATCGAGATGTCGAGCGTCGCCATCAACGCGCCGAGCGCGCCCGCCGCCACGGCGATCCAGTCGGCTACACTCGCGCGCTCGCCATGCGGATGCGGCACTGCTGCCGCAGCCTTATTCGCCACGGTGGTTCTCTTGATCGATACGGCGGTCGTCCTCGCGCGCGGAGCGCGTGTCGACATCGACCGTCACCGACATGCCCGGCAGCAATACGCTGCGCGTTTCCGGCCCGGTTTCGAGGCGGATGCGCACCGGCACGCGCTGCACGATCTTCGTGAAGTTGCCGGTGGCGTTCTCCGGCGGCAAGAGCGCGAACTGCGCACCCGTGCCCGGCGAGAAGCTGTCCACCACGCCGTGCAGCGTGTGGCCAGGCAGCGCGTCGACATGCAGTTCCACGGGCTGGCCCGCGCGCATGCGGCCAATCTGCGTTTCCTTGAAGTTCGCTGTGAGGTAAGTGCTTTGCACCGGCACGACGGTCAGCATGCGCGTGCCCGGCTGCACGTACTGGCCCACGCGCACGCTGCGGTCGCCCACGCGGCCCGCAAGCGCGCTCTTCACCACCGTGTTGTCGAGGTCGAGTTGCGACTGCGCGGCACTCGCACGCGCCGCTTCGAGCTGCGCGCGCGCCTGCGAAAGTTGGGCGTTCACCGCCGAGATCTGCGAGCGGGCGGACGTGACGGCGGCAGCGTCGGCAGCGAGCGTCGCCTGCGCCTTATCGCGTTCGCTCTTGAGTTCGGCCAGCCGCTCGGTCGTTTCCGCACCGGTCGCCGCGAGCGGTGCGTAGCGCGCCACTTCGTCGTTCGCGTGGCGCAGGCTCACCTGGGCGACTTCCTGCTGCGCCTGTGCCTGAACGACGTTCGCCCGCTGCTGCTCGATCTGCGCTTGCGCATGCTCAATGTCAGCCGTGCGCGCGTCGACAGTGGCCTGCGCCTGGTCGAGCGCGACCTGATACTGGCGCGCGTCGAGCTTCACGAGCGGATCACCCACCTTCACGGCCTGGTTGTCGGCCACGTAGACATCGGTGACGTAGCCGCTCACCTTCGGCGCGATCGTCACGCTGTCGGCCTGCAGATAGGCGTCGTCAGTGGATTCGATGAAGCGCCCGACAACCCACCAGTGGCCAAGCCACACCGCCGCGGCGACGAGCGCCGCGAGTCCCAGCAGGATCAGAAGGGTTCGTTTCGCGCCGCTTCGCGCGGGCGCGGTGGCGGCGTCCGGCACATCGCGTCCGGGCGCGCCTGCAGTCGTAGACATATTGTTGTTTCTCAATTTATTCCAGTCGGCAAAATTATTCCACTTGGAAAAACTGTGTCAAGTGTTATATTTCGCAGGGATACGAAAGGAAATGCATGAGCGAAGGTAAGAAACTGCGACGTTCGCCCGAAGGAGGCTATGCGCGTGGCGACGAGACACGCCGCAAGATCATCGAGGCGGCGATCAGCCTGTTCGGGCAGCACGGCTTCGACGGCGCCTCCACGCGCGATATCGCCGCGCGCGCGGGGGTGAACGCGCCGGCGCTGCAGTATTACTTCGAGAACAAGGAAGGCCTCTACCGCGCCTGCGCGGAGTGGATCGCCGACGAGTCGTGGCAGTCGTTTGCGCCGGCCGTGCAGCGCGCACGCGTTGCGCTCGAACGCAACGCGGACATCGAAGCGCTGATCGACGCGTTCATCGACATCCAGTCGGCCGTGGCCGACCGTTCCTTCGTCAAGCAGCACGGGCCGGACCAGCGCCTCTTCTTCGCGCGCGAACAGGGCGGCGGCGAGCCGGAGATCGGCTCGGAAATCCTGCGTGAGCGCGTGCGCACGCCGCTGAACACCATCAACGTGCAACTGCTCGAGCGCATTACCGGCATGCCGGCCGACGATCCGCTCACCGTGGTGCGCATGTTCAGTTTGTACGGGCAGTTTCTGCTGTTCTTCATCGCGCGCCGCTCCACGCTCACGATGCTAGGCTGGGACGACATCGACCGCGCGAAGGCCGACTTCCTGAAGGCGAGCATCGCGGAACAAACGCGTGTGCTGCTGCACCACTGGAATCGCGAGCGCGACAAGCACAATCGCTCAGAATAACTAAGCATTATTCAGGCGGCCGGCACACTCCTGCGGCGCCAGCGGGGAGCCCTCGCGGCGCGTTGCTGCGCATGTTAGTGTTCGGGATTCCCTCTCGCATGGAGCCGCCAGCATGTCTCCTCTCGCCGCCGTTGCCAGCATTCTCCTCGCCGTTCTACTCGGGGCCATGAGCCCTGGCCCGAGCTTCGTACTCGTCGCGCGCAACTCGATCGGTTTATCGCGCCGTGACGGCGTCGCCACTGCGCTCGGCATGGGCACGGGTGCGATCTGCTTCGCGGGCATCGCGCTCGCCGGGCTCTACACCCTGCTCGCCACCGTGGCCTGGCTGTACGCTGCGCTCAAGATTGCGGGCGGCGCCTATCTGCTCTATATCGCTTCGCGCATCTGGCGCGGCGCCGGCACGCCGGTCACGGTAAGCAAGACGGCCGCAGCGGACGAGCGCCCCGGCAAGTCGTACTGGAGCGGCCTGACCACCCAGTTGAGCAACCCGAAAACGGCCATTGCCTATGGCGGCATCTTCGTAGCGCTCCTGCCGCATAACCCGCCGCTGTGGTGCTACTTCGCGTTGCCGCCGCTCGTGTTCGCGATCGAAACCGGCTGGTATACGGTCGTCGCGCTGTGCTTTTCGAGCCAGCGTCCGCGCGATCTCTACCTGCGCGCCAAAGGCTGGATCGACCGCATTGCCGCTGGCGCCATTGCGGCGCTGGGCCTGCGCCTTGTTTTCAGCGCTGGACATCGCGGTATCTGACACTGCCCTGCCGGACGCGGCCCAGCGGTCGCGCCCGGCGCCCCGAAATTTTTTTGCATGAGGCGCTTGACAATCTATCTTCCAGTAGATAAATTAGAGTCCATGGATACGAAGTTGACAGTGCGGGAGCAGGTTCTGGACCACGCCATCACACTCATGATGCTGCGGGGGTACAACGGGTTCAGCTACCGCGACCTGTCTGAGCTGGTGGGCGTGAAAACGTCGAGCATCCACTATTACTTCCCGTCGAAAGACGACCTGGTGCTGGAGGCGGTGAGTCAGTACAGCGGCGAAGTCATGGCGGGATTGCAGTCGATCGACGCAGCGCTCCCGGCGCGCGAAAAGCTCGCGACGTACACGCGGCTCTTCGGCAAGACGCTTGGCGACGGCCACCAGATCTGCCTGTGCGGCATGCTGGCCGCCGACATCGAGTCGCTGCCGGAAACGGTGCGTCAGGCTGTACAGGCGTTCTTCCGCGCCAACGAAAACTGGCTGGCCGAGGTGCTGGCCCAGGGCGCGAAAGAAGGCACGCTGGTCGTGAAGGGCAAGCCCGAAAGCGCGGCCCGCACGTTGTTCGCGGCCTTGCAGGGCAGCGTGCTGGCGTGCCGCTTGTTTCATACGAAGTCGCGCCTCGAAGATGTCGAAGCCATGTGGCGCGTGGCGCAGTGAAGGATTTTTTGCCCGTAATGCGGGGCGGCTAGCCGCCTCTTTTATTAGCCCCTTTGTTCTATCTTCTGATAGATAGCTAAAAGGAGGAGCATCATGAGTGTATTTCGACGGCCGGAAATCTATCTGGCAATAGATAGAATGCAAAAGCTGACGACCGGAAATTCGCAAGCGCTGCTCTTCTGCTGGACCCTGGTGCACATGGCTGTCGCCTTCCACCAGTAAATTGGACGCTGTACTCCGCCGTACCCTTATTTACCTTTACCGAGCCGTCTTTGCTCAAAGGAGCCTGTCATGTCGATCGAAAAAGTCCTCTACCGCGCCGAAGCCAACGTCACCGGTGGCCGCGACGGCCGCGCCGTCATCCCCGCCAGCCACCTGGACCTCAAGCTCACCACGCCGCGCGAACTCGGCGGCGCGGGCGGCGACGGCACGAACCCCGAGCAGCTGTTTGCCGCGGGCTATAGCGCGTGCTTCATCGGTGCGATGAAGTTCGTCTCGGCACGCGACAAGATCGCCCTGCCCGCCGATCTTTCGATCACCGGCAACGTGGGCATCGGCCAGATTCCGAATGGCTTCGGCATTGAAGTCGAACTGAAGATTTCGCTGCCCGGCATGGACCGCGCGGCCGCCCAGGCGCTTGTCGACAAGGCCCATATCGTGTGCCCGTACTCGAACGCCACGCGCGGCAACATCGACGTGACGCTCACGATCGTTTAAGCGTCACGCTCCACGCGAGCGAGATGCAGCACAAGCCGAGGGCCGCCATAAGCGGCCCTCGGCTTTTTTGCCATCCGCTCACGCGCCCTGCGCGTCGCGCGCGAGCCCTGCCATGAGGCCGCTTGCGCGCTGCACCTTGGCGAGCACCGCGCGATCGAGCACGGAACGGCCCTCGGGCACAGCCAGCGTAAGAAACGACCGCGCACGCGTGATGCCGGTATAGACGAGTTCGCGCGTGAGAATGGGACTGTACGTATCGGGCAGCACGAGCGCGGCGTGCGTGAATTCCGAGCCCTGCGATTTGTGGACGGTGAGCGCGAACACGGTTTCCACGCCCTGCAGGCGGCTCGGCGACACCCACTTCACGCCGCCCGAGCCGTCGCCCGCCGGGAACGCCACGCGCAACACGGGCGGCTCGCCTGCCGCAACGGGCAACGCCAGCGCGATGCCGATATCGCCGTTCATGAGCCCAAGCTCGTAGTCGTTGTGCATGACGAGCACGGGCCGGCCCGCATACCAGTCGCCGTGCGGTTCGATGAGTCCTTCTTCCTGCAGCAGGCGCGCGACGCGCCGGTTCAGGCCTTCGACGCCCCACGGACCGCGCCGCAGCGCGCACAGCAGTTGGAACGCGCCGTGCGCCTTGAGCACGCGCGCGGCCCAGGTGGACAGCGCATCGGTCGTGGGGCCGGGTTCGGGCCGGGTCGTTCGCATCGTTTCCAGGTAGTGCCGGTAGCCCTGGCGCTGGGCGGCGCTTTGCTCGCCCACGCGGCCATCGACGATCAGCGCGCGCAACGGGCCGTCATCGTCGGCGGGACACACGAGCCGCGCGAGATCCTCGTAGCCGCGTGACCAGATCTTCGCGACACCCACGGCGTCGCCGGTGTTGACGAGTTCGGCCAGCGCGCCGATACCGCTTTCCGATGCAAAACGATGGCTCTCGCGCAGCATCGCAATGGCCTGGTCGAGCGGCAGGCCGTGCGCGTCGAGCATGGCGGCATCGATGCGCTCGCCGGTGGCCGCTTCGAGCCACGCGCGCGACGCCTGCGTGTAATGGCCTTCACGCGCCCGATCGCACAGTTCGCCGAGCACCGCGCCCGCTTCGACCGACGCGAGCTGATCCTTGTCGCCAAGCAGGATGAGCCGCGCGGTGGGCGGCAGCGCGTCGAGCACGGCGGCCATCATTTCGAGGTCCACCATCGAGGCTTCGTCGATCACGAGTACATCGACAGGCAGCGGGTTCGCTGCGTCGTGGCGAAAGCGTCGGCTGCCGGGCCGCGTGCCGAGCACGCGATGCAGCGTGGTCACGACGGTCGGAATCGCTTTGCGCAGCGCCTCAGCATCGACATGCACCTGCAGCGCGTCGAACGGCAGCCGCTCCACGGCGCCCGCAATCGATTCGTTCAAACGTGCCGCGGCCTTGCCGGTGGGCGCGGCGAGCCGGATGCGCAAAGGCCGCGCGGCAGGCGTTCCCTGCGCCGCACGGCCCAGCGCGAGTGTTTGCAGGAGTGCCAACAATCTCACGACCGTAGTCGTTTTGCCCGTGCCCGGGCCGCCTGTGACGATACTGAACGCGCTGCGCGCGGCGAGCGCGCAGGCGAGCTTTTGCCAGTCGGCGGCGCGTGTCTCGCCGCTGCGCGGCGCCAACAGCGCGTCGAGCGCCGCGCGCGCGACGTCGAGCGGCAGCGCGGCTTCGAGCCGTGCGGCGCGGCCAAGCCGGCGCTCGATCCCCTCGCGCACGTCCTGCTCGTATTGCCAGTAGCGCCGCAAATAAAGCCGCGTGCCCACGAGCACGAGCGGCGCGTTGCCTTGCGCAATGTCGGTAGCCGCGGTCTCTTCGCTCACCAGATCGGGCGCGGCGAGCGCCGCGCGCCATTGCGCGAGCGTGACGCCCGCGAGCACTTCGGCAGGCGGCTGCGCCGGCACCGCGCCCAGCACCTGCGGTCCATCGGGTGGCAGGGAAAGCGCGAACGCGGGGTCTTCCAGCGTGGCCTTCAGGTCGAGACACACATGACCGCGCCCGAGCTGATGGCTCGCCAGCGCGGCCGCGAGCAGCAACAACGGCTCGCTGTGCGGCGCTTCGGTCCACAGAAAGCGCGCGAATGCGGCATCGAGCGTACGCAGCCATCCGCGCTCCACCCAGTTGTCGAGCACACCGAGCATGTGCACGGCCGTTTCGCGCGCGGCGCCCCGCCCCGGTTGCGGCTCGATCTCCGGCATGTCCAGATTCTCGAACAGATCGCCGGTGAGGCCGTCCTGCCCTTTGGTGCGGCGCCTCGTCATGCCACGTCCTCCAGCGCGTTGCGACGCGCGAAGAGCGCGTCGAGTCGTTCGATCAACTCACGCGGCGGCCGTTCGCAATGCAGCCCCTGCCCCGGCGCGCGGCCGCCACGCAGGAACAGATACACGGCCCCGCCCACGTGGCGGTCGTAGTCGTAATCGGGCAAGCGCGCCTTGAGCAGCCGGTGCAGCGCGAACAAATAGAGCACGTATTGCAGCTCGTAACGCGAGTGGAGAATCTGCGCGCGCATTTTCGCGCTCGTATAGGAAGCATCGTCGGGACCGAGCCAGTTCGACTTGTAGTCGGCCACGTAGTAGCGGCCTTCGTGTTCGAACACGAGATCCATGAAGCCCTTGAGCATGCCGTTGAGCGTGGCAGCGTCGAGCGCGGGGCGCGCCTCGCCGTCCAGCGTGAATTCGGTGACGAGCGCATCGATTGCCAGCGTATCCACGGCATGGGCCGTGACCCAGAACTCCAGTTCGGCCATGTACGCACCGGGCGCGAACTGCGCGAACGCCACGCTCGACACGCGCTCGCCTTCGATATCGGGCAGGCGCAGCGGCGTGCGCACGAGTTCCAGCATCCACGCCGTAAGCGTTTCGATCCAGTGCGACCAGCCGCGCACGCTGCAACGGCGCGCCACCATGTCGCGCACGCGCGCTTCGTCTTGCGCGATTTCGGCGAAGCCTTCGTTGGCCGCCCACTCCATCAG
Source organism: Paraburkholderia sp. J8-2 (assembly GCF_905220195.1). Classification (NCBI taxonomy): domain Bacteria; kingdom Pseudomonadati; phylum Pseudomonadota; class Betaproteobacteria; order Burkholderiales; family Burkholderiaceae; genus Paraburkholderia; species Paraburkholderia sp. J8-2. The sequence goes on from NZ_CAJMZA010000001.1 coordinate 331,326, forward strand.
TTCGTGCAGGAAGGTGCCCGCGTCCGCGCCGCGCTCGAAGCCGTGCATCGGCGCGAGCGCGGGGGCGACGAGCGTTTGCCCCGCGCTCGCGAGCGCTTCGTCGTCCTCGGGTGGCACGCTCGCATCGAGCAGTTCGAGGAACACGTCCTCGCTGCGCGTGTCGGGCGCGCCGCGCGCGTCGTCCGCTTCGACGGGAACGCCCGACCCGATCGACGTTTCGACCGTCTTCAGGCTCGAATAGCTCGCGATCCACCAGCGTTCGCGCTCGCGTGAGCCAAGCGTGCGCGCCTCGCCGCGCACGGCGCCGGTGTCGCGCAGCGCGAGCACGTCGCGACGCGCTTCGGGAGCGCTCGCCACGGCGATATCCGCGCACGGTCCGCGCAACGCGTCGAGCAATGCTTCGGTTTCCTCAGCAGGAATCGCCGCGCCGCCCCCCATGAGATAACCGAATGCACTCGCCTCGACGCCCTGCACCGGTCCATAGCCGACCCACGTCGCGTAACGCGCGCGCGTCAGCGCGACGTAGAGTTTGCGCAGATCTTCGCCGAGGCGTTCGCGATCGGCCTGACTCAGCACGCGCGGGTCGGCCTCGAGCGTCACGCGCAGTTCGCCTGCGTCGTCGTGCCACTTGAACGGCACGTCGTCCGGCTTGACGGCGCGGTGCGCGCACGCGAACGGCAAAAACACGAGCGGGTATTCGAGACCCTTCGACTTGTGAATCGTGACCACCTGCACGAGCCCCGCGTCGCTCTCCAGACGCAACTGGCGTGCGTCGCCCCCGCCGCCTGCGCTTTCGTCTTCGCGCTGCTCGTCGAGATAGCGGATCAACGCGTGTTCGCCATCGAGCTGCGTGCTCGCCTGTTGCAGCAGTTCGGCGAGATGCAGCAGGTTCGTGAGCGCGCGCTCGCCGTTGAGTCCTGCGCCAGCCGCGTCGCCAAGCAAGCGCTGCGGCACATGGAAATCGTTGAAGAGGCGGCGCAACATCGGCAGCACGCCCTTCCTGCGCCAGCATTCGCGGTACTCGCGGAACTGCAGCACGCGCGACTCCCACGCGATCTCGTCGTGCCCGAGCCGGTCGAGTTCGGCCCATTCGAGCCCCAGCGTGGGCGTAGCGAGCGCCGTGCGCACGAGGCGGCCGTCGTCGGGCTCGGCGCAGGCCGCCAGCCAATAGCGCAGCTCTTCCGCCTGCGGCGTCTGGTAGACCGAATCGCGATCCGAGAGATAGACGCTGCGCACGCCGCGCTCGGCCAGCGCTTCGCGTATCGCCTGCGCCTCGCTGCGGTTGTTGACGAGCACGGCCATGTCGGCGGGCTGCAACGGCCGCATGCCGTGTTCGCCCGAGAAGCCCGCTGCATGTTCCTGACCGAGGTTGAGCAGGCGCACCATCTCGGTCGCGCAGCTCCCCGCCATGCCCGCGAGATACGCGCCCTTGCTGAGCGGCTTGCCCTCCGCGGCAGGCGGCATCCAGAAGACGTTGAGCGCGGGCAGCGCCGCGCCGGCAGCGACCAGCTTCTCGGCACGTCCATGCGCATCGGCGGCGACGAACGGCAACGCGTTCTCGCGTCCATCAGGGCTGCGAAACAAAAACGCACCGCTGCCCTCGGGCCGCGATTCCGCCGCCTCGAAACAGCGGTTCACCGCCTCGACCATCGCGCGCGTGGAGCGGAAATTCTTCTTGAGCGTATAGAGCCGCCCTTCGCAGGCACGACGCGCGCGCAGGTAGGTGTAGATGTCCGCGCCGCGAAACGCATAGATCGCCTGCTTCGGGTCGCCGATCAGAACGATAGCTGTTTCGGTGTCATTCTCGGCGATACGGTAGACAGAATCGAAGATCTGGTACTGGACCGGGTCCGTGTCCTGAAACTCGTCGATCAGCGCGACGGGGTACTGCTTGCGGATGATTTCCGCGAGGCGCACACCGTTCTCGCGCTGCAGTGCCGCGCGCAGCCGCGTGAGCAGATCGTCGAAGCCCATTTGCGAGCGGCGCGCTTCTTCCTCCTCGAAGCGGCGCGCCACCCAGCGTGCCGCGTGGCACAGCAGGTCCTGCTTCGCCTCGGGCGGCGCGGCCAGCGACTCGCGCAACGTTTGCATCGCCACGAAGGCCGCATGGTCCGGCGGTTCCCCCTTCACCCAGATTTCGGCGAGGCCGTCGGGCGTGAGGCGCGTCCACACGGCCGCCTTGTCGTCGAAGCCCGGGTGCGCGGATTCGGGATCGTTGGCCCAGTCGCGCAGCTTGCCGATCCACGTTTCGCTGTGCTTCGAATTCAGCTTTCTGGCGTCGAACTGTTTCGCCGCGCGCGCCGCGTTCAGCAGCGCCTCGACCTCGTCGATCCAGACGGGCCACGGCGCCTTCAGCGTTTCGAGTTCGTCGCGCGCGCGCTTGCGGGCGTCTGCGAGCGCAGCGCCTGGGTCGCTTGCCTCCGGTAAAAGATCGGCGTGAGGAAGCAGCCCGCGTATTGCGTTGTGCAATTCGTCCGGACTCGCGAACCATGCTCTCACTTCGGCGGCGCTCGCCGCGTCGAGCGGCGCCATGAAGGTGCGCCAGTAGTCGCGCACGACTTCGGCGCGCAATTCCGTCTGGTCGGTTTCGAGCGTCTGCGAAAAGAGGCTGTCGCTGTCGAACGCGTGCTCGCTGAGCATGCGGTTGCACCAGCCGTGGATCGTCGAGACGGCAGCCTCGTCCATCCATTCGGCCGCGAGTTGCAGGCGCCGCGCGCAGGCCGGCCACTGCTCCGGCGCGTAGTCTTTGCGCAAGTCGTGCAGCAGGTCGACGCCGGGCTCGCGCTCGGGCACGTCTTCCGGCTCCACGCGAAAGCACTCGGCCGCTTCGATGAGGCGCGCGCGAATACGCTCGCGCAGTTCCTTCGTCGCCGCGTCGGTAAACGTCACCACGAGAATCTCTGGCGGCGTGAGCGCGCGGCCTGCCGTGCGCACCTCGTCATCGGCACCCGCTTCGCCGCTTGCCGCATTGAGCGCGCCGTGACCGAGCACGAGCCGCACGTACAGCATGGCAATCGTGAAGGTCTTGCCCGTGCCCGCGCTCGCCTCGATCAAGCGGCTGCCGTAAAGCGGGAAGCGCAGCGGCTCCAGTACGTGTGCGTTCATGGTCCCGAGCGGATTCATGCCGTTTCTCCTGCCTCGCTCGAGGCTCGCTTCGCACGCGACGACGCGAGCGGCGCGCGGCTCACCGGCAGCAACAGCGTCGTGGCGAGCGTGATGAAATCGTCGTGGGCGGCAAGCGCCTCGAAATCGGGGAAGGCGCGGCGCAGATACGGATTCGTCTCGCGCTCGCCGGGCGTGCGTCCATTGCCCTCATATGCCGCGCACGCGGCTTCCCACGCTTCGGCCGGCACCGTGGCGCGCGCGCCGTCGAAGCTGTCCGGCAACTTGCGCAGCCACGCAAACGCGGTCTTCACCGCGAGCGGCAACGGCCGTCGTGCGCCGTCGTCCCATGCGGCAAGCAATGCCAGCAGATAGGCGCGCGCCACCTGCGCATCGAGCGGCGCGAACTCCGCCACGCCCACCTTGCTCACGATCACTGTGGTCACCGGTCCGGCCGCGATTTGTGCAGCGACGTGCGCAACCCAATAAGGCACGAGACGATCGCTTCGATAGCGGCTGTCTTTCACGAGCGTGCCCGGCTCCAGAATCACGCGGCCAAGCGCGCCTTCCGGGCCCGCGCGCAAATCGCCGAGCCAGTCGTCTAGCGAAACGGTGCGGCCTTCCAGCATCGCATCGAGACGAATTTCGTATTGATGCTCGAGCGGCTCGGGCCAGCGCGCGAGCGCCTTGCGATATTCGGCGAACAGCTCGGGCATGGGCGCAAGCAGTTCTTCGCCGATCACTTCGCCAAAGCCGCCCGTCGCAAGATCGCCACTGCGGTGCATGCGCTCGAGGCGCGCAAGCGCGGCCGGTTCGAGATCGTCTTCGCCGCGCTCCATCGCCTTGACCTGCGCGCGGATCAGCTCGTTTTGCAACTGCCACGCCTGCAACGCATCCACCTCGAAGGGCTCGTGATTCTCGCTCGCGGCGTCTTCGCTTTCGAAGGCCACGCGCAGACGCTGCCGGAAGAAGCTGCGCACCGGCTCGCGCAGAAATTCGCCAAGCTCGCGAATCGAAAGCGGCTCGTCGCGTTCGGCGGGCGCGAGCACTTGAGCGCTGGCTTCGGCTGCGGGCCGCGCGTCAGCGGGCTTGGCCCACTCGTGCGCATAGGTGTAGAGCGTGGCCTCTTCCGGGCGCGGCGGAAAATAGTCGGGGCTGAATGGCTGCAAGCGATGCTCAATGGTCAACGCTTCGAGCAGCGCGTCCCCATCGGCATCTTCCTCGCCTTCGAGCCGCCAGCCGGCCTTCAGATGATCGCGCAACTGCCCCACCAGCACCGAAGGCGGGCGCGGCGTGTTGTCGGTCACGCTGCGGCCGATCCACGAAACGTGCAGATGGTCGCGCGCCGAGAGCAGCGCCTCGAGGAACAGATAACGGTCGTCTTCGCGGCGCGAGCGGTCGCCCGGGCGGTAGTCGCGGCGCATGAGGTCGAAGTCGAGCGGCGTGCGGCTGCGCGGATAGTCGCCGTCGTTCATGCCGAGCAGGCACACGCGGCGGAACGGAATGGCCCGCATCGGCATGAGCGTGGCGAACGTCACCGCGCCCGCGAAGAAGCGCTGCGAGAGGCCGCCGCCTTCGAGCGCCGCGAGCCAGTTCTCCGCGACGATGGCAAGCGGCAACGCCTGCGTGAGCGCGGCTTCGTCGCAGGCTTCGCGCCACGTTTCGAGCGCGCCGTCGAGGCGGTCGAGTGTGTAGGCGTCTTCGTCCTGGGCCGCGAAAAAGGCCGCCTTCAAGTCGCGCAGACGTTCGCACCACGCGTCCACCGTGGCCGGCTCGCGCAGCGTGCGCCATGCGTGATCGAGCGCATCCACGAGGCGCGTGAGCGGGCCCAGCAACGCGGCGTCCAGGCCGCCGATTTCGCTATACGGCTCGATGTCGCGCCATGCTCCCGCGCGCTCGCCCGCGGCGTAGCCCAGCAGCATGCGCCGCAAGCCGAACGCCCAGCTATTGGGCGCGTTCAGTTCGTCGGCCTGGGGCAGCCCGAGGCTCGCGCGCTGGCCCGCGTGCAGTCCCCAGCGGATATTTGCGCCGTCGATCCAGTTGCGCAACGTCGGCACGTCTTCGACATCGATGCCAAAGCGTGCGCGTACGGCCGGCACTTCGAGCAGGTCGAGCACGTCGCTCACCGTCACGCGCGAGTACGGCAGCGACAGCAGCATTTCCAGCGCGCCGATGAGCGGGTCGAACGCGCGCTGCGCGCGGTCGGCCACGCTGAACGGGATACTGCGCGGGTCGTTGCCGTCGAGCAGGCCGAACACGGCCTGAATATGCGGCGCGTAGACCTCGATGTCGGGCACCATCACGATCACGTCGCGCGGCCGCAGCGTCGGGTCCGCCGCAAACGCGGCTAGCAGGCGATCGTGCAGAATCTCCACTTCGCGTTGCGCGCTATGCGCAACGTGAAAGCGAATTGATTCGTCCTCCTGTACGTCGACAGGCTCCCAGTGCTCGCGCGTCTCGCCAAGCGGACGCAGATCGCGAATGTCGTCCTGCAACTGCGAGAGCAACGTGAGCGCGTCTTCGCCGTCGAACAGATCGATACGCTGGCCAATGCGCGTGAAATGCGGCGTGTAGGTCTCGCGCGCTTCGTCGCTATCGTATTCGTCGAGCAGGCCGATGAAATCGCGCCCCTGTTTGCCCCACGCCGCGAGCAGCGGCTGCGAATGCAGATGCAGCTGCGCCTCGTCGAGCTGGTCCGGCGCGCCCGCGCGGCGGCGCTGGCGTGCGTGGCGCGCGCGCAGCAGGTCCTGGTCGGCGACGATGTCGGCCCAGTAGTGCATGCAGGGGTTGTGCACGCACATCAGCACCTGGCTCCAGCGCGCGAGCGCCGCGAGCACTTCGACCGACTGGCGCGCGAGGCTCGAAATGCCGAATACGACGAGGCGGCGCGGCAGCCCCTTCGGCCGCGCGTCGCCCTCCTGCCACGACTGCGCGCGCGCCATGAACGCCTCGTGCACGGCGGCACGGCCCGTGTCGCGCAGGCCGATGCCGTCCGGCGCCTGCGCGCTCACGTCCGCGAGCAGCGCGCGCCAGAGCGCCGCCTGCCAGCGCGCCTCCTCGGGCAGCGGCGTGCGCACGTTGCGCGCATCGATCAGCACGTCCTCGTTCGCGGCCCACGCAGCGAGCCAGTCCGCGCGATAGACCTGGTACTGGTCGAGCAAATCCGCCACGCGCTGCGCGAGCTGGAAGCACTTGCGCTGGTCCTCGTCGTTGGCCATGAAGCGTTTGAGCGGCTCATAACCAGGCTCGTCGAGCAGCGCCGGCAGCATGCGCATGAGACGCCATACGAGGCGCGACTTGTCGAACGGCGAGACCGCGGGCACCGCGTCGTTGCCGAGCACCGCGCGATACACCTGCCACAGGAAGCGCGACGGCAGCGACATTTCGAACGCCGCCGCGATACCGCAACCGCCCTCCTCAGGGTCGGCGGCGAACGCGAGCTTGAGCCACTGCGCGATGCCGTTGCTCTGCACGAGGAACATTTCTTTTTCGAGCGGCGCGACCGGGTTCTGGCCGATCCAGTGCACGATCAGGTCGCGCATGCGCTCGGGCTGATTGCCATGAACGAGCATCAGCCCCGTGGGCAGTTCGCGCGCGCTCAAGCGAGGCTCCGGCGCGCGTGGCGCACATTGGGCACGCGTTGGGCAGGCTGGGCGAGAAAGCGGAGAAAAGGGATTGCGGCCATGTCGCCAGTTCGTGTTGGGTGCCGGTACTTACCGATACGAATTGCGCAGGCGGCATTGCGCCCGCGTGATGCGACAGTTTACGACAATCGGGACCGCGGCGAGCGGCGCATTCGCGCGCAGGCCGCGGTTTGGGTGCCAGCCTCGTCAGGCCGTCGCGGCCGGGCCCAGGCGCTTACCCGTAGCCGGATCGAAGAAATGCAGGCGCGCCGGCGGCAAGTGCACCGCCAGCCGCTCGCCGGGCGTGGGCCGCGTTTCGTGCGGCAGGCGCACCACCACATCGGCGCTGCCCCAGCGGCCGTGCGCGAGGTTGTCCGCGCCGAGCAATTCGCAGGTCTCGACTTCGAGCGTGACCGGCTCGTTGGCGCCGCGCGCATGCATATGCTCGGGCCGCACGCCCAGCACGCATTCCGCGCCCTTCGGCAGCCAGGCCGGCGCATCGCCAAGCGGCAGATGCGGCCCGTTGCCCTCGATTTCGAAGCGCTGGCCGTCGTCGCTCACGCGCCCGCGCAGCAGGTTCATGGCCGGCGAGCCGATGAAGCTCGCCACGAACATCGAAGCGGGCCGGTCGTACACTTCGCTGGGCGTGCCGATCTGCTCCGCGCGCCCGCCGTTGAGCACCATCACGCGCTGCGCGAGCGTCATCGCCTCGATCTGGTCGTGCGTGACATAAAGGCTCGTCGTGCGCAGACGCGCATGCAGACGCTGGATTTCAAGGCGCATCTGCACGCGCAGCTTCGCGTCGAGGTTCGAGAGCGGCTCGTCGAACAGAAACACCGAAGGCTCGCGCACGATCGCGCGGCCCATCGCCACGCGCTGGCGCTGCCCGCCCGAAAGCTCGCGCGGCTTGCGCTCCAGCAGCTTGCCCAGTTCCAGGATTTCAGCGGCCGCCGCCACGCGCGCATCAATCGCTGCGCGGTCGAGCCCCTGCAACTTGAGGCTGTAGCCCATGTTGCGCGCAACCGTCATGTGCGGATAAAGCGCGTAGTTCTGGAACACCATCGCAATGTCGCGATCCTTGGGCTCCACGCGATTGACCACCTTCTCGCCGATGGTGATCTCGCCCGACGTGATGGTCTCCAGCCCCGCCACCATGCGCAGCAGCGTCGACTTCCCGCAGCCCGACGGGCCGACGAGCACCATGAATTCGCCGTCCGCCACCTGCACGTCGATGCCGTGCAACACCTGTTGCGCGCCGTCGTATGACTTCGTGACGCCCCGTATGCTCAATGCCGCCATGCCGTCTCCCGAATTGCATTCATGCTTATTTCTCCACATCCACGAGGCCGCGCACGAACCAGCGCTGCATGGCCAGCACCACCACGAGCGGCGGCAGCATGGCGATCATCGTCGCGCACATCACGAGATGCCATTGCGTGGCCGCGTCGCCGCTCGAAATCATGCTCTTGATGCCCACCACGGCGGTCGTCATCGAGGCCGTGCTCGACATGAGGATCGGCCACAGATACTGGTTCCAGCCGAAAATAAACGTAATGACGAACAGCGAGGCGATGTTCGTTTTGGATAGCGGCAACACCACGTCCCAAAAGAAACGCAGCGGACCCGCGCCGTCGATGCGCGCGGCCTCGATCAGTTCGTTGGGCAGCGTGAGGAAGAACTGGCGGAACAGGAACGTGGCGGTGGCCGAAGCGATGAGCGGCAGCGTGAGGCCCGCGTAGGTGTTCGTGAGATGCAGCGTGGCCGCAACCTGCACCGTGGGGAAGATGCGCACTTCCACGGGCAGCATGAGCGTCACGAAGATCAGCCAGAACGCGAGACGCCGCAACGGAAAGCGGAAGAACACGATCGCATAGGCCGAGATGATCGAAATGGCGATCTTGCCTACTGAAATCACGAGCGCCGTGATGACGCTGTTCAGGAGCATCGCGCCGAAGGGGCTCGCGGCGCTGCCCGTGCCCACGTTCCACACGGTGGCCATGTTCGCGAACAGGTGCGTGCTCGGCACGAGCGAGAGCGGCACCGAGAAGACTTCTTTCTCGTTCATCGTGGCGGCGCAAAACGCCACGTACACGGGGAAGGCCACCACCGCCACGCCGAGCAGCAGCATGACGTGGCAGAACAGGTTGAAGTATTTGCGGTTCTCGACCATCAGCTCATACCCCTTAGTACTGCACGCGTCGTTCGATGAAGCGGAACTGGAAGATCGTGAGCGCCGTGACGATCAGCATCAGCACGACCGACTGCGCGCCCGAACTGCCGATGTCGAGGCCGCGAAAGCCTTCGTCGAAGATCTTGTACACGAGCGTGCGCGTGGCCTGCCCCGGGCCGCCCCCGGTTGCTGCGTCGATCACGGGGAAGGTGTCGAAGAGCGCGTAGACCACGTTCACGACGAGCAAAAAGAAACTCGTGGGCGAAAGCAGCGGAAACGCAATGCCGAAGAAGCGCCGCACGGGCCCCGCGCCGTCGATGGCGGCCGCCTCGAAGAGCGATTGCGGAATCGACTGCAGGCCCGCGTAGAAGAACAGAAAGTTGTAGCTGATCTGCTGCCAGACCGATGCGATCACAACGAGCGTCATGGCCTGGCCGGGGTTGAGCGCGTGATTCCACGTAACGCCGAAGCGCGCGAGCGCGAAGGTCACGAGGCCGATGCTCGGGTTGAACAGAAAGCCCCACAGCACGGCTGCAATGACGGGCGCGACCGCATACGGCCAGATGAGAAACGTTTGATAGAAGCGCTTGCCGCGCGTCACATGGTGCGCCATGGCCGCCAGCAGCAGCGAAATGGCGAGGCCCCCGAACGTGACGAGCGCCGTAAAAACGAGCGTGGTCTGGACCGAGGCCAGATAGAGCGGATCGTGCAGGAGCCGCGTGAAGTTGGCGAAGCCGACGAACACCGACGACGTGCCGAAGGCGTCCTGGGCCTGGGTGGACTGCAGCAGCGCCACCCCGGCCGGCCACAGGAAAAAGATCACGGTCACCGCAAGCTGCGGGCCGACGAGCAGGTACGGCAGCAGGCTCGCCCCAAAGCGGGAGCGTTGTTCCATTGCGTCACTCTCCTCGAGTGGCGGCGTTCGGCTGGGCGCGAACGCCAGTTGGCGCGGCTTGTTGATCGAATTGAGCCGCCTCCTGGGCGGCGCCGCGTTCGCATTCTAGCCGAGAGTCATGACAGTGCGGATCAAAGCGCGATTCGAGACTTCATTCGTCTCGATGTGTTGTGCCGAGCGTGGCGATGAGCCGGTCCACCACGCCGATCACGTGCGCCGGCGTAATAGCCTTCGTACACTGGTAGCGAAACGCGTCGCCCGCATGGCGCGGGCACCAGCCGAAGTCGGTGTCGTCGGACTCGTAGCGCGTGTCGTTGTAGCAGCTATTGCAGGCGTGAAAGTTGATCACGCGCCACGGCGTGTGGAATTCCGCCTTCGGGTGCGAGAAGCCGCTGATCAGCACGACCGGCACGCCCACGGCCCACGCGAGCCATGAAAGGCCGCTGCCAAGGCCCACGAAAAAGTCGGCACGGGCGAGCAGGCTCGCGCGTTCCGTCAACGCTCGCGCGCCCGTGAAATCCTCGGCGCCTTCGGGCATGACGTTCAGTTCGCCGGGCAAGCCATATTCGCGGTCGCGGTCGATACACAGCACCCGGTAGCCGCGCGCCAACAGGTGCGCGACGAGCGCCGGCCAACCATGCGGGTTGTTCCAGTATTTGCACTGCGAAGAGGCTTGCGTGGCGATGCAGACATAGCGCCCGGCAATGACACGCTCGGGGCTCGCGACGGAAACGCGCGGGCGGCGTTCGAGCGCCGGCACGCCCAGCATGTACGAAGCGAAGTCCTGCAAATTGCTTACGCGCAGGTCGGTCGGCTGGTGATCGCGGTCGGAGAGCGGCCGGTACGCGCCGACGCGGTAAGTCGCGTAGACGGGCTCGCCGGTTTCATCATCGGCGGCAGCGGCAGCCGTGAACGCGATGGCGGGATAGCTCGCCTCGAACAGCGCATGCAGCGGGGCCGCCATCCGCACGGTCAGCGCACACCCATGGCGCGCGCGAAAAACCTCGAATGCCGGCATCCAGGCGATCGCATCGCCCATCGCGCCCGATCCGACTTCCACGCGCACGTGGCGCCCTGCAGCATCGAAGGCATGCGAAAAAACGCAGCGCGGACCGTCGAATACCTCCAGCAGGAAGCGCACATAGTATTTCCGGCGGCTCGCGGCGATCTCGCCCGCGTGCAACACCTCGTCGAACAACACATTGGCCGTGTCGAGATCGTGCATGCGCACGCGCCAGCCGTCTTTCGGCACCTGCACGCGGCAACCGAAATTGAAGTCGTAGCGGATGCCTTCCGGGCCCGCCAGCGCGGGGGGGCCGGGCTGCGCGAAAGCGGTGGACTGGAGGCCGCGCTGGGCGCCTGGAGAGGGGTGAGTGGAGGGATGCATCGGGCGATCGGGCTGCTGGGACGGTTGAACCGACGCAGCGTATCCCGATCGCGAAAATAACGGGGACGTCGCCGCCCCCTGACTTCATCGTTGAACGCGCGGCTCAGGCAAGCGCCGCAGCGGCAAACTTGCCCATATCCGTGGCCGGATCGCGCAGCGCGTCGAGGTCGAGCTTCACGCCCTTGCCCACGAGCTTCTTGCCGCACAGAAAGTCGGGCATCGAATTGACGGCGTCGACCGCGAGCAGCGCGCGGTCCTTGAGGTAGTACACCGCGAAGCGGCGCGCTACGGGGTCGCCGCGCACGATGGCCTCGTCATAGCCCTCGAGCAGGCCCACCGTCTGGAGCTTGAGGTCGTACTGATCGGACCAGAACCATGGCGCGTCGCACGCGGGACGCGGCTTGCCGACGATCGCCGCGGCCGCGAGCTTCGCCTGCTCCACCGCGTTGTGCACGCTTTCCAGGCGCCCCGCGCGGCCATAGTGCGCAAGCGGCCGGTGCGCGCAATCGCCGATGGCGAACACGTCGGGGTCGCTCGTGCGCGCGTCGTCGTCCACCTGGATGCCGTTGGCGCACACAATGCCCGCCGCTTTCGCGAGCGCCTCGTTCGGCAGAATGCCGATGCCGACCAGCGCAAGCGTGGCGGGCACGATCTCGCCATCGGCCAGCTTCACGCCGGTGAGCTTGCCGCCCTCGCCCACGAGCGCCTCGATCGTCGCGTTCAGGCGCAGTTCGACGCCCTGCGCGCGATGCTCGTTCGCGTAGAACGCGGAAACGGTCTCGCCCGCCACGCGGCCCAGCACGCGCGGCGCCGCTTCGAGCACGGTGACCTCGTGGCCGAGCTGGCGCGCCGCCGCTGCCGCTTCGAGGCCGATATAACCGGCGCCGATCACCACGAGCTTTTCGCCCGGCTTCACGCGCTCGCGCAGCACGTCTGCGTCCGCGAGCGAGCGCAGCGCGATCACGCCCGCGAGATCGTGGCCCGGCACCGTCAACGCGCGCGGCGTCGAGCCGGTGGCGAGAATCAGCTTGTCGTATTGAACGTGGCTGCCGTCGGCGAGTGTGAGCGTGCGGTTCGCGCGGTCGAGCGACTGCGCGCTTGCGCCGAGCTTCAGCTCGATGCGCTGCTCGTCATAGAACGCACGCGGCTTGAGCCACAAGCGCTCGACGTCGGCCTCGCCCTTCAAATAGGCCTTGCTGAGCGGCGGCCGGTGATAGGGCGGCACCGGTTCTTCACCGACCAGCACCACGCGGCCGTCGAATCCATATTGCCGCAGCAGCGCCGCGGCGTTGCCGCCCGCATGCCCTGCCCCAACGATCACCACTGTGCTGCCGTTTTCTTGCATGTCCGCTCCCGCTTGATCCTGCTCTTTACCTATTAATCGATTCATCGCGCGCATCGGCGGCCAGGACTCATTCATGCACTTGAATCCGCGCCGCGCGCCGCGCCAGGAACGAGATCATCTCATGGTTCGCACACGCACGCGGCGCTTAGTCGAAGGCGCGATCGTTCGGCGCGGCATAGAGCGCACGCAATTGCCCGCTCATCGGAAACGCGAAATTCACGCCTTTGGGCGGCACCGGCTTCTCGAACCACTTCGCGTACATTGCGTTGATTTCGCCGCTCTTCATGATCCCCGCCATCGTGTCGTTCACGAGTTGCCGGAATTCGGGGTCGCCGTTGCGCATCATGAACGCATACGCCTCCAACGATTGCGGCGTACCCACGATCACCCATTCGGACGGCTTCTGCGTGAGCGAGCGCGTACCGGCGAGCAGCACGTCGTCCATCATGTAGGCCACGACGCGCCCCGACTCGAGCGTGGCGCGCCCCTCGGCATAGTCGCGCGCGCTGATGATGCGCATGTTCATCTGCTTGTCGAGGTTCATGCGCCGCAGGATGCGCTCGGACGTCGTGCCCTGGTTCGTGAGCACCGTCTTGCCCGCGAGATCGGGAAAGTCGTGAATGCCCGAATTCTTGTGCGTGAGCAGGCGTGTGGTCGCAATGAAGAACGTATTGGAAAAGCTCACTTGAGCCTCGCGCGCTTTCAGGTTCGTCGTGACGCCGCACTCCAGATCCACGGTGCCGTTCTGCACGAGCGGAATGCGGTTTTGCGAAGTGACGGGAATGAAATGCACCTGCAAATTCGGACGCTTCGTCCTGAGCTTGACCGCGTCGATCACCTTGTTGCAGATGTCCTGCGAAAAGCCGATCACCTGGTTGTCGCCAATCACGTAAGAGAACGGGACCGAAGTCTCGCGATACCCAACGGCGATGATGTTTGCCGCGCGGATCTTGTCGAGCGTGGGCTGCGCAACCTGGGCGGCCGCCGGCTGCAGTAGCGCAATGCATGCCGCGAAGGACCAGCAAGCCAGCGACAGCAGCTTCAGTGCGTTCATCAGTCGGTCCTCTACTCGCGTATCGTTGTCTTGCGCGTTCAAAGCCTACATATGTCGTCAGAATCGATCATCGCGCAACATGTGGGAAATACCAGGGCTTTCCCGAGATGTTAAGCCGACGACGAAAAAAAAGCAGCGGACCTTGCCGCTGCTTTTCTAGCTCAATGCTGCGCAATCTTCGGGGCAAACGCCATCAGCCGTTGACGATCTTCTTCGGCTGCAGCAGCGCCAGCACCGCGCCCAGCACCATGGCCGCCGAAACGCAGTACATGCCCGCATTCGTGCTTTGCGTCGCGTCCTTCATCCAGCCGATGATCGAAGGGCTCACGAAGCCCGCGAGATTGCCGATCGAGTTGATCATGCCGATGGCGGCGGCGGCCGAACCGCCCGCGAGAATCGCGCTCGGCCAGGTCCAGAACACGGGCATCGTGGCGAGCATGCCAGCCGCGCCCACCGAGAGCGCGAGCATGGCGAGCGGCACGTTGTTGCCGAACACAGTGCTGAAATACAGGCCGAGTGCCGAAGCCAGCGAAGCGATGGCGAAGTGCCAGCGGCGCTCGCCCGTGCGGTCGGCGCTCTTCGCCACGAACAGCATGCTGAACACCGCGCACGCGTACGGAATGGCGGTGAGCAGGCCCACGTCGAGCGCGCTCTTCACGCCGCTCGCCTTGATGAGCGTGGGCAGATAGAAGCTGATGCCGTAAAGGCCCATCATGCAGCAGAAATAGATCACGGCCATGAGCCACACGCGGCCGTTGGCGAACACCGAGCCGATCGATGCGTGGCCCTTGCCGGCCTGGTCCTGCTCGATATTGCGCTCGAGCACGGCCTTCTCGTCTTCCGAGAGCCACTTCGCCGCGCGAATGCCGTTAGGCAGATAGAAGAGCGTAATCACGCCCAGCACGAGCGAAGGCACGGCTTCGATCAGGAAGAGCCACTGCCAGCCCGCCCAGCCGTTCGTGCCGGTGAACGCCGAGAGAATCCAGCCCGAAAGCGGGCCGCCCAGCACGCCCGCGATCGGAATGCCGATCATGAAGAGCGCGTTCATGCGGCTGCGGCGCGCGGCCGGAAACCAGTAGGTGAGATAGAGCACGATGCCAGGGAAGAAGCCGGCCTCGGCCACGCCCAGCAGGAAGCGCACGAAATAGAACTGCGTGGGCGTCTTCACGAGCAGCGTGGCCGCCGAAAGCACGGCCCACGTAATCATGATGCGCGCGATCCACACGCGCGCGCCCACGCGGTGCATGAGAATATTGCTTGGGACTTCGAAGAAGAAGTAGCCGATAAAGAAAATGCCCGCGCCGAGACCGTACACGGTTTCGCTGAACTGCAGGTCGCTCAGCATCTGCAGCTTGGCGAAGCCTACGTTGACGCGGTCGAGATACGCGGCCACATAGCAGAGGAAAAGAAACGGCAACAGGCGCAGCGTCGCCTTGGAATAGGCGCCCGCTTCGAGATTGTGTAGTGCGGCCTTCGACTGGCCGCCGGCGATCGTATTCATGGTCTCCGACATGGTGCGAAGCCCAAGCCGCAAACGGCAAGGGCCAAGGAAAACGAGGGCGCATTGGCCGGGTTTCAACCCCGAGGTTTGTCCCCAATACGTTGCGCCCACAACAAGATGCGCGCAGTTGCGCGGCGCGCAACGCCGCACGATAGCATGCAAAGCGCATCATCGTAGCGAGACGCAACAATTACTGTCAACTGTTTGTAAGTAACGGGAATACGCCCGAAACGCCGCTGCCCCGGGACCTGGCGCTAGAATCGTCGAACTCGCTCTCGACGAACCGCTTGCATGGAGAACCGCGCGCCATGACTTCCACCCCGCTGCCCCGCCGCCCGCGCGTGTATCTCGCCGGCTTCGACGTCTTCCGGCGCGACGCGCTCGAGCACGGCGCCCGCCTCGTCTCTGCGTGCGCGGAATATGGCTTCGAGGGCGTCTATCCGCTCGACGCGCAAGTGCCGCCGGACCTCGACGGCCCGCGCCTCGCCGCGTGGATCTATCGCGCGAACGTCGAAGCGATCCGCGCCGCCGATATCGTGATGGCAAATGTGAACGACTTTCGCGGCCCCGGCGAGCCCGACTCCGGCACCGCCTTCGAGATCGGCTATGCAACAGCACTAGGCAAGGAAGTCTGGGCCTACACGTCCGACCAGGGCACGCTCATCGAACGCGTGCCTTCGGTGCCCGACGCGCAGGGGCGCGTGTGCGAACGCGGCTATCTGGTGGAAGATTTCGGCCTCGCCAAGAACCTGATGATCGCGTGCGCGGCGCGCCTCGTGCAGGGCGACGCGCGCGCGTGCCTCGAAGCCATGGCGCAAGGGCGCACGCGTTGAGAGCGTACGCCCCCGCCTCAATGATGCATGGTGCTCATCGTGCTCATGCGCTGGAGGGCGCGGATGCGCGCCACCGCGGGGCGGTCCGTCACGGCGACCTGATAGAGCTTCGCGAGATCGGCCTTGAGCGCCGTGCGTGAGCCGGCGTCGAGATACACCATGTGCCCCGACGGATAGAAGCGTGCGCTCAGGTTATCGCGCACCTTCTGGTCGAGGAGCGGCATCTTCTGCAAGTCGATCACGGTCTGGTAGAACGGCGTGACGAAGTCGTAGTAGCCGTTCGCCGAAAGCACGCGCAAATCCGGGTTCAGCGCCATCACCGCCGCCAGGTCGCCGGCCGTGTAGAGCACGATATTGCCCTGTGCATCCACGCCCTTTTGCGCGCCCGTCGGATCGATATGGCCGAAGTTCCAGTTCTTGAATGCCTGATCGTTCAGGTCCGTGAACGACGAGTTCGTGCGGAACTTCAGCTGCTCGTTCAGGTAGCTGTTCCACATCGCCGTATACACGCCGCTCACCGCCGTCATGGTGGGATCGTTGCCGCCCGAGTTGGGGTCGATATTGCCGGCAATGCCCGTGTCGATGGCAGTCACGCGGCCGTCGTACGAGCCGAGCGCCACGCCCTTGTCCTTCATGAGCGTGGTGAGAAATAGCGAATTGCCGCGGCTGTCGTACGAGGCGATGTCGAGATTCCACGACTCCAGCGTTTGCGTGTCGATGCCCGTGTATTGCGACAGCGTCTTCAGCGTGGCCGGAATGCCCTTGTCGCTGGGATCGGGAAACTTCGACAGCGCCTGCAGATAATCGGTGCGCGCGAATTGCGCGACCTGCGCGGCGAACGCCTGCAGGTCCTTCGGTGCGGGCGTCACGCCAAGGCGCTTGTGGTACCAGGCGTCGGCGGCCGCCGTGGGCAGCGCGCCCACCGGATTGCCGCTTTGCGTGTAATCGAGTATCGACGACTGCAGCGTGATGCCGTTCAGATCCACGCCATCCTCGTGCAGCCGGTAGGCAAGCACGCAACTGCGCGCCGTGCCATACGATTCGCCATAAAGAAACTTCGGCGAATTCCAGCGATCGTTCGCCGAGAGGTAGCGCTTGATGAACTGCTTGAGCGAATCCGCGTCCTGATCCACGCCCCAGAAGTCGCGATTGTGATGCGGCGCGATCGCGGCCGAATAGCCCGTGCCCACCGGATTGATGAAGATGAGGTCGCTCTTGTCGAGCAGGCTGTCCGGATTGTCTTCGAGCGTATAGGGCGCGGGCGGCGTGAAGCCCGGCATCGAGGTCTTGATGCGCTTGGGCGCGAACGAGCCGAGCAGCACGAACACGGAAGACGAGCCCGGCCCGCCGTTGTAGAAGAACGTGACGGGACGGTCCTGCGCCTGCACGCCGTCCTTCGTGAACGCCACGTAGAACATCTTGGCATTGGGCTGCGAGCTGCTCGGATCGACCGTCACGAGATGACCGGCCGTAGCCGTATAGGCGATGACTTCCTTGCCGATCTGAATGGCGTGGTGCGTGATTGCGGCATTCTCGGTCACGTCGGTGACGAAGTCGTCGGGACCGTTGCCGTAAGCGGTGGGATCGAAGCACGGCTGGTCGGCCTGGGAGCGATGCTTGCCGTTGCCGCTCGCGGGGCTGGCCCCTTGAGCGCCGCCGTTGCCCTTGGTGGACTGCGCTTCGTCGTTCATGTCGTCTCCACTTTCTGTGTGTTCGCGTTTGAGACCGTGAATGCAGCTTCGAATGGCAACCTTTCATGCAACTCGCATGCGCTCGCCATTTCCTTCTCGCCGGGGCGGCGCGCCGCGCTCATCCTACGTCGAGCCGAGTGCCGCCGCCACCTTGCTGCCGACCGGCGTGCCGAGGCCCGTGCAGGCGTCCCAGCCGGGCGCCGCGGAGAAGTCGCCATTGCTGCCGCTCGTCACGTCGTTGAAGGCGCCGGGCTGCGCATAGAGCCTCGCGTTCGCGAAGCCCACGGGCGTGCCGCGCGCCGCGTTGATACGCGCGATCAGCGCAGCCCACAGCGGCGCGACCGCGCTCGTGCCGCCCACCACCGTATCCGCGCCGGCCACGCGCACTTCGTAGCCCGTGGCTGGGTCGGCATCGGCTGAGACATCGGGCACGCCGCGCCGCACCAGCGCACCGGCCCCGCCGCTGCCGCGCACGACGCGCAGACCCTTTTGCCAGTCCGGCAGCGCGAACGTCGCGCTCACGCCGCCGCCGGTCGCGCCGTTTTCGCCGTCGCTCCACACGGTCTCTTGCGAGATGCGTCCGTTCGATGCCGCGATGTGCGTGCCGCCGCAGCCGAGCGCATAAGGGCTCGACGCGGGGAAATCGACATGATCGGCGCCGTCGCCCACGCCATCCGACGAGCCGCTGTCGCCGGAGGCCGCACACACGGTCACGCCGAGCGCGACGGCCGTTTGCATGGCGTCGTTCAGCGCGCCGAGCGTTTGCTGCGACCACGCCGACTCCGGCGCGCCCCAGCTGATCGAGATGACCGATGGCTTGCGCTGGCTGTCGTGCAGCGCCGCGCTCACCGCATCCACGAAACCGGCCTCGCTGTTCGGCGCGAAATACACGGCAATGAGCGCCCCGGGAGCCAGCGCGCCCGCGATCTCCACGTCGAGCGTGACTTCGGCGTCGGGCCCGTTGGGGTCGCCGGTCGGCGCATTCGTCGCCTGATCGACCGACACATCCTCCACGCGCGGCGCGCTCACGCCCAGTGCCTTGAAATACGCGGTGAGGTCCGCCGTGTCGTATCCGCCGCCCATTTCGACGATTGCAATGCACTGGCCGCTGCCGTCACCTGCGGGAAAGCTGTAAAGCTCCGCAAGCTGCAAAGGCGTGAACGACCGGGTCACCGCGCGCGCGGCACGGATGGGCGGACGGATGGGTGCGCCAGCAGCCGGCGCATTGGCGAGACTCGTCGGCACGAAGCGAAAGTGCGGCTGCGCCTTCGCGCGATTGTCGAGCCCCACGACGGCGGTGACGACCTCGTGCATGTCTTGCGGCAAATGCAGAGGGCCGCTCGGCTGGTGAAAATGATGCGTGGTCTTGCCGACCTGATGTTCGAAACGCTGCAAATCGATGCCAAAGGCGGCGTTGTACTGCTGCACCGTGCCCGAGAGCACGACCCGGCGCGCCGAGGCGTCGGCGTGGTCCACGGCGAGGCCGTGCGCCTTCGCGAACTGTTCGACACGCTCGATATCCGCCGTGCTGGCGCCAAAGCGCCGCTCATACTCTTCGCGGGAAACCGGCTTGGCGGCGGGGTCGTTGGCGGTGAGCCGGTTGACCAGCTCGTGAAATTCAGGCGACGCCTGACGCCGCAGGATCAACACGATCTTGAAGCGCTCCGCCGGGTCGCACGCGCCGACGCACTGCGCGCCAGCGGGCGCGGGATGTTCGCTGCCTGCCACGGGAAGGTGCCTGGTCATGGCCGGTTTCTCCTTCGTGAAGCGCGTGCCTGTGACTGGACTCTGGCGCCCGGACGCGCGTTGAATCACCGCAATTGCGCGCACCAAACCAGCCCGGCATGCCATACGACAATCGTTGGGATATTCATGCAGCATCGCCACCGCACGATGCGGCCAACGGCGCAGCGCGAGCACAAACGAAACGTTGTGCGCATTCGGCGTGCCCGCCAGAATCGTTATACACCGATGACGATTGCAAATCTCTCCGGGCGCAAGCGCATGGCCATGCCAGGAGATCGTTGGGGAGGAAGGCAAGATGTGCAAAAAGCGCGCGGGCACTGAGCCCGCGCGCTTCGAATGACCCCGTAGCGTGGTTGCGCCGCTGCGGAGTGGTTATGCCGCAGCAGCGAGCGCGGCCGGCAGATGCGTTTGCAGATACGCCTCGAACTCGTCCTTCACCTCCGGATGGCGCAGCGCGAACTCCACCGTTGCCTTGAGGTAGCCGAGCTTGCTGCCGCAGTCGAAACGCGTGCCCATATAGCGGTACGCGAGCACCTGCTCTTCGGTGAGCAGCGACTGCAATGCGTCGGTAAGCTGCAGTTCGCCGCCCGCACCCGGCTTCAGCGAGCGCAGATGGTCGAAAATCGTGGGCATCAGCACATAGCGGCCCACCACGCCGAGATTCGAGGGCGCGGCTTCCGGCGCCGGCTTTTCGACGATGCCCGACAGCTTGAACACATCCTCCTCCCACTCGCGGCCATCGACAATGCCATACGACGCGCTGTTTTCACGTGCGATCGATTCCACACCGATCACCGAGCTGTGATAGTGATTGAACGTGTTCACGAGCTGCTTCATGACGGGCGTGGGGCTGTAGAGCAGGTCGTCCGCCAGGATCACGGCGAACGGCGAGCCGCCCACGAGCTTTTCCGCGCACAGCACGGCGTGGCCCAGACCGAGCGCCTCGGCCTGGCGCACGTAGAAGCAGTCCACATTGGCGGGCTTGATGCTGCGAACGAGGTCGAGCAGCTTTTGCTTGTTGCGGGCTTCGAGTTCGCATTCGATCTCGTACGACTTGTCGAAATGGTCTTCGATCGCGCGCTTGCTGCGGCCGGTCACGAAGATCATTTCGGTAATCCCCGCAGCGATCGCCTCTTCCACCGCGTACTGAATGAGCGGCTTGTCGACGACCGGCAGCATTTCCTTGGGGCTCGCCTTGGTGGCGGGCAAGAAGCGCGTCCCCAGGCCTGCAACAGGAAATACCGCTTTGGTTACTTTGAGCATGATGTCCATTCCCAGATCGTTCGTTTGAGTCTCGGTCTCGCAGCGAGGCAAGCCGACTTCCCCGAGGTTCTGCACTGGCAGATTCTTGTATTGAACAAGATTGTTTACCGCCTTTTAAAGAATAAAAAAGGCCAATAAATTCAGATTGTAAGATTCAAGCTTAACACCGGAAATTATTTCCATTCATTCCGAATAATTTATAGCGAATCGGCATGAATTTCCTGATCCGGCTTGTGTCGGTGACGCGTCTCGTTCGGGCGCAGTCTACTCCGCTTCATCGGCGGGCGGCAAGGCGCCGGAACGCGTGCGTGCGCGCCGGATGGGCTCATTGCGCAAGGCCTCACGATATGCGGATACCCCCACGAGTATCAACAGCACGGCCACGCCGGCCAGCAAGTGCAGGTTCATCGGATTCTCCAGCGACCATAGTCGATCACACACAAACTAGCATTTCAAATTCCACAAATAAACTGCTTTGATTTTCAATCTATTTATTTCTCCATTTCTCTTAACCGCTCGAATACATTTTGAAAATATTTTGCTTACTTCACTCGCGCGCGCGCCCCTAAGATCGCCGGGTACTCTCCCCAAGGACCGGCTGACACCGATGAGCGATCCCGTACTCCAAACTGCCATGCCGCCTGCGTCTGCGCTTCCCGCCGCTGCTGTGTCCTCTGCGGCGCGGCCCTTGACCGCGGCGCGCGAGCTTGCAGGCGATCAACTGATCGAGGCTCTGCGCGGTTTTGCGGCCCTGCTGGTGGCCTATTTCCATTGCCGCCAGGTGACCTGGATCGGCATGGGTGCGTTTCACCAGTTGCACGCGAGTCTCGCGAGCCCAGGCACGATCGCCGCGTGGCTTACGTTTCCCATTGCCTGGGGATCGGCGGGTGTGCCGATTTTCTTCGTCATTAGCGGGTATTGCATTCACCGCAGCGGCGCCGCGCGCCTGAATGCAAACCCCAATTTCCGGCTCGACACGCGGCAGTTCTGGCTGCGCCGTTTCGTGCGCATTTATCCGGTGCTGCTCGCGGCGTTGCTGCTCACGCTGGCTGTGGATTCGGTCAGCCTCTCGCTCTTTCCTGTGAGCCACAAGATCAATGGCATCGGGGTGCGGGACTTCTTCGTCAATCTTTTCTCGCTGCAGGGCGTGGCCGGTAAGACGTATGGCTCTAACGGCGCGCTCTGGACCCTTTCGCTCGAAGTGCAGTTTTATCTGCTCTATCCGCTGCTTTTTGCTGCGCGCCGGCGGTTTGGGCTGAATGTCGTGCTCGCTGCTGTGGCGCTCATCAACGTGGTGTCTGCGTTGACGCTGGAGCGGCATGACATCGTCGTCTTCACGTCGTACTGGTTCTCGTGGATGCTCGGCGCATGGATCGCCGAAGTGCGCTTGCGTGGGTCTTCCGGGTTCCGGTTTGCCTATCCCGCTGCGGCGCTTTTCGCCGTGGCCGGATGCGTGGCGTTTCACTTTGGCCAGTTTGGCGCGTTCCAGCTCTGGGCGTGTGCGTTTGCCTGCTATCTCGTGAAGGCGCTTGCGCAGCCTGCTTCTCCTGGCATGCTCCACCTGCTGTTCTCCAAACTCGGCGATTTCAGCTACTCGCTCTATCTCATCCATTTGCCACTGTTCGTGCTGCTCGGGTCGCTGTTGTTTCGCTCCGAGTTGCAGACTTCGATCTGGCCGTCGTTCGGTTTTACCCTCGCCGTGATTCCTGTTGGCTGGGTGTTCTATCGGCTCTTCGAGCGGCCTGCGCTGAATGCTGCCGCGCGGCTTAGGAGGCGGGTCGCCGTTTGATCGTGGGTCCTTGGTGCTTTGGCCTTTTCTTGTTTTCGCGGCGGTATGCCAGCGTTGCCCCTGTGCGGGGCGGCACCTACTTTTCTTTGCAGCGGCAAAGAAAAGTAGGCAAAAGAAAGCCGCTCAAACCGCTAATGCCTGCCACAGTTCACATCGCACCACGAAAGGTGAATGGCTCCGGAGCGTCTGTCATCTCGCACCATTTTCGTTAGTGACAAGGGGCTCATCCGTTCCCGCTGCTCGCTACGCGCGCAGCGGTTGGGTCTGCAAGGGAAACCAGGGGGCGTTGTCATTCTTGGCGGAAGGCAAGCGCACCAATGGCTTTAGGTTATGCCCTTCGGCGCGCGTAGCGCCGCCGGAAGGATGAGCGCCTTGTCACTGAGTTCGGTGGTGCGAGGTGACAGACGCTCCGGAGCCATTAACCCTTGGTGGCGCGATGTGAACTGTGGCTGGCGCTGGCGGTTTGAGCGGCTTTCTTTTGCCTACTTTTCTTTGCCGCTGCAAAGAAAAGTAGGTGCCGCCCCGCACAGGGGCAACGCCTGCATACCGCCGCGAAAACAAGGAAAGGCCAAAGCGCCAAGGAGCCAAAAACCCTTTACTTCCCCCGCGCAACAACCCCATCGAGCACCCGCTCGACCGCCTCGACATACTGCTGCTTCCCAAACCGCTCCCGCGCAGTAGCGAGCCCTTGCGCGGCAAGCGCTTCACGCAAACCCGCATCATCATGCAACCTGCCGATAGTCGCAGCCAGTTCCTTCGCATCGCCAGGCGTGCAGAGCAACCCACTCTTACCGTGCTCGACAATCTCGGTCACACCACCATCACGCGAAGCCACAACCGGCCGCTGCGCCAGCATGCCTTCCACGACCACACGCCCGAACGGCTCAGCCGTAATAGACGTATGCGCGATCACATCGACAGCACGCATACACGCCGCGATGTCATGCCGAAAACCAAGAAAATGCACACGCGCCTGCAACCCATTCGCATCGACGAACGCACGCAACTCCGCCGCATAGGCGTCCTCGCCAAACAGCGGCGCCCCCACAAACACAGCATGCGCCCGCGGCTCACTGAGCAACGCTTCGAGCAGCACATGCTGCCCTTTCCAGCGCGCAAGCCGGCTAAACGCGCCAACGAGGAACGCTTCCTCGGGCAACCCGATCTGCGCACGCAATTGCGCCTGCGGCACACGCGCAAGCGCTCGGAACGGCGATTCATCCACCCCGTTATGCACAACATCGATACGCTTCGCATCGAATCGCGTGAGTTGCGCAAACACCTTCGCCGAAGCATGCGAATTCGCAATCACATGCGCGAGCCCCAGCTTCGCGCAGCCCTTGATCACGGCGCGCTGCACGCGGCCGAAGTGCTCGTCGCTCACGATGTCGCGCAAATGCCAGACCACCGGCTTACGCGCCAACTTGCCCGCAAGCACGCCAATCACCATGGCGCGTTGCGTGTTGGCGTAAAGCACGTCAGCTTCACGGGCGCGGCGGCGCGTCTCGCGCACGAGCGCGGCAATGCCCGCGAGCACACCCAGACGCGGCGCCGCACCGCCATCGCGCCGCACCTTGCTCAATGCGCCCGAATCGAGCACCTCCACGCGCGCGCCAGCCTTGTCGAGCGCCTCCCTGAAGGGGCCGTCGTTAAAGAGCAGCACGTCGATACGCGAGCGCAAGCCCTTCACCACTTCGAGCAGCGATAGCTCGGCGCCGCCCAGCACACCGCTCTGGTCGATCGCGAGTACACGCGGCGACTCCGTTGCGTCCACGTCGACTTCGAACGGCGGCGCGCCGTGCGCGGAGCCCGCCTGCGAGATCGCCGGCACCGCCTTCGCCACGCGCGCGAAAAACTGCTCGCGGAAATGCCGCGAAGAAAAGCGCTCGGCGTTCGCGCGGCAATCCTCGGCGCGGAATCGCCCCGGATCGCTTTCGAATGAGTCGACGGCCGCGATGATCGCGTCCGCGTTTTGCTCTTCGAAGAAGATGCCCGTGGGCCGCGAACCGGTGTCGCGCACCGTTTCGAGCGCGCCGCCCTTCCCGAAGGCAATCACAGGCGTGCCGCAAGCCTGTGCCTCAACCACGGAAATGCCGAAGTCTTCTTCCGCCGCGAACACGAAGGCTTTGGCGCGCCGCATGCGGTCATGCAGCACCGCGAACGGCTGATAGCCGAGCACTTCCACGTTGGGCGTAGCCTTCGCGCGCACCTTGTTCATGTCGGGACCGTCGCCGATCACCACGAGGCGCCGCTCAGGCATGCGCGAGAACGCCTCGACAATCAGGTCGATCTTCTTGTACGGCACGAGTCGCGAGGCAGTCACATAGAAGTCTTCCTTCTGCGTTTCCAGCTCGAACGCGTCGACATCCACGGGCGGGTACACCACCTCGGCCTGGCGCTGATACACCTTCTGAATGCGGCGCGCGATGAACTCCGAGTTGGCGACGAACTGGTCCACCGAATTCGCCGTACGTACGTCCCAGTTGCGGATGTAGTGCAGGATCAGGCGCGCGAGCATCGACTTCGGGCCGCGCGTGAGGCTCGACTCCTGCAGGTACTGATGCTGGAGATCCCACGCATAGCGGATCGGCGAATGCACGTAGCTGATATGAAACTGGTCCGGTCCCGTGAGCACGCCCTTGGCTACCGCGTGGCTACTCGAAATCACCACGTCGTAGCCCGACACGTCGAGTTGCTCGATGGCGAGCGGCATGAACGGCAGGTACGCGCGGTAGCGCTTGCGCGCGCCGGGCAGTTTCTGAATGAAAGAGGTCGTGGCGCGCTTGCCGCGCAGGAACGTGCGGTCCTTCGCATCGACGAAGTCGACGACCGAGAACAGGTCCGCGTCGGGAAAACAGGCCAGGATCTGCTCGAGCACACGCTCCGCGCCCGCGTAGGTCACGAGCCAGTCGTGCACGATGGCCACGCGCGGCGCGCGGCCCGCGGCGAGGGCTGGCCGCAAGGGCCGCAGCGGCATGACAGCGCCCGTTTCGGCGCGTCGCGCTTCGGTGGCGTCGCGCCGTTGAATGGGCGCGGCGGCGCTTTCGGACGGCGCCGCTTCGTCGATCAGTTCGTGACTCATGCGCTTTTCCGTGAATTCAGTCGAAAGAGAAGGGAACGGGCGTAGCCGCGCAGCATGGGCGTGGTCGCTACCGACCACACCACGTTGCCGAGCGCCAGCACGACACCGGCGCCGATGGCGTACAGCGCGTCCGGCAGCCACCACGCAAGAGCAAGCGCCGTGGCAAGAAAACTCAGGTGCGCAAACATATCGACGATGATCGTGCGGCTATGAATGCGCGACAGCCACAACAGCACGACGTAGTCGAACAGTGCGCGAAACAGCACGGCGGCCGCCGCGCCCGGCAAACCGAAACGCGAAATGCCGAGCCACAGCAGGCCCGCAAAGAGCGGCAATTCCACGAGCCCCACGCGTGCGGCAGCGGCAGGATTGTTTTGCGACTGGATAAGAATGCGCGTGACGCCCGCCTGCCCGACGAGCCACACGGCGATGATCAGCACGCGTCCAACCGGCGCGCCATGCTCGGCGATCACCGGTCCCACCCACGCATGCAGGAAGGGCGCGAGCACGACGATCGCGCCGATGGCGATGGGCGTGAACACGGCATTGAGAAATTGCAGCGACTGCGCGGCGATTTCATCCGCATGCTCGCGACCGAGTGCCGAGAGGCGCGGGAACAGTGTGCGCACGAGCGCATTGGGCACCATGTTCAGGCGCGTGACGAGGTTCTGCGGCACGGTGTAATACGTGACGAAGCGCGCGCCGAGGCCCGCGCCCAGCATCATGCGGTCGAGCGAGTCCGCGACCATCGTGGTGACGCTCGCAACCAGCATCCAGCCGCCGAAATTGAAGAGCGCCTTCGAGGTATCGAGGCGCGGCCCGCGCACCTTGCGAATGCCGAGTACGCGCAGCGCGGAGCGGCCAAGCAGGATGGCGGCCGCGAGACGCGCGAACACGGCGGCGGCCAGCACGGTCTGCAGATTCGGCTCGTACGCCCAGGCGGCGGCGAGCGGCAGCAGCTGGAACAGGAACGTGCCGAGCGTCTGGTTCGTGTTGTAGATGCCAAAGCGCTCCGCGCCGTTGATCGCGCCAGCGAACACCCACGACACGTTCGCCACCGGAATCGCCACGGCGAGCCAGGGCAGCGCGAGATAGACCTCGTGGCGCAGTTCGGGCGTGACGTGCGTGAAATACGCGGTATAGAGCGCGCCGCCCGAATAGATCAGCAGGCCGCCGATCGCGCCGGTCGTGAAGTTCAGCCAGAACGCGCTCCAGAACACACGCTCGCACGCATCGGCATCTTTGGACGCATACGCCTTTGAGATCTGGTTCTGCGCGGCCATGCTCATGCCGAGATCGAGCACGCTGAAGTAACCGATCAAGGTCCACACGAGCGCGATCACGCCGTAGCGCTCCACGCCGAGCAGGCGAATATACGAAGGCACCGTGACGAGCGACACGAAGGTCGGCAGCACGAGACCGAACAGATTGATTGCGACGTTGCGCAGTATTCCTTTATCCATTAGGTATCCAGTTGCGTGGCCCGTGAGGGTCAGGCCGGTTTCCAGCGGTACATGAGGACCTTGCCGCGCGCGTCTTCCTCGACGAACACGAGGTATTCGCCGTTTGCTTCGCGATGCGCGGTGATGCCGAACGGCACGTCGACCCAACCCGAGGTATTGCCCACTTCCGCGCCTGGGCCGAAGGTGCCGATCTCCTTCGCGCTGTCCTTGTCGTACACGTGCACGTTGCCCGCGGGCTCGACCACGAACATGTACTGGCCTTCCACCGTGAGCCCTGCCGGCGTGACAGGCGGCTTCGCCTTCGGGTCCCACGGCAGGCGCAGCATGTAGCGCTGCTCGGGGTGAGCGCTCGACCACTTGTCGTAGCGCACCAGCACGCGCCCCGCTTCCTTCCAGAAGCCGGGATCGTGGGGCGCGTCGGCGGTGTAGCCCGTCACATAGAGCGTGTCGGTCTGCGGTTCGTAGATCGCGCGATGCACCTCGGAAAACGGCGCGGGAATCGCGTACTTGTCGAGCTTGTCGTACGAGTAGATTGGGTTGCCCTTCGCATCGAGACCGCCGAAGCGAAAGCGCCAGATACCCTTGTCGTCGCGCGCGCGCCAGATGTCGCCGCGCGTGTCGATCCACCAGCCCCACCCGCCTGCAAGGTGATCGCGGCCCGGATTGCGCGTGAATTCGTCGGCGTCGAACGCGCCGTTGCCGTTCGTGTCGCGCCAGATCCAGTCGCCGGCCGACGGTACCGTTGGCGCATTCGGCACGTTTTGCACCCCGCGGCCGCGCCCCGCGATGAAGCCCGAGGGAATCGCGGTCTCGCCGTCGCGCTGCGCGTCGAAGCGATAGATCTTCAGGTGGTCCGCATACATGTCGGTCAGGAACAGGAACGTGCGCCCGTCCAACACGCGCGCGGTCGGCAGACCCGGCCACTGGTCGGTGTGAAAGACCGGGTCGTCGGGATAGCGGAACCGATTAGACAGGAATCCGACATATTTCCAGTCTTGCCCCGCCGGCTTCGACAAATCAAGTTCGAAGCGCTTGTTGCCCGTATAAACGCTGTTGGGGCGCTGCGGGTCCACCCAGGCGCCATCTACGAAGAGCAGGCCTTCCAGGTTCCACAGGCGCTTGCCTGCAGGCGTATACGCTTCCAGCGTCGCGCCAAGGCCCGCGCCGATGCTGCCATCGTGTTGCGGCCCCACGCCGTTGGTCGAGACGTAGATGTTGCCGCGCGCATCGGTGCCGACGCCCGTCAGGCCATTGAACCGGCCCGGCCCCGGCCTGCCCGCGACACCCGAGAAGATGCCGCCGCGTTCGCCAAGCGTGGCGCTCTGCGTCCACGTCTTGCCGTTGCGCGTGAAGATGAGAATCTGCTGGCGCGGCCCGTTATCGGCGATCAGCAGGCGTTGCTGCGGATCGAACGCGAGATCCACGGGCACCGCATCGTCGGGCAGCGCGAGCGTGTCGTCGAGGCGCTTGCCATCCGCCGAGTAATGCGCGACGCGCGGCTGGGCAGCGCCCTTGCCCGCGCCACTCCCCGTGAGCACCCACACCGACCCGTCGGCCGCGAGCGCGATACGTCCCGGCGCCTCAACGTCCCATTGCGTCTTGCGCTGCATCGAGTTCGCGTCGTACACCTCGATGCGGTTCATCGGCGTGTTGCTCACGTAGAGCGTCGAATCCGTAGCGGCGAGTCCGCCAATGTCGGCAGGTGTGCCGGCGGGGACTTCGTTGATCTTCAGAAACGACGCCGAAAGCTGCGCATGCGGATTGAGCGGATCGGGCGAAGCCTGAAACGCGGCCGCACGTTTGGGCTCGTCGAGCGGCCGGCGCGTGATGCCGTACCACTGGCTGCCCTTCGCAGGCCAGATGCCGCTGCCGACGAGATGGCCCTTCTCGTTACCCACACCCACCGCCGCATACAGATAGCGATGATTCACGGCCACCGCGTTGCCGCCGCCGCCCCCCCACCCATGCGTGCCGCCGGCAAAGCCGAGCGGCTTGCCGTCCTGGTACGCGCTGATCTCGGCGCCGCTCTCGTCCCACGGGGCGTTGGTGAAGACCTTGCCTTCGGGTGTGACGGCAATGGCCGTGACGTTGATTTGCATCCACGTGCCCTGGCCGTTGCCAAAGGTGTTGCCGATCCACGAGGTCGTCACGTTGAGCTGCGGCGCGGCGATGGTCTGGACCGAAGACGTGCAGATAAACGTGCACGTCGCGGCCAGCGCCAACGTCCTGCGCAAACGGCGATCGGGATTCGATAACGGCAAGGCAATTCCTCCGGTCTGATGACGGCAATCTGCCTGGATCATGCCGCACAAACCGTATGAAAAATCGCCTCCAAAAAACGGAAAATAATTCAAAAAAATTCAGTATTTATGACCCATTTCCGACTGCGCCGGAAATAAATCCCAGAACCCGGACGTGAAGCCTGTAAGGCCTATTCAGCTTGACCTGGCCTCATTTCCGGACAGCCATGCGTATTTCATATCGCGCAAATTCCGGCAATTAAAATTAAAAATCCAATACCAATATATTTCGGCTTTTTGAAGATTTAATTCTTTCTAGAATGAATCGCACAGTAATCGTGCATGCATGAACTCACCGGAGAACCGATGACCGTTAGCCGCCTGGTCCATCAACAAGGCCCCGCCGACCATTCCCACCGCATCGTCCAGCTGGACGGTCTGCGTGCTTTCGCCGTGCTCGCCGTGTTCGCGCAGCACGCCTTGCACGCGCCGCTGTGGATGGGCGTCGACCTGTTCTTCGTGCTGAGCGGCTTTCTGATCACCGGCATCCTGCTCGAGCGCAAGGCGCGCGGGCAATCGTATTTCAGCTACTTCTATGCGCGCCGGCTGCGCCGCATTCTGCCGCCTTACGTGCTGCTGCTCGTGGTGTCGTCGCTGCTGTTCGGCTTCGGCTGGGCGCACTACTGGCCGTGGTATGCGTTCTTCGCCACCAATATCGGCGACGCGCTCGGCCAGAGCGGACACGACAGCCTCAACATTCTCTGGTCGCTCGCCGTAGAAGAGCAGTTCTACATCGTGTGGCCCTTCGTCGTGCTGTTCCTGCCGCAGCGCCTCATGGCGGTAGTGGCGGCCGCGCTTATCATGCTCGTGCCCGTGCTGCGCGCCGTCGCGACGCCGTGGTTCGACACATACTGGCCGATTTACTATCTCACGCCGTTCCGCATGGACCTGCTGGCCGCCGGGGCACTGCTAGCCGTGCTCGTGCGCCGCGACCGCAACGCGCTCGAGCCTTTCAAATGGCCCGCCGCCGTGCTGTTCTTTGCCGCGCTCGGCGCGCTGGCCTGGCTGCACCTGCATTACCCGCGCTTTCGCGCGATGAACACGCCGCTCTCGAACGCGACGCTCTATAGCATCTCGCTCGTGCTCTGCACCTCCATCGTCGTGTTCGCGCTGCAGTCGAAAGGCATCGTACGGCGCCTGCTGTCGAACCCGGTGCTCGTGTATATCGGCACGATCAGCTACACGATCTACCTCATTCACCTCACGATTCTCTATGCCGTGTGGCCGCTTCACTACGGCCGCATCGAGAGCGCCGCGATTGCGCTCGTCCTCACGCTCGCTTATGCGAGTGCGAGCTGGTTCCTCTTCGAGCGCCGCCTCACGCGCGGCCCGCGCCGCCGCTCGGCGGCGAAGCCGGTGGACATCACCGCGCGCGTGCGCCAGTCGAGCCCGCAATCGTAATTCCTGAATCCCGTTCGCTATTTCAAGGACACATCACATGAACGAACGTCGCAAAGCGATCATCACCGGTGTTTCCGGCCAGGACGGCGCCTACCTCACGCGCCTTCTGCTCGACAAGGGCTACAACGTCACCGGCACGTATCGCCGCACCAGCTCCGTGAACTTCTGGCGCATGAACGAGCTCGGGATCCTCGACCATCCTTCGCTCGAACTCGTCGAACACGACCTCACGGATGCGGGCTCGACCCTGCGCCTCGTCGAGCGCGCACAAGCGCAGGAGGTCTACAACCTCGCGGCCCAGAGCTTCGTGGGCGTGTCGTTCGACCAGCCCGCTACGACCGCCGAAGTCACCGGCATTGGCGTGCTGAACATGCTCGAAGCGATTCGCGTGGTGAACCCGAAAGCGCGCTTCTATCAGGCTTCGACCTCCGAAATGTTTGGCAAGGTGCAGGCGATCCCGCAATGCGAGGAGACGCCGTTCTATCCGCGCAGCCCCTACGGCGTGGCGAAACTGTTCGCGCACTGGTCCACCGTTAACTATCGCGAGTCTTACGACATCTTCGCGACGAGCGGCATTCTCTTCAATCACGAGTCGCCGCTGCGCGGGCGCGAGTTCGTCACGCGCAAGATCACCGACAGCGTTGCCAAGATCAAGCTCGGCAAGCTCAACATGCTCGAACTCGGCAATCTCGACGCCAAGCGCGACTGGGGCTACGCGTCCGAATACGTCGAAGGCATGTGGCGCATGCTGCAGGCCGATGAACCCGACACCTACGTGCTCGCCACGGGCCGCACCGAAACCGTGCGCGACTTCGTGAAGATGGCGTTCACGGCAGCGGGCATCCAGCTCGAATGGTCGGGCAAGGGCGAGCGCGAAACCGGCATTTGCGTCGCCACGGGCCGCACGCTCGTGCGTGTGAGCCCGCGCTACTACCGCCCGGCCGAAGTCGATCTGCTCATTGGCGACCCGACCAAGGCGCAGCAAAAGCTCGGCTGGCAGCCGCAGACTTCGCTCGAGCAGCTCTGCCAGATGATGGTCACGGCCGACCTTGCGCGCAATGAACGCCATGACACATTCTGATCCCGCTAGCCGTCCGCGCGCGCTCATCACGGGCATTGGCGGCTTTACGGGCCGCTATATGGCCGCCCGCCTCGCGGCGGACGGCTACCGTGTCTGGGGCACCGTCCGGGCCGGAGAATCGCTCAGCGCCGAGGCCTTCCCGTTCGGCGCCACGGCGATCGAAGCCGACCTGCTCGAGCGCGGCGCCATCGCCCATGCGCTCGAGTCCGTGCAACCGGACGTGGTCGTGCATCTCGCCGCGTTGGCCCACGTGGCCGACAGCGACGTTGCGCGCACGTATCTCGTGAACGTGGTCGGCACGCGCAATCTGCTCGAAGCCCTCGCGCAGCAAAAGCACGTGCCGCGCGCCGTGCTGCTGGCGAGCAGCGCGAATGTCTATGGCAACGCCACGAACGGCGTGATCGACGAGCACGTCGAACCCCAACCCGCCAACGACTACGCAGTCAGCAAGCTCGCGATGGAATACGTCGCGAAGCGTTTTCAGGCGCAATTGCCGATCATCATCGCGCGCCCGTTCAACTACACAGGCGTTGGCCAGTCGCCGGACTTCCTGATCCCGAAGATCGTCGAGCACTATGCGCGCGGCGAAAAGCAGATTTCGCTTGGCAACCTTCACGTGGCCCGCGACTTCTCCGATGTGCGCGACGTGGTAAACGCCTATGCGCGGCTTGTCGAAGTCGCGCCGTGCGGCGTCACTGTCAACGTCTGCTCGGGCAGTGGTCAAACGCTCGGCGCGCTGCTCGGCATGCTTGCGCGCATTGCCGGCTACGAGATCGAGGTGCATGTCGATCCACGTTTCGTGCGCGCCAACGAGGTGCGCCAGTTGATCGGCTCGAACGCGAAGCTTCGCTCGATCGTCGGCGACAGCTCGCGCAAGCACCTGGAAGACACGCTGCGCTGGATGTACGAAGAAGCCCGCGAACGCGTGCTCGAAACGCAATAGCGCGCACTGCGCGCTTTCTCTCGTCTACACATCAACCGCCGCTCTCCCGAGCGGCGGTTTTCTATTGGTCTAACGACCCGCTTCAGTGGGTAGCAATCGCTTCCGCATAAACACCGGCCACGCGCTTCGCGATCACGGCGTTGTCGAAGTGCTCGCGCGCATACGCCTTGCATGCCGCTTCATCCGGCAGCTTGATGCGCCCAGAAAGCGCGCCGTCGATGCCGTCGGCAATCGCGTTCGCGCCCGTGGCCGGCAGCACGAGGTCCTGTGACAGCCCTGCCACCGCTTCCGGCAGGCCGCCCACTGGCGTCACCAGAACCGGCGTGCCGGCGGAAAGCGATTCCACCGTAATCAGCCCGAAGCCCTCCAGCGCGACCGTCGGCACCACGCTCAGCGTTGCGGCGCGATAGAGCGACGGCAGGTGCGCGTCGGGCACGAAACCGAGCAGCTTCACGTTATCGACCAGACCCGCTTCGTCGATGCGCTGCTGCAGTTCGGACTCCAGACGGCCGCGCCCTGCGATCAGCAGGAGCACGTCCGGATGACGCTGCTTCACCATCTTGATCGCATCGATCAGGTCCTCCAGACCCATGCGGCGCACGAGGCGGCGCACAGCCAGGATGATCGGGCGGCCCTGCGGCAGCTGCAGCCTCAGGCGCGCCTCGGCGGAGGAGCACGCCGGATCGAAATGCGCCGTATCCACGCAGCCCGGCACGATGCGCACGCGCTCGGGCGAAATGCCGTAGCGGCGCGTGAGAATGTCGCCAAACGCCTTCGAAAGCACGATGAGCCGCGACGAGCGCTCATACACCGACTGCTCCAGCGAGTGCTTGATGCGCTGGCTCAGCGTGGCCGCGCCTTCCACGAAGCTCTCGTCGGCCCACGGTCCCTGGAAGTGCGAAACCTGCGGAATGCCGCGCGTGACGTCGAGTCCGGGGAAGGTATACAGCGCGAAGTGCGAGGAAATCACGTCGGGACGGTGGCGGCGAATCTCGCTGCGCAACGCGCGGCGCGCGTCCATCAGGCGAAACGGCAGCGAGCGCGAAGCGGAGCCGAAGCCCTGGATCGCACCGCCGCTGTCCTCTGCCACCTTGGGCGAGCCGGCCACGACGCCGCGCACGCGCACGCCCGCACCGGGCAGCGCGCCCACCAGCGAGTAGTACATGCGGTCGAGCCCGCCTGCGCGCTCGGGAAACCAGTGCATGCCGATTTGCAGCGATTGAATGGAGTGTGTGGTCATCGCGTGTCCTTGTTCTGCACGTATGCGGTTATCAGGGGGTTTCTGCGCGCTGGAGCGGTTGACCGCCCGGCAGCGTCGCAGCAGCGAACTCGGGTTCTTCGCGGCGCACGGCCTCGCTCGCGTCGCCGGCCAGTTGCCGGTAGAGCGAGATGTATTGCGCAGCCATACGCGCCCAGCCGAATTGCGTGGCGAGTTCCGCCGCGGCCGCGCCCATTGCGAGGCGGCGCGGTGTGTCGGTGGCGAGCGTTTTCACGGCATTGGCGAGCGCGGGCACGTCGTCGGGGTCGTCGAGCACGATGCCGCACTCCGGCGTGATGATTTCCGCGCCGCCCGCCGTGCGCGCCGTCACGACGGGCAAGCCCGCCGCCATCGCTTCGAGCAGCGACAGGCTCATTGCTTCGTAGCGCGAAGGAAATACGTAGGTATCGACGGAGCGCATGAGCGTGGGCATCTCGCGCACAAGGCCGAGAAAATGCACGCGAGACTCGATGCCAAGCTCGCGCGCGAGATCGGGATACGGGCTGCCCGGCAGGTAGCCGGCCACGGCCAGATGCACGTTGCCGGGCATATGCTTGAGCGCGTGCAGCACCGTGCCGAGGTTCTTGCGCGGCGTGCGCAGATCGCCCACGAAAAGCAGCAGGAATGCATCGGCGGGCAGCGAGAACTTCGCGCGGTCGGCGCTCGCGGCCGAAAAGCCGCGCGTGTCCACGCCGTTGTAAATCACGTCGAGCCGCTCCACGGGGTGGCCGCCCGACGCGCGGATTTCGTCCGCGACCTTGCGCGAGACTGCGGCGATCACGCGCGAGCGCCGGTACGCCCAGCGCTCCAGCACCGCATTGGCGCGCGTATACACGAACTGGTAAGCGGACCACACGCCGCGCGTAAGACCGA
The DNA here is from genome assembly GCF_905220195.1 of Paraburkholderia sp. J8-2. NCBI lineage: Bacteria > Pseudomonadati > Pseudomonadota > Betaproteobacteria > Burkholderiales > Burkholderiaceae > Paraburkholderia > Paraburkholderia sp. J8-2. The sequence continues at coordinate 366,126 of NZ_CAJMZA010000001.1, forward strand.
ACGGGTAATACTTGCTGCGCGCCCAGCCGCCGTGCACGAAGTGCGCGGTGTTCACGTCGGCGTGCGCCCAGGTAATGAAGCCGTTCACATGGAGCACGTCGTATGCGCGCCGGTTGCGGCGCAGCCACAGTGCGCTCTTCAGCGCGAACACCTGCTGGCGCAGCAGGTTGGTGGGCCACGCGCGCGAGGGTTGCACGTTCACCCACTTCACCTTCGGGTGGGCAAGCAGTTCGGGCGCGACGTGCGAGGCGACCAGCGTCACCTCGAACCCCTCGTCGAGCGCGGCGCGCGCGATTTCATGATTGACGCGGCCCTGGCCGTCATTGTGGCGCACGACATGCGTGACGATTGCGACTCTCAATCGGAGACCTCCGTGGTGCGGACATTGGCCTGGCGTTGCAGCTTCGTCCAATGTCCCGCGCTGAGAATGGAAAACACGCTCGAAAAGAGCAGCAGGCCGCCGGTGCCCACGAGCGAGTTGGTGAAGACGAGCATGGCGAAGATCGAGATCGCGAGGCTCAGGCACGCGCAAACGTAGCGGTCCTCCTGCAGGCGAAACGACACGCGCACCGCGCGCACGATCAGCCACAGCACGCCCGACATGTAAAGCAGCGTGCCGGGCCAGCCGAGCACGAACGGAATGTTCATCACACCGCTGTCGAAGCTGCCGTACTGCCCAAGCTGGCCGTTGTTGCTGGAGAGCTTCGTCGATGCGCCGGTGGCGCCCAGGCCCTCGCCCGTCACGTCGGTGAAGGCCTTCTTCGCGAAGTCGGCATAGAACTGGTTACGCGCCTCGTAGCTCTGGTCGTCCTTCAGATTCACGAGCGTATTCAGGCGCTGCTGCATGCGGTCCGCCACCGGACCGAACGTGAGCAGCGGCACGCATACGCCCGCCAGCACGACCGCGCTCACGATGATGCGAATGCGCACCTTGTTGCTCGACTTCATCAGCTGGATGACCATCGCGATCGCCCAGCCGCCCCAGGTGGAGCGCACGAGCGAGAGCGCGAACGAGAAGAAGCCGAACCCAGCCGCGACCCAGCGCACGCGATGCTGCGCGGCCATCACGAACACCATCGCGCCCATCATCGCGAACGCGAACGGGCCCGACGAATTCATCGTGCTGAACACGCGCACGCCGAGCGGCACGGGGTCGCCCTGCGAGTTCATGTCCGAGCCGATCATCCACATGGCGTCCCACGGCGGCATGATGAAGAACTGCACGAGACCATACGCGCCCATCACGAGCATGCCGTAGATGAAGGTGTTGATGATGGTCTTGCTGCATTCGGGGTACTGGCGCGTGAGCACCATGATGTGAAAGCCGATCAGGAACGGATAGATCCAGTTCGCGAGGTCATAGACGGCCGCCGCCGGGCCGCTGCCCACTACGCCCACAGCGAACCCATAGCCGATGCCGAGCAGCGCGAGCAGGAGCGGCAGGCCGCGCCGCTGCCCGAGAATCGGGTAGTAGCGCAGCAGCGAAATGCCGCTGATCATCGTCACGGCGAGCGGAGCGACCTGAATGAGGCTCGTGGGCGTGAAGCCGCCCTTGCCGTAGTCGGCCAGACGCCGCACTTCCGGGCTCAGGAACCACAGCCACCACATGAAGCCGATATAGCGCACCGGGTTCACGAAGTAGAGCCAGAAGCCCACCGCGATCGAAAGCACGGGGAACGCGAGCGTGAGCACCGTGCCCTGGTGCGCGCCGATCAGCAGCGCCGTGAGCACCCACAGGGCCAGCGGCGGCAGCGTATCGCGGCCCATCAGGCTGCGCAGGCCCCCACGGCGGGCGCGTTGCGGGCTCGCAGGCTGCGGCGCCGGTGCAGGGATAGCGGTCGTGACATCCATGATCACATCCCGCGCGCAGCGACGCCCCGGCCTTGGGGTTCGCCCGCCATCGATCCGCCATTGAGCGCGTCGCGCTCGAGCAGCATCTCGCGCGTGAGCTGCGCGTGCTGGCGCGCGAAGTGCTGCGTCGTGAGATCGCGCGTGCGCAGCTGCTCACAGGCTTCACACGCCTGGCCGAGCGCGCGCGCCGGATCGGCCACGAGCGCGTTCGCTGCATCGCGCAACTGCTGGACGTTGAACGGTTCCACATACGACGCGGCCTTGTCGTCGAAGTAGTCTTCGAGCGCACCGACCTTCGTCGCGATCATCGGCTTGCCGAGCGCCGCGGCTTCGAGCATCACCGTGATGCCCGAAGCGTGCGTGTTGGGACGCAGCGGCACGACGATAATGTCCGCCCAGTCATAGAGTGCATGCTGCTGCTTGATGCCGGAAACGCGCACGATTTCGACGTTGTCCGCGCGCGCCGATGCCGGCATGCGCCGCCGCGTGGCGATACGCACCTGGTAGCGCGTATCGTTGCCGAGCGCGCTCACGAGCGTGGTCCAGTCGCGGTCGCGGTCGTTGCCGATCGCGGCCACGCGCACCGGCGCATGCGGTTTCCATTCTGAAGGCGCACGCAGCGGAAAGTCGTTGGTGTTCAGCCCATAGAGCACGTGGCGCGCCTCGCGCCCGAAGTACTCGCCGCACAGCGCAGCATTCTCGCTCGCGAGCGTGGTGAGCAGATCGGCACGCTTGAGCAGCCGCTTGTAAATCGCGCGGCGCAGCGCGCCATAGCCCGGCCAGCGGTCGAGCAGCCACACGCTCTGCGCAAGCAGCAGCGGGCGCGCGCCGCCCTTCTTCGCATTCATCAGCAGCACCAGCGCCACGGCCAGATGCTCCTGCTCGGTGTGCGTCCAGATCACATCGGACTGCAGAATGGCGCGGCGATTGCGCCATGCGTGAATGAAGTCGAAACCGAACGCCGCCTTCAGGCCGCGCCGCACGAAGCGCATGGGCGTGCTCTCGCTCGCGTCCTGCGCGTAATTGAGCGCGAATTCCGCAGATTCCGCGTGATGGTATCCGTACAGGCTGCCGATATTCTCGCCTTTGCGATAGCGGCGCGGATCGGCGCCATAGAAAAGGTGGACGTGGACTTGCGTACCGCTCATTCGGGGTCCTCCGTATAGTCGTTGGCCGCGCCGCTCAAACGAGCGCGCGGCGCGCCTCTCGTGCGCCGCCGCGCACCGCGCGCCAGCGTGCGAACGCCGCACCCGCGGAATCGCCGCGCACGGCGCTCAGGCCCGTGTGCACGAGGCCCGGATACACGCGCGTGCCGACCAGCGCATACCACCACCAGGCAGTTTCGCGGCGCAGCGGCGTGAGATGGCCGAGCAGGATCAGATGCAGGTTGTAAGCGGCGTTGCGGATCGAAGCGAGCGTCTGCGCATTGCGCGGGTCTTCGCCCGGGCGCGGCGCGGGATAATGGTCCACGGCCACGAGCGGGTCGTACACGAGCTTCCAGCCCGCGCGCTTCACGCTCATGCTGAATGCCATGTCGTTATGCGTTTGCGCGCCGGTGCCGCGCAGGCGCCGGTCGAAACGCCGGTCGCCGATCGCCGCGCGGCGATAGCTCATGTTCGCGCCCTTGAGCAGGTCCACTTCGCGCGCGCCGCCCGCACCCAGATGATGATTGCCGACGATGCGGCCCGAGCGCTGCAGCTTGCCCACGAGCGTGCGCTCGCCGTCGATCATGCGCCCGTCTTCGTGCACCCAGTCGCGTCCGCCGAGCGCGCCGAGCTTCGGGTCGGACTCGAAGGCCGCCGCAATGCGCGCCACCCAGTCGGCGCGCGGCGCGGCATCGTCGTCGGTGATGGCGATCACGTCGCCCGTCGCAGCCTCGATGCCGCGATTGAGCGCCGCCACCTGCCCCGGCTCCTTGACAATGGCCACTTCCACGTTCAGCACGCGGGGCGTGACATGTTCGGCGAGGCACGCGTGCGTGGCCTCGTCGTCGGCGCGGGCCACCACCACGATTTCGTCGGGCGCGCGCTGCTGGCGCAGGAGCGCCGAAAGGCAGCGCGACAGATCGTCAGGACGCCGATACGTCGGCACGAGCACGGTCACTTTCATCGCGTGTTCTCCTTTGCTGTGCTGGATAGGTGGGTAGACGTCATGCGCTCAGGTACTCGCGCACGTTCGCATAGCCGTAGCCATAGTTGCCGCGCGTGCGTGCCGGCACGCCGTTGAATACGCCGCCCTGCACGCGCACGCCGGCATTGCGCAGACGCTTGAGCGCCTCGGTGATTTCGCCTTCGGTGTGCAGGCCCGAGCGCAACACGAGGAACGTCGAGCCGGCATGTCCGCCGATGATGGCGGCGTCGGTCACGGCGAGCACCGGCGGTGTGTCGATGAGCAACACGTCGTAGCGGTTCGACAGGCCTTCGAGGTACTGGCCAAGACGCGGCGACATCAACAGCTCGGAAGGGTTGGGCGGACGACGGCCGCACGAGATGAAGTGCAGGTTGTCCACTTCGGTCGCGCGAATCGCCTCGTCCAGCGCAATCTGCCCCGAAAGCAGCTCGGAGAAGCCGTTTTCCTGCGGGCCGCCCAGATGACGTTCGAGCGCGCCACGGCGCATGTCGCCGTCGATCATCAGCACGCGCTTGCCCGAATGCGCGAGCAGCACGGCGAGGTTCGCGGTCAGGAAGCTCTTGCCGACGCCGGGCACCGAACCCGTCAGCATGACCACGCGATTACGCGCGTCCATCACACTGAACTGCAGCGAGGTGCGCAGGCTACGCAGGCTTTCGACCGTGAGGTCCTTGGGGCGCGCGTTGGCGAGCACTTCGCGCAGGCGCGAGCCGCCACGCACCGGGCCGCGCTTTTCGAGCGCCAGCTGCTCCGGCGAAAGCGGCACGAGGCCGTACACGGGCAGCTGGAACGAGCGCTCGATCTGGTCCGGATCGACAATGCCCTTGAACATGTTGCGGCGCATGAGCACGAAGCCCGTGCCGAGAATGATGCCGAGCAGCGACGCCGCCGAAACGATCAGCAGTTTCTTGGGCTTCGAGGGGCTGCCGGGGCGCAACGCCGGATCGATGATATGCACGTTGCCGCCCGTGCCCACACGCTGCACGGAAAGCTCCTGAATGCGGTTGAGCAGCAGCACGTAGATGTCCTCTGCCACCTTCGCGTCACGCTGCAGTTGCACGGCCTTCACTTCCGTGGCCGGCAGGTCGCGGAACTTCGTGTCGTACTTTGCGCGCTCCGCCTGCAGCTGCGCGAGCTGCTGGCGCGCCGCGATCAGCACCGGATGCTGGTCGCCGAAGCGCTGTTGCAGCGAGGCGATCTGCAGTTGCAGCGCGGAAATCTGCTGCTCGTATTGCACGCTGCCGTCGAGATAGATCTTCGCTTCGTCGCTCGCGTTGATCGAACCCGACTTGCTCTGGTACGCCGTGAGCGCCGCTTCGGCGTTTTCGAGGTCCCCCTTCAGGCGCGGCTGTTCGCTGCGCAGGAAGTCGAGCATCTTGCTCGCGTCGGCCTGCTTCGTCGCCACGTGCTCGCGCAGGTACGACTGCGCCACTGCGTTGGCAATCGCGGCCGCGTGCTCGGGGTCGTTGTCTTCGAGTGAGATGTCGATCACGCCCGTTTGCTTGCCCTGCTCCTGCACCTGGATCGCGTTCTGGAAGCCGCTGATCGCGTCGAGGTCGTTCAGGCGCACGACCTTGAAGCGCGTGCCCGGACGCGCCACGAGCTTGCTCACGAGCAGCTTCACGCCGCCGCCCTCTTCGACCTGGCCAACGGTGCCTTCGAGCAGGCGCGCGCCGTCCGGCGTCGAGATCACATAGCGGTCGTTATCGAGCGCGGTGAGCGTGAGCTTCTTGCCTTCGAGCCCGGGCGTGACCTCGACCGAGTCGATATTGATGACCTCGCCGCCCCACGCATAGCTGCCGAGCCAGTTGCTGAGCCCGAACCACGGACGCGCGGGCGTGCCCGGCGTCGCGAGGCGTGCGGAAAGGCTGCCGATCAAGGGCAGCATGACCGGCGTGACGGTGGTGTTCAGCTTGAACTGCTTGACCACCGGCTCGACCACGCTGCGGCTCTTGATCATCTGGATCTCGGCGTCGGTGGGCAAACTGCCCGCCGACGATCCGGAGCTGATGTTCGCGCCCGTTTGCGTTTGCGTGAGGGCCTGCGACGTGTAGTCGGAAGGCTCCACGCGAACCTGGGTGTCGGCCGTATAGACCGGCTTGGCGATAAAGCAATAAAACACGGCCATGGCGATCACCGCCGCCGCGATTGCGATGAGCCAGCCGATGTCGTCGATGATGACGCGCAGCAACTGGCCGAGAACGACGTCCTCTTCCTCGGTGCGGGCCGCCGGGGCCGCCTGGCTATTGGCTTGTAGGGTCACGATTCAATCCCGTTGTTTAGGTGTTGCTCCTGCGTCTTCCCAGGAAGCGCTTTGATCACGCGCTTACTTCGCGATCTGCTTCAGATAGAAGACGGTCTGGATGGTCGGCAGCACCTGCTGCAACACACGGTTGAAGGTCGTCGAAGCGGCCGTGCCCACGTACACCACATCCAGCGGCTTGAGCTGGAATTGCGACGAAAGCATGATCGCGTCGGGCTTGGTCATGTCGAGACGGTAGATCTCGGGTTGCGTCGGGTTGTCCTTCATGCCGCGCATCACGAAGATCTGGCGCGGGTTCGCGTCGGTATCGAGAATGCCGCCCGCCTGGGTGAGCGCGTCGGCGATCGTCAGATTGCCGCGGATGAGGCTCGTCTGCGTCGGCGTCTTCACTTCACCCATCACGAATATTCTGCTATCCGAACGATCTGGAATATTGATGACGTCGCCGTCCTGCAGCATCACGTCCTGAGTCGTGTCGCCGCCGTCGAGCATGCGGTTCGCATCGAGCGTGTACAGCTTGCCGCCGCGCGTGAGGCGCACGCGGTTGATGTCGGCGCTGTCGGTCGTGCCGCCCGAGCGCGTAATGGCGTCGACCAGCGTGAGCGGCACGTCGCTCATGGAGAGCGGGCCGGGCGTCTTCACGTCGCCCGTGACCTGCACCTTCTGGCTGCGATAGGCGAGCACGCGCACGTCCACCTGCGGGTTCTTCACGTATGGCCCGAGTCCTGCCGCGAGTTGCTCACGCAACTGCGAGGGCGTCTTGCCCGCCGCCATCACGCGGCCCACGAACGGAAAGAAGATCGTGCCGTCCTTCGACACGGTCTGCCCGTAGGGGTCGGACTGCCCCGAGAGCGCATTGGTATAGGGCTGCGTGAGCGCCTGACCCACAGTCTGCGTGGTGTTGCCGCCCGTGGAGAACGTCGAGCCCTGCGGCGTCGAAAGCTCGGGGTGATCGAACACGGTCACACCGAGAATGTCCTGCGGCGCGATGTGATAGACGTAGTCGGCGGCGCTTGCAAACTTCGAGGGCGGCAGCGGCGCTTTCGGCGCGGTGGCGGCCGCCTGCGCCTGCTGCAGCACGACTTGCTGCGTGATGAGCTGCACGTTGAACTGCTGCTGCGGCTGGTTGTTCGGCGCTTCTTTCAGGCTCGACGTGTCGAGATAGTTGCCGGGCGCCGTTGCGCACGCGGAAACGAAGACGCTCAACGCGACTACCGCCGTCAGTTTCAGTTTTGTCATTGGCATATTCGGCTCAACCATCCCTTAACCATACGATCCATCAATTCAAGACTCTTGCGATACGCGGACTCGTGGAGCCCATGCGGATCGCTGACATCAGAGTTTTCCCAGTTACCGAGCGCGTACACCTTGCCGCGCGCGGTGGGTTCAATGCGCTCGACCGCGGCGACCTGACGGCGCTCGGTCACGAGCACGAGGTCGGCCGAGCGCACGAGGCGGCTCGTGAGGCGGCGCGACTGATGCTCGCCCACCTTCATGCCGCGCTCGGCAAGGAGCCACTGCATCACGGGGTCCATGTCGTCGCCGTCGCGCGCACGCAGGCCCGCCGATTGAAACGATTCCGCCCCTGAGCCTTGCTGCTCGCGCAGACGCTCGCGAAAGAGCTGCTCAGCAGCCGGCGAGCGGCAGACGTTGGCGTGGCAAACGATGAGCACGTTCTTGATCATGGTCGCGTGACTCCCTTCCTTGACATGCGCGATGCGTAGCCCGGCAGCGCTCAGGCCAGCGCCTGCGTGGCGGCGGTTTCGGCGCGCGCGCGGCTTGCCTGCGTCGCACTCGCGCGGCCCACGGCGTGGTACTCGATGCCGAGTTCCTGCAATGCCGACGGCTCGTAGAGATTGCGGCCGTCGAACACGATCGGCATCTTCAACTGCTGCTTGAGCGTTTCGAAATCGGGCGCCTTGAAGACCTTCCATTCCGTTGCGATCACAACGGCGTCCGCTTCGCCCGCGGCTTCCATCGCGTCGGTCACGAACGACAGCCGCGCCTGATGTTCCGGCGCGTGCGCGAGATCGATCGCGAGAACACGCTTCGCCTCTGCGGTCGCAACCGGGTCGTATGCCTTGACCGTGGCGCCGCGCGCGAGCAGTTCGGCGATGAGCGTGCGGCTCGGCGCCTCGCGCATGTCGTCGGTGTTCGGCTTGAACGCGAGACCCCAGACGCCGAACGTGCGGCCCGTGAGGTCGGAGCCGAAGCGCGTGACGATCTTCTGTGCGAGCACCTGCTTCTGCGCTTCATTGACGGACTCCACGGCGCGCAGGATCTGCAGCGGCTCGCCGAAATCCTCGGCGGTGCGCATGAGCGCCTTCACGTCTTTAGGGAAGCACGAGCCGCCATAGCCGCAACCCGCATAGAGGAAGTCGTAGCCGATGCGCGGGTCCGAGCCCACGCCGCGGCGCACGGCCTCGATATCGGCGCCCACGCGGTCGGCCAGGTTCGCGAGTTCGTTCATGAACGAAATGCGCGTCGCGAGCATGGCGTTGGCCGCGTACTTGGTGAATTCGGCCGAGTGCACGTCCATGTAGAGCGTGCGCTCGTGATTGCGGTTGAACGGCGCGTAGAGCCGCTTCATGACCTCTTTCGCGCGCTCGCCGGGCACGTCGTCGTTGCAGCCGAGCACGATGCGATCCGGCCGCGCGAAGTCCTCGACGGCCGCGCCTTCCTTCAGGAACTCGGGGTTCGAGACCACCGAGAACATGTGGCTTTCGCCGCGCTTGCGCAGTTCGGAGGCGATCGCGTCGTGCACGAGCGCGGCCGTGCCCACCGGCACCGTGGACTTGTCCACCACCACCTTGAAGCCGGTCATGTGACGGCCGATATTGCGCGCGGCCGCCAGCACGTATTGCAGATCGGCCGAGCCGTCTTCGTCGGGCGGCGTGCCCACGGCGACGAACTGCACGTCGCCGTGCGCGACCGCCGCTTCCACATCGGTCGAGAACTTGAGCCGGCGCGCGCGCACATTGCGCTCGATGATTTCCTTCAGACCCGGCTCGTGAATCGGCACGACGCCCTGGTTGAGCAGGTCGATCTTGCGCTGGTCCACGTCGAGACAGAACACGTCGTTGCCGATGTCGGCAAGACAAGCGCCCGTTACGAGACCCACATAACCGCTGCCAATGATCGTCAGATTCATGCCCACCTCAAAAGTGATTGGTTCTTCCTGTCATGCGAACCGTTGCGCACACTAGCCGTGCGCGCACTCGCTTCGCCTCAATATGCGTTCTGGCCTGCGAAACCCTTCCACATGGTCATCGCCACGATGCGCAGGTCGAGCGCGAAGCTCCAGTGCTGCATGTAGTGCAGATCGAAGCGCACGCGGTCGCGCATCTTTTCCACGCGATCGGTTTCGCCGCGAAAGCCGTTGACCTGCGCCCAGCCGGTAATGCCAGGCTTGATGCGGTAGCGCGCCATGTAGCCGCGCACGAGGTCCTTGTAGATGTCGTCGTGCGCAAGCGCGTGCGGGCGCGGCCCCACCACCGACATCTCGCCCTTGAGCACGTTGATGAATTGCGGCAGCTCGTCGAGGCTCGTGCGGCGCAGGAACGCGCCCACGCGCGTCACGCGCGGATCGTTGCGGCGCGCTTGCGTGATCTGGCCCGCGACTTCCGCGTGGACCTTCATCGAGCGGAACTTGTAGATCTCGAACTCGTTGCCATCCAGACCCTTGCGGCGCTGCTTGAAAAACACCGGGCCCTTCGACGTGAGCTTCACGGCGAACGAAATCGCGGCGAGCAGCGGCGCGAGCGCGACCAGCACGCCGCCCGCGAACACGATGTCGAACACGCGCTTGGGCAGCACGCTCAGGTCCGTGACCGGCGAGGCCGCGAGATTGATGGCGGGCACGCCGAGCAGGTCGACCACGGGCTGGCTGAAGAACGAGAGGCTGCGCACGTCCGGAATGAAGCGGATGTTCACGAAGTCGTTGCGCAAGGCCGTCACGATGCGATGGATCGTGCGCTCCTTGGTAATCGGCAACGCGAGCCACAGTTCGCGCACTTCGTTCTCGCGCACGAACGCGAGCAAGGCCTGGAGGTTGCGCTCCACAGGCACGCCGTCGATCGCGGCGGCGCCGTCCGCGTCGCTGTCCTCGTCGAACACGATCGCGGGATGAAAGCCCGCTTCCGGGTGAAAGCGCATGTGCTCGATCAGGAAGCGCCCGTTGCGCGGGCCGCCCACCACGGCCACGGCCTTCTGGTTGTAGCCCTCGCGGCGAATGCCACGCAGCACCATGTGCACGAGCGCCTTCGAGACGATCAGCAACGCCACCGAGGCGACGACCCAGTACGCGAGCCACAGGCGCGAGAGCGAATCGGCGCGGTGCAGGCTGAAGCTCAGCAGGATGCCCGTGCCCTCCACGGCGAGCCATGCGGCGCACACGCGGGCAAAGAGCGCGTACAGCGACTTGCCGCGCCACGACTTGTAGATGCCGAACGCCGGGAACATCCAGATCGCGAGCACGCAGTTGAACGCGAGCGCCACGCTCTCCGCGTCGGTGAGCGGCACGAGCTGGCCACGATGCAAGGCGGCCGCGAGCAACGCTCCAGCAGCAATGGCGGCAACGTCGAATATTCTGGCTAGAACGCTGAGCATGTCCGGCACCTCGGGTTAAAAAAATGAATCGCGGCCACGCACTGCACATCGTGGCCGTTCTCTTCAAAAGTTTCTGGGACAGCGTCGCCGCAAAAAACGCAGGGCGCCGCTAATTCTGATCCGAATAAACCCTAATAAGGCGCGATAAAAATTCCGCCCGCAAGCCTCAAAAGTATCTCTAATTGTTTCGTCGCTTTCAGGTCAATTTTTTGCGAATTTTGTCGGCAAAGATTGCCGGAATCCGCCTCCGCATTGACCCATAACCCCGATCGTCCCGGCAGATTTTTCCTGTCACGGTGTGAAATTTCGGGTTTCGACAAGAAATTTCATAGGCATACAGCCTATTTTTTATTGCATTTTTTATCGATATTTAGACTCATCGTTTATGCAATTTAAATTTAATTCCAATATTTTCCGTTTTCTTCTTTACGACTCGATTTATGACGATTTTAAGCATGCTACAAATCGCATCACCGATACCTTTTACAGGAGAGCGAGATGACGGATACGGGTTCCGCTACGGCATCGGCAAAAGCGTCCCAGACGCGTGCCGAAACGCGCAGCGCATTGCAGGTATGCCCTGTCGTGCTTGCGGGCGGCGCGGGCTCGCGACTGTGGCCACTGTCGCGCGAGCAATATCCGAAGCAGATGATCAACCTCGTGGGCGAGCAGTCGCTGCTTGCCAGCACCGCGGGCCGCCTCGATGCGCTCGCCGAGCGCGTGACGCTCGCAGAGGAACTGCTGATCGTCTGCAACGAAGAACATCGATTCACCACCGCCGACCAGGTTCGCGCGACAGGCAAGCGCGCGCGTCTGATCCTCGAGCCGGTGGGCCGCGATACGGCGCCCGCACTCACGATCGCCGCCATGTCGGTCGTCGCCTCGCACGAGGACGGCATTCTCGTGGTGATGCCGGCCGACCATGCGCTTGCCGACCTCGAAGCGTTCCAGAACGCGGTGGCCGAAGGCGTGCGTCATGCGGCGAACGGGCAAATCGTAACGATGGGCATCGTGCCCACGCATCCCGAAGTGGGCTACGGCTACATTCACGTGGGCGAGCCGCTCGCGAGCACCGAGCCCAATGGTGCGCGGCGTCTGAACGGCTTCGTCGAAAAGCCTTATTTCGAGCTGGCGCAGCAATACGTCGCTTCGCAGCGCTACTGGTGGAACAGCGGCATTTTCATCGTGCGTGCATCGACCTGGCTCAAGGCGATTCGCCATTTCCATCCGGCTATCTACGCCGCATGCGCACAATCGATCGAGCACGGCAAGGCGGACGGCGACTTCTTCCGCGTGGATAGCGACGCGTTCGCACGTTCGCCTTCGAACTCGATCGACTACGCCGTGATGGAGCCGCTCGCCGGCGACCCGTCTGTGGCAAGCGGCGTAGTCGTGCCGCTCACGGCCGGCTGGACCGACCTCGGCTCATGGGACACCGTCTGGCAAGTTTCGCCGAAGGACGACGAAGGCAACGTCGCGCAAGGCCGCGTGATGTTCGAAGGCGCAACCGACACCTTCGCGCATGCGGACGGTCGGCTCGTGGCCTGCCTCGGCACGAAGGACCTCGTGATCGTGGAGACGCCCGACGCTCTCCTCGTTGCCGACCGCTCGCGCGCCCAGGACGTCAAGAAGATCGTGCAACGTCTGAAGCAGGAGCGCCGCACGGAAGCCGTGGCACACCGCCTCGTGCATCGTCCGTGGGGCCACTACGACAGCGTGGACAGCGGCGAGCGCTTCCAGGTCAAGCGGATTGTGGTCGAGCCGGGCGCACGCCTGTCGCTGCAGATGCATCACCACCGCGCCGAGCATTGGGTCGTCGTACGCGGCACGGCGCTCGTCACGCGCGGGGAAGAACGCTTCATCGTTTCGGAAAACGAGTCAGCGTATATCCCGCTGGGCGTGTCGCATCGACTGGAAAATCCGGGCAAGATGCCGCTCGAGATCATCGAGGTGCAGTCGGGCTCGTATCTCGGTGAGGACGATATCGTGCGTCTGGACGATCAGTACGGGAGGCAGTGAAGAAAGCAGTAGAGGCCATGCAGGAAGGCTGCGCGCACCGCGCGCGGCCTCGCAAGATCAGCGCGAGAGCGTGCGGTAGCGCGTTCCGGTGGTGCCGGCAGTGCGGCGCTCGGCGGTGCCGGACGACGCCGTATTGGCTTCGTGAGACTCGCCGCCGGCAAGCAGTGCGCCTTTGGCGGTGTAACGCTGGACCGGCGGTTGCAGCGGCGTGAGCCGCACGCTGCCCGGCACGGCCGGAGGCAACGCGCGTGCGGCGGCGGCATTCGACGGGTCACCACGCGTCACGCTCGTGCTCTGAACGCTCGCGTGCGGCGCGGCGTTCGCCGACGTGGTTCGCGAGCCGCTCTGTGCCGCGCCCGTCGAGGCGGCATGCCTCGCGAGATGCGAGCCCGGCCACGACACGCCGGACTCGGACTCGGCCGAGCCTTCGCGATCGAGCCATTCACGCGCCCAGTCGAAAGCGAAATTGCGCGCGGATTCGCGATCCTGGAACGGCGGCCCGATCAGGCCCGAGCGCTCGATGCGCTTGCCATCCTTGAGGATCTCCACGGCCCCGCGAAACATGCGGTTGCGCACGGGCTGCACGGTCAGGCTCATCGTATAGCCGCGCCATTCCGCGACCTGCACGACGCCGCCCGCCGGGTGTGCGACCCGATGCGACGCGTCGCGCGGCATTGCGCGAGTCGCAGCAGGCTTGTTCACGCGCGAAGGCGAGAACGGTGCGAATGCGGTTTCACTTTGCGAACGCGTCGCACTCGCAACAGCCTTTGCCGTCGTTGCCGTCGTTGCGCTGGACACGACAGGCGCGTCGATCGAAACGGGCAACGCCGGCTCTCCGCCAGCGAGCTGACGCATCATGCTTTCCATGGGGTCGGCCAGCGGCGCGTCGGCGAGCGCGGCGGGCGCCTGCCAGGCTTCGGGGCTCTTCCAGAACACGGCCGGCTGGCCGTCGTCCTCGGCGACTTCCTCGACTGCGACTGCAACGGGTTGCGCATCGGCCTGCACCGGCTGGGGTACATAAACGAACTTGCGGCCGCGTTGCGAGAGCAACTCGACCAGTTCGATCAACGTGCCGCTGCCGTGCCATTCCTCGAAACGACGGCGGCAGGTGGGCCCGGACGGATAACGCGCGGGCAGGCGCGACCACGACTCACCGGTGGTGAGAATCCAGAGGACGGCATTGGCCACGACGCGCGGCTCGGCGCGAGGGCGGCCGCGCCGGTTGAGTCTAATAGGAGGTTCATCTGACACGAGCGAAGACACCTGCATCCACTCGTCGTCGCTCAGTTCTTCGAAATTCATGCTGTTCTCCACGCAGCCGGACCGGGGCTGCAGTGACGGAGCATCGGCTCGCGGATCTTGCTGCCCGCGTTGGCTAGCTCGGTTGCACCATATGCTTATATGACGTGTTCATTTGCGTCGCTGCGCGCACTCTGGCAGTGCGTTCTTTCACTGTATTGACGCAATAAACGTGGTCTCACTCGTGCAAGGGAGAATTTGTGCAGGAAGCATACCACCTGAAACCAGCCGATGAGGAGGACCGTAATAAGTGTTACGGTTAGAAACAATCTCCCGCTTGAATCGTCGGGAATATTGCCAGAAAAGGCCTGTAAACGTGGTGTTTTACAGCGTCGATACAGTTGTAACAGGCGCATTCGTTGCGTAGCCCGCGCGTGGTCCGCGTCGTGCGCAATTCCAAACGCATGCATACCACTTGAGACACACCCCCCTCTTCGGACACCCCGGTTCGCTCCCGCATCGCCATCGTTGTGCCCGCAACAAATGACATGCCGATGAAATCATCGGATGCAACACAAAACGGTCACGGCGAGATGCGGCGACCGTACTTTGCACAGGTTGCACCCCTACCGTCCGAACGCCCGTGCGGCGTCACGTAGCGAAGCCGCGCAAACGAATCCGTCTATAGTAAGAGCGCACTGAACCACCACGGAGATTCGTGTATGCAAACCTCTGTTCCGGGCGTCGCCACGCCGCGCATTGCCACGGCGCTGATGGCCACCCTGACTCTGGCGCTGCTCGCCCCCTGGGGCGGCGCACAGGCGCAACTCGGCAACCTGCTCAACCAGGGCGGCAGCGGCGGCTCGGCACAGGGCGCGCTCGGCAATCTGGGCGGACTTGGCAGTTCGCTTTCCGCGTCCTCGCTCACCTCGAGCAGTCTCGGCAATGTCACCGGCGTGCTGCAGTACTGCATCAAGAACAATTACCTGAACGCCGACGCCGCGAGCAACGTGAAGGACTCGCTGCTGAGCAAGCTGCCCGGCGGCGCGAACACCACAGACAGCGGCTATACGCAGGGCACGAGCGGCATCCTCACGGCCGGCAATGGGCAGAAGCTCGACCTCACGGGTAGCGGCCTCAAGGAGCAGGCCACGAAGCAGGTCTGCGACAAGATCCTGAGCCAGGCGAAATCCATGCTGTAACGGCCGCGATCGCGCATGCGGATGTGTGCGGGCGCACGCCCCGCGCAATTTATGTGCCGTAAGCTTTGAACACGAACGAAGTCCGGGTGTCGAATAGAGTCAACCGGACTTCTCCCGGCATTGCTGCTCGTAGCCATGACCAAGCGCCAAACTTCCGTGATATTCGCGTTCCCGGCGATTACGCTGCGGGCCGCGCTTAGCGGCCTTGCCGCTTTTGCCGCGCTGCTGGCGCCGCTGGTCGCGCATGCGCAAACCAGCACACGCGACCAGCAGTTCGACTGCAAGTCCGATCCCCACACGTTCATTTCGTCGCTTATCGACGACAAATCCATCGAACCCGAGCCGACGCGCGTCGAAGCGAATTCGGTCAACGCGTTCAGCCCCGTGCGCGGCACCCGCCTGAGCGCGTTCGGCTTTCCCATTTACGTGGTACTCGGCTACGACCGCGACGACACGCTCTTCAAGCGAGGCGCGGGCAAGGAGATCGCCTCGCCGCTTTATGGCGTCGTCGTGTCCGCGCCCGCGGAGAAGGTGCGCTCGCGCGTGCGCGAAGCCAACAGCGACGCCACGGTGCAATCGGTCGTGCCGTTGCTCCTCACGGCGATCGTGTGCGGCGGTTGAAAAACTCAGCCGCCGAAGAACGCCAATGCGCCCAGGCCCACGCCAACGATGGCCACGCCCACCGACGTATTGAGCAGCCAGCGGCGCCGCGTAAGCAGCGTGATGGCCGTGAGCGCGATCGAGATCTGGATGAGCGTCGTGGCCTGCGCCCAGCGATGATGGCCGTGCAGCACCTGCTCGCTTAGCGCATCGTCCTGCTCGACGATCTTTTCGAGCGCCTCCGCCTTCGCGCGGATCGGTTCCTTCTGCTGGCGATAGCGGTCGGCGTCGGCAGCAAAGCGCTTTTGCGCGGCTTCCGAATTCGGCGCGAGCGCAGAGAGTTGCGCGCCCAGTTCCGCCAGATTCTGCTTCTCGCCCTTCGCCTGATAGTAGGCCCATTGATTCGCGGCTTCGGTCTTGCGAATCGCCGCTTCGTTCTTGTAATAGAGCGCCTGGTTCTCGCTGTTGCCGCTCTGGTAGGCAAAGATCGCCCCAATGGAAGCGAGGATCGCCGTCATCACCGCCATGCGGCCCGGGAACGGGTCGCCCTCGCCGTGCCCGCCATGGCCCGCCGCGGCGTGTTCGACCGCGTGGTCGTGCGGCCCATGCACTTCGTACTCTTCAGACATCCAAACACTCTCCGCTTGATCTGACTTTCACCAATTCGTCGCCCTGTCGCCCTTCGCTCCGGCGGCTCGCGCCGCCTTTCCCCCATGCAGCGCGCCCGATATGGGACGCTCAATTATCGTGAGCGCAGCGCGCTTGTCCAGTACCCGGAATGCATTGGATGTAACGAAACCCGAAATGTCTTCTGACGAAAGCGAAACGTAGGCTTTATCGTCTATTCATTCAGAATAGGTACCCCGGGATGCTGCAGCGCATCCCCTCCCGCCTGCCGTTTGCAAACGTGGATTGACGCCTCAGTTTGCCCCTTCGCGCCACCGGCGTCGTTGCAGTGCCACATGGCCCTATATGCAACGTCGCAAGGCATGCCTTGAGGCCTTCTGCCGTGAATATATTCCAGCCTGGGAGACCGCCATGGGGCCTACAACGGCCGCGCAAGCTGCGGCTATCGATACCGTTGCACACCGTGCGCGCGTGAGGCTTTCCGGGCCGGACGAAACGGGCGGCCTGATCGACGCGATCTACGACGCCGGTTTCGACGCGCAACGCTGGCCGGATGTCTGTGCGCGCATTGCCCAGCGCATCGGCGCGCAACACGTGAATCTCACCATGCTGCCGCCCGAAAGCACCTTCTCGCTCGCCGAGTGGGACGGCATCGACGCTTCGTTTGCCCACTCGTATGCGCAGTACTACGGCGGCTTCGATCCGATCGTGCCGCAGGCGCGCCGCTGGGCCGCCGGCACACTCGTCACCGACACGATGATCCGCCCGCAGGGGAGTCTGGAACGCAGCGCTTTCGTGCAGGAGTGGGTGCGCCCGCAACGCTTCTACACGGTGGCCTTCGCGAACGTGCTGCGCGAAGGCGACATGGCCGCCGTACTCGGCGCACTGCGCCACGAAAAGCGCTTCTATAGCGAAGACGAACTGGACGCCCTGCGCGAGCTGCTGCCGCATCTGCGCAACGCGTTGCGCGTGCAGCGGCACACCGCCCGCACCGTCGCCTCGTACGACAAAAGCGGCTATGCGCCCGCAGACGCGCTCGACGCGCTCGCACACGGCGTCCTGATCGTCGATGCCGATGCGCACATCGTGTTCGCGAATCGCGCCGCCACCGCGCAGCTCGCACGCGCAAACGGGCTGCGCACCGAACACGGCACACTCAGCGCCGCCACGGCCGCCGCCACGCAGCAGCTGCACGCGCTGATCGCGCGCGCAGCCGGACGCGACGCACGGGACCGCACGGGCGGCGCGATGCTGATCGCCCGCCAGCCGCCCGACGAGCCGCTCCAGGCGCTCATTTCGCCGCTGGGCGCGCACCGGCGCGCCGACTACTGCGCGCAAGCCGCGCGCGCCGGCACGGCCATGCTGATCGTGATCGATCCGCAGTCGTCGCGGCGCGGCGTGGAAACGCGTCTCGTCGCGCTGTTCGGCCTCACGCCTGCCGAAGCGCGCGTGGCCTGCGAAGTCGGCAAGGGCCTCAACACGAAAGACGTGGCCGAGGCGCTGGAGGTTCTGCCCTCCACCGTGCGCACGCATCTGCATCACGTGTTCGCGAAAACGACCACGCGCCGCCAGGCCGAGCTGATGCGGCTGATCGCGCAGCTTGCGATTGCGCGCGGCGATTGAAGCATGTTCCGGGTGCCATAAAAGAAACGGCCCGCGCAACCCACGTTCGATGAACGCGGATTGCGCGGGCCGCAGCGCGGCACGACCTCAGACGATCAACCGCCCAGATATGCGCGCTTGATATTGTCGTTGGCGAGCAGGTTGTCGGCGCTGTCGGCGAGCACCACGCGTCCGGTCTCCAGCACATAGCCGCGATCGGCCACATGCAGCGCCTTGTTCGCGTTCTGCTCGACGAGGAACACCGTCACGCCTTCCTCGCGAATCGTGCGGATGATGTCGAAGATCTGCGCGATCACGAGCGGCGCGAGGCCGAGCGTGGGTTCGTCGAGCAGCAGCAAACGCGGACGGCTCATGAGCGCGCGGCCGATGGCGAGCATCTGCTGCTCGCCGCCCGACATCGTGCCCGCACGCTGTTTCGCACGCTGGTTCAAACGCGGAAACAGCTTGAACACGTGCTCGATGCCCGCATCGATCTCGTGCTGCGAGGCGAAGAAGCCGCCCATCTGTAGGTTTTCGAGCACCGTGAGGCTCGGGAACACGCGGCGCCCTTCCGGCGAAATCGCCATGCCCTTGCGCATGATGTCGTGCGTGGGCATGCGCGTGATGTCCTCGCCTTCGAACGTCACTTTCCCGGCCGACGCGCGCGGCGTGCCGCACACGGTCATCATGAGCGTGGTCTTGCCGGCGCCGTTGCTGCCGATCAGCGTGACGATCTCGCCCTTGTTCACTTCGATCGACACGCCCGCCAGCGCTTCCACCGCGCCATAGTGGGTATGGACCTTTTCCAGCTTCAGCATCAGTCCTCTCCGAGATAGGCCTTGATCACGCGCGGGTCGTTGCGCACTTCGTCGGGCTTGCCGATCATGATCGGCTTGCCGTGTTCCATTACGAGAATGCGGTCCGATACGCCCATCACGAGGCTCATGTCGTGCTCGATCAGGAGTACGGAGATTCCGAACTCGTTACGCAAGCCGTCCACCATCTGCTGCAGTTCGACCTTCTCCTGCGGATTCAAACCGGCCGCGGGTTCGTCGAGCATCAACAGACGCGGGTCGGTGATCATGCAGCGCGCGATTTCGAGCCGGCGCTGATGGCCGTATGAAAGCGTGCCCGCCTCGCGGTTCGCCACCGGCTTCAGGCCCACGCGTTCGAGCCAGTACGCGGCGCGTTCGAGCGCGGCGCGCTCGGCGCGGCGATACGCGGGCGTCGCGAACAGGCCGCTCAGCATGTTGCGGTTCACCTTCAGGTGCTGCGCGACCATGAGGTTTTCGAGCACGGTGAGCTGCTTGAAGAGGCGAATATTCTGGAACGTGCGCACGAGGCCGCGGCGCGCGACCTGGTGGCTCGGCTGGCCAGTGATGGCGTGGCCTTCCAGCACGATGTCGCCCGCGGTCGGCTTGTAGAAACCGCCCACGCAGTTAAACACTGTGGTCTTGCCCGCGCCGTTCGGCCCGATGATCGCGAACACCTCGTTCGGACGCACGTCGAAGTCGATGCCGTCCACGGCCAGCAGACCGCCGAAGCGCATCTGCAGGCCCGCTACTTTCAACAACGCTTGTGCGCTCATTGCGGCAACTCCACGTGCGGACGGCTTGCGGGCAACAGGCCCTGCGGACGCCACATCATCATCAGCACCATCACCAGACCGAAGATCAGCATGCGGTACTCGGCAAAGCCGCGGGCCACTTCGGGCAGCGCGGTGAGCAGGATCGCGGCGAGCACCACGCCCAGTTGCGAACCCATGCCGCCCAGCACCACCACGGCGAGAATGAGCGCCGACTCGATGAACGTGAACGACTCGGGCGTGACGAGCCCCTGGCGCGCCGCGAAGAACGCGCCCGCGAGACCCGCGAACGAAGCGCCCAGCGTGAACGCCGAGAGCTTGATGCGCGTTGGGTTCAAACCCAGCGAGCGGCAGGCGATCTCATCTTCGCGCAGCGCTTCCCAGGCACGGCCCATCGGCATGCGCAGCAGGCGGCTCGTGACGAACAGCGTGAACGCCACCAGCACGAGCGCGAGCAGGTAGAGGAAGATCACCATGTGCTCGCCGCTGTACTCGATGCCGATCAATTCGTTGAACGTCTTCGCGCCTTCCACACTGGCGTGGCGGGCCATTTCGAAGCCGAACACGGTGGGCTTGGGAATGCTGGAAATGCCGTCCGGGCCGCCCGTGATGCTCGTGAGGTTATTGAGCAGCAGGCGAATGATCTCGCCGAAGCCGAGCGTGACGATGGCGAGATAGTCGCCGCGCAGGCGCAGCACCGGGAAGCCGAGCACGAAGCCGAACGTAGCGGCTGCGAGCGCCGCGAGCGGCAGGCATTCCCAGAACGTGAAGCCGAAGTACTGGTTGAGCAGCGCATACGTATAGCCGCCCACCGCGTAGAAGCCCACGTAGCCCAGGTCGAGCAGACCTGCGAAACCCACCACGATATTGAGGCCGAGACCAAGAATCACGTAGATGAGCGCGAGCGTCGCGACGTCGATCGCGCCGCGCGAACCCATGAACGGAAACACCGCGCCGAACGCAAGCAGCACCCAGATCGCCACGCGCTGCTGGCGCGCGCCGAGCGCGGGGGCCTTCGGCAGGCGCACGTTACTCGTTGCGCGCACAAACATCGGCTTGGCGAGCTGGAACACGAACACCACGGCAGCCGCGATCCAGACCGGACGCCAGTGCTGCTGCAGCACGACCTGATAGCCGTCGAGCGTGAGCTGCAGGCCGAGAATGGGCGCGGTGAGGATGATGGTCGCCACGGCGGCGGCGAACGCACCCTTCACCGTTTGCGACGAGGACTGACCGTGTGCGCTATTGCTGGCCGCGCGTACCGAAACAGTTTGGCTCATATCGACCTCACACCTTTTCGACGTCCGGCTTGCCGAGCAGGCCGGTGGGACGGAAGAGCAGCACGAGCACGAGCAGGCCGAAGGCCACGACGTCCTTGTACTCCGCGGGCATGTAGCCCGAAGCGAGGGTTTCGGCGAGACCGAGCAGCACGCCGCCGAGCATCGCACCCGGAATGCTGCCGATACCGCCCAGCACCGCGGCCGTAAACGCCTTGATGCCCGCAATGAAGCCGATATACGGATTGAGCTTGCCGATCGTGAGCCCGATCAGCACACCGCCCACCGCCGCGAGCATCGCGCCGAGCACGAACGTGAACGAGATCACGCGGTTCGTGTCGATGCCGAGCAGGTTGGCCATCTTCATGTCTTCGGCGCAGGCGCGGCACGCGCGGCCCATGCGCGAGCGCGAAATGAAGAGCGTAAGCGCGATCATCAGCACGAGCGTGACGCCGACGATCAACATGCGCGCGTACGGAATCGTCACTTCGAAGTTGCCGCCCATGTTGAAGTCGAGCGCGCCGGAAATGAGCATCGGCACGGACACGTCGCGCGCGCCCTGCCCGATCTGCACGTAGTTCTGCAGAAAGATCGACATGCCGATGGCGGAGATGAGCGGCACGAGGCGAGGGCCGCCGCGCAGCGGCCGATACGCCACCCGCTCGACCGCGAAACCGTAGAGCCCGGTGACGAGCACCGAGACAATGAGCGCCGCGCCCAGCACGAGCGGCAGCGGATAACCCGCCGAGGTGCCGATGGCCGTGAGCGTGACGAGGCCCACATAAGCGCCGATCATGTAGATCTCGCCGTGAGCGAAGTTGATCATGCCGATGATGCCGTAGACCATCGTGTAGCCGATGGCGATCAGCGCATAGATCGCGCCCAGCGTGAGCCCGTTGACGAGCTGCTGGGTGAACTGCGGAAGAAAATCATTCATGCGTAAGCCCCGCGGCCGTGAAGCCGATAAGAGACCTTTGGAGAGACCTTTGAAACCGATCCTGTTGCTTTAGTTGCGCGCGCAACCGCTGCAAAAACGCCCCGCCACCAGGAGCGGGGCGTTTGCTGCGTGCAGCGCCGGGATCAGTTCGCGGCGGTCTTCGTGGCGTCCTTGTGCCACGTGTAGACGACGAAGCGGAACGACTTGAGGTCGCCCTGTGCGTCGTATTCGACCTTGCCGATCGGCGTGCTGAACGCGTTCTTGTGCAGGTAGGCGGCAACCTTGGTCGGGTCCGTGCTCTTCGCACCGGCAATGCCGTCGGCGATCACTTCAACCGCAGCGTACGACGGCATCTGGAACGGGCCGTTCGCGTCGCGCTTGGCGTCGGCGAATGCCTTCACGAGCTTGGCGTTGGCGGGGTCCGAAGCGAAGTCGGCGGGCAGCGTGACGAGCATGCCTTCCGAAGCCGGGCCGGCAATGGCCGTCACGTCCTTGTTGCCCACGCCTTCCGGACCCATGAACGTAGCCTTCACGCCCTGTTCACGCGACTGGCGCATGAGCAGGCCCATTTCCGGGTGGTAACCGCCGAAGTAGACGAAGTCCACGCCTTGCGACTTGAGCTTCGTGACGACTGCGGAGTAGTCCGAATCACCGGCGTTGATGCCTTCGAACACGACAACGGGAATGTGTGCCTTGTCGAGCGCGGCCTTGACCGACGTGGCGATGCCCTGGCCGTACGACTGCTTGTCGTGCAGGATCGCGACCTTCTTCGGCTTGACCTTGTTGATGATGTAGGCGGCGGCTGCCGGACCTTGCTGGTCGTCGCGGCCAATCGTGCGGAAGATGAACTGGCGCTTCTTGCCTTCGGTCAGCTGCGGCGCGGTGGCCGACGGCGTGACCATCACAACGCCTTCGTTCTCGTAGATGTCCGAGGCGGGAATCGTCGAGCCCGAGCAAACGTGGCCAACCACGTACTGGATGTGCTGCGAAACGATCTTGTTGGCGACGGCGACAGCCTGCTTCGGCTCGCACGAGTCGTCCATCAGGACGGCTTCGAGCTTGTTGCCGTTCACACCGCCGGCGGCGTTGATCTGCTCGATGGCAGTCAGCGCGCCCGCCTTGACCATGTCGCCGTACTGGGCGACCGGGCCGCTGAACGGGCCGGCAATGGCGATCTTCACGGTGTCGGCGTTTGCGCTTGCACCAAATGCGAGCAGCGCGGCAGCCACGGAAACAGCGGTAAGACGGGACAACGTCATCAGGAGCTCCTCGATTGTTTTCGGGTCAACCGGTCAGACGGAATGACCTGCGCAAACGAACAGCGCCCCAATGACATTCAATGGGGAACAACCACGACGAGCACCAGAGAAAAAGACGTGACGGGGCCCGGCGTGTATCAGCGCCCTGGTAGGCGGCTGAGTTCGGAGAGACTGCTGAGTTACAGACTCTGTTGCGCAAGCGATCCGCCTGCCCCGTTCGCTGCAATTCGTACCGGTAAGGTGGACCGGCCTGAATCAGCGACCCGCGGATGCTATCAATAATCCATTTTCACGGCAACTAAGGGTTTTTTCGGATATCGACTTGACTTTTGACATCGGTCAATTGAGGGGGATGCCGGAAAGCGCTTGAAAAAGCTCGGGAAAATGCCCTTTCATGCGGGTTGCGGACCACTCTCCGCCCTGAGACGACCGGCTGATGCGGGTGTACGGAATGACAGGATTTCTGATTTTTACAGGGCTTTTTCGGTTATTTTAATTTTCAACGAGATCTGATCGACGAATCGCGCGAATCAATAAAATAAATATCAATCGATAACCACACAAAAATCATCGAACACATTATCGAGATACCGGGAATACCCTAAATGCAAAACACGCCAAATCATTGATTTATAAGGATACATATTACAATAACCTTAAAATGCAATTTTTGAAAAAAATACACAATCCATATCACCCTCCACCTCACCCGCACTTTTCACCCAAACCCCGAAAGTGAGAAACTTTTCGTTAAAGCACAGCGTTTCCCCATAATCGGATTGTGCAATCTCGAATAAATCTTCACGGCACCGTCGCGCGGCCGCCTCACTGCCCCGCCAACGCGTTCCAGCCCCGCAAGAGTCGGTGGTATCCTCGCTCCCTCGCCGCGCCCGCATGCACCACGACGGCGCATGCCGCGTGCTCCCGCCACGCGTGAAGCCGGCGACGCCGCACCCTGCAGATCCGAAAAAACCGCAAGAACCCAGCACTCGGGGGAGATCAAACCGCATGAAGACCTTCAAGCAGGCAACCGTTGCCGCCACCCTTTCCCTGATCGCCGGCGCCGCCGCGCTCGCGCTGACTTCGGGCGCCGCACGCGCCACCGAAACCGCGACCGTGGAAGTGCTGTCAATCGTCGAGCACCCGGCACTCGACGCGATCCGCGACGGCGTGCGCGACGAACTGAAGGCCGCCGGCTACGACGCCGGCAAGAATCTCAAGTGGGAATACCAGAGCGCGCAAGGCAACACGGGCACCGCCGCGCAGATCGCGCGCAAGTTCGTGGGCGACAACCCGAGCGCGATCGTTGCGATCGCCACGCCTTCTGCGCAGGCCGTTGTGGCCGCAACGAAGTCCGTGCCCGTGGTGTACTCGGGCGTGACGGATCCGGTGGCCGCACAACTCGTCAAGACGTGGACGCCGAGCGGCACGAACGTGACCGGCGTGTCCGACAAGCTGCCGCTCGACAAGCAGGTCGCGCTCATCAAGCGCGTCGTGCCCAACGCGAAAACCGTCGGCATGGTCTACAACCCCGGCGAAGCGAATTCGGTCGTGGTCGTGAAGGCGCTCAAGGAACTGCTCGCGCAACAAGGCATGACGCTGAAGGAAGCCGCCGCGCCGCGCACCGTGGACATCGGTCCGGCTGCGAAGAGCCTGATCGGCAAGGTCGACGTGATCTACACGAACACCGACAACAACGTGGTTTCGGCGTACGAAGCGCTCGTGAAGGTGGCCAACGACGCGAAGATTCCGCTCGTCGCTTCGGATACGGACAGCGTGAAGCGCGGCGCCATCGCGGCGCTCGGTATCGACTACAGCGACCTCGGCCATCAAACGGGCAAGGTCGTCGTGCGTATTCTCAAGGGCGAGAAGCCGGGCGCAATCGCCTCGGAAACCAGCAGCAAGCTGCAACTGTTCGTGAATCCGGCCGCCGCGCAAAAGCAAGGCGTGACGCTCTCGGCCGACCTGCTCAAGGACGCGACCACGGTCGTGAAGTAAGCCGCAGGCGTGGCGCATCGCACGCGCCACACTGCCAGGCCCGATAAAGGCCGCTCATTTGCGTAACGACGATGCACAACGGCGCGCTGCCCCATCCGGGCGGTGCGCCGCGCATCGACTCCGGTGCACCGCCGCCGCAGACCGCAACAGGATTTCTCCTCATGTCCCTCTACTCGCTTCTGGGCGCACTCGAGATCGGCTTGATCTTCAGTCTCGTGGCCCTCGGGGTGCTGATCTCGTTTCGCATCCTCAACTTCCCCGATCTCACCGTCGACGGCAGCTTTCCGCTGGGCGGCGCCGTGGCGGCCACATTGATCGCCGCGGGCCACGATCCGTTTCTCGCGACCGCCTGTGCGATCGTTGCGGGCGCAATCGCCGGCTTCATCACCGGCTGGCTCAACGTGCGCCTGAAGATCATGGATCTGCTCGCGAGCATCCTCATGATGATCGCGCTCTATTCGATCAACCTGCGTGTGATGGGCGCGCCGAACGTGCCGCTCATTTCCGAAGCCACGGTATTCACGATCATCCAGCCCGCCTGGCTGCCCGACTACGTGCTGCGCCCGCTCGCGCTGCTCGTCGTCGTGCTGGCCGCGAAGTTCGGGCTCGACTGGTTCTTCTCTTCGCAATACGGTCTCGCGCTGCGCGCAACGGGCGCGAATCCGCGCATGGCGCGCGCGCAGGGCATCGCCACGGGCCGCGCAACGCTCGCCGGCATGGCGCTGTCCAACGCGCTCGTCGCACTGGCCGGCGCCCTTTTCGCGCAAACCCAGGGCGGCTCGGACATTTCGATGGGCATCGGCACCATCGTGATCGGGCTTGCAGCCGTGATCATCGGCGAGAGCGTCCTGCCCGCGCGCCGCCTCGTGCTCACCACGCTCGCCGCTGTGCTCGGCGCGATCCTGTATCGCTTCTTCATTGCGCTCGCGCTCAACAGCGACTTCATCGGCCTCAAAGCGCAGGACCTGAATCTCGTCACCGCCGTGCTCGTGACGATCGCGCTCGTGCTCCCCGCCACGCGCAAGAAACTGTTTGGCCGCAAGAACGGGAGGGCATGAAATGCTCAGCGCCAAAGACCTCAAGCTGACTTTCAACCCCGGCACGCCGATCGAAACGCGCGCGCTGCGCGGGCTCACGCTCGAGATTCCGAGCGGCCAGTTCGTGGCCGTGATCGGTTCGAACGGCGCAGGCAAGTCCACTTTCCTCAACGCGATCAGCGGCGACCAGCGCGTGGATAGCGGCACGATCACCATCGACGGCCACGACGTCACGAAGCAACAGGCCTGGGACCGCGCGCCTCTCGTCGCCCGCGTGTTTCAGGACCCGATGGCCGGCACCTGCGAGGCGCTCACCATCGAAGAGAACATGGCGCTCGCGATGGCGCGCGGCAAGCGCCGCGGCTTCGGTCCCGCCCTGAAAAGGCAGAACCGCGAACTGTTTCGCGCGAAGCTGCGACTCTTGAATCTGGGCCTGGAAAATCGTCTGACCGATCGCATCGGCCTGCTGTCGGGAGGCCAGCGCCAGGCGGTCAGTCTGCTGATGGCGTCGCTGCAGCCTTCGCGCATCCTGCTGCTCGACGAGCACACGGCCGCGCTCGATCCGAAAACGGCCGCGTTCGTGCTGGAGTTGACCGCGCGTATCGTGGAGGAAGCGAAGCTCACGACCATGATGGTCACGCACAGCATGCGCCAGGCGCTCGACTACGGCCAGCGCACGGTGATGCTGCACCAGGGTCAGGTGGTGCTCGACGTTTCGGGCGATGCGCGCCGCGGACTCGACGTGCCGGACCTGTTGCGCATGTTCGAGCAGAATCGCCACGAGAAGCTCGACGACGACGCGCTGCTGCTGGGATAACGCGCTTTCGCCAAAAGCCGCCGCTCAGGCCAGGCCCGCCCCTCGATCGAGACGGCGGGCTTTTTCAATCCGGCATGACGACCGTTCAAGCTTTCTTCGGATACGAATACTTGAACGTCCCCTGCGCGCTCGCAATCAGCAGTTGATCGTCCACCCATGCCTCGGCGCGCGCAAAGAAGATCGAGCGGCCGCCGCGCTCCAGAAATCCCTTCGCGCGCACGAGCTGGCCAAGGCCTTTGTCGAGGTAGTTGGTCGTGAGCGAGAGCGTGAAACCATGGCGCGGTGCGTCGCCAACCGGCGCGAACAACCCCGCATAGCCAGCCGCCGCGTCGAGCAGCGTGGCAATCGCGCCGCCTTGCAGCACGCCCTGGCGATTGAGCTTCGAAGCGTCGATAGGCATGACAAGCTCCGCATAACCCTCGCGCCACTGCGCGACGCTCACGCCGAGCGTTTCAAGAAATGGATTGTCCACGGCGAATTGCGACATACGCTGTCTTCCTTGCATTATCGGGCGATGCGATCGATTATAGGGTGGCTGTACAAAGGCCGCAGCGCAGCAATGCCGCCCGAACGACTGTTCAGCGAAATTCCGCGCAACTGTACATGGCCAGCACTGCCGCGCCGCACAACACTGCCTGAAGGCGCACGATCCGCGCCTCCCACGCAACCCACTTCCCGGTCAATCAAGGTACCCAAGATGAACGACAACGCGCTCCACTCCGATCCGCTGCCCCCTTCGCGCGCTGCCGCGGCGGCGGCGGCGGCCGGGGCCGCGCCCGTGCCTTGCCCCACTGTCGATACGCTCGACCGCATCCTGCCCGAGGAGCCGCTCCTCATGATGGGTGCGGGCCCTGTGCCGATTCCCGACGCCGTGGCCAAGGCCAACACCGTCGTCATCAATCACCTCGGCGACACCATGGCGCGCGTCATTCACCAGGTGAAGGCGATGGCGCGCTACGTGTTCCAGACGCACTCGAACTGGGTGCTCGGCGTAGCCGGACCGGGCTCGGCGGCCATGGAAATGGCGATCTCGAACCTCGCGTGGCCCGGCACCCGCGTGCTCTCCATCGTCAACGGCTTCTTCAGCCAGCGCATGGCCGAAATGGCGGGCCGCGTGGGCGCCGAAGTCACCACGCTCGACGTGGCCAACCGCGAGATCGCCTCGCTCGAAGCCGTCGCGCAGGCCATCGAGCGCACGCGCCCGGCAGTCGTCACGATCGTCCATGGCGAAACGTCCAACACGGTCTGGAATCGTGAGCTCAAGGAAATCGTGCAGCTTGCCAAGGCCGCCGGCGCGCTCGTGGTGGTCGACGCCGTGTGCACGCTGAGCACCATGCCGCTGGAAATGGACGCCTGGGGCATCGACGTCGTGATCACGGGCGGCCAAAAGGGCCTCTCGTCGATCCCCGGCGTGTCGCTCATTGCCTTCTCGGACGCCGCATGGGAGCGCGTGCGCACGCGCACCGCGCCGAACACGCACTGGTGCCTCGACGCCATGCTCGCCGAAAACTTCTGGCACAACGCCGGTTACCACTACACCGCGCCCGTTTCGGGCGTGCTGGCGCTGCACGAGGCGCTGCGCCTCGTGTGCACGGAAACGCTTGAAAAGCGCTTTGCGCGCCACCTGCGCTGCTCGCTCGCGCTGCAAAGCGGCGTGAGCGCGCTGGGCCTCGCGCTCTATACGCCGCCAACGTGCCGCCTGAATTCCGTGGTCGGCATCGAGCTGCCCGAAGGCGCGACCGCGCGCGAGGTGTGCAACCACATCTCGCAGCAATATCAGGTTGAGATTGCCGGATCGTTCGGTCTCCCGATCGTTCGCATCGGGCAAATGGGCGAGCAGTGCCGCGAGCACAATCTCTTCCGCACCGTGCACGCGCTTGGCCGCACGATGAGCGACCTCGGCGTGAAGGTCGATCTGCCTGCCGGTGTTGCCGCGCTCGAAGAGTCGCTTTCGGCCGGCTCGCGCGAAACACGCCGTTAAGCGCTCATTGCGCCGCGCGGCCGCTCAAACACTCAAACACGCCGCGCGCGAACGCAGATGAACGCCGGCGACTGCACGAGTTCTGCGTGCAGCGCCGGCGATACCGCCTTCATTTCCGCTTGCGGCACGGGTTCGAGCACGCGGTCGATGGCCCAACCCGTTTCCATGAGCGCGTTGAAGATATCGGCAAGCGGGCGCCTGAATGCTTCCACCCAAGGCTTCGGCTCGCCAAAGCCGCCCCAATGCAGGCCGAAGCGCGTCGTCTCGAAGTAGGTGCGCGAACCGCGCGTGCGCGTGTCGATCCAGTCGCGCATGGGATGGGACATCGAAAACACCAACAGTGCGCCTGGGCGCGCCACGCGGTGAAACTCCTGAAACGTCGGCGTGAGGTGCTCGACATAATCGAGTGCGAGCGAGCACACGATACGGTCGACCGAAGCGCTCGCGAGCCATTCAAGCGGCTGCGCGAGATCGCCCTGCGTGAGCTCGACGGCAAGGCCCGCGCAACGCGTCTTCGCCAGTTCGACCATCGCTGGCGTAACGTCGAAGGCCTGCACGCGCGCACCCTCGCCCGCCAGCTCCGCGCTCACGATGCCGGGCCCGCAGCCCGCGTCGAGCACGTCGAGTCCCGCCACCGCGCCTAGCAGCGAACGCGTGGCGGGACGCTCGTAGAGCGCGTTGTGCGGCTTGACGGGGGCCTGCTCGGCGTAGCGATCGGCGAACTGCGTGTAGCTGGCGCGGCCGGGCGGTTCGTTGGGCGCTGGGGTGGTGTTCTTGTCGTCGGTGGACATGAGAGCGGTTGGATGGCGATTGGGTACGCTATTGTCCATCGTTTCACGCCTGCGGACCAACGCCGCATCAGGCTACACCTACCCAGCCGGACCTACCTGGCCGGGTAGGTCCGGCCGGACTAGAACAGCACCGAAATCCCCGCCATGCCGACAAACTGCGCGTTCGTCGACGAAGGCGTTGCGTTCTGCGAGTCCCCCACTGTCGCCACGGCGCCGGTGATAGCGCCTGTGGCGCCGAGCGTCTGACCGTTCGCGCGCTGATACGCCTGCAGCGCATAGAGCGTGGTGCGCTTCGAAAGATGCCACGACTCGCGCAGCGAGTATTGCTGGTAGCGCGCTGCGTTCGCGATGCCGTTCGCCTTCGCCGCCATGGTGTACGAGAACGCGCCCGCGAGATCGAACGCCGGTGTCGCGCGCCATGCGGCCAGTGCGCCGTACGTGTTGAACACGGCCGTGTTCGCGAACGCCGCGCTGCCGCCCGCCAGATATTGCACGTTGGTGTAATTCAAGCCGAAAGTGAAATCGCCCAGCGTGTAGTTGCCGGCGGCGGCGATGTTCTGCACCGCGCGCGCCGACGCATAGCCGCGATTCACCGCCGAAACGGCAAACGAGCCCGACGCGTTCGGATCGAAGTTCAGCGTGCGGCCCGTGTTATTCAAGCGCAGATAACCGGCCGCGAGGCTCAGCGGGCCTGCCGTGTAGCGCAGCGCGGCGCTGAGGCTCTGCCCCGCGCCCGGACTGCCGGCTATGCCGCTGAATCCGTACAGCACGCTCGCGCTCACGCCCTTGAAAACGGGTGACGTATAGGTGAGCGCATTGTTGATGCGCACCGTCGTGTCGAGGCTGTCGTAATCGCCGGGGTGCGCGCCGGTCGCGCCCGTGAGCCAGCTGCTGGACGCAAGCGGCCCGACGAAGAGCATATAGGGCGTGTACTGGCGGCCCAGGGTCACGGTGCCGTAGGTGTCGTTGGCGAGGCCCACGTAGGCCTGGCGGTTGAAAAGCAATCCGGCCGACGACGCCGCGCCCGTGTTCGCGTCGAAGCCTGCCTGGAGATCGAAGATCGCACGTGTTCCCCCGCCCAGGTCTTCGTTACCGCGAAGCCCGAACTTGGAGGCGTAAAGGTTGCCCTGCCGCAGGTATACGTTCGAGCTGCCGTTCTGGTTGTTGACGTAGCTGATCGCGTCGTCCACGACGCCGTATAGCGTCACGTTCGATTGCGCTTGAACGGGTGCCACCTCGCAGATTGCTGCCGCAAGCAGAAAGGCACGCAGCGTAGCGTGTTTTTTCATCAGGTCTCCTTATGTTATTGAACGCACCGGCTAGCCGAACGAAGCGGGCGATAGCCATGTCATACGACAACCGATATCATGAAAAATCGGAGCCATCGTAGATTTGCACCCGGACGCCGTCAAGCACCCCTCCCGCGATACGCCGACCTTTATCGCAAAGGTGTGATTTCGCTCAAACCGGCGAAATATAAAGCGCCAAACACGCGTACTGGCATCGCCTGCGCGGCCCTGCGTATCTTGACACCTGCTAGCCGCAAAACTTAGCATCAGCGAAAACATAGATGTGCGTTGTCGTATAACTTGTAGCGGTCACGACCCGGCACGCACGACACGGAGCGCCTACACGAAAAGCCCCATTTAATTAGTACAGTGAACTGATTTCCAGGCGCAACACGTCACCGCGCGCGGAAACAGGAGGAGACAAAACTTGAAAACAGTCAAAGGCCTGCGCTGGTGGATCATTGCCCTCGTTTGCGTGGGCACCATTCTGAACTACCTGGCGCGCAACTCGCTGGCGGTGCTCGCGCCCGAACTCCGGCACGTGCTGAGCTTCAGCACGCAGCAATATTCGTATATCGTCGCCGCCTTTCAAATCGGCTACACCATCATGCAGCCGGTGTGCGGCATCATCGTCGACCTGCTCGGACTGCGCATCGGCTTCACGCTGTTCGCCGCGTTGTGGTCCGCAGCGGGCGTCATGCACGGCTTCGCCACGGGCTGGCTGTCGCTCGGCGCCATGCGCGGCTTGCTCGGTCTTTTCGAAGCCGCGGCCATTCCCTCGGGCATGAAGGCCGTTGCGGAATGGTTTCCCGACCGGCAAAAGTCGGTGGCAGTCGGGTACTTCAACGCGGGCACGTCGCTGGGCGCCGTGCTCGCGCCGCCCGTCGTCATTTTCTTTTCACTGCGCTTTGGCTGGCAAACGGCCTTCATCGTGACGGGCGCGGTCGGTTTCATCTGGGCCGCCGCCTGGTACGCGCTCTATCGCGCGCCCAGCGCTCACCCGCGCATTAGCGAAGGCGAGCGCGCGTTCATCATGGAAGGGCAACACCGGCCGGCGGCGCAGGGCAAGGCGAGCACGCGTGAGGTCGTCACATCGCGGCGCTTCTGGGCGATTGCATTGCCGCGCTTCTTCGCGGAACCGGCCTGGCAAACCTTCAGCTTCTGGATCCCGCTCTATCTGGCCACGGAACGCCACATGGACCTCAAGCAAATTGCCGCGTTCGCATGGCTGCCCTTCGTCGCCGCGGACCTGGGCGGCATTCTGGGCGGCTATCTCTCGCCCTTCCTGATGCGCCATTTCCGATTGCCGCTGCTGTGGTCGCGCGTGGCGGGCGTGGTGCTCGGCGCATTCATGATGATCGGGCCCGCGTGCATCGGGCTCGTCGCTTCGCCGTATATGGCCATCGCGCTCTTTTGCGTCGGCGGCTTCGCCCACCAGATGATCTCCGCGCTCGTCAACACGCTCGCCGCCGACGTGTTCGACCCGCGCGAGGTCGGCACGGCAAGCGGCTTCGCGGGCATGGCCGCGTGGATCGGCGGACTGAGCTTCTCGCTCGTGGTCGGCGCGCTCGCCGACAAGGTCGGCTACGGCCCACTGTTCGCGAGCCTCGGCGCGTTCGACCTGATCGGCGCCGCGCTGCTCGTGTGGCTCATCCGCGGGCAATCCCGCAGCGAATACAAGCTGGCGCGCGCATGACAGCGCCCGGCAAGACCAACAAGGATTACCCATGACGACGCTCCTCCATCCCCCCAGGTTCACGCTCGCGAAGCAAGACGGGCACCACCTGTGCCTCGAAAGCGCGCAAGGCGCCACGATCGATGTGTTCGTGCTCGAAGAAGACATCGTGCGCGTACGCGTGTTGCCCGATGGCCGCGCACATGGACCGCGCACGTGGGCCATTGCGCCAGGGCTCGACGACGTTCCGTACGAGGGCCGCGACCGGCTCGATGTGACCGGCTTCACGATGCCTTCGTTCGGCATCCTTTCCAATCCGGATGAGATCGGCGTCGAGACCTCGCAGATCCGGCTCACCATCGCGCTGGCAGGCGGCCACTGCACATGGGAAATGCGCGACCGCGACGGCTGGTTCTGCGTGCTGCAGGACCGCGCGACGCAGGCCTACAACTTCGGCTGGTGGGACGAGCGCGTCTACCATTACGTGCGCCGCCAGCCCGGCGAGATGTATCTGGGTCTCGGCGAACGCGCCGGCTCGCTCGACCGCGCGAACCAAAGCTACCGCATGACCAATGTCGACGCGATGGGCTACAACGCGAGAACAACCGACCCGCTCTACAAGCACATTCCGTTCTATTTGACCTGGCAACGCGATGCGCGGCTCGGCTTCGGCCTCTTTTACGACACGCTCGCCGACTGCACCTTCGACATGGGCCGCGAGCTGGACAACTATCACGGCCCCTACCGCCACTTCGTCGCCGACCACGGCGACCTCGACTACTACTTCATCGCCTCGCCGCAAACGCCGCTTGCGGCCGTGCGGCGCTTCACATGGCTCACCGGCCGCCCGGCGCTCATGCCGAAGTGGGGCCTCGGCTACTCGGGCTCGACCATGAGCTACACCGATGCGCCCGACGCGCAGCGCCGCATGGGCGAATTCCTCGAGCGCTGCCGCGAGCACGATATGCTTTGCGACTCGTTTCATCTATCGTCGGGCTATACGTCGATCGGCGCGAAGCGCTATGTGTTCAACTGGAATCACGAGAAGTTTCCCGACATCGCGCGCTTCGTTCAGGATTACCTGGAAAATGGCGTGAAGCTATGCGCGAATATCAAGCCATGCATGTTGCACGATCATCCGGAGTTCGAACAAACTGCGCGAGAAGGCTTGCTGATCGAGGACCGCAACGGCGAACCAGCGTGGGTGCAGTTCTGGGACGAGGTAGGCGCGTATCTCGACTTCACGAATCCCGCCGCCGCGCTCTGGTGGAAAGAGCACGTGAAAGACGCGCTGCTGCGCTACGGCATCGCCGCCACGTGGAACGACAACAACGAGTTCGAGATCTGGTCACCCCACGCCATGGCGCATGGCTTCGGCACGCCGTGGCCCGCGCGTGAAGCAAAGGTCCTGCAAACGTTGCTGATGATGCGCGCCTCGCGCGACGCGCAGCGCGAGCACGCGCCCAATACGCGCCCTTTCCTCGTTTCGCGCTCGGGCGGCGTGGGCATGCATCGCTATGTGCAGACCTGGTCGGGCGACAACCGTACCTCGTGGGAAACGCTGCGCTACAACCTGAAAATGGGCTTGGGGCTGGCGCTTTCGGGCGTGTCGAACATCGGCCACGATATTGGCGGCTTTGCGGGTCCCGCACCCGAGCCGGAATTGTTCATGCGCTGGATACAGTTCGGCGTGTGGATGCCGCGCTTTTCCATTCACTCCTGGAACGACGACGGCACGGTCAACGAACCGTGGATGTACCCACAGCTCACGCCCCAGGTTTCGGCGCTGCTCAAACTGCGCTACCGGCTGCTGCCTTATCTGTATCAGTTGCTCTGGGATTCGACGACGCACTACGAGCCCGTACTGCGCCCGACCTTCGCTGAGTTTCCCGACGACGCGCGCTGCTACGCCGAATCCGAC
Source organism: Paraburkholderia sp. J8-2 (assembly GCF_905220195.1). Classification (NCBI taxonomy): domain Bacteria; kingdom Pseudomonadati; phylum Pseudomonadota; class Betaproteobacteria; order Burkholderiales; family Burkholderiaceae; genus Paraburkholderia; species Paraburkholderia sp. J8-2. Next base: position 400,834 of record NZ_CAJMZA010000001.1, read on the forward strand.
GACATGATGGTCGGCGCTTCGCTGCTTGCGGCGCCCGTGGTCGAGCCGGGGCAAACGGAGCGCGAAGTCTGGCTACCAACCGGGGCGCGCTGGACCTGCTACTGGAGCGGCGAACCGTTCGAGGGCGGCCAGAGCGTGACGCTGCCCGCGCGGTGGGACCGGCCCGTCATGCTGGTGCGCGAGGGCAGCGTGATTGCGCTGAACGTCGCCGAGCAGCAGTTCGGGCATCGCGCCGACCAGCGCGCATTCATCGTGGTGCCGTTCGCGAGCGGCGAACGCGTGTGCCGCCGCTATGTGGAGGACGACGGCGAATCCGAGGCGTGGCGGCATGGGGCGTTCGGCGAGTGGATTGTGTGCGCGCAAGGCGACGCGACCACCCTCACGCTCGCCGTCGAAGCGACCGGGGCGATGCCTCATGCGCCTACGTCCGCGGAGATCCGCTTGCCAGCAAGCGAAGCGCGCGGCGTGGCCGTGGCCGCGGGGCGCATCGTCACGGACGAGCGCATGGGCGGCTGGCGTCGCATCGTCATCGAACTCGGTTGATGTAGCGGGACACCGGGCGCCGGTCAGTCCCGCTGATACCGCACCCCGTATGGCGGGCCGCCCTGGCCCGCCCCCACTTCAGTGAATTGCCCGCGAAAAGCCCACACAAACGCGACCCCGGTTATCATCGCGCTCTTGCGTGCGCGATCCCGATGCGCACGGCATAACGCAACCGCAGGCAAACGATGTCCCCCATCCCTTTCGACGCCATCCTCTTCGACTGTGACGGCGTTCTCGTCGACTCAGAGCGCATTACGCACGTGGTCCTCACGCAGATGCTGGGCGAACTCGGCTGGACACTCACGGTGGACGAAGCCATGGGCATCTTCGTGGGCAAGGCCGTGAAAGACGAAGCGGCGCGTATCGAGGCGCACACCGGCTTCGCGATCACGCATGCCTGGCTCGAAGGCTTTCGCGCGCGCCGCAACGAGGCGCTCGAGCGCGATCTCGTCGAGATTCCGGGCGCGCCCGCGGCCGTTCGCGCGGTGCACGCGGCAATGGACGGGCGCATCGCCGTGGCCTCGGGTGCGGACCGGCGCAAGGTCGAGCTGCAACTGCGCAAGGTGAACCTGCTCGACTGCTTCGAAGGGCACATCTACAGCGGCCACGAAACGCCGCGCAGCAAGCCGCATCCCGATGTCTATCTCGCGGCGGCGGCCGGTCTGGGCGTGGCGGCCGGGCGCTGCGCCGTGGTCGAGGACACGGTCACGGGCGCGCGCGCGGGCCTCGCCGCGGGCGCCACCGTATTCGGCTACAGCCCGCCCGAGCCCGGCCACAGCAGCGCGCAAGCGTTGCTCGAGGCGGGCGTCGCGCACGTTTTCACCGACATGGTGCAGCTCCCCGCCCTGCTTGCCGGCTGGTCAAATCGTTAAGCGCCTATAAAAAACGGCCAACAGCCGCGCTCCCCGCGTATTGTTGGCCCCACGCATCACCGCGCACCACATAGAAAGCAGCCCGCTCCCGACTCGCATACCATCCGAGTCGTGGCGCTGCGAAAGAAAAAGATAGTTTGCTATCGAATCGCTTTGGGCTATTATCCGCCGATGTCGAATCTTCATACTTTACGCCTTGCGGTTAGCAGCACGCTCGTGGTGGCGGCACGCAAATGGCGGCGCACGACGCACGGCGCGCTCACCGCATACAACGTCTCCGAAGCGTGCGCCGCGCCGCTTCTCACCGCCGGGCGTCTCGGTGAAGCCGTGCGCCAGGTCACGCTCGCGGAGCACGTGGGCATTGAAGGCCCTTCGCTCGTGCGGCTGCTCGACCAGCTGTGCGCCGCCGGGCTCGTACGCCGCGACGAGGACCCCGACGACCGCCGAGCCAAAACGATCTCGCTAACGAGCGAAGGCCGCGCCGTGACCGAGCGCATGGAGGACGAACTGCGCTCGCTGCGTGCGCGCGTGCTCAAGGGCGTGAGCCGCGCCGACCTCGAAGCGACGCTGCGCGTGCTCAACGCGTTCAATGCGGCGCCCTCCGCTGACCAGGCTGACCGGGCCTTACACGACTGAAAGCAGAAAGCGGACCCATGACCTACCCCTCCATCCGCGACTGGCTCTTTTCGGTCAAGACCTTCGCCGCGTCGATGCTTGCGCTCTATATCGCGCTCGTATTCCAGCTACCGCGTCCCTACTGGGCGATGGCAAGCGTGTACATCGTCTCGAACCCCTTCGTGGGCGCCACGCGCTCGAAGGCGCTGTATCGCGCGCTCGGCACGGCGCTCGGCGCGGCCGCTGCCATCCTGCTCGTGCCGCCCTTCGTCGAAACGCCGCTGCTTTTCAGCGTGATCGTCGCCGCGTGGACCGGCACGCTGCTCTTTCTGGCGATCTCGGACCGAACCGCGCGCAGTTATGTGTTCATGCTCGCGGGCTACACCATGCCGCTCATCGCGCTGCCCACGGTGACCGATCCCACCACGATCTTCGACGTGGCCATCGCGCGTACCGAGGAAATCACGCTCGGCATCATTTGCGCGAGCGTGGTGGGCAGCAACATTTTGCCGAGCCGCCTCGCGCCCACGCTGATCGAACGCGCCGACGCGTGGTTCCGCGACGCCGCCTGGTACGGCAGCGAAACGCTCTCGGGCCATATTGTGGGCAACGCGCTTTCGGCCTGCCGCCAGCGCCTCGCGGCCACGGTGAACCAGCTCGAATTCCTGCTGAGCCAGCTGAGCTACGACCACACGCACCCGGAAATCCTTTCGCGCGCCGAATCGCTGCGCGGGCGCATGCTGCTCTTTCTGCCGATGATTTCCGCGCTCGCCGACCCGCTCATCGCGCTGCGCCGCGATTTGCATGTGTGGCCCGAGGGCCTCGACAGTCTGCTCGACGACGCGGCCCGCTGGTTCAGCGAGCCACTGCCCACGCGCGCCGCCGACATGCACGACGACGCGGGCGACGCGACCGCGGAAAGCCTGCGCAGACGCGTCGCCGCGCTGCAGCCCGCGCGCGACGCGCTGGCGAGCTGGGAAGGCGCGCTCCTCTCCAACGCGCTCTGGCGCCTCGGCCAGGTGATCGACGTGTGGCAGGACTGCCGCGCGCTGCGCGCGCTCATCGCGCACGACGGGGGCGGCACATGGCGCGCGCGCTATCGGCACTGGCGGCTCGGCGGCACCGAGCGCTTCTACGACCGCGGCCTCATGCTGTTCTCGTGCTTCGTGCCCATGAGCGCGATCCTCGTGGCCTGCTGGCTGTGGGTGAGTTCGGGCTGGCACGACGGCGCGGGCGCGGTGACACTCGCGGCCGTGGCCTGCTGCTTCTTCGCGGCGTCCGACGAGCCCGCGCCGCTCGTGTTCCGCTTCTTCCTCGCCACGGCGGCAAGCGTGGTGTTTGCGGGCCTGTACCTGTTCGTCGTGTTGCCCAAGGTGCACGACTTCGCCATGCTCGTGCTGCTGTTCGCGGGGCCGTTCATCCTGATCGGCACGCTCATTCCACGCCCCGCTTTCAATATGGTGACGATGCTCGTGGCCGTGAACACGGCGACTTTCATCAGTGTGCAAAGCGCCTACGAGGCCGACTTCCTCGTGTTCCTCAACAGCAATATCGCCGGCGTGGCGGGCCTGCTGTTCGCGTACCTGTGGACGCGCGCAACGCGCCCGTTCGGCGCCGAACTCGCGGCGAAGCGCTTGCTGCGCTCGAGCTGGAGCGACGTCGCGCTCTCGGCCTCGCCCACGCCCATCGCGGACCAGCGCAACCTCACCTCGCGCATGCTAGACCGGCTCATGCAGATCATTCCGCGTCTGGCCGCATCCGACGACCATCGCCATCCGTCGGTCGAGAGCTTTCGCGATCTGCGCATCGCGCTCTCGGCGCTCGATTTGCGCCGCTCGCTGCGCAAGCTCGACAGCGAAGTGATCGACGCGATCGACCGCGTGCTCAGCGGCGTGAGCGAGCACTATGCGCGCTGCGCGCGCGAAAGCGAGCGCCAGAGCGCGCCGCCCGCGCTGCTCGCGAACATCGACGACGCCATGCGCCGCGTCGCGGCCCACGCCCGCGCGCAACTGCCGCCCGCCACCGCAGGCGACGCCGAGGCGCAGAGCGCGCCGCGCGCGCTCGTTTCGCAGCGCTCGTTGAGCAACACGCTGCACGCGCTCGTGGGCATGCGCCTCGCGCTGTACCCCGCTTTGTCGGCGCAGTCGCCTTCCCACCCGGACGCCACGATATGAGCGCGCATTCCTCTTATCCTTTTTCGAAATCCGCATCATGATCGGCGAAATCGATATTTTTGGTGTGTTCGTGCCCACCGTGCTTGTGTTGATGCTGATCGCGTACCTCATCAATGTCGTGATCGGCAAGGTGCTCACGCGCGTCGGCTTCTATCGGCTCGTGTGGCATCGTTCCATTTTCGATCTCGGCATTTATGTGTTTGTGCTGGCTGCCGTCGTCATCGTGTCGCATCGCTTCGTGAAATAACGTTAACGTGAAAAAAACCTGGTTCTCCGCAGGACAGATCCTGCTGACGCTCATCGTCGTCGTGGTCGCCGCCCTCGTGCTGTGGCGCATCGTCAACTACTACATGTTCTCGCCGTGGACGCGCGACGGCCGCGTGCGCGCTGACGTGATCCAGGTCGCGCCGGACGTAGGCGGCCTCATCACCGGCGTCGACGTCGTCGACAACCAGCAGGTCAAGCAAGGCCAGGTGCTGTTCGTGATCGACCAGGCGCGCTACGCACTCGCGCTGCGCCTGGCACAGGCCACGCTCGAGCAGCGCAAGGCCACACTCGCCCAGGCAAAGCGCGAATACGCGCGCAACATCGCGCTCGGCAATCTCGTGGCAGCGGAAACGCTCGAAGAAAGCCGCACGCGCGTCGATCAGGGCGAAGCCGCGGCGGCCGACGCCCAGGTCCAGGTCGATACCGCCAAGCTCAATCTGCAGCGCACGACCATCGTGAGCCCCGTGGACGGCTACTTGAACGACCGCGCGCCGCGGGTTGGCGAGTACGTCACCGCGGGCCGCGCCGTGGTCGCCGTGGTGGACATGCATTCGTTCCGCGTGGATGGCTACTTCGAGGAAACGCGCCTGCACGGCATTCAGATCGGCCAGCCCGTGGAGATCACGGTGATGGGCGAGTCGCGCCCGCTGCGCGGTCATGTGCAAAGCATCGTCGCGGCGATCGAGGACCGCGACCGCCAGGCGGCCCCGAACCTGCTGCCCAACGTGAATCCGGCGTTCAGCTGGGTGCGTCTCGCGCAGCGCATTCCGGTGCGCGTGGCGCTCGACGAAGTGCCCGCCGATTTCCGCATGATCGCGGGCCGCACGGCAACGGTGGCCGTGCGCACGGAGGCGGGCAACGACCGCCAGGCCGCAGGCGCGAATAACGCGAGCGGCGCCGTCGCCTCGCAGCCCGCTACGGCTGCGAGCGCGCCTGCCGCTTCGCACGCCGCCGGAGCTTCGCAATGACACGCCGCAGTCTCTGGCGCCGCCGCTCCTGGTCCAACCTCGCGCTTGCGCCGCTCACGCTCGCGCTCGGCGCGTGCATCACGCTCGGTCCCAACTACCACGTGCCGCAGGAAGCCATGGTCAATGCGCCGTTCGCGCAAGGGCCGATCGAAGGCGCGGACCATGCGCCCGTTTCGCAACTGGGCGTGCCCGCCAACTGGTGGCAGCTTTACGACGACCCCACGCTCAACGAGCTCGTGCAGGAAGCGCTGAAGTCGAACACGGACCTGCGCGTGGCGGCGGCGAACCTCGCGCGCTCGCGCGCGGCGGTCGATATCGCCAACGCGCAAGGCGGTTTCTCGGGCAACGCGCATGCTGCCGTCGAGCGCGCGCAGGTGTCGGGCGAGCAGTTCCTCCTGTTCGAAAAGGTGCCCGTTGCGACGCTGGGCGACCTCGGCCTCAACGTGTCGTACGAATTCGATCTGTTCGGCAAGCTCAGGCGCGGCGTGGAAGCCGCGCGCGCCGACGACGCAGCCGTGGAAGCCGCCGCCGATCTCGCGCGCATTACCGTGGTCGCGAGCGTAGCGCAGGCTTACGTAGAATCGTGCTCGGCAGCCGAGGAACTGGAGATCGCGCAGGAATCGCTCAAGCTGCAGAAAGAGCGCGTGGCGCTCACGAAGCGCCTGCGCGACGCGGGCCGCGGCAACCAGCCCGACGTGACGCGCGGGCAGACCCAGGCCAACACGATCGCCGCCGATATCCCGCGCTTCGAGGGACGCCGCCGCGTGGCCCAGTACCAGCTCGCCATGCTGCTCGCGCGCGCACCCAAGGACCTGCCGCCCGCCGCGCTTGCGTGCAAGCGCCTGCCCAAACTCAAGCAGCCGATTCCCGTGGGCGACGGCGCCACGCTCCTCAAGCGCCGGCCCGACGTGCGCGAGGCCGAGCGCCAGCTTGCGGCGTCCACCGCGCGCATTGGCGTGGCGATCGCGCAGATGTACCCCGACATCACGTTCGGTGCGGGCGTGGGCACGATCGGCCTGACGAGCGATCTGTTCACCCCCGCGACCAACGCGTGGTCATTCGGACCCCTGATCAGCTGGACCTTCCCGGTCAACGGCCAGCGCGACCGCGTGCATGCGGCGGAAGCGGCCACGGGCGGCGCGCTCGCGCACTTCGACGGCGTGGTGCTCAACGCGCTGCGCGAAACGCAGTCGAGCCTCGCCACCTACGCCGCCGACGACCAGCGCGCCGATGCGCTGCGCACGGCCTACACGTCCGCGCAGCAGTCGGCGGACGAAACGCATCGCCTCTATGCGGCGGGCCGCGAACCGTTCCTCTCCGATCTGGACGCCACGCGCACGCTGACCAGCGTGCATGCGCAGGTCGCGGCCGCCGAAGGCCAGGTTGCGCTCGACCAGGTACGGTTGTTCCTCGCGTTGGGCGGCGGCTGGGAAGGCAATCAGCAAACGCTGCAGCAGCAAGGCGCTCAAAGCGCGCCGGCAGCAGCCGGTGCAACGTCGCCAGCGCCGGCGAACTAAAGACGCCGGCCCCCCTCAGCGCGCCACGCCGCCTTGCGCGGCGTCGGCGCGCATCAACTTCTGCGGCTTGGCAAGCGCGCCGCGCACCTCGAAGCGCACGGTGTCGATCACCTGCCCTCGCGCATCGACGAGTTCGAGCGTGTGCTTGCCGGGCCACGGCAGCCACGCCACACGCGCGGCGCCGCCCAACACCTTGCCGTCGAGGCGCCAGTTCACACGCGCGGTCGAGCCCGTCGCACGCTCGAACCAAACGCGCTGACGCTGCGCGGGAATATCGGGATCGAGCGCGAAGATCGTACCGTCAACAGGACTGCCGATCTGCGCCGGGCCGCGCGCGAGATCGGCGGCGTTCGAGGCGAGGCCCACCAGCGGAGTCGACGTGCCTGCGATGAACCACTCGTTGCGCGCGGGCTCCACGGCGTCGGCGAACTGCACGCGCACGCGTTCGACGCCAGGCGGCGCGGCCGGCGCGACGCTCGGCACGCGCCGATGCAGATAGCCGACGATGGCGGCCCACACCGGCGCCGCGCCGGTCACGCCGGAAACGTCCCACATGGGCGAGCCGTCCGCGTTGCCGACCCACACGCCCACCGTATAGCGCGACGTGAAGCCCACGGTCCAGTTGTCGCGCATGTCCTTGCTCGTGCCCGTCTTGACTGCGGAAAACATGCGCGTATCGAGCGGGCTGTCGAAATCGAAGGTACGCGTGCGCGCGTTGTTGTCCGCGAGGACGTCGGTGACGATGAACGCGGACTCGCGGCTGAATACGCGCTTTGACGCGTTATTCGGCACCGCCTTCGCAGGCACGGGCAATTCGGCGATCGGGCTCACGACGCCGCCATTGGCCAGCGCGCGATACGCATTCGTGAGCGTGACGAGGCTCACGTCCGCGCTGCCCAGCGCGAGGCTGAAGCCGTAGTAGTCGCCCGCTTGCGTGAGCGGCAGGCCGAGCGCCGTGAGCGTTTTCGCGAAGCGGTGCGGCGTGACCATCACGAGCGTGCGCACAGCCGGCACGTTCAGCGAAGAACCGAGCGCGGTACGCACGCTCACCCAGCCCTTGAAACCCTTGTCGTAGTTCTGCGGCATGTAGAGGCCGCCGCCCGCGGCAAGATCGAGCGGCGCGTCGTCGAGCAGCGATGCGGTCGTCACGCGGCGCTCGTCGATGGCTTCGGCGTAGAGAAAAGGCTTGAGCGTCGAGCCCGCCTGGCGCAGCGCAAGCGCCGCGTCGACCTCGCGCGCTTTCGACAGGCCTCCCGATGAACCGACCCAGGCGAGCACTTCGCCCGTTGCGTTGTCGAGCACGACCACCGCGCCGTCCTGAACGTTGCGCGGATGCGCTCGCGCGTTGAGTTCGATGAGCGTGCGCGTGAGCGTGTCGCGCGCGTAGCGTTGCAGGCTCGCGTCGAGCGTCGAGCGCACGCGCATGCCGGGCGCGGGGTGCACGGCGTTCGCGATCTGGCGCGCGAAGTGCGGCGCAAGCTGCGGCGAGGTTTCGCTGCGGCCGTCGAGCGAAGGATCGTCGGCGGCGATGGACGGGCGCGCGAAAGCCATCTGCACAAAGGCATCGAGATTGGGGCAGCTGCTATCGACGTTCGCGGCGCGCATGTCGCGCAGAATGCGGCACGCACGCGTGGCGACCTTCATATAAGGCGCATTCGGTGCGCGGATCAGCGCGGCGGCGACGGCCGATTCGCGCTCGTCGAGGCCCGATGGCGCCTTGCCGAACAGCGTTTGCGAAAGCGCGGAAAGCCCCACCGACTCGCCGCGAAACGGCACGAGGTTCAAATACGCTTCGAGAATCTGGTCCTTGCGCCAGCTGTGCTCGAGCCGCAACGCGTCCACCGCCTGCACGGCCTTTTGCGCGAGCGAGCGCTGACCCGAGTGCTTCGGGTCGTCGTCGAGCAGGCCGGTAAGCTGCATCGTGACCGTGGAGGCCCCGCGCGTGCGCGTATTCCACAGGTTCGCCCACGCGGCGGCCGCCGCACCGCGCCAGTCCACGCCGCTATGCTCGTAGAATCGTTTGTCCTCCGAAACGACGATCGCTTCGCGCAGCGCCGGCGAAACGTCGGCGAGCGCCACCCAGTCGCCGCGCCTCACGGTGTGTTCCACGCGCGTGCGCTGCAGCGGCGTGCCGTCGCGCGCGAGCAGCACCCAGTCGGAGCTTTGCCACTGGCCGCGCACGTCATCGAACGTCGGCAATGCAAATGCGGGCAACGGCAGCAACATGAGGCATAGCGTGGCAACGCCAAGTGCCCTCGTGCAGCGATGCCGTTGCGCGACCAGGCGGCTCATTGCGCTGCCTTCACGACCACCGGCGCATTCGGCGCGACGCCGAACGTAGCCGGCGCATAAAGCGCCTCCACGCGCGTGGGCGGCAGCCCGAACGTGCCGGCGTTGTTGAGCCGCACCGTGTACTCCACCGAGACCTTGCCCTTCGGCAGAAACTCGTAATAGGCACGATAGCCGTCGAAGCCGCGCTCGATGAATGCGGGCCACGGACCGTTCTCGTCCTGCTTCTCGCCCTGCGTCGCCACGGCCGAATCGCGCCCGAGCCCGGAGCCAAGAATCGTCGCACCTGCGGGAATCGGGTCGTTCACGACGACCCACGTCATGTCGGTTTGCGCGTCGATGTCGAGGCGCACGCGCACGATGTCGCCGCGCGTGTACACGCCCTTCACCGCGGCGCTCACCGGCGTGACGGTCTTCGTGATGCGATAGCCCGCCGCGAACGGCGCGCGCAACGCGAGCGCCGCGAGGCTTTCCACTGTGGCCCACGGCTTGCCGCTTCCCTCCTGTGTCAGCGTGAGGGTCCCGCTCTGCTTTGGCCATGCGAGAAGCGTGCTGCGCGCGGGCGCATTGCGCGTCGCCGCCGTGGCTCCACTCGCGCTCGATGCCGCTTGCGCCGCCACGTTCCAGGCGACGACGCGAGACGTGTCGCCGAGCTGGATCTTCGTCGCGCCCGTTACCGGATCGCGCTCGAACACGCGCGAGAAGCGCTCGACCGCAAGCGAGCCGTACGCGTTCGCGGTCGTCGTGCTCCATGCGCCGTTGCGTTGCAGCGCGAGCAGGCCCGCCACGAGCCGCGGCATTTCATCCTTCCACGCCGGGTTATCGACGAACGCAAGCGCGAGGCGCGCCGCGTTGACTTCGGTGCCCGTCATGAGCCACCACAGATCGTCTTCGGCGGCAGTAGAGAACGTAAGCTGCGTGCCCTGCCACGTAAGACGCGAGCGCAGGATCTGATCGAGCTGTGCCAGTTTTTCCGCGCGCTGCGGCACGTCGCGCATGCGCGCGAGACTTTCCGCATAGTCGATGACCGCCGACGTAGGCCACTGGTTCGGCGCGATCTCGATCGAGCCGAACTGGCGTGCGTTCGCCGCGCCGTAGCGCGAGAGCGCATCGATGGCCGCAAGCTTGCGCAGATCGAGGTCGCGGCGCGGCGCCCACGAATTGCGCTCGATGCGGCCTTCCACGAAGCGCGTGAGGCCCTCGACCATCTTGCTGCGCAAGGCGTCGGGAAGCGCGAAGCGCGGGTCGAGCTTCGACGCCTCGTCGCTCACCGTGAGCAGATACGCGGTGAGCGCGGTGCTGCCGTGGCTTGCGCTGCCGTCGGCGGGCGGGAAGTAGTTCGCGAGGCCGTCGCGATCCAGATACACCGGCATGCGCGCCAGTTCCGCCTGCCAGCGCACGGGGTCCCGCAGACCGATCGCGATCGACGTTTGCTGCTCGAGGCAGGAATACGGATAGCGCGTGAACCAGCGGCGCACGCCGGGCAAGCCATCCGCGAGCTTCGGCTGCAGCGACACCGCGATGCCGCCTCGCACCACGCCTGCGCGCGTTACGCTCGCATTGGCCGGCGGCGCAACGGGAATCGAGAGCGTACCGTCCACTTGCGCGAGCGTGGCCTGCTGCACCGTCACGGGTATCGCCGCGCTCACCTGCTGCGCGAGCTTCACCGCGTCCGCCGCGTGCGCGCCACCCTGCTCCGCCGCGCTTACGTTCCACACGAGCGCGGGCCGCTCCGCCTCGGCGAGATCGTCGGGAACCGCGACCGTCCACGCAATCTCCCGCGAGGCATTGGGCGCGAGGTCCACAGTCTGCGCGTCGAGCGCGAGCGGCGGCACGTTCGGCGTGACCCGCACTTTCATCGCGCGCGCAGTCGTATTGCGCAGGGTGAATTGCGCGCGGAAGGTATCGCCTTCGCGCACTTGCGGCGGCAGGCCCGAAATCAGCTGCAGGTCTTGCGTGCTCTCGATGCTCGCGCTGCCGGTGCCGAAACGCGCCGCCCCGCTCGCCGCGACAGCGACAATGCGAAAACGCGTGATCGAGTCGTTCAGCGGCACGTCCACTTGCGCCGTCCCCTTCGCGTCGAGCGTGACGCGCGGGTTCCAGTAGAGCAGCGTGTCGAAGAGTTCGCGCGTCGCGCCATGGCCGCCGCCGCCGCCCGCCGGCACCGCCTTGCGCCCGAAGTGACGACGCCCGACGATCTCCATCTGCGCCGTAGCAGTGTCCACGCCGTAGGCGCGTTGCTGCAGCATGGCGTCGAGCAGGTCCCAGCTGCGGTTCGGCATGAGTTCGAGCAACGCCTCGTCCACGGCCGCCACGGCGATCTGCGTGCCCGCCGGCACCGGCTGGCCGCCTGGTAGTTGCACGCGCAACTGTACGTGCGACGTTGCGCGTACCGCGTAGCGTTTCGCATCGGGCGTCACGTTCACCGCCAGCCGGTGCGCCGCGTCGCCCACGCGGATTTGCGCGAGGCCGTAGCGGAAGGCAGGCTTCGACAGATCGACGAGCGGCGTGGGCGCCTCGTACTGGCGGCCTTCATACCAGAACGCTCGCGCCCATTCGAGCGGCGCCTTCCAGCCCCACGTGAAAAAGGAATACCACGGCACTTCGTGAATACGCCCACGCAGCGCCAGCACCGAAACGTAGACGTTTGGCCCCCACGTGTCGCTCACCTTCAGCTCGACGGTCGGGTCGCGCCCGTCGAGCTGCACCACGTGCGTTTCGATGATGCCCTCGCGCTCCACGGCCACGAGCGCCGTCGCGAAGCGAAACGGCATGCGCACCTGGAAGCGCGCGGTCTCGCCGGGCTCGTAGCTCGTCTTTTCGGGCAACACGTCGATGCGGTCCGTGTTTTCGCTGCCGAACCAGAGTTCTTCCTCGCGCGTGACCCAGACCGAAGTCGTTGCCGTGGACGCATGGCCGTCGCCGTCGCGCGCCGTGGCCACCAGCTGGATGTTGCCCGCTTCCTTGAGCTTGGCGTTGCATGTGAGCAAGCCGTGATCGTCGCTCGTGCCGCTGCACAGCGTGCCGAGGTCGCGCGTTTCGGTGTGGTTGTCGTAGGCGTAGAAGCCGCCCACCATGCGCTTGCGCGACGTAGTCGTGATCTTCGCGACGCCCCGCACTTCGAGCTTCACGCCCGCGTGCGGCTTGCCCTGCAAGTCGAGCGCGATCGCAGTGACCGGCACCGTATTGCCCACGGAAACCCAATGCCCCGACTTGATGCCCGCCACTACGGCCGCTGGCCAGAGCGTGGCCGCACCGCTGATGGTCTGCACCTCGCCGTTCGGGTCCGCGAAGGTCGCTTCTAGCGCCAGGCGCTTCGGTCCCTCCACGCTCGGCAGGTTTTTCAGCACGAGCGTACCCGCACCGTTGCGGTCGAGCGTGAGCGGCTCCTTGTCGGCCACGAGCTTCGCGACCTCGTTATCCTCCTGTGGGCCGCTCTCGTCGTCCTCGGATGTGTTGTCGGCCTGGCTCTTGCTCACGTACGGCGTGAAACTGAAATCGCTGTACGTGCTGGCGAATGACGGCGTCGTCTCCTTCACGAGCGCCGAAACCTGCACGGGAAGATTCGACGCCGCGCCGCCCGACACGTAATCGATCTGCACCGCGACGCTCGCTTGCGTCGCCGCGACGAGCGGCGATGTTTTCTCGTTCTGCACGGCTATCGTGCCCTTGAGCACCGGCAAGCGGAACGCCTCCACGCGGAAGCTGCCGCTGTCGTAGCTCATGTGTATCGCGTCGGCGCTGTTGTCGGCTTCGTCGCTGCCTTCGCCCGCCGTGCTCGCGTTCGCGTCGCCGTCGTCGAGCGAGACGTCGTATTCGCCGAGCTTCGCTTCGGGCGGCAACGCAAAGGTCGAATCGGCCGTATGGTCGGCGGCCCATTTGAGCGGCAGGTGCCACGTCTGCCCGCTGCCCGCATGGCGTATCGTCACGCGCGTGGGGTACTGCTGCGGGAACGCGAAGCCACGCATCGTCTGCGCGCGGATGAAGTGTTTCATCGACACCGTCTCGCCCGCGCGCAGCAGCGTACGGTCGAACACGGTATGCGCGCGCACCGTGGGCGCCACGCTCGTATCGGTCGGCACATTGAAGCGCCACGACTCGATGCCGCGATTCCAGTCCGACTGCACGAATGCCATATCGGGGCCCGTTTTCGGGTCGTCGATGCGCGCTGAGACAAATAGCCCGCTGAAACTGTTTTCGCCGCAGTCACGGTGGTTCGAAAGCGGGCCGTCGATCGTCAGCAGTCCGTGAGAATCGGTTTTTCCCGTGGCGAGCGTCTCGCCATTGCAATCCGATACGTGCACGTCCGCGCCCGCTACCGGCTCGCCCTTGTCGAGCGATGTGACCCACACCACGCTGTTCTCGCGGCCCTGCTTGAAATGCACGCCGAGATTGGTGACGAGCACGGTCGTGCGCACGTACATGGGCGCGGGCTTGCCGAGCAAGGATGCCCCTAGCGATGGCGAAGCGAGCTCGATCACATAGAAGCCTGGCTTCGGCACGGGTATGCCGACCACTTCGAACGGCCGCAGCGCCTTGGGATCGGCCTTGGGCAGCGTGAGCGTCTGCACGCCCGGCTGGCCGTCGAGCAATGAGAGCGAGCGCACGTCGATAGTGCGCTCCTTCGCGTCGTCGTCCCCATCACCCGTCGTGCGCGGAATCACCACCGGCGACTTTGCTCGCGCGAGCAACCCCGGCATCAGCTTGTCGATCGACGTTTCGCTCATGCCGAAGTTGTCGAATTGATCGACGAGACGCATCCAGCGGCGCATGTCGATGTCGGACTGCACCGCGAGTTTTGCGAACTTCGCTTCGCCCGCGTTGAGCCCCTGCACGTGCAGGTCGGCCTCGACGTTGCGCAGTGTGACCGGCACGAGCGGCGGCGTGCCAGGCTCCGCATAGCGCTCGATGATGCCGAAAGTCGAGGACGGAAATTTCGCGAGCGGCGGCATCGGCGCGGTTGCCGTGTGCAGCGGGAACAGGTCGGCGTTCGCGAGCGCCCGGCCGCTGACGTCCTTGAGGCCCGCGGGCGCGGTGAGCGTGAGCGTTGCGTGATCGGGCAAGGGCGCTGCGAACGAGATCGAGCTGACTTCGTTATCCTTGTCGTCCGCACGGAAGCTCGGAGCGATTTCGCCCTTCGGCCCTCGCAGGCGGAACTTCTGCGCGTCGGCGCGCGTGATGGGCGCGCTCAGGTCGATGCGCAAGGGCCGCAGCGGCGTGCATGGCGCCTTCGCATTCTCGCGCTCGCAACTCATGCTCGCGGTGAAGGGCGCGCGCACCGTGAAGTCGAAGCGGCGCTCCACGTCGTTGGGCGTGCCGTTCGGTCCCAGCACGCCCTTGCCGTACACGAGCTGCATCTTCGCGCTCGAGGGCAGCGTTTGCTGGCAGGCGAGCGTGAGCACGCTGGCGCTGTCCTTCTCGAGCCGGAAATGTTTGAGCAGCACCGCGCGCGTTGATGTATCGGCAAGCTGCACCGGAATGCGGTTGCCGAGCCCACCCGACTCGCACCATACGTGTTCGCGCACGGAAGCCGGTGTGGCGGGGCCATTGAGCTTCAGCACGAATACCTGGTTTTCCTCTATTTCGCCGCCATAGGGCCGCACGCTCACCGGAAACGGACCGCCCGTCGAGAACGTGAAGCGGCGCGCGCCCGTCACGGCGTTGCCGGCCTGCGACTTGAGCCCGTCGGCGAGCGTGACGCTGCATTGCACGTCGGGCGGCAGATCGGCGGCGAAATCGTAGGCCCACGTCTTGCCGTCGATCCAGCGGCCCTGGCCCGCACTGGCAGCCGCATTGCTGCATTGCAGGCGCGCCGGGTCCTTCGCGTCGGGCGCGCCGAACGCCACCATGGGCTCGTCGAACTTCACGACCGCCTGGCGCACTTGTGCCACAGTCCCCTGGGGCGACACGCTCACCACGCGCGCGGCATAGGCGCGCCACGCCCAGACCATGCATAGGCCCAGCACCAGCGCTAGCGCCAACGTCCACCACCCGCCAGTTTTTCGTGTTGTTCGTTGCATCGACCGGTCCTCGTTTGCGCGCACGACGCGCGGCCAGTGCCGGGCGGCGTGCGGTGAATGGTACAGGGCGCCGCACGCTTACGCGCCAGGAATGGCCGGCCGCGCGCTTGCGCAAGCGGCTCGCGCCGAACGCGCAGCATGCCGCGACCTGCCAACCGGCGATATCGGAAACCGCTGAATTTTCGAAGGGGCTACGGCGGAGGGAGGACCGCGTGCAATACGCTAGCCAGGCTTGCGAACGCGAGCCGGTGGGAGATGGGGCGAATGTGTGGCGATGATGCGCAGAGAAGGCGCGCCGAGGAGATTACCGCGCCCCGCAGCCGCGCCGTGAAACGCGAGCGGCCGGTGGCCGTTCGCAATACATCGGACTACATGGCTTCGCGATAGCGCGCCGCCGGCTTCGACTGGCCAAAGTTTGCGAACATCGCAGACCGGGCGGCTTCGTAGTCGTCCCACTGCTGCGCATCGGGCAGCGGCGGGATCGTCACCGTCTCGCGCCGGTCATAGCCCACGAGCGCCGCGTCGACGAGATCGCCCACTTCCATCACGGCCGGCAATGCGTTCACGTCCTTGCCGGAGCGCTCCCAGATTTCGGTGCGGGTGGCGCCAGGCACGACGGCCTGAACGTACACGCCTTTCGCGCCAAGTTCCAGATTCAACGACTGCGAAAAATACAGCACGAATGCCTTCGTCGCGCCATACACGCTCGAACGAAACTCGGGCGCAAGACCGATGACCGAACCGACGTTCACGATCGCCCCCTTGCCTTCGCGCGCAAAACGCGGCGCGACCGCCGAGGCGAGGCGTGCAACCGCCGTGACGTTCAGGCCGATGAGGCCGCCCACTGCTTCCGGGCCCTGCTCGACGAACGTGCCCGGCAGGCTCGCACCTGCGTTATTGATCAGCACGCCGATGCGTGAGTCTTCCGCGAGGCGTGCCTCCAGCAGTGCAAGGTCCGCATGCGAGGCCAGATCGGCGCGAACGATTTCCACGTTCACGCCATCGCGCTCGCGCAGGCGCGCCGCGAGGTCTTCCATGCGGGCGCGATCGCGCGCCACCAGCACGAGGTCATGACCGCGCTTGGCGAAACGGTCGGCGTACACGGCGCCGATGCCCGTGGATGCGCCAGTGATCAGGACAGCAGGTTTAGCAGACATCGAAACTTCTCCTTGGGGATTCCGTTTACATGATGAACGTCATGTAAACGGAATCATGATGACCATCATGTATAATGTCAAGCGTCGATCGAAGGAAAGCGGAGAGAACAATGAGGGTCAGTCGCGAACAGGTGGAGATCAATCGCCAGCAGATCCTGGAAGCTGCCGGCCGGCTCTTTCGCGAGCACGGCTACGATGCGGTGACCGTCGCGGACGTGATGAGCGCCGCCGGGCTCACGCACGGCGGGTTCTACGGCTACTTCAAGTCGAAGGACGAATTGATCGCGCAAACGCTCGCCCACGTCTTCGCACAGGGCGAAGGCGGCGATACCGATCTGGCGCGCTATGCGTCGCGCTATCTCTCGGCCCAGCATCGCGACAACGTAGCGGGCGGCTGTCCGACTGCGGCGCTCGCCGCTGAAACGGCACGGCAAACGCCCGAGGCGCGCGCCGTCATGGCGGCAGGACTCGAGCGTCAAATTGAGCGCTTGAGCGCGGGCGTGAATGGCGTGGATGCCGCAGCGGCGCGCCAGGCGGCGATAGGCGGCTGGGCCGCGATGGTGGGCGCGGTGGTGCTTGCGCGCTTGTGCGACGATCCCGCGCTATCGAACGAGATCCTCAAGTCCACGCGCGCCTGGATTGGCGAGCGTGCAGCACCGCGTGACTGAAAGGGGCCCCTGCCGGTGTTGTGCAGGCAGGCGAGAAGTGAATCAGCCCGCCGTGCGCGTTCGCGCCGTTGCGGGCTGATAGTCGCTATGCGGCACGAATCGGCTTCGTCCCGCAGTCAAACTCAATGCGCGTTATACACCGGCGGCGAATAGCTGCTCACTGCACCATCGGTACGCGAGCCGCTTTCCGAAGAGCCGCTCGTGGCCGGACCGTAACCGGTTGCCTGCGCAACGGCTGCGCCGTTTTGCGCGTTCACGCGCGCCTGGGCGCGTTGCAGATCATTGGGGTAATTCAGATCGTTCGTCGAAGGACGATAACCCGCCGCTTCGAGTTGCACGAGCTCACTGCGCACCTGGGCGCGCGTCACAGGGCCATTGGTGCCTTGCGACTGCGCAAATGAAATGGCCGGCGCTGCAAGCACAGCAGCGATCGCAACGGCCTTGATTAGCGTTCTCATGACTCACCTCCAGTAACTTGGTCGAATCGGCGCAGCAGCTTGTCTGCATCCGTTGAGTACAAGTCTAGGAACGTTGGCCTTGCGAATAAATGCCGCAAACGCGAATTTACTATTCTCTCAGGGCAGATAATCCACTCTCATTGCTCAAATGCATAAGCTTCTATTCGTTTGGAATATGGAGCACGTGTGCAACGCACTGTTCCACTCTGATGCATGATAGGGACTCTTCCGAATCTTCGATGAGGAGGCAGCAATGGCGACATGGCAACCGGACCCGACCTTCTACCCGTCTGCGCGCATGGCTGGCGACGCCCCACCGGAGACACTGGCGTATGTCGCCAGTTTCGACCCCACGCGCAGCGTGCCCGATTCGCTCGATGTGGTCGATCTGGACCCGCGTTCACCGGAATTCGGGCGCATCGTGCACCGGCTGCCGATGCCCAATGTCGGCGACGAGCTCCATCACTTCGGCTGGAATGCCTGCAGTTCGTGTCTGTGCCCCAACGCCCCTCACGCGCATACCGAGCGCCGCTATCTCATCGTGCCTGGGATACGCTCCTCGCGCATTCATATTGTCGACACGAAGCCCGATGCACGTCGCCCCCATATCGCACGCGTGCACGAACCCGAGAGCGTCGCGCAGCGCGCGGGCTATACACGGCCCCACACCGTGCATTGCGGGCCGGAAGGCATTTATGTGACGTCGCTTGCGAACGCGCAGGGCGAGGCGCCCGGCGGCGTCTTTCTGATGGACCACGAGAGCTTCGACATTCTCGGCCAGTGGGAGATCGACCGCGGCCCGCAACAGCTCGCCTACGACGGCTGGTGGCACCTCGGTTATGACACGCTCGTGACGAGCGAATGGGGCCTGCCTGCGGACTTCGAGAACGGCCTCGTGCCCGAAGTGCTGCTCGGCGGCCAGTATGGCCATCGCCTGCACTTCTGGGATCTGCACACGCGCCAGCACAAGCAGGTGCTCGACTTCGGCGCAGCAAACCAGCTCGTGTTCGAGCTGCGCCCCGCGCACAACCCCACGCGACCCTACGGCTTCGTGAATTCCGTGATCAGCCTGAAGGACCTCTCGGCCTCGATCTGGCAGTGGTATCTCGACGGCGACCAGTGGGCCGCACGCAAGATCATCGAAATTCCGGCCGAGCCGGCCGATCCCGAACATCTGCCGCCCATGCTCAAGGGCTTTGCGGCGGTGCCGCCGCTCGTCACCGATATCGCGCTCTCGCTCGACGACCGCTTTCTCTACGCGTCATGCTGGGGAACGGGGGATTTGCGGCAATACGATGTGTCGGACCCGGAGAATGCGCGTCTGACGGGGTGCGTCCGCATCGGCGGCATTGCGGCGCAAGCGGCGCACCCCTTCGCGCCCGGGCGCAAGCTCAACGGCGGACCGCAAATGGTGGAAGCGAGCCGCGACGGCCGGCGCGTCTATTTCAGCAACTCGTTGTATGGTGCGATCGACGGGCAGTTCTATCCCGAAGGCATCGACGGCTGGATGGTGAAACTCGACGCCGCGCCCGACGGCGGCCTCGAGTTCGACGAGCGCTTCTTTGTCGAATGGCCGAAGTCGCACCGGCCTCACCAGATGCGGCTCGAAGGCGGCGATTGCTCATCTGATTCGTACTGCTACCCATAAGCGCGGAGCATCGTATGGAGGAAGTCTTTGGCACACACTGGGGCGCCTGGGCAGCCGTAGTGGGCAGCGGCGTCTTTCACGGTGTGAACCCGGCGATGGGTTGGCTCTTCGCAACCGCGCTCGGTCTGCAGCGCGGAAGCCGCGCGGCGCTGCTGTTCGCGTTGCCGCCTATCGCGCTCGGTCATGCGGCATCCATTCTGCTGTTCACGAGTTCCACGGCAGCGCTGGGCGCGCACCTGCCGGTTGCCGCGCTGCATTGGGGGCTCGGTGCGCTACTCATCGCATGGGCCGCCTGGCAACACGCGTATGGGCACCGGCACCGCGTGCGCGTGGGGATGACCGTGGGCTTTGCCGGGCTTGCGGCATGGTCCGCGTTGATGGCCACGCTGCACGGCGCGGGACTCATGCTAATGCCCGCCATGCTGCCGCTGTGCGCAGGCGCGGGCGGCACAGCGGGCCTCGCTAACCCGCTCGCGCTTTCGTTTGCGTTCACCGCACTGCATACGGTCACGACGCTCGCCACTACGGCGGCCATCGCGCTGCTTGCCTACGAGTATCTCGGCCTTGGCGTGTTGCGGCGGGGCTGGATCAATTTCGACTGGCTCTGGCGCGGAGCGCTCGTGGCGACTGGCACGTTGATGATCGCGACGGCGTGAGTCGTCGATTCAAACTCCCGGGGCGGCATCGTCTGTTTGCGGTTGGACAGTGCCCGCACATCCTTGACCTTTCCTGAAACTGTGCCTGCGCGAACTGCGCGATACTTGCCGGCAGGTCGCTGCGCGATTCGCGTGGGTGCCTTGTTTGCCAACACGCCAACCCCTGAACCAAAGGAGAGAGAAATGAGTATCTTCGGTGACATCGTCAACAAGCTGTTTCACAAGGCCAAACCCGATGCGGCCCCGCCCGCTGCCGAGCCGACTCCTGATCCGGCGGCGGCTCAGGCCGCCACTCCGGAAGCAGCACCGGCGCCCGCGCCGCTGGCCGATGTCGACGTTGCGGCGGTGATGGATCAACTCGTTGCGGAAAGCGGGCAGACGCTCAACTGGCGCACGTCCATC
The DNA here is from genome assembly GCF_905220195.1 of Paraburkholderia sp. J8-2. Taxonomy (NCBI): domain Bacteria; kingdom Pseudomonadati; phylum Pseudomonadota; class Betaproteobacteria; order Burkholderiales; family Burkholderiaceae; genus Paraburkholderia; species Paraburkholderia sp. J8-2. The sequence continues at coordinate 421,088 of NZ_CAJMZA010000001.1, forward strand.
GTGGACACGATGAAGGCGTTGGGTGTGGACAGCAGCCTTGAGCATCGCAAGCAACTGGCGCAGGAACTCAAGTACACCGGCGACATGAACGACTCGGCCAGCATGAACGTATGGCTGCATGGGCAAGTCATGGCAGCGCTGGCCGCAAATGGCGGCAAGCTGCCGGCGGATCTGGGCGGCTAATGCCATACCGGCAGGCCCGGGCGTGATGACTCACGCCGGGCCTGCCCGCATGAACCGGCGTCGTTGCTGCGAACGCTGAGCGATCGCGGCGCTGCCATGCGGGCCGTTGTGAACCCCGAGCGCCTCAACTGCCCGCCGGAAAATCCGTGCCAAGGCTCAAGTCGCGCCATGCCTCGATATCGGCAAGCGCCGCGCGCAAGCGGTTCGCCACCGCATCCACGCCGAATGCGCCCAGCACGAGATGCCGCGGCGGCTTTTCGACTTCTGTGATGCGTATCATCGCCTGCGCCGCGCGCACCGGATCGCCGGGCTGATGCCCGCTGCCTTCCGCCGTGCGCTTCATGCGCGCGCCTGCCGTTTCGGCATAGTCGTCGATACGGTTCGGCGTCTGCACGAGGGAGCGGCCTGCCCAGTCCGTGCGAAACGGCCCCGGCTCCACGCAGGTCACCTTGATGCCAAGCGGCCCGGCTTCCGCCAGCAGCGAATCGGAGAACCCTTCCACGGCGTGCTTTGAGGCCGCGTAGTATCCGGAACCCGGAAAGCCCGCGAGCCCCGCCACCGACGTAATGTTGATGACGTGTCCCTTGCGGCGCGCGCGCATGCCCGGCAGCACCGCGCGCGTGAGTGCGAACAGGCCAAACACGTTGGCGTCGAATTGCGCGCGGATCGCGTGCTCCTCGCCCTCTTCGATCGAACTCTGGTAGCCGTAGCCCGCGTTGTTGACGAGCACATCGACCGCGCCGAACTGCTTGTGCGCGGCCGCGACGGCGGCGTCGATTTGCGCGGCGTCGGTCACGTCGAGCGAAACGGGCAGCAGGCGATCGCCGGCCTCGGGCGCGAGATCGTCGAGCGAGGCCTTGTTGCGCGCGCTCGCCACGCAGCGCCAGCCGCGCGCGAGCACGGCACGCGCAAGCTCGCGGCCAAAGCCGGTCGAACAGCCGGTCACGAACCAGACGGGCGTTGCATTCTGGGAATCAACGGACATGGGATAGCCTCCCGGAAGAAGGGGCAGACAAGGCTGCCGAAGACAGGGGGAAAGCAGAAGATGGCGGCCGCCGCCCTGGGCGAGCGCATGCGCAGATCCAGATGATACCGGTCACGCGCGAACTCTGCTGGCGCGCCCCAGCGCTTGAGAGCGTGCCGGTGAACGCCTGCGCCAATCGCGCGAGCCATGTACCATACGGCGCTTGGCGCCGCGATCGATCGCAGCTGTCGATTACAGCGCATTACAGCGCGCCCGATTCAACCGTCACCTGCCGGAGAAGAAACCCGATGTCCACCGTCACCACGCCCGCGCACCCCACTGCCGAAATCGCCGATGCCATGCGCGCCCTCGAAGCGCGCTACGGCACGCCGTGGTCCGCGCCGCTGCCGGACTGGAACGCTACGCTCGACACGCTGCTCGCGCATCGCTCGGTGCGCAATTACGCGGACCGTCCGCTGCCTGAAGGCACGCTCGAAACGTTGATCGCAGCGGCACAATCGGCCTCGACCTCGTCGAACCTGCAGACGTGGAGCGTGGTTGCCATCGAGAACCCCGAGCGCAAGGCGCGCCTCGCCGAGCTTGCGGGCGGCCAGTCGCATGTTCGCGCAGCACCGCTCTTTCTCGTGTGGCTCGCCGACCTCTCGCGCCTCGAAGCGGCGGGCGCGCGCGGCGGGGCTAGCGTCGAAGGTCTGCACTACATGGAGACGCTGGTCGTCGGCATGATCGATGCGGCGCTTGCCGCGCAAAACGCCGTGGTCGCGCTCGAATCGCTCGGCATGAGCGCGGTGTATATCGGCGGCATCCGCAATCAGCCTGAGCAGGTGGCAGCGGAACTGGGCCTGCCGCCGCGCGTGCTCCCGGTGTTCGGCCTGTGCGTGGGCTATCCCGACGAAACGCGCCCCGCGGATGTGAAACCGCGCTTGCCGCAGGAGGTCGTGCTCCACCGCGAACAATACGACGCGCCCTCGCAAGCAGCGGCCATTGCGCAGTACGACGAAGTCATGGGCGGCTTCCAGACCGCCCAGGGACTGAGCGCGGCGGGCTGGACCGTGCGCTCGCTCGCGCGCTGGCGCAGCCGCGAGTCGCTGCACGGCCGCGACCGCTTGCGCGACGCGCTCAACGCGCTCGGCTTCGAGCTGCGCTGAACATCACAGACGACGTAGTCCGTACGCCACACAGGAGAAACGCAAATGAAAGTCGCCGTCATGGGCGCGGGCGCAGTAGGCTGCTTTTTCGGCGGCATGCTCGCGCGCGCGGGACACGATGTGGTCTTGATCGGCCGGCCCCAGCACGTCGAGGCCATGACGCGCGACGGGCTACGCGTCGAAGCGCAGCAGTTCGACGAGCGCATCGGCGCGCCGCATCTCACGGCCAGTACCGAAGCCTCCGCGGTGGCGGGCGCCGACCTCGTGCTGTTCTGCGTAAAGTCGACCGACACCGAGAACGCAGGCGCGGCGATCAAACCGCATCTGCGTGCCGACACGCTCGTGCTCACGCTGCAGAACGGCGCGGATAACGCGGAGCGCCTGCGCACCGTGATCCCGCAGGACGTGGCGGCCGCGGTGGTCTATGTCGCCACGGAGATGGCGGGGCCCGGCCACGTGCGCCATCACGGGCGCGGCGAACTGGTGATCGAACCTTCACGCGCGAGCGACGCCACCGCGCGCACGCTCATCGACGCGGGCGTGCCCACCGAAATCTCGCCCAATGTACGCGGCGCGCTGTGGGCGAAGCTAATCGTGAACTGCGCGTACAACGCGCTCTCGGCGATTACGCAATTGCCCTATGGGCGTCTCGTGAAAGGCGCGGGCGTGAGCGAGACGATGCACGACATCGTCGGCGAATGCGTGGCCGTTGCTCAGGCCGACGGCGTGACGCTGCCGCCGGACATCGACAGCGCAGTGCCGCGCATCGCGCAGACCATGCCCGGCCAGTACTCGTCCACGGCGCAGGATCTCGCACGCGGCAAGCTCAGCGAGATCGATCACCTCAATGGCTACGTCGTGAAGCGCGGCGCGGCGCTTGGCGTGCCTACGCCTGCGAACCGTATGCTGCAAACGCTCGTACGACTCATCGAGGACAAGGCGCGCGCGGCGATCTAGCCCCCGTGCGCCGGTCGTCATGCTCGTCATGCGTTAGCGGTCGAACACGAGCAAGGTGGAAGTCGCGGATGCGTAGAGCTTGCCCTGCGCATCCGTGATGCTGGCCTCTGTGAAGGCGGCGCGGCGGCCAATGCTCAGCACACGCCCTTCCGCACGCACCGGGCCGGTATCGGCGGTCATGGGCCGGTGGTACGCGACCTTCAACTCGAGCGTGGTGTAGCCCTGATTCGTGCCGAGCCGCGAGTGCGCGGCGCAACCGCACGCGGAATCGAGCAGCGTGGCGGCATAGCCGCCGTGCACCGTGCCGATGGGGTTGTACACGTGCAGACCGGGCGTGCCTTCGAACACTACGCGGCCCTCTTCGACTTCGACCAGCCTGAAGCCAAGCGTTTCGCCAATGGCCGGGCCACGGCTTCCATGCAGCATGTGCTGCAACTGTTCGACGCCGGTCAGGCCGGCAGGCATTTCAGCAACGAGGTTCATTCAGGCGTCTCCAACGATGACGCGCGAGTGCGCGCGCCTTTGCGATTCGCCATCGTAACGCTTTTCGAACGATCGTGCTTAAACTATCGCTGGCTCTTTACGTGTTTCGATTCAGGCCTCGATTCATTGCATTCGAACGTTTCAATACGTCTCGAGATGCAGCCGCCCTTCGCGTTTGAGACGGTCCCACAAGGCCTCCCAGCCCATGCCGTGCGTCTCGGCAATCTCCTGAAGCGCCTGCAGCACGCCGTCCTCCATGCCCTTCAGCCCGCAGACATAAACATGCGTGTTGCCGTCCTTGAGCAACTGCGCAACATCCACGGCGCGCTCGCGCATGGCGTCCTGCACATAGCGCCTGGGCTGGCCCGGCGTGCGTGAAAAGGCGAGATTCGTGTCGATGAAATCTTTCGGCAGATTCATCAGGGGTCCGAAGTACGGCAATTCCTGCTGCGTGCGCGCGCCGAAAAAGAGCATGAGCTTGCCAGTCGCGCCCTTGAGCCTGCGACGGCGGCGATATTCGGTCATCGCGCGCATGGGCGCGGAGCCGGTGCCTGTGCAGATCATCAACAGATGCGAATTCGGATGGTTCGGCATCAGGAAGGTATTGCCGAACGGCCCGATCACGGTCACCACGTCGCCCTTCTTCAGGTCGCAGAGATAGTTCGAGCACACGCCATCGGTTGCGTTGCCACTGTGATCGCGCGTCACGCGCTTCACCGTGAGCGAGACGTTGTTATAACCAGGACGCTCGCCGTCGCGCGGACTCGCAATCGAATACTGGCGCGCATGATGGGTCCGGCCTTCCAGGGTCGCGCCCGGCGGCAAGATGCCGATAGACTGGCCTTCCAGCACCGGGAACGGCATGGCGCCGAAATCGAGCACGATGTGGTGAATGTCGCTTTCGGTGGCGTCGTCGGTCAGGCGATAGTTGCCGACCACGGTCGCCGTCGTAGGCGCCTTGTGCGTGTAGAGCTGGACATAGGGGCGCGCCGCCGACCACGGCGGCACGGTCGAGCCGCGTACCATGTCGGAGCCGCCGACGGGCGCATCGGCGGCATTCGGCGCCGCTTGTGCAACGCTTGCCGCATCGCCTGATTCTTGTGCTGCGGCCGGCGCACCGACCGATGGATTCTGCGCAGGCAGTTCGTCCCACGTGAACTGCTCGTCAATGGAGTACGCCTCGGCCTTGAGCACGTTGCGCCAGTTGTCGATCGCGCCGGTCGGACATGGCGGCACGCAGGCCATGCAGGCGTTGCAGACGTCGGCCTTCACCACATAGTTGGTGCCGTCGTGCGTGATCGCGTCGATGGGACACGTTTCCTCGCACGTATTGCAGCGTATGCAGATCTCAGGATCGATCAGATGTTGCCTGAGAATTTCCACGGGTAGCGGACCGTTCATGATTGTCTCCCATCGCGGCGCGCGAATGCGTCGCTACGCGCCGCCGCGCTCCTCAGTTAAAGCGCACGTATTCGAAATCGATGGGCTGCCGGTTGATGCCCATGGCCGGCGGCGCGATCCAGTTGGCGAACTTGCCGGGCTCGGTCACGCGGCCCATGAGCGAGGCGACATAGGCGCGGTCCTCCGCGGTGGGCAGCCATTTCGCTTCGTTCGCAGCCCATTCGGCCTCGCCAATCACGCGGCCGTCCGGCGAAACGCGCACGCCCGCAAAGGTGCCGATCTGGCGGTTGAACGCCTTGTGCGGCACCGTGAGCCGGGCGTCGATGCCCGCCTTTTCCAGCACCTTGTTCCAGCGGTTCACGCCCGCAATCGAGTCCTTGATGTAGTCGTCGCGCAGCACTTCGTTCATCGCATTGAGCATCGGCACCTCGCGCTCCACGAGCTTGCCGTCCTGCACGTCGAGCAGGCGGTATTGCTGGCCTTCGAGCTGGTGGTCGTCGTCTCGCTTGGTCTCTTCGTAGCGGCCCTTCAGGCCCGAGCTGTAGAACGTCGCGGCGTTCGACGAGTGGTCGGCGCCGAACAGATCGATCGTCACCGAGTAGTGGAAATTCAGGTAGCGCTGAATCGTTTCGAGGTCGATCACGCCCGCGGCGCGCAGGCGCTTCACGTCGTCGGTCTTCAGTTCGTTCATGACCTGCGCGGTGCGTTGCACGACACGCGAGATGCCCGATTCGCCGACGAACATGTGATGCGCCTCTTCGGTCAGCATGAATTTCGTCGTGCGCGCGAGCGGGTCGAAACCGGACTCTGACAGCGCCGAAAGCTGGAACTTGCCGTCGCGGTCGGTGAAATACGTGAACATGAAAAACGCCAGCCAGTCAGGCGTTTTCTCGTTGAACGCGCCGAGAATGCGCGGGTTGTCGTCGTCGCCCGAACGGCGATCGAGCAACGCTTCGGCCTCCTCACGACCATCGCGTCCGAAGTAGCGATGCAGCAGATACACCATCGCCCACAGGTGCCGGCCTTCTTCCACGTTCACCTGGAACAGGTTGCGCAGGTCGTACATGGAAGGCGCCGTGAGGCCGAGATGACGCTGCTGCTCGACGGAGGCGGGCTCCGTGTCGCCTTGCGTAACGATGATGCGGCGCAGATTCGCGCGGTGCTCGCCCGGCACGTCCTGCCACGCGGCCTCGCCCTTGTGCGCGCCGAAATGGATCTTGCGATCCGCTTCGCCCGGCGTGAGGAAGATGCCCCAGCGATAGTCGGGCATCTTCACATGATCGAAGTGCGCCCAGCCACCCGCGTCGACGCTCACCGCCGTGCGCAGATAGACGTCGTAGCCGTGCGAACCGTCGGGGCCCATGTCGCCCCACCACGAGAGGAAGTTCGGCTGCCATTGCTCGAGGGCGCGCTGCAGCGCGCGGTCGTCGGCGAGGTTGACGTTGTTCGGAATCTTTTCGCTGTAATTGATCGTAGACATTGCGGTTCCTTCCAGCAAATTCGACGGACGCGGCAAACGCGGCGGTGGATACGGATCTCAGACGCGGGCGACGTCGAACTGCGCCTTGCTGCCCTTGCCGTACACCTTGAGCGCGCCCTTCTCGCCCACGGCGTTGGGCCGGTTGAAGATCCAGTTCTGCCACGCGGAGAGCCGCCCGAAGATGCGCGTTTCCATCGTCTCCGGGCCGTTGAAGCGCAGGTTCGCTTCGAGACCCGTGAGCGCGTCAGGCGACATGACCGCGCGCTCTTCCAGCGCGAGACGGATTTCGTCGGGCCAGTCGATGTCGTCGGGCGAGGCCGTCACGAGGCCAAGGCGCTCCGCCTCGACCGGCTTGACCGCTTCGCCAATCTTTTCGCGCACGGCATCGAGCGGTTCGGTTTCCTCATAGAAACGCCGCGCGAGACGCGATTGATGCGTGACCATGGGATAAAGGCCAAAATTCGCTTCCGAGAGCGTGATGGCCGGTTCTTCGTCTTCGTTCGCGGGCAGCGCGGCCATGTACGTACGGTCGGCGGCGAATGCGAGTTCGGCAAAGGTGCCGGCGAAACACGAGCCAGGTTCGATCAACGCGAACAGCGAACGCGAAGACACATCGATGCGCGCCAGCGTGCGGCGCAACATGCCGATGGTCTCGCGCACTAACCAGTGGTCGCGGTGCGCGAGCAGCGCGGCGTCGGCGGCGAGCACGGTGCGCGCGTCGCCTTCGGTCTTGAGGATCCACGTGCCGATGTCGAGTTCGTTCGTGCGCATGCAGAGAATCGCGTCGTCCAGTTCACGCGCGAACTGCAGTGGCCACCACTTCGCGCCGGCCTCGACGATTGATTCGATGTCCGAAGCAGGTGCTGTGACGGGCGCTTTCGCGGTAAACGTCGCGGTGCGCTTCGCGCGGTCGATCGTAATTTCGACGGTTGCGTAGCTCAGGCCACTATCGTGCTCCACACGTTCGATACGCGTAAGCGCAATGCCTTGCGCACCCGCTGGCCGGTCACTCGCGGCCGCAAGTTCGAGCGCGCGCGCCTGCACGGCCTGGCCGAACTGGTTCGGCTTCACGACTTCATCCACGAGGCGCCAGGCTTTCGCGCGTTCGCCGCGTATGCCTTCCACCACGGTGCAGAAGATGTCGGCACGGTCGTGGCGCACCTTGCGCTTGTCGGTCAGACGCGTGAGGCCGCCCGTGCCGGGCAGCACGCCAAGCAGCGGCACTTCCGGCAGCGCGACCGAGGAGGACCGGTCGTCCACGAGCATGATCTCGTCGCAGGCGAGCGCCAGCTCATAGCCGCCGCCGGCGCAGGCGCCGTTCACGGCCGCAATGAACTTCAGGCCCGAATGACGCGACGAATCTTCCATGCCGTTGCGCGTTTCGTTGGTGAACTTGCAGAAGTTGACCTTCCACGCATGGGTGGAAAGGCCGAGCATGAAGATATTGGCGCCCGAGCAGAACACGCGGTCTTTCAGGCTGGTCAGCACGACGGTACGCACTTCCGGATGCTCGAAGCGGATGCGCTGGAGTGCATCGTGCAGTTCGATATCAACGCCGAGGTCGTATGAATTCAGCTTCAGCTTGTAGCCGTCGCGAATGCCGCCATCCTCGGCGATGTCCATGCCGAGCGTCGCCACGGCGCCGTCGAACGTCAGCTTCCAGTGCCGGTACTGCGAAGGCTCGGTGCGGTAATCGACCCGTTGCGGGGCGACGGCGGTTTCGACTGCGGCCATGAGCGTCTCCTTTCTGCACTTCGTTTCAATCAACGATAGTGCAATGGAATGCTCATGTAAAGCACATCAATGCATTTTAATGCATGTTAAGGGGTTAACCCGCAACATCGCAGTGCGCGGCCGCCAGTTACTCGATGCGCGGCGCCTCGGCGGCCAGGCGGGCGGCGAGCCGGTCACGCAGTTGCAGGTAGGCGTCGGCGAGCGTCTTTTCGCTGGTGTCGAAGCTCATGTCGGCGCGGCCATACAGTTCGCTGCGGCCCGCCAGGATGCGTTTGAGGTCGTCCATCGCCTCGCTGTTGCCCGAATTGCCCGACATGGGGCGCAGGTCGCCCTGCGCCACGACGCGGCGCATGTGCTCTTCGGGCGCGGCCTGCAGCCAGACGGTGAAGCAATGCGCGAGCAGCACATTGAACGTGGCCGGCTCGGAGACGAGACCGCCCGGCGAGGCGATCACGGCGCGCGGGTGCTCCGCGACCACGGCCTCCAGCGCCCGATGCTCGTAGCGGCGATAGGCGCTTGCGCCATACAGCGAATGGATCTCCGACGGCGGACAGCCCGCCAGCTGTTCGATCACCCGCGTCAGTTCGACGAACGGCACTTTCAGCTCCTGCGCGAGCATGCGCCCCAGTGTGGACTTGCCTGCACCGCGCAGGCCGATGAGTGCGATACGTTCGTTGCGATGCGGATCGGCGCTGGTTTGCGAGAACATCTCGGCGAGCGCCACGCGCGCGCGCTGCAAGGCAGCCGGGTCGCGCCCCTGCAGCAGCTCGCGGATCAGGAGCCATTCCGCCGACGAGGTCGTGACGTCGCCGATGACCTCGGCGAGCGGGCAGTTCAGCGTGTTCGCGATCTGCCGCAGCACCAGCACGGAGGCATTCCCCACCCCGGACTCCAGATTCGCCAGATGCCGCTCCGAGAGCCCGGTTTCCGCCGCCAGCGTCTTGCGCGTCATGCCGCGCCGCGCGCGCAGCATGCGCACGCGCTCACCCATGGCAGTGAGGAACGGATCGCGTTCGGCGCGTTCGCCGCGCGCGGCGTCGTCGGCGGCTTCCGCTGGAAGCTCGGCAATGTAAGTTTGCTTCATCTTAGGGAATCTCTGAACCCGCGTTTATGTACTATAGTGCTTGACATGCATTTTGCTAACCGCTAATTTTCCGCGAAAAGGTCGAACGACGACAAATCCGATCGTGGCAGACAGAGCGGAGACACCACCGTGCAAATCCATGCAGCGTCGCCAGAACACGCCGCGGCTGTGCCGCCGCCCGCGCAATTCAACTTCGCCACGCACCTGTTCTCGCTCAATGCGGCACGCGCCGCGAAGACCGCTTATATCGACGACGCGCTCACGCTGAGCTACGGCGAACTCGAAACGCAGGCCCGCCGCTTCGCGTCCGCCATGCGCGCGCTCGGCGTTCACACCGAAGAACGTGTTCTGCTCGTGATGCTCGACACCATCGAGTTGCCCATTGCCTTTCTCGGCGCGCTCTATGCGGGAATCGTCCCGGTGGTCGTCAATACGCTGCTCACGCCGGCCGACTACGTGTATATGCTCACGCACAGCCGCGCGCGCGTGGTCATCGCATCGGGCGCGGTGCTGCCAGCGGTGAGCGCCGCGCTCGCCGAAGCACAATGTGAGGACTGCCAGTTAATTGTTTCGCAGCCCGCTTCACAACCCGCTCCACAGCCCGCTTCAGATGAACCACTAGCGGTCCTCGCCGATCTGATCGCGCGCGCCGAGCCCGCCCCGCGCGCCGCGCAAACGGGCTGCGACGACATCGCGTTCTGGCTCTACTCCTCGGGATCGACGGGAAAGCCCAAAGGCACGGTGCATACGCACGCCAACCTCTACTGGACCGTCGAGACTTACGCGAAGCCCATTCTCGGCATACGCGAAAGCGACATCGTGTTTTCGGCGGCCAAGCTGTTCTTCGCCTATGGACTCGGCAACGGTCTATCGTTTCCCCTGTCGGTTGGCGCGACCACGATCCTGATGGCCGAACGCCCCACCGCCATCGCCGTATTCGCGCGCCTCGTGCAGCATCGGCCCACGGTGTTCTACGGCGTGCCCACGCTCTATGCGAGCATGATGGTCTCGCCCAACCTGCCCGCACGCGCCGATGTCGCGCTGCGCGTGTGCACCTCCGCGGGCGAGGCGCTGCCGCGCGAACTGGGCGAGCGCTTCAGGGACCACTTCGGCAGCGACATTCTCGATGGCCTCGGCTCCACGGAAATGCTGCACATCTTCCTCTCGAACCGGCCAGGCGACGTGGAATACGGCACCACGGGCCGCCCCGTGCCCGGCTACGAACTCGAACTGCGCGACGAGACCGGCGCGCTCGTGCCCGACGGCGAGATCGGCGACCTCTTCATCCGCGGGCCGAGCGCGGCCGTGATGTACTGGTGCAATCGCGAAAAGTCGCGCGCGACCTTTCTCGGCGACTGGGTGAGAAGCGGCGACAAGTACCGGCGCCTGCCAGGCGGCGCCTATGTCTACGCGGGCCGCAGCGACGACATGCTCAAGGTGAGCGGCCAGTACGTTTCGCCCATCGAAGTCGAAATGGTGCTCATGCAGCACGACGCCGTGCTCGAAGCCGCCGTGATCGGCGTCGATCAGGGCGGGCTCGTGAAAACCTGCGCGTTCGTCGTCCTCAAGCAGGCGGCAGCGGACACCTCGCATGAAGCATTGGCCGAGCAGTTGAAGGCGTTCGTCAAGACGCGGCTTGCGCCGCACAAGTATCCGCGCGACATTCTGTTCGTCGACGATCTGCCGAAAACGGCGACCGGTAAAATCCAGCGTTTCCGGCTGCGCCAGCAGTTTCGGTCGTGACAGCGACACGTGACAAGCACCATGAACGAAAGCGAATTTGCCGACCTCCCCGCCACGCATACACACGATGCGCTGCGCATTGAATATCGCTGGATCGGCGCGGCAGATGGCGAAGCGCCGCTCGCCGTGTTCCTGCACGAAGGTCTCGGCTCGATTGCGATGTGGAAGGATTGGCCCGCCGCGCTTTGCGAGCGCCTCGGCATGCGCGGGCTCGTTTATTCGCGTCCGGGTTACGGGCGCTCCACGCCGCGCGCGCCTCACGTGAAATGGCCAGTCGATTTCATGACCCAGCAGGCGCGCGAGGTCTTGCCCGCTCTGCTCGACGCACTCGGCATCAGCGCAGCCGAACGCACGCGCATGTGGCTGATCGGTCATAGCGACGGCGCCTCCATCGCGCTGCTCTATGCCGCCGCTTTTCCCGAGGCGCTCGATGGCGCGGTGGCAATCGCGCCGCACGTCTTCGTCGAAGCGATATCCGTCGAAAGCATAGCCGAGGCGAAGGTTGCGTACGAAACGACCCGCCTGCGCGAAAAGCTCGCGCGCTATCACGACGATGTCGATTCCGCGTTCTACGGCTGGAACGACATCTGGCTCGATCCCGCCTTCCGGGCCTGGAACATCGTCGGCGATCTTGCATCGATTCGTGCGCCATTGCTCGCCGTACAGGCCGGGGACGACCACTACGGCACCATGGCGCAGGTCGAAGCGATTGGCGCGGCCGTGCCGCACGCACGCGTCCACGCGCTAGCACACGGCGGCCATTCTCCGCATCGCGATGCGCCGCAGCCACTGGACGACGCAATCGAGCAGTTCATTTCCGCCCAACGCAAGCCAGCGGCCTGAAGGCCGCACAGAGGCGCGCCCGAGCGCCCGTCGAATGCCTCTAAAATGAGGCGAATCGATGCGCAGCGCATAACAAACCTCCTCCGGTACCGCATCGAAGTCCATCCAGGGGCCAAACACGCCTCATCGCTGCAATCCTTTGGTGATATTGTCTTTCTTTGCCGGGTGGAGACGGGGTCCGACCACGCGAGACCTCCGGCGGGAAAGCAGAAGCACGGGGCACCAAAAAAGCGAGACGCAAGAAGACCGGCCGGACCGCGCGCGCCGGCCAGAACGATGAGCGATTCCATTCTGATGAACGTTTCAAGAACCTCGGTGCGACTGAGGCGAGCCTGGGCGTCGATGCGTCCGCGCTTCGTGCGCGCCTTCGCGCCCGCGCTGCGCAACCTGCAATACGTGAAGCGCCGCATGCGCCCGCTCGCCGTCGTGGCTAGCGTGGGCTTTCCGCTTTACTACTACGTCTGGAAAGACCTCTTTCCTCAGCCGTATGAAAATCTCACGCTGCGCCTGATCGGCTCTCTTCTCTTTGTGCCGATTCTGGCGTTCGAGCGCTGGCCTGCCGCGCTGAAAAAGCTGCTGCCGTGGTACTGGTACTTCTGCACGCTCTACGCATTGCCGTTCTTTTTCACGTTCATGCTGCTCAAGAACAACGGCAACGAAGTGTGGGTGGAGAGCGCGCTGATCGCGGCGTTCGTGATGGTGCTGCTGCTCGACTGGCTCATGCTCGTGCTGCAGTTCCTTGTGGGCATCAGCCTCGCGGTGATCGCGTACTGCCTCACCACGTACCCCGTCGTGCTGGGGCCGAACTACCTCACCCATCTGGCGATCTTTTCGTTCGCGGTGGCGATCGGCGCGGTGGCCAATTACGATCAGGACCGCATTCAGATCGAACAGGAGCGCGCCATGCTGGCTACGGCAGGCAGCGTGGCGCACGAACTGCGCACCCCGCTCGTGGCGATCCGCGTGGGCGCCGCAGGCCTCATGCGCTATTTACCCGCGCTGCTCGACACCTATCAGCTCGCCCAGCGCAGCCGCTTGCCCGTGCCCAAAATACGCGTGGCGCATCTGCATTCGCTGCAAGGCGTGGTTGGCCGCATTGAACAGGAAGCCCTGCATTCGAACGCGATCATCGACATGCTGCTCGCCACGGCGCGCTTCACGGGCGGCAACATGCAAAACGCAACAACGTGCTCGATCGTGCATTGCGTGGAAACCGCGCTTGCGCGTTTTCCGTTTCGCGAAGGCGACCGGCGTCGGGTAATCTGCAATCTGCGCCCCGATTTCGAATTCCACGGATCCGAAATGCTTACCGTTCACGTGCTCTTCAATCTGCTCAAAAATGCCTTCCGGCATATGGGCAGCATCGAAGGCGCGCAGATTTCTATTCGTCTTGAATCAGGGCAACGGGCCAATCGTTTGATTTTCAGCGATACGGGCACCGGTATTTCCCCTGAGGTATTGCCGCACATCTTCACGCGCTTTTATACTTCGACAACCGCCACCGATGACGTGACGCTCGGAGCAGGAATCGGGCTGGCATTCTGCCGCGATGTCATGCAAGCGATGGGTGGAGCAATTACCTGCTCTTCCGTAAAAGGCGAATATACCGAGTTCGTTTTGACATTCCCTGCGCCATGACGAAAGCCATTCAGCCGTTCTCCTACCCGACCACCGTCGCCTTCGTCGACGACAGCGCCGCGTTCCTTTCGAACCTGAGCCTGCAACTCGACCCCGACCTGGCCTTCCGCCTGTTCAGCTCGCCTAGCGAGGCGCTGAAGTTTCTCAATGGCCGTGCCGGGCCGAACCGGGCCGCTGAGCCCATCTTCAGCCCGTATCTGGACCGCACCGAAGAAAACGATGCGCACCAGGTCATCGCCATGCGCGTCGACGCGATACGTAGTCTCGTACATAACGCGTCGCGCTTCGAGTCGGTATCGGTCGTGGTCGTCGACTACGACATGCCCGAACTCAACGGTATGGAGTTTTGCCGCCGGATTACCGACCCGTCGATCAGGAAAATCGTGCTGACCGGCAAGGCCGACGAGCACGTGGCGGTGAAAAGCTTCAACGAAGGGCTGATCGACCGCTTCATCCGCAAGCATGAAGTCGATGCCGTGGAAACGCTGAACCAGGCGATCGGCGATATGCAGCGCGCGTATTTCGACCGCTGCTGCAGCACGGTGCTCGACGCACTCGCCGTTTCCGAATATGCCTTCCTCAAGGATCATGCGCTCGCCGCGCACGTGAAAGGCATTGCCGATTCATTGGGCATCGTCGAGCACTATCTCTCGTACCAACCGCACGGACTCCTGATGTTCGACGGGGTCGGCACGGCATACCTGCTCGTCATTCACACCGACGAATCGCTGCGCGGCGTGCGCGAAATCGCGGTCGAACAAGGTGCGCCCGCAAGCTTTCTCGCGGAGCTCGACAGCCGCCGCAGCCTGCCCTATTTCTGGCGCACGGAAGGCTATTACCCGGCGCAGTGTGCGGAATGGCAGCCGTATATGCACCCCGCATCGGAATTTCACGGCGACCGCCGCTATCTCTACGCCGTGGTGAAGAAGCCGGCGGGGCTTGCGCTCGACAACGTCCTGCCCTACGACCGGCATCTCGACCAGCTCGACCGCGAGATCCAGGCGGCGTGGGACTCACCCTGATTTACGGCACCGAATTGCGGTAAGTTTTCCGCAGGCCGTAAATCGGGTGCCCCCCCACGCTATCGCCGCCTCGCTGCACGCATGCTCAGGCCGCCACGGCCACCATCGGCATATTCACCACAGCCTGCGGCACACGCACGCGCGCACGGCCCGCGTTGCGCTCGTTGCGGCGCGTAGACGGCCAGTTCCACATCTGCACCTCATCGCGAATCTCCGCGCACACCTCCACGAGCCGCTCCAGTTCATCCTCGCACAGCGCCGCGTTGAGTGAGAGCCGCACGAGCGAGCGGTTCTGCGCCGTGGCGGGCGCGCAGAACACCGAACCAAAAATGCCGCGGGCTTCGAGCGCGTCGCGCAGCACGATCGTCTGCGGCTCCGGCCCGGCTTCGAGCGCGATGATCTGCGTTTCGCTGCCGTTCAGGTTGTAGCCGAGTTCGGCAAGCCGCCCGCGTACGTAGCGCGCGTTGGCCGCAACGCGCGTGCGCCGCCAGTCTTCGCGCTCGATCACGTCGAGTGTCGCCGCGAGGCCCGCCGTCTCATGCGGCAGCAGCGTCGAGCTGAAAATCGCCGGCAGCGCCTCGCACTTGAAATACTCCTGGAAGCGCCGCGAACAACTAATGATGCCCGCGCGCCCGGCAAACGCCTTGGCGAGACTGGCCGTGCGGAAATGCACGCGGTCGATGAGCCCGAGTTCGGCCACCATGCCCGCGCCGTGCGGGCCGTGCGTGCCGAGCGAATGCGACTCGTCGACGACCAGCACGCAGTCGTGCTCGGCGCACACCTCGGCAATGGCAGTGAGCGGCGCCACGCTGCCGTTCGTGCTGTACACGGAGTCGACAATCACGATCCCGGCCCCGTAGCGCTGAATGCGCTGCTCGAGGTGTTCGACATCGTTGTGGAAGAAACTGATCGCGCGCGCACCAGCGCTGCGTATGCCCTCCCACAGCGACATGTGCGCCATCATGTCGACGTACACCGGCGTTTGCGCATTGGCGATCGACTGAATCAGCCCCGTGTTCGCAGCAAAACCCGACTGGCACAACACACTCGCTTCGGCGCCCATGTATGACGCGAAGCGGTCTTCGAGCGTGAGTTGCGGGCAGTCGTCGCCGTGCAGGAACACGCCCGACATCAAGAGCCCGTTGCCCTCCGAGCGGATGCTCGTGCACATTGCATCGAGAATCTCAGGGTGGCGCGCAATCGAAAGGTAGTCGTTACTCGAAAGGTGCAAGGCATCAGCATCGGCAACACGACCCTTCATGATGTGGCCCCCGGCCCAGCTCTCCTGCACGCGCTCGGTGTAGTAACGATCGACACGTGCTGCGAGGAATGCGGGCAATGCCGCGTCGTTGTTATGTGCGTTACGCCAGTTGCTGCCAACTTTCATCTCAGGCTCCTTGTGGTTAAAGCCTGCCCCCGGAAGCGACTTGTCTGGTCAGGATGGATACCGGGAGGCAGGCCCGTAATGTGCCCGCAGCGCAACGACACGCGCGATGAGGCCTGACGTGCGCGTTGCGGCAACGGACTTTTGAATGTGGGTAATGCAATGACTGGCGAGCGCGTGAGTCGCGGCGCGCGGCGGGGAACCAGGGAGTGCCCAGGCCGGCGGCGCCAGAGCGCGCTTGAATGCGGAGCGAATTCGAAAACCAATGCGGGCGCGGGGCGCCAGGAGCAGGCGTTTCATATCCGCAGGAATCCCGCATCGCGTGATCGCCACTGGTTACAAGGGAAGAAACGCCCGCCCGAAAATTTTTGAGGCGCGCCACGCAGGCCATCTGGACCCTGCACGTCATGCAGCGAAAGCGCCTTTACGCTGCACGCAACGTCAGTCGCGCCATTGATAATTATCGTTTAAAAACAGCGCTGTTTAGATCTTCGCGGTGCGCAACTATGCGTAGTGCATGGAGTTTCGATAAGGAATACCCGTCGCGCCACGAAAGGATTCGGGCATTGATTCACCACGCATAAACTGCCGAGGGAGACCGACAGACTCTTCAGATCAGACTCTTCAGATGGCCACGACGCGGTCGCGCCCGCGTGACTTGGCAACATAGAGCGCGGCGTCGGCGCGCGCCATCAAGGTGGCGAGCGAGTCTTGTGCCTGGGCTTCATCCACGCCCGCACTGAACGTGAGGCCGTCGTGCGCCTCCTGCCCGGATTCACGGGCGTGAGCATCGGCGCTGCGCCGCACGGCGAGAGCCAGCACGCGCAATTCATCGAGACGCCTCACGGCGTCGTCGCGGGTCATGCCGACAAACAGCAACGCGAATTCTTCGCCGCCCAGGCGGCCAAACACGTCCTCTACGCGCACGCCACTCTTCACGACGCGGCAAAACTGCGCGAGCACGCGGTCGCCTGTGGCGTGTCCGTAGCGGTCATTGATCGACTTGAAGTGATCGATATCGACAATCGCGAACGTGACCTGCTCGCCCTGCTCGCGCGCGGCTTCGAGCGTCGCGTTCGCTTGGGCCAGAAAGGCGCGGCGCGTGAGCGCGCCGGTCAGCTCGTCCTGATTCGCGAGGCGCTCGAGCCGCTCGGCCATGCGGTCGTGCGCGAGCAGAACCAGGCCGATCGAAAGCGCGGGTAACACGAGAATGCCGAGTGCGAGCCACGCCACGTTGAGCGGCGTGGAGTCGAGCAGCCCGTACTGCCTCACGATGCCGCTGCCGTACATCGCCCCGCGCAGCGCGTGCGCGAATGCGCCCAGCCAGGCGGCCAGCGTCACGAACCGGTAGCTGTAGACAGGGCGCGCGGGCGGCCGGCAACGCCATGCGAGCCAACCGATCGACACGTAAATGGCCGCATGAAACGTGGAGACGACGGCCACGCGCGCGCCGAGACTGGGCGTCACCCAGTACCACCACGCAATACCCGTTGCGAGCGCAACGGTTCCCGCGTAGGCGAGCGGCACACGCGGCTTGAGCCCGAAGAACTCGCGGCAGCCCTCGAGCATGCGCACGACGGCTAGCGCCAGCAACGTATTCGAAACGAAGACGGTGAGAACAGGCAAGCCAACGCGCTGCATGCCCGCGAGCAGGATCGCGACGCTTGCCATCAAATAGGCGCCGATCCACCGCCCCACACCGGGAATACCCGCGGGCCGCAGCGAGCCGAGAATGGCGAGGCTCATGATGCTCGAAAGCACCGTGACAAGAAGGATATTGACCGGATCTAGCATGTACGGCGTGGTCTGAAGATATGTCCGAGTTTACGGCATCATTGTGAAAAACATGCGCCTTGGGCCACGCTATCCCCACCGTCCCGACGCTTGACGAACGCCCCGAAACACCGCGACCATGCCTGAAGCGCCACGACGTAACAGGAGGTATGTCATGACCCAACGTGCGTTGTACGTCGAGCTGCATGCGCAGCCCGGCAAGGAAGAGGAACTGGCGGCATTTCTCGCGGGTGCGAAGCCGCTGGTCGACGCGGAACCCGCCACGCCGGCCTGGTTCGGCGTGCGCTTCGACACGTCGACGTTTGCGATCTTCGATGCCTTCGACGACGAAGCTGGCCGTGAAGCGCATCTGAACGGCAAGGTGGCGGCGGCCTTGATGGCGCATGCGGGCGAACTGCTGGCCACACCGCCGCAAATTCGCCGCGCCGACGTGCTTGCCGACAAACTTCCCGCTTGAACGTCCGCCGGAAGCCGCGCGTAGACAACGAGCAAAAGGCAGGCAAAAGGGTGCCAGGAATGGCGCCTGCGGGAAACATCGGATCTTCGAAGGAGGAGCCGATGAAGCCTGCTTCCGCTTGCGAGGCAACAAGAGCCGACACCCTTGGCGAGGCGCGCTCGAACGCCAAGGCCCTGACCGGGCGCGCGCTGCACGCCCTCGAATGCGTCACCTGGCCTGCGCACCCAGCCACGCTGATCGAAAGCGCCGAAAGCCGCGGCGCACCGCGCGACGTGATCGAAGCCCTTCGCCAGTTGCCCGACGAGGCGTTCGGCAGCTTTCCCGAGGTCGCGGCCTCCATCGTCGCCGCACAACTGCGCTTGCGTGAATCCGCCGCCCAACACGCCCAACAGGGAGCGGCGCCGCGGCGATGACGATCGAAGCCGAAAAGAATCCCGCCCGCGCGACGGCGCGGGAACGGAAATTGCGCGGTATGGGACGGCCGCTGGATAGTTTGGGCCCGCCGCGGCGCGATCGCAAAGAAGATCACGAAGAACAACGGCCCAGCCACCGTAACCGGCTGGGCCGCTCACGCAAGAAACGTATGGCTACCGTATTGCTGGTCGACGACGACATCAACGCACTCGATGCGCTCAAGGAACTGGTCGGGCAGGAGGGTTACCGGGTGCGCACCGCCGCAGACGGCTCGGATGCGCTGCAAAGCGCGCTCGACGACCCTCCCGATGTCGTGATCTCCGACTGCATGATGCCGCGCATGGACGGTCTGTCCCTCATGCGCGAAATGAGGCGCAGCAGCAAGCTCGCGCGCGTGCCGCTCGTGCTCGTATCCGCGCTCGTCACCCCGCCCCCCGACGCCGACGTCGCGGGCTTCCTGCGCAAGCCCTTCGCGGTTGCGCAATTGCTGGACATCCTCCACCGGGTCGCCACGCCCTGATACGCGCGGGCCTCGTGCGCCGCATGAACGATTTACCGTCGTCGTAGCGCCTTACATGGCGCAGCGGCGCGCAAATCGCCCACTCGCGCGGCCTTGCTTCATTCGGTTTCCTGATCGATAACCTGCGCGATAGCCTGCACTGGCGCGCCACGGCATGACCGATGCTGTGGAACCGGCGTGACCGGTCCATTTCGGGCGCGCGCGGGAAACACCCGGCATGCGCGTTTCATCATGAACAAGGAGAACATCATGGCCTATTCGAAAAACCCAGCGCAAACCCCAATCGCTTCAACGCCGCGCAGCGGCGAAGGCGCGCGCATTGTCGGCCGCGATCGCGCGGCAACGCGTGGCCCCGGCCCCGACGTGATGGCGGCGAGCACGCTGGACAGCGACCGCGTGCTGAGCTCGGACGGCGACGAAGTCGGCAAGGTCAAGGAGATCATGCTCGACGTGGAAAGCGGCCGCATTGCCTACATGGTGATGTCGAGCGGCGGCTTTCCCGGCATTGGCGACAAGCTGCTTGCGGTGCCGTGGAACGCTCTCACGCTCGACGCGTCGCGCAAGTGCTTCGTGATCGCCCTCAACTCCGAGCGCGTGAAGAACGCACCGGGCTTCGACAAGGGCGAGTGGCCTTCGATGGCCGATCGCACCTGGGCCAGCTCCGTGCATCAGTACTACGGCCGCGAGCCGTACTGGAGCGACGACGCCGCGAGCCTGCCGCTCGCCGAGCCAGGGCGTGAGCCGCCGCAAGCGGGGGGTGTGAAGCTCTGACGCACGCGCGCGCGTTCATCGAGCGCCCGCGGCGGCGCCAACGTGTCATGCTAATGGTCGCGAGTACAACGACAACAACGCGAACACAACATGACTTCGATGGACCGCCGTGATTTCCTTCGCGCCGCCGCCGCGGGCGCCACGCTCAGCCTCGCTTCGCCCGCCATCCAGCGGGCGCTGGCCATTCCTGCAAACAATGCGACCGGAACGATTGAAGACGTGCAGCATATCGTCGTCTTCATGCAGGAAAACCGCGCCTTCGACCACTACTTCGGCACGCTGCCCGGTGTGCGCGGCTTCTCGGACCGCTTCACGATTCCGCTACCCGGCGGCGCCAATGTCTGGCAGCAGAGCGATGGCTCACGCACGCTGCTGCCGTTCTACCTGGACAGCCGCAAAGGCAACGCGTTGCTCGCGGGCGGCGCACACAACTGGGCCGACGCCCACGAGGCCTGGGACCATGGCCGCATGACGCACTGGCCCAAGTTCAAGGGCGACGCTTCGATGGGTTACTTTCAGGCCGCCGACCTGCCGTTTCATTTCGCGCTCGCCAACGCCTTCACGATCTGCGACGCCTACTATTGCTCGCTGCACGGCGGCACCAACTCGAACCGGCTCTTTCTGTTCACCGGCACCAATGGCCCCACGGCCTCGCCATACGCGGTGGTCGACAACAACGGCTGGGACAACATCGCCGCGCCGGCCACGGGCCTGAAATGGACCACGTATCCCGAACGCTTGCAGGCCGCAGGCGTGACGTGGAAGGTGTATGAGAATCAGCCCGATAACTACACGGACAATCCGCTCGTCGGGTTCGCGAGCTATCGCAAGGCGCTCGAGGCAATCGACGGTTCGCCCAACGTGCCGTGGACCGAGGCGCTCGACGCGCGCGAACCCTTGTACAAGGGTGTCGGCAATACGATGCCCGATGGCGGCTTCCTGCAGGCGCTCAACGACGATATCGCAGCGAACCGGTTGCCTCAGGTGAGCTGGATCGTCGCGCCGCAGAACTATAGCGAGCACCCAGCCGTATCGACGCCAGGCCAGGGCGCCTACTACCTCCAGAAGCTGCTCGAAGCGCTCACGCGCAACCCGGACATCTGGAGCAAGACTGTGCTCTTCGTGAACTTCGACGAGAACGATTGCTTCTTCGATCACATGCCGCCGCCTTGCCCGCCCTCGCCCATCAAGGATGGCGAGTACGCGGGCAAATCCACCACCAGCACGCGCCACGAATACTTCACCATGCCGAATCCTCCCGGCGACGGCAAGCCGGTCAAGCCAGACGGCCTGCCATTCGGGCCTGGGCCGCGCGTACCGATGATCGTCGTCTCGCCGTGGAGCACGGGCGGCTATGTGAACTCGGAAGTTTTCGATCACACGTCGGTGCTGCGCTTCATCGAAGCGCGCTTCGGCGTGCGTGAGACGAACATCAGCCCGTGGCGGCGTGCCGTATTCGGCGACCTCACCTCGGCATTCAATTTCAGCACACCGAACGAAAAGCCGGTGCAGACATTTTCCGCGCCGACGAAAGCCGCCGCCGACGCGTTGAACAAGCAACAGAACGCCCTCAAACCCGTGCCGGTGCCGCAGCCCGACCTGCAGACCATGCCGCAGCAGGCGCGCAAGGCGCGGCCCTCGCGCGCACTGCCGTACCGCCTCAACGTGGATGCGAGCGTCGACGGGCGTCATCACAAGATTCAGCTGGAGTTCGGCAACGAAGGAAAGGCCGGCGCCGTATTTCACGTGTACGACCAGCTTCACCTCGACAAGGCGCCGCGCCGCTACACCGTCGAGGCAGGCAAGACATTGCGCGACACCTGGACACCCGCTGCCTCCGATAACGGCGCATACCGCCTGTGGGTGCTTGGGCCGAACGGCTTTCATCGCGCATTCGAGGGCAACGTGCGCGCGGCGGTGCACGGGCCGAATCCTGAAGTGCGCGTGCGCCATGACGCCGCGAACAATACGCTCGAGCTTGGCATCGCGAATCGCGCAAGCGCGGCTTCGAACGTGACCATAGCGGCCAATGCCTACCGCATCGACGGACCGTGGACTTACGCGTTACGCTCCGGCGACCAGGTGCAGCCGAACTGGGCGCTCGCGGATTCGGGCGGCTGGTACGACTTCACGTTAAGCGCGGAGAACGGTGTATTGCGGCGCTTTGCGGGCCGTCTGGAAACCGGCAAGGACAGCGTGAGCGATCCGGCTATGGGTGAATGAGGTGAGTGAGTCGACTGAGGCGCCCGAGAATACCTCCAACGCCGCTGCGCAGTACACTGCCCGTTCCCTTCACGATGGCCGCGACCGGCGTTGCGCCCCGCACGTTCAACGCGCGTTCAGAAGCGTGGCCTGCCTCCCCCCTCAAGGAGCCCGCATGAAAATCGATCTGACTGGAAAACTCGCGCTCGTCACCGGCTCGGCTGCCGGCATCGGTCTTGCCGCGGCGAAAGGCCTCGCGCTCTCGGGCGCCGACGTGATCGTCAGCAGCCGTCGCACCGAAAGCGTGCGCGAAGCCGAGGCGGCGCTGCGCACCGCGGCGCCCGGTGCGCGGGTGCAAGGCTTCGTCGGCGATCTTTCCAGCGCAGAGGGATGCGACGCACTCGTGAAGGCGCATCCGCAGGTGGACATTCTCGTGAACAATCTCGGCGTGTTTCAGCAGCAGGACTTCTTCGAGATTCCCGATGCCGAATGGCTGCGTTTCTTCGAAACGAATGTGATGTCGGGCGTACGCCTCTCGCGCGCCTATGCGAACGCGATGGTCAAGCGTGGCTGGGGGCGCATTGTGTTCATTTCATCGGAATCGGGGTTGAACATTCCCGCCGACATGATTCATTACGGCATGACGAAAACCGCGCAACTCGCGCTCGCGCGCGGCCTCGCCAAGCGCCTGGCGGGTACCGGCGTCACGGTCAATTCGGTGCTGCCGGGCCCGACGCTTTCGGAAGGCGTGTCGCATATGCTCAAGGACGAAGTGGCCGCTTCGGGCAAAACCGTCGAGGAAGTCGCCGCGCAGTTCGTGCAGACGCATCGTGCCTCTTCCATCATCCGCCGCGCGGCGAGCGTGGAGGAAGTGGCGAACATGATCGTCTACGCGTGTTCGAAGGAAGCATCGGCCACGACGGGCGCGGCGTTGCGCGTGGATGGCGGCGTGGTAGATACCATCGCGTGACTCGCCCGGCCGCGAGGGCACGGATTTGATTCGTTATACGAATCACAACACGCAACAGAGCATTGAACACAAAAAAGTGCAGCCCGCGCGGGCGGGCTGCACTTCGACTGCAACAAGCGTAACAAACGTGGCTCGCCGGTTAACCCCTTCTCACGACGCCAAGCAGCAACGTGACGAGGAAAACCACGAGGAAGATGAAGAACAGGATCTTGGCGATCGATGCCGCACCCGCCGCGATGCCGCCGAAACCGAACACGGCCGCGATGATCGCGATGATAAAGAAAATGACAGCGTATTGAAGCATGACGTCCTCCTGCACCCGGTGTGATCCGGCTCAAGGGTGGTCGCCGCGCCCCGGCGCCGCGTGCGGTCGCCCGATGCCCGGCATCTGGTTGAGCGGGACGGATCTACGCGCCCATCCCTGCAGGACCATTGGAGCAAACGCGGTGCCTGAGGTCGGGCACGCGCTGCGGGCAATCGTGTGATGGAAAGATGTTGGCAAACGCGCGCGAGCCGCGACGCGTTACGCCACTTGCGGATGCCAGCCGGCGCGCTGGAATGTCGTGGCGAAGAAGAGCACCTGATAGCGGATCGAGTTCGACCAGTAGGACCACGTATGACCGCCCGGGCGTTCCGCGTAATCGTGAGGCACGCCCAGTTCGACGAGCTTTTCGTGCAGCGTACGGTTCGACTGCACGAAGAAGTCGCTCACGCCGCAGTCGATGGTGAGCGCGATATGCGCATGCTCGAAGTCCTGCGCACTATCCACGATCGCATTGCTGTTCCAGAACGACGCGTGCCGCGCGGGATCGCCGAATACGTGAGCGATGCCCGGTTCGTCGTCGCAATTGCGCGGATCGACGGCGCCGCTAATGCTGCCGGCCGCGCCGAACGTCTCCTGGCGGTCCAGCGCAATGCGCAGTGCGCCGAAACCGCCCATGCTCAAACCCGTGATCGCGCGCCCCTCGCGCGTGGCGATCGTGCGGAAATGCATGTCGATATACGACACGACCTCGTTGCCGACATAGGTTTCATAACGGCTGCTCCGATCGAACGGGCTGTCGATGTACCAGCTTTCGTGGCCGCCGTCCGGCATCACCAGCACTACGTGGTAACGGTCGGCGAGCTTGCCGATGTGCGTGTTCGAGGTCCAGTCGGCATAACTGCCGCCCGAGCCGTGCAGCACGTAGATGACCGGAAAACGCGCGGCGTGGTTGCCGCGCGCGTAGTCGTCGGGCAGGACGACGGTCGCGTCGAACGAGCGCTGCATCGCGGTGCTCGGGATCGAGACGACACGCGTCTGGTATGCCCAGACGGGAGCACTGAGAAGCAGCGCCAGAACGAACCAGCATGTACGGACAATAGCCATGAGAAGTCGCTCTTGTGTTGACTGCCACGAAAGACAACTGCTTTCAGGGACTCTAACAAGGGCCACTTACAACCAAATTTCAACGTGCCATACGATTTATTGCGAATTGTTCACAAACGTGGGGGAGCCCACATGATGGGGGACGCTCAATCGCCATTGCGCCGCCTGCGTCGCAGCCGCCCCTGCGGCTCGCCCTCATGCAGCAAACCCTTTTGGCGCGCCGTGAGCGGATCGGTCAAACACGGCTCCGCGTCGAGGTCCTGCTCGAAACGCTCCCACATGCCTGCAGGCGTATTCGCCGTGCCCACGCGCTTGCCGATCGTCAGCCGGATCTGGTTCGCCCGGCTGATGGTGGAGCGCAGCCGGTGGATTTCCCAAAGCAACCGCAACACGACCGGCAAGGGATTCCGATCGTAGATTTCAGCCAGCTCCGCTGCCGTGAGCGGAGGGAAGTGACGATGATCGCGTCCCATTATCCGCCCCAAAACACTGTATATTTATACAGCCTATCACATGTCAGAATGAATCTGAAGGACGGGACGGAGAGACGACCATGTGCACGAACTACGCCGCCGCACGCCGCGACTACCTCTTCAGGCACTACGGCGTCCTGCCGCCGGACGACCCTTGGCGCGACGAGATCTACAAGGACTATGCCGCGCCGGTAATCCGCCGGGCGAGCGAGGTGCCGGATGAGCCCGACGCGCGCGAAGCCCTGCTCGCGACCTTTGGCATGGTGCCGCGCAAGCACATTCCGCCCGGCGTGAAAGTGTTCGACACGATGAATGCGCGCGCTGAATCAGTGGGTGAGAAGCGCAGTTTCAGTGGCGCGTGGAAAAAGCTGCAACTTTGTTTGATTCCGTGCGAGGCGTTTTTCGAGCCGAGCTACGAGACCGGCAAGGCGGTGCGCTGGCGCATTGGTCTTGCCGATGGCGCGCCGTTCGCCATTGCCGGCTTATGGCGCGAGTGGGACGAAGGCGAGGCCGGCCGTGCGTACTCGTTCACGATGCTCACGGTCAATGCAAGCGAGCATCCGCTCATGAACCGCTTTCACAAGCCCGGGGACGAGAAACGTTCGGTGGTGATCGTGCCGCCTTCCGAGTATGAAAACTGGCTTGCTAGCCGCTCGATGGACGAAGCGAGATCGTTTCTCAATCTTTACCCGGCTGACGGGATGGCGGCCGAGCCTCAGCCCATGCCGCCGCGCGCCACGGCGAAGCCCGAAACGAACGACAAGTAAAAAACGACCCGGGCAAGCCGGGTCGTTCAGCACTCCGCATCAACCCGCAGGCAACGCCAATCAGAAGTTGAAGTTATCGATATTCGAAGCGTCGAACGTCGTGGGCGGCCCGAGAATCACTTCGCCGCTCTTGCCGATCGTGCGCTTGCCGAGCTTGCCCGCATCAAAGGACTCGCCTTCCTTGCCCGTGATCGTGCCCGAAGCCAGATTGGCGGCAGCATACGCAGCGAGATAACCGAGTGCACCCGGGTCCCAAAGCTGGAACGCCTTCACGGTGCCGTTCTTCACGAACGCGCGCATCTGGTTAGGCGTACCGAGGCCTGTCACCACCACTTTGCCCTTGCTCGGCGACGAGGAAATGTAACGCGCCGCCGCCGCGATGCCGACCGATGTAGGCGCAACGATCGCCTTCAGGTTCGGATACGCCTGCAGCAAGCCTTGCGTCTCGACGAAGGACTTCTGGTCGTCGTCGTTGCCGTAGGCGATCTTCACGAGCTTCATCTTCGAATACTCGGGCTTCTTCAGCTCTTCCTGCATCCACTTGATCCAGGTGTTCTGGTTCGTCGCGTTGGGCGTGGCCGAGAGAATCGCGAACTCGCCCTCGCCGCCCATCAGCTTCGAAACGAGCTGGATCTGGCCGCGGCCAATGCCCTCTGCATTCGCCTGGTTCACGAAGATCTGCCGCCCCTCGGGCGCCGTGTCCGAGTCGAACGTAACGACCTTGATGCCCTGGTCCATCGCGCGCTTCAAATACGGCACGAGCGCGTTCGCGTCATTGGCCGCGATCACGATCGCGTCCTGGTGCTGCGTGGTGAGCGTGTTGATGTACGAGACCTGCGAGGACGCGCCCGCGTCCGAAGGCCCCACCGCCTTGCCTTCGCCCTTGAACTCCTTGATGGCGTCCAGGCCGCCGTTATCGGCGATCACCTCGTAGGGGTTGTTGATCTGCTTGGGCACGAACGCGATCTTCAGCCCTTCCTTGATGCCGGCCGCATGCGCCGCGACACCGCCTCCCACTAGCATCGCGCACAGCAAGGCCGTGCACACGTGACGTACTGGCTTTCTCATGAATCGTCTCCTCGATGGGTACCGGACGCATCCGGTTGATTTGACTACCTCTTGACTTCATTTCCCTCTTTCACACCATGCTCAAGCCGCCCGTGCGAGCGCGCGTTTGTCGCGCAGCGTGCGCCAGCGCGCCGCGAGATTCGGGATCAGCACCGACGCCAGCAGCAGCGCTCCGGTCACGATCGTGAGCGTCTCGCTCGACACGTCGACGAGCGTGAGCGCATTCTTCAGCACACCTACGATCACAAGCGAGAGCAGCACGCCATACATCGACCCGCGCCCGCCGAAAATGCTCACGCCGCCGAACAACACCGCCGCGATCACCGAAAGCTCAAAGCCCTCGCCGTTGTCGCCGCGCGCGCTCGTGAAGCGCAGCGTATAGACAATGCCCGCGAGCGCGCTCATCACGCCCGACATCACGAACAGGCGCAGCTTGATCTTCGGCACGTCGATGCCCGAGAACGATGCGGCCGTACTGTTCGCGCCGATCGCGTAGAGGCTGCGGCCGAAAGCGGTCGCCTGCAGCAGGATCGTGAACACGATGGCGCATGCCGCGACGATCAGGAACGGCAGCGGAATGAACGTGCTGCCCAGGTTGCTCATGCCAAAGAGCGTATAGCCCGGCGGAAAGTCGGCAATCGCCTGGTCGCCGAGCAGCACGTAAGCCAGCCCGCGAAAGAGCGCGAGCGTGCCGATCGTCACCGCCAGCGAAGGCAGATTGAGCTTCACGATCACGAGCCCGTTGAAGAGGCCCGCGAGGCCGCCCGCCACGAGCACGAGCGCCATGGCGAGGGGCATCGGCAAGCCCATGTGCCAAAGCACGCCCAGCAACGCGCTCGATGCCCCGAGCACCGAGGCCACGGAAAGATCGATTTCGGCGGCGACGATGATGAGCGTCATCGGCAACGCCATGAGCGCGACTTCGGTGAGATCGGCAAGCACGTTGCTGATATTCGCGCCCGTGAGGAACACGGGTGAGAGCACGCGCCCCACCACCAGCGAGGCAATGAGAATGACGACGAGCAGCGCTTCCCAGCTAAGCGGCAAGCCGGGCTTGCGCGTGAGCAGCGCGGCGTCGGGTTTCGGGGCGTTCTTAGCCATGGTCGCGTTTCCTCATCATGCGTTTTGCCACGGAGCGGGCGAGCAGCGTATCGGCGGCGATGGCGGCCACGATCAGCGCGCCCTGAATCGCCTGTTCCCAGAATGGCGAGACATGCAGCACCACGAGCGCAATGCTGATCACGCCCAGCACGAGCGCACCGAGCGTCGCGCCGAGTATCGTGCCCACGCCGCCCGTGATCGCCACGCTGCCAACCACGGCGGCCGCGACCACCTGCAGTTCGATGCCCTTCGCGGTGCTCGCATCCACGGTGCCGAAGCGGGAGAGCCACAGCGCGCCAGCCAGGCCCGCTATCGCGCCGCTGATCAGAAAGCCCGTCGCGACACGGCGCTCCACATTGATGCCGGCAAGCCGCGCCGCTTCCGGGTTCGAGCCAATCGCGTAGTACTCGCGGCCCGGCCGGAACTGCTTGAGATACACCGAAAGTCCGGCGAGCAATACGAGCGCGATGAGCGCCAGCACCGGAATGCCGAGCACCGAGCCCGTGGCGAGCCGCGAAAACGCATCGGGCAGGCTCGTGGCGTTGATCTGCCCGCCGTGCACCCACGCATAATCGGCGCCGCGGAAAATGTAGAGCGTGGAGAGCGTCGCGACGAGCGACGGCACACGCCCTACTGCCACGAGCAACGCATTGATTGCGCCCGCAACGAGTCCGATGGCAAGCCCCGCGACGAGCGCAACGAGCACCGGCATATGCGGGAACGCCACGTAAAGACTGCCCACGCCATAGGCGCTGATGCCGACCGTCGACCCGATCGAGAGATCGATATGGCGCATCAGGATCACGATCGTCATGCCCGCCGTGAGCAAGCTCACGATGGAGACGTTCAGCAGCACGTCGCGCAGATTCTGCAGATTGAGGAATTGCGGCCGCGCGAGCGCCGTGCCGCCCACGATCAGCAGCAGGACGACGAAGAGCGTGGTCTCGCGGCTGCGCGCCAGCGCTTCGGCCCACGCGCCAGCGTTGCGCCGCTGCGCGCGCGGCTCGCCGCCGTGCAAGGGATGAGGAGAAGTGGAATGGCGCATCATGCGGCGTGCCCCAGATGAATGTTGGTCTCGCCGAGCGCGGCGCTCATGATGCGCTCTTCGTTGGCGTCGGCGCGCGCAATATCGGCCGTAATGCGGCCTTCGTGCATGACGAGCACGCGGTCCGCCATGCCGAGCACTTCGGGCAGTTCGCTCGAAATCATCAGCACGGCCATGCCCTCTTTCACGAGTTCTGCGAGTGCGCCGTAGACTTCCGCCTTCGCGCCCACGTCAATGCCGCGCGTCGGTTCGTCGATGATGAGCACCTTCGGTCCTGTGGCAAGCCACTTGCCGAGCACCACCTTCTGCTGGTTGCCGCCCGAAAGCGTGCCCACCGGTGCGTTCAGATCGCTCGCCTTCAGGCGCAGGCGCGTGCCCCACTGTCCGGCCAGCTGCACTTCGCGCCCCGTGGAGATGAGGCCGAAGCGCACGAGCCGCCCGAGCACCGTGAGCGACGCATTGCGCGCAATGCTCAGTTCGAGGGCAAGGCCTTGCTGACGCCGGTCCTCCGGCACGAGCGCAAGGCCTGCTTTCACAGCAGCGGCGGGCATGCCGGACGCGAGCGGCTTGCCCGCGATCTGGACTTGCCCCGCATCACACGGATCGATGCCGAATATCGCGCGCGCCACTTCGCTGCGCCCCGCGCCCACGAGCCCCGCAAGCGCGACAATCTCGCCTGCGCGCACGTCGAACGATATGTCCTTGAATACGCCGCGGCGCGTGAGCCCGCGCACCCGCAGCATCACGTCGCCTGGCTGCACTTCGGCCTTCGGATAGAACGTGGCGAGGTCGCGCCCCACCATCTTCGCGACGATGTCCTGAGTCTTGAGCGTGGCCGTGGGGGCGTCGAACACCTTGGCGCCGTCGCGCATGATCGTCACGTGTTGCGTGAGCGCGAACACCTCTTCGAGCCGGTGCGTAATGAAGAGGATCGCCACGCCCCGGTCGCGCAGCGTGCGTGCAATCGTAAAGAGCCGCTCGACTTCGGGCAGCGAAAGCGCGGCAGTCGGCTCGTCCATGATGAGCACGTTCGCGTTGAGCGACAGCGCCTTCGCAATCTCGATCACCTGCTGGTCAGCAATCGAAAGGCCGCGCACGAGCCGCTCTGCCTTCAGTTCGACACCGAGCGATTCGAGCAGCGCCGCCACTTCGCGATGCATCGTGTCGTAGTCGATGCGGCCCACGCGATCCACGGGCTGACGGCCCATGTAGATGTTCTCCGCAATCGAAAGATCGAAGAACAGCGTGGGCTCCTGATAGATCACCGCGATGCCGGCGTCGCGGGCCTGGGCAGGCGTTGCAAACGCGCACGCCACGCCGTCGATGCGCATTTCGCCACCATCGGGCTGGTGCACGCCCGCGAGAATCTTCACGAGCGTCGACTTGCCCGCGCCGTTCTCGCCGAGCAGCGCGTGCACCTCGCCGGACATGAGCCTCAAGCTGCCGTCGATGAGCGCGCGCACGCGCCCGAACGACTTGCTCGCGTTACGCAACTCGAGCCGCGGAGTGCCGCCGGCCGTGACTTTTTCTGCTTCCACACCTGTCTCCATGTCGTTGCGCGCACACTCAAATGCGGTAGATACGTTCAGCGTTGCCGCGAAATAGCGCCGCGTGCTCGCTCTCGCTCGCGCCGCTCACGATCGACGCGTACGCGTGCCAAAGCTTCGAATAGCCGCCGAACAGGCGGTCCACCGGAAAGTTCGAGGCGAACATCGCGCGGTCCACACCGAACGCATCGATCGTTTCCAGCACATAAGGCCGCAGGCTTTCGACGCTCCATTCATGATCGAACATTGCCAGCCCGCTGATTTTCAAGGCTACGTTCGGGCACGCCGCGAGCAAGCGCAGGCCTTCTCGCCACGCACGGTAGCCCGCCACACTGTTGCGGTCGACGAACATGCCCGCGTGGTTGATCACGATCTGAATGCCAGGATGCGCTTGCGCGAGTGCGGCCGCCTCTTCCATCTGCGAGGGATAAATCTGCAGGTCGAACGAAAGCCCATG
The DNA here is from genome assembly GCF_905220195.1 of Paraburkholderia sp. J8-2. NCBI lineage: Bacteria > Pseudomonadati > Pseudomonadota > Betaproteobacteria > Burkholderiales > Burkholderiaceae > Paraburkholderia > Paraburkholderia sp. J8-2. The sequence goes on from NZ_CAJMZA010000001.1 coordinate 452,125, forward strand.
CTTCTCCAGCAGCGCGAAGTTCTCACGCCATGTCGCCTCGCGCATGTAGTGCCGGCCCACGTAGTCGTAGAGCTTGTTTTCGTGGACGTTGAGAATCTGGCGAATGCCGCGCGTGCGAGCGAAGGCGGCGTGCGCTTCGAGTACGGCGGCCGCGTTCGGCGCACTCAGGTCGCATGCGGCCACGATGGCGTCAGGCAATGCGCGTGCTTCACCCGCGTTCGCTGCGTTGTCCGCAATCGACTCCAGCCAGCGCGTTTCCTCCACCGGATCTTCAGGATCGTGATTCGCCTCGACGTGCACGACCTTGAGCACGTCGATGTCGCCCGCCTCGCGCAGCAGGTCGTCAGGCAGATAGTTGTGCTTGAGCTCGCGCGCATCGCCCACGAACGACGTGCCCGGATTCGCGAGCCACGGGTAATGATGCGTATCGAGGTTCCAGAAGTGGACGTGCGGATCGACGACCTGCATGGCATGCTCCTCGCGTGTGTTCAAGGCAAATGGAAAACCTGCACGAGTGGCTGTTGCAGCGGCACGTTGTGCGCGTCCGTCTGCATGATGTCCGCCATGTAATCCCACCATTTGCGCATGACGGGCAACTCGGGCAGCGCGTCCATGGTGTGATCGTCGCGGCGTTCGAGCACGGCGAAGAGATGGTGCGTCGCCTCGTCGAGAAAGATGCGGTAATTTTTCACGCCCGCATCGCGCAGCGCGCTCGCGAGTTCGGGCCAGATTTCGCGGTGACGCCGCTCGTATTCGTCCCGCTTGCCGGGATCGAGCTGCATGCGAAACGCAATTGTCTCCATGATCGTGTCTCCGTCCAGCCTTGTTTCGGCGTGCGCTTCATTGCGCCTCGCGCGCGTTGCCTCGGTGTTTGCCCTGGCTTCGCAGCGCGCAACGGCACGCGTTTTTACGTAGTTAGCCGCGTTGTGATCCGACTATAATTCCCGCATCGATAGCCAACCAATCCGATGTTGGGATCGGGCGATGCACAAACCGGATCGCTCCATGAATCATCAAACTGCCGTCGTCGCACTCGTCAACCGGCTCAGATTCAAACATCTCGCCTTGCTCGTCGCACTCGACGACGCGCGCAACGTTCATCAAGCCGCCGACGCCATCAACGTCGCCCAACCCAGCGCGAGCCGCATGCTGAGCGACATCGAAGAAGCGTTCGGCTTCCGGCTCTTCGAGCGCAATGCGCGCGGCATGCAGCCCACCGCGCTTGGCGTCGTCACGCTCGCCTACGCGCGCCGCGCGCTCGCCGAACTCACGCGCTTTGCCGAAGACCTCGACGTGAAGCGCCGCGGCGGCCACGGCCAGCTCACCGTGGGCGCGATCATGGGCGCCGCGCCGGACCTGCTCGCGCAAGCCGTCGCCACGCTCAAGACCGAACGGCCGCTGCTGCACGTGCGCATCCTCGGCGAAACGAGCGACCAGGTCGTGCAACTGCTGCACCGCCGCGAAGTCGATCTCGCGCTCGGGCGCCTCACCACGCCGCTGCAGCACAACGACTTCAGCTTCGAGCCCATCGCACGCGAAACGCTCGTGCTCGTGGTGCGCGCGCGCCATCCGCTTGCACGGCGCGAACACGTCACGCTTGCGGAGCTGATGGACTGGCCATGGGTGGCGCAGCCCATTGCGAGCCCCGCGCGCGAGTTGTTCGAAGGCGAACTTGCGCGCGCCGGTCTTGGCACGCCCGCCAATCTCACTGAGTCGGCCTCGATCTTCGCCACGCTGCAACTGCTCGAAAGCTTCGACGCCGTGGCCATGCTGCCCGAGCCGGTCGTGCGCGACCATGTGCGCGGCAAGCTGCTCGTCGTGCTGCCGCTCGAAATCGGCAAGAGCCTGCCGGGCTACGGCGTGCTCACGCGCAAGAACGAGCCGCTTGCCGAGCCCGCCGAACATTTCGTCGGCTTGTTGCGGCGCTTTTCGCAGCCCTTCAAGATGGACGATATCGCTCACGGTGGTTCGCACGCAGCCGCGCTCGCTCCTCATTGATGCGTTTTCACTGCAGGTTCACGAAGAGCCCGCCGTCGACGAGCAACGCCGCGCCCGTCACATAGCGCGCGCGGTCCGAGGCGAGAAACACCACGCATTCGGCCACGTCCTCGGGCGCGCCCAGGCGCCCGAGCGGAATGCGCTTTTCGAAGTACTCGCGTTTGCTTTCGTCGCTCAAGTCTTCGGCGTTCAGGTCGGTGGCGATCGTGCCCGGCATCACCGAATTGCAGCGTATGCCATAGGGTCCCAGTGCAATCGCGCAAGACTGCATGAGCGAATGCACGCCGGCCTTGGTCGGCGTGTAGTGCGTTTGCATACCGCCGCCCACGAGCGCGCTGATCGAACTCGTCGCCACGATTGCGCCGCCCGTGCCCTGCTCCTTCATTTGCCGCGCAACGGCCTGGGTCACGTAGAACGCGCCGTTCAGGTTCACGCCTATCGTGCGTTCGAGCACGGCGGGCGGCATGTCGAGAAACGAGTGGAACGGGCAGATACCCGCATTGCTTGCGAGCACATCGACCTTGCCGAAGCGCTCCACCGTCTGGCGCACGAGGTCCACGCCGGTTTGCGGCGCGGCCACGTTGCCTTCCAGCGCAATTGCGCGGCGCCCTAGCCGCTCGATCTCGCCCACCACCTCGTCGATCGCCGAGCGGCGGCCGTACGAGGCGTCGTTGTCGCCCCAGTAGTTGATCGCGACATCGGCGCCCTCACGGGCGCTGGCAATCGCAATGGCGCGGCCGATGCCGCGCGACCCGCCGGTGACGATCACCACCTTGTCCTTGAGCAGCACGTGCTTTCTCCTCGTAGCTTTCGATGAGCCTCGATCAGCGCGCTTTCGCTGCGCTTAATGTGTATAAGGACGCGACAATTTGCAGTCCGGATTAAGCCGCACACCGAAGCCAGGCGCATCCGGCACCTTGAGGCGGCCCTTCACCGGCACCGGTTCGTCGAGCAGCAGCGGCGTGAACATCGGCACCACCTTGTCGGCCTTCGGCGCCATCATGAGGAATTCCGCGAACGGCGAGTTATGACGCGTCACGACGAAGTGATAGCTGTACACCGACGAGCCATGCGGAACGACCAGCACATTGTGCGCGTCGGCGAGCGCCGAGATCTTGATGAGTTCGGTCATGCCGCCGCACCAGTTCACGTCAGGCTGGATCAGGTCGCAGCACCCCATTTCCAGCAGCATGCGAAAGCCCCAGCGCGTGGCCTCGTGTTCGCCCGTGGAGACCATCATGCCGCGTGGCACGTTGCGGCGCAGTTCGGCATAGCCCCAGTAGTCGTCGGGCGGCAGGCATTCCTCAATCCACTTGAGGTTGTACTCCTGCGCGGCTTGCGCGAGCCGCGTGGCATAGCGCACGTCGAGGCTCATCCAGCAGTCGTACATGAGCCAGAAGTCGTCGCCCACGCGCTCGCGCATCGTAGCGAGCAGTTCGATATTCTTCCTGAGGCCCTCCTCGCCTTCGGCCGGACCGTGCAGCAAAGGCAGCTTGCCGCCGATGAAGCCCATTTCCTTCGCGAGGTCGGGCCGCGCACCGGTCGCGTAGAACATCAGCTCGTCGCGCACCGGGCCGCCGAGCAGTTGATACACAGGCTCCTTGCGAATCTGCCCGAGCAGGTCCCACAACGCGAGATCGACGCCCGAAATGGTGTTGAGCACAACGCCCTTGCGGCCGTAGTAGAGCGTGGCGTAGTACATCTGATCCCACATCTTCTCGATGTCGGTAACGACCTGCCCTTCGAGAAAGCGCGCGAGATGCTTCTCGACGATGAACGCGCCGATCTCGCCGCCCGTGGTCACGGCAAAGCCCACGGTGCCGTCGCTCGCCTCCACTTCCACGACGAGCGTGCCGAGCACGTCGATGCCGAACGAGCGGCGGCTCTGGCGATACTCGGGATAGCGCGCCATGGGCGTGGAAATGTGGTCGTCGATCCAGTGGCCGTCGGGTTGATCGTGATAGTCGGCGCCGCCGCCGCGCACGGTGAAGGCTCGCACGTGTTTGATGGTTGGCATGGCCATGTGACGTAGCTCCTGTGTAGTGGATTAACGCGCGCGCCGCACGGGCGGCTCGAACGAACGAGCCGCCGGCGTAACGGCGCGCGGCGCGACGATAAGAATGAGCAGCGCGGCGGCAATGCTCGCAAGGCCGAGCAGTTCGAGGCCCGCCGCGTGTGAAGCGAAGTTCCGGTCGGCGGCGGCGCGCAGCATCGGCGCGACGAAACCGCCCAGACCGCCGAGCGAGTTGATGAGCGCAATACCGCTGGCCGAGGCCGCGCCCGCAAGGTCGCGCGCCGGGAAGGTCCAGAAGAGCGGCTGCGCCGCAATGAAGCCGCTTGCAGCACAACACAGGCCGACCATCGCTACGATCGCGCCCGTTGTGCCGCCAAGACCGCCCGCGAGGCCCGAGACCACAATGCCGCCCCCTGACATCACGAGCAGGCGCGCCGCCCAGGCACGATGACCGCCGAGGCGGTCCGCGCGGCGCGGCACGATCCACGTGAGCGCCACGGCGCACAGCCAGGGCACCGCCGCGAGCAGGCCCACCTTCAATCCCACGGATGCGCCCACGATCGAGGCCACCTGTTGCGGCAAAAAGAAGATCACGCCGTACACGCTCATCTGGATCAGCGCGTAGATGCCGGCATAGGCGAGCACGCGGCGGTCGAACAACGCAGCGAGCGCATCGCGCGGACCATGCGCGGCGGCCTCGCGCGCATCGAGCTGGATCGCGCTGGAAAGCGCGCGGCGTTCGTCGGCGTTCAGCCAGCGCGCGTCCTCGGGCTTGTCGACGAGATACCAGAAAGCCCACACGCCCACGACCGAGGCGAGGCCGCCCTCCACGAGAAAGAGCCACTTCCAGCCTGCCAGCCCGAAGGTTCCGTGCATGTCGATCAGAAGGCCTGACAACGGTCCGCCGAAGATGAATGCAAGCGGTGCGCCGAAATAAAACACGCCGATGGCACGCGCACGCGAGGCCTGCGGAAACCACTGCGTGAGGTAATAGATGATGCCGGGGAAGAAGCCCGCTTCGGCCACGCCCAGCAGGAATCGCAGCACGTAGAACGAGGTAGGCGACTGCACCCACGCCATGGCCGCCGAAATCAGGCCCCACGTGACCATGATGCGGCACATCCAGATCCGCGCGCCCACGCGGTGCAGCGCGAGATTGCTCGGCACTTCGAACAGCGCGTAGCCGACGAAGAACACGCCGGCGCCGAAGGCAAATGCCGCATCCGACAGGCCCGTATCGTGCTGCAGCGCCTTTTGCGCGAAGCCGATATTCGCGCGGTCGAGAAACGCGAGCACGTACATCAAGAGCAGGAACGGCAAGAGGCGGCGCATGGCCTTGCGGCCAGCGGCTTCTGCCAGGGTGGGTGCCAAGCCAGGTGCCTCGATCGACATCAATGTCTCCTGTCGGCGCTTGTCTGTTACCGCTGCGCCGTTATCGTGTTCCCGCGCGCTCAATCAGACCCATGCGCGCGGGTCATGCTTGCCGCCTCAGTACGTTGCGCGTCCGCCCGAAAGATCGAACACCGAACCGGTGCTAAATGCGCAGTCTTCCGTCGTGAGCCACACGATCATCGAAGCGGCCTCGTCCGGCATCAGGAAGCGGTTCATCGGGATCTTGGCGAGCATGTAGTCGATATGCTGCTGCGACATCGAATCGAAGATCTCGGTCTTGGCCGCCGCCGGCGTCACGGCATTGACGAGCACGCCCTTCGTGGCAAGCTCCTTGCCGAGCGACTTGGTGAGCCCGATCACTCCGGCCTTCGATGCACTGTAGTGCGAAGCATTCGGATTGCCTTCCTTGCCGGCCACGGAGGCGATATTGACGATGCGCCCATACCCCTGCTCGATCATGCGCGGCACCACGGCGCGGCAGGTGAGGTAGCTGCCGATCAGATTCACTTCGATCACGCGGCGCCACACCTCCACGGGCAACTCCCACGTGAGGCCATTGCCGCCCGTAATGCCTGCGCTGTTCACGAGCGCGTGAATCGCGCCGTGCGTCTTCACGGTTTGCTGCGCGGCGGCCTCGACCGACGCTTCATCGGTCAACTCGACTGTCACCACCGAGACATTGCCAAGCTCCGACAACTCGCTGCGCGCGCGCTCGAGCCGCTCGGCGTCGATGTCCCACAACGCGACCGCCGCGCCCGAGCGCAGCGCGCGTTGCGCCACGGCATAACCCAGACCGCGTGCGCCGCCCGTCACCACCATCACGCGATTCTTCAGATCCAGTTGATTCATTGCGCCTGCCCTCCTTGTTCCGCCACGAGGCGTTGCTGTTGTTCGCCGAGCCCGCTCACGCCGAGGCGCATGGTCTGGCCCGCGCGCAGATAGATCGGCTCGGGCTTCTGCCCCATTCCCACGCCCGGCGGCGTGCCGGTCGAGATCACGTCGCCGGGCTGCAGGCTCATGAACTGGCTGATATAGGAAACGAGCGTGGCCACGTCGAAGATCATCGTGCGCGTGTTGCCGTTCTGGTAGCGCTTGCCGTCGACTTCGAGCCACATGTCGAGCGCCTGCGGGTCGGCGACTTCGTCGCGCGTGACGAGCCAGGGGCCGAGCGGCGCGAAAGTGTCGTAGCCCTTGCCCTTGTCCCACTGGCCGCCGCGCTCGATCTGCCATTCGCGCTCGGAAACATCGTTGACCACGCAATAACCGGCCACATAATCGAGCGCACGCTCGCGCGGCACATTGCGCGCTTCTTCGCCGATCACCACGCCTAGCTCGACTTCCCAGTCGACCTTCTTCGCGCCCGGGGGAATCAGCACGTCGTCGTTGGGACCGGTGATGGAACTCGTTGCCTTGAGGAAGAGCACCGGCTCCTTGGGCACGGGCATGTTCGATTCGGCGGCGTGGTCGGAGTAGTTGAGGCCCACGCAGACGATCTTGCCGACGCCGCCCACGCACGGGCCCAGGCGGGTGTTGGCGGGAACGAGCGGCAAGGCGGTGAGATCGAGTGCCGCGAGTTCGCGCAGCGCAGCCGCGCCGAGGCGCTTGCCGGCCACGTCTGGCGTGACGCCGGAGAGGTCGCGCACGCGCCCCTCGTTGTCGATCACACCCGGCTTTTCAGCCCCCTTACTGCCCCAACGGACCAGCTTCATGCGGCGTCTCCTGATATTGGAATGCATCGTTGACAGCCAATATAGGTGCGCCGCGATAGCCGAACAATCCGAAAGCCGCATGAGGCGATAGCGAAACCGGATCGCGCCCTTTCAAACGTTATGCGTTATAGATACGCAGATAAACAAAAGCCCGCGAACGCCTTGACGTTCGCGGGCTTTGTGCACTGCAACGCGCCTGCGGCACAGGCGCGACGGGCATCAGTGCATTGCGTGCAGGTAATGATAGAGACCGGCCGCAGCCGCGCCGCCGGCGAGCGGCCCGAACACCGGAATCCAGGCATAGCGCCAGTCGCTGTCGCGCTTGCCCGGAATGGGCAGCAGCGCGTGCATGATGCGCGGCGAGAGATCGCGCGCCGGGCTCATCGCATAGCCGGTCGGGCCGCCGAGCGAAATGCCGATGCCGAGCACGAGCAGGCCCACGGGCAGCGCGTCGAGCGCGCCGAGGCCCACCTGCGGCGAGGCCAGATAGAGCACGCCCAGAATCAGCACGAAGGTGCAGATCGCTTCCGTCAACACGTTGTGCCGCTTGCTGCGAATAGCAGGCGCCGTGCAAAACACCGCGAGCTTGATATCCGGATCGGCTTCGTTTGCGAAGTGCTGGCGATAGGCGAGCCACACGAGCAGTGCGCCCGCCATGCCGCCGAGCATCTGCGCCGCAATATAACCGCCGACTTTCGACCAGGCGAACTTGCCCGCCAGCGCGAGGCTGATCGTCACGATGGGGTTGAGGTGCGCGCCGCTGAACGAGGCCGTCACGTAGACCGCCACGAACACGGCCATGGCCCAGCCCATCACGATGACGATGAGGTCGGCGCCCTTGCCCTTCGTTTTCGCGAGCAGCACGTTGGCGACAGCGCCGTTGCCTAGCAGCACGAGAATGGCCGTGCCAATGAATTCCGCAAGATAGGGTGACATGATTGTCGAAGTCTCTCTCTGCCCGCGCGGCGCATGCGCACGTAGCGCATGCGAACCCGCTGCGGGCTATGTTAATTAGTTATGCTTGTTTGTTTGAAAAGCGGATTGCGCGGCTCAGTGCGAGTCGTCCGCCCAGGCCTTGGCCGCACGCACCGCGCGCTGCCAGCCCGCGCGGCAGGCGTCGACCTGCGCGGCCGGCATCGAGGGAGCGAAACGCCGGTCGAGCTTCCACTGGCTCTGCAGTTCGTTCACGTTTTGCCAGTAGCCCGTTGCAAGGCCCGCGAGGTAGGCCGCGCCGAGCGCCGTGGTTTCGGTGATCTTCGGGCGTACCGCATCCACGCCGAGCAGGTCTGCCTGGAACTGCATGAGCAGATTGTTCGCGCTCGCGCCGCCGTCCACGCGCAACTCGCCCACGCTGATACCCGAATCCGCTTCCATCGCGGCCAGCACGTCGAGCGACTGGTACGCGATCGAGTCGAGCGCCGCGCGCGCAAGATGCGCCGAGGTCGTGCCGCGCGTCACGCCGAACAGCGTGCCGCGTGCGTGCGCGTTCCAGTGCGGCGCGCCGAGGCCCGCGAAGGCCGGCACGAGGTACACGCCATCCGTATGCGGCACGCTCGCGGCGAGCGCCTCGATTTCCGGCGCGCTCTTGATAATGCCCATGCCGTCGCGCAGCCACTGCACCACCGCGCCCGCAATGAAGATGCTGCCTTCGAGCGCGTAGTTGACCTCGTCGCCGATCTGCCAGGCAATCGTCGTCACGAGGTTGTTCTTCGACTCGATGGGCTTCGTGCCCGTGTTCATCATCAGGAAGCAGCCCGTGCCGTAGGTGTTCTTCACCATGCCCGTGCTCGTGCACATCTGGCCGAACATCGCGGCCTGCTGGTCGCCCGCGATGCCGGCCAGCGGAATCTTCGAGGCAAACACCGTGGTCTTGGTCGGACCATAAATTTCGGATGACGAACGGACTTCGGGCAGCATGCTGCGCGGAATTTCGAGCGCGTCGAGCAACTCGTCGTCCCATTGGCGCGTGTGAATGTTGAAGAGCATGGTGCGCGACGCGTTCGTCACGTCGGTCACGTGCAGTTCGTGCTTCGTGAAGTTCCACACGAGCCAGCTGTCCACGGTGCCGAACGCGAGCTTGCCTTGACGCGCTTTTTCGCGTGCGCCGGGCACGTTGTCGAGAATCCAGCGGATCTTGGTGCCCGAGAAGTACGAGTCGATCGGCAAGCCGGTCTTCGCGCGCACTTTTTCTTCGAGGCCGCGCTCCTTGAGCGAGTCGCAGAAGTCGGCCGTGCGGCGGTCCTGCCACACAATGGCGTTATAGATGGGATGGCCCGTTTCCCGGTCCCAGACGATGGTCGTCTCGCGCTGGTTCGTAATGCCAATCGCGGCGATATTGGTGCCGTTCAGGCCCGCGCGCGTGACGGCCTCGGCGGCCACGCCGGCCTGCGTCGACCAGATTTCCTGCGGATCGTGCTCGACCCAGCCCGGCTGCGGATAAATCTGCTCGAATTCCTTTTGAGCGACCGAAACGATATTGCCCTGGCGGTCGAACAGCATGGCGCGCGAACTCGTGGTGCCCTGGTCGAGCGCAAGAATGTACTGTTCCTGCATGTCTCTCATCTCCGTGTGTACTAGTTGTGATTGTGCGCCGTGGGGGACGGCGCGGGGGGTACGTGCCTGGTATTACGTAAAAACGCTTGCGTGGTGCCGGCGAACTTCAGTGCTGCGCGGTCGCCGTCGCGCTTGATGCGGCAAACCAGTGATCGATTGCGGCGGTCACGCCATTGAGCGTGCCCGGTTCGACATGCAGGCCCAGCTTCGAGCGGCGCCACAGCACATCTTCGGCGCGCGTGGCCCATTCGGCGGCGCGCAAATAGCGCAATTCGGCCTCGTAGATGCCCGGCGCGACTTCGGCGCCGAGGTCCGCGAGCGATTGCGCGTTGCCCACGAGACGTTCGGCGCGCGTGCCGTACGCACGCGCGTAGCGGCGCGCAAGCGCGGCAGGCAGCCACGCGTGGCGCTTCGCGAATGCCTGCGCAAAGGGCTCGAAACGCGCGTTCGCGATATCGCCGCCGGGCAACGGCGCGCCCGCCGTCCACGAAGGCGCGGCGTGGCCGAGCGCGCGGCACAGCATGTCCGAAGCCTCTTCCGCGAGCTTGCGGAAGGTCGTGATCTTGCCGCCGAACACCGAAAGCAGCGGCGCGCCAGCGGTTTCGTCGAGTTCGAGCTTGTAGTCGCGCGTGACGGCGGACGCATTTTCCGCGCCCTCTTCCTCGAGCAGCGGACGCACGCCCGAGTAAGTCCATTGCACGTCGGCGGGCGAGATCTTGCGCTTGAAATAGCGGTTGATCGACTCGCACAGATAGCGCGTTTCGTCGCCGTCGATCGACACCTTCGCGGGGTCGTTGTGATACTCCACGTCGGTCGTGCCGATCAGCGTGAAGTCATGCTCGTACGGAATCGCGAAGATGATGCGCTTGTCGGGGTTCTGGAAGATGTACGCGTGGTCGTGATCGAACAGGCGCTTCGTCACGATATGGCTGCCCTTCACGAGCCGCACGCTGTGCTGCGCGCCGCGCCCGAGCGCGCCGTGCAGCACCTCGCCCACCCACGGGCCGGCCGCGTTGGCGATGGCGCGCGCACGCACGTCGAAGGTGCTGCCGTCCGGGCGGCGCAGCAGCGCCTGCCATTCACCAGCCGCGCCACCCGCACCGTTCGCGACATTCGTGCGCACGGCGGAAACCAGCTTCGTACGCGTGAGGATGTCCGCGCCGCGCTCCTGCGCGTCGAGCGCGTTGAGCACGACGAGGCGCGCGTCGTCGACCCAGCCGTCCGAATAAACGAAGCCGCGCTGGATCGAATCGATGAGCGGCTCGCCCGCCGCATGGCGGCGCATGTCGATGCCGCGCGAGCCCGGCAGCAGCTCGCGCTTCGCCAGATGATCGTAGAGGAACAGGCCCATGCGAATGAGCCATGCGGGGCGCAGGTTCGGCATGTGCGGCATGACGAAACGCAGCGGCCACATGATGTGGGGCGCCGCGCGCAAGAGCGTTTCGCGCTCCTGCAGCGCTTTGCGCACGAGCCCGAATTCCTTGTACTCGAGATAGCGCAGCCCGCCGTGAATCAGCTTGGTGCTGGACGACGAGGTATGCGAGGCGAGGTCGTCCTGCTCGCAAAGGAGCACCGACAATCCGCGGCCGGCCGCGTCGCGCGCGATGCCCGCGCCGTTGATCCCGCCGCCCACAACGAGCAGATCGTACCGGTTCTGTTGAGTCACCCTGCTGTGTCCCTGAAAGAAAAACGAACCTCGGAATGTTCGAATTCGAAATTTATCGAACATGAACGAAAAAGTAAAGGTTCGATTTAGCAGAGAAAGGATGGAAAGGCGCGCGTAAACGAACATGGTTCGAACATGTTTCGAACGTTCGTCAGGCGCGAATGAAAACGGGGCGCCAACGCGCTTCCACAAGGCAACGCGCCGGATTTCAGATCGGAAAGGAAGAAAACACGCGGACTGCGCGCGCCTCAGATAAAGCGCGTACGCAAATCCCGCGGCTTACGCTGCGACGTGAACCTGCGTGCCCGCCGCGAGCACCGCCTCGTTCATTTCCTCGGGCAGCGGCTGGTCGGTGAAGAGCGCGTGAACCTGGCTCAGATGCCCCTGGCGCACGAGCGCGGGGCGGCCGACCTTCGAATGATCGGCGACGAGGTAGACCGTACGCGCATGCTCGATGATGGCCTGCGCCACGCGCACCTCGCGCGTGTCGAAGTCGCGCAGCGTGCCGTCGGTTTCGATGGCCGAGGTGCCGATGATCGCGTAATCCACCTTGAACTGGCGGATGAAGTCGATGGTGTGCTCGCCGACGATGCCTTTGTCCCAGGGCCGCACCACGCCGCCGGTGATCATGACTTCACAGTCGGGATAGCCGCTCATTACGCTCGCCACGTTCAGGTTGTTCGTGACGACGCGCAGGCCCTGATGATGATTGAGCGCGCGCGCGACTTCCTCGGTCGTGGTGCCGAGGTTGATGAAGAGCGACGCCTGATCGGGAATGTGCTGGGCCGCGAGCGCCGCGATACGGCGCTTCTCCTCATGAAACATGTGTTGCCGCGCGCTGTACGAGACGTTTTCCGCGCTCGTGGGCAGGCTCGCGCCGCCGTGATAGCGGCGCAGCAGATTCATGTCGGCGAGCCAGTTCACGTCGCGGCGAATGGTCTGCGGCGTGACGTCGAAATGCGAGGCGAGATCGTCGACCGTGACGAAGCCGTCGCGTTGCACCCATTCGAGCATTTCCTGCTGGCGCGCGTTCAGGGTGAGGCGAGGATCTCGTGTCATTGGCTCTTTTGGCAGACGTATGAGGACTTGGCCTATTGTAAAGGCTCGCCCACCCGATTCAGGAGAAAGCCGGTTAATCGGGACTGCGGGCGCCCCCAGGGTTCCCCCTGCGCTTCCGTTAAAATGCTGCGCTTTCTCCGCTCACCCGCCGCTCCCGATGCAATCCGCCTCATCGACCCCGCGCGCCGCCTCCCACGGCGCCGACGAAAACGAAACCACCCACGACCTCGTCTACGGCCCGAACGATCGCCCCGCGCCGACCATCGCCTTCGTGGCCGCGCTCCAGCATCTGCTCGCGATCCTCGTGCCTATCGTCACGCCAGGCCTCCTGATCTGCCAGGCGCTGGGCGTTTCCAGCCGCGACACCACGCTGATCGTCTCGATGTCGCTGGTCATTTCCGGCATCGCCACGTTCCTGCAATGCAAGCGCGTCGGGCCGCTCGGCGCGGGCCTGCTCATCGTCCAGGGCACGAGCTTCAACTTCGTCGGCCCGCTCATTGCGGGCGGCAGCCTCATGGTCAAGCAGGGCACGCCGGTCGAAACGGTAATGGCCGCGATATTCGGCGTCGTCATCGCCGGCTCGTTCGTCGAAATGGCGGTGTCGCGCATCCTGCCCTTCATCAAGCGGCTCATCACGCCGCTCGTCACCGGCATCGTCGTGCTGCTGATCGGCCTCACGCTCATCAAGGTCGGCCTCATCAGCATGGGTGGCGGCTATGGCGCCATCGCCAAGGGCAATTTCGCGAGCGTCCAGAACCTCACGCTCTCGGGGCTCGTGCTCGGCGCCATCATCGTGCTCAACCGCGTGCCCATCGTCTGGGTGCGCAGCACGGCGCTCGTCATCGCCCTCGCCATCGGCTATATCGTTGCGGGCGCAATGGGTCGGCTCGACTTCACCGGCGCGCGCGAAGCCGCGTTGTTCCAGATTCCGACCCCGTTGCATTTCGGCCTTGGCTTCTCGTGGTCGCTCTTCGTGCCCATGCTGATCATCTACCTCGTGACCTCGCTTGAAGCGATCGGCGACGTCACCGCCACCAGCAAGGTGTCGAAAGAGCCGGTGGAAGGTCCGGTGTGGATGCAGCGCATCAAGGGCGGCGTGCTCGTGAACGGCTTCAATTCGCTGATCGCCGGTTTCTTCAACACGTTCCCCAGCTCCGTGTTCGCGCAGAACAACGGCGTGATCCAGCTCACCGGCATCGCCAGCCGCCACGTGGGCCTGTGGATCGCAGGCATGCTCGTCGTGCTGGGCCTCTTCCCGAGCGTGGCCGGCGTGCTGCAGGCCGTGCCCGAGCCCGTGCTGGGCGGCGCGGCCATGGTGATGTTCGGCGCGGTGGCCGCTTCGGGCATCAACATTCTCGCGGGCACGCGCCTCGACCGCCGCGCCCTGCTCATCATCGCGGTGTCGCTCGCGCTGGGCCTTGGCGTCTCGCAGGTGCCGGAGATCCTGACGAGCCTCCCGCATGCGCTCAAGAACGTGCTGGAGTCGGGCGTTGCCACGGGCGGCATCTGCGCGCTCGTGATGAACTGGTTCCTGCCGGAAAAGCGCTAACGCGCCGGGCGCACGGCCCCGATACCGGGCCGTGCGCTTTTTTATTGACCGCAATTTCCAATTTACTGGATAATGACTCCATCATCTTGGAAGCAAATCCAATGGACAGCCCGACCGACGCCGGAATCAACGAGCGTATCGCCCGCTGCGTGCGCGACTTGCGCGCCACGCGCGGCCTGACGCTGGACGCGCTGGCCACGCGCAGCGGCGTAAGCCGCTCGATGATCTCGATGATCGAGCGCGGCGCCGCCAGCCCCACGGCAGTGGTGCTCGAAAAGCTCGCGGCGGGGCTGTCGGTCTCGATGGCGAGCCTCTTCGGCGCAAGCGGCGAGAGCACGCCCGCCGAGCCCCTGGTGCGCCGCGAACAGCAGGCGCAGTGGCGCGACCCGCAGTCGGGCTATATGCGCCGGAGCGTGTCGCCGCCCAACTGGCCTTCGCCGATCCAGCTGGTCGAAGTGGATTTCCCCGCCGGCGCGCGCGTCGCCTATGAAACGGGCGGCCGCGACACTGTCATTCACCAGCAGGTCTGGGTGATGGAAGGCAGCATCGACGTGGAATTGGGCAATGAGCGGCATTCGCTGCATGCGGGCGACTGCCTCGCCATGCGGCTCGATCAGCCGCTGATCTTCAGCAATCCAGGCTCGCACGCCGCGCACTATGTCGTTGCCATTTGCGACGTCAACGGTATCTGAATGCGCCTGATGCGTCTGAATCTGCCACCCTTTTCATTTAAAGAGGATTCCATATGAATTCGAACCCACAGAGCGATGGCGTGCGCTTCATCGATTGCAACGAAGCGGACCATGCGTCGGCGATTCTCGAGATCCTCAACGACGCGATCGTCAATTCAACCGCGCTCTACGACTACAAGCCGCGCGCGCCCGAGGCCATGGCCACGTGGTTCGGCACCAAGCGCGCAAACGGCTTTCCGGTAGTGGGCGCCGTGGATGAAGCCGGCACGCTGCTCGGCTTCGCGAGCTGGGGCACATTCCGCGCGTTTCCCGCCAACAAGTACACGGTCGAGCACAGCGTCTACGTGCACCGCGACCAGCGCGGCCGCGGCCTCGGCGAACGCCTGCTGCTGGAGTTGATCCGCCGCGCCCGTGGCGAACAGATTCACGTGCTCGTGGGCTGCATCGACGCCACCAATGCCGGCAGCATTGCGCTGCACGCCAAGCTGGGATTCACGCACTCGGGCACGATCAAGGAAGCGGGATTCAAGTTCGGACGCTGGCTCGACGCCGCTTTTTACCAGCTCAACCTCGAGATGCCCGCCCCGCCCGTGGATGGCTGAACTTCGCGCGCAATGCCTGCGATAAGCGCGTTACCGTGCGATCGACCGGGCCGCAGCCGCGGTCATGGCATTGCGGAGATGGCGTGCGCGCAGCGGCGCGCGAGCCGCGCGCTTTGAAGCGCACGCCGCGCGCGTAGCACGTAGCTTCGCCTGGCTGCGGTTGCGGGACTCGGCTTCGCGCGTGGCACGCCGCGATTGCCCGCGCACGAAAAGGCGCACGGCGAGCAGCACGCAGCCTGTCACCGCAAGCACGGCCACGCGAAACGGCGACGACTCGAAGGCGCGTTCGGGCACGTGCAGCAGCAGGATCGAGATGAACACGGCGACCTGAATCAGGATCGCCGAAAGCGAAGCGACGAACAGGTACGCGTGCAGGCGATCGGTCGGCGGCTTCATGGGGGCTGCACTCAAGAAAGTTGCGCTGACAACGATATCCAGTCTGACTGGTTCCACACTACGCCTCGCGAATGTCACACGCATGGCAACGTACGACGCGGGGCGGAGTTTTGAGATCGTGCCTGCTCGAAGCTGAAGAGAACCTTAAGGAAAGGCGCCTGCGCATGCGCTTTTTTCATCGGAAGATAATCCTTTGCGCACCTTACTAACCAGCGCCTTTCATCGCCTTTCGACTTACCCCCTGGCGTCTCATTCAGCGCTTACGTAAGGTTGACTTAAGCTCGCGTGCCGTACCCTTGCACGCTGTAATCTGTACGGCAATGCAGTCATGAATCGCACCTATGAATATCGCGGCTACGCAATCCGCGTTGGCGTCGAAGCGAACGGCACAGTCCCGCGCGAACGACCCGAAATCGAACGTCCTCGCTACGCGGCCGTGGTGAGCATCGCGGCCAACGACAAGTGCGCGTTGCCCTCACCCCTGAAAATCGAGAATGCCGCCGGCCTTCCCTTCAGCTCCGATATCGACGCCTTGATGGGCGGCTACAGCGCGGCCTGCCGCCTGATCGACGAACGGCTGGCCGAAAGCGCGGCCTGATCCGCAAAAGAAAAAACGCGCGGTGGCTTCAAGCCATCGCGCGTTTTTTAATCAGGACGCAGGTCGTGCGTCCTCTGTCTACGCTCAGTCGCGGTTCGCCTGCAACACGGTCAGCGCGGCCATGTTGATGATGCGTCGCACCGTCGAGCTCGACGTCAGCACGTTCACCGGCGCATTCACACCCAGCAGGAACGGGCCGACCGCCACGTTGCTGCCCGCACCCGTCTTGAGCAGGTTGTAGGCGATGTTGCCCGAGTCCACGTTCGGGCACACGAGCAGGTTCGCCGCGCCCTTGAGCTTCGAATGCGGCAGGATGCGCAAGCGCAGTGCTTCGTCCAGTGCGCAGTCGCCGTGCATTTCCCCGTCGATTTCCAGATCGGGATTCTTCTCGGTCACGAGCTTGAGCACTTCACGCATCTTCGTGCCCGAAGCCGAGCTGCCCGAACCGAAGTTCGAACGCGAGAGCAGCGCAACCTTAGGCTGCAGATTCAGCCATTCCATCTGGCGCGCAGCCGCCAGCGTGAATTCGGCGATCTGCTCGGCGTTCGGGTTGTCGTTCACGTGCGTGTCGACGATCGCGACCGTACGCTTGTCGAGCAGCAGGATGTTCATCGCCGCGTACGTTTTCGCGTTCGGATGCATGCCGATCGCTTCGTCGACGAAGCGCAGGTGGTCGTGATACGCGCCCACCGTGCCGCACACCATGCCGTCCGCGTCGCCCAGGCGCACCATCATCGCGCCGATCAGCGTGAGACGGCGGCGCATTTCCACGCGCGCCATTTCCTTCGAAATGCCGTCGCGGCAGCGCAGTTCCCAATACGTCGTCCAATACTGGTGGAAGCGCTCGTCGTACTCGGGGTTCGTGACTTCCACGTCTTCGCCGAGCTTCAGGCGCAGGCCGAACTTCTCGATGCGGGCGAGCAGCACTTCCGGGCGGCCAATCAGGATCGGACGCGCGAGCTTCTCGTCGACGATCACCTGCACCGCGCGCAGCACGCGCTCTTCCTCGCCTTCGGCGAACACGATGCGCGACTTGCCGCCGTCACGCACGAACTGCTTCGCGGCCGCGAAAATCGGCTTCATGAACGCGCCCGAGTGATACACGAACTGCTGCAGCTCGTTCGTGTACGCACCAAAGTCGTCGATGGGACGCGTGGCCACGCCGTCTTCCATAGCGGCCTTCGCCACGGCCGGTGCGATACGCACGATCAGGCGCGAATCGAACGGCTTCGGAATCAGGTACTTCGGGCCGAAGCGCAGATCGTAGGCGCCGTACGCGGCAGCCACCGAGTCGTTCAGTTCTTCTTCCGCGAGCTTGGCGATCGCGTGCACAGCCGCGATTTCCATGTTTCGCGTAATGGTCGTAGCGCCCACATCGAGTGCGCCGCGGAAGATGTACGGGAAGCACAGCACGTTGTTGACCTGGTTCGGGAAGTCCGAACGGCCCGTGGCGATCACCGCGTCCGGGCGCGCTTCGAGCGCGACCTCGGGGAAGATTTCCGGCGTGGGGTTGGCCAGCGCGAGAATCAGCGGCTTGTCGGCCATCTTCTTGACCATCTCCGCCTTGAGCACGCCGCCCGCGGAAAGGCCGAGGAACACGTCCGCGTCTTCGATCACTTCGGACAGCGAGCGCGCGGAGGTGTCCTGCGCGAAGCGTTCCTTGTCCGGGTCCATCAGCGTCGTGCGGCCCTGGTAGACCACGCCGTCGATGTCGGTCACCCAGATGTTCTTGAGCGGCAGGCCCAGATCGACCATGAGGTCCAGACACGCCAGCGCCGCCGCGCCCGCGCCCGAGGTCACGACCTTGACCTTCGTAATGTCCTTGCCGATCACTTTCAGGCCGTTCATGAACGCGGCCGAAACGGTAATGGCGGTGCCGTGCTGATCGTCGTGGAAGACCGGAATCTTCATGCGCTCGCGCAGTTTGCGCTCGACCGTGAAGCAGTCGGGGGCCTTGATGTCTTCCAGATTGATGCCGCCGAACGTGGCTTCGAGGCTCGCGATGATGTCCACGAGCTTGTCCGGATCGCTTTCAGTCACTTCGATGTCGAACACGTCGATGCCGGCGAACTTCTTGAACAACACCGCCTTGCCTTCCATGACCGGCTTGGAGGCCAGCGCGCCGATGTTGCCGAGACCCAGCACGGCCGTACCGTTCGTGATCACGCCCACCAGATTGCCGCGAGCGGTGTAGCGGAACGAGTTCTGCGGATCGGCGACGATCTCCTCGCAGGCCACGGCCACGCCCGGCGTATAGGCGAGCGCGAGGTCGCGCTGGGTGACGAGCGGCTTGCTGGCCGTCACCGAGATCTTGCCCGGGGTGGGAAATTCGTGGTATTCCAGCGCGGCCTGACGATCGGTCTTGTTCATGTTCCTCACTCGCTATGGACGGGGCCCGGCTCGCGCTGGCCAGCCTGGATCGGGGCTGGCGCGGCCTGGCGTGTTCGAATGAGGCGATTCTAGAGAGCCCTCATAACGTGTCCATTTTGATTTAGTATGGGGCCATCATTTTTTCGTAATACCCTGGGGAATCGTGTCTTTCAGCATTGACGACGTGACGAGGCGGTTGAATACGCGCCTGAAAATGCGCCATCTGGTCCTGCTCCTGCAGATCCGCCAGCACGGTTCGCTCACGCGCGTGGCGGAACACATGGCGACGAGCCAGCCCGCCGTCACCAACGCGCTGGCTGAAATGGAGAGCATGTTCGGCGCGCCGCTCTTCGACCGCACGCCGCGCGGCATGACACCCACGGCGCTCGGCAACGTGGTGCTCGCGCGCGCCCAGGCCATGCTGCACGACCTCGACCACCTCGCGCGCGACATCGAAGCCGTGGTGGCCGGGCACGCCACGCGCGTGCACGTGGGCGTGATTCCGTTCGTCTCGGGGCGCACGCTTGCCGCCGCCATTCGCCTCACGCAGTCGCGGCTGCCGCAGCGCGTCACCATGACGATTCACGAAGGCACGAGCGACGCGCTCCTGCCGCAGCTTCGCGACCATACGCTCGATATCGTGATCGGCCGCGCGTCTTCCGCCGTCGATGTCTCGCAGTTGCGCTTCGAGGTGCTGCATCAGCAAAAGCCGCGGCTCATCGCGAGCCGGCGGCTCGCGGCGCGGCTTGCGCGCGGCAAGCTCGACTGGGAAAAGCTGGTCGAACTCGACTGGATACTGGGCGCGCCGCACACGCCCATTCGCGAGCAGATTTCCGACCTCTTCCTGCACGCGGGCGTGGCGCCGCCCGTGCCGATCGTGGAGAGCTACACGTCGCGGCTGATCGGCGAAATGATCAGCACGAACGAGAACGCCGTGTCGATCGTGCCCGCCGATATTGCCGAGGAACTCGTGCACTTCGCGGGCGTGGCCATCGTGCCGTACACGCTCGACTGGACGCTGCCGCCGGTCGCCATGTTCACGCGCGCGGGCGTGCTGCGCGATGTCGATGCCACCTTTGGGCAGTCGCTCCGCGAGTTGTATCAGGAGGCGGAGAAGGCGCGGGGGTGAACCTCTTCCTGCAATTCGCTTTCGAGTTCTTCCAGTTCCAGACCGTGCGTACGGTCGTGGTCGAGCAGTTCGCGCACGAGCTCTTCCAGCGTCATGCGCCGTACACCGTCGCGCAGCCCGCAGCGCAGGCGTTGTTCAGGCGTGAGGCGCTTGAGCGAGGCGCAAAGACGGCGCCGCCCTTCGCTGAATTCGCCCATTGCGGCGACGAGATCCTGGCGCAGATAGTCACGCTCTTCGGCAAGCGTCGTGCCGTTCACCGATGCGATTTCCGGTAGCTGAGCCTTGCGCACGACGCTGAACCGCTCGGCGAAAATGGCGTCGAGATCGCGCAAGTGGCATGCATGTTCGAGCAGCGAGAAGCCCGTGCCCTTTGGCCGGCGCCCCCACAGGTTCATGGGCACGCGCTTGACGAGCGCAACAAAGCGCTCTGGCATGGTTGCGAGCGCTTCGATCACCGCTTCGAACGGCAAGACGACCGGCTGAGCGCTGAACACCGCGCCATAGCTGAACAGCGCCCCGCTCACACGGCCGCGCGCCTGTGCGACTTCGTGGCCGTGGCGGCGCATCACCTCCGCCACCAACGCGCCACAGTACTGGCGCGCCGTGGTGTCCTCGCCGATTTCCGGAAACTTCTGCGCGATTTCCTCCGCCACCGCGGCAATCGCGGCCACACCCACGCGCGAAAGCACCGCGTATTCCACATAGCGCCCAGGCGCGTCGATCAAGGCTTCCAGCTGGCTGGCGAGCGGGGTTGCCTTGAAACGATCGAAGCGTGAATGCACGTTGCCTCCTAATAGCTCGTTTTGTAACGTATCAAAACGATACGTTACAAAACGCGAAAAGGCAAGTAATCAAACGCAAACGGGGCGCGGACCCAATCGCCCGCGCCCCGCCAGCCACGCATCACCGGTATTCAGCAGATCAAACCCGCTCAGTCGCCACCTGCTGCGATTCGAGCGTGCCTTCGCCCTGCATGCGCGCCACCAGCATCAGCGCGCAAACCAGCGTGATGAGCACATGCACCACGCCCAGCGCCACCACCGAAAGAATGCTGCCCGTGGCGCTCAACAGGTACTGGCCGAGAATCGGCGTCGTGCCCGCGAACACCATGCCGCAAATCTGGTAAGCGAGCGAAATGCCGGTGTAGCGCACCTGCGCGGGGAAAGCCTTCGCCAGCATGCCCGCCATGGCCGCGTAGTAAAGCGAATGCGGAATCGAGGCGAGCGCCATGCCGATCATCGCGAGCTTCGTCGACCCGGTGGCGATCATCGAGAACATCAGGGGCAGCGCAACGATCTCGGGCACGAGCATGTAGATGATGGCCTTCTTGAGGTCCATCTTCGTGGCGAGCACCGCGCCGAACGGTTGCACGATCAACTGCACGACAATCGCGAACGTGATGACGCTCAGGAACTGCGTGCGGTCGAAACCGATCGAGGTCACGGCCCACGAAAGCGCGAACGTCGTCTTGAAGTAAGTGGCCGAGAGCGCGATCACGCAGGCGCCCACGCCCATCGCCACCAGGCCCTTGTGATGACGCAGCACTTCGGCGATCGGCAGCTTCGCCACCTTGTTCTTTGCCTGCAACTCCTTCATGGCGGGCGACTCGTCCACGCTCATGCGGATAAAGAGCCCCACGGCCACGAGCGCCGCCGACATCAGGAACGGCACGCGCCAGCCCCAGGTCATGAACTGGTGATCAGGCAGCATGGAAATCACGAGAAACGCGACCGTGGCGAGCAGATTGCCCGCGGGCGAGCCCTGCTGCGCGAACGCCGAATAGAAAATTTCCTTGCCCTTGGGCGCATGTTCCGAGGAAAGCACGACCGCGCCGCCCCATTCGCCGCCCATGGCGATGCCCTGCGTGAGACGCAGCAGGATCAGCAGCACCGGCGCGAGCACGCCCACCTGGTTGTACGTGGGCAAAAGGCCCATGAGCGTGGTGCAGCCGCCCATCAGCATGAGCGTGACGATCAGCGTTTTCTTGCGGCCCACCTTGTCGCCGAGGTGGCCGAACACGATGCCGCCAATCGGGCGCGCGAGAAAGCCGACCCAGAACGAGGCGAAGGCGGCCAGCGTGCCGATCAGCGCATTCGTCGATGGGAAAAACAGCTTACCGAGCACGAGCGCGGCCGCGGTGCTGTACGCGTAAAAGTCGTACCACTCGATCGTCGTGCCGACGAACGATGCGATGCCCGCCTTGCGAGCCTGGCGATGCTGGGTGTCGAGGGAGGTTGCTGCCAAGAGACGTCTCCAGATTTCGATTTCGAGCGGCGGTTTCCAGAGCGAAACGCGCCGTTTCCCGGGCTTTTTCGATTCGAAAGTGCCTTGCGATCACGTTCGCCTTTCGAACTACCTTTCAATTATCGAACAAAGCGCCAGAAGGTGCGGACTATGAAACGGTCGTTCGCTAGCGTCAACCAAGGGATAACCCTCAGCCCTCCCGCCGCCCGAGCGGGCCGTGATTGCGGCGACTTAGGGGTTTACCCGTAACCGTATTGTCAGCTGGTTATCGGTATGCCGATAATGCTCTCATGGATGTGAAAACTGCAGTGCGCGTCTTCGACGTGATCAACCTCTTTGCCGAAGTCCGGCAGCCGATGATCTACAGCGAAATTGCGCGTCGAACCGAGATCCCGCTGTCGAGCTGCCACGCGCTGTTGCAGACGATGGTGGCCAAAGGCTATCTGTACGCGCCGGGCGTGAAGGCGGGCTACTACCCCACGCAGCGTCTGCTGCACGTGGCGCGCGACATCTGCAGTGAGGACCCGCTCACGCTGATGTTCCAGCCGCTGCTTTCCGCGTTGCGCGACGCCACTGGCGAAACCGCCGCGCTCGCCACGCTTGCGGGCAACCGCGTGGTCTATCTCGACGTGATGGAGTCACGCCAGAAGATCCGCTACAGCGACGAGCCGGGCGGCTTCATGACCATCGCGAGCGCTGCGGGCAAGGCGCTACTCGGCGCGCTCGCGCCCGCCGCGCGCCGCAAACTGCTCGACAGTGTCGAGCCGCAGTTGCACTCGGCCAGTGGAGCAGCGATTGACCGCGCCGCGTTCGAGCGCGACGTGGAGCAAGGCGTGACGGACGGCTGGCATCGTTCGACGGGCGAGAGCGTGGAAGACGTGGCCGGCCTCGCGCGCGGTTTCCTGATTCACGGCGAGGCGTTTGCGCTCGTCATCGGCGCGCCCAAGGCGCGTCTTCTGAACAACGAGCAGAACGCCGTGAAGGCGCTGCTCGAGGTGTACGCGCAAATCCCGCCGTCGCTCCTCGCCGCCTGAGACCCCTCGGGCACCCGATGTAGCGTCGCGCGAGCGCGGAAATCCCGAAGTGGAGGCAAAAGCATGCGTTGGAAGAACCGGCCGGAAGGCTCGAACTGGGGCGATTTCGGTCCCGACGATCAATTGGGCCGCCCCAATCTCATCGGCGCGCAGCAGGTGCTCAAGGGCGCGCAGGAAATTCGGGCCGGGCTCACGTTCACGCTCTCCCTGCCGCTCGACTTTCCCGGTGACAGCAAGCTCAACGTGCGCCGCCATCCGCCGGTGCTGCGCCCCACCTTTCGCGACGGCCTCCCGTATGTGAACTTCCCGTTCGCGCGGAACGTTGCGGGCGCAACCGACGTGGTGAGCGACGATCAGGTGCTGCTCTCGCTCCAGTACTCCACGCAGTGGGATTCGCTCGCCCATGTGGGCGCGCGCTTCGACGCCAACGGCGACGGTATGGCCGAGAGCGTCTACTACAACGGCTATCGCGCGAACGTGGACGTGGTCGGCCCGATGGAATATCGCGCCGAAGACAACTTCGCGCCCCACGCCTGTGGCGGCGAGCATAGCCATGCCGATGTGCTCGGCATCGAGCATCTTGCGGTGAAGGGCATGCAAGGCCGCGGCGTGCTGATCGATTTCGCCGCGCATTTTGGCCGCGAGTTTCGCACCGTCGGCTACGACGATTTGATGCGCGTGATCGAGGCGGACGGCGTGGAAGTCGAGCGCGGCGACATGCTCGTGCTGCGCACCGGCTTCGCGGAGATGGTGCTCGAAATGAACCGCCAGCCCGACGAGGCCGTTCTGTCGAGCCACTGCAGCGCACTCGACGGACGCGACGAACGCCTGCTGCAATGGATCACCGACTCAGGCATCGCCGCGCTCGCCGCCGACAACTACGCCGTCGAACGGTATCCCGCGCGCGCGCCGGCCACGCCTGGCGACCACCCGCTCATGCCGCTGCATCACCACTGCCTCTTCAAGCTCGGCCTGCCGCTGGGCGAACTTTGGTATTTGCGCGATCTCGCTTTGTGGCTGCGCGAACACAAGCGCTCGCGGTTCATGCTCACTGCGCCGCCGCTGCGGTTGCCGGGTGCAATGGGCTCGCCCGTCACGCCGGTTGCAACGGTTTGACGAACTAATTCGCAATCCTTTGTTTTATCCGAATTCCCGAGAAAACATGGCTAAAGAAAGAGTCCTGATTACCGGCGCCGCCGCCGGCATCGGCGCCGCGTGCGCTGCGCGCTGCGAGGCCGACGGTTACGAAGCCGTCGTCATCGACCGCGTGGGCGACGGCATCATCGCCGACCTCTCCGACACCCAGGCAACGGCGGCCGCGCTCGAGCGCGCGCTGGAAGGCGGCCCGATCACGCGCCTCATCAACAACGTGGGCGTGGTCGTGCCCAACGACGCCGAGCACCAGACGCTCGAAGAACTCGAACGCGCCTGGGCCCTGAACGTGCGCTGCGCCCAGCAGTGCATGCAGGCGCTGTTGCCCGGCATGAAGGCCGCGGGCTTTGGACGCATCGTCAACATGTCGTCGCGCGCCGCGCTCGGCAAAGAGTTGCGCACGGCCTATTCGGCCACCAAGGCCGCGTTGATCGGCATGACGCGCGTGTGGGCGCTCGAACTGGGCGCGTTCGGCGTGACCGCGAACGCCATTGGCCCCGGCCCCATCCGCACCGAACTGTTCGACCGCGCCAATCCGCCCGGCGCCCCGCGCACCGAGGCGATCATCAATGCCGTACCGGTGAAGCGCGTCGGCACGCCCGACGACGTCGCGCACGCCGCTTCGTATCTGCTCGATGCGCGCAGCGGCTTCGTGACCGGCCAGGTGCTCTACGTATGCGGCGGCATGACCGTTGGCGTCGCGGGGGTTTGACGATGACGGCCCCAGATACGCCCACGCAGCGGCGCGCCGGCATTGTCGGCGCGGGCAGCATTGGCGTGGCGTTCGCGATCTGCTTCGCGCGGGCCGGCTGGCGCGTGCGGCTTTACGATCCCGACGCTGCGCGCCGCGCCGCCGCGCCTGAAGAGATTGCACTGCGCCTTGGCGATCTCACGCACTACGCCCTGCTCGACGAAAGCGCGAGCGAGATCGCCGCGCGCGTAGCGATTGTCGACACGCTCGAAGCCGCTGTGGCTGAAGCCGATCTCGTGCAGGAATGCGCGCCCGAGCGCGCCGAACTCAAGCGCGAGATCTTCGCGCAGCTCGACCGCGCAGCGCCTCCCGAAGCGATCCTCGCGAGCGCTTCGTCGTTTCTCGCGGCTTCGAAATTCGTGGACGAAACGCTGCCGGGCCGCGCGCGCTGCCTGGTCGCTCACCCCGGCAACCCGCCCTACCTCGTGCCCGTGATCGAGGTCGTGCCCGCCCCCTTCACGTCCGAAGCCGCAGCCACGAGCGCCATCGCGCTCTACGCCGAAGCGGGCATGAAGCCCGTGCGCGTGAAGCACGAGGTGGAAGGCTTCATCTTCAACCGCCTGCAAGGCGCGGTGCTGCGCGAGGCGTATTGCCTCGTGCGCGACGGCGTGGCATCGGTGGAAGACATCGACACCGTGATGCGCGAAGGCCTCGGCCCGCGCTGGTCGGTGATCGGCCCGTTCGAGACCGTCGATCTGAACACGCGCGGCGGCATCGCCTCGCATGCGCAGAAGATGGGCCCATCGTACGCACGCATGGGCGCCGAACGCGGCCAGCACGACCCGTGGACGCCTGAACTCGTCGCACAGGTCGAGGCCGCAAGACGCGCGGCGCTGCCGCTCGATCAATGGGACGAGCGTGTGGGCTGGCGTGACCGCCAGCTCATGCATCTCGCCCGCCATCGCAAGACCCGAAGCCACGACGACTCATAAGCGCCTCGAACGCACGCGCCGAGAGCCGAAGAGACCCGACAACTATTACGATTCAGACAGAGACACTTCCATGCAGAAAGTCACCGCTTTCTTTACCGAGCTGATGCGCCGGTACTTGCCCGATCCCTTCGTGTTCGCGATCGGCCTCACGCTGCTGACGATGGCGCTTGCCGTGATCGTGCAAGGGCAAGCCGTCACGGCCCTCACCACGAGCTGGGGCAAGGGCTTCTGGGCGCTGCTCGCGTTCACCACGCAAATGGCGGTAATTCTCGCAATGGGCTACGTGCTCGCCACAGCGCCGCTCACCGACCGCTTCCTGAACCGAGTCGTTGCACGCGTGAACGACCCGCGCATGGCGATCATTGTCGCGACGCTGGTGGGCGGCATCGGCAGCTATCTGAACTGGGGCTTCGGCCTCGTGGTGGGCGGAATCGTCGCGCGCAAACTCGCGCTGCGTGTGAAAGGCGTGCACTATCCGCTCATCATCGCTTCGGCCTATAGCGGCTTTACGCTCTACGGCCTCGGGCTTTCGGCGAGCATTCCCGTGCTGATTTCGACGAAGGGGCATCCGCTCGAAGCGCAAATGGGCGTCATTCCGCTCTCCGAAACGATTTTCTCGCCCACCATGCTCATCACGAGCCTCGTGACCATCATCACGCTGCCGCTCCTGAACGCATGGCTGCACCCGAAGCCCGGCCAGCCGATCAAGGAGATCGACCGCGCCCTGGAAGAGAAGCAGCAGAAGGCAGCCGCGCTCGGCGTGGATCTCGACGAAGGCAACACGCTCGCCAACCGCCTGAACAACAGCCGCATTCTGAGCTATGTGATCGGCCTGATCGGCATGGGTTATGTCGCGCTGCACTTCGTGCAGGGCGGCTCGATCGACCTGAACCTCATCAACTTCTTCATTCTGTTCCTCGGCATCCTGTTGCTCGGCACGCCGATCCGTTATGTGGAGAAGCTCAACGAAGGCATTCGGACGATCAGCGGCATCATTCTGCAGTACCCGTTCTACGCCGGCATCATGGCGATCATGGCGTCGTCGGGTCTCGTGAATACGCTTTCCGAAGCGTTCGTGAAGGTCGCCACACCGGCCACGCTGCCGTTCTGGGGCTTGATCAGCTCGTTCGTCATCAACTTCTTCGCGCCTTCGGGCGGCGGCCACTGGGTCATTCAAGGACCATTCATGATCGAAGCGGCGAAGACGATCGGCGCCTCCGTGGGCCATACGTCGACGGCCGTGATGCTCGGCAACGCATGGAACGATCTCGTGCAGCCGTTCTGGATCTTGCCGGCCCTCGCGCTCTCGAAGCTCAAACTCAAGGACATCATGGGCTACACGGTCATCATGATGTTCTGGATCGGCATCGTTTATTCGGTTGCGATTCTCGCCTGGGGCTGACGGGACCTGAAACGAGCCTGCCCCTGAACCCATACCTTTAACGGAGACCATTCATGCTGTATCTCGTGCACATGCAGGTGCAGATTCCGCACGGCACCGACGCCGCCTTCGCCGACGCCCTGAAGGCCGAAGAAAAAGCGTTCTCGCAGAAGCTGCAACGAGAAGGCAAATGGCGCCACTTGTGGCGCGTGGCCGGCGAATACGCCAATTACAGCGTGTTCGATGTCGAATCGAACGACGAACTCCATACGCTGCTTTCCGCGCTGCCGCTCTTCCCGTTCATGAAGATCAGCGTGACGCCGCTCGCCCAGCACCCCTCGGCCATCGTGCCCAATTAAGAGGAACGCGCCATGCCCTTTCTCATCGAAACGTTCGACAAGCCCGGCCACGCCGAGGTGCGCGTGCGCGAGCGCGACGCGCACCTGGAATTTCTCGCGCAAAACAAGGCGCTGTTGCTCGCCTGCGGTGCGAAACTCAACGACGACGGCAGCAGCGCGGGCGGCGGCATCTATATCGTCGACCTCGAAACCCGCGAAGAAGCCGAGCGCTTTATCGCGCAGGATCCGTTCACGCATGTCGGGCTGTTCGAAAGCGTGAAGATCGTTCGCTGGCGCAAGGCCTATATCGACGGAACCTCCTACCTGTAAGCGCGACGCGCAGTTCCTCGCGAACGCGAAGTTCGCTATCGACCCTCGACGGCGCTGTGCTCCCCTGTGCAGCGCCGTTTTTGGCTCGGCGTGCACCTCCACACGCCGGGCCGTTTTTCATTCGCCATCCGGCTCGGGCACATCGATTGCTGCGCAGGTGCGCCGTCAGTCCATCCAGCAGCACAGCCTACACGGCTGCGCTCTCACGCGAGGAGGAAATCGACCATGCTCAAGCTGGCCCTGTTCTTTGCCGTGATCGCCGTGATCGCGGCCTTGTTCGGCTTCACAGGCTTGGCGGCCGGCGCAGCCGCCATTGCCAAGATCCTGTTCTTTATCTTCGTCGTGCTGTGCGTGGTATTCCTCGTGATCGCGCTCGTGGTCACGAAGAAAATAGTCGATTGATCAGAGCGTGAACGCGTACCGGGGCATCGGCGGTGCCGATGCCCTCTTGCCCCATCAGGCCGCACGCTGGTAATACAGGTTCTGCGGGTGACGCGCCTGCGCGAAGAAAAACCAGCGCTCCGCAACGAGTCCCGCGTACTGAATAACGCACGCCGCGACGAACAACGTTGCGGAAGACGTATGCAGCGCCAGTAAAAGCAACGCCAGCGGCACGACAAATGCGCCCGCGAGAAAGCCCCACTTGACCCATTGCATCACGGCGTCGGACTGGCCATGAAAGAACTCGTGCAAGTTGAAGGCGCTTGCCGTAAAGCCGCGCGAAATCTGCCTGATTTTCTCAGCCTTGATGCCCGTGGCGCTTTGCAACGTAGAACGCGGATGCAAACGTTGATTGCGTGCGAGCGCGGCAACGCGAGCCACGCAGGCGGCCACAATCAACGCACCTGCCGCGAACCCGAGGCCCGGCACGACGCCGGGCGCAAGCCACGCGGCACTAGCGGTTGCGATCGTGAAGCCGGAGGCACAGCCGAGCAGCACGAAATTCACCAGCGTAAGCGGCGTGGCCCACTCCTGCAGAAAGCGCAGGCACGCATAGATCATGGCCGTGCAGACAAAAAGGCTGACGCTCGCAAGCGCGGCAATCGCGCCGATGGTGAACGACCACGGTGCATGCATCCAGTGCGCCAGACCATAGAGGAACGTCGTTGCGAGGAACACGGGCAGCGCGAGACATTCACGCGAAAGCCACGAAGTGCGCCACATGGCGATCGCGCGCCACGCGCGCTCCGGGTGCCCAAGATGGAAGACCGAAGCGAAGAGCCCCAGCGCACCGAGCGCAACCGCGAGCCCCGCACCGCAGATATAGAACGGCTGAGGGATTCCCTGCAACGCCGTCCACTCGGGATGCATCCGCGCAAGCCACTCGACGCCAAAGAGCGCGATCAACAGACCTTGCCCCGCACCTGAAAGCGTGGTCAGGAAAACAACCGAAAATGCGGGTCTCATTCAAATCTCCTTCGTCGCGACCGGCCGCGCACGCGTGAATAGCGACTTCACTCGCGTTGCAAAGGCGGCCAGATTCAGCTTGCCCGAATCCAGTTGAGCGTCGAGTCGCTTATCGCGCGACATGGCCGGTGTGCCGCGCCGGATCGCCAGGCTCGCGAGGTTGATCGGCTCGCCGGCTTCGAGCATGTTCACCGGCGACGCCACCGATGCGCCACCGCCGCACCCGCACGAACCGCTGCCACAACTGCTTTCGGTCTTCACACGCGGCAGATAATGGTTCGAGGGCTTCGTCCCCCACTCGGGCATCAACTGATAGCCGCCGCGCGCCTGAATCGCCTTGGACGCATCCGACTCGGGGTCGTGAATGTCGCCGAAAATACGCGCCGATGTCGGGCACGCGAGCACGCAAGCGGGCTTGCGGTCGCGCTCGGGCAGCGCCTCGTTATAGATGCGGTCCGCGCACAGCGTGCACTTGGTCATCTCCTTGCGCTCTTCGTCCAGTTCGCGCGCGCCATACGGGCAGGCCCAGGAGCAATACTTGCAGCCAATACACTTGTCGTAGTCGACGAGCACGAGCCCGTCTTCCTTGCGCTTGAAGCTCGCGCCCGTGGGGCAAACCGGCACGCACGGCGGGTCCTCGCAGTGCAGGCACGATTTCGGGAAGTGAATGGTGTCCGAATTCGGAAACTCCCCGGCTTCATAGGTCTGCACGCGGTTGAAGAAGGTGCCGGACGGATCGGCGTCGTAGGGGCGCACGTCCGAAAGACTCCCCGCCTGCCCCGAGGTATTCCATTCCTTGCAGCTCGTCACGCACGCGTGGCACCCCACACAGACGTTCAGGTCGATCACCAACGCCATTTGCGTCATTTCGGATTCCTCCTTACTTGCCTGTCACAACATTACGCAAACGCGCGGCAAACTTGCCACCGCCCGCAAAATACGCCTGAATCCGGCCAACCGTGCCGGTCGAACCCGGCAGCGGTTGCATCGGCGCGAACTGCGGCAGTGTGTGATCGGCATCGGCCTCCGCCGGATAGACACGCACACGCACGTCGTACCACGCGGCCTGCCCAGTGATCGGGTCCGAGTTCGAAACGCGCCGGCCGTCGCCGAAAGGCAGTTCTTCGGTAATCAGGTGATTGAGCAGGAAACCGCGTTGCGACTCATTGGCGTCCGGGCCAAGATTCCATGCGCCGGCGGCCTTGCCAATGGCGTTCCACGTCCACACCGTGCCCGGCTCGACCGCCTCGCTGTAGCGCGCCATGCAGCGCACCTTGCCCCACTGCGATTCGACGTAGATCCATCCACCGTCCTCGATGCCGTTTTCCTGCGCCATACGCGGATTCACGTACAGGTAGTTCTCGCCGTGAATCTGCCGCAGCCATGCATTTTGCGAGTCCCACGAGTGATACATCGCCATGGGGCGCTGCGTGACCGCCGCGAGCGGGTAGCGTTCGAGATCGGTTGTCGCGAGTTCCAGCGGCGCATACCAGAAAGGCAGCGGATCGAAATAGCGCTCGACGCGCTCGCGCAAATGTTCGGGCGGCTGGCGCGCATCCGTCTTGCCCTGCGCGGCGAGGCGAAACTTCTGCATGACATCCGAATAGAGCTGGATAAGGATGGGTTCTGCGAACTTCCGGAATCCCTTCTCCACGGCGAATTGCAGGTAAGGCCCATTGACGCCGCGCATGTACTGAAGTTCTTCCGGCAGCGTGTAATGGAACACGCAGTTGTGCTTCGCGTATTCCTCCCACTGGCGTGGATTGGGTTCGCCCACGAGCGCCTTGTCGCCGTCCTTGCCGCGCCAGCCAATCAAAAAGCCCACGCCGGAATCAGGCGCGGTCTGGAAGTTGACGATGAAGTCCGGATAGTCCTTGTACTTGCGCTCGCCTTCGGCCGTCGTGAATGCGGGCAGCTTCAGGCGGCTGCCCAACTCGACGAGCACTTCCTGGAACGGGCGGCACTCGCCGGTGCGCTCGAGCACCGGCACGCGCACGGAATCCACCGGCCCGTCGAACTCCGAAATCGGCCGATCGAGCATCGACATCGCATCGTGCCGCTCGAGGTAGGTCGTGTCGGGCAGGATCAGATCGGCGAACGCCGTCATTTCCGACTGGAACGCGTCGCACACTACGAGGAACGGAATCTTGTACTCGCCGTCCGGCCCGCGGTCGGTCAGCATCTTGCGGACCTCGCTCGTGTTCATCGACGAGTTCCACGCCATGTTGGCCATGAAGATCAACAAGGTGTCGATGGGGTACGGGTCGCCTCGCCATGCGTTCGTGATGACGTTGTGCATCAGGCCGTGCACCGCGAGCGGATATTCCCACGAGAAGGCTTTGTCGATACGCACCGGCTCGCCCGCTTCGTCGATAAAGAGGTCGCCCGGCGCCGCGGGCCAGCCGAGCGGCCCGGCCGGCAGTGGCGTATTCGGCTTGACATCGTTCGGACTGCTTGGCGGCTTGGCCGATGGCGGCACCGCGCGCGGATACGGCGACTTGTGACGAAAGCCGCCGGGCCGGTCGATCGTGCCGAGCAGCGACATCAGCACGGCGAGCGCGCGGATCGACTGAAAGCCGTTCGAATGCGCGGCCAGCCCCCGCATGGCGTGAAAAGCGATGGGGTTGCCCGTCACGCTTTCGTGCTTCACGCCCCAGGCGTCCGTCCACTCAATCGGCAGCGTGATCTTGTGGTCGCGCGCCGTTTGCGCCATCTCGCTCGCGAGGCGGCGGATCGTGTCGGCCGAGATGCCTGTGATTTCCTGCGCCCATTCGGGCGTCGTCTCCTTGAAGCGCTCGCGCAGCAGCGCAAATGAAGGCGCCACCGGCGTGCCGTCGTCGAGCACATAGCGGCCGTCGAGCGCGGGTTGCGCGCCGGGCGTGTGATGCTGCACCGCACGGCCGGTGTTCTCGTCCCACCACAGATGGTTTTGCGGGAACAGCGGATTGCCCTCTGGGAGGTTCGCGTCCTTCACGAACAGGCCGAACGTGTGGCTCTGCGTGCGCATGTCCAGCAGTTCGCCCGCGTTGGTGAAGCGCTTGACGAATTCGTGATCGTACGCGTCGGCCTCGATCAGTTCGTGGATCAGCGCCATGAACAGCGCGCCGTCCGTACCGGGACGAATGGGCACCCATTCGTCGGCAATGGCCGCGTAGCCGGTGCGGATCGGGTTGATCGCAATGAAGCGGCCGCCCGCACGCTTGAACTTCGAAATGGCGATCTTGAGCGGATTGGAGTGGTGATCCTCCGCCGTGCCGATCATGATGAAAAGTTTCGCGCGGTCGAGGTCCGGGCCGCCGAATTCCCAGAACGAACCGCCCATGGTGTAGATCATGCCCGCGGCCATGTTCGCGGAGCAAAAGCCGCCGTGGGCGGCGTAGTTCGGCGTGCCGAACTGCCTGGCGAAAAGGCCGGTGAGCGCCTGCATCTGGTCGCGGCCGGTGAACAGCGCGAACTTTTTGGGGTCGGTTGCCCGCAGATGGGCGAGACGCTTCTCGATCGTTTCGAGCGCCACGTCCCACGAAACGGGCTCGAACTGCGCTTCGCCTCGCCCGGCGCCCTGCTTGCGCATGAGCGGCTGCGTGAGGCGGGCCGGCGAATACTGCTTCATGATGCCCGACGAACCTTTCGCGCAGATCACCCCCTGGTTCAAGGGATGCTCGGGGTTGCCGTCGATATAACGGACTTCCCCTTCGCGCAGATGCACGCGAATGCCACAGCGGCACGCGCACATGTAGCAGGTCGTGGTCTTGATTTCCAGCTTTTCGTCTTGAGTTCGGGCGCCGTGGTCCACTAGAGGCCTCCAATAACGACTGACGGGTGTCCGGGAACCGCCACGGCACGCCATCTATGCGCTAGAGATGGTAGGCCTGTGTGATTGACTACTCAACTTTGCATTCCGGATACCAGCCATCACGAAATCCGATAGTTTCGATAAGCTTACCCTGCTGCGGGAAACCCTGATTTCCTGAAAGCCACGCAGCGCGGTATGGTCCAGCGCTTCGCCACCCAACCTCCATACGTTTGCGAATCATGGATATTCCAGCGCCCCGCGTTCGCAACCAGTTTCCCGGCCGAATCGTCGGCATCATCAGAGGAGCGGAGCATTCGGAGGTCGATGTCGCCACGGCGGCGGGCATCTTCACCTCCGTCATCGAAACCCGGACTCTGGACCAGCTCGGCCTGAAAGCCGGCGCGATGGTCGTTGCCATCGTCAAATCGTCTGACGTCAGCCTTTCAGTGCCTTGACGCGTCATTTCGACCGGCTGCCTGTCAGCGTCGTCTCTCTGCTATTTGGTTGAATTATCAACCATCATTTGAAACCTAACGCGTCCCATGAACTGAAGGCATCAAGAACCTAAACGAAGTTTCATTTTAAGGGCCATTTTCGACACGTTTGCGTCATTGCCCGCGCCTAAATTTCCGGTTCCGCCACACACGAAGATTTCTCCTTCTCTACGGAACCGAAATGAAAAAAGCGTTGTTGAACATCCTCGCGCTCGCGGCGGCCGCCGCCTGCACGAACGCTCACGCACAAAGCAGCGTTACGCTGTACGGCACGGTCGATGCGGGCCTCGATTACGTCAGCAATCAGAAGTCCTCCACGGGTCATGGCACGACCTGGGGCATGCAGTCCGGCAACGTGAGCACGAGCCGCTGGGGCCTGCGCGGCACGGAAGACCTGGGCGGCGGGCTCAAGGCGATCTTCGACCTCGAGAACGGCTTCTCGGTCGTCAACGGCAAGGGCTCCAACGGCGGCTATATGTTCGGCCGGCAAGCGTGGGTGGGACTAGGCAGCGACCAGTACGGCACGCTCACACTCGGGCGCCAGTACGATGCGCTCGTGGACATGATCGCGCCCATGTCGGCCACGGGCTCCGGCTTCGGCGGCAACCTCGCGATGCACCCGTTCGACAACGACAACCTCAACAACGACGTGCGCATGAACAACGCCGTCAAGTTCCGCAGCGCAACCTACGCGGGCTTCCAGGTGGAAGGCGCCTACGCGTTCAGCAACCAGGGCGGCAGTTTCTCGAACAATAACGCCTACACGATGGGCGCTTCGTGGAACGGCGGCCCGATCAACCTGGCCGTGGCCTACTTCCAGGGCAACGAGCCCGGCTCGACCACCAACGGCGCGCTGAGCGCCGGCAGCGGCACCGACAACGATCCGATGTTCGTGGCCGCGCGCACCCGCACGCTTGGCGCGGGCGGCAGCTATACGATCGGGCCGGCCAAGGTGGGCCTCGTGTTCACGCGCACGATGGTTGCCGAACCCACGCAGATCGCCCAGGGCGGCTCGCTCAACGCGTTCGACGCCGACTACCTGACGTTCAATAACTTCGAACTGAACGGCCGTTACGCGCTCACGCCGCAACTGAGCCTGGGCGGGTCCTATACCTATACGGACGGTTCGGTCAGTCGCGCAGAGGGCAACGCGTCGCCGCACTGGAACCAGTTCATGCTCCAGGCCGACTATGCGCTGAGCCGCCGTACCGATGTGTATCTGGAGGGCGTGTATCAGCGCGTTTCCGGAGCGCAAGGCATTCCGGTGCTCGGCAATGCGTCGATTTATAACCTCGCGGCTTCGTCGAGCAATACACAAGCCGTCGTCGCGGCGGGGATGCGCCTGAAGTTCTAAGCTCATGCTTAACGGCTAACCGAGAAGTCGCAGCGGGCCGCGCGGGAAAAGCGCGGCCCGCTGTGCTGCGAAGAATAAGGGCGGTGTCATCGCCAGGTCATGCAAGCGCGCCATCGTTGCGCAGACACTCACCCTGCGATGCTTGCGCCCGCGCGCGTCAGTCATGCAAGTCCGTTAGCGCAGGCTTCGCCTTCTGCTCCCAAGGCGAGACGACATGACGAAAAAAGACATCCCCGAGAATGCATCCACCGAAAGCGGCGCCAGTGTCTCGCGCCGCGGCTTCCTGAAGCTTGCCGGCGCTTCCGGCTTTGCGAGCGCCGCCAGCGCGTTTGCGGGCAGCGCGAAGGCCGACGCCTCCACACCCGACGGCACGCCCGAGCAGATCCACCTCACCTGGGGCGAAGACCCGACGCGCGAAGTCGTCGTTTCGTGGGCATCGCTCGCCTCCTCCACGAATCCGCGCGTGATCTACAGCGCCGATCGCGGCAAGCGCGAGACCGTGCACGCCATTCAGCGCACCTATACCGACGGGCTCACGGGCAATGTCGTGTTCACCTATCACGCGCGGCTGCGCGGGTTGGAGCCGGCCACGACCTACCGCTACGAAGTCACTGCCGATAACGACAACCGCACGAGCAGCCCGTTCAGTTCGAGCTTCGCCACCGCGCCGCGCGCTCGCGCGCCGTTTCGCTTCACGAGCTACGGCGACCTCGCCACGCCGAACACGGGCTGGGTGCTGTCGTCGCCGCAAAGCCGCTTCGCCGTGGAAGCCGTGGAGCGCTTCCAGCCGCTCTTTCACCTGCTCAATGGCGACCTCTGCTACGCGAACCTGAATCCCGCGCACCAGACCGACGTGTGGCGCGACTTCGGCAACAACAACCAGACGTCGGCGGCGAACCGTCCGTGGATGCCGTGCCCCGGCAATCACGAGATCGAGTTCTACAACGGTGCGCAGGGCCTGAATTCGTATCTCACGCGTTATACGCTGCCCGATAACGGCACGCATTTTCCGGGCCGCTGGTACAGCTTCCGCGTGAGCAACGTGCTGTTCGTTTCGCTCGACGCCGACGACGTGGTCTACCAGGACGCCGCCGCCTTCGTGGCCGGCCCCTCGCCGCTCGTGCCCGCCGCGAGCACGGGCAACGCGCCCATCCAGCCCGGCTCGTCGTTCTACGTGCGCGGTTACAGCAACGGCGTGCAAACGCGCTGGCTCGAAGAGACCTTGAAGCAAGCGAAGAACGACGACGATATCGACTGGATCGTGGTGCAGATGCACCAGGACGCGCTTAGCTCGTCGAAAACCGGCAATGGCTCGGACAAGGGCATACGCGAAGCGTGGCTGCCCCTCTTCGACCGCTATGGCGTGGATCTCGTGGTGTGCGGCCACGATCACGACTACGAGCGCAGCTACCCGGTGCGCGGCTGCAATCATCACGCGGGCGTCGACGCGAAGACCGGCGTGAGCGTCGACACGCTGCAGCCGCGTCCCGTCACGCATGCCCAGGGCACGGGCAACACCTTCGACACGAGCCACGGCACGATCCACCTGATCCTCGGCGGCGGCGGCACGAGCGCACCGCTCGACGTGTATGGCGTGGATGCCGGCAACGGCAATCCGCAGGCACAGGTGTTCACGAAGCCCAACCACCCGGTGCCGGGCGCGACCGCGGGGACCTTCGCGCGCCCCACCGCCGATGCGCTCGAAGACGCGATCTGGTCGGCGCAGCGCGATACGGGCACGGGTTATGGCATTGCGGTGTTCGACGTCGATCCCGGCACACATGGCGGCAAGACGACGATCACGATGAACTACTATCACGCGCCGGGCGCCGATCAAACGCCGACCGGAAATTATGAGTTGTTCGAAACGATTACGCTGGCGAAGTCACGCTAAGCCAGCAATGCGGGGCGCTTGCGCCCCGCGTCGAATGCACTATGCGAGTGCGGCCTCTTCCACTTCGCGCACTTCGACAGCACTGCCCGCCAGCCGCCGGTAACGCGACAGCGCCCACAGCGGGAAATACGCCGTGTAGCCGTGATACTTGAGGTAGTAAATACGCGGGAAGCCCGGCGCATTATGCGAGCGATGCCACCAGAACCCGTCCTCCTGCTGCACGGATAGCAAATACGCCACGCCGCGCCGCACCGATTCGGACTCCCAGTCGCCGAACGCCATTTGCGCGAGCAGTGCCCACGCCGTGAAATTCGACGTGCTTTCGCCGCCATTCGTGCCGGCCAGGCGCGGGTCGATATAGCTGTCGTTGGTCTCGCCCCAGCCGCCGTCCGCGTGCTGGCGCGCGCGCAGCCACGCGAGCGCGCGCGCGATGTACGGCTGACTCGGGTCCTCGCCTGCGAGCGCGAGACCCGCCAGCACGCTCCACGTGCCGTAGATGTAGTTGGTGCCCCAGCGGCCCCACCAGCTGCCGTCGGCTTGCTGCGTGGCCTTCACGTACTCGATGGCGCGCGCGAGCGCCGCCTTGTCTTCGGTGCGGCCCGTCACGCCGAAGCACAGCAGTACGCGGCCCGATACGTCTTCGGTTGGCGGGTCGAGCAACGCGCCGTGGTCCGCGAACGGAATCGCATTCAGATAGAGGCGGTCGCAATCGGCGTCGAAAGCGGCGAAGCCACCGTTGCGCGATTGCAGACCGCGCATCCAGTCGAGCGCTCGCGTCACGCGCGCCGCGTAGGGGTCCACGCCCGTTTTGCGGGCCTCCGTGCGGCCACGACGATGGAGCATGGCGACGACCACGGCCGTGTCGTCGATGTCGGGATAGTACGGATTCTCATACTGGAAAGCCCAACCGCCAACCGGCGTGTCCGGCTGCGCGTTCTCGATCCAGTCGCCGCGCACGTCGTCCACCTGGCGCGCTGCGAGCCACTCGTACGCGCGCGCAATGCGCTGCTCAAGTTCGTGCCCGGTGATCGTTGCCGACGCCGGATCGGCGGGCACGACCGTACGCGCCTGCTCGAGCGCCATCGTGCTCCATGCCGTGTCCCAAACCGGCGAAAGGCACGGCTGGCAATACACGCTGCCGTCCGGGCGCTCGACGAGCAGCTTTTCCAGCGCATTCTCGCAATCGCGGCGCAGCGGATGATCTTCAGGATACCCAATCACCTGCATCATCTGGTAGCTGTAGACGATCGGCGGAAAGATGCCGCCCATGCCGTCCTCGCCGTTCATGCGCTCGGCGCACCAGGCCTCGGCGTGCTTCATGGCGCGCTGGCGCAGCGCGCGCGGCAGCAGCGGCTCAATATGGCGCAGCGCCCGGTCAGCCGCGAGAAAGAACCGGCGGATGCCCTTGCCGCGCGCAAAGTATTCGCGCTCCTCTTCGGGCGGCGTGACGAACAGTTCGGCAATCGACACATCATGAGGATTGGCCGCACGCGCCTTCAGCGAACAGAGCGCGAGCAGCGGCACCATGGTCGTGCGCGCCCAGTAGGCGACCTTGTACATCGAAATGGGCACCCACTTCGGGAACAGCACGAATTCGATCGGCATGAACGGCGTGGCGCGCCACGGCACCTGACCGAAGGTGGCGAGGAGAATGCGCGTGAACACGTTCGACTTCGCCGCGCCGCCGAGCTTCAAAATGGCTTCCCGCGCGCGCACCATGTGCGGCGCGTTCGCCGGATCCCCCGCCGCCTTCAACGCGAAATACGCCTTCACGCTGCACGAGACATCGGGCGCGCCATCCACGTAGAGGTCCCATGCGCCGTGCGTTTGCAAGCGCTGAATGTCGCGCAGATAGCGCGCCATCTTCTCCTGGCGTACCGCGTCGATCTTG
This sequence comes from Paraburkholderia sp. J8-2, assembly GCF_905220195.1. NCBI lineage: Bacteria > Pseudomonadati > Pseudomonadota > Betaproteobacteria > Burkholderiales > Burkholderiaceae > Paraburkholderia > Paraburkholderia sp. J8-2. The sequence goes on from NZ_CAJMZA010000001.1 coordinate 490,847, forward strand.
CCCATGAAATGCATCATGAGGATGTATTCGGCGGTGATCGTGGCGTCCGATTCGAGCTCGAAACACCAGCTTCCATCGGCATCCTGCTGTCGCACGAGCGCTTCGCGGCCGCGAATGATCGAGGCGTCGAGCGCCGCCATGGCGGCTGCGGAAGCGGTAAAAGGCGGGGGGATTTTTTTCATCGGCGGATCATACCATCCGTACGGAATGTTTAGCCGCGAAGCCTGCAATGGTATGATCGGCGCCATGAAAGACTCCTCCGTCAAGGCGCCCGCGCGCGCGACAAGGCGCAGCGCGAAGGCGGCTGACGCAGCGGCTCCCTCTGCCCCGGCGGTCTCGAAGCCTGCTTCCCCACGCGAGGACACGGCTCCAGCCGCCGGCACGCGCCGCAAGAAAGCCCCGGCCCAGGTGCGCGCGCAATTGCTGCAGGCGGCTTCCGATATCGCCACCGACCAGGGCGTACCCGCCGTCACGCTCGATGCGGTAGCCGAACGCGCGGGCGTGACCAAGGGCGCGTTGCAATATCACTTCGCCAACAAGCAGGGCTTGCTCGATGCGCTCTTCGAGCAGACGCTGGAGCGATTCGAGCAGCAGATGCATGCGCGCATCGAAGAAGGCGAGGCAAAGGGCGCGCCCAAACACGGCGCGGCCGCGCGCGCCTACTTGCACACGACCATCGACGAAACAAGCCCCGCCGCCAGCACCAACGTGCTGCGCGTGCTGGTGGCCGCGATGATGACCGATCCCGCGATTCGCGAGCGCTACGCCGCGCCCATGCGCAAGTGGACGCGCCCCGACCCGCTGCCGCTCGAAGCCGCCGCCCGCCTGATGATCTGCCGGCTCGCCGCGGACGGCCTGTGGATCTCCGACCTGCTCGGCTACCAGAACATGCCGCCGCGCCTGCGCGCCGAAGTGGTGCGCCAGCTGGAGCAACTGGCGCTCGTGAAAGACTAAAGAAAGCATGCGCCAGGGATCACCCTGAGCGCCGCGCATTCACACGCGGCGCACTATGCCGAAATCGTCACCGCGCAAGGGCCGTTCGAGCAAGACGGCCAAAATGGCGCGACCTACGATTGTCGGCATGAAAACCCTGACCGTTATCGACTCCCACACGGGCGGCGAGCCTACGCGCCTCGTGATCGCAGGCGGCCCCGAGTTGGGCCACGGCCCGCTCGCCGAACGCCTCGCCGTTTTCCGTCGCGACTTCGACCGCGTGCGCGCGGGCGTCGTCAACGAGCCGCGCGGCTCGGACGTGATGGTCGGCGCGTTGCTGTGCGAGCCGCATGATCCGTCCTGCTCCGCCGGCGTGATCTTCTTCAACAACGTCGGCTTTCTCGGCATGTGCGGGCACGGCACCATCGGCCTCATCGCGTCGCTCGCGCATCTCGGGCGCATCGCGCCCGGCGTGCATCGCATCGAAACGCCGGTGGGCAACGTCGAGGCCGAACTGCACGCCGACGGCAGCGTCACCGTGCACAACGTGCCCGCGTATCGCTACCGCCAGGCCGTGCCGCTCGACGTGCCGGGCTACGGCCGCGTGCATGGCGACATCGCCTGGGGCGGCAACTGGTTCTTCCTCGTCGCCGATCACAACCTCACGCTCGAGGCGGGCAACGTCGAAGCGCTCACCGAAGCCACGTGGGCCATGCGCCAGGCGCTCGAAGCGAACGGCATCACCGGCGCGGACGGCGCGTTGATCGACCATATCGAACTCTTCGCGCACTCCGACGTTGCGGGCATCGACAGCCGCAATTTCGTGCTATGTCCCGGCAAGGCCTACGACCGTTCGCCGTGCGGCACCGGCACGAGCGCGAAGGTCGCCTGCCTCGCCGCAGACGGCGCGCTCGCGCCCGGCGCGCAGTGGCGGCAGGAAAGCATTATCGGCAGCGTGTTCGAGGCGAGCTATGAAACCGCGCCCGAACTCCCCGCAGGCTACGTGCGCCCGAGCATACGCGGCAGCGCGCATATTAGCGCGGAGTCCAAACTGATTTTCGCCGACGACGATCCGTTCGCGTGGGGCATTCCCGCGTGATGCAAGGTTCGAGCGGTCAACACGATGTTGCCGTCGATGTTGTCGTAATCGGCGCGGGCATCGTGGGCGCGGCATGCGCGCATGAACTCGCGGCGCAGGGCCTGAATGTGCTGGTGATCGAGCGCGCGGGCGTGGGCGGCGGCGTGACAGCAGCCGGTATGGGCCACCTCGTCGTAATGGACGACACGCCCGCCGAATTCGCCCTGAGCGCGTGGTCGCTGGCGCTGTGGCACGCGCTCGCGCCGCGGCTCGACGAACGCCATGCGTTCTTGCGCTGCGGCACGCTCTGGGTCGCTGCCGACGACGAGGAACTGGCGCTCGCGCAAGCGCGCCAGCAGGCGTTGCATCAGCAAGGCGTGGCGTGCTCGATGCTCGACGTGCACCAGTTGCGCGAAGCCGAACCGGGCCTGCGCCATGACCTGGTAGGCGGCATGATCGTCGATAACGACGCTGTGGTGTACGCGCCTGCCGTAGCAACATGGTTGCTCGAACAACCGGTTAGCGGACGCATTACCTGCCGCACGCAAACGCAAGTCACGCGTATCGACCGCGCGGGCGTGCATCTCGCCGATGGCGAGGTCATCGGCGCGGGTGCGGTTCTCGTCGCGAACGGCCTGCAAGCGCTCGATTTACTGCCGCGCCTGCCGCTACAGGCCAAGAAGGGCCACCTGCTCATTACCGACCGCTACCCCGGCACGATTCGCCATCAGATTCTCGAACTCGGCTATATCAAGAGCGCGCACAACGCGAGCGGCACCTCTGTTGCGTTCAACGTGCAGCCGCGGCCAACCGGGCAATTGCTGATCGGCTCGTCGCGCCAGTTCGACAGCACGGACCCCGCCGTCGAGCCTGCGATTCTCGCGCGCATGCTGCGCCGCGCCGCCGAATATCTGCCGCAATTGCCCACGCTCAACGCGATTCGTGCATGGACGGGCTTTCGCCCCGCATCGAGCGACGGCATGCCGCTGATCGGCCCCGCTGCCCCGTTCGCCGATGATGACAGCCATCCGTCCACGTGGCTCGCCACCGGACACGAGGGCCTTGGCGTCACCACAGCGCTCGGCACCGCAAAGCTGATTGCCGCGCAAATACTCGGACGCCCCGCCGAGATCGACGCGACGCCGTATCTCCCCGCGCGCTTCGCTGCCCAAGGGGCTGTGCATGTCTGAAACCAGCACGACGTTGACGATCGACGAATACCAGGTGAGCGTCGCGCCTGGCAGTTCGGTGGCAGCAGCCATCGCCATCGCTGCACAGGCACGGCACGCTGCGCTCGTCACGCGGCGTTCGTTGACCGGCGCGCTGCGCGGGCCGTTGTGCGGCATGGGTATCTGCCAGGAATGCCGCGTCACCATCGACGGCGTGCCGCATCGGCTCGCATGCCAGACGGTTTGCCTCGCTGGCATGAACGTCGTTACCGGGAATGCAGCGCCATGAAGTTCGATATCCTGATCATCGGCGCCGGACCGGCTGGATTGAACGCCGCGCGTATCGCCGCAGAGGCGGGCGCGAGCGTAGGCATCGTCGATGACAACGCGCTGCCTGGCGGCCAGATCTGGCGTCAGGGTCCCGGCCATCGCGCCACGGGCCCCGCACGCGCCGTGCTCGATGCCCTCGCCGCGCGTGCGAACGTCACGCTGCTAAGCGGAACCCGCATCGTGCAAGCGCTGCCAAGGCGACAACTGCTCGCGGAAAGCCCCGACCGGGCGCTCACGCTCGCTTACGACAAGCTCATCGTCGCCTCCGGCGCGCGCGAACGCTTCCTGCCCTATCCCGGCTGGACTTTGCCGGGCGTCACCGGCGCGGGCGGCTTGCAGGCGCTCATCAAGGGGGGCATGCCCGTGCGCGGCGAGCGGATCGTCATCGCGGGCAGCGGGCCGCTGCTCTGGGCCGCCGCCTTGACCGCGCGCCAGCATGGCGCGACGATCGCCGCCATCGTCGAACAGGCACCGCCGCAAGCGGTGCGCCGCTTCGCGGCGGGCCTCGTCCATACGCCCGCGAAACTCGCTCAGGCGCTGCGCATGCGCTTCGATCTGCGCGCCACGCCTTACTGGTGCGATGCCTACGTGAGCGAGGCAATCGGCACTACGCGCGTGACGCAGGTGCGCGTGCGCCGCGGCAACAACGAAATACTGGTCGATTGCGACCGGCTCGCGTGCGCCTATGGCCTCGTGCCCAATACGGGCGTCGGCGCAGCGCTCGGTTGCAAGTTGGACACCCACGCCAACGCTCCCGCCATCGCCGTGAACGAATGGCAACAGACCTGCGCCGAAGCCATCTACGCGGCTGGCGAATGCACGGGCGTGGGCGGCATGGAACTCGCGGCGGTGGAAGGCCGCATCGCCGCATACGCCGCGCTCGGGGACAACACGAACGCCCGGCAGCTGTTCGCCGGGCGTGAACGCTACCGCCGTTTCGCCGAGCGCCTGCACGCGGCGTTCGAACTCGCTCCCGCGTTGCGCGCGCTCCCGCAGCCCGACACCGTGTTTTGCCGGTGCGAGGACGTCGCGTATCGCGACGTTGCCCGCCATGCGTCGTGGCGCGACGCCAAGCTGCAGACGCGCTGCGGCATGGGCCCCTGCCAGGGCAAGATTTGCGGCGAAGCGGCGGCGTTCTGCTTCGGCTGGCCGCAAAACGGCCAGCGCCCGCCCTTCTCGCCCGCGCGCATCGACACGTTGCTGCACGCGGAAACGACGCCTTAGCGCGGAAAAAGCACCGCACACGTTTTTTGTTACAGATGCGCGGGCGCGCGCAAATCGGCACAATGGAGTTTTCTGCCGATCCCGCCCCAAGCGCCACGCGATGCCCGAACTGGTCCTGCCCGCCGCTCTCGAAAACGCCACGTTTGCGCAGATGGTCGCGCATTTCACCATGCTCGAGCCGCTGTTCGACGCCATGCCCGACGTGGTGTTCTTCGTGAAGGACGACGAGGCACGCTACGTGATCGCGAACACCACGCTCGCCGCGCGCTGCGGCTTCAAAGAGAAACGCGCGCTGCTCGGCAAGACGGCCGAGCAGGTTTTCCCGTCCCGCTTCGGCCACAGCTACACCGCGCAGGACCAGGCCGTGGTGCGGCTGGACAGCAGTCTCATCGACCAGCTCGAACTGCACCTGTATCCGGGCCGGCAACCGGGCTGGTGCCTCACCTCGAAAGTCCCGCTGCACGACGCGCGCGGCCGCGTGCTGGGCGTGGCGGGCATTTCGCGCGACCTGCAGGCCGCCGAGGGCACGCATCCCGCTTACCAGCGGCTCGCGGTCGCCGCCAAGTACATCCAGGACAACTATGCGCAACCGCTCAAGCTCGCGCACCTGGCGAAGCTCATCAACATGTCGGTGGCGCAGATCGAGCGCTACTTTCACAAGATCTTTCACCTCACGCCGCGCCAGATGCTGCTGAAAACGCGCCTGGACGCGGCCTCCGTGCTGCTTGCGAGCGACCTGAGTATCACCGACATCGCCACGCAATGCGGCTATAACGATCACAGCGCGTTTACGCGGCAATTCAAGGCCACCGTGGGCGTGACGCCAAGCCAGTATCGCGCGTTGCTGCAAGCGCCCGCCAGCGCGCAGACGCCCGGCGCCTAAGCCTCGCGTGTGCAGGCCAGGGTTCTCCCCAGGCCACGCCCGACTATGCAGATTTCGTCTTTTTGAAGCACGAAAGGCCCCAAGCGCCAAACGATTTGGACAGCGATACTGCACTCACATTCAACACGTACCGCGGCGCGAGCCGCTACGCATTCAAGGAGTGAGTCACAGTGAGCGCTATCCAGTGGAGCGGGGTGTTTCCCGCCGTCAGCACGCAGTTCAAGGCGGACTTCTCGGTCGATATCGACGCCACGCACCGGGTGGTGAGCAATCTCGTCAAGGACGGCGTGTCGGGCCTCGTGGTATGCGGCACCGTCGGCGAGAACACCTCGCTCGCGACGCATGAAAAGATTGCCGTGATCGAAGCCGCGCGCGACGCCGCCGGCGGCAAGGTGCCGGTGATCGCGGGCATTGCCGAATTCACCACCGAGTTCGCGCGTCAAACCGTGAAGGAAGCGGCCCGCGTGGGCGTGGACGGCGTGATGGTCATGCCGGCGCTCGTGTATTCCTCCAAGCCGCATGAAACGGCCGCGCATTTCCGCGCCGTGGCCTCCAGCACCGACGTGCCGGTGATGGTCTACAACAATCCGCCGATCTACAAGAACGACGTCACGCCCGACATCCTGATCGCTCTTCAGGATTGCGAAAATATCGTCTGCTTCAAGGATTCGTCGGGCGATACGCGCCGCTTCATCGATCTGCGCAATGCCGTGGGCGACCGCTTCGTGCTGTTCGCGGGCCTCGACGACGTGGTGGTCGAAAGCGTGGCCGTGGGCGCGCAAGGCTGGGTTTCGGGCATGTCGAACGTGTTCCCGAAGGAAGGCGAAACGCTTTTCCGTCTTGCGAAGCAAAAACGCTTTGACGAAGCGCTCGCGCTGTATCGCTGGTTCATGCCGCTGCTGCACCTCGACGCACGCCCCGACCTCGTGCAGTGCATCAAGCTGTGCGAGGAGCTGGTGGGCCGCGGCAGCGCGATCACGCGGCCGCCGCGTCTGCCGCTCGAAGGCGAGGCGCTCGCGCACGTGAAGGCCGTGGTCGAGAAGGCGCTCGCTACGCGTCCCGCCCTGCCGGACGTCGGTCTATAAACTGATGTAAGCACGCCTCTCTCCAGCGCTTTTTCCAGATCACCGAAACCGGGCCACATTGGCCCGGTTTGTCTTTTTACACGGGATGCCATGTCCAGCACCGTCACGAACGACGCACTCGAACCGGTCGTCCTCACACTCGACGAAGTCTTCACGCTCTCGCGCAACGTGCTGCTGCGGCACGGCATGTCCGAGGCGCATGCCGATGCGATCGCGCGCGTCATCACGCAAGGCCAGCGCGACGAATGCCACTCGCATGGCATTTATCGCCTGCTCGTTTGCGCACGTTCGCTCAAGAGCGGCAAGGTCGATGCGCGCGCCGAGCCCACGCTGCGCGATATTGCGCCCGGCGTGCTGGCCGTGGACGCGCACTATGGCTTCTCGCTGCTCGCATTCGAAACCGGCCTGCCCGCGCTCGCGCAGAAAGCGCGCAGCCAGGGCATCGCGGCGATGACCATCAACCACTGCTTTCACTTCTCGGCGCTGTGGCCCGAGGTCGAAGCCATCGCGGCGCAAGGGCTCGTGGGCATCGCGATGAACCCGAGCCATAGCTGGGTCGCGCCCGCGGGCGGCACGACCGGCGTGTTCGGCACGAATCCGCTGGCGTTTGCGTGGCCGCGCGAAGGCGGTCTGCCATTCGTGTTCGACTTCGCCACGAGCGCCATTGCGCGCGGCGACATCGAACTGCATGCGCGCGAGGGCAAGCCCATTCCGCCGCACTGGGCACTCGATTCCGACGGCCAGCCCACCACCGACGCGCGCGCCGCGCTGGACGGCGCGATGCAAACGTTCGGCGGCCACAAGGGCTCGGCGCTCGCGGCCATGATCGAGCTGCTTGCGGGCGCGCTGATCGGCGACCTCACGAGCATGGAGTCGCAGGCCTTCGACGGCGGCGCGGGTGCGAGCCCTTGCCACGGCGAGCTCGTCATCGCGATCGACCCGCGGCGTTTTGGCGGCGACGGCTATGCAGCCGGCCAGGCGCGTGCAGAGCGGCTCTTCGCCGCCATCACCGCGCAGGGCGCGCGCTTGCCGTCGCAGCGCCGGTTCGAGGCGCGCGGGCGCAGCGAACGCGACGGCGTGAAGGTGCCGCGCGCGCTCTACGACGATGTGCTGAAACTCCTCGACTGATTGCCGGGCGCTCCCCTCGCGTGACGCTTAAGCACCGGTTAAGCCGGGATGAGCGACAATGTAAGGCTGGAATAAGGGGAGCGAGCGATGCGCCTGTTGCTGGTGGAAGACGATGAAATGATTGCCGAAACGGTGCTCGACTCGATGCGCCGCGAGGGTCATGCCGTCGACTGGGCGCGCGACGGGCGGGAAGCCGAGCTTTCGCTCGACAACGACGTGTATGACCTCGTGCTGCTCGATCTCGGTCTGCCGAAGAAAGACGGCATCGAGGTCCTCAACGGCTATCGCCGCAAGGGCGGCGAAGCGGCCGTGCTGATCCTGACCGCGCGCGACTCGGTCACGGACCGCATCGCCGGGCTCGACGCCGGCGCCGACGACTACCTGATCAAGCCCTTCGATCTCGACGAACTGGCCGCCCGCACGCGCGCCATGCTACGCCGCCGCACGGGCCAGAAGCAGCCGGTCTACACGCACAGCGGCCTCTCGCTCGACCCCGCCGCGCACGAAGTGACGAAAGACGGCGAGAGCGTCGCGCTCGTGCCGCGCGAATTCGCGTTGCTGCGCGTGCTCATCGAACAGCCCGCGCGCGTATTCACGAAGGCCGAACTCGAAGAGCGCATGTACGGCTGGGGCGAGGAAGTCGGCAGCAACGCGATCGAGGTGCATGTGCACAGCTTGCGCCGCAAGATCGGCACCGACCAGATCGTGACCGTGCGCGGCGTGGGCTATCGGCTCAAGAGACCGGAATGAATTCCATCCGCCGCCGCCTGCTGGGCTGGCTCATCTGCGGCTTCGCGGCCGCTTCCTTGGTGGCGGGCTACGGCATTTTTCACACGGCGCGCGACGAAGCGGGCGAGTTGTTCGACTACGAGCTGCATGCCGTGGCGCTTTCCATGCCCGCGAACGTCGCAACGGCGCGCGAGGTCGAGCAGTCCAGCCCCGGCTTCGACGAGATCGCCGACGACCGCATTCTCATCCAGATCTGGGACCGCGAAGGCAAGCTGATTTACCGCTCGCAGGAAACGCCTGTCCTGCCGCGCCAGTCCACGGGCTTTCGTACGATCGAAGACGACGAAGTGCATTGGCGCGTGTACGGCATCGAGCAGCCGGAACGCTTCGTTCAGGTCGCACAGCCCATTTCCGTGCGCGATTCGCTGGCGCTGCACCTCGCGCTGCATACGTTGTGGCCGCTCGCGCTGCTCGTGCCGGTGGCGATCGTGCTCGTGCTGTTCGTGGTGACGCGCGGGCTCGCACCGGTGCGCGCGCTGTCGGCGCTGCTCGCTGCGCGCTCGGCGCATGCGCTGGAGCCGTTGCGCCTCGACGGTTCGGTGCCCGTCGAGCTGCGCCCGCTCGTCGTCGCGCTCAACGATCTGCTGGACCGCTTGAACGCGGCCTCGCAGGCGCAGCGCACCTTCATCGCCGACGCTGCGCACGAGCTGCGCTCGCCGCTCGCCGCGCTCAAGCTGCAATGGCAGGCGGCGCTGCACGACGGCACGCTGAACGGCGAGCCGCGCACGCTCGAGCGCATGCAAACCCGCCTGAACCGGACGATACGCCTCGTGCAGCAACTGCTCACGCTCGCGCGCGAAGATGCGCAGGCGAGCGCGCCCGCCACGATCGTGAGCCTGCGGCGGCTGGGCGAGCAGGCCATCGGCGACTTCTCGCTGCTCGCGGAGGAAAAAGGCATCGACCTCGGCCTCGAATCGCGGCCGCCCGTGACACCCGAGTCCATCTGCAACGTGAGCGCCGACGCGCACGGACTGAACACGCTGCTGAACAACCTGCTCGACAACGCGATCCGCTACACGCCAGCCGGCGGCAAGATCGATCTCCTGCTCACGCGCTCGCAGGACACGCTCGGCTTCGAAGTCATCGATAACGGGCCCGGAATTCCCGAAGGCGATCTCGAACGCGTGCTCGACCGTTTCTTTCGCGGCGATCATGCCCAGGGCACCGGCAGCGGGCTTGGCCTGTCGATCGTGGCGCGCATCGCGCAGCGTCAGGGCCTGACGTTCACGCTGCGCAACAACCCGGGTGGTCGCGGGCTCACGGCGGCGGTGAGCGGGCTGCCCGCAAACGACGAGCCCGTGACCAGCACGAATGCGCCCGCCAGCCGAGCCGCCCGGGCGACGAGCGATTCGGCCTGAGGCCGCACGCGCGCTCGCTCACCGCGGATCACTGCGGATCACTGCGCAGACGCGCCCTGCACCAGTTCCAGCACGCGGTACGCAAACCGCACACGCGATTCGGTGGGGTGATTGCGGTTGGCAAGAATGACGATGGCCGTCTTGCGCGCGGGCTCGAACGCGAGATAGCCGCCGAATCCGTTGGTCGCGCCCGTCTTGTCGAGCAATACATCGGCCTGCGGCGGCAGCGGCGGGATCAACGCCGTGGCCGGATTGTCCTCCAGCACCATGAAGTTCGCGTTGCCCTGCACGAGATCATTCAGGCTCACCGGCTGCGCGTACTGCTCCCATACGAGGTCCTGAACGTACGGGCCCGTGCGGAAATAGCCCACATGCGTGGCCTCCAGCGCGCGCTGCAACTCCGGCTCCACTCCGACCTCGCCCATGTTCGCTTCGAGAAAGCGCAGCATGTCGCGCGTATCCGATTTCACGCCGTAGGCTTCGTCGGCGAGCACGCCGGGGTTCAGGCGCACGGGCATATCCTTGCTGTTGTAGCCCTGCGCATAGGCGGCACGCTCTCCGTCGGGCACGCGAATGAACGTGTGTGCCAGCCCCAGCTTCGGAAAGAGTGTTTTCTCCACGGCGTCTGCGTAGCTCATGCCGAGCTGCTGCGCCGTGATGCGCGCGAACATGCCGATGCTCGGGTTCGCATAGGTGCGCTGCGTGCCCGCCGGATAGCGCGGGCGCCATGCCTTGAGCCACGCCATCAGCTGCGCGTCGTTTGTGACTTCTTCGGGCACCTGCAGCGGGAAGCCGCCACCGGTGTGCGTGCCGAGATTGATCAGCGTAAGCGCGCCAAACGGCGTGCCACGCATGTCGGGCAAATACGTGCTCACTGGCGCATCGAGCGCGAGCTTGCCGTTCACCTGCGCCCAACCGGCAAGCGTTGCGGCGAAGGTCTTGCTGATCGACCCGAGTTCGAAGAGCGTTTCGTTCGTGACGGGCGCGCCGGTTTCCTTCGACGCGACGCCAAAGTTGTAGAAGCGCGCCGTGCCGTTCACGGCGACCCCGATCGCGAGACCGGGAATACCGTTCTCGCGCATGAACGCGAGCGCGGCTTCGCGTATTCGAGCGTCGCTGCCGGTCGCGATTTCGGCTTCTGCGCCAATGGCGGGACGGTTCAGCGCGACGGCGACGAGCACTGCGCCGGCACAGACCCTTGCGAGTGAACGAAGCAAGATCGTCTCCTTGCACGATGTGCAAAAGCCGTGATCTTACCCGGTCTGCGCGCACGGGCCGCCAGCGAAGCGGCCCGTGCTTCCCGACTTACTCGGCGTACTCCGGGCTGCGCTGCAGTTCGCGCACCGCGCTGGCAGTCTGCGCTTCGTGCCTGCGTGGCGCATGAACCGGCGCAGCGGCATGAGCGCGCGCGCCGCCGCGCACGAAGCGCCGCCCTTCCCGGCCATACACGGCGTCCGGCTCGGGGAAGATCGTGAGCAGTACGACGTAGATCATGCCGCCCACCGCCAGCGAAACCGGGACGCTCAGATCGAGCCCACCCGCCAGCGAGCCGAGCGGACCGATGAATTGCCCCGGCAGATTCACGAACGAAAGACCGAGGAACGCCGCCGGCAACCAGGCGCCCATCGCGCGCAGATTCCAGCCGTGCGTGAACCAGTAGTGCCCGCCGCGGCCGCCGCGATTGAAGACCTGAAGGTCGTCTGCGAGATAGTGCCCGCGGCGCGTGAGGAAGCCGATCACCATGATCGCCATCCACGGGCAGCTGAACGTGCAGATCAGCGTGGAGAACGTCGAGACGCTTTCCACGAGATTGAACGCGAAGCGTCCGACGAAGATGAAGCCGATAGCGAGCGTGCCGATCAGCATGGTCGCACGCACGCGGTTCAGCAGCTTCGGGAACATGCTGGACATGTCGAGGCCGGTGCCGTACAGCGCGGTCGTGCCCGTCGACATGCCGCCGATGATCGCAATAAGACAGGTAGGCAACAGGAACCAGCGTGGCGACACAGCCAGCAGCCCGCCCACATAATCGTTCGAGGCGATATAGCTCGGCGCCTTCGTCGCAATGAGCGTGGCCGTGACGAGGCCGAAGAAGAACGGCACGAAGGTGGCGATCTGCGCGGCAAATACAGCGCCCATGATGCGGCGGCGCGGCGTGTGCTGCGGAATGTAGCGCGCCCAGTCGCCGAGCGTCGAGGCGAACGACACCGGATTGCTCAACGCAACGAGCACCGCGCTCACGAACGCCACCCAGAAGCCCGCGCCGCCCTCGTGCAGCGTGCCGGCGTAGCCCGGATCGAACGCGCCCGCAAACGCGAAGGCGCCCACCACGAACATGAGGCTCGCGGCCCACACGGCAATCTTGTTCACCCACAGCATGAAGCGAAAGCCGTAGATGCACACCACCACCACGAGCACGGCGAACACCATGTAGGCCGAGCCGAGCGTCCAGGTGTTGACCGGCACACCGACCATGTTGTGCGCGCCGCCGACCAGTGCATCGCCCGAACTCCAGACGGCGAGCGCGAAGAACGCAATCGACGTAAGCAGCGCGAGGAACGAGCCTACAATCCGCCCGTGTATGCCGAAGTGCGCCCCCGACGAAACCGGATCGCTCGTGCCATTACGCGGGCCAAACAGGCTCATGGGCGCGAGAATGCAGGTGCCGGCCAGCACGCCAAGCAAGATGGACCACACGCCTGCCTTGAACGAAAGGCCCACCAGCACCGGGAAACTGCCCAGCACCGAGGTGGAGAAGGTATTGCAGCCGCCGAACAGCAGCCTGAAAAGATCGACGGGCCGCGCGTAGCGCGATGCATCGGGAATACGCTCGAAACCGAATGTTTCGATCTGGGTAATGCTGTTGTCGCTCATTGTCTCACTCCTTGCCACGCCGATCCGGTTGTGCATGCAAGCAACCGGTCAACGCACTATCAACGTCTCTCGCCCACTTTAATCGATCGGAGCAGGCTAATTATTCTGCATTCCATACGTTTACATCATGCGCGGCCAATGTATGGCGCGCACCGCTTCTCTCATTCAACCAGCGATTCGGGCACGGCGGCATGCTGACCATAGACGTTCAGCAGATCGTCGCAGAACGCGCGCACGATGGGCTTTTCCGCGGCACTGCGCTTGACGGCCAGATGCATCGGCACGTCGAAGCCGAACGTGGCGCGCCCAAGCGCCCGGATGAGGCCACGCTGCTCGAACGGCTCGGCGTGATGCGCGGGCAGATAGCCGATATGGCTGCCCGAGAGGATCAGGACCGTGGCCGCGTCGATGCTGTCGGCAATCGCCGTCACCTGCCGGTCGCCAATACCTGCAAGCTCTTCCGGTATCGGATAGCTGCGCCAGACCCAGTCGTGCGCGCGCAGGTCGTCCACGTTCACATGCGGTGCGCTGTGGAACAGCGCATGCCCGCGCCCGCAGCACAGCACCTGGCGCTCGCTGAACAGCTCGGTGTAGTCGAGCCCCGCCACGCGATGCCAGAAGTAGCCAATCGCAATGTCGAGCTGGTTATTGACGAGACTTTCCTCGAGCTCCTGGGGCGCCGCGACCTTCATCGTGAAGCGCACAGCCTGATCGCGTTTGCGAAACGCGCCGATCGCCTCCGCAAGCCGCGCATTCTCGACATGCGAAGCCTGGCCGATCAGTCCAATGCCGAGCGTGCCCACGAGCTTGCGGTCGATATCGCGCACGCGCGCCACGAAATCGGTTGTGGCCGCAACGAGCGCGCGCGCCGAAGGCACGAAGCGTTCGCCCTTTGAAGTGAGGCGAAAGCCGCCGCGCCCGCGCTCGCAGAGCTTGAAGCCCACGCGCGCTTCGAGCGCGGAGAGTTGCGTGCTGATGGTGGATTGCCGCACGCCTAGCGTCGCTTCGGCCGCCGTGATGCCGCGCGCGTCCACCACGGCGAGAAACACGCGGATCAGGCGCAGGTCGAGATCGGAGGTATTGGAGAACATGGCGCTACACACTCACATGGGAAAGCCCATCGCCTTGATGCCCTTGATCCACGCGCGCTTCCAGCCGCCTTCGGCGTCGGCGCCGTCGAACGCATGGAACGTGACCTTGGCGGCCAGCCAGCGCACCGGCTCTGGCGGAATATAAGTGGGGCTCTGGTTGGCGATATCGAGCGCACGTTCCGGGCTGTTGCGATCGAACAGGATATTCAGGCCCATGAAGGCGCCGAAGCGGCTCGCCGCCACGCCAAAGCCCGTGTAACCCGCCACGAAAACGGCCTTGTCGTTCAGATAGCGCTTTGCGAACACGGAGCCGCGCGAGCAGTAGTCGATCGGGCCGCCCCACGCGTGCGAGAAGCGCACGTCGGCAAGCTGCGGGAAGGTGCGGTAGAACGCCTGCGCGAGCCGGTAGTAGGTCTCGGCCTTCTCGTCCTGCGGGGGATTCGGATCGCCGTCGAAGTGATAGCTCACGAGACCGCCGAAGATGATGTTGTTGTTCTTCGTGAGGCGGAAGTAATTGAGCTGCGTGCGCGTGTCGTAAATGCCCTGGCGATTCTTCCAGCCGATGCGCGCGAGTTGCTCGTCGGTGAGCGGCTCGGTGGCGAGCACGTGGTCGCGCACCTGCAGCACGCGCCGGTTGATATCGGGAATGCCGACCTTCGCGGTACCGCTGCCGAACACCACGCGCGGCGCGCGCACGCTGCCCTCGGGCGTCTTCACGTACACGGTCTGCCCTTCGTCGATCACGTCGATGAGCGGCGTGTGCTCGTAAAGCTTCACGCCGAGCGAAAGCGCAGCGCGCTTCAGACCCCATGCCAGCTTGGCCGGATGCACGATACCGCTGCGATTGCGCGACCACAGCGCGCCCGCGAACAACGGCGAATCGAGTTGCTCGCGCGTCGCTTCGCTATCGAGCAGCACGACATCGTGCCCGTAGCGTTTGTGGAGGTCATAGTCGCCCTGCAAATGCTCGATATGCTCGGGATCGACTGCAACGGTCATTTCGCCGTTCCATTCGATGTCGGCGTCGATGCCGTAGCGCTTGAGCGTTTCCTCGAAACCGTCGAGATTGTGATGGCCGAATTCTTCGAGCTGCGCAATGTCGTTGGGGAATACCCGTACGGCATTGGGCAAGCCATGCATCACCGAAGTCGAAATGATGCCGCCCGCACGGCCCGACGCACCGTGCGCGACCTTGCCCGCCTCGATCAGCACGACGTTCAGATGCGGCATCTGCTCCTTGGCCTGCACCGCGGCCCAGAGCCCCGTGAAGCCGCCGCCGACGATCAGCAGATCGGCCTCCACGTTGGCGGTGAGCTTAGGTTCCGTCGGCGGTTCGGCGGGGTTGTCGAGCCAGTACGGAAAGAACCGCGTGCGCGAAAGCGCCTCTTGCACGCTGAGCGTGAAGGGCGGGGGCGATGCGACTTCAACTTCTGCAGGGGTACTCATGATGGTCTTCACTGCACGGATCGGGATAAAGGATCGGGTAAACTGCGCCGCCTCGCGCGTGAGGCGGCTCGCCTGGTTCGTTAGGCTTGTTCGAGCACGACGTAGAACTTCTTCGCGTCTTCGATCGTTTCCCAGCGCCCTGCAAAGCCTGCGGGCAGGAGATAGCCCTGGCCCGCCGTGAATTCCTTGCGGCCGCCGTTCGCGTCGGTCAGGGCGATCTTGCCTTCCACGAGCCATACCGCTTCGTCTGCGGTCGTGGCCGGGAAATCCACGGCGCCGACCTTGCCTTCCCACCAGCCGATCACGTAGTTATTGTTCTTGCCGACGGTTGCGCGCCAGTCGCTTTCGTCCATGCCGTATTCCAGCTTGGTGAATTCGCCGATGCCAGCGCCCAGCGGCACGATGTCCTGAATCAGTTTGCTCATTTGCGTCACTTCCGGTTGTTTTGATTGAGTGCTGCCAAAGTTACCGACTGGCGCGGCGGCGGTATGCCCCCCCTCAGGGGGGGCAAGCGGTGTTTTGCTGCCCGAGCCCCGCATTTTTGGCGGCCTAAGCCCTTCAGCTATAATGATTCAGCCTTCAAAAAGGGGCGCGCCATGCTGCTCAACGTACCCCCGCTCAACCGCGATCAACCGAACTTTCCGCTCTCGTTCAAGACCCTCGGCAATGTGATCGAGGCCGTCGGCACGCCCGATTTCGTGCCGCGCCTCACGCTGCTCGTGAACGAAGTCGTGCCCGTCAACGTCGTGCATATCGAGCGTTCGCGCGCGGACAGCACGATGCCAACGGGCTATCGCTGCGAATGGATCGGCAGTGGCGGGGTCGGAATGGATTCCGGCGCGATTTCCGACGTGATGACGCTCTATTACGACCGCTTCTACGAAAGCGATCCGCTTTTCGCGGGCATTCGCGGCAAGCTCGGCACCATGCTGGTCGTGCGCGACATCGGCGCGATCCCGCCGGGCGAGTTCCGCCAGCGGCTCTTCGACGAAGCGCGCATTGCCCACGAATGCGTGCTCGCACGCGGCACGCGCCACGCTCAGGACTCCATCGCGCTCGAACGCGGGCTGCGCGAACCGCCGTTTACGCTCGTGGAAATGAACCGCTTTCGCAGCGTGAGCGAGTTTCTGTTTCCGCTGCTCGAACTGCACGCCTCCACGAGCGCTGCCCGGCTCATTGCCCATGCGGCGCCATTCATGCATCCGCTCGCGCAGTTCGACGCGCGTATTGCGGCAGACCATGTGCGCCTCTCCAAACGCGAATACGAAACCTGTGCGCACCTCATCACGGGCAAGACCGTGCCCGAGGCCGCGCAAATCCTGGGCGTGCAGGTGGCCACCGCCGAGTCGTACGTGAAGCGCGCCTTCGCGAAACTGGGCGTGCGCACCAAGCGCGAGTTGATCGCGTGGGGCCATGCCGCGGTGTAGCCGCCGCTTCCAGTCCCAGGATTTACCCGCAGCGTTTGCCTGATTAAGGGCTTGCATACATCGACCTCCATCGATGTAAACATCTCAACTTCAATATTTGGCGGCGCGGGATCTCCCCTACCATCGTCCGATCGATTTGACTCTAACGATCGGAGACACACCAGATGGAGCGCCAGTTCAACCAGCCGCTCGGCGGCAACGAGATGCCCCGATTCGGCGGCATCGCCACGATGATGCGCCTGCCGCAGGCCGAAACCACGGAGGGCCTCGACGTCTGCTTCGTGGGCGTGCCGCTCGATATCGGCACCTCGAACCGTTCCGGCGCGCGCTTCGGACCGCGCCAGATCCGTTCGGAATCGGTACTGCTGCGGCCGTACAACATGGCCACACGCGCGGCGCCGTTCGATTCGCTGCAGGTGGCCGATATCGGTGACGTCGCAACGAACCCGTACGACCTGAAGGATTCAATTCGTCTGATCGAAGCCGCCTACGACCGCATCGTCGAGACCGGCTGTCGCCCGATCACGCTCGGCGGCGACCACACGATCGCATGGCCGATCCTGCGCGCGCTGCACAAGAAGTACGGCAAGGTTGCCGTCGTTCATATCGACGCTCACGCCGACGTGAACGACACCATGTTCGGCGAGAAGATCGCGCACGGCACGCCGTTTCGCCGCGCCGTTGAAGATGGCCTCCTGCAATGCGACAAGGTCACGCAAATCGGCCTGCGCGGCACCGGCTATCACGCGGAAGATTTCGACTGGTGCCGCAAGCAGGGCTTTACCGTCGTGCAAGCCGAGGCCTGCTGGAACCGATCGCTTGCGCCGCTCATGGAAGAAGTGCGCGCACGCGTGGGCGACACGCCGGTGTACCTGAGCTTCGATATCGACGGACTCGATCCCGCTTTCGCGCCCGGCACCGGCACGCCCGAAGTGGGCGGCCTCACCGTGCAGCAGGGCCTCGAAATCGTGCGCGGCATGAAGGGGCTCAACGTGGTGGGCGCCGATCTCGTCGAAGTCTCGCCGCCGTACGACCAGGCCGGCACGACCGCGCTCGTGGGCGCGAATCTCGCCTACGAAATGCTTTGCATCATGCCCGGTGTGGCTTACCGCTAGGGCGCGAGGAGAAACATCATGGCTACGAATACCGAACGTCAGATCGACGGCGAGGCCTTTGTGCTGCCCGCCGCGATGATTGCGGGCACAACCTTCTGCGCGACGGACCGCGAAGTGTGCTCGCGCATCTGCAACGCGGCCACGGGCGAAACCATCGGCTGGCAGGAGCACGCCACGGCCGAAATGGTCGATCGCGCCGTGCACGCCGCGCACGATGCGCTGATCGCCTGGCGCCACACGACGCCCGCCGCGCGCGGCAAGCTGCTGCGCAAGATCGCCGAACTGCTGGAAGCCGACCGCGCGCGCCTCGCCGCCATGCAGATGCAGGTGAGCGGCAAGCCGCCGTTCGAAGCGGACCTCGACGTGAGCGACGCCATCGCGACGTTCAACTACTACGCGGGCCTGTGCGAAGACGCGTCGATGTTCGCGGCCGAACCGGTCGCGCTGCCGGACGACGCGCTCCTCGCTGAACGCATGCACGAACCGGTTGGCGTTGCGGCGCTGATCGTGCCGTGGAATTTCCCGATGGTCACGACCGCATGGAAACTCGCACCGGCGCTGGCCGCGGGCTGTACGGTCGTCATCAAGCCTTCAGAACTGACCTCGCCCACCGAGCATATGCTCGCCGAGATCGTGAACGAAGCGGGCGTGCCCGATGGGGTCGTGAACGTGGTCAACGGCGGCGGCGAAGTCGGCGCATGGCTGACGACGCATCCGCTCGTCGACAAGATCTCGTTTACCGGCAGCACGGCGTCGGGCCGCAAGGTCATGCAGGCCGCCGCGCAGGACATGAAGCGCCTCACGCTCGAACTGGGCGGCAAGTCCGCGCTGATCGTGCGCGAAGACGCGGACGTGGTGCAAGCCGTCTCGCTCGCGGTGGGTGGCGCGTTCGCGAACGCTGGGCAAATGTGCTCGGCAACGGCGCGCATACTCGTGCACGACAATGTGTATCGCAAGTTCATGGCCGCGTTCGAGACAGCGGTGCGAGCGGTTGTCGTCGCGCTGCCGCAGGGCGCCGACGTGGCGATGGGGCCGCTCATCAGCGCCGCGCAACACGCGCGCGTGGCAGCGCTCGTGGCGCAAGGCGTCGAAACCGGCGCGCAGATCGCGTTCGCAGGTCAGCTCGATGCCGCTTGCGCCGATGGTTTCTTCATGGCGCCGGTTGTCATCGCTGAACCCGCGGCGGACAACGTGCTGTGGACCGACGAAATCTTCGGCCCCGTGGCCTGCGTGAAATCATTCCGTTCGGATGACGAAGCAATCGCCCTCGCCAACGATACGCGCTACGGACTGGTCGCCACTGTCGTGACGAAGGACGAAAAGGCCGCGCGACGCTACAAGGCGCAGCTTCGCGCCGGGCTCGTATGGGTCAACACCCCGCAACTGATCTTCCCGCAAGTGTGCTGGGGCGGCTTCGGCCTGAGTGGCATTGGCCGCGAGCTGGGCGTTGCGGGTTTGCGCAGCTACCAGGAATTGCGTCACACGGTCGGGCTGAGCGCTTAATCGCGGCATCCGGCTTGACTCTGGCTTCCTCGCGGCCTCGCACGCAACGTGCGAGGCCGCGACGCTTTGACAGGCAGCGCGCCGGGAGTGGCGGCTCGCGTGGCATAATCCACGCACTATTCCTGCCACTTCCATTCGCCGTGCGCCAATTCCATCTCAGGCTGGGCAGTCTACTGGGGACGCTCGCGCTCCTCATGGCGACGCTCGCGCCCGTGGTTTCGCACCTGCTTGCCGCCCAGGCCATGCAGATGGCGCCAGGCACGGTGGAACGCGCCCCCTGCGGCATGCCGTCGATGGAGCGCCACATTCACGGCGCAAGCGGCGAAGCCGGCATGCACGCCACGCCGGGCGACATGCAGGACTGCGGCTATTGCAGCTTCTTCGCACACCTGCCCGTCGTCTCGGGCGTACCTGTCGCCCTGTTTGTCGTTGGCAAGCTCGTGCAGGCCCGCATCGAGGCGCAGTTCGAAAGCGTTCGCCTCGCCGCGCCTGCGAGCCACATCCACGCCCGCGCCCCACCCCTGTCCTGACCGGATCGATCATGCCAATCCCGGACGACACGCCCAGCGTGTCACCGGGCCAGCACGCGCGCCCCTTTAACCTGCGTGCGTGCGTCGCTCCTCGACAGGACACCTCATGTCTGACCAATCGCCGTCCAGCCGCCTGGCGCTGGGCGAGCTTGCACACATTCGCGCGTTCAATCGGACCAACCTCGAAATCAACCGCATGATCGCCCGCGTGATCGGCTGCGCGTTGCTGCTCGGACCCTGCGCGGCCCATGCGCACGCTATCGCGGGCGACCGCGTCTTTCCCTCCACGCTTTCCGTCGACGACCCCGGCGTAGGCGACGAAGCCAACCTCGAATTCGGGCACCAGCGCGTGCCGGGCGATGCCGGCGACCAAAGCATCAACACCTTCAGCTTCGAGTACGACAAGCTCATCACGCCGCGGCTCGCCTTCTCGGTGGACGGCGGCTACGTCATGCAGAACAACCCGAGCGAGCGCGGCTTCGACAACTTCGGCGTGGGGCTCAAGTACCTGCTCTATGTGAACGACGCGCATGAATTCATGACGTCGGTGGGCGTGAACGCCGAGTTCGGCGGCACCGGCAGCCGCGCGATTGCCGACAACTTCTCGACGATCTCGCCCACGATCTTCGCCGGCAAGGGCATGGGCGACCTGCCCGACTCGCTCGCGTGGCTGCGGCCCATCGCGATCACCGGCGAAGCGGGCCCGTCGTTCACGACAGGCGGCGGCCAGCCAAATTCGTTCGACTACGGCTTCACGTTCCAGTACAGCCTGCCCTACCTGCAACAGCACGTGCACGATCTCGGCTTGCCGCAGCCGTTTTCGAACCTCATCCCCCTCGTCGAAGTGCCCCTCTCGCGCAGCCAGGGACAAACGACCGGGACCGTCAACCCCGGCTTCATCTGGATGAACCGCTACGGTCAGCTCGGCATCGAAGCGCAGATACCGATCAACCGGGCGAGCGGCTCGCACGTCGGCATTCTCGCGCAGGTGCACATCTTCTTCGACGATGTCGCGCCGCGCACGATCGGCAAGCCGCTTTTCCAGTAAGCCCATTCATTCACACAGGAATCTCGCCATGAAACTCGCTACATTGCGCACGGCTGTCGCCACGATCGCGCTGCTCGCCGCCCATCTCGCTTGGGCGCACGCTTATCCGAAGCATCAGGAACCGCCCGCGGGGTCGACCGCACCGGCCACGCTCGACGCCGTCGTGATCGACTTCGACGATGGGCTCGAGCCCGCGTTCAGTTCCATCGACGTGACAAACGCGCAGGGCAAGTCCGTGATTCGCGAGAAGGCCAAGGTCGATGCGAACAACAACAAGCGCATGTCGGTCGCGCTGAATGCGTTGACGCCTGGGAAGTATTCGGTGGTGTGGGTCGCGGTTGCCGCCGACGGGCATCGCACGACCGGTCATTACGCGTTCGACGTGAAGTGAACGTGTAACGATGAAATGCGGCCACGCTGCGATTTCGTGCGAGATTGCAGCATGGCCCGTTCGTGATGGCGGGTTGGCTCGCCAGCTTACTGCGGCAGGGTTGCCGTAAAGGCTTCGGGCGAACCGTTCAACGCGTCGTACAGCTCGCCAACGGGCAAGTCGCCGATTTCGTTGTGGATATAGGCGTTAAACGTGCGTTCGTAGAGCGCGCGCCCGGCGTCGGTTTCCATCGTCATGTCGAAGCCGTTGAGAACCAGGCCGGCGATCTCGTCGGCTTCGAGCAGGATGTATTCAGCTTTCTTTCGTTCCATGGTGGTGCTCCGCTACGGCAGTGTCATGGAATTTTAGAGGCAACGGCGCAGAAGTGGTGGCGAAATAAACGGGGGGCGATTCGGCTTTGAGTCAATGCGGAACGGGTCTTGCCTCTGAGCGCTTAGGCAGGCGTGATACGGTGGTGCCTCTTATGGAGGCACGCTCTATGCGTCAAATCATCTCTCCCGCGTTTCTGACCGCGGTTGCCATGGCAAGTGCGCTTGCCGCCTGCGCTGATCCTTCATCCAATACGGCATCGAATAGGCCCGGCGCCGATCGCGATGCGCATGGGTGCATCGGTTCGGCCGGATATTCGTGGTGTGAGGCGACGCAACGTTGCGAACGGCCGTGGGAACTGGCGAAACAGAAGGGATTCGCCGTGTCCGAGGAGCAGTTCACGCGATATTGTTCGAGCCGAACGCACGACTAGCGGGAAGCCAAGCGCCGCTTGATGAATCGCCGCTACACGCGCCGTGTCGAGTCCACGACATCGGAAGCCAGCATGGCAACGAGTTCGCGGGTGAACAGCGGGAGGTCTGCCACACTGCGCACGCAGATGTTCAGGCGGCGCTGCGCCCACTCGTCCTTGAGCGTGACCATGACGATATCCTTCACGCGTGCATGCTTCCACGCCACCGAGGCCGGCACGATCCCTATGCCCGCGCCTGCGGCGATCATCCTGCATGCCGCGTCGAACGAACCCACCTCGATGCGTATTCTGAGCGCCCTGCCAAGCGCGGCCGCGGCGCGGTGAACGAAGGCGTGAATGGCGCTCGAGGCCGGCAGGTCGACAAAATCGTTGTCCAGCGTTTCGGCAAAGTTCACCGCGTCACGTTGGGCAAGCGGATGATCCGGCTGGGTCACCAGCACCAGTCTTTCGTTCTGGTAGGGCAGCATCTCGAGCTGCCCCGCGTCGATATTGCCGGCAACGATGCCGATATCCGCCAGGTTGCCGGTCACGCCTCGCACGATATCGTCGCTGGGCGCTTCGCGCAGTTCGATGTTCACATGGGCGTGCTCGCAAAGAAAACGGCCTAGCGTGTCGGGCAGCGCGCCGGTAATGGCAGTCGTGTTGGTCCAGACCCGGATGTGCCCGGTCATCCCGCTGCCGAACTGCTCGATGTCTCCGGCGAGCCGCTCCACCTGTTCACGCATCAACAGCGCATGACGGATAAAGCACTCGCCCGCCGGCGTCGGAATCATGCCCTGACTCGTTCTGTACAACAGCCGCACGCCCAGAAAGTCCTCGAGATTTTTCAGGCGGCTGCTGGCTGCCGGGGCCGACATGTGACACAGGCTCGCGGCGCGTGCAAGATTGGCTGTCTCGCCAAGCGCCGTGAGCAAGCGCAGATCGACGAAATCAAAATGCATGGTGGCTGTCGGGTTGTTTGATCGCTTCTTCCTGCAAGCCTGGTGCGGACACGGCTTCGAGCGTCTGACCGCTCGCCTCGACGCGAAGGAAGAGCAACGCGACACACAGTGCAACGAGCACGCAGGCAACCATCGCTACCACACCCGACACCCCGAAGTTCGAATAGAGCAGGACGGCGAGATAAGGCGTGCACATCGACGCAGCCCGCCCGCACGTGCCTGCCACGCCGGTGCCGCGCAGACGGTGCGTGGTTGGAAACAGCTCCGGGATATAGACGAACAGACCGAGCGTGCAGACCGTATAGAGCGCGGTCACCAACGCGAAGCCCATCACAGAGATGGCAACGGGGTCGCGCATCTGCACGTAGAAGTATCCGAGCACGATCGAGACCAGCGCGCTGGCGATCAGCGCCCTGCGGCGGCCGAGACGGTCAGCGATCGCGAAGCCAACGACGGCCCCCATCGGTGCGCCGAACGACATGAGGAACACGAACCCGAGCGAGCGCGTGATGCTCAGCCCTTCATTGACGAAGAACGCCGGCAGCCATGCAACGAAACCGTAAAGGGACACGTTCACCGCAATGGCGGTGAGCGCCGCCACGAAAGTCCGGCCTTTCATGCCGGGCGCGAAAAGCGCAGAGAACGGCGCGGCCAACGCCTCGTGGCTCGTCACTCGAGTGACAGCCGGCAGGACGTCGCCCGTGTGGCGCTCGACCTCCTGCTCGATGGCGGCCACCGTTCGCTCGGCTTCCTCCAGCCGGCCCACGGTCTCCAGCCAGCGCGGCGACTCCGGCATGCGATGACGCAGCGCCCAAACGACGATGGCGCCCACGCCCGCGATCGCGAACATATAACGCCAGCCAAGATGCGGAATGACCCAGTAGCCCACGGCGGTGGCCGCGAGCAGCCCCGAATTGGTGATGAGCGCCAGCAACGAAGTCCAGCGGCCGCGGCTAGCCGGCGGCACGAACTCGCACAGCGTGCCGGCCGCGACCACCAGTTCCGCGCCGAGGCCGACGCCCATGATGAAGCGCAGCAGGATCAGCCAGTAGATATTGGGCGCGAACGCGGCAATGAACGACGCGCCGCCGAAAATGGCGAGGTTGGCCTGGTACGAAAAGCGGCGTCCGAAGCGGTCGCCCAGATAGCCCGAAAGGCCCGCGCCGATCATCATGCCAAGGAAAGTCGCCGACAAAAAGAACGAGCCGACGCGCAGGTCGGCGAAGCCTGTCTTGACCATGGCCGCCAGCGCGCCATTGGCAAGATAGATGTCGAACGCATCGAGAAATGCGCCCGCACTGATCAAGCCAAGAATTTTCCAGTGAAACCGGCTGATGGGTAGCCGGTCGAGGCGGGCGCCGGAATTGACGATTGCCATGCTGTCTCCTGTGTTGGGTCTGGCCCGGCGCAACGCCGATCGATGCGTCTGGCATCGCCATAGGACGCGTCGGCTTGCGCAGCCTGAGTTGGCTGCCAGACTGCTCGCAATACAGGGAGAGGGGAATTCGTTTTTCTGGAACGGGGAATTTCAGCCAGACTAACGGCTGCCCGAATCAAGGCGAACGTGGCGAGGTCGCAGCACGTGCACGCCGCTGTCTGGGCGCGCCTTTCGCACCGATTTGAATCATGTCGCGCTCGAGCGCGCCCGGCAATTCCGCTTTCAGCAACTCGACCCATGCGCGCGTCTTGGCTTCGAGAAACTTCCTCGAGGGCATCAGCACATACACACCGACGTCGGGCGAGCGCCATTGAGGCAGAACGTGTACGAGTTCTCCGCTGCGTATGCGGTCCACCGCAGCGAAGCCGGGCAGCAGCGCAATGCCGAGGCCGCTGCACGCCGCCTGCACGACGGCTTCGGGCTTGTCCGCCACCAGCGGGCCCTCGGGCTGCATCGAATGGGTCGTCTTGCCGTCGGTCAGCTCCCAATGCAACGTGGTCGACGGATTCACGAGACGCAGGCAGGCATGCCCCGCGAGATCCGCTACGGTTCCCGGCGCGCCATGCCGCTTGAGGTAGCCTGGCGTCGCGCATAACACGCCGTGGACCTCGCCAAGCCGCTGCGCAACCAGACTCGAATCCGGCAGGCTGCTCGTCAGATACACGCTCACGTCCACGCCTTCTGCCAGCAGATTCGGTACGTACTGCGAAGCGCTGTATTCCACGCTCACCGCCGGGTACTGTGCGCAATATTTCGTCACGAGCGGCACCACGTAGCGGTCGCCGAAGCTTGCCATGCACAGCACCCGCAGCCTCCCGCTCGGCGCCATGCGCGCGCCGCTCGCCTCCCCTTCGGCTTCCGTCACGAGGTCGAGAATCGTGCGGCACTGGTTCGCGTAGCGCTCGCCCGCGCTCGTGACCGACATGCGCCGTGTGGTTCGCTGCAGCAGCTTCGTTTGCAAACGATTCTCAAGCTCCGATACGAGCCGCGAGACCTGCGCCGTGGTCAGCCCCATGTGCTCCGAGGCCGCCGTGAAGCTCCCGGCATCCACCACGCGCACGAAGGCGGTCATCGCGTGCAGCAATCCGTAGTCGAGATTCTTGCGCATGACGTAATAAATTTTCAGATCAGACTGTATTTTTGCATGGTAGCCGGGTAGTTAGGATCAGGGCGTACGTCGATGCACGACGTCTGGGCCCCACGGCAACCGAAGGGGCGAAGCTTCTTACAGGTTTGTTACTGAGGTGATCCAAAATGAATGGCGCTGAAAGTCTGTTGCGTTCGCTGGTCGCAAGTGGTGTGGACGTGTGTTTCGGAAACCCCGGCACGTCGGAGATGCATTTCGTGGCGGCGCTCGATTCCGTTGAAGGCATGCGGCCGATACTCGGCCTTTTCGAAGGCGTTGTCACCGGCGCCGCCGACGGCTACGGCCGCATGGCCGGCAAGCCCGCCGCCACGCTGCTGCATCTCGGCCCGGGCCTCGCCAACGGACTGGCCAACCTTCACAACGCGCGCCGCGCGTCGAGCCCGGTCGTCAACATCGTCGGCGATCATGCTTCGACGCATGCGCGTTACGAAGCGCCGCTCACGTCCGATATCAAGGGCTTTGCTCGCCCGGTTTCGAGCTGGATTCACTCGTCGAGCAGCGCGTTGACGGTGGGTGCCGACGCCGCGCGCGCCGTGCAGGCCTCCATGGCCGACGGCGGCCAGATCGCCACGCTGATCCTGCCCGCCGACACCGCCTGGTCGCAAGCCGACGGCGTGGCCGCGCCACTGCCCGTGCAGGCGCCCGCGCTCGTGAGCGCCGACACCATCGAGCGGATTGCGGCCCTCGCCCAAAGCGGCGTGCGGACCGCCTTCCTGCTCCGAGGTCAGGCATTGCAGGAGCGCGGTCTGCGCGCCGCCGGAAGGATCGCCGCGAAAACGGGTGCCCGCCTGCTGTGCGACACGTTCGCGCCGCGTGTGGCGCGCGGTGCGGGACGTGAAGTGGTCGAGCGTCTGCCGTATTTCGCCGAGCAGGTGGTCGAATTCCTCGCCGGGACTGAGCTGATCGTGCTGGTCGGCGCGCAGCCGCCGGTGAGCTTTTTCGCCTACCCGGACAAGCCGAGCTGGCTCACGCCGGAGGGTTGCCGCATCGCCGTGCTTTCGCATCCGCATGAAGACGGCCCGGCCGCGCTCGAAGCCCTTGTCGAGGCGCTGGGCGCACAGCATGCGATCGCCCGAATCAACGCCCGCGCCGCGGTCGAGTTCTCGCCCGAGGGCGCGCTCGATGGCGAGTCGATCATGCGCAGCGTCGCGAAGCATCTGCCCGACAACGCCATCATTACCGAAGAGTCGTCGCTCGCGATGGCGTACTCGGGCCTGCTCGAAACCGCCGCGCCGCACGACCTGCTGGCGCTCACCGGCGGCGCGATCGGTTGCCTGATGCCCGTTTCGATCGGCGCGAGCGTGGCATGCCCGGACCGCAAAGTCGTCAACCTTCAGGGCGACGGCAGCGCCATGTACACGCTTCAGTCGCTCTGGACGCAAGCGCGGGAAAAGCTCGACGTCGTGACGGTGATCTACGCGAACCGCGGCTACAAGATCCTCGCGAACGAGCTCAAGCGTGTGGGCGCACGCACGGGCGGCGCGCACGCCGCTTCCATGTTCGATCTGCAGGACCCGTCGCTCGACTGGGTTGCACTGGCTCGCGGCATGGGTGTGGAAGCCGTACGCGCCGAGTCGCGCACCGACTTCGACGCCGCGTTCGCCGCAGCAATGAAGCGCCGCGGCCCGATGCTGATCGAGGCCGTGATCTAAGCGCACCGTTTGCGTCCCACGCGTTCAACGAGCGATTCCATTTTCTGATGAGGTTTAGGATGTCAAAGCCATTCATGCTGCCCGCCGAAGCGACGGCCGCGCAGATCCGCGCGCAACTCGATGCAATGAAAACGGCACAACTCAAGGAGGGGCCACCACCGCTGGCCGTTCGCCGCGACCGTATCGATCGCGCAATCGACCTGCTGCGTTCGAACAAGGACGCGCTGGTCGAGGCCATCAACGCGGACTATAGCTGCCGCGGCAAACAGCAAACGCTGCTCGCCGATATCCTCGCCTCGATCGAAAGCCTGCGCTTCAATCGCGAACATCTCGAGGCGTGGATGGCGCAGCCGGCGACGGCCGAGCCGTTTCCGGGCGTGAAGGCCCGCGTCGAGTATCAGCCGCTCGGCGTCGTGGGGATCATCAGCCCGTGGAATTTTCCCGTCGTGCTGGCGTTCGGACCGCTTGGCGGCGCGTTCGCTGCGGGCAACCGGGCCATTCTCAAGCCGTCGGAGATGACGCCGCAAACGTCCGAGCTGCTAGCTGAACTGATCGCCCGCAATTTCGACAGCGACGAACTCACCACCGTGCTTGGCGGAGCCGAAACCGGCGCGGCGTTCAGCGCGCAGCCGTTCGACCATCTCGTGTTCACGGGCAGCACGCAAGTCGCGCACCATGTCATGCGGGCGGCGTCGGATAACCTGGTGCCCGTGACGCTCGAACTGGGCGGCAAGTCGCCGGTCCTCGTGGGCAACGACGCCGATCTCGCCCTCACGGCGCAGCGCGTTCTCACGGTGAAAACCTTCAACGCCGGTCAGATCTGCCTTTCGCCGGACTATGTGCTGGTTCCGGCGAACCGCGCCGATGCCTTCGTGCAGCACGCAAAAGCGGCGGTTGCGCAAATGTATCCGACCATGCGCGAGAACCCCGACTACACCGCGATGATCAACGTACGCGGTTTCGAACGGCAACTGGCGCTTGTCGAGGATGCGCGTCAGAAAAGCGCGAACGTGGTGAACCTCGGCCCCGCAAGCGAAGACCTCTCTGATCCGGCGGTACGCAAGATGGCGCCGACGATCGTTCGGAATGCAAACGACACGATGCGCGTGATGCAGGAGGAAATCTTCGGCCCCGTTCTGCCCGTGGTGACCTACGAAACGCTCGATGAAGCGCTTGCATATATCAATGCGCGGCCGAGGCCGCTCGCGCTTTATCACTTCGGCAATGACGCCCTGGAGCAACACGAGGTGGCGAGCCGAACCACTTCGGGGGCGCTGGTCGTCAACGATGCGATGACGCACGTGTTCTTCGACTCGCTGCCTTTCGGGGGCGTCGGGGCATCCGGCATGGGCCATTACCACGGCGAATATGGCTACCGCACGTTCAGCCATGCGAAGCCGGTTGTCGTCCAAAGCGCCGGCGGCGAGTCGAATCTCCTGATGCGCGCGCCTTATCTGGCGGCTACGGAAGCCGCCGTCAAAGGCATGATCGACGCCTGACGCATTGGCCGTGGCTGGCTGCGTGCGAAACGCGGCCAGCTCGCGCGATGATGCATCGCATCATCAACGCCTCGCGCACTGACCCGCATTACCCATCATGCCTTGCCGCAGTTGTCGTATGATGGATTGAACGTTCCGGTTGGCAGCGCGCCAACCCTCGCCAATCCCTCATGGGCCCTCCTCTGAGCCGTTCAGCCGTGACTGAAGTGACAGAAGCGACGACCGTGGCGAGGCCACCTCTCCTGCTGACCACCAAGGTCATTGCGCCCCGCTTGCCCGCGGGTTTGATCGATCGCCCACGGCTGAAGGCCTTGAGCGCCCAGGTGGAGATACGGCGCATCACCGTCATCAAGGCGCCTGCGGGCTTCGGCAAGACGTCTCTCGCGCTCACCTGGCTCGACGCGCTGCGTGCGAACGGCGCGCAGGTGGCGTGGCTTTCCCTCGACGCAGACGACGACGAGCCAGCCCGTTACTTTCATCACCTTGCACATGCCTTGCAGCGCGCGTGCCGCACCGTTGGCACATCCGCCATCGGGCTGACCACCGAGTCGTCGTTCGTCCCGGCGAATTCGCTTGTCGCAACGCTCATCAACGAGCTGGCCGAAGTCGACGACGAACTGCACGTCTTCATCGACGACTATCATCTGATCCACTCAGCGGCCATTCACGAAGCGATGTCGCTATTCATCGCCAATGTGCCTTCTAATGTGCACGTCGTGATCTGCACACGTACCGATCCGCCGCTGCCGCTCGCGAAGCTGCGCGCCGGCAACAATCTCTGCGAGATCGATGCGGCCGCGCTGCGATTCAATTTCGACGAGACGCGCCGTTTCGTCGAACACGAGTGCCCCGGCAAGCTCGGCTTTGGCGATCTGAAGTCGCTCTATGCCACGACCGAAGGATGGGCGGCCGCCTTGCGCATTTCGGCGTCGGCGTTGGCGCGGCAGGATCGCCCGCAGGGCTGGCAATCGAACATGCAAGCGGGCATACCGCCGGGCACGAAACCGGGCGGCGTGTCGAAGCCTGTGTCCGACTACCTCGAAGACCTGCTTCAGCATCTGCCACCGCAAACGCAGGCCTTCATGCTGCGAACCGCGATTCTCGAGCGGCTGAGCGCGCCGTTGTGCGAAGCGGTGACGGGCGTCGCATCCAGCCAGGCCATGCTTGATGACATCGTTGCGCGCCAGTTGCTGCTCGAGCCGATAGACCTCGAAGGACGCTGGTTCCGCTATCACCGGTTGATGGCCGACTATCTGCAGCGGCGTCTGGCAGCCACGCACCCTGGCGAAGTCACCGAGTTGCACCGTCGCGCGTGGCATTGGCACGCCGCCCAACAGCATTGGACCGATGCGATAAAGCACGCGATAGCCGCTGGCGCCACCGACGAAGCCATCGCCATGATGGAGCGTTGCGCGAAGGCGCTTCTAAAAAGCGGAGACCTGCTCACGCTGGTCGGCTGGCAACGCCAGTTTCCCGCCGACCTCATGCGCGCGCAAACGGCGGTCACCGTTGCGACCGCGTGGGGCATGGCACTCGCCATGCGCTTCGGCGAGGTCAACGCGATGCTCGATTCGATCGAGCGCGGCGACGGCCAAACCGAGTCGGCCGACACGATTCAATGGGACTGCCTCGCCATTCGTTCTGCGCTCGCGGCCTTGCAGGACGATCCGCACCGCGCGCTGGAACTCGCGCGCCAATACCTGGGCCGCCCGTCAACGGACGCATGGACGACCAATGCGGTTTCCAACGTCGCGCGCTTTAGCTACTGGAAAACCGGCAATCTCGACGCGCTTTACGCCACGCCATGGATTCCCGATTCACTGGAAGAAGACCAGCGCAGTGTCTTTTCGTCGGTCTACCGCCTGTGCCTGCTCGGTCATGTGGAGTTGCAGCAGCTCCACGTTTCGATTGCGGAGCGCCGCTTCAACGAAGCGATGCAACTCGCCGAACGCTACGCGGGACCTCATTCCGTATCGGCTGCGTTGTGCGCGCCCATGATTGCGCAAATCCGCTATGAGCAAGGCCGCCTCGACGAAGCCGAAGCCCTGCTGCTCGAACTCATGCCCGTCATCGACCGTGCCGTTCTGCTCGATAGCGTTCTGATTGCCTACCGCATTCTGGTTCGCATTGCCGTCGCGCGCGAAGATTATGCGGGCGCGCATGTGCTGATCGATCAGGCGCAAATACTCGGCCAGGCGCGCGGCTGGAACCGGCTGCTTGCGGCAGCGCTGGTCGAGCGCACGCGGCTCTATCTCGCCGAAAATCGTGTTCCTGAAGCCGCTGCATGCGTGGCGGACCTTCGCGAACTCGCCGCTCCGCGTGAGCCGACCGCTACGCCTGTTTCACCCGAAATCGAGAACTACCGCGACCTCGCAGCGGCCTGCCTCGCCCTGCAACGACACCTCGTGCCCGAAGCCATCGAGTCCCTGCGCATGGCGCTCGCGCGTTGCGAACGCATGCAGGGCAACTATCTGGCGCTGCGCCTTCGAACCCTGCTCGCCGTGGCCTGGCTCAGCGCGGGAGAACCCAGCCGTTCGCTCGAGACATTTCGCGAAGTCGCAGATATTGCGGCGCCTACCGGCATTTATCGATCCATCCTCGATCAGGGGGCCGCAGTCGGACCGCTCCTGCGCATGGCGCACGAACGCATGCGCAGCGCCGCGCGCACGCCGGAGGTAACGGCATGGCTCGACCGTTTAATCGAAGGCTGGCGCGCGATGTATGAGCCGCAGAGCAAGCCGCGCCGCGAGGGCGAGCGCGAGCCGCTCAGTTCGCGGGAGCGCAATATCGTCGAGTTGATCGCGCAGGGGCAATCCAACAAGGAAATTGCCCGCACGCTGGGCATCACGCCCGAAACGGTCAAATCGCACCTGAAGAATATCTTCGCGAAGCTCGCGGTGGACAAGCGGGCTCAGGCTGTTTCGCGCGCGCAGGCGCTTGGGCTTGTCAAGCATAGTTAGACGTCGCGTCATCACATTGCGACGAGTACGCACGCGTGTATCAGCACGCCCACGAGCCCGCCTACGAACGTGCCGTTGATCCGGATGAACTGCAGATCGCGGCCGATTTCCGCTTCGAACTTGCCGCTGACCTCTTGCGCGTCCCATCCCTTCACGACGTCGGTGATCAATCCCGAAAGCTGATGCCGATAGCGCAACACCAGCATCCGCGCAATCTCCAGCCACCACGCATTGAGCTTGTTCTGCATTGCGCTAGCGCTGACCATGGTCTTGCCAAAGGAGGTCAACGCGCCGGCGATCATGTCGCGCGCGACCGACTGCTCGCTCGCGGCGTCGGCGGCAACGCGCGCGCGAACGCGGTCGAGCAGGAGGCGATAATAGTCGCCCGCTTTGAAGTGGCGAATGCAGTCGCGCAGCAAGAGTCTGCCGAATCTGCGGTATTGAGCCGCCGTTTGCAGGTCGCGCGACAACTCAGCCACGGCCGCATCGAATTGACGGCGCAATTCGTGATCGGGATTCGCCGCCACTTCGTGGACCAGCGCGACCACGCCCTCGACGAACTTGTTGACGATATAGGTGTCGAGCGGCGCGGGCGTGAACCGCGATGCCTCGCTGAATTTCGCCTTGATCATGCCGACGTTGGCCGCAAGCCACCGTTCGACGGCGTCCAGCCCTCGATCGAGCAGTGGCTGATGGCGATTGCCTTCAGTCAGGACACCCAGGATCTGCCCTGCGACGCGCGACACATCGAGTGCGCGCAATTGTGGCAGGAGCAGTCGATCGAACAGATCTTCGACGTCCGACTCGTCGATACGCTCCAGCAAGCGCGGAAGCGACTCGACCACGACATCGGCAATCGTCGAACTGTTCTCCTTTTCGGCAAGCCACATGGCCAGCGCGCGTGCCGCGTTGTATTCACTCAAGCGCCCCACCACGAGTTCCGTGGTCAGGAAATTCTGCTCGACGAAGTTTCCCAGGCTTTCCGCAATGCGCGCCTGGTTTCGGGGAATGATGGCGGTATGCGGCATGGCGATGCCAAGCGGATGGCGGAACAACGCGACCACCGCATACCAGTCCGCGACTGCACCCACGGTACCCGCTTCCGCAAACGCACGCACCCACGCAAGCCACGGATAGCTCGCCTGCCAGGCAATACTCACCACGAGCAAGGCAATCATCGCCGCGAGCAAACAGGTGGCCGTCGTGCGCATGCGCTTGAGCCGAGCCACTTTGATGCTCACGGGCGCGCGCACGTTCACACCATCAACGCGCTCGTTATCGTCGGTCACCGAACTCAACTCGCCTCCTGCTCGAGAAACGCTTTCACCAGCGGAGCGATTTCCTTTGCGCGCGTAATCAGAAACAGGTGACCGTCGTCGATCACATGGAGCGTCGCGTCGCGAATGCGCGCGACGAGAATCTTTGCATTGGTGAGCGGCACGATCGGGTCGTCGTTGCCATGTATCACCAAGGTTTTTTGGCGCAACGCGCCGAGCCACGGCAGGCTCGTCCAGCCCGACGCGGCCAGCAGTTGATACAGATAACCACGGCCGCGCGGCGCCTGGATATGGCGGCTGTGTTCTTCGAGCAGCGCGGCATCGCGCCGGTAGGCGCCGCCGTATATCTCAGCGCCAACCTGCTTCAGATACGCCGGGTCTGTATATCGCCGCGGCCCAACCAGCTTCGACAGCACCGAAAGCCGCGCGGGCACCATGATCACCCCCGGCGACGTCGCGGCGAGTATCAGCCGGCGGCACCGCCTTGGGTAAAGGTGCGCGAACTGCTGCGCGAGCGCCCCGCCCCACGACACGCCCAGCACATCGACAGGACCCGCATAGCCGAGCCGCGTGAGCAGCTTGTCGGACAATACGGCGAGCGTCGAGAAGCGGTACGGAATGAGGGGCGCGGGCGAGCCGCCAACGCCCGGCACGTCGAAAACGATCACGGTGATGTCTTCGAGCGCATCAACGAAAGGCTCGACCAGTTCGAGATTGGCGCCAATGCCATTGAACAACAGCAGCGGCGGGCACGCATCGCGGCCGCGACGCACACCGACGCGCAACCACTGACCATCCAGATCGATCATCTGAATTTGCATGGCGTCGACTACCTCTGGGCTCGTTCGTGTATCGGTCATCCGGTTTTTCCCCTGGCTCGGCAATTCGTTTTCGTTGTGGATCGTGGCGGCTCGCTATATCACTTCTTCGGCTGCATCAGCGCCTTGATCTCCTCTACATGCTCCGCAAGGCGCTTCGTGACGACCGCGATGCTGTCGGTCTGGGCGCGATACGCCGCATCCGCGAGTTCCTGCATGTCGATGAACGCCTTTTGCAGCGCGTCCTTCACGCCCTCGCCCGCGCTTGCGACGCTTTCGCTTCCAGGCGTCGACAAACGCGTCACCAGCGACTGCAGTTCGGTCATCTTCGAGCGGAGAATCTCCACCTGCTTTTGACCGAGTTGCTGCACGCCGGCGAGCGCGGTCATGTTGGCCTCGGTGAGCGCCTCGACGTCCTTGCGACGCGATTCGAGGAACGCGCTCACATCCACGCCCGGCAGCTTGAACTGCGAGATGAGCTTCGTATATTCAGCGAAAATGCCGTTGGTGTTGGTCGTTGCCATGATTGAATCTCCTGATTGAATCGAAAAAACGCTTAAGTAGCGGGTTGAAAATCGTTAGTCTTGCAAAACATACTTGCCGGGCGCGCTTGCCGTTGCTGGGTGCTTTTTGCTGCCGTTCGCTGCCGGCGCGGCGCGCTTCTCGCCTGAGCGGGCCACGAGCCAGTCGCGCCAGTTGTTCCACCACGAATCCTTCTCGGCCTGTGCGTTGTCGAGCCACGCATCGGAATTG
Source organism: Paraburkholderia sp. J8-2 (assembly GCF_905220195.1). Lineage (NCBI taxonomy): Bacteria > Pseudomonadati > Pseudomonadota > Betaproteobacteria > Burkholderiales > Burkholderiaceae > Paraburkholderia > Paraburkholderia sp. J8-2. The sequence continues at coordinate 525,476 of NZ_CAJMZA010000001.1, forward strand.
GCGGGCAACGAAGGATTGAGGAAATACTTCGCTTTCGGATTGCCGGGCGGATTGATCAGGCTTTGAATATGCCCGCTCGAACTCAGCACAAAGCGGGTCTCGCCGCCAAAGCGCCGGGCGGTGTTATAAACGCCTTTCCACGGCGTGATATGGTCGGTCATACCCGCCACCACGTACTTGTCGCAATTCACCTGGGACAAGTCGATAGGCGTGCCCAACACCGTCAGCGCGCCGGGCTTGCTGAACAGATTCCCGGTGAAAATGTCGAGCAGTTCGCCGTGGAATTTCGCCGGTAAGCGCGTCGTGTCGTTGTTCCAGTAAAGGATGTCGAACGCCGGCGGCGCGTTACCGAGCAGGTAGTTGTTGACCCAGTAGTTCCACACCAGATCGTTGGGGCGCATCCACGCGAACACGCGGCCCATTTCTTCGCCGGCCAGCACGCCGCGCGAAATGCTGTGCTGCTTGGCGGCCGCCACGGCCTCGGGCGTCGCAAAGAGGCCAAGCTGGGAATCGGCCGTGTTGTCGAGCACGGCAACCATCAGCGTGGTGGCGTTGACTGTCTTCTCGCCGCGGGCCGCCAGGTGGCCGAGCAAGGCCGAAATCGTCATCGCGCCAGAGCACGCGCCGTGCAGATTGATATCTTCGCTGCCGGTGATTTCACGCACGGCCGTAATGGCCTCGATCAGCGCAGTGACGTACGTGTCGAGGTCCCAATGGCTTTGCGCCGCGGTCGGGTTGCGCCAGCTGACCACGAACACCTGCAGTTCGTTGTCGAGCAGATAGTTGACGATGCTCTTACCTTCGGACAGATCGAAAATATAGAACTTGTTGATCTGCGGAGGAACGATCAGCTGCGGCCGGCTATAGACCTGCTGCGTCGTGGGCGAGTATTGAATCAGTTCCAGCAATTCATTGCGAAACACCACCGAACCTTTCGAAGTCCCGAGGTTCTTCCCCACTTCGAATGCTGTCTTGTTTACCTGCGCCGGCATGCCCTGATTCTTGAGCATGTCCGTCACGGCATTGTTGAAGCCGTCCAGCAAGCTGATTCCGCCCGAATCGACCACCTTCTTGAGCGCAGCCGGGTTGCCCAGCAGCGTGTTGGTCGGCGAGGCCGCATCGGTAATGAGCGAGACCACGAACTTCGCGCGCTCCCGGCTGTTCGCGTCGAGCCCCGAGCGCTCCACGAAACCGGCAAGCGAGTCGCGCCACGCGAGATAACCTTGCAGCGTCATGCGATACATCGGATTGTCCTGCCACGCCGTATCCGTAAAGCGTTTGTCGCCTTGTGGCGACGCAGCCTTGGAGCTGCCCGAAACGATGCTGAACATCTCGCGCGCCAGCGCCATTTCCTGCTCCATCACGAGCGCCGGCTGTCGCATTGCCTGAGCACCGATCTGCTGCACGGCCGCGAAGATATCGCAGGGGCGCAGCCCGACGAACGGATTGGGGCCCGGCAGGGCTTGCTCGACCGAAGCGGCCAAAGCCTTCGCGTTCTCGCTTTGCTGGGGCATTTCACGGGTTACCGCCATTTTCGACTCCTCAATAGTCTCTTTTCGTCGCGTATCACGCAATCAGCATCGCGAGGGTTTGTGCGACCAACGCGGGCTTGTCTTCGCCCTCGATCTCCAGCGTGTTCATCGTCTTGACGAGCACGCGGCCTCCTCCCTTGTTCTCCGCCGACTCGAGCGTGACGCGGTTGCGCACGCGCGCGCCAGCCTTAACGGGCGTCATGAAGCGCACCTTGTCGAGCCCGTAGTTCAGTCCCGCCGCCGCATCCTTGGGGACGATGCCGATTTCCATCGCAAGGCTCGCCAGCAGCGACAACGTCAGGTAGCCGTGGGCGATGGTTCCGCCGAAAGGGCTCTCGCGCCTCGCACGCTCCACATCCACATGGATCCACTGCCGGTCGCCGGTGCACGCTGCGAACGCGTCGATACGTTCCTGATCGACGAGAACCCAATCCGATACGCCCAGTTCCTGGCCCACAAAGTCGCCGAGCGTCTCGACGCGGTAATTTTCCAGACTCATCGCTTCCACTCCTCGCATGTTCCCGACCATTCAGGCGATCTGCTCGCGCAGCGCTTTCTTGTTGACCTTGCCGACGCTCGTTCGCGCCAGCGCCTCGACGAACTTGACGATCTGCGGCACCGCATACTTCGAGATTCGTCCTGATGTCGTGAACGACAGCACGTGCTGCTTGATGTCTTCCTCCGTCACCGCCGCGCCTTCCTTGAGCACCACGAGCGCGACTGGCCGTTCTCCCCACTTCTCATCCTTGATGCCGATAACGGCGACTTCCGAAACGCCCTCGTACTGCGAAATCAGGTTTTCGATTTCCAGCGACGACACCCACTCGCCGCCCGACTTGATGACGTCCTTCAAGCGATCGGTAATCTGCACGTTGCCGGTCGGGTCGATATTGGCGATATCCTGCGTATGCAGATAACCGCCCGCCCAAAGTTGCTCGCTCGCCTCGGGATTCTTCAGATAGCCTTGCGTGAGCCACGGCGCACGCGCGACGATCTCGCCCGTGGATTTCCCGTCATGCGCAAGATCGGTCATCTCGTCGTCCACCACGCGCAGATCGACGAGCGGCACCGGCAGCCCGGTTTTGCACCGCAGGCGAATCTGCTCGTCGGCATCCAGCTTTTCGGCGCCCGGCGGCAGTTGCGCGAGGCTCAACACCGGACAGGTTTCGGACATGCCATAACCGGCGAACACGTCGATGCCGCGCGCCACTGCCGAAGCGGCCAGGCCCTGCGGCAACGCGCTGCCGCCAATGATCACTTTCCACTTGCTGAAGTCGGTTGCCTTCGCCTCGGCGCACGTAAGCAGCATGTGCAGGATCGTGCCCACGCAATGCGAGAAGGTCACGCCTTCGTCCTCGATGAGTCTCGCAAGACGCTCCGGCACATAGCGGCCCGGATAAACCTGCTTCACGCCCATTACCGTGGCGATATAAGGCATGCCCCATGCGTGGACATGAAACATGGGGGTGAGCGGCATATACACGTCGCCGCGATGAAAGCGTTGACCGGCAATCGGCGCTGCGAGCGCCGCCATGAGCGAGATGGTGTGCAACACCAGCTGCCGATGCGTGAAGTAGACGCCCTTTGGCAAACCGGTCGTGCCGGTCGTATAGAACGTCGTGGCGCGCGTGTTTTCGTCGAACTCCGGGAAGTCGTAGCTCGTGCTGTTTGCGGCCAGCATCGCCTCGTATTCGTTCGAGAACGCAATCGTATGGGCCGGCGCTTCGCTGCCCGGCTCGTCGATCCACACAAACTTGCGCACGGTTTCGAGCTGATCCTTGATGGACTCGACTACGGGAATGAAATCAGTGTGTACGAACAGGACTTCAGCGCCAGCGTGATTGATCGTATAAGCGATCTCCGCCGGAGACAGACGCACGTTCACGGTCTGCAGCACCGCACCCATCATCGGGATAGCGAAGTAACTCTCGAGGTAACGGTGGCTGTCCCAATCCATCACCGCAAGCGTGCTGCCGTATTCCACGCCGAGTTGGGCAAGACCGTTGGCGAGGCGCGCAATGCGCTCGCGAAGGGTCGCATAGCTCATGCGCACCTGGCCGCGATAGACGATCTCCTGCTCCTGTGCCTGAGCAAAGGGCGTATGCAGCAGTTGCTTGATTAACAGCGGGTAAGCGTAGGCGTTGCTGGCGTGAGCCGTCTTCACGTCGTCCGACATCGATATCTCCTGGGTTCCTGAACATGGATCGCATGAACGCCGATGCTTTGTTTTTCGTTCTGATCGGAGCGACGTTCCGTTGAAGCAATGATCCCGGCATCGGGACGCCCGCAATATCCCCCGGATGGGGGAGCGCAGCAAATACCCCGAGATAGCCCGATAAAACGCGATTCGATGATTTGAAAATCTCATCACAGCAATTCGCTGTGATTGTTGGATGTGATCGGATGCACGCCTAAGATTTGGCGCAGCAATCGCCAAACGGAGCTTTCCATGCCAATGACCCATGTTTCGATGCGCGCCGGCCGGCCCGCGCCATTTCGCACCGCAGTCCTGAAGAGTATTCACGAGTCGCTGCACGAGGCGCTCAGCGTTCACCCGCAAGCGTTCTTCATGACGATTACCGAGCACGAAGACGCCAACTTCCTCGCGAACACGACGTTCCCGTTCAAGCGCAGCGCGGACCTGCTGCTGGTTCAGATCACGCTGACCGCCGGCCGCAGCGCCGACGACAAGAAGCGCTTCTACGAACACCTCGTCAGCAAACTGCAAGCAACGCTCGGCGTGGACCCCGCCGATGTCTTCATCAACATCATCGAAGTGGCCAGCGAAAACTGGTCGCCCGGTAACGGGATTGCCGGCCGCAATGCGGTCATTCCCGCTGCGAATTCGTCTGCCGCTTCCACCGCCAGCTGACAGCGACGTTAGATAACCTGAAAGCCATTCTCTGGCCGCAAACCCAATCAATCTGGAGTCTTCATCATGACCAGGCCTTACGCTGTTCCTCTCTCGCCCCGTGGACTTTCGAGCATCGCGCCCCCGCCGCCGTGGCACTATTCCGGCGACTTCATCCTCGTCGAATTCTGGGCCGATCCCGCTGCGGTCGCCGCCGTGCTCCCCAAAGGTTTGAGCGCCGATCCCGCGTCGCCGGGGCATGCCACGGCCCTCTTCATCGACTGGCAATTCACCGGCAGCAACGACGAGATGCTCGACCCGGCGCGCTATCAGTACCGCGAATTTTTCATCCTCGTGGACGCGCTGCACGACGGCAAGCCGGTTTCGTATTGCCCGTACATCTTCGTGGACAACGACTCCGCGATGATGCGCGGTCTGATTCAAGGCTTCCCGAAGCGCTATGGCCAGGTGCATCAAACGCGTTCGTTCGCGGCGCCGAGCCCCGCCGCCGCACCTGTTGCCGCAGGCACGCGCTTCGCCGCCTCGGCGAGCGCCGCCGGACAGCGTCTTGCCCGCGCCGAGGTCAAGCTGGAGAAGGCCGTTGAAGACGTTTCGAAACTGAGCATTGCGGGCCGACCGGTTGTGAACCTGCGCTATTTCCCGCGCCTCGCCGCTGGCCAGCATGAAACACCGGCCGTGAACGAACTCGTGCTCTCCGTCATGGACAACGCGCAGATCGCCGGCGTGTGGACGGGTGAAGGCAAGCTCTCGTTCCCGGTCGCCGAAGGCGAAGAGATTTCGGATCTCCAGCCTGTGCGTGTGGGCGCTGGTTTCCGCGGTTCCATGGCTTATAGCGTGACGGACCTGAAAACGCTGAGCGACAACACGAAGTAAGCGCACTAAAACCATGAGGGCCGCGGCGTGCCTCCCCCGTTTGAGGGAGGTCACGCCATCTTTCGACGAATAAAATGCGGTGCATGTAAGCGGCCAGCGCCGCGCTCGAACATTGATCTGCATATTGACTGCTTCACATGGCCCTCATGATCGACACGTCCGACGAAATGCGGACCAACCAGTGGTTCAGCGCGTTACCCGCCGAAGAACAGGAAGCGCTGATCGGCAGCAGCGAACTCATGACGCTCGGCCCGGGCGAATATCTTTTCCATCGCGGCGACGCACCAAGTGCGTTCTATGGCGTCAAGAGCGGACGCCTCAAAGCCTCTACCGTTCGCGAAGACGGCAAGGAAGCGATCCTTGCCGTGATCGAACCGGGCAACTGGTTTGGGCAGACCTCGTTGACTAGCCGCCAACCGCGTCCGCGTGACGTCATTGCACTCGACCGGTCGAGCCTCTTTGTCGTGAAGGCCGCTGCCTTCGAGGAACTGATGCAGCGCAGCCACGCGTTCGTGCGCGCGATTGCGGAGTTGCAGTCGCTCCATATGAACTGGCTTTACCGCATGGTCGAAGACGCGACGCTGCATTCCACGCGTGCGCGCATTGCCCGCCGCCTGCTCTCGCTCGCTGCGGGCGATGTGACACTCGCGCCGCAGTGCCGCCAGGACGTGAGCCTCTCGCAGGACACGCTCGCCATGATGCTGGGCATCACGCGCCAGACGCTTTCGCTGGAACTCAAGGCGATGGCGGAAAAAGGTGCGATCACGCTTCGGTATGGCCGCATCGAAATCTTGTCGAAAGACCTCCTCTCGTCCTTTCAGGATTACCAATGATTTCGTCCACGAGCGCCCGCTGGATTCGCGGGCGCTCATGTGGTTCGCCTAGAACAGATGCCGCAAGCCCGCCGTCACGCCAAGCTGGGTGCTGCCGAAAGCCGAGCTCACCGCGTTGATGCCCTGGAACTGCGCGCCGATCATGCCGCCCCGGTACAGCGAGTAATCGACTTCGACATACGTATCCGTGCGCTTGGACCAGTTGTAGTCGGCAAGCAGCTGGAACTGCGTCGCGTTTCCGTCACCGGACTGAGCCTTGCCGGTCTGGATCGTGCGCCACACGTTCGCCGAGAGATGCGTGGCAAAGCCGATCTGCTGGCTCACACCACCAAAGAACATCTCTCGTGCGCTGAACGTATTGAATTTCAGCGCGGTCAATGCGGGCACGGAGAACGGGCCGTTAGGGAAATTGCCGACGAAGCCCGAGTCCTGCCGGTTGACCATCCAGCCTGCATTCACGGTGGTCGAGGCGAACGTGTACGAACCGCCCACGGCCCAAGATTTGAAGTGCTGGGACCCATTCACAGCGTCGCGCGAGTCGAGATAGGCGGCTGAAAAGGTCAGCGGCGCAGCGGGCAGATACAGAATGGACGCGCCAATCTGGCTACCCGCGCCGAACTGCCCCGCCTGGCCGCCAAACGCGTACGAGACCTCGGCGGTCAGGTACTGATAGCGCACGGCGTACTTGACCATGTTGCTCGTCCATACGCCCTGGGCCATCGTGACTTCCGGCCGGAACTGATAGAACGACGGTAGCCAGCGGTTCGATATGAACGACCCCAGCACGGCGTCGGCGAACGGATTGATCTGGCGACCCATTGTCAGCTTGCCGAACGTGTTCGATTGCAGGCCGACAAACGCCGTATTGAAGAACGGATAGGCCGGGTCCATTTGCCCGTTGTTCGGAAAGAAGCGATTTTCCAGGGTGAAAATAACCTTCGTCCCGCCGCCAATGTCTTCCGCACCCTTGATGCCAAAGTGGCTTTCGCTCGCGCCGCTCAACATCTGAAACTGCGAATCGCCTGCCGGGTTCGCGTGTGTCGTATAGCGCAGGCCGGCATCGACCAGACCGTAGAGGGTCACCGACGATTGCGCAGCCGCCGAAGCCGAATACAACGTAGCCGCAGAAATGGCGCCGGCCAGCACGCCCGCCGTGCGGCCTCGCGGTCTCCTTCCAACCCGGCTACTCGCCACCGAAGCGACGTTGACGGGCAATCTCCTTACCTTCCGCATTCCATGACTCCAATCTTATGTTTATGTTGTACTACGAATTAATTTGACCAGATCGACACGCGCTTTTTGCGCGAAGATGCTGGAGGTCTCCCCCGCTCAAATTCTGTTATGCCTTGTGGCGTTTTTTATCGCCTTGTCGAGGCATCGTGCCCAAGACGATAAGTTGCCCGAGAAGGCGTCGCCAAACCGTCAGAAACTTTACATTTCCGGGCGCGCGTCAATTGCAAGGAATCTTGCAGTTGGATCACGACGATTCTGGTAGGCCTTTGCGCCGGTTTTCCGCTTCCTGCAACACGCGCCACTGAACCTTGCCGCTCGCCGTGCGCGGCAAGCTATCGGCAAACGCGATCACGCGCGGAACCTTGTAGGCCGCCATGCGTTCGCGAGCCCACGCGACAATGTCGTCTTGCGTCGTACACGCACCACTACGTAGAACGATAACGGCCTTGACGGATTCGCCCCTGCGCGCGTCGTGAGTCGCGATCACGCAGGCCTCCTGCACGGCAGGATGTTCGAACAGCATGGCCTCGACCTCGGCGGGCCACACTTTGTAGCCCGATGCGTTGATCATGCGCTTGAGCCGGTCGACAACGAAGAAGTAGCCCTCCTGATCGACATAGCCGAGATCGCCCGTGCGCAGATAGCGCCGCCCATCGATCGAAGCGAACGCGTCACGCGACGCCTGCGGCGCGTTCCAGTAGCCGTCGAACACTTGCGGCCCGCTCACGAGGATTTCGCCCGTCTCGCCTTCTCCAAGGGTCTGCAGCGAATCGGGGTCGACTACGAGCGCATAAGTGTTGAAAACGGGCACGCCCATGCATTGCGGCTTGCTGCGCGTGCGTGGGTTGATGTGCGTTGCCGCCATCGTTTCGGTGAGCCCGTAGCCTTCCACGTAGGCAATGCCCCAGCGCTTCTCGATCTCCTGCGCAACCGCCTGGGGCATCGCGGCTCCGCCTCCACTCAGATAGGTGATCGAGCCGAGGTCGAAGCTCGCGATGTCTGCGAGATTCAGCAGATCGATCACCATCGTCGGCACGGTGACCCATGTGCTCACGCGGTGGCGTTCGATCAGGTGCGCTGCGCATCTCGCGTCCCAGCGGGTCATGATCACCATCGTCGCGCCGATGAAGACCGGCATGTTCATGCAGTTCTGCATGCCCGTTACATGAAAAAGCGGCACGGAGCACAGCATCACGCTCTCACCGGGGAGTTCGGGCCACGCGCCGCAAGAAACGGTCGAATGCATCACACTGCGGTGCGTATGGATGCATCCCTTCGGGTGCCCCGTGGTGCCGGACGTATACGGAATCACCGCCAGGTCATCGGGTCCCGCTTCGTGGGCGCGCGCAACGTACGCATGAAGTAGCGCGTCGTACCAGCCGGTAATGCTGGCATCGCTTTCGGACGGCAGTGCGTTGAGCTGCGGCTCGGGGACAGTCAGGATATCGGGCAGCGGCAGATCCGTCTGCAGGTCTAAATAGTCGGCATAGCGCGCCGTCACGACATGGCCCACCTGGCGCCCCATGAGCGGCCGCACGTGCTCCAACAACTCTTCGCCAACAAACGCGACTCGCGCGCCACTGTCTTCGAAGATATGTTGCAGCTCGGCGGTCCGGTTCATCGGATTGACGGGCACGACGACCGCGTCCGCGCGCAGCACCGCGTAGAACGCGATGACGAACTGCGGACTGTTCTGCATGAAGAGCACGACGCGCTCGCCACGACGGACTCCACAATGCTGTTGCAGGAATCCCGCCATCGTCTCCACTTCGTCGCGTAATTTCCCGTAGCTCAGGGCACTGCCGTAGTAGAGAATGGCGTCCTTCTCGGGATGACGATTCGCGCAGACTTCGAGATTCGCGTAGAGCGAGGTCTGCGGTGTAGCGAGTTGACGCAATGATGTTGCCGTCATAGGCACTCCAGACATGAAACAGGATGCCTCCGCACCTGGCGCAGTGCCCGGCGCAGAGGTTTTTCTTCACTGCGGCAGCAGTTTGCGGCTCCACTGGGCGATCGCTTCGAGCGTTTCGGCGGTCTCGGGCAAGAACGGGAACAGCGTGAAGACGTGAACGGAGTCGTCCACCATCTTTAGCGTCACGTTCGCCCCGGCGGCTTTCGCGCGCTCGGCAAAGCGCGTCGTGTCGCTTTCCAGCACTTCGCCATGCACGGCCGCGAGATACACCGGCGGAAGATCCGTGAGATCGGCGAACAGCGGCGACACCATCGGGTCGGTCGGCTCGTGGCCCTGGAAGTAGCCCGCGACGAGATTGGTCAGCGTCTCGCGATTCGCGGCCGGGTCGTCGCCCGAGTTCGCTTGCACGGAAGGGCCGCTCAGCGTGAGATCCGTCATCGGGCAGACGGCGATCACGCCGGCCGGCAGCGGCAGCCCCGCGCGGCGCAGCGCCGCCGCCAGCGCGAGTGCGAGACCACCACCGGACGACTCGCCGCTCAGGAAGAGCGTGGCGGGATCGACGCCCGTGGCGAGCAGGCCGCGATACGCGCTGAATGCATCGTCGATGGCCGCCGGATACGGATGCTCGGGCGCGAGGCGATAGTCGACCGTGTAGCACGGGCCGTTCAGCGCATGCGAAAGACGGCTTGCGTATTCCACGGAACTATTAGCAGAACCAAGCACATAGCCGCCGCCGTGAAAATGCAGCACGGTCGCCTGCTTCCCCGCGCCTTCCGCTGTTACGCGCAGCGAGCGCACGCCATCGAGATCGACTTCCTTCACATGGGTGCTCGCCGGTGCGGGGAATTGCCCCAGCAGGAAGCGCTCGTATGCGGCGTGCTGGCCGCGGTCGCCGCGCGCCACGTCGTCGGGCGTGAAGACGCCCTTCCAGAGATCGAATGCACGCTGGCTCTCGGCGCGCTCCATGCGCTTGCCTTCACGCGCCGCGCTCAGGCCCACCACCTCGCCCGGCGGCAATTTGGCCGCCGCGATGATGTCGTGCCCCCAGGCGAACGACCACGAAATCTCGCCCAGCGGATCGATGCGCGAAAGCCCCTTGAGCCGCCCGTTGCGCTGACGCACGCGCGCCGCGTCGGGCTCGTGCGCCCAGTCGACCACGTAGCGCGCGCCCGCCTGAATGCGCTTCGTGCGCGGCTGGCGACGCCGTTCGTATTCGAGCAGCGCATCCTGCACACCGGCGCTGCCGTGATTCTTGAGGCAAGTGGCGAGCACCCATGCGTCCTCGATCGACTGGCAGGCGCCTTGTGCGAGATACGGCACCATCGCGTGCGCGGCGTCGCCGAGCAGCGCGATGCGGCCCGTCGTCCAGCTCTCGATCGGATCGCGGTGATACATGCCGGTGATGAACGTGTTGTCCACCTGCGCCAGCATCTTCTGCACCGTCGGCTCGCAGCCCTCGAACGAGCGTCGCAGTTGCTCGACATCGCCCGACTGCGTCCACGACTCGCGGCTCACTTCGGTTGCCGGCACGGAGGCGAGAATGCTGTACAGATCCTTGCGAACCCAGTACGACACGATATTGCGGCCCACGCCAAACCAGTTGTTGCCCGCCACGGGAAGGCTCAGCCCTTCGAGCCGGTCGGCCGGGATCAGCGAGCGCCACATCAGGATATTGGCGAACTGCTTCTCCTCCGGCCCGCGCAAGGCCGTGCGTACGGCCGAATGAATGCCGTCCGCGCCGATCACCACGTCGCCTCGGATCACCTCGCCGTTCTTCAGCGTGACCCAGGCGCTGTCCTCGTCCTGCGAAACCGATTCGCACTCCGCACCAAGACGCACCACGCCCGGCGGCAACGCCTTCGCGAGCAGGTCGATCAAGTCGGCGCGGTGAATGTTGTAGAGCAACGCGCCGTAGCGCGCCTCGGCGTCCTTGCCGAGCGGCGCGTAGTAGAGGCGCCGGCCCGTCGACAACTCCAGGTAATCGAAGCCTGCCGGCACCGTCGCGACGCTCGCCACGGCGCGTTCAAGCCCCAGTTCACGCAGCACGATCGTGCCGTTGGCGGCGATCTGCACGCCCGCTCCGACCTCGGTCAGCTGCGGAGCACGCTCCAGTACAATCGGCTCGATTCCTTGATGCAACAAGGCCAGCGCCGTGGTGAGGCCGCCGATGCCGCCTCCTGCAATTACGACTTTCATGCTAAGTTTCTCCTACCGGGTTAATTAACCCAGTGTAGTTAGTTATATCGATACGGTAAAGTAATGACGACACCAGGAAAACCCCTTAGATCGGACGGCGCCGAGACGCGAACGCGCCTGAAAGAGGAGGCGCAGCGGCTGTTCGCGCTGCGCGGGCTGGAGGGGGTGTCCGTGCAGGACATCATTTCGGCGGCGGGTCAGCGCAATAGCGCCTCGCTGCGCTACTACTTCGGGAACAAGCTCGAACTGGCGCGCGAACTGGTCGTAGATGGCGCGCGCCTGATCGACGAGGACCGCCAGGCGCGGGTGGACAAGCTGGAAGCGCAAGGCACGCTGAGCGTGCGCGCGGTGTTGGGGGCGTTGCTCTTTCCCATGCTCGAACTGGCCGATCGAACGGGCCAGCCGACGTACATCCGCATGATCGCCAACCTGCAGCTGAACGATCGCGCGTTCCTGCGCGAGGCGCTGGAGAACAAGTGGAATGCGGGCTATCAGCGCTGCAATGCGCTGCTGCGGGACCTGCTGCCCGAGATCGATCCGGCGATTGTCGACCACCGGCTGTCGCTCGTCGGCATCTATGGCAATGCCGCGCTGGCCGCCTGGGAGGCAAGCCGGGACAGCGGCGAGCCGGGGCGGCTCTGGGCCCCCGGCTACGCCGTGTCGAACTTGATGGATACCTTCGAAGGCATGCTCGTTGCGCGGCCTTCGGAGGAAACGCAATCGCTGTTGGGCGAGTCCAAAAGCAATCGCGAGACAGCTCGTTAGCGCGTCAGATACGGGCTTTCTTGGCCCGGTTCATAGGGCCGCGCCTTGACCTCCATGCGCGCAATGCTCTGAAGATGCACCTCGTCCGGGCCATCGGCGAACTTCAGTGCACGCCCCCACGTCCAGCTGTCCGCGAGCGGCGTGTCGGGGCTCAGGCCCATCGCGCCGAAGGTCTGGATCGCCCGCTCGCAGACGGCGGTGTGCACGCTCGGCACGAGCGCCTTGATCATCGAGATTTCCTTGCGCGCTTCCTTCGCGCCCACGTTGTCGATCATCCACGCGGCCTTCAGCACGAAGAGCCTCGCCTGATCGATTTCGATACGCGACTTCGCGATCCATTCACCCACCGTGCCCTGCTGATAAAGCTTCTTGCCGAACGCCGTGCGCGCCTGCGCGCGTTCGATCATCAGTTCGAGCGCCAGTTCGGCGGCGCCGATCGAACGCATGCAGTGGTGAATGCGTCCGGGCCCCAAGCGCGCCTGGGCGAGCGCGAAGCCGCTGCCCTCTTCGCCAAGCAGATTCGAGCGCGGCACGCGCACGCCCTTGAATTCGATCTCACAGTGGCCTTCCGGCGCCGTGTGATTGACCACCGTGATATTGCGGATGATCGTCACGCCCGGTGTGTCGCGCGGCACGAGAACCATGCTTTGCTGACGGTGCGCGGGCGCGTCCGGGTCCGTCTTGCCCATGACGATGAAGATCTGGCAATTCGGGTGCGCGGCGTTCGTGATGAACCACTTGCGGCCATCGATCACATAGTCGTCGCCATCGAGGCGAATGGACGTGGTGATGTTGGTCGCGTCCGAGGAGGCGACCGCCGGTTCCGTCATCGCAAACGCCGAGCGGATCTTGCCGTCGAGCAGTGGCTCGAGCCACTTCTTGCGTTGCGCCGGCGTGGCGAACATGTGCAGCAACTCCATGTTGCCCGTGTCCGGCGCGTTGCAGTTGAATACTTCGGAGGCCCAGGAAACGCGCCCCATGATTTCGGCAAGCGGAGCGTACTCGAGATTGGTTAGCCGCGTGCCCGGTTCGTCGTCGCGCAGATGCGGCAGGAACAGGTTCCAGAGACCTTCCGCACGCGCCTTTTCCTTCAGTTCCTCCATGAAGGAGACGGGATATTGTCCCGCGCTCACTTCTTCATGCCATTGGTGAATGCGCGGCACGATATGCTTGTCCATGAACGCGCGCACCTGCGTGCACAGCGCTTCGACTTTCGGGCTATAGGCAAAGTCCATTTTGCTCTTCCTTCAATACAGGTGTATGTCGTGCGGCGCGAGCGTCAGTGACGCGCGCCGCTCCATGGTCAGATCGTCAGGCCGCCGTCGACGACGATGCACTCGCCGTTGGTGTAGCTCGCCGCATCGGAGACGAGATACAGCACGGTGCCGGCCATTTCGCGAGGCTCCGCATGACGGCGCAGCGGAATCTTCGCCATCCAGCTCTCGTACAGGGCCTCGTCCGCGAACAGGGCGCCTGCGAATTTCGTTTTGGTGAGGCCGGGCAGCAAGGCGTTCACGCGAATGCCGAGCGGGCCGCACTCCTTGGCGAACGCGCGCGTCATGTTGACCACGGCGGCCTTCGTGATCGAATAGATGCCTTGCTTGTCGCCCGGTTGCAGCGCATTGACGGAAGCCGTGTTGACGATCGCGCCGCCGCCGTGCTCGCGCATCAGCTTGCCCGCTTCGACCGACATGAAGAAGTAGCCACGCAAGTTGACCTCCACCGTCTTTTCGAAAGACGAAAGATCGGTGTCGAGAATGTGGCCGAAATACGGATTCGCCGCCGCGTTGTTCACGAGTATGTCCAGCCGGCCATGTTTCGCGCGAATATGCTGGAACACGCCTTGAATGTCGTCGAGACGCCCAACGTGGCACGGATACGCCTCGGCGCTGCCGCCCGTCTCCCTGATCTCGCGCGCCACGCTCTCGCAGTCATCGAGCTTGCGGCTCGAGACGATCACATGAGCGCCCTGTTCTGCAAGCAGCTTCGCGATTTCTTCGCCAATGCCACGGCTCGCGCCCGTGACCAGTGCAATCTTGCCGGTCAGATCGAACAAATTAGTAGTCACAACTGTCTCCTCAATGTATCCGCGCGTACGCGTCAAACGCCAGCCGTCAGATGACGTCGACGCCCATCCTCGCCAGCGAGCCGGCCATTTCACCGACCTGGCGCGCCTTCTCGTTCGATGCGTTGCCGCCCAGCGCACGCTTTTTCACGCCCTGCGCAATGGCGGCGAGCCGGAAGAAGCTGAACGCGAGGTAAAAATTCCAGTTCTCGATCGACGCAATGCGCCGCAAGCTGCAATACCGCTCGACGATCGCGGCCTCGTCCGGCACGCCAAGCGCTGCCCGGTCCAGCCCCGCGAGACCGCCGATATGCCCTTTCGGCGGAAGCCGCAGGCACATGCAGAAGTACGCGAGGTCGGCGAGCGGATTGCCGAGCGTGGAGAGTTCCCAGTCGAGCACGGCGCGAACTTTTGGCGTGCCGCGGTGGAAAATCAGGTTGTCGATGCGAAAGTCGCCGTGCACGAGCGCGGGCTTGCCCGCTTCGGCCGGACAGTGCGCGGGCAGCCAGTCGATCAGCGCTTCCATGGCGTCGAGTTCATCGGTCTGCGCCGCGCGATATTGTTTGGTCCACACGTCGACCTGGCGCGAGAAGTAGTTGCCCGCGCGGCCATAGTCGGCGAGTCCAACGGCCTCGACATCCACGTCGTGCAGGGCCGCCATCGTGCCGATCAGCGCGTCGTAGACGGCGCCGCGTTCTCCTGCGGCCAATGCGGGCAGCGACGGGTCCCAGTAGATTTCGCCGTCTTCGAAACTCATCACGTAGAACAGGCTGCCGATCACGTCGCGGTCCTCGCACAGGTGCAAGGCCCGCGCGACGGGAACCGGCGTATCGCCAAGCGCACTCAGCACGCGGAATTCGCGGTCCACCGCATGCGCCGACTTGAGCAGTTCACCCGGCGGCTGACGCCGCAGCACGTAGCGGCCGCTTTGCGCTTCGAGAAGAAACGTGGGGTTCGACTGTCCGCCAGCGAACTTCTCGACGGTCATGGGCCCCCGAAAGCCGGGCACGTGCGCGGCCAGATAGCGCGTGAGCGCGTCGACATCGAACTGAAGACTTGCATTCATCATGGAGCGGGCATCCGGATTCGAATCAGCCATAGGTGACGAGTTCGCGCCGCTCGGCCTGGTCGAGGTGCGGCAAGGTGTTGAAGGTGACCAGCGACACGGCGCTGTCGTTGAAGACGTACTGGCTCACGCTGCTGTTGCGGATCTGCATGTTGAGCGCGATGGCGGCCGCGGCGCTCGCCTGCAGAACCTGCTGCGTGAAGACGGCGATCGGGCCGCCCGAACTCACCACCAGCACGCGCTTGCCGCCCGCGCGTTGAATGGCAAGACGCGCGCGCTCGACGCGTGCCTGGAACTGCCCCCAGGTCTCGGGAACGCGCCCGGGCAGCTTATCCTCGGACCAAAGCTGCAGGACCTGCTTGAGCCCTTTGTAGAAGTCCTTCTTCGAGCCTTCGGCCTGCAGGCCGGACGCGAGGCCGCTCTCGCCGAGCGCGGCAAAGAGGGCGCCAAAATCGTACTCGTTCAGATCCGCGTCCTGCACGATCTCCACGGGCGCGCCGCGCATCGCCGTGAGCAACGCGTCGGCCGTTTGCGCGTGCCGCCGCATCGTGCCGGTGACAACGCGATCGAACGTCAGGCCTGCCTGCGCGTAGTATTCGCCCAGCCAGCGCGACTGGGTGCCGCCAGCCGTTGAAAGCTCGTCATAGTTTTCAGCGCCGAAAGACGCCTGCCCATGCCGTACCAGATAGAGTTCCGCCATGCCAACCTCGCTTGAACATGACTGCAACCATACCGGGGCGCGAAGTATTCAGGAAATTTATTCTTGTGATACTGCGGCATAACGATTCGTGACACCCCGGCTACTGCCGCTGCTTGCGCATGAGACGGCCGATCTGCTCGCGCAGCCAGCGATGCGCGGGGTCCGCCGTCACGCTGCGGTGCCAGTAGCCATGCGTCTCGAGATCGGGAAGATCGAACGGCAGCGCCAGAATGCGCGCGTCATAGCGCTTGAGCAGCATGAGCGGCGCGGTCAGCACGAGGTCGGTGCGCATCGCGATCAGGGGCGCGACGAGGTAGTGCTGGACGCGGGTCTGGATCGTGCGCCTCACGCCCAGCTTGTTGAGTTCCGTGTCGACGAGACCGGGCCCCTGCCGGCGGCTCGACACGTGAATATGGCCAAAGCGCAGGTAGTCGTCGATCGTCAGCTTCTTCTTCGCGAACGAATGCTCGTTGCGCACCATGCACGCGTAACGGTCGCTGCCGAGCGGCTCCTGTTCGAGGTACGGGTCGTCGATGAGGGGCGCGTCGATCGCCAGATGGACTGCGCCGCTCGCGAGCGCTTCGGGCACGTCGCGGCGGGTCGTGAAGTAGCTTTCGATACGGATGCCGGGCGCGAGGCGCTGCAGCACGTCTTCCAGCGCGGGCAGCAGCAACGCCTCGGTCAGGTCGTTCATGCTGAGCCGGAAGGTCCGCTGCGACGAAGCCGGATCGAAACGCTCACCGGCATGGGTGCTCGAATCGAGCAGCTGAAGCGCCTCACGCACGCGGCCGATGATGTTCTCGGAAACCGGCGTGGGCATCATGCCGGCCGGCGTGCTGACAAAGAGCGGATCGTCGAATGCCTTGCGCATGCGCGCGAGCGCGTTGCTCACGGCGGGCTGCGTGATGAACAGCAGTTCCGCTGCGCGCGTGAGGTTGCGCGTTCGATAGACGGCTTCGAAAACGACGAAGAGATTTAAATCGACTTTGGATGGGCGCATAGCCTGAGCCTAACCGCCCGGTCGCAATGCCGTCAATCGAGGGCGTGATCGGGAACCCTGCGTCGCATGGCGTCGTGACCGCGAGCGGCAAGCCCCTCGCGGCTGCCCGAGTTGGACGTGGCTGAGCCGCCTGGCCAGTTCGTCGTCCCCCTGCGAGTCGTTCCTGTTCAGTCGGCAAGCCGCCACGCGCAACCCCGGCGTATGATTTCCTCCAATGATGCTTGAGGGCCCTTCGCCATGAGCACGGGATATCAACACACCGGCCGCCTGCTCGATCTCGACGCCGTGCAGGCCTTCGTGCTGGTTGCCGACCTCAGCAGCTTCACGCGGGCGGCCGAGGTGCAGGACACCACGCAGTCGGCCATCAGCCTGAAAATCAAGCGGCTCGAGGAACGGCTCGGCAAGCGCTTGCTGGAACGAACGCCCCGGCACATTCAACTGCTGCCCGAAGGCGTGGCGTTTCTCTCTGCCGCGCGCGAGTTGCTGAGCGCACATGATCGCGCATTGGCCAGCGACGTTCGCGAGCAGCGCAGCCTGCGCCTTGGCATCATCGATCACACCGCTGCGGAAGAGTTGATTCCGCTGCTTGCGCGCGTATCGAGCCACGACCCGACCTTGCGTGTGGAAGTGCGCATCGGCGCTTCGAGCGAGATGCTCGAAGCGTACGACGCCGGCGAACTCGACGCTGCCTACGCGCGGCGCGACCCGGCGCGGCGCGATGCGGAGCGCCTCTTCGTCGAGCACTGCGCATGGTTTGCAGCGCCGCAGTGGTCGCCCAACCCGGATGAGCCGTTGCGCGTGGCTTCGCTATCCGCACCCTGCGGGGTGCGCGCCAACGCGCTCAAGGCGCTGGACGAAGCCGGCATCCCATGGACCGAGGTGTTTGTCGGCGGCGGTATCGGCACGGTTGGCGCGGCCGTCATGGCAGGACTCGCTGTGGCGCCGTTGACGAGGCGAGGACGGCCGCCGCGCGCGGTAGACGTGGGAAGCCGCTTCGGATTGCCGCCGCTCGCACCGATCGAAATCGCGGTCTACACGCGCGTACGCGACGCGTCCTTGAAAGAAGCCATTCGCATTTTTGGCGCCGCGCTGCGCAATGCGAATACGCGCTTCTGAAGGCAGGGGTCAGAACTTCTGCTGCAAGCCGACCATCACGCCAAGCTGGTTCATGCCGGTCGCGACCGTGCCGCCAGCCGCGACCGAGTTCGCGGCCTGTGCACTGTTGAACATGTAGCCCACCGACGTGTACACCATGGTGCGCTTCGAGAACAGGTAATTCACGCGCCCGATGAGTAGCGTCGAGTTGGCGTCCTTCGCGCCCTGAGAGCCGCGCTGAAGATAGCGCACGCCCTGCGTGTCGAAGAAAAACGCGGGCGTGACATAGTACGTGCCCCCCGCAAAGAAGATATCGGTCTGCAAATGGGTGGCGGCCGCGAGGTTGTTCCTGATCCACCCGAAACCGATCTTCGCCGAGCCCAATATCACGTAACCATCGACGATGTTGTGCGTATCCGTGTAGCGGCTGTTGTTCAGCGGCGCCGTGGCGCCCGCGCCGCCGCGCAATACGTCATACGAGGCCGCCACGCCAAAGCTCGCCGAATCGTATGCGAGGAGCGCCGTATATTGACGGCACGCCAGCATATTGCCTGGAACCTGCCCGGGGCAGTTGGTTGCACTCGGTCCGGCTGGGCCCGCGGCGTCGCGGCCGAAGCTGTAAGTGCCGCCAATCGTGACGCCGTGGAATTTGCCCATATAGCCGATCGCGTTGTCGCTGCGGGCGTTCGGCAAATAGGAATCGAAGACGCTCAGCGAATGAATCGACGGGCCAATCACATCCGCGTTGAACAGCGCGTACATCGTCATGCCCATCTGCCTGCCGAGCGTGATCGAGCCGTAATCGCTGCTGATACCCACGTTCGATTGAATGCCGAAGAGCCGGCCGCCGTAATTCAACGTGCCGTTGGTGGGCTGAAAGCCGTTCTCCAGCACGAAGAAGGTCTTGAATCCGCCGCCCAGGTCCTCAGTGCCCTTTAGGCCCCAGCGCGAAGGCAGACGCCCGGTCAGCGAAGCCATGCCGACGAACGTCCCGCCGCTGGCCGTCGCATGGTTATAGTATGAGAGGCCCGTATCGATAATTCCATAAAGCGTGACGCTGCTCTGGGCGTGCGCGAGCCCTGTCACCGCGACCAGCAACGCGGCACTCCACTTCATCTTCATGACGTTCTTGTCTCCAGGTTCGGCAATGCTTCGCCGTATTTATTTGGATTACTTAGTAATTGCGCGAATACCTTCTCAATGATCTACGACCCATGACGATTGCGAGACGATTGTGCTAGCCTCGGCTCGCAATCGGCGCCAGCACGTCAGTCGAAATACATCAAATCGCCATCATCGCCGTTGAACGCTTTCCACGCCGGCAAGCCCGCGCCATTCGGATTACCGGACTCCACAAATTTCAGGAAGTGACTCTGAATTCGGGCCGACAACGCGCGGCTGCGCGGCTCGTCGATGCCTTCGAGCATGGGTGCCTCAATCCAGTTCTCAAAATTGCCAAAGAAGAACGGCAATTCAAGGCAATGGCAAGCGCCCACATCCGGCTGTGGAGAGGGAAAATCGAACCGATAGGCGAATACGCCGCTTCCCGCTTCGGCCATGCGCTTTGCGAAACGCCGCGTTGGGCCCACGATCAGCTTTTCCGAGCTCAACTCGACCAACGCGGCATAAGGCTTCCGCTCAAACCGGCCTTCGGCCACGCGCTCGTATCGAGCTTCCGCAGCGTCGCCGAATTCGTCCTTGAACTTCTGCAGGGCCTGTTCCTGCGTCGCTCCAAGGAGCGCTGGGCTGCTCGCAAAAAAACTGCCGGACTCATCGCGTGTCCAGCCTATGAAGACCGGTTTGCCTCCGAAGCGCTCCTGAGCATCTGCGCCGGGGTCCGCTGGCACGTTGCCGCTCGCTACCGACATGAACGCGATGGGAACCTCGGCAAACTTCGCCACGGCGCCAGTCAGCCGGGTTTGTGCTTGCAGGATGTCCTCGACAGGCATCTTGAGCAGTTCCTCGCCGCTAGTAGCGATACCAGCGGTATCGCACAACTGCTCCGCAATCGTCTGTGCTTTAGACGGCGCCATCGGCTGAAGGCCCGGATAGCTGAGCATGGCAATCGCCTTCACCAGCCCATGGGTCGACGGCATCGAGGCCAGCAGCTGCGCGAACCAGGCGCCCGCCGACTGGCCCGCTACGACGATGGAATCCGGGTCGCCACCGAAACTGGCGATGTTCTTCCTGACCCACTGAAGCGCCAGTTCGAGATCCGAAACGGCGAGATTGCCCGCCGATATGCCCTCCATATAGAGGTTGCCCAGCACGCCGAGCCGATAGTTCATCGTCACGACCACCGCGCGGCCAAGACCGGCGAGCGATTCGCCCGAGTAGCATGGCAGCGCCCCGCCGGTCATGAACCCGCCGCCGTGGATCCAGAACACGACCGGTAATTTGCCAGTGAGGTTGGGCGTAAAAACATTCAGCCTGAAAGCATCTTCGGACTGCTCAACGCCTCGAGCAGTCGGTCCCATGACGAAATCCAGGCGGCTTGGCAATTGAGGAAAGACCGGGCCAGGTCGGGTAGAATTTCGCTGACCGTTCCAGCGCGCTGGTTCTGTGGCGGGCCGAAAGCGCCCGCCATTCGCCGCGTAGGGAATATCGAAGAACGTGTGTACACCATCGTTGGTCACGCCTTCGAGTACGCCCTGCTCGCATTGGGCAAGTACGGTGCCCTTCATGTAGCCTCCTTTGTCTTGCGCACTCGCGCACATAGGTTTATCGCATCCGACAACCACGAGCTTACGGATCGACAGCGGAAAGAAAATGGAATTCTTCGCCGCCCCCCCATGACAAAAGTTCAACCCGGCCCGGATCATGAACTCACTGCAACAACGCCTGAAGCTCCGTCACATCACCGTCGTGGTGGAAATCGCGCGGCTAGGCAGCCTGCAAAAAGCGGCTGAAGCGCAGAACGTCAGTCAGTCCGCGCTTTCCAAGGCGTTGGCCGAGATCGAGGGGATAGTCGGTGCGCAGCTTTTTGAACGCACGCCGAGCGGAATGCGCCCGACCCTTTACGGCGAAACCCTCGTGCGTCACGGCCATCTGATCGCGAGCGACGTTCAGCGAGCGGAGGCCGAACTCGAGGCATTGCTGAATGGGGATATCGGCAACCTGTCGATAGGCATCTTTTCGCCGCTTACCTGGTGGGGGACGCTATCGGATTGCGTGAGCGACTTTCGGATCAAGTGGCCACGCGTGCGACTAGCGCTGCGCGAAGGTTCGATGGAAATGTTGCTGGAGAATCTCGACCAGGACCTTGTGGATATTGTGATCGGGCGGATGGCCAGTGGATTCGGCAGCGAACTCTATAAACTCGAAATGTTGAAGCGTGACATGCCCGTCTTTCTCGCCCAGCGAGGACACGCTTCGACTTTGAAGCCGGTGGCGCTTCACGAGCTTCTGGACTATCCGTGGATACTCCCGCCCCAGCCGAATATCATCAGGCAACAGCTCGAGTTCGCGATTCGGGACATGGGGCTGGCCATGCCGCCGAATGTGTTGTCGTCGCAGGTGTCGCCGCTGGCCTTCCGTCTGGCCAGCCAGAGCGATGCCCTCGTCCTCTCGTCCGAATGCATCGCCGACGAGCTATGCGCCCAATATCGCCTGCAACTCGTGCAATGTGAATTGCCGCTGCATATCGGGCCTCTCGTCGCCATCACGCGTAGCGATAAACCGCTCACGCACGCATCGGCAACTTTTCTAAGGGAGCTTAAAGGGCGATTAGGCCACGCCCAAATGGAGGAGTGAGTTTGACTGCGTGCGACTGAACAGCGGACAACCTAGCGCCTCACCGCACGCTTGAGGGTTTGCGACGGCGTTTCGCCAAAGAGCTGCTTGTAATCGTTGGAAAAGCGGCCGAGATGCGAAAAGCCCCAGTTCATCGCGATGGAAGAAACATTGCGCTCGGAGCAGTCGGAAAGAATTTCGCGCCGCACGGCTTCGAGCCTGTACTTCTTCAGATAGGCCATAGGCGCGTGCCCGAAGTGCTGCCCGAAGCCTTCGAACAGCTTGTAGCGCGAGACGCCCGCTGCGCGCTCGATGTCTTCGAGTGCAATGTTTTCACGAGCGTTGTCGTGGATAAACTGTTTCGCGCGCAACAAATAATGCGGACACGCTGGGCGCATTGCATCGGCAAGCGCCTGCGAGTAGTTGTGCGGCTGCGAGAGCAACAGCCCCTTGATCAGCGCCTGTTCGAGATCGCCCACCATCTGCTGATGATTGAGCAACGGGCCGGCGCTCCCCATTTCGGCCAGCAGGAACTTGACCATGCGCCACCACGATGCCTGATCGCCGTCGGCGGCATTCATCTGCGGCTCGAACGTCAACGCGGCCTCGAGCGGCCGCTGCAATAGTCCTTCCAGCACCTGACGCAAGGCCGGGCTCGGAATCGACACGATGATCTTGCGGCAATTGCCCGTGATCGCAAGGTCCTGCGTCTCATGCGGCGACAGCACGAGGCCGCTGTCCTGGTCCGATAACCACAGGCGGCCGTGCGCGGCAAGTTCCTGTTGCCCCGTAAGCGGCAAACTCACGCTATAGCAGTTAAGCGGCGCATCGTTGTGCACGGAGACGGTGACGTCGGTGCCGTACTCGACGTAGCCCAACGTGCTCGCCATGGAGCGCATTACCGTGCCGCTATGATGGAATTGCAGTGCCTTCGGGCTGCGAACCTGCAGCCCATGCGGTCCGCAAATCGACGCCATCCAGTCGCGCGCGCCTTCGAGGTCGTGACGCAGTGCGTCAATACCTCGGCTGTCGTGGGCGGCGGGGGTTGGCATGGTGTATCACTGAGCAATGGGGGAATGCTCAATGGTAAACCACGCCACGCGCGGACAAAATAACGAAACACCCCGAGTGCGTACAACCCCGCAGCGTTACACAGCGGTTTGCGCGCTGTTGCTGTCCCCAAATTTTTCGTAGTAAAGACGGTGGTCGTCGAGGCTTGCGTTCGCGAGCCATGTCTTGATTGCCTCGACCATCGGCGGCGGGCCGCACACATACATGTCGAACGGGTTCGCTTCGAGCATCTCGCGATCAAAGTGTTCGGGAATGAGCCCAGTCTTGCCTTGCCATACTTCAGACGGATTCATCACCACGATATCGCACGCGAAGTTTGCAATGCGCTCCTCGTACGCCTTCAAACGATCGAGTTCGCACAGGTCACGCGCGTTCGTCACGCCATAGTAGAGGTGAACCTTCTGGCCACAGCCGCCCTTGTGCGCGAGATCGTCGAGCATGCCCAAAAAGGCCGAGAGCCCCGTTCCGCCTGCCACCATCACGAGCGGCCGTTCGACCTGCCGCAGATAGAACGTGCCGAGCGGCGCCTCGAATTCGACGCTCTGCCCCGGCTCGCAGCGCTCGCGCATGTAGTTGCTCATCGCGCCGTCGGGCAGCAGGCGAATCAGGAACTGAAGCTGGTTGTCGTCGTCGGGCCGGTTGGCAAACGAATACGAACGCCACACGTCTGCACCCGGCACTTTCAGGCGCGCATACTGCCCGGGCAGGAAGTCGAGCCGACCTGAGTGAGCACTTGCGTCCAGATGCAGGATCGCCGTTGTTTCGGATACCTGCTTAACGGCCGTGACACGGCCCGTGATCGACGTGGTGCCGCCCGCGCTGCACAGGCTCGAATCGAAGTCGAAGTAAAACGACGCGTCCGATTGCACACGCGTCTGGCAGGACAGGATCTTGCGCGCGGCGAGATCGTCGGCGGACAGGGTTTCTTCGTCGACATAGTCGAGCGTATAGCTGCCCGATTCGCAGCGCCCCTGGCAGGTTCCGCACACGCCCTCACGGCAATCGAGCGGAATGCTCACACCATTGCGCAGCGCGGCGTCGAGCAGGAGTTCGCCCGAGCGGACATCGAAGAACACGGTCTTGCCGTCGGCAAAACTAAAGGCGACCTTGTGGCTCATTTCGTGGCACTCCCGCTTACAGATGGTAGAAGTCGAGCACGGCGTTGATCGTGTCGTTGAGCAGCAGGACATGCTTGCGCGCGATCTTCCAGGTGTCGCCGTCCGGGCGCAACTGATACGTGACGCGTCCGAAGAAGTGTTCGGCAACGCCATGGCGCGCGTAAAACGTGGCCCAGTTGGCCTTCGCTTCCAGCTCGCCGTTTTCGCACTCCGCGATACGCACATTGGTGATCTGGTGCAGCGTGCGCGGCAGCGGCGTCGACGCTGCCGACTTGCCCGTGCGCAGGCGGAACACGCGATCTTCGAGACCCGTGCGGTTCGAGTAGTAGATGAGCGACATGCCGCGCTTCGGGTCGGTCGTGTACACGTGCTCGGAGTCCCATTGGGGCACATGAAATTCGCTGTGTTCGTCGAACAGGTCGAGGTACTCGTCCCAGCTCTGCGCGTCGCAAAGCTCGGCCTTGCGATACAAAAACTGCTCGACCGCGTGTTGCTGCGCGTGCGTAATGGCCATGGCTCAAGCCTCCTTCGTGTTGTTCGATTGCTGTGCGAGGCCCTTCAGGAGATACGTCTGCCACGCGCCGTGCTGGTTGACGTAAAGGCCCTCGTGGGTCAGCTCCGTGCCGCACAGCACAGGCTCGATGCCGAGCAGGCGCGCACTCGCCGTCTCGCCCGCCACCCACTTGTGATGACCGCGCGAGATATCGCTCCAGCGCTCGAGGCGCGCCTGGAAGCCGCGTTGCTGCTCGCGGAATTCCACGAGATCGTCCGGCGTGCCCATGCCTGAAACATTGAAGAAGTCTTCGAACTGGCGAATGCGGCTTTCGCGGTCCTGATCCGATTCGCCCTTCACGCCGATACACTGGCTGATGACCTCCGTTTTATTCCAGGCGACCGGGCGCACGATACGCAACTGCGAGCTGATCTGATCCATGAAAAAGAGGCTCGGATAGACGTTCAGGTTGCGCAGCCGATGCATCATCCATTCGGCCTTCTCCTGGCCGTATGTTTCGACGAGACGCGGCATGACGCTCGCATAGCCGGGGCGCACGCTCGGGTTCGGCATGTCGCTGAACAACACGCTATGGCCGTTCTTGAACGCGAACCAGCCGTCGTCGGTCTCGGCATCGCCCGCGCCGAGCTTGCTGTAGTCGAGCGTGCCATTCGCCGCGCCGCCGTTCTGCGCGTTCGCCTCTTGACGGCGCTGCACCGTGGCGACGTAGTTGTAGTGGACCGTGCTCACGTGATAGCCGTCGAGGCCATTCTCGTTCTGCAGTTTCCAGTTGCCTTCGAACGTATAGGCCGACTTGCCCGGCAGCACCTCGAGTTCGCCCGTCGGCGATTGCGCGACCATCATGTCGAGGAAGATGCGCGAGTCGCCCAGGTATTCTTCGATCGTATCGGTGCCATCGACGTCGAGACTGATGAACACGAAGCCCTTGTAACTCGCGATACGCGCCTTCTTGAGGCCGCGCGTGGACTTGTCGAAGTCTTCGCAGTACTCGCCGGGCGCCTTGACCTTGACGAGGCGTCCATCGCTCTTGTAGCACCACGCATGGAACGGGCACGTGAAGGTCGACTGATTGCCCTTGCCCATGCGCGTGAGCGTCGCGCCGCGATGCTGGCACGCGTTGATCATCGCGTTGAGCTGGCCATTGCCGTCGCGCGAAATGATCATCGGCTGGCGACCGGCGCGCATCGTCATGAAGTCATGGGGCTTGGGGATCTCGCTCTCGTGGCACGCGTAGATCCAGTTCTTCTCGAAGATGAACTCCATCTCCAGGTCGAACAGTTGCGGCTCCGTGAACATCTCCCGCGCAATGCGATAGACGCCTTCTGCCGGACGGAAATCGAGGCATCCGCCAACGAAATCCTGCCATTGCGACGCGATTTTCTCTGTGCTCACGATGGGTTCTCCTCCTGCCATTTAGCGGTCTTGCGACCAGGTCCTTGATGAGCTGGATTGAATACCCACGGCGGCGCCGGCGCTATCCGCCTGGTCGGCGTTCGCTATCCGCTTTTTTTGCCGCGCGTTTTCCTCGTGGCCGGACGTGGCTTTGCGACGCCCGGCGGCCGGCCATGCACAGGCCGCTTCAAAGCGGTTTCGCGCCCGCGCCGAAAAAAACGGATAGTGAGTGTCGACCAGGTGGATAGCGCCTGCGCGGGCCCGGATATCTAATGCGCTCAACGCCCCCCTAAAACCAGTTGGAGACAGTCATCATGAGCGTGAAAGTATTCGAAACCAGCGAAGTGCAAGACCTGTTGAAGGCCGCCACGAACGTGGATGGCAACGGCGGCAGTACGCGTTTCAAGCAGATTGCCCACCGCCTGCTGAGCGATCTGTTCAAGGCGATCGACGATCTCGACATCACCCCCGATGAGGTCTGGACCGGCATCAACTATCTGAACAAGCTCGGCCAGGACGGCGAAGCGGCACTGCTCGCGGCTGGCATCGGACTGGAAAAGTATCTGGACATCCGCATGGACGCCGCCGACGAGCAAGCGGGCATCCGCGGCGGCACGCCGCGCACGATCGAAGGCCCCTTGTACGTTGCGGGCGCGCCAGTGCGCGACAGCGTTTCGCGAATCGACCTCGACGCCGATGAGCAAGCGGGCCCGCTCGTGATTCACGGCATGGTCACGGGCCCGGACGGCAAGCCGGTAGCAGGCGCCGTGGTCGAATGCTGGCATGCCAACTCGAAGGGCTTCTACTCGCACTTCGACCCGACCGGCGCGCAGAGCGACTTCAACCTGCGCGGCGCGGTGAAGACCGGCGCCGATGGCAAATACGTATTCCGCACGCTCATGCCCGTGGGCTACGGCTGCCCGCCGCAAGGCGCCACGCAGCAGTTGCTGAACGCGCTGGACCGTCACGGTGAGCGTCCGGCGCACGTGCACTTCTTCGTCACGAGCGACGCTCACCGCAAGCTGACCACGCAGTTCAACGTCGAGGGCGATCCGCTGATCTGGGACGACTTCGCCTACGCAACGCGTGAAGCGTTGATTCCGCCAGTGACGGAAAAGACCGGTGGCGCCGCGCTCGGGCTGAAGGCCGACGTGTACAAGGACATCGAGTTCAACCTCACGCTGACGCCGTTCGTTCAGGGCAAGGACAACCAGATCGTCAACCGGTTGCGCGCCGCCGCTGTGGCATAACTGTCGTCAAACCGGCGAAGGCGCCGACTCCACCTGTCCCGCACGCCGCCGATACAACCAGAGCGTCGCCGCGAACCCGCACAGCGCGGCAAAGCTGAGCCAGTAGCCCGGCGCAGCTTTGTCGCGCGTGATCTCGATCAGGTACGTCGACACCGCCGGCGTGAAGCCGCCGAACAGCGCCGTCGCCAGACTGAACGCCAGCGAGAAGCCAGCAACGCGCACCTGGGCCGGCATGACTTCGGTGAGCGCGGCGACCATCGCGCCGTTGTACATGCCGAAGAAAAACGAGAACCACAGCAGCACGATCAGCATGCGGCCAAAACTCGGCGCAACGGCAAGCCACGAAAGCGCCGGATACGCCGTGAGTATCGCCAGCGTGGAGATGGTGAGCAGAATCGGCTTGCGGCCTATGCGATCGGAAAGCGCGCCGCCAATGGGAAGCCACGCGAAGTTCGAAATGCCTACGAAGAGCGTCACGATGAGCGTATCGGCCGTGGAGAGCTTGAGTACGGCTTTGCCGAAGGTCGGCGTATAGACGGTGATGAGATAGAACGTCGTGGTCGTCATCGCCGTGAGCAGCATGCCGGCGATCACCGTGCGCCAGTTGACCAGCAGCATCGCGAAGATTTCGCGCGCGCCCGGGTGATGCGGACGCGCTGCGAACGCAGCGGTCTCCTGCAGCGAACGGCGCAGAATGAAGAGAAACGGCACGATCGCGCAGCCGATGAAAAACGGAATGCGCCAGCCCCACGCGCCGATCTGCTGCGCGGAAAGCCACTGATTCAACGCGTAGCCGAGCGCGGCGGCCATGACGATCGCGACCTGCTGGCTCGCCGATTGCCAGCTCGTGTAGAAGCCCTTGTTTCCGGGCGTCGCCATTTCCGCGAGATACACCGAAACCCCGCCGAGTTCCGCGCCCGCCGAAAAGCCCTGCAACAGCCGGCCGAGCAGCACGAGCGCGGGCGCAAGCAGCCCGATGCTCGCGTAACCGGGTACGCAGGCAATCAGGATCGTGCCGCTCGCCATGATGGAAAGCGTGACGATCAGGCCCATGCGCCGCCCCACTTTGTCGATATAGGCGCCGAGCAAAATCGCGCCGAGCGGACGCATGAGGAAGCCCGCGCCGAATACGGCGAAGGTCAGCATCAACGAGGCATATTCACTCGACGAAGGGAAGAAGATCTTCGAGATCGACGTGGCGTAGAAGCCAAACAGAAAGAAGTCGAACTGTTCGAGGAAGTTGCCGCTCGTGACGCGCAGCACGGCCGCTGCCCGCGAGGCACGCGAGGCTTGCGAGGCGCCGTGTACGCCCGAAATGGCGCTCGGCTCTGTGGGGTTCATGGGACGTCTCCTGTGGTTGTTGATGTCGTGCGGGGGAGCATGACGCTCCCCCGTTTTTGCCCGCTTCCAGCCTTTAGTCAGAACCGAGACTCAGCGTATTGCGCTGCCGCTTTTCTATCGACGATTTGAGCAACGCCGCCGAGCGGAAGATGCCGTGTGCAAACTTCCCGTAAGGCAGCGTCGCGAACAGCGCCATCACGATGCCCAGGTGAATCGCGAGGAGCGACGGCATGGCGGAAGTCGCCCGCAAAACCATGAGCGCGAGGCCCGACGCACTCGTGAGCAGCAGGAGCGCGATGAAACCGCGGTCCATCGGGCGCTGGCGCGTATCGCCCTGCTGCGCATGCCGTTTGAGGTTCAGCCACAGCAGCCCCGCCGGCCCAATGATCAGACCGATGCCGCCCAGCGTGCCCAGCAGCACCGGCACGCTGAAGAAAGGATACGGCGCTTCCAGCCCGAGCACGTAGTGATATGCCGTCGCGACCGCCGTCGCGGCAAAGCACAACATGAAGCCGTAAAACGTCAGATGGTGGAAGCGCCTTCTCGCAAGCGTGAAGGCGTCGTTCGATTCGTTGCAGCCGTCGCCGTGGCCGCCGTCGAGATACTTGAGCGTCAGCGCGTTTTTTGCGGCTTCGGCGAGTGCAGGCGCGCTCGCGTTCGCCGTTCCTGCCGATACGTCACGCCAGAAGCGCGTCACGCCCACGCCGAGCGCCAGCACGGCGAACAGGAACACCGCGCCGAACATCGCAGCAAGCAGGTTGTGCGGGAAGATCGCGTAAAAGCTCACTGCGGCGGTGTCGCCCGAGAATCCGCCATGCATCGCCGTGCCGAGCAGCAAGAAGAGCGCGAGCCCCGCTGCGAGCGCGACTGAAAGCGTGAGGCCATTGCGCTTGTACAACGCGCCAAATGCAGCCGGAAACGCGTATTCCGTGTAGGTTTCCAGGCGGACCTGCGCCATCGCCTTCGGCACGTTCACGGCGAATTCGTGCGGCGGCGCGTACTGGCAGGCGTGATAGCACGCGCCGCAGTTGTGACACAGGTTCGCGAGGTAGTTCACGTCCGCCTTGCCGAATTCGAGGCGGCGCGTCATGGCCGGAAACACGGCGCAAAAACCTTCGCAATAGCGGCAGGCGTTGCAGATCTGCATCTGCCGCGCCACTTCGCTTTCGCTGTCGCTCATCGGCACGATGGGGATCACCCGCGCGCCACCGCCTTGCGTCCCGCGAGCTGGCATCTTTGCATCGGCTGGCGCGGTGCGCGTGTGTTCGGCCGCGAGGGCGTCAGTGCGCTGCATGGTGAGTCTCCGTCGTCTGAAGTGCGGCGCGCGCAGCCTGCGTGCCGGCAATACGCCCGAATGCGGTGCCGATCGACATGCCGACTCCGGCCGTATACCCCTTGCCGAGCACGTTGCCCGCCATCATCTCGCCCGCGACGAACAGGTTCTCGCTCGCCTCGCCGCCGAAATGGACCTGGGCGCGGTCGTTGGTCTTCAGGCCGAGGTACGTGAACGTGATGCCAGGGCGCAGCGCATAGCCGTAGTACGGCGGTGTATCGATGGGGCGCGCCCAGTGCGTCTTGGGCGGCGCAATGCCGTCAGTGTGGCAATCGTCGAGCGCGGTGTGATCGAAGGTGCCGACACGGCACGCCTCGTTGTAACGTGTGAGCGTTTCCATGAAGCGCGCTTCGGGCAGGTTCAACTTGCGCGCGAGTTCGGGCAGCGTGTCGGCTCGTTCGCCGGGAAACACAGGCGGCATGAAACGGCCAATGGCTTTCGAATCGATGATCGAATAGCCAATCTGACCCGGCTGCTGCGCGACGAGCCGCCCCCAGATCGCGTAGCGTTTTGGCCAGAAGTCTTCGCCTTCGTCGTAGAAACGCTCGGCGTCGCGATTCACGACCACGCCGAGCGACACGCAGTCGATGCGCGTGCAGATGCCGCCGTCATAGAGCGGCGCGCGCGCGTCGATCGCGACGCAATGCGACTGCGACGGGTCGCCGATCATGTCCGCGCCCGCGTCGATCATGTGCCGGATCAGCACGCCCATGTTGAAGCGCGTGCCGCGAATGCGGAAGTTGTCGGCGGGCCATTCGCCGCGCTCGTTTTGCCCCCACGCTTCGCGCAGCCATTCGCGGTTCGATTCGAAGCCGCCCGCCGCCAGCACGCAGGCGCGCGCCTCGAAGCGCTGGCTGCCGCTCTTCGCCGCGACGAAGCGCCCGTCTTCCAGTTCCAATGAATCCACCGGCGTGTCGTAGCGAACCTCCACGCCAAGCGCTTGCGCACTGCGGTAGTACGCGTTGACGAGCGCCTTGCCACCGCCCATGAAGAACGCGTTGGTGCGCGCCACATGCAGCGCGCCGGAAAGCGGCGGCTGGAAGCGCACGCCGTGTTTTTGCATCCACGGACGGCACGTGGATGAGGCCCGGATCGTCAAACGCGCGAGATGCTCGTTGGTGATCCCGCCCGTGACCTTCAGCAGGTCTTGCCAGAATTCCTCTTCGGGATACGCGTCGACGAGCACGTCCTGCGGCGCGTCGTGCATGCAGCGCAGATTGCGCGTGTGCTGTGAATTGCCGCCGCGCCACTCGCGCGGCGCCGATTCGAGCAGCAGGACCGACGCGCCGGCTTCACGCGCCATCAACGCCGCGCATAGCGCGGCATTGCCTCCTCCGATCACAAGTACATCGACCATCCTGTGCGCCTCCTTTCGGGCACACTCTAATGACCGCGCGCTCGCCTCGCCATCAGCGGGCCGTTAATGGGTCTTCAGTTTTTGTGAAGACCGCCGTCAGGGCGCAGGCGCGCACCGGGCCAGCGCCCTTCGCGCACCAGTTGGCGGGCCACGTCGGCGAGCACGACACGCGCCGCCAGCCCGGCAGGCGACAGTTCGTCGTCGGAAACACTCGCGATCATGTTGGGGCGTGTTGCAAAGCTATCGGCCACGCGCACGCTCGCCAACGTCACGTTCTCCGGGCGCGCGAGCGCTGCGCCGGGCTGAATGGTCGCGCCGAATCCTGCGCGGACGTAATCCATCAGCAGCGCCAGGCCGTCCACTTCGGCAATGACATTGGGTTCGTATTTGGCGCGCTTGAACGCGGCGCTCAGCAGCGAACGCAGCCCGTGCGTGCCGCTCGGAAGAATCAGCGGCAGCCTGCCGATCTGCGCGAGACGTACCGAAGCGCCGCTGGGCATGCCATCGAGATCGCTCGCGCCGATGACGAATAGCCGCTCCTCGAGCAGCGACGCCACGCTCCAGCGTTGCGCCGGGACCTCGCGAAACAGCACGGCAAGATCGATTTGCCGCGCGCTCAACATGGTGGCGAGATAACCGGAAAGGCTTTCGACCATGCGCAGACGCACATGGGGATAGCGCTCGCGCATGGCCTGCATGAAGGCAACGCCAAGCACGCTCGCCGTGCTCGGCGCCATGCCGACGCTCACGTGCCCGGATAAACGCGCTTCGCGTGCGGCGAGCGCGGCATCGTCGATATGCCGCAGCGCGAGTTGCGCCTGACGCCAGAACGCGAGGCCGGCATCGGTTGGAACGACGCCGCTGGACGTGCGCTGCAGCAAACGTGTGGAAAGCTCGCCCTCCAGGCGGCTAATCTGCTGACTCAGCGCCGATGTCACGACACCGAGTTCCAGCGCGGCTTTGCCCATGCTCCCGTGTTCGACGACACTGAGAAAATAGCGCAGTTGTCTGAGTTCCATTTCATGATCGGCAAGAGCGGAAATTGCGGGCTATTGTCGCAGAATGGAATCGGCTTCCCGCTACGACGGCATCGAATCGAGGAAGACATAGAGCGCGGCGATTTTCTCGTCGCGAACGATGATCACATCCACGCCCGTATACTCGGGCGCCTCGTCCCGCGGCCCCGATCCCCACGACAGACGGCCCGCGTTGTGCAGCGCCTGTGGCTCACCAAGCGGCACGTAGGCGAAATGCGGGTGCGTCGCGCGCAGGGCCCCGGCGAACGTGTCGAGCGCATCGTGGCCGGCGAATACGCCGGGAGGCGCGTAGAGCACACAGTCCTCCGTATAGAGTTCCTCGATCGCCGCGCGGCGACGCTTTGCATCGCCTTCGCCGAAAACCTCTTGCAGGTTGCGATAGAGCAGTTCGTTGATCCGTTCGTTCATGGCATTTCTCCTTATCGATTCAGTCAATCGCACTACTGATTAAATCCGGGCCTTCCCACCGCCGACGACAATCTCCGTACCGGCGTTGTGACGAGACAAATTTAAGGCCGCATGTTATTTTTCGAAATAGAAATGACCGAAAACCATCGTTGCAAAATTGTCGATGTCAAAGCTACCGGACTTCGAAGGATTCGCGATGTTTGCGAAGGTTGCCGAGGAAGGTTCGTTCGCGGCTGCCGCGGCGGCCATGGGCGTATCCGTCGCCACAGTCTCCCGCGCCGTGACCCGGCTCGAGGAGCGGCTAGGCGGCAGGCTGTTCAACCGCACGTCCAGGCGGCTCGCGCTCACGGACTACGGGCATACGCTCGCCGAGCGCGCGTCGAAAATCTACGCCGACGCCGAAGAGGCTGAGGATTTCGCGCGCGAGACCTCGAGCCGGCCGCGCGGCCTGGTCAAGCTCGCGGCGCCGCTTTCCTTCGGCGCGCGCTGGGTGGCGCCACTTCTGCCCGAGTTCTTCCGGGCCTATCCCGACATATCTGTGGAGCTTCATCTCACGGATGCCCAAGCCGATCTGATTGGCGAGGGGTTTGACGCCGCCCTGCGTATCGCCATCCTCGAAGATTCCTCGCTCGCGGCACGTCTCATCGCGCCCGTGCGCCGGTTTGTCGTGGCATCGCCCGTGTATTTGTCGCGCAATGGCCGGCCGCAGCATCCGCATGACCTCGGCGCGCACCAATGCCTGACCTATGCCAACAGGAGCCGGCGGGACGTTTGGCGTTTTACGCACGAAAATGGCGAGGCATGCACGGTCACGCCAAGCGGCGCGCTGCGAGCCACGACCGTGGAAGCGTTGCTGCCGACGCTCCTCGCCGGACTCGCCGTCGCCGAGCTTCCCGAGTTCGTGGCGACGCAGTATTTCGCGGACAAACAACTCGAACCGGTTTTGACCGACTGGCGCTTGCCCGAAGGCGGCCTGTATTTCGTCACGCCCACCGCCCGCACACGGCCAGCCAAGGTGAGCGCATTGGCCGACTTCTTCATCGCGCGGCTCACTGCGGCGCAATGGAGCGCCGAGACGCTGATGGGTTGGAAGCCGCCGGGCGCGCGCAGCCGTTGATTGCGTGACCTGCTTTATCGGCGAGCGGCGATGCGATCTGGCGCGATTTTCGCGTGATTGCACTCGCCTCGAACCATATCTATAATTGAGTGCGTACTCACTCTACATTGAACCGAAATACGATGGCACGTCCTTTGAGCCCTGAAAAGCGCAATGCCCTGCTGGTTGCGGCAACGCAAGCCGTGGCCGAACAGGGCGTGCTGGCCAGCACGGCGAGTATCGCCCGGCGCGCGGGTGTTGCCGAAGGAACACTGTTCACGTATTTCGAGAACAAGGACGTGCTGTTCCAGGAACTGTATCTGCACCTCAAGCACGAACTGGCTGAAACCATCATGCCTGGCTATCCTTCCGAGGCGGGCTTCCGGCTTCGGCTGGAACATGTCTTCCAGCACTATGTGCGCTGGGGCGTGGCGAACACGGCCGGGCGGCTCGCCATCGCGAGGCTTTCGGCTTCAGGTCAGTTGTGGGATGAGACGCGGACACAAGGCATGGAGCCGTTCATGGCCGTTTCGCAAATGATGGAAGAAGCGGTGCAGCGCGGCGTACTGCTGGACGCACCGATCGCGTTTCTCTACTCCATCATCGAGCGCATTGCCGATACGACGATCGAATTTGTCGAGCGCCAACCCGACGATGCCGAGCGTCACCGCCAGCTGGGTTTCCATGCCGCCTGGCGAGCCATCACGCCGTAAAAATTTTCTTTAATAATTGAGTGCGTACGCACTCAATGTGGAAAAGGAGAAATCAACATGTCCAGTCAAAAGTGGTTCATTACCGGCGCATCCGGCGGTCTCGGGCTTGCCCTTGCCGAAAAGGTCCTGGCCGAAGGGCATCGCGTGGTTGCAGCGGTGCGGCGCGTAGCAGCGTTGGACGCGCTCAAGCAGTCCTGGCCGGATCAGCTCGAAGTGGAGTCGCTCGACGTGACCCGTCCCGAGCAGGTGCAGGCCGTGGCGGCACGCCATCCGGATGCCGATGTCGTCGTCAACAATGCGGGCGGCGCGGTCATCGGCGCGATGGAGGAGTTGAGCGAAGCCGACATCGAGCAGCAGCTCGCGCTGAATCTGCTCGCGCCCATCCACGTCACGCGCGCCTTTCTCCCAGCAATGCGCGCGAGAAAGCACGGCACGTTCATCCATGTCACGAGCGTCGGGGGACGTGCGGCCTTTCCGAGCGGCTCGATGTATCACGCCGCGAAATACGGTCTCGAAGGCTTTGCCGAAGCGGTGAGCCAGGAAGTGGCCGAGTTCGGCATCAAGACCCTCATCATCGAGCCGGGTTCCATCAAGACGGGGTTCGTCGCGAATATCCGCTGGACCGAGGCGCTTGCGGATTACAAGGACGGTGTCGTCGGCAAGCTGCGCCAGCAGATCAAGGAAGTCGGCGATGAGTATGCCTCGGGCGATCCCGTGAAAATGGCCGGCGCCATCTACGAGGTAAGTCAGTTGCCGCAGCCGCCGCTGCGTACTGTTCTCGGCGGCGACGCCTACACGGTGCTCGAGGCCGGCTATACGCGCAGTCTCGCCGCGCTGCAGGCTCAAAAGGACCTTGCCAACTCGGTGATGTTCGAAGGCAAGGCAGGATTCAATCCGCAGTGAGCTTTGCGAGTCGCATTTCGCAGGCATTCACCCACCCTTTCATTGCCAAATTGTCGATGCCGCTCGCTCGACGAAGGTTGAAACGATCATGTCAAAAGTCTGGTTGATTACTGGCGCGTCCCGGGGTCTAGGCCGCGCCATTCTCGAAGCCGCGTTGCAGGACGGCGGCAAGGTGCTGGCGAGCGCGCGCGACACGTCGCGTCTCGCCGATTTGCAGGCGCGCTATGGCGAGCGCCTCGCGACGTTCGAACTGGACGTCACGAACGAAGAGCAGGCACAGCAGGCGGTGTCCGAGGCGGCACGGCGATTCGGATGCCTTAACGTTTTGGTCAACAACGCCGGTTACGGACACATTCAGCCGTTCGAATACATGCCTGCCGATGATTTCCGCGCGCAGATCGAAACCAACTTCTTCGGCGTGGTGAACCTCACGCGCGCGGCCATCCCCGTGATGCGCGCCCAGGGCGGCGGCCATATCTTTCAGGTCTCGTCGGCAGGCGGGCGCATCAGCAGCCCGGGGCTCTCCGCTTACCAGGCGGCCAAATGGGCCGTTGGCGGATTCAGCGACGTCGTGGGCAAGGAGGTCGCGCCGTTCGGCATTCGCCTCTGCACGCTGGAACCCGGCGGCATGCGCACCGAATGGGGCAACGAGGCGCGTACGACGCTGCACACTCTTCCTCAGGACTACGAGGCTTCCATGGCCGGATTCAAGGCGCTGATCGACGCGTACGTGGGTCATGAAGTGGGCGACCCCGAGCGCATTGCGAAGCTGATCGTGATGCTCGCCTCGCATGAAGCGGTGCCCGCGCGGCTCGTGCTCGGCTCGGATGCCTGGCAGATCGTGGAAGCCGAGGAGCAGGCCCGCCGCGAATCCATGCAAGCCTGGAAAGCCGTGACGCTCGCGGCCGACTTCGATTCCGCAATGCCCGCGTGGCCGTCGGAGTGACATCATGCGCGTCGTACTGATCGGCGCGACCGGCATGGTCGGCCAGGGCGTGTTGCGTGCGTGCCTTTGCGCGGCGGACGTCACCGAAATCATCGTGATCGGCCGGCGCGCGCTGGAGGGCTACGATGATCCGCGACTCAAGCTCTTCACCGTGCCGGATCTTGCAGGCTTTCAGGCCACGGACGAAGCGTTTTCCAGTATCGACGCGTGCTTTTTCTGTGCAGGCGTATCGTCCTTCGGCATGGCCGAAGCGGCTTATCGGGCGATCACCTACGATCTCACGCTCCACATCGCTCAGGAACTGCTTCGCGTGAGCCCCGCGATGACGATGGTCTATGTGTCCGGCGCGGGCGCGGACAGTAGTGAACGAGGCAACAGCATGTGGGCCCGCGTGCGCGGACAAACCGAAAATGCGCTGCAGCGCCTGCCGTTTCGGCAGGTGGCTATTTTCCGGCCGGCGGCGATCTTTCCCGAGGACGGCATACAGTCGCGCACGGCCGCGTATCGATGGATGTACGTCGCCCTCAAGCCGCTACTCGCATTGGTTCGGCGAATCTCGCCAAATAGCGTATTGACTACCCGAATCATTGGCGATGCGATGCTAAACGCGGTGCGCCGCGGTGTACCGCAAGCTATTCTGAAGCCTGCCGATATCCATCGACTCGCCAGTTCGCGAGCGTGATCCAGTTGCGCGCATGCGCGGTCCCTGCGTGCGTCGCTCGATGGCTTATGCCTCCAGCGATTCGTGCGGCGCGCTCGCGGAACAGTCGCGCAGTTGCTCGATCAGCCATCTTCCAGCCGGACCCGGCGGTGCCGCAACGGGGTACACGGCCAGCATCGGAAGCACGAGCCCACCGGCGGGCACGTCTTCGACGTGAAGTTCAACGAGACGTCCTGCCGCAATGTCGTGCTGGATGGCATGCACGGGCATGCCGCCCCAACCTAGCCCGTGCACCAAAAGCGCATGCTTGGCGAACAGATCGGCAACGCGCCAGGTCGCCGCAGACATCACGCCGAATTCGTGGCCTGCCGACAATTCGGTCCGGTCGGTTAGCACCAGTTGCGTATGGCGCGCGAGTTCATCCTTGGGAATCGGCCCACGAATCGCGGCGAGTGGATGCGTACTGGCCGCAACCATCGCAAACGCGACGCCAGCGAGCCGCTCCGACGTCAGTCCTGGCGGCACAAAAGGCAAGGAACCCACGATGCCGACCGCAGCACGTCCGTCGATGACGGGTTGATAAGCACCGCCGAGCGCTTCCGCGTAGAGCCGCAAAGGTACACCCGGAAAGTGCTCGCGAAACGCCTTCGCGGCCTCGACGACAACCTGAAACGGGAAAAAGACGTCCACCACGACGGACAATTCGGGTTCGAGCCCGGCCGCCATGCCCTTGGCACGCGCCTTCATGCCATCCACGCCGGAAACAACATTGCGCGCGTCGGCCAGCAGCACACGCCCTTGCGCGGTCAGAACCGGGTAGCGCCCTCGCCGGTCGAACAGCGCTACGCCGATCTGTCCTTCCAGATTCGACACTAGCTCGCTGACCATCGATTGCGCGCGGCGAAGCTTCCTCGCCGCCCCGGAGAAGCTGCCTTCGTCGACCGCCGTGATGAATGCCCGGAGCTGGTCCAGCGATACGCCATCCAACATTTTGGTTTCCTAAACTCGAAAACTCACCGGGGCGGAAGCGGACAAAGGCCGCCCCGTCGATACTGCACGGGCGGCCCGTCGCGCTGCCTCAGCCCGGTGCCTCAGCTCGCACTGGCCGCTGCCAGTCGCGCGCTGAAGCGCCCAAGCCGTTGATCCAGGCTATAAGCACCCGCGCCGAAGTAAGCGATCTGCAGAAGGCCGCCCGCCATCATGACGTTCTTCAGGAAGTGAATCATCTGATTCTGGTCTGCGAAATTGTTGTGGAAGAACGCTGCCGTGACCAGACAGAACACGGCCATCACGACCGACAGGGGACGCACGCGGTAGCCCGAAATCAGCAGCAGGCCGCCGCCCAGCTCGATCACGATCGAAACCAGGTACGCGAGCGGCGGAACGGGCAAACCCATCGCTTTGATATAGCCAACCGTTGCCGCGTAGGCGGCTAGCTTGCTGAGCCCGCTCATCGCAAAGGGCACACCCAGCATGACGCGGCCCAGCAGCGGAATAAACTTGAATCGTTCCATGACGATCTCCTCAAAGAAGTTCACTTTGGTGGACCAGGATAGGGATTCGCGCCAGCCTCCACCATCGCCAGTCGCGCACAGACCATTTCAATCAGGATTACGAAACATCACCCCTTCCGATCGACAGATCGCCCGCATCCACCGTGTTGCCCGGACGCTCGAAACCGGCGCGATTCAACTGTTCTGTAGCCGCTGAATAACCCGTCCTCGGTCAGTTGCGCCATACTAAATCCGCAACGATCACGCGCCAATCTCCCGAATTGCAAAGCAACGTTGCGCGTGATAGAACGACGCATCCTCAGCGAGAGCCCGACGATGAACCAGATCACCGACCTCAA
The DNA here is from genome assembly GCF_905220195.1 of Paraburkholderia sp. J8-2. Lineage (NCBI taxonomy): Bacteria > Pseudomonadati > Pseudomonadota > Betaproteobacteria > Burkholderiales > Burkholderiaceae > Paraburkholderia > Paraburkholderia sp. J8-2. The sequence continues at coordinate 564,342 of NZ_CAJMZA010000001.1, forward strand.
CGATCTCCGGATCTTTGTAGAAGTTGTCGAGCGCGGGAGCTTCACGGCGGCGGCGCACGCCCTCGGCTCGCAGACATCCAAGCTCAGCCGGCGTGTTCGTGCACTCGAGGAGGAGCTGGGTGTTCGCCTGCTCAATCGCACCAGCCGCAGCCTGTCCTTGACCGAGATTGGGCGGCGCTTTCACCAGCATTGCCTCGCCCTCGTTGCGGAATCGAAAGCCGCCAAGGATATCGTCGACCAGACACGCTCCAAACCGCAGGGCACGATACGGATTAGTTGCCCGGTAGGATTGCTCAGCTCGGGCATTACCCCGATGATCGCGCAATACATTCAGGACAACCCCGAGGTGCAGGTGCTCGTCGATGCCACCAACCGCCGCGTGGACGTCGTGGAAGAAGGGCTCGACTTCGCTATCCGCGTGCGGCTTCCCCCTCTCGAAAGCACCGATCTCGCCGTCCGGCAACTCGGGCTCTCCTCGCAGATCCTCGTTGCCAGTCCGGACCTGGCCGCACGCCATGCCGCGCCCGCGTCGCTGCAATCACTCGAAGCGTGGCCTACGCTCTCCATGGCGAACAGCAGCGAGAAGTTTGTCTGGAACCTCGTGGACACCGAAGGCAACGCATCGTCATGGGCACATCGGCCGCGTCTCGCGAGCGATGACCTCGCCAGCCTGCGCATCGCAGCGATGAATGGCGTTGGCGTGGCCTTGCTGCCTCGCGAACTCGTGGATGCCGATATCCGTTCCGGCCAGCTTCTACACCTGCTGCCTGGGCTTGCCACCGAACCCGGCCTCGTGCACGCGATTTTCGCCTCGCGCCGCGGCATGGTTCCAGCAGTCCGGCAGCTGCTGGACGCGCTAGTCGCGGGCTTCGAAAAGCTGAACAGCAAGCAATAACGAGAGCCTGAGTGCGCGTTGGCCCTTCAGCGGCCGACGTTTCTATTTATTTCGCTATCCAAATTGATTGCCGAAGTGTCGCCTGCGCTGCCCAGTGGCTTCACGCCGACATTTGAATAGTCACGTCAGCGGCAAAACGGGTTGACACGTCCGTGAGCGCATCCTAACATACAACAATGCTGCATACGTTCACTATTGTTGAACGCAAAACATCCAGGAGACTACATGAATACGCTTTCGTATGAGCGCGGAACACGCACCACGGCGCTCATCAATCAGACGATTGGCGACTACTTCGATGCGATCGCCCATCGCTTGAATGAACATGCTGCGGTCATCAGCCTGCATGAAAGCATCCGCCTCACCTACGGCGAGCTTCGGCAAAAATCGGACGATCTCGCCGCGGGATTGCTTGCCTCTGGACTCGAGCCCGGCGACCGGATCGGCATCTGGTCGCACACGAACATTGCCTGGCTGCTCATGCAATTGGCCACGGCAAAGGCCGGGCTGATTCTCGTGAACATCAACCCGGCCTACCGGAGCGCTGAACTCGAGCATGCGCTGAACCTGGTGGGGTGCAAGGCGATCGTGACGATGGTCCAGTACCGTTCGAGCGAATACCTGAACATGCTGAGGGAATTGGGCAAGTCGCGCTTGCCGAAGCTCGAGACGATCTGGTGGATCGACGAAAGCGGCGCGCCGGACGAGGCGGGCGCGCAACGCTTCTCCGGCCTGTTCGACCTCGCGGCGGCCGGCCGCACTTTGCTCGACGAGGTTCGCCCAACCGTGCGTCCGGACGACGCCGTCAATATCCAGTTCACGAGCGGGACGACCGGACTGCCCAAGGCAGCGACGCTCAGTCACCGCAATATCCTGAACAACGGGTACTTCGTTGGCGAATGCATGAAGCTCACGCAAATGGATCGCGTCTGCGTGCCCGTGCCGATGTACCACTGCTTCGGCATGGTCATGGGCAATCTGGCATCGCTCACGCACGGTTCGACAATCGTCTACCCCGCCGCAAGATTCGACGCTGAAGCCGTTCTCGAAGCCGTGCAGGCTGAACGATGCACAGCGCTGCTCGGCGTGCCCACCATGTTCATTGCCGCGTTGAATCACCCGCGCTTTGCGGCATTCGACAAGCGCACGCTACGCACCGGCATCATGGCCGGCTCCCCTTGCCCGATCGAAATCATGCGGCGTGTCGTGGACGAAATGAACCTCTCCGAAATCACCATCGCCTATGGCATGACGGAGACCAGCCCCGTGAGTTGCCAGAGCATGACCGATACCCCGCTCGACAAGCGCGTGACCACGGTTGGTCAGGTACTGCCGCATCTCGAGATCAAGATCGTCGACCAGGTGAGCGGCGAAACCGTGGACCGAGGTCAGCCCGGCGAGCTTTGCACACGCGGCTATTCGGTCATGCTCGGCTACTGGAACCAGGAGGACCGGACAAAAGAAGCGATCGATGCCAAAGGCTGGATGCACACAGGCGACCTCGCAACGATGGATGCGGCGGGCTACGTCAACATCGTTGGAAGAATCAAGGACATGGTGATCCGCGGCGGCGAAAACCTCTATCCGCGCGAGATAGAAGAATTTCTGTACACCTGCCCCGGTGTGCTCGACGTTCAGGTGGTGGGCGTACCCGACAAGCATTTTGGCGAGGAACTCTGCGCTTGGATCGTCACCGCGCCCGGCGCCATTCTTGACGAAGGCAGTGTCCGCGAATTCTGCCAGCCACGCATCGCGCATTACAAAGTGCCCAAATACATTCGCTTCGTCGACTCGTTCCCGACTACCGTGACCGGGAAGATCCAGAAGTACCTGATCCGGCAAATCATGAGCGATGAACTCGGTCTGCAAGACCAACAAACGGCCTGACACTCCTGAGCGAGTGGCATTCGCCAGATCCCTCACCTTTCCTCATCACAGTTTGCTGGAGCACTCGCCATGGCAGAAGTTGATATGCAATCGGTCTATATCGTCGCGAAAGATGTTGGCCGGCTTTCCGAGTTCTATATCGCGGCGTTAAATATGCCGGTCCAGTTTCGCGACGCGAACAAGTGGACGCAATTCCGCCTGCAACGCAGTGCGTTTGCGCTGAGTTCCGCAGAGGAAGCCGCACAAGGCGCGGTCGGCGCCGTCCCCGTTTTCCAGATTGCCGGCGAGGCACGTGCGGAAGTCGAACAGAAGATTCTCAGTTCAGGCGGTCTGCTGCTCGGGCAGCGCGACATGGGAACGCACGGTTTCGTCGCCACCTACAAAGACCCCGAAGACAACATCTTTCAGGTCTTCAGCAAGACTTCTGCGCGTTGATTGGCAGCCCTGCACCAGGCGCGAAGATCACCTAATTCTCAATTACTGGAAAAATCATGAAGTTTGGAATTTTTGACCAAAATGATCGCAATGGTCTGCCAATCAATCAGCAGTACGAAGAGAGACTGCAGATCATCGAACTGTACGACAAGCTGGGTTTTCACTGCTATCACATGTCGGAGCACCACGCGACCACGCTGAGCGCGTGTCCGTCGCAAAGCGTGTTCCTCGCCGCCGCCGCGCAGCGCACCCGCAAGCTGCGCCTTTCGCCGCTCGTCTACATTCTTCCGATTCATCATCCCGTGCGGCTCGCCGAAGAAATCTGCATGCTCGACCATTTGAGCGGCGGCCGCTTCGAATACGGCGTGGGACGCGGCGCCTCGCCCCACGAGATCGAAGCGCTCGGCGTCGACCCTGCCACGGCTCAAGCCCGATATGTGGAGTCGTATGAAGTCGTGAAGCGCTTTCTCAACTCGGATACGCTCAACTACGAAGGCACGTTCTGGAAGTTCAAGGATATGCCCATCGAGATCAAGCCACTGCAGTCGCCGCCGCCGACGTGGTACGCACTGGCATCGCCCGAGTCGACGGTTTGGCCCGCGCAGGAAAAGATGAACATCGTGTGCGCAGGCCCCATTCAGCGCGTCCGGGCAATCACCGACCGCTATCGCGAGGAATTCGCCAAGCGGCACCCGTTTGAAGCAGAACCGCTCATGGGCGTGAATCGCTATATCGTCGTAGCGGAAACCGATCAGGAAGCGATGGAAATAGGCTCGCGGGCATGGTCTGCGTTCTATCCGAACTTCATCAAGCTCTGGAAGAAGCACGGCACCGAACCCGTCAACCAGAAGCTTCCTCCGACGTTCGAACCGCTCGTGGAATCCGGTCTCGCCGTGGTGGGACGGCCGGAAACCGTCCGTGAAAAGCTGCTGGAACAGGCAAACAACGGCGGTTTCAACTATCTGATCGGCACCTTCATGTTCGGAAATATGTCGATGCAGGAAGCCAAAACGTCGATCGGACTCTTCCACGAATCCGTCATGCCGGCATTCGGTGAACTGGAAAAGGTTCCGTCATGAACGCGATTCCTCTGTCCGAGCACGAACGGTCAGCCATCGGAACTTTCGACAAACGTCAGCTGAGAAACGTTTTGGGCTCCTTTGTAACTGGCGTAACCGTGGTAACCACGCTCGACACCGAAGGAAAAATGCATGGCCTCACCGCCAATTCGTTTTCCTCGGTGTCTCTCGACCCACCGCTTGTGTTGTGGAGTCAGGCGACATCCGCTGGAAGCCACGCGGCCTTCAGGGATTCAGAGCGCTTTGCGATCAACATCCTGGCGGAAGATCAGCATGGCCTGGCCAATCATTTCGCCACGCGATCGCCGGACAAGTTCTCGGGCATCGAATATGACGTCGGGGTCGACGGCCTCCCCGTACTGCGCGATTGCAGTGCCTGGCTCGAATGCAAGGCAGTTGCCTGCTATCCCGGCGGCGACCATGTGATCTTTCTCGGTTCAGTCGAGCGCATTCGCCAAAGCGCGCGGCGGCCGCTGGTCTTTGGCGGCGGCCAGTACCTGGTGGCAGATCCACACGACCTGGGTCACGCTCCGGTCGGAACGCAAGGTACGATGAAATCCCGGCCGCATGCGGTGCGACTGGCGAGCCGCAGTATGTTGCGGCTCGCCAGTACGCTCGACAAATCGCTCGCCCTGGTGGCATGGGGCAATCACGGACCGACTGTGATCGCCTGGCAGGCCGCGGCGACACCTGTAGCCGCGGATCTGCCTTTGGGGCTCGTGCTGCCGGTGACGTCTTCGGCTTCCGGGCTTGCACTCGCGGCCTTTCTTCCGCGTGAAGCGATCGACCGGTTCGTTGTCGCGGAGTTGCGTGAAAACGCTCGGCGCGAATCACAGGATTTGCCCGTTGCCGCAGAGACCTTCTCTGGCATGCTCGAATCGGTCAAAGCTTCGCGCGTAGCGACGAGGCGCCCCGGACCGTTTCATGACGACCGAGTCCTCGCCAACGCAATCAGCGTGCCCATCCTTTCGCCAGACGGCATGGCAGTGCTTGCCTTGACCGCGATTGGCCCCGCAGAGCAATTCGATGCGGCAACCGACGGACCGTGCGCGCAAGCCCTCAAGGCCGCCGCACAGGAGATTTCTCTAGCGCTGCGCGAAGCATGAATGCCCGCTCCGCACATAGCGCACTCGATAGCGACCCCACGAAAGCCATGACTGAAACAGATAGCCGCTTACTCGAAGCCGCCTTGCCTCCCGTAGCACAGATCCGGGTGAACCTCGACTCGCCAAGCGGCAAGCAAACCATCGCCTACCGCGAGGCGGGCGACAAGGCAGCGCCACCTATCGTCCTGCTGCACGGCATTGGATCGAACTCGGCGGGATATCGCGCACAACTCGCAGGACTTGCCGCGCGCCATCGCGTGATCGCCTGGGATGCCCCGGGCTACGCACAAAGCAGTCCGTTTGCGATCGCAACGCCTCGCGCCGCCGACTATGCGGAGGCCGTCATGGCGATGATGACGGCGTTGGGCATCTCGCGTGCGACGGTTGTCGGCAGTTCGTGGGGCAGCGTCATCGCAGCGACCTTTGCGGCGCAATATGCCCACGCAACGCACGCTCTCGTATTGAGCGCGCCCAACGTCGCGCGCGCTCACCTGACGCTTTCCGATCGCGCCGCCGCGCGCGAGGCGCTGATGCGAAGCGCAGCGGCGCAGTCGCCCGAAGCGCGCGCCTCGGTGGTCGACGCCCTGCTCGCCGCCAACGCCACGCCCCAGGTCCGCGCGCTTGTCTCGACACTCCGGGACGCGGTTACGCCAACGGGATGGGAACATGCCGTCAACATGCTCTTCTCGGCCTATACGCCAGTGGTGGTCGCATCAGTCGAGGCGCCAATTTCCATCGTTATCGGCGACGAAGATCGCATCGCACCTGGCGACGATCACGCGCGGCCTATACACAAGGCAGCGCGCAATTCGACGCTCCATGTGCTCGAAGGTATTGGCCACATGCCGAAGCTTGAAGCGCCGGACAGGTTCAATTCCATCGTATTGGCCGCTGCCGCCGGTGGATACACGTGACGCAGACTTCTACCCGATCTGGCGGGACACCTTGCCCCCGAGTGCAATCGTCGCGCGAACAGCGGTCTCGAGGAGCGCCTTGATTGCCGCGCTGTTGATATCCGTATCGAGCGTGGCCGGCGAGCCGATAAGGCTGATTGCAAACTGAAGATTCCCGTCCCGGTCCCAGATCGGGGCGGCAACCGATACATAGCCAAGATTGCCGCGATGAACCAACGAAAAACCGTTCTTGTGCAATTCCGCGCTCGCTTCTTCCCGCATGGCGGCCGCACTCCAATTCTTCTCGCCAGACATTTCGCGAGCAATGAGTTCGTCGGTGCGGCTGGCCTGCAGGCAGGCGATAAAGAGCTTTCCCGCTGCCGTCGTGACCAGTGGGATCAACCCCGTTCTCAATTCGAGGATGCTGCGCGTCTCCCCCTCCTGCTTGAACAGACTCACTGGCCCGTCGTCGGTCCATGCCGTCACCGCCGCACCGTTGAGCGTGGCGTCGCGCAGCGCAATCACTTCGCGCCGCACGATATCGAAACCGTCGAGCTGGTTGATCGCGCTCATCCCTAGAGCCAGCGAAGCCGGGCCGAGTTTGTAGCATCCCGGCTTTTCATCGGCGCAAACGAGGCCTGTGCGGACGAGGCTGATCATGTAGTTGCTCGTCGCGCTCGGCGTGAGTTCGGACAGCGCGGCAATCTCTTTCAGAGGAAGGGCTCGCACACTCGTTTGCAACGCCGAGAGGATTCGAAACGCTATCTCGACGGATTGAATGCCGCGCCTCGTGCTCACATTGGTCATATCGCTGCCGTATTGAAGTTGTTGAACACACGCCGCCCGGGTTTCCCCGCACGTCAACCTTGTTGACACCCTTCGCGGGCGCCTTCTATAGTATTCAACATAAATTATTGCATTCATTACTGTTGAATGCAATATCATGAGAAGCAGGTGGACCGCAAGGTTACACGAGCCGTTGGACCCTGGTATGGAGTTTTACGAACTGATTGCTTAGTACTGCAATTCTTTTTCTCATCGACACAATCCATCAAAAGAACAATTACCGCTTCGGAGTCAAAGCAATGGCCTTTCGCAGACGTGCAGTGGCAGGAACCCTTTCCGCATTTTCAATGTTCGGCATCGCCCACGCGCAATCGAGTGTCACCTTGTATGGCATCGCCGACACAGCGGTCCAATACATCAGCAATGTCGGTGGACACTCCCTTGTTCAGCAAGGCAACACGCATTCGCCCGATATCTTCGGCTTGAAGGGTGTGGAAGATCTTGGCGGCGGCTTGCGCACGATCTTCGACCTGCAGGGCGAGTATTTGCTGAACAACGGGCAGTTGCTCGTTCCAGGGACGCTGTTCAATCGGAAGGCCTACGTTGGGCTGCAGTCGGACACGTTTGGCACGCTCACGCTCGGCCGCCAGCCCAGCTTCATGTATGACGTTCTCGCCAACTATCAAACGCCTCTGCTGCTCGGCAATATTCTTTCGCTCCATCAGGGCAACCTCGACGAAGTCGCGAACTTTTTCCAGTTCGCCAACGCCGTCAAGTATGTGAGCCCGACGTTTGCCGGCTTCTCGACCGGTGTGGAATTTGCATTTGGCAATGTGCCGGGCAACTTTAGCGAAGGCCGCAACTACTCGTTCTTTGTCCAGTACAAGAACGGACCGTTGAGCCTCGCAGCCACTTACGCGAACGAGAACAACCGCTTCCTGGAGCTATCGAGTTTCATCGGCCTCCCATCGCTGTTTGGTACGCCGTTGCGGGCGTCCGAGGGCGTAGTCGCCGACAAGCTCGTCAACTGGGGCGTGGGCGCGACTTATCAGTTCACTCACGTGCTGCTGCACGCCGCCTTCACGCAGTCGCGCATCACCCTGGCCACAGGCCAGGGCAACGCCAATACCGTCGACGCGGGCGCGAACTGGACGGTCAGGCCCGACGACATCGTCGCGATTGGCGGCTGGGTCGAAAATCTCGACGGCGGAAACTGGAAGACGATAACGCTCTCGAACACCTATCTTTTTTCGAAGCGCACTTCCATCTACCAGCAGGTCACCTACCAGCATGCGTCGGGCGCCAACAGTGTGGCGTCGCTTGCGGGCGCCGGCCTGGCATCCGGCCGGTCGACAACCGGCGTCTCGCTGGGTATCCAGCACTTTTTCTAGGAACAGGAAATTGACCATCGCATCCGTGCAGCAACGCTCACGTATCTCCACTGGCGATGGATTGCATCGAGAAATACAGGCTTTTCGTGAGACACGTAAGCGCCTACCCTAGCTCAATGTCATCAACTGGCGCTCGCGCCCGATTATTATGTCGTCCGATACAACCTTGCCGCACGGCGTGTCAAAAGCATCGAGCGCTCAATGCGCCCCTCTTCAAGTACGGCCCGGCCTCGATACCGCCGGGCAGCAAGACACCGCGAGAGCGGTCGTCTTGCGCACGGCGGGGCGGCAGCACGGCTCCATCACGCGACTCGTCAGCCCGGGCGACCTTGGCGACATCCTGAAGCCATTTGTTTTTCTCGACTACTTCGAGAGCAAAAATGCGGCGGCGCTGCAGTTTTCCATGCACCCTCATTCGGGTCTCGCGACCACGACCGTGCTGCTGCAAGGCGAGGTTGAGTATGAGGACACGACCGGTGCATCAGGCGTACTGCCCGTTGGCGGCGTAGAGTGGATGAATGCGGGCGGCGGGGTCTGGCATGGCGGCGGCGCCAGAGGCAACGGCACAGTACGCGGTTATCAATTGTGGACCGCATTGCCGCCCTCCCTCGAATTGGCGGCTCCTCACAGCCAGTACCTGAGCGCGAGCGACATTCCTCGCACCGGTCCAGCAGCTGTCATTCTGGGCCGCTACGGGGAAGCCGAAAGCCCCATTCGTGCTCCCGCAGGCATCAACTATCTGCTCGTGAGACTTCAGGCCGGCGAACAATGGCAGTACACGCCGCCAGCCGGTCACAGCGTTGCCTGGCTGAGCGTTCAACGCGGCGCATTGCGAGTGGGCAACGCGCGTGTCGCCGACGAGCTCGTCGTATTCGACGAGTCTGAAGACGCCGTGACCCTCACCGCGAGTGAGGACTGCGAGTTCGTGCTCGGCTCTGCCATCGCCCATCCGCACCCGCTTGTGCTCGGACACTACTCCGTTCATACGTCTGCCGACGCGTTGCGCGCGGGAGAAGCGAGGATCAAGCAGATCGGTGCGCAGCTTCGGCGCGACGGCCATTTCGGCCAGACGCCCACGCGTTGATCAGTCGAGCGTCAAGGCATCGAGGGCAGGCACATGGCCATCGCGAACTCTACAGGCAACGATCTGCTCGCCATGGCCGGACGGTTCCTGTTCGCTTCCCTTTTCGTTGCGAGCGGCGTGAACAAGCTGCTTTGGCCGCTGGCGACCATTGAATACGCCAGGACGTTCGGCCTGCCCGTGCCGCAGCTATGGTGTATCGGCACAATGTTGCTGGAACTCGCATGCGCAACGTTGCTCATTCTCGGCTACCGAACCCGCGCCGTAGCATGGATGCTGGCCGCCTACTGTGTTTCGACGGCCATCATCTTTCACCATGCGTTCGCAGACCAGAACCAGTTGATCCAATTTCTCACGAATCTGGCCATGGCAGGCGGACTGCTTGCGCTTTCGATTTACGGCGCCGGCCTGTTCAGTATCGATCGACTCGTTGGTAACGGACACGTCGAGACAGCGTCGAATTACGCCCGAATCACGCCGTCCGACAGTTGATTGCCCCGCGCCGTTTGTCCTCCTTTCTCTTTCGGAACTCCCTCATGCGTGACGTTCATGTTGGCGACGCAGCCATACCGGCCATTGGCTTTGGCACCTATGGTCTAAGCGAAGCCGAAGTCCATCGATTGGCGCCCGCGGCCATTGACGCGGGCTTCCGCCATTTCGACACCGCCCAGATCTATGGCAATGAGGCCGCCATTGGCGACTGCGTTGCCGCTTCAAATCGCCCAAGAAGTGAATTCTTTCTCACCACCAAGGTTTGGGTGAGCAATTACGCAGAGAGACATTTCGAAGCGTCCGTGAATGAGAGCCTGCGCAAGCTCCGGACAGACTACATCGATCTATTGCTACTGCACTGGCCGGGGTCGGATATCCCGCTTGCCGAACAAATCGCTGGTTTGAATGCCGTAGTGCGGGCGGGCAAGGTTCGGCATATTGGCGTCAGCAATTTCAACTGTGCCATGATGGCGCAAGCCATTCGCCTTTCCGCCGCACCGCTCGTGACGAATCAGTTCGAATATCATCCGTACCTGAATCAGTCCGTGCTGGCCGAAAGCACGAGGCAAGCCGGTCTTGCCGTCACGGCCTACTGCGCGATGGCGATCGGACGCGTATTCGGCGACGATGTGTTGAAAGCAATCGCAGGTCGCAACGGCAAGACGATTGCGCAAATCGTTCTTCGGTGGCTCGTTCAGCAGCCCGGCACGGTTGCCCTTTCCAGAACCACCCGGATCGAACGCCTCGCGGAAAATCTCGCCATCTTCGACTTTGCGCTCGACGACGCGGAGATGTCGGCAATCCACTCGTTGGCAACAGCCGACAGCCGCATCGTCAATCCCCCTGGACTCGCTCCCGTCTGGGATAGCACCGCGCCTTGACCCCAGGCGTCATCAGAAGAAGTGCATGATGCCGAAGTAGCCACCTTGCTGGTTGTGGCCCGGCAGCGGCAGGGAGTCTGTCGCTTCCACCGGGAATGAGGACTGCTTGCCGTTGAACATGGCGCCGATGGTCAGGTAGAGGAACGTCCGTGCAGAGAGGTTGTAAGTCGTGCCTAGAGCGGCGAGATTGCCTGTTCCACCACCATGATTCACGTTACCGTGATACCAGCCGCCCTGAATCGCGAGAGCAGGCGTAGCCTGATACGAGGCGCCAATCCACTCCTGCTGGCTGCGCGTTGCCGCAAACGGATTGAATGTGGTCGCGACCGTATCCTGTCCGGACGACACCAGCTGCTGAAAGCCGGTATAGAACTTCAGTGACCCAAGCGTATAGGTGGCCCCGATCATGTACTCTCGCGAAGCCGCATACAGGTCGGAGAATTGCCCGTTCGCGTCGCGTATTTCTTCATATACGCCGTACGCGGCAAAGCTCGCCCGCGTGTATTGCGCACTCACGCTGAACTGGCGGCCGGACTGGAAGTTGCCCGCCACGCCGCCAAATCCGTTCTGCACGCGGAATGAAAATCCCGCCCAATTCGGCGAATTGTAGGTGACCACGTTCGGCCGCGGACCCCAGGCGCGACCGTACGCGAAATTGCCGACGCCGATCCCGACCTGCTCGCCCAGGGGGTCGATGTACCAGCCGGTCTCGTCGGTCAGGCTCATCGCGCGACCAAACCAGATACTGCCGAAACGGTCGCTCGCGAGGCCTACGTACGCGTCCCGCGTAAAGATGGTGTTCGGCGGTATTTCGCCGGTTCCCGAAGTAAAGAGGCTTTCAAGCTTGAACACCGCGTGTAGACCTCCGCCAAGGTCTTCATCACCTTTGAGCCCAAACCAGCTGTAGCCGTACTGATTGCTGCCAAACCGGAAGTTGTTCTTTGAGCCTTCCGGAGTCGCCACATTCGTCACGTAGTCGAAGCCTGCCGCAATGCGCCCATACAGCGTCACCGAGCTTTGCGCATACGCGTTGCAGATTCCGATGGTCGTTAAAGCTGCAAACAATGCCAATCTTTTCATTTTGTATTCCTCAGCAAAAAATTGTCTCCACTCCATCCTCTGAAGGCCTCTGCGAAGTTCCTACCTCCGCGCTTGGCGAAGTGCTCTGAGTAACTCCGGAAGATGACGCACCGTCGTTGCCAGCAGGATCGCGCACGCCTGTACGAGTAGCTGAACCGCAGCACCCGCACCTAGCGCCAGCACCAGTTGCCCGAGTTGCGCCATGAATAGCGCGGCTACAGCGCTCGCAACGACGCTGCCCCGGCCACCGGTGAATGGCGTGCCGCCCACCACCACCGCTGCGATAGCGGGCAGCAGATAGTCGTTACCGGACGTTTGCGACGCGCTGCCGATAAAGCCGGCGAGCAGCATGCCCGCCGCCGAAAAGCACACGGCCGACGCGAAGTACGCGCCGATCCTGTACTTCAACACGTTGACGCCCGCGGCTTCGGCCGCGCGCGGATTGACGCCCACGGCAATGAACCTGCGCCCTACCGCGGTCTTGCGCGTGATTAGCCACGCACTCGCAACGAAAACGAACGCGAACCAGACATTGGCAGGCAGGCCGAGGAACTGCGCATGCGAGATGGTTTGCATGACAGTCGGGACATTGACCGGAACGTTGCCCGTCAGCGAGCGTGCGAGGCCAATCAACAACGCATTGACGGCAAGCGTTGCAACCAGTGGCGTAATCGCAACCTTCGAGACCAAAGCGCCGTTGACGATACCGACGATGCCGCCAACGCAAACGGTGATAACAACGGCAAGCACAATGGAGTCGAACACGAATCCGGTTCTGGCCATGACGATGCCCGCGAGTGAAACCATGCCGATTGCCGACATGTCCAGCCCGCGCTGCTGGATGACCAGCGTTTGCCCCGTCGCGACGATCGCAAGGATGCCGGCAAAAGGGAGCATGGCGAGGATCGAACCGTGCGAAACGGTGCCCGGCGCAACGATAAAGCTGCACGCGAAAAGCAGGATCACCCCCACCCAGATCCACGAGAATTCATCGATCGCGGGGAACCACGCCGGCTTTGCTTTTGATTTCGTTGAGGAGGGTTCGAGAAATTCCGACATGATTTCCGCCTGGTTGTGCATTGCCTTTCTCATTTCGCCACCGCCATTTCTCTGCTTCTGGAATAGAGCGCGACCGAAGCCAGGATCATTGCGCCCAGGAGGTACGATTGCCACGAGTCGCCGATATCGAGAAATGACGTCACCACGTTCACCTGAATGATGAGGAGCGCACCAAGCAGTGCGCCAACGAAGGAGCCGCGCCCGCCAAAAAGGCTCGCTCCGCCGATCACCACCGCCGCAACGCTTCCGAGCGTGTAGTTGATGCCGGCGCTGGCATCGCCGGAACCGACCTGCGCCATCATCGGCACTGCCGCAACAGCCGCAAGCAATGAGCAACCAAGGTAGGCGGCGAGCGTCGTCAGTTGGGGACGCGCGCCGGCCATCCGAGCGGCTTCGGAACGAGAACCCACACCGCGAAGCGTGAGCCCCACCCTCGACTTGAACAGCGCGATTTCGAGCACGGCCGCCATCGCGATCGCGACGATCGCAACGACGGGCATGAAGCCGAACTGCGCGCCGATCGCGTCCACGACGCGATCGGCTATGAGTCCGCCAGGCACCGGGCGCAGAAGCAACGAGACGGCCTGAAGCGCCATATAGGTCGCGAGTGTCGCCACCATGGGATGCAGCCGGAACGGCCCAACCAGCGTCCAGTTCACCAGTCCGACGGCCAGGGCCACCAGCAGCACGATCACCCAGCCCGAGAGTTGATGGCCCAATGTGGCGCCATCGTTCAGGAAGAACGACTGGATCACCACAACGAGGCCCATGAGTGGCCCCACCGAAAGATCGATGCCCCCGACCAGCATGAGCAACTGCTGCCCATAAGCGGCGATGGCCAGCGTGGCGACGAGCGCCAGCATGCCGCTCAGGTTTCGTGCGGACAGGTAAGCGGGATTGACATGCGCCGCATACAGACCGAGCGCGCACACGGCCACGGCGAGCATCACGATCGGCGCCAGATCCCCCGAAGCCCACTTCCAGAACCGTGCCGTTGTGGACGCGTCTTTCTCCCGCTCGGTCGTCACAGTCAGGACGGCAGATGTGATGGTGTTCTCGCTGACCGCGTCGCCGGCAAGTTCCTTCACGACGTGCCCGCGTGAAAAGATCAGCACGCGGTCACACAGTCCCGCCACTTCGTGCGCATCGGACGAAACGACGATCACAGCCGTGCCCGCGGCAGCCGCTTCTCTCAACACCTTGTAGATTTCCATCCGCGCGCCGATGTCCACACCCTGAGTCGGCTCGTCGACCAGCATCACCTTCGGTTGGCTGGCCAGCACACTCGCCAGCACCAGTTTCTGCTGGTTGCCGCCCGACAGGCTGCGAATCGTCGTGTCGATGGACGGCGTCTTGACCGCGAATCGCTTCACTGCGTCTCGCGCGCGCCTCGCTTCGCTGCGCTGGCTGACCCAGCCCTTGATGGAATCGAAGGGCAAACTGCGGATCGAAAAGTTCTCACGCACCGACAATTCGCCGAAGATGCCTTCTCGATGACGATCGCCCGGTAGATACCGGATGCCTGACGCGGCTGCGGCCTGCGAATGGTGAAGTCTCGCTTGAGCCCCCGTTACCGTGACGCGGCCGCGGCTTCGCGCGAGGCCCGCAAGCGCCCGCATGAATTCGCGCTGGCCATTGCCATCGATACCCGCGAGACCTACGATCTCGCCTTTGCTGACCCGAAGCGAAACATCGCTGAAGCCTGCGCCACGCAGTCCCGCCACGTCGAGAATGACGCTCGCGTCTTCATCGTTGCCCTTGACCGGAAAGTCGCGATCGAGCGCCCCGCCAACGATCAGTTCAACGATCTGCTGTTCGCTCAGGCCCGCGGCTTGCCAGGTGCCTTGCCCCTGACCGTCGCGAAGCACGGTCAGCCGATTCGCGATCTTCTGCACTTCGCGGATCCGGTGTGAGATGTACACGACCGCACAACCCGAAGCCGTAATCTTGCGGATGCGCTCGAACAGGCGCTCGACGTCTTCCGCCAGCAGATGCTCGGTCGGTTCATCGAGGACCAGAACCTTGGGCTTCGCCGCAAGCGCCTTGACGATCTCGACGATGAACCGTTGCTCCGGATTCAGACTCACCACGCGCTCGTTCGCATCGATGGCGACGTCATCGCTCCATTGCTTCAGGAGCCCTTGCGCCCATTGCGCGACTTGCATGAGCGTTGGACGCTGCTCGATCGGCACGCCGAGATAGAGGTTCTCTGCAACAGTCAGGTCGGGCATGAGCGCCGGTTCCTGCCGCACGATGGCCAACCCCAGGCGGCGTGCCTGCTCGGTATCGCCTCGCGTTTCCACGCCGTCGATCACCACGCGCCCGTGCTCCGGAACCAGTGCACCTGATGCGACCGCCATCAGCGTGGACTTGCCAGCGCCGTTCTCACCCACGAGACCGTGCACTTCGCCCTTCACCACCGAGAACGTCACGTTGTCGAGCGCCCGTACACCCGGAAAGATCTTCGTGACACCGTCGACCTGCAGCAGCGTTTTCTGGTCATTCATGATTCGTCTCGAACGTTTTACTGGGCAAAGACTTGCTTGAGCTTGTCGGCGGGCAGCGCAGAGGAAAGATCGGCGTCGGGCGGCGCCGACGGATCACACTTCGGATCGATGCCTTTGGCGCTGTCGGCGTACGTGAACGGAAGGATCGACGGCGACTCCTTGTCCTGGGTCCCCTGATAAGCCGCTACTCCCTGGCGCACGGCGAAGCGAACGTAGGACGTCGTGCCATCGACCGTGTAATACGGAAAATGCGTGCCGGCCTTTTTGGCCGCCATGTAGTGGCAGTTCAACTCGTTGTCGCTCGCAATGGTCGCAATCGCCGGAACGGGCAGATGCGCCTGCTCGAATGCCTTGGCCGCCGCGAGTGCCGTTACGCCGAAATCGGTGACGATCGCATCGATCTTCGGATACTGCGCGATGAGGCCGGCCGTGGCCTTTTGTGCATCTACGGGGTTCCAGTTCGTCACGACGAACTGCTCGTTGAGCAGCTTCAGATTCGGGTATGGCTTGAGCCCGGCTTTCAGGCCGTCCAGGAAGTTCTGCGAGGGTGCAGCGCCCGGCGACCCGCCCAGAAACACCACATTCCCCTTCTTCACATTGGCACCTAGCCAGTCGGCCCACAGCACGCCGATCTGCTTCGTGTCTCCAACCACGTTCACGACGTAGTCGCGTCCGGGTACGCCCGCGATCTGCGCGGAGTAAGGCACCACCGCAACGCCCGCTTTCATGGCCGCCCGCATGGCGGGAAGCTGCACCGCGCCGAAGTCAGGAAGCAGGATCAGCACGTTGATGCCCTGCGCCACCATGCTGTTGATATCGGAGTTCGCCTTTTGCGGATCGCCATTGGCGTTGCTGTAGATGATCCGCTTGACGTTCTTGCAGCGGCTCAGCTCGTCCTTGACCTCGGCAAGGCCGGTCTTGCGCCATGTATTGCCGCCATAGCCGTCCGACACGCCGACGATCATCGGCTTGGTGCCGCACAACGGCGTGATATCGCCCTGTTGGTTCGTCTCCGAGTCGCCAGCCGCGTAAGCCGCCGTGCCGATAACGCTCGCGCCGAGCAACGCCGCGATCTGCGCGAGCATACGGCGGGACCTGGACAGTGCATGCGCTTTTTTCCTCTCGATGGCATGTTGGGTGAGGCCGTGCGAATGCTTGTTACGCGTGCCATTCGGCCATACGTGAAGCGGGTCGAACATGGTGATCCTCGATGTCGTGTTGAGTGTGATTCGAAGCGTCATGATGCGCCGCTTCATCCGTACTACGAAATATATGGATTGGTCTCCAAGCCTTTCCTGGCCACTTCCTTGTTATTTGTCCACGCTTAGGCCACTCCCAAACTCAATGATGCGATACAGAATCGATTTATGTCGAATGATGTGTTTCGGAATGACCGATGTCAAGATTCCTGGGGAATCTCCCTAGCGCCGCCCCGCGCCGGTTCGGTGCCGCTCCACGTTTGCTGTCATCTGACGCAGTGGCCGCGCCCACCCAGGTAATTTCCCTGGGTCCCTTGACTTAATTCATTCCAAACAACATCATTCGATATAAATCGATCTTGCTCGGAATGATCTCTGCGCAAACGATTTTGGTGAGAGGCATCCACCTCCCGCGCCCCGGGCGGGCACGGGCCGTGACGTCACTGGCGCCCCGGCAAAACCTCTCCAGTTTGATCGCCGTCGGTTCGGAAGCTTTGCGGACCAAAATTCACTACCTGTGTCGAGGATCATCATGATCGAGAAATTGCCCCTCTGGGAAGCCGCCAAGCGCGAAATGGAGGAGTACCAATTCATTGCTGGGGCCGAGTTGCAGCCCAAGTGGGACGTGCCTGAGAAAGTCGCCATCAATGCTGCCGTTTCCGGCCGCTTTGAAGACACGACGTCCTTTCAGGCCTACGTGGATGAAGCGACCAGCGTGATCGAAGCCGGGGCCTGCGGCGTTCACATCGACTTCTCGTTCATGACCGACAAAGAAGGCCGCCGCCTCGATCGCGACATCGTGCCGGTCGAGGCCTACAAACAGGTGATCGAGCCGCTGCGCAAGCGCTTCGGCAACGATTTCGTGCCGAACGTGAACGTGCTGCACGGCACGACGTTCGACATGTGCATGGGCCCCGCTCGCGAAGGCCTGACCGAAGTCGCGCCCTGCGCGCCGGGCCACCCTGAGGCCTTTGCGGTGCCGGCCGTCGCCACGCTCGAGGAAGTCGGCGTCAAGCCCGAACTGGCGGTGCACAGCTCCGGCGAAATCGAGCTTGCCAAGCGCAAGCTGATCGACACGGGCATTCTCAAGCCGCCGTACAACTGGCTGATCCTGTACGGCCTGCCGTTCAATGTCGGACGCACGCTGGTCTCGGGCACGTGGGTGAGCGACACCGAGGACATGACGAAACACCTGTTCCTGATGGTCGACCAGATTCGCAAGATCGATCCGACGTCGGTGATCAGCGTCTGCGCGGCGGGACGCGCAACGCTCTACATGACGACCCTCGCCACCATGATGGGGCTGCATATCCGCGTCGGCACGGAAGACACGCCGTGGAAGTACCCGAACAGCGACGAACGTCTCGCGAGCAACCTCGAAATGTTCACCATGGCGCGCGATATCGCGGCCCTGCTCGGACGCAAGCCGGCAACGGCCAATGAGTACCGGCAGCTGATCGGCAAGCCGGCCCGCTGAGAACGGGGCCGCGCGACCGTGGCCTCGTGCGCAATGAGCCACGGTCGCGAGATCGCGCCTATAACGCCTGTAACGGCCCGGTGCCTTCAAGCCCCCAGGAGAATGACAGATGAACGATGAAACGAAAGGCGCGGAGCCCACCGTGCAGTTGTGGACGCGGGACGGGTTTCTCGGTGCGCTTTCGGTCGTGACCCGACCGACGTATGCGCCCGATTACCTTTCTGTCGAAGGGCCGCATGCGCCCCGCAGAGCCGTGCTCGAGCGCCTGATTCCGGGCGACGCGAGCGACCCGCAAGCCATCCCGACGACTGTCGCAACATCGCGGATCGGCGTGAAAGTGCACGTATCCGCCCGCCGTGCGCCGATGCCGTTCGTGGTGCGCAACGTCGAGGCGGACGAGATTCACTTCATCCAGTCGGGCACGGTGAAGTTCGAAACCGATGTCGGCAGCCTCATCGCCGGGGAGGGCGACTTCGTCTGCATTCCGCGCGCGATTGCCTACCGCTACGGCCCGACGGATGGCGCGATGCGCAGCCTCATCGTGGAGAGCCCCTCGGCGCTCAAGCTCTCGCCGCCCGCGCCATCCGGCATGCTCAACGTCGCGCGGGACCTGAAATACGCCGAAATCGATCCGGACATCGCGCCAGGTGCTCCGACCCGGTTGATCCTGAAGACGCTCGACGGCGAGAACACCGTTTTCGTCATGCCACACGACCCGCTCTCGCTGGGCGTGCGGCTTTCCGATAGCGTGCCGGTGTGGAAGCTCAATCTCACGAAAATCCAGGTTCATACCTATCTTCCGGAGGGCGGCCCGCCGAGCCCCTTCCTTTCGTCGGGCACGGGCGACCTGCTGCTGTTCAACCTCAGCGCGCGCCCGGGAGGCCGGCCGCCCGTCCATATCAATGCCGATTTCGATGAAATGATCTGCTACGTGCGCGGCCCCGGCGCGTGGGGCGGCTGTACGGAGCCCGGCACGTTGACCTGGGTGCCGAAAGGCGTGATCCATCACGGGCCGTCCGAGGACGTTCCCGAAGGCTACCAGGCATGGCTGCTCGAAACGCGCGCGACCTTGCGCTGGACGCCAGAGGCCCTTGCCATCTCACAGCTGATGGAAACCGGCAATTACGCGCCTCATCCGGGCGCCGCGAAATGACACGCTGATCGTGGCCCGACTCGCTCGGCACCACGCTCAGGCGAGGCCAATTAGAAAGGAGACCGAAATTGGAAGCGAAACTTCAGCAAATGCTGGACGAAGCCGAGATTCGCCGCGTTCATGTCCGCTACTGCCGCGGCATCGACCGCATGGATTGGGACCTCGTGCGCTCGTGCTATCACCCCGACGCAATCGACCGGCACGGTGCGTATAACGGCGATGTGGAAGGCTTCATCGAATGGGCAGCCGAATTGCTGCCGAATTTCGAATCGACGCAACATTTCACGGGCAACCAGTATGTCGAGGTCCACGGCGATCGGGCGTTCGCGGAGCACTATGCGCGCGCCAGCCACCGGACCAGGCCCGAAGACGGCAAGCCCGCAATGGATTGGGTGGTGAACATTCGCTATGTGGACCGCATGGAGCGGCGCAACGGCGAATGGCGCATTGCCGACCGGGTCGTGGTACTCGATTCGCAGCGTTCGGACCCGGTTCCCGAGGGCCAGGCGCCGCTCGGCAATTCGAATGTCGGCCGCCGCGACAGGGAAGATCCCTCGTACCAATACCAGACCGTATGACGGGTGCGCCCGTTATCTGAAGCAAGAGGAACACATGGACAGGAAACTTCGCGTGGGCATTGTCGGCCTGAGCGCAGATCGCGGTTGGGCGGCAATGGCCCATCTTCCCGCCTTGCGGGCGTTGCCCGATGTCTTTGAGCTTGCAGGCGTCGCCAATACGACGCTCGCCAGCGCGCAGGCCGCCAGCGCCGCGTTCGGCATCCCGCGCGCATTCGAAAACGCCGCAGCGCTTGCTGCGTCGCCGGATATCGACGTTATCGTCGTCACCGTCAAGGTCCCGCACCACCGCCAGGTCGTCACCACGGCCTTGCAGGCCGGCAAGAGCGTGTACTGCGAATGGCCGCTCGGCAATGGCCTGGAAGAAACCATCGCACTCGCGGAGCTTGCACGCGAGAAGAAGGCGCTCGCTGTCGTGGGCACGCAGGCGATTGCCTCGCCTGAAGTGCAGTTCCTGCGCAAGCTGGTCGCGCAAGGTGAGATCGGCGACGTCCTCTCGTCGACGTACGTGGGGTCCGGCATCAGCTGGGGCGGCGATATCCTGCGGGGCGACGCCTACGCCATGGATGACCGCAACGGCGCCACGCTGCTTTCCGTGATCGGCGGGCACGCTATTGCCGCGATTCAGGCGGTACTCGGCGAGATCGGCGAGATCGGCGCGGTGCTATCGCAACGCCGCCAGACGGTCCGTGCGATCGAAACGGGCGAAGCCGTGCAGATGAAAACGCCAGATCACGTCATGGCAAACGCCGTTTTGCGCTCCGGTGCACCGCTGTCGCTGGAATTGCGCGGCGGCGTTCCGCGCGGAACGAAGCTGTTGTGGGAAATCAACGGAAGCCAAGGCGATTTGCGTGTCACCGCACGGAACGAATACGTGCCTTGCGTGAATATTTCACCATTACGTGTGGAGTTCGGCCGCAAGGGCGAGGAAGGCTACACGGAACTCGCGATTCCCGATCCCTTCCCCATTGATGCCGAAGACGCGGTTGCCGCACGCAACGTCGCCGGTATTTACCGGTTGATGGGCCAGGACCTGCTTCATGGCACGCGCACCGCCCCCAGTTTCGACCACGCACGCGCGCTTCACGAGGTGCTCGAAGCGATCGAGCAATCGAGTCGAGCCGGCAAACGGGTGAAAGTGGGGTAAAAGCGCGCAAGCACGTCCGGCAGGCCGGGCAGTGGGAGGTGGACGCCTTCGCTTCGAGCAAGGCCGTCCTGCATGTTCTGGTCACGCGACGATTAAGACGCGCGTGATGAGGAGAAGACAATGGCCAGCGCAGAAAAGTCATTGCGCGCGATGGTCGAGTTCTGGCTCGCCCCGACCTCGATGGACGCGGTTCACGTGGTCGAATTCCGGAACCGGCGCGCGAAGTGTCAATGCTATGTGTGTGTGGAAGCCAGCCGGGCAGCGGGCCCCGCGGCCCTGTTCTTCTTTCGCCACACGGACGGACTTTGGCATATCCTCCCGCCAGGGCGGGAGCGCCCCAGCATGCGGGTGGCCTGAACGCAGCCTGGGCGGCTTCGCGCCGCCCTACCCGCCGCCAGCTAGTCGACGATGGAGTCGCCTTGGGAAATCTGGGTCAGATTGGCTTCTATCTGGCGCATGACTTTCCAGAAAATGTGAAGGTCGTTCGGCGCGATGCCCTCGAACGAACCTGAAACCATCGCCGTAATTTCTGGCAGCAGTTCGTCGACGAGACGTTGCCCCTCCTCCTGCAGACTGACGTAATACTTTCTCCGGTCCTTCGGGTCGCGCGTACGTCGCACGAGATTGCGCTTTTCCATGCTGTCTAGCGCCGGCACCGCGGTGGTCGAGGCAATGCCTACCCGCTTGCTGAGTTCCAGCTGGTTCATTTCGCCACGCTCGGCAAGCACGCGCAGATAGAGCCAGTGCGCAACCGAAATACCCTCCCTGTCCAGCACCTTTTGCGCCTGGCTGTCGTAAAGCCGGTATAGCGTGCGTGCCATCCACGGAACGGTTCTGCCGCGCACATCGACCGCGACTGAACGCGACGTCGCGCCCTGTTCATCGAGCCCCTCCAGTTCCAGGGCTTCCTTGACTGCATTCGAACTCAGCTTTGACATAAGCCACTCCTCAACATGGGGGCCGCGGAAAGATCGGTCATGCCTTCGGTGCAGGGAATTCCCTGGAGCCCTTGACTTTGCCCGTCCCGGAACACATCATTCGATATCAATCTATCTCAATTTGGATGATCTCTCAAGGGATAATCCAGATTGTCACCGGCGGTGATATCCCACGTCACAGCGCCTGGTTCAATTCAGGATCGAGACTGGCATGCAACGACAACTCCTTGTGCTCATACTCTGGCTCATGCCATTCGCCCTTCGCATGGCCGCGCGGCGGTTTCCCAGCATGCGCAAGCACCTGGGCGCCGGGCGATGGGTCATACAATTGCGGCTGCGGGACAACAGCCTCGCGCGGCAGCTCCATTTCAAGGACGGCACCCTGTCTGCCAGCTGGGGACCGTACGCCGCGCCGGACGCCGAACTCGTGTTCATGGACGTTGCCACTGCCCGCCGCATGCTCGCGCCAACGACTGACCATGCGTTCCTGATCGACGCCCTGAAGAACTTCAAGATCACCCAGGGCGGCAGCGACGAGGCGCTGGTCTGGTTTGGCCAGCTCGTCAACACGATGAAGACGGCCTCGTGGCGCAAGGGCACGCCGATGAAGGACGGCACGACCCGCTATGTCACGCTGACCAACGGCGGCCCCGTATTTGTTTACGTGAAGGACGACAAGATCATCCGGACGACCCCGATCGATCTTGTGGAGGAGGACGGACCGAGCTGGACCATTCGCGCGCGCGGGCGCCAATTTTCGCCCGCCCGGCGCGGCACGGTCAGCCCGCACGCGCTTTCGCTCAAGTCGCTCGTCTACTCCGACAAGCGCATCCTTTACCCGATGAAGCGTGTCGACTTCGACCCCAACGGCGAGCGCAACATCCAGAATCGCGGCATCTCCGGTTACGAGCGGATCAGTTGGGACGAAGCGCTCGATATCGTCGCGGGTGAAATCCGCCGCATGAAGCAGCAATACGGTCCCGGCGCCATCGCCATGGCGACCGGCGCGCACCATCAGTGGGGGAACATCAACTACTACCTGAGCGCAATGCAGCGCTTCGGCAACCTGATCGGCTACACGCGCGTGGAAATGAGCCCGATCAGTTGGGAAGGCTGGTATTGGGGTGCCATGCACCACTATGGCAACAGCTTGCGCCTCGGTACGCCGAGCTTTTACGGCACCGCCGTGGATTGCCTCGAAAACGCCGAACTCATCGTGTTCTGGTCGAGCGATCCCGAGTCGACCAATGGGGTCTACGCCGGCTTCGAAGGCACGGAGCGCCGCCTGTGGGCAAAGCAGCTCGGCGTCGAGTTCGTCCACATCGACCCGTACCTCACGCAATCGGCCCAGCTGCTTGGCGGAAAGTGGCTTCCCATCCGTCCCGGCACCGACTCGGCTTTTGCGATCGCCATCATGCACGAGTGGATGGTGAACGATACCTATGATAAGGAGTACGTTGCGAACCGCACCACGGGCTTCGACGAGTGGCGCGCCTACGTGCTCGGCGAAGAGGATGGCATACCCAAGACCCCCGAATGGCAGGAAGCCGAAACCGGCATTCCGGCAAAGGACGTGCGCAGTCTCGCCCAATTGTGGGCGTCGAAGAAAACTTACCTCGCAGCGGGTGGCCTGGGCGCGGGCTTCGGCGGCGCCTGCCGCACGGAAACCGGCGCCCAGTGGGCGCGCAACGTCGTCATGATGATGGCCATGCAAGGCTGGGGGAAACCAGGCATCAACTTCGGCAATCTGCAGATCGGCGCACCGCAGGACCTGAACTTCTACTTCCCAGGCTACGCCGAGGGCGGAATTTCCGGCGATCTGAACTACACGGCGAGTGCGGCGCACAACTATTGCCGCATGCCGCACATCATCACGATCAACCCCGTCAAGCAATCTGTCCCCCGTCAGCGCCTTGCCGAAGCCATTACGGAAGGCAAAGCGGATGGCTACCTGTGGGACGGATTTTCGATCGAAGGGCAATTTGCCTACTACTCGTATCCGCGGCCGGGCTATTCGCCCATTCATATGCTGTACCGCTACGGCTCGTCTTCGTTCGGCACGGTCCCCGGATCGAACCGGATGATCGACGCGTACCGCCACTCGTCGCTCGAATTTGTCGTCAACCAGTCGATCTGGATGGAGAACGAAGCGCAGTTCGCCGACATCATCCTGCCCGCGTGCACGGCGCTCGAACGCGACGACATCTCCGAGTGGGGCAATTGCGGCGGTTATATCCAGCACGCGCAGAGCCAGATCAATCACCGGATGATGATCATGCAGCACAAGTGCATCGAGCCGCTGGGCGAATCCCGCTCGGACTACCAGATCTTTCTGGATATCGCCTTGCGGCTCGGTTATGGCGGCATGTACTCCGAAGGCGGCGGGTCTGAGCTTACGTGGTGCGAGCGCATGTTCAACTCGACCGACCTGCCAAAGCAGACAACCTGGAAGACGTTCCTCAAGAAGGGCTATCACATCGTGCCGCCGCCTGCCGACGACGATCGTCCGCCCGTGGACATGCGCTGGTTCGCCGAAGGCCGCACGAAGGATCTGCCGGAAGCGAATCCGCTGCCCGGCGTCTACTCGAACACGTTCGGCGAAGGACTGCCCACGCAGTCCGGCAAATTCGAGTTCGTGCCCTCCAGCCTGCGCCGCATCGAAGCGATCGATCCCGTGCGTCCGGCCGTCAACCGGTACATCAATCGCGACAGCGCGATCAAGCACCCGTATCCGCTGCAGCTCGTGACCAATCATCCGGTCTACAGCTTCCATACCCACGCGGACGGAAAGAACAGCCATATCAGCACGATCAACGAGCACCGGCTCAATGTGGGCGGCTATCGTTACTGGGTACTCCGAATGAGCGTAAAGGATGCCGCCGCACGTGGGCTGCACTCCGGCGATCTCGTACGCGTGCACAACGCGCAGGCCTCGGTCATCTGCGCACTGGACGTTTCGGAGCTGATCAAGGATGGCGTTGCGCGCGGAAACGAATCGTGCGCCGAACTCGATCTGATCAAGACTGCGGTCGGCATGGTCGACCGCGGAGGTTGTCTCAACCTGCTCACGCCGGGACGGAAAATGAGCACGACCGCAGACGGAATCATGCCCAACACTTGCTGGGTGGAGGTGGAAAAATGGGACGCGACACTGGAGAACGCAGCATGAGCAACTGGGCACTGGTTATCGACGTTTCGCTTTGCATCAACTGCCGCAACTGCGTCATCGCCACGAAAGACGAATACAGCGGTAACGCCTTTCCCGGCTATTCGGCACCGCACCCGCCCGAGGGGCTAGAGACAATACGTGTCGAACGGCATGTGCGGGGAGAAGGCGCGCTCGTCGACGTCACGTATATCCCGAAGGCCTGCAATCATTGCGACAACGCGCCTTGCGTGAAGGCCGCACCGGACGGCGCGATCTACAAGCGCCCGGACGGGATCGTCATGATCGATCCGGAGAAAGCGCGCGGCAGGCGCGATCTGGTGAAAAGCTGCCCGTACGGCATGATCGAATGGAACGAACAGGAACAGGTGCCGCAAAACTGGAACTTCGACGCCCACCTGCTCGACGCCGGATGGAAGGAGCCGCGCTGCGCCCAGGCCTGCCCCACCAAGGCCATTCGCGCGCTGAACGTACCGGAGCCCGAACTCGAGAAGATCGTGAAAGACGACAACCTCACGGTCATTCACCCGGAGTTCGGCACGAAGCCACGCGTCTTCTACCGCCATCTTGAGGACGCGCTGAGCCATCTCGTGGCTGGCAATGTGTGCGAAACCATGGAAGACGGACGCCCGCGCAATCTGGCAGGTATCGAAGTGGTGCTGCGTGACTCCGCGAGCGGCGAGGAGCGCACGACGCGAACCGATCATTTCGGCGACTTTCGCTTTTCCGGCTTGAATACGATGACCTCGACGGTCGAAGTGCGCGTGCGCAAGGACGGTCAGGAGAAGGTCATCGCAACGCGGGAGCGCACGGGCAGCGTCAACCTCGGCACCCTGTTGTATTGATCGTTTGTGCGGGGGCGCCTTTGGGCGCGCCCGCCTGCCGCGTTCGAGAACGGACAAGCGGGCGCATTTCAGCGCTCAAATAGCGAAGCTTTCGAGCGTGGCTGGATGAAACAACTCGCGGGCTTCAAGGCGGCGGCTCGACAGACCCTCTGCATGATGGCGTTCCAGGAAGCGGTTGATGACGTGCTCGTTCTTCGCGAAACCGTACGACCAGAAGTCCTCGCCCATCAGCTTGCGCGCCGCTCGAAGCTGGTCCTCCACGAAGGGCAACGTAATTTTCGTTGCCGACGTGTCGCTCAGGCGCGTTAGCGCGAGCGCCTTCGACTTCTCGAACGCCTTCATCAGCGCGCCGGGCAGCCACGGATGACGCTCCGCGAGCGTCTTGCGCACGCCCAGCGTGTGCATGATCGGGAACAGGCCAGTACGCGTGTACCAGTCGGCGGCGGTCTTGTGCGGATCGTCGAACAGGTACTTCACCTGAGGATGCCCGCGGTCGAAGCACGACGGCGCACGCGGGCCGATCACGGCATCGATTGCTCCATCGGCCAGCAGTTCCGAAATTGTTTTCCCGGTGGGCGCCGTTTCGAGCCTGATATCGTCTGGCAACTGCAGCGTAATCTTCTCGACTCTCGACGCGTCCTCATAGCCGCCGCGCACCCACGTCACGTCCGACGCCTTGACGCCGTAATCTTCCTCGAGAAACAGGCGCACCCAGACGTTGGCGGTGAGCTGGTACTCGGGCACGCCGATACGCTTACCCTTGAGATCTTCGGGACGCTCGATCCCGCGGTCCGCGCGCACGTAGATGGACGTGTGTCGAAACGCACGCGACGGAAAGACCGGCACGGCAATGTACGGCGACGTACCCGCAGCGGTTTTCACCGAGTAGCTGCTGAGCGAAAGTTCGCAGACGTCGTAGTCTGCATGCCGGAATGCGCGGAAGAATATTTCTTCGGGATCCTGAAGCATGAAAACTGGATCGACGCCCTCGATCTGTACATCACCATCCACCAGTGGGCGAATCCGGTCGTAGTTTCCTACGGCAACGGATAACTGAAGCTTGCTCATTGCCTCTCCTCAATACCTCGAAAATTTCACATGACTCGGAACCGGAAAGGCCGCACCTCGGCACATTCGATTTATATCGAATGATCCTAAATGGGATTGATGTTGTCAAGATCAGTATGTCCTCATGTGGGGCGCTGGCCGGCCTCCCAGGAGAATCCCTGAGTTCCTTGACATCCACAGCACTCCAGCCCATCATTCCGTTTAAATTCATCCCATTTGCGATCATTCTATATAGAATGATTAGGAAGAACAGAGGCACACGCCATGAGCACTGATATGACGAAAGATTGGGACCTGGAGGTCGATGTCATCATTCTGGGAGCGGGCGCAGGTGGTCTTTCGGCGGCGATCGTCGCGAAGCATGAAGGGCTCGAGCCGCTCGTACTCGAAAAGACGGACCAGGTCGGAGGCACCTCCGCCTGGTCGGTCGGCATGATGTGGTTTGTGGACAGCGCGCCCATGCAGCACGCGGGCTTCAAGGATTCCTTCGATAAAGCGCGCCGATACTTTGCCGCCACGGTCGGCAACAGCGTGGGCAACCCGCTTCAGGAAAGCTACATCACGCAGGGCCGGGTTGCCTTGGACTACCTCGTGCGGCATTCCGAGCTGAAGGTGGCGGCAGTCGACTATCCGGACTATTACCCCGAGTCCGATGGCGGCATGTTCGGACGCGCCCATGCCCCGCTGGATTTCGACGGCCGCAAACTCGGCGCGCACTTCAAGGATTTACGCGCTCCGCTCCCCGCGTTCGCACCCTTTGGCGGCATGATGCTCGACCTCGTGGACTTGAACCACTTCCTTGCCCTCACGCGCTCGTTCAAGTCGTTCTCCCACGTCGCAAAGCGCTTCCTGCGCTATGGCATGGACCGCCTGAGCTATCACCGCGGCACACGACTCGTTGGCGGCAACGCGCTCGTTGCACGCCTCTACAAAACGGTTCTCGATGAACAGATTCCACTTTGGCTGCGCGCCCACGCAACGCGACTCATCACCGCGAATGGCGCCGTGATCGGCGCCGAAGTCACGCGCGACGGCCGCCTGTTGCGCGTGCGTTCACGCCGCGGTGTGGTGATCGCAACCGGGGGCTATAGCGGAAGCGCCGCCATGCGGCGCGAGCATTCGCGTCAGCCAACGGTGGAACTTGGACTGGGCTTGCCGAGCAACATCGGTGAAGGCATTCGGCTAGCCCTTTCCGTGGGCGGCCGGCTCGATCACAATGCGCTCGACACCGGCTACTACGTGCCGGTCTCCGTTTTCAGGAATGGCAACAACGAGACATTGTGGGGCCATTTCATGCTCGATCGGCCCAAGCCCGGTTTCATTGCCGTCAATAAGGAAGGCAAGCGCTTTACGAACGAAGCGGCCTCGTACCACGCATTCACGCAAGGCATGTTCGACGCCGGCGCGATTCCCGCATTTCTTGTCGCCGATGCAGCCGCCGTGAAAAAGTACGGCATTGGCGTCATTCTTCCGGGCATGTCGCTGCGCCGCTATGAACGGGCAGGCTATCTGCATAGCGGCAACACGCTCGCGGAACTCGCCGCCAAAATCGGCATCGACGCCGATGGCCTCGCACGCAGCGTGCTTCGAAATAATCACTTCGCGCAAACCGGTGTCGACGAAGATTTCGGCAAGGGCGCCTCTGCCTACAACATCTACAAAGGCGACCCGGCCCATGCGCCGAACCCGTGCATCGGGCCAATCGCGCAGGGACCGTTCTATGCCGTCAAGCTGATGCCGGGCGACTTCGGTACGAGCCGCGGCCTCGTCACAGGGCCGAGCGGCGAAGTCCTGGATCACAACAACCAGCCGATTCCCGGCATCTTCGCGTGTGGCAATGACATGAACTCGCCCGTTGGCGGCCACTACATTGGAGCCGGAATTACACTCGGCCCAGCGCTCACGTTCGGCTACCTGGCCGCCATGGCGCTAGCAAAGCGTGATCCGTCACGGGCCACGCTTGCGAGCAAACCCACTTCGCGGGCAGCCCAGAATATCGGTCAGGGCTGACACGCAGGCGGCCGGTTAGCCAAACACCTTGTTCGCCACCTTCGCAATCAATTCGCCCTGGTGGCGTGCGCCATCCAGGTCGATTTTGCTCGGCTGCCGCTGGCCCTGTCCGCCCGCAATCGTCGTCGCGCCGTAGGGGGAACCGCCTGCGATCTCGTCCAGCGTCATCTGAGCTTGATAGCTGTACGGCAACCCGACGACGACCATGCCGAAGTGCAACAGGTTGGCGATGACCGAAAAGAGCGTGGCCTCCTGCCCGCCGTGCTGGGTGGCCGTCGACGTGAAAGCGCCGCCAACCTTGCCATTGAGAGCTCCGCTCATCCACAGGCCGCCGGCCTGGTCGAGAAACGCCGCCATCTGCGACGACATGCGTCCGAAGCGGGTCGGCGTTCCGATGACGATGGCATCGTAATTGGCGAGTTCCGCAACGGTCGCGACCGGCGCCTGCTGGTCCAGCTTGAAATGGGCGCCTGCGGCGACTTCCTGCGGCACGGTTTCGGGCACACGCTTGACGTCGGCGGTTGCACCCGCGGCGCGGGCGCCTTCTGCAACGGCCTCTGCCATGGCTTCGACGTGCCCATAGGAGGAGTAGTACAGCACCAGAACTTTCGACATAACAGGCTCCTTTCAACACATACCGGCAGCGCCGGGATCAAGAGGTTTGTGACGCCTGGAGTGACTTGTCACCCAACTGCGCAACTGCGAATGCACGGCAATCGGTAAGCGCCACGCACCTCGACTAGAAAGAGGAACTCCCGCTAGTTTCCACCAACACGAGTTCGGAGTCTTCCAGAGCGGCTATCTCGCTTGCCGCCACGTTCGTAATTGCCACGCCGTCTAGCGGGCCTACCCTCTCGCCGTCGATTTCGATACAGCCCGACGCCACGACGAGATATGCGCAACCTTCTACGAGGAAGCCCTGCCTGACACGCTCGCCTGCCTTGAGCGTAGCGCCGGAGAGGCGCGCGTCGGCGCGAATGGGAAGCGCGCCTTCATCTTCGGCAAAGCCGCTGGCGAGCACGACGAAACGACCGGAGCGATCGCTCTTCGGAAACGCCCGGGTATCCCAGCGCGGTTCGCCACCCGCCTTGCGCGGCAACAGCCACACTTGATAGAGCTTGAGCGGGACATCGCCCTGGTTGTACTCGGCGTGCCGTATGCCTGTACCCGTGCTCATGACCTGCACGTCGCCAGCGCGAATCGTCCCTTCGGAACCAATGGTGTCGCGATGCCCAAGAACGCCCTCGCGGACGTAAGTGACGATCTCCATGTCCCGGTGCCCATGCATCGGGAAACCGCCGCCAACCGCAATCTCGTCATCGTTCCACACGATCAGAGGCCCCAACGCCGCATGCGCCGGATTGCCTCCGGCATTCACAGCGAAATGGTATTTGGCGCGCAACCAGCCATAATCGGCCCCGTCGAGCGCGGCCCAACGTCTATGTACAAGCATTTCCGCTTCCTTCAGTAAATTGAAGCTGCCGACCGTCGTGAACGACGGCTCAGCCACGGATCAATGCTATATCGGCAAACATGGGCGCGAAATGTCCGGGCACACAAAGCAACGTTGCCTGCAGTAGAACGATGGCGAACGCCGGGGAAGCATGCTTACCACGCAAATCAATCAGGCATCCGAAATAATATATTCGCTCGGCATTCGGGAGCCCCCCGGCAGACCCGGCTTCGCCGAAGTTGAGGTCCGCCGTGATCCTTCTCGCTACCGCTGACGCACGGATCAGTCGACGACCGTTTCGCCCTGCGCCATCTGGAAAAGATTCGCTTCGATCTGGTGCACGACCTTCCAGAACACTTTCATGTCTCTCTGCGAAATGCCGTCGAGTGACGCCGAAATCATTTCAGTGAGTTCGGGAAGCAATTCGTCGACCAGGCGTTTGCCTTCGGGCTGCAGCCTGATGAAATGCTTTCGCCGGTCGTTGGGATCGCGCACTCTTTGCACGAGACCGCGCTTTTCCAGATTGTCGAGCGCCGGAACCGCGGTCGTCGACGCAATGCCGACGCGCTTGCTCAGTTCAAGCTGATTCACCTCGCCGCGCTCGGCCAGCACGCGAAGGTAGTACCAGTAAGCGATAGGCAGCCCTTCCCGGTCGAGGATCTTTTGCGCCTTTGCGTCATAGAGCCGGTGAACCGTTCGCGCCATCCACGGAACGGTCCTGCCTCGATCGTCGAACACATCCGATGACCGTTCTGCCGGCGCCTCAGCAGGCGTTGGAGCAGCCTTGGCGGCTTTCACTGCGGACGAATTTGTCTTGGCCATTCACTTGTTCCTCGGCGCGTGGTCGAGCCAGCGGCCAGAGATCCGGGCGGCGCAAGACGCGTGACAGTTGCGCAGGCCGGCCAATTCCAGAGGTCGCTGATCTCGACTTTCTCACCACATATTATTCGATATGGGTCGAATTCGCCTGGAACTATCTCGTTGAAAACGATCCATTGTCACACGAAATCATACAACACTCTTTCGCGAGACCGGAATCCGCGCGGATCAGGAGCCGACAATGCTGGAAGCCTCCTCTTGCGCCTGGCCTTGCGTGCGCGTGCGCACGAGCGCGCCGGCCAGCGCAGCGGCAAATAACGCCGCAATGGCCCCCACCAGAAACGCCAGGTGATACCCGCCGTTAAGCGCGGCAGCGGCATCGGCTCCCGCCGTGGCCAGTTCATCGGTGCGTGCCGCCGCAAGGCTCGCGAGGATCGCCAGACCCAGTGCCCCGCCCATCATGAACGACGTGTTCACCACCCCCGATGCGAGGCCCGACTCGTCCGGCGCGACATCGCTCATGGCGGCCAGCAGCACGGGGTTGAAGGCCACGCCTGCCCCCAGGCCCATCAGCACCATGCCTGGCAACACGTCCAGCGCATAGCTGCCCCCAACCGGCGCACGCGCGAACAGCGCGAGGCCGGCCGCCGCCAGCAGCAAGCCGAGCGTGAGCGGCGCGCGAATGCCGAAGCGCATGACCAGTCTTGCCGAAAGACCGAGCGAGAACGCCGCCATGATGACGTTGGCCGGCAGGAAGGCCAGCCCCACCTGCATGGCGTTGTAGTTCAGCAAGCGCTGCATGTAGAGCGCCGAGATGAAGAACCACGCGAACAGCGCCGCCGCCCACAGCACGCCCACCACATTCGCCGTGGCCACGTTGCGCAGCGCGAACATGTGTAGCGGCATGAGCGGATGCGACACACGCGATTCGATGACGAGAAATGCGATCAGGAGCGCGATGGCAATTCCCAGCTGGACGAGCGTTTGCGCGGACGTCCAGCCAGCTTCGTTGCCATGCACGACGGCGTACACCGCCAGCATGAGCGACGCGGTCACGGCGATCGCGCCCGCCACATCCAGCCGGGCGCGATCCGCGAGGGGCTTGCCTGCCGGCAGCAGCGCCACGCAGCCGGCATACACCGCCACGCCAATCGGCAAGTTGACGAGGAAGATCCAGTGCCAGTTCAGCGCGCTCGTCAAGACGCCGCCCAGCAACACGCCGATGCTGCCGCCGCCGCCGCCCACGAACCCGTAAATGCCCATCGCCTTTGCGCGGTCCGCCGGCGAGGTGAACAAACTCATGATGAGCGAGAGCGACACGGCCGAGACCACTGCGCCGCCCAGGCCTTGAACCGCGCGCGCCGCGATCAGCAGCGCTTGCGAATTCGCGAGCCCACAGGCCGCCGAAGCCAGCGTGAAAACCGTGATACCGAGCAGGAACAGGCGCCGATGACCGAACAGGTCGCCAAGCCGCCCGCCTAGCAGCAGAAAGCCGCCGAAGGTCAGCATATAGGCATTGACGACCCACACGAGGGAGGTCTCGGTGAACCTCAGATCCGCGCGGATGGACGGCAGTGCAACGTTCACGATGGTCGTGTCCAGCACGATCATCAGCACGCCGAGGCACAGCACCATGAGGGCAAGCCAGCGTTTGCGTTCGTCGATTCCATGCGTCATGTCACGGCCCCTGGAAATGACGGTCATCATACGCTCCGGTCAAATGCAATCGGTGAACGGCCGGCGTTAGCTCACGCCGCAAGAGCAGCGGTTTCCTTCCTCGCCGAATCCATCGCCCCGTTGCGCGCCACGTCACCCATCGCCACACCCTCCGCACGAATGAACGTGATATCCGTGATGCCCAGAAATCCGAAAGCCACCTTTAAATAGCTTTCCTGATGATCGAACGCAGCAGCGGGCGACCCATCGCTGTAAATGCCGCCGCGCGACGAGGCGATGACGAGTTTCTTGCCGCCGCACAGTCCGACCGGTCCCTGGTCTCCATAGCGGAACGTCTGCCCGGCAACGGAGATCCGGTCGATCCAGGCCTTCAGCTGAGAAGGCACGCCGAGGTTGTACATGGGTGCGCCGATCACCACTAGATCGGCGGCGAGGAACGCCTCGAGCGCGGCCTGGCCCATGGCGACGTCGAACTTCACCGCGTCATCGACCGGCGCGCCTTGCGCGGCCGCGAGGTGGGCCGCCGTAAGATGGCCGATCGGCGTGGCGGCCAGGTCGAGGCGCGTGACAGTCAAGTCAGGATGAATAGTGCGCAACGTCGCGACGACATTCGCCGACAGTTCGCGGCTGACCGAACCTTGACCGAGGATGCTGGAATCTACGTGTAGCAGCTTCATGAAATTTTCCTTGAGACGTTGGGGTGCCGCCCACGCGGGCAATCAACACGAATCCCAAGTATGGGATCGAAAAAAGCTCTACACTAGTCGGCAGAATCGGATTGCATTCGTCCATTTATGGAGCAATGGCATGCTCGACCTGAATGACCTCGCGTTGTTCGTGGAAGTGGTCCGCGCGGGCAGCTTTTCCGAGGCAGCGCGGCGCCTGCGCATGCCGGCCAATACGCTGAGCCGGCGCATCGACCAGCTCGAAGGACAACTAAGTACTCGTTTGCTGCATCGTTCGACACGCAAGCTCACGCTCAGCACGGAAGGTCAAACGCTGTTCGAGCGCTATGCGCCGGCGATCGATCAAATTCTCGAAATCGGGCGGTTCCATGGAAATGAGCAAACGCCCTCCGGCTCGGTTCGCGTCACGGCTATGGCCGGCCTGTTCGAAATCTTCCGCATTGAATGGCTGGCCGAGTTCTACGCGCGCTATCCGAACATCAGCATTGAGTTCCTGCTGGACGATACGCCGTCCGACCTGGTCGCCGAGCGTATCGACCTGGCCTTGCGCATGGGCATCGAGACGGGAACCGGCTTCAGGGTGCGCAGGCTGGCGCCCGGTGAAATGATCCTCGCGGCAAGTCCGGCCTATCTCGCACGGCGCGCTGCGCCGCGTACGCTGCGTGAACTCGCCGAACACGACTGCCTGACGATATCGAATCGCCAGGGTCGCAACAGCTGGCGCCTGGAGGGTCCGCGCGGCATTCAGGACGTGTCGATCAAAAGCCGGTTCGCAGTCAACGACATGCGAGTGCTGACGCAGGCGTGTGTCGCCGGTCTTGGTATTGCGCAACTGCCGCAGTTGATCGTCGACTCGATCATTGCAGAGGGGAAACTGGTGCGCGTGCTGCCGACCTGGCGGCGATCGAGCAGCGAACTCGGCCTGCAACTCGTGTACACGAGCCGCCCGCCCGTGCCGCCCGCGGTAGCGGTCTTCGCCGAATATCTTGTGGAGAAACTCGGCGATGCGATGTCACTGCCCTCACACAGCCGTGCGAGCCGATAACATTGGTATCGTAAGTCTGTTTGCCATTGCGGGTCGGGGTGCGCCGCGATCCTGTTAGCGATAAAACCCGAAGGGGTCGAGAACGATGCCGAGACACAATCCAACACTGCACCGCAGTCAGAAAGCGCCCATGACCCGGGCGCGGCGACGCCTCTTTTTCATCGGCGTGGTCGTTCTGCTAGCAGCGTTTGGCTGGCTCATGGCGATCATCGTCCAACCGGCGTTTCAGCGCACCATCGTCATGACGAGTGGCGCGGACGGCGGCATCTATCGTGGATTTGCGGATCGCTATGCGCCCATCCTGAAGCGCGCGGGTATCAAGCTCGTTATTCGCAGTTCCTCGGGCTCGGTGGAAAATTATGAGCGTTTGAGGGACCCGAATAGCGCCTACGAAGTCGGCTTCATTCAGTCGGGCACCACCAGCCCGAAGGAAACCGACAATCTGCAGACGATCGCGGCCGTCTCGTACGAACCGATCTGGGTGTTCTATCGCGGCGACGCCACGGTCGACCGGCTGTCACAACTGCGCGGAAAGAAGATTTCGATGGGCGTGCCCGGCAGTGGCCTGCTCAACGTTGCGCAGGGATTGCTCGGCTATAGCGGCATCACGAGCCAGAACTCCACACTGCTGCAAATGGACGCGCTTGCCGCTTATCAGGGGCTCGAAAGCGGCCAGATCGACGCGGCTTTTTTCATCGGCAGACCCGACTCCGACATGCAGAAGACATTGCTGAACAGCAACCTGAAGTTGATGAGTTTCGCGCAGGCCGATGCACTGGCACAGAAGTTCCCATCGCTTTCGAAGATCGTCTTGCCGCGCGCGTCGGCGAGTGTCGCCGACGATCTGCCGCGCAGCGACGTGACACTGCTCGCGGCAACCGCACTGCTCGTATCGAAAGACACGATGCATCCGGCTCTCGTCTATCTGCTGCTCGACGCGGCCCACGCCGTTCACGGCGGCGAGGATTATTTCACACCGCTCGGCACGTTTCCCAATCTGAAAACGGAAGAATTTCCAATCTCAGACGAAAGCGCGCGCTACTTCAAGTCCGGACAGCCGTTCCTGTACCGCTATCTGCCGTTCTGGCTTGCGAGTCTGATTGAGCGGCGGCTGTTGATCCTCGTGCCGTTCGCCGCGCTTCTCATCGGTTTGATTCAGGCATTACCACGCCTCATCGAAGCACGGATGAAAAAGCGCTTCATCGTCTGGTATCGCGAGATCAAGGCACTGGAAGACGAGGTGTGGAACAGCCGCGAGCCAACCCATTCACAAATCGCACAATGGCGTGACGAGATTGAAAACATCGACGCGAATGCGAGCCAGATACGGATTCCGTATCGCTATTTTCAGGACGTCTACGCGCTCAAGCAGGCAATTGGTGTCGTGCGGGACAGAATCGCTGATGCTGCGCAGCGAGCGAAGGCATAGCGATCTCTGTCGTTCGTCTGAGCGTCACATCGGCCGCGCGCACGCGCCGTTTTCAGCCTGCGTATCGGCTAACGCAGCGCCCTTCGTAAAATCTTACCCACCGTCGACTTGGGGAGAGCTTGCCTGAACTCGAACTGGCGCGGCACCTTGTAGCTCGTTAGATTCTCGCGACACCACGTTTGCAGCGCGTCGGCAGTCAATCGCGAGTTCCGGGCGACGACGAACACTTTCAAGGCTTCACCGGTCTTCGCGTCCTGCACGCCGATACACGCGCACTCGCTAACGTCGGGATGGCTCGCGACCACTTTCTCGATCTCGTTAGGATAGACATTGAAGCCGGACACGAGAACCAAGTCCTTCTTCCGGTCTACGATGGTGACATAGCCTTGCGCGTCCATTACCGCGATGTCGCCGGTGCGAACGAAACCGTCTGGCGTAAAGGACGATTGGGTTTCTTCCGCGCGGTTCCAGTATCCACCCATCACCTGCGGGCCCTTCACGACGATTTCGCCGGGCGTCCCAGCCTTCACTTCATGCCCCTCGTCGTCGAGCAATTTCACTTCGGTAGACGACACAGGTACCCCGACTGTTTGCTCGCGACCGGTCACGCCAACCGGCGTCATGCAGACGGTAGGCGACGCCTCAGTCAGCCCGTATCCGCCTGAAAGCGCACACCCGGTCAACTTGCGCCATTTTTCCGCAACGACCGGCTGGACGGCTGCGCCCGCGCCACACGTATACGCGAGGCCTTCGAAATCGAGTTTTCCAAAAGGCTCGAAATCCATCAACGCGTTGAACAGCGTGTTGACACCTACGAAAAACGAAAAGCGATGCTTACGCCACTGCTCGACAAGGGTAGAAAGATCGCGCGGGTCGGGAATGAGAACGTTCTTCCAGCCACGCGCAGCCGAGAGCAGACAGTTACCGGTCAACGCCATGATGTGATACATCGGCAGCACGGTCACGACGCAAACGTCCGCGCCATCCAATGCGGGCCGCAACCACGCCGACAACTGCAGAACATTCGCCATGACGTTCCGGTGAGTCAAGACGGCGGCCTTCGGATTTCCCGTTGTCCCGCCTGTGTACTGAAGAAATGCAATGGCATCGGGTGACACCGGCGACTGCGCCCTCGAGCGATGACGTCCAGCTTCGAGCGCTGCGATGAAGGTCGTTTGCGCCGCCTCTGCATTTCCGTGCGTTCGCGGCGGAGCGCTTCGCAGGGGCGGGAGCTTGGCAAGCTCATCTGGCGTCGCCAGAATCAATCGGCAATTCAACTCGCTTGCTGCCGCACGGGCCACCGCTTCCGCGCCCTCCCACGCGATGAGGATCGTCGCTCCGCTGTCTTCCAGGTGAAAACGAACTTCCCGCTCGGTGTAGTGCGGATTCAGGTTGACCACAACCATGCCCGCGCTGAGCACTCCGAATAGCGCCAGGGAATATTGCGCAACATTGGGCATCATGAGCGCGACGCGGCTGCCACGCGGCAGACGTTCGATGACCTGCAGGTAGGCCGCGAACGCTTCGCTCAACTCGGCCATCGTGGCGAAATCGAGTTCGACATCTGCGCAACATAGTGCTGTTCGGGCGGGATATGCCGCGGCCGTTCTGGTCAGGAAATCCGCTATCGATCCGTAGTCCTCAAGTTCGATATCGGCAGGCACACCGATTGGATACTGCTCAAGCCATTTCCGTTGCACGCTCGCCTCCTTCTCATGTTCCGTGATCTGTGCCGATTCAGTGTGCCTGGCTACGCAATGCTTCCTTGACGAAATCGAGTCGGTCTTGCCCGAAGAACATCTCCTCGCCCACGAACATCGTCGGCGCGCCAAAGAGACCTCGTGCAACGGCCGCCTCGGTTTCCCGCTTCAACCGCTCCTTCACTGCGGGATCCTCTGCGAACTGGAACAGGAGTGCGCTATCGAGATCGGCACCCTCGAGAACGGCGTGCACGGTGGGAAGGTCAGCCATGTTGCGGGGGTGTTCCCACATCGCACGAAACACCGTGCTGACATAGCGCTGGAACAGTGGCTCGTCATGCGTCTGCGCACCGGTTGCGGCGCGCATGAGCATCAGCGTGTTGATCGGAAAATGCGGATTATGGGTGTA
The DNA here is from genome assembly GCF_905220195.1 of Paraburkholderia sp. J8-2. NCBI lineage: Bacteria > Pseudomonadati > Pseudomonadota > Betaproteobacteria > Burkholderiales > Burkholderiaceae > Paraburkholderia > Paraburkholderia sp. J8-2. The sequence continues at coordinate 602,710 of NZ_CAJMZA010000001.1, forward strand.
CTGGACGCCATAGCGCCGGGCAAAGCGCGCGAGATCGATCTGCATCCATGCGCCTTTTGCAGGTATGGCCGCCGGCGACGCATTGTTCGTTGCCTTGTGAATGCCGCCCAGCAGGACTGGCTTATACACAAGCTCGGCGCCGCTTTGAGCAGCAATGGCCGGCAGTTGCGTCCAGGCGAGATAGCTCGCCGGGCTTCCGAAGTCAAAGTAGAACTCTACTGTTTTCACCATCTCTCCCCCTGACACCCTTTGCGGACCCTGATGCAATGCGTATCGGACGCCCCGTAAAGGTCTTTGATAAATGATCGTTAACTGAACGAAGGTTATGCTATTCTGATTTGATATCCTGACTAGACCTTGACCATGCGCTATTCAAGCTCGCACAAAGAGGAAACGCGCCGCAAACTTATCGAAAGCAGCCGCGCCATTGCGAAGGAAGGCGGTTTTGCTTCCACGGGTATCGATGCGCTGATGGCGTCGATCGGGCTGACAGGCGCCGCGTTCTACAATCATTTTCCTTCCAAGCAGGCGCTCTTCGACGCCCTCGTAGGCGAGGAGGCGTCCAACAGCGCCGATCTGCTAGCGGTAGACGACAGCGCACCCGAAGCGGATCTAGGCAAACGCCTGAGAAGCTACCTGAGCACGTACCACGTTCTGCATCCTGAATCGGGTTGTGCGCTACCCGCGATCGGCCCGGAAATCGCTCGAGGCACGCCCACCGCGCGCGCGGAAGTCGAAAAGGCGCTCAAGCGAATCCAGAAAAGCTGGAGTGCTCACCTCGACGACAAGGACACCGCCTGGGCAGTCATGGCGCAATGTGTCGGCGCCCTTCTGCTTGCGCGCACCGTGGAAAGCGAGCGCACAAGGCGCGACATCCTCGCGTCCAGCCGGCGGCTGCTGGGTGAAGCGCTCGACATCGATACCCTGAAGTAGCCCTCGCATTTCGGCAGCGCTTTCGGCAGTCCGCGCTTACCAACGCTCCATGTAGGGGCGCAGATCCAGCTCGAACGTCCAGGCGTCGCGGGGCTGCTGGTGCAAATACCAGTAGTTCTCGGCGATGTGTTCCGGATTCAGGATGCCGTCCTTTTCCTTCAGGGCGTAGCGCTCAGGGAAGTTCGTGCGAATAAAGTCGGTGTCGATGGCGCCGTCGACAATAATGTGGGCGACGTGAACGTTACGCGGCCCCAGTTCGCGGGCCATGCTTTGCGCTAGCGCCCGAAGCGCATGCTTGGCGCCCGCAAATGCGCCGAAATCTGCCGCGCCCCTAACGCTTGCCGTCGCGCCCGTAAAGAGAATCGTCCCGCGCCCTCGCGCAACCATCCGCTTCGCTACCTCGCGGCCGTTCAGGAATGCGCTAAAACAGGCCATCTCCCAGATCTTGAAGTACTTGCGCGCCGTCTCTTCGAGAATGCTGCAAGGCACGTTTGCGCCAATGTTGAACACCATGGCCTCGATCGGACCGTGCTCGGCTTCGACACGCTCGATCAATGCGATGACATCCTCTTCCTTACGCGCGTCGCTTCCGTACCCGTAGGCCTCACCGCCGGCCTCGCGAATACGTGCAACCAGCGGCTCCAGCTTGTCTGCCGAGCGGCGGCTCACACAGGCGATGTAACCCTCGCGGGCGAATCGCGACGCGATCGCTCCCCCGGTGGCATCTCCTGCCCCAATCACGAGCACGACTTTGGGTTGTACTTTATCGGACTGCATGCCGCCTCCTGTTATCGAACGATCGTTTAGTTAACGTACGTTAATTAAACGATCGAGTGTTGTCAACCAGGGTTTTGGCTTCAGCGGCGTGAACGTTCTTTGAGGATGGTGCGTAGAAAAGCGGAGCTCAGTCAGTCTCGCTCTTTTGCCAGGTCAAGAGAATATGCTGCTTTGCGGTGGTCAGGGTTGCCACGTGCTCGTTCAGTTGCTCGCGAATCCGTTCGGTCGGGCCGCCAATCGAGAGTCCGTACAGGTCGCCGCCGAAATCGAGGGCAACGGCAACCGCCGAAAGTTCAGGCGCACTCTCTCCGATGTTCGCATACCAGCCGCGCTCATGCGCGGCGTTGACCTGATCGATGAACGTGGCGAGATCGGTGACAGTCGCACCGGTGAACCGCTCGAACTGAAGCTTTGCGAAAAGCGCATCGCGCGCCGGCGCGTCGAGTTCGCCGCAAATCACCTTGCCGATCGAGTTCGCATGCAACGGGCGCAGCGAGCCGGGTGCGCATGCGTAGCGTACTGCCTTCTCCGATTCGACCACGTCGAGATAGACGACCTGCGTGCCATGGATCTTGCCAAGCACGACGGTTTCGCCTGTTGCGTCGCGCAACTCGACAAGGCGGGGGTGCAACATCTGGACCACAGGATCGACGGCATTGATCGCGTTGGCGAGCAGTTGCAAACGCCGCGTGGGATAGTAGCCGCCGCGCTTGCGTACCTCGTACAGATAGCCGCGGCTCACAAGCGTGCGGGCAAGCGCGAGGCAACTCGATGCGGGCACCTCCAGCAGCCGCGCCATTTCGGCGAGCGCCAATGGTCTTTGTTCGGCGGCGAAGAGTTCGAACAGGTCGAGCGTGCGGGCAACGAGTTTGACGTCCATGGGTCGGGCAGTGGGTCGCAAGGCGGCGCGCGCGCCCCTTGCGGTGGTCAGTAAGACTTCGGCAGCCCGAGCACCTTTTCCGCAATGAAGCACATGATCATTTGCGGGCTGACGGGCGCGAGCCTTGGAATCATACACTCCCTCAGATAGCGTTCGACGTGGTATTCCTTCGCATAACCCATGCCGCCCAGCGTAGCAATGGCCGTCTGGCACGCCTGAAACGCCGCTTCGGCAGCCAGGTATTTTCCGGCGTTGGCTTCGGCGCCGCACGGCTCGCCCGCGTCGTACAGCGTGGCCGCTTTCATCACCATCAGGTTCGCGGCTTCGAGCGCCATCCACGCCTGCGCGAGCGGATGCTGGATAGCCTGGTTCTGCCCAATGGGACGTCCGAACACGACACGGTCTTTCGCGTACTGCGTTGCGTGGCGCAGCGCCGCCTGGCCGAGCCCCACCGCCTCCGAGGCGATCAGGATGCGCTCCGGATTCAGGCCATGCAGCAAATAGTGAAAGCCCTTGCCCTCCTCCCCAATGCGTTCTTCCATCGGCACGCGCAGGCCGTCGATGAAGAGCATGTTCGAATCGACGGCCTTGCGGCCCATCTTCTCGATCTCGCGGACTTCGACTCGCGTGCGGTCCAGGTCGGTATAGAAAAGACTCAGGCCATCGGTAGGCTTCGCCACCTGGTCCAGCGGCGTCGTGCGCGCGATGATGAGCATCTTGTTCGCGACCTGCGCCGTCGAAATCCAGATCTTGCGGCCGGTGAGCACATAGTGATCGCCGTCGCGCACGGCCTGGGTTTTCAGGTGCGTCGTGTCGAGGCCGGCGTCGGGTTCGGTCACGGCGAAACAAGCCTTGTCGCGGCCCTCGATGAGCGGCGGCAGGAATCGCTGCTTCTGCGCCTCGCTGCCGAACACCTGCACCGGATTGAGTCCGAAGATGTTCATATGCACAGCCGACGCGCCCGAGAGCCCCGCACCGGAAGCACTGATCGTGCGCATCATCAGCGCCGCCTCGGTCATGCCGAGCCCGGAACCGCCGTAGTCCGGCGACATCGCAATGCCAAGCCAGCCCGCATCGGCGAGTGCCCGGTGAAAATCGTGCGGAAAGCCGCCTTCGCGGTCGCGTTCGAGCCAGTAGCCGTCGTCGAAACGTTCGCAAATCTTTTCAATTGCAGCGACGATCGACTGCTGGTCTTCATTGAGGTTGAAATTCATACGGACTTCCTCTCAAGGCATAAACAAAAGCGGTATTAGAGCGGGAACACACCGACCAGCACCGCGGTGAACACCATCAGCACCGTGGCGGCAAACAGGAAGGGAATCGTGAACTTCTGATGCTCGGCAAGTTCCACACCCGTCAGGCCAACAATCAGGAACGTTGCCGGCGTGAGCGGGCTAACGGGGAAGCCGGTCGTCATCTGCCCGAGGAGCGCCGCCTGTGCCATCTGCACGGTTGGTACGCCTAGCAGTTCCCCGCTTTTCGCCAAAACAGGCAGGATACCGAAGTAAAACGAATCGGGATCGAAAAGCAAACTGAGCGGCATGGAAACGAGTCCCAGCGTGAATGGCATATGGCGCGCGTGATCGGCCGGCACATGGCGCACAACCACTTCAGCCATGGCATTGAGCATGCCGGTTCCGGTCATGATGCCGGTGAAAGCACCCGCAGCCAGCAGCACGCTCGCCATCATCAGGGCGGCCTTCGCATGGGCGTTGACCCGTTCACGCTGCTGGTTCACATCGGGGTAATTGATGACGAGCGCCAGCACAGTGCCGATCATGAACATGACCATGGGATCGACGATGCCCGACACCAGCGTCACGAGCACGACGAGCGTCAGCACGAGATTGATCCAGAAGCGCTGAGGCCGGCGCAGCGCCAGTTCCTCAGGCGTAAGCACGCGTGGAGTGGCGGCAATGCTGGCCGCATGCTCGCGCGTGAGACCGAGGCGTCTTTCCTCGCGCTTTCCGAGCACGTATGCCGTGCCAAACACGAAAACCAGGCCAACAATCTGCACGGGAATCATCGGATAGAAGATGACGGTGCCCGGAATATGCAGGGCCGCGGAAGCGCGCAGCATGGGTCCAACCCAAGGGAGAAAGTTGACGCCCGCCGCCATCGAGGCGACGCACGCGAGAATGCGACGGTCGAGCCCGAGGCGGGTATAGAGCGGCATCATCGCGGGCAGCGTGACAAGGAACGTGACCGCGCCCGAACCATCGAGGTGAATCAGCAGTGCAAGCAGTGCCGAGCCCATGACAATTCGCGGCGGATGACAACCCACCACGCGCAATACACCATTGATAATCGGGTCGAGCATTCCCGCATCAGTAAGGATACCGAAGAAAAGTATCGCAAATACGAACATTCCCGCAACCGGGCCGATGTTCTGCACCCCGTGGACGATGAACTTCGCCGTGGAAAGGCCGAATCCCGCAGCGAGCGCGGCGACGATGGGCACGGCGATCAGCGCGACGAGCGGCGAAAGACGCTTCGTGATGATCAGCGTGAAGAGAGCGATGATCGCGAGCGTGCCGATTAGCGCGAGCATGATCGAGTCCCCGTGTGCGCCCTGCTTCCTGCCTGGTTGCCAGGTGTCATTGCTGTCTCCTGCGCGGCGTTTCGTATGCCGCTGTCGTGGTGCGATTGGATAGCTTGTCGATGTGACGGCTATTGCTCGCGCGATGGGTCGCCGAAAACCTGTGCCGCATGTTCGTCGAGCGCCGGTGGCGCGCTTCGGTAGGTGGCCGGCGTGCGGGCGAGCTTGATTGGCGACGCGATCCCGCGGTAGGACCCCATCTCGACCTTCATCGCGCGATGGTCGACGTGGGGATGCGCGAGCGCCGCACCCACGCCCAGTACCGGTGCACATGGCACGCCGTGGCGCACAAGCATGTCAGCAAGCTGTGGACCATCCCAGCGGACGAAACATTGCTCGAGTTCCGCGCGCAAGTCGTTGCGGTGCTGGCTGCGCAAGCGATTGTCGGTAAAGCGCGGATCGTCGGCGAGGTGTTGCGCATCGATCAGCCTGCAAAGTGATGCGAACTGTGTGTTGTTGCCGACCGCGAGAAAGATGTCGCCGTTGCCGGTATGGAACATGTCGTACGGCGTGATGTTCGGATGCGCGTTACCGGTGCGCTGCGGTTCCTTGCCCGAGTAGAAGTAGTTGGGCGTGTGCGGGTGGAGGATCGAGAGCGCGCAATCGAACAGCGTCGACTCGACGAACTGGCCTCGCCCGCTTACCTCGCGCTCGCGCAACGCCATCAGAACGCCAAGGGCCGCATTGAGTCCCGTCACGAGATCGACGATCGGCACGCCGATGCGCAGCGGCGCGCCACCTGCCTCCCCGTTGACGCTCATGAGACCGGTCATCGCCTGGATCGCCGCGTCATAGCCGGGCAAGGCGCCGAGCGGGCCGTCCGCGCCGAAGCCAGACACGCGGCAATGCACGAGCCGCGGAAAGCGCGCGGCCAGCACGGTGTCGTAACCGAGCCCCCATCGCTCGAGCGTGCCGACCTTGAAGTTCTCCACCAGTACGTCAGCCGTTTCGAGCAGCGCGAGCAAGCGTTCGCGCTCCGCCGGCTGCGTGAGATCCAGCACGACGCCCAGCTTGTTGCGATTGACGCCCTGGAAGTACGAAGCTGTCTCGCCGTCGAACGGCGGCCCCCAGCCGCGTGTTTCGTCGCCGCCAGGCGGCTCGACCTTGATGACTTCCGCGCCGTGGTCGGCAAGAATCTGCGTGCAGTAGGGGCCGCCGAGAACACGGGACAGATCTACGACGCGCAAGCCGTGCAGCGATCCAGCGATTGGAGTTGATGGTTTGTTCATTTTGATCTGTAGTACTGACTGATAAGAACCGAAAACGCAAAAATCACCACGGCGACGCGGCCGGAAAGTGCACCTCCAACAGATATCTGATGTTGGAGAGCCTTCAAGTCGTCCCGTATCGGCTCGACATGAGTGCGTCACCATAAATTCACCTGCGTGAATTAATATTCACACACAGGAATACATGAGGTCAAGCGGGATCCCCCAAAGCCACCCCAGGAATGTCCCTGGTGTTGGACGGCCAACTCCGCCTGTCAAGGTGACACGTCCCGGCAGCGTCAAGCGTTGAAAGGGCGCTGAATCCTGCGAACGCCCCGCCGCCGGGACACTCCAAGCTTCGTGCCCATGGCGCTCTGAACGCAGGCCCAGCCCTTGATTTCCAGTGAGATTCGTATGAGCAAAGCGATCGACTACCTCAACCCCGCCCTTCCTCGGGGCCTGCGGCGCGTGGCGATGCCCGTGGTCGACGCGACTCCGGCAACGCTGCATGGCTACGGCAAACTGGTGGACGATCCGGACACATGCCACGTGGAAATCGTGCAATGGCCCGCTGTGGGATCAAGGCCGATCGACCCGGGAACCGGTGACGAAGCGGGTACGACCGAGGGCACGTTCGTCAGCGAATGGCGCGGTGACATTCTCTACGGTCGAAACGAAGCGGTAAGCGGCAACTACGTTCTCGCATACGCAACGGAGCCAGGCGACGCACGTGAAGACAGCGCGACTACACCGGAACGCATGTTAATTTGGCATGCGAACTATCACCCGGACGGCGGCCAACTGTTTTTCCCGCTCGATCGTCACCCGTTCTACGTTCCGCTGGCATTGCCCGGCGACGATATCACGCCACAGAAGTTCGTCTGCTTCCGTTTCGACGGGCAGCAGGGTCTCTATATTCACCCCAACATCTGGCATGAAGGCGTGTTCACACTGGAAGGGTCGCAGCGATTCTTTGACAAACAAGGCGCTGTCCATGCGCGCGTCTCGGTCGAATTCGCGTCCGAATTTGGTTGTTTGCTCGAAGCGGCCATTACGCGTGGCTAGCGACCATAGACGCTTCTGAGCGCCGTGAGATCAGCGCCCTTGCTGGCCGCCGCTATCCTTGCGCGGCGGCTCGCTCTTGCGCGCGCCGTACGGCGTCGGCAATCTGCTGCGCGACCCCACGCGTGTCCCAATACACCTGTGCCTGGTACATGCGGTCACCGCGTACGTTGAAGCGATCAACGCCCTGCCATTCGAGCGACTCTCCCGCGACGCTTGCATGCGCTCGCCATTCGACCAGCACCGCGTCGCCGGTCGGCGCCCAGCGGATCACCTCGACTTTGAGATCGGGTAGCTGTTGCAGGACCTGCCGGAAATGCTCGACCACGCCTTCGCAATTAGCGGGGACCGACATTGGCGGAATCAGGTTCTGCGTATCCGGATGCATCAGGTCGCGCAACTCCTCCGCAACTGGGCGCCGCCAGCGTTGCGCGAAACGGCGCACGATGTCTTGCGCCGCGTGCAACTGCAGGTCCGTGGGGGGAACGTACTTCGCTTCGGTGTGGCTGGAATCCGTCATGGACTGACCTCGTGAGGGTTGATCTGCACCATAAACGTGACTACATACACGATGATTTTCACATACATCGTGTATGTATACTACGATGCGTCTGTGAAAAGTCAACCTTCCTGGTCTCATGGCAGAAACATTCAAGACCCGTCGTGCCGAATATGCGGACGCAACACGCGAAGCGCTGCTTGATGCCGCGCGCGAACTGTTCACGTCGCACGGTTATCAGCAGATCAGTCTCGAGGCGATCGCGCAAAAGGCCCGCGTGACGCGCGGCGCTTTCTATCACCATTTTTCTGGGAAGACGGACCTGCTCGATGCGCTCGTCGTCGCGCTGCAGGCCGATGCCGCGGCGCGCGTACGCGCCGCCTCCGCCGCTGCGCAGGCGTCGCAGCGGGTCGGCGCGGGCATCGCTGCGTTCCTCGATGTGTGCTCGGAGTCGACCTACCGGCACCTCGTGCTCGAAACGGCAACCGCGGTGCTGGGCTCGGACCGCTGCCGCGAAATAGAGGAAGCGAGCACGTTCGGTCTGTTGAGCGCAGCGCTGCAAGCGCAGGCAGCGCGCGGCAGCGCTGCGGCGAAGAACGTGCCGCTCGCGGCGCGGATGATCGGCCGCATGATCTGCGAGTCGGCACTGCTCATCGATAGCGCAGAAGACGAAAAGGCCTTCAAGGCCGACGTGCAGCGTATCGTCAAGCACACGTGGGACGCAGTAACGGCGGGCCCTCGTACGAAGGCGTGACGTATTAAGCTGATGATTTCGTCTTTAGGCCCATACAGATATTCCGCTAGTGACTCGCGGCACCAGGCGACGCTGCCTTTCTTTCGGCATTCTGAATATCATTGGGGTAATTCGCGTCGTTTGCTGTGGCCGGGTTGTATCCGTTCTGTTCGAGTTTCTTCAATTCCGCGTTCTTTCGTGCCCTAGCTTCCTTGCGTGCTTCTTTGCGCTGCGCTTTCGTCATGCTGGCGGGGTTCGAAGCGTCGGGCGCGCTCGTTTGCGCACCGGCTATTCCCGGTACAAGCGCGATGGAAAGGGCGGTCACCGCAGCGACCATCAAGGAATGAGACTTGGCCATCGTCACTCTCCCGTGAAAAGAGGGGATCCATTCTGAGGCAATCCGCGAAAGCGCACGCTGCGCTCCCGAACCGCCGGAACTCCTATCCTGCCACTCCGCGCACATTAGCGTCGGCCCACTGCCGCGCGAACATTGCGCGCAACCCAGCTCGAGTGGTCGCACAACGAAACGCCCAACGTTAGCCAGCGATCGAGTTTCGTTCGGACTGACATGATGTTCCCACCGGCCTCTTCCCGCGCTTCTGTCAAAGCCTTCGAGCAGCGGTAAGCCGGGACAGCAATCGTCGTACCGCACATCGCGCGAGCGAGGTGGCGCTGATCTCCACCAGCATATGCATGCAGCCGAGGCGATGACCTGGCTTGGACAGGGTGGCCACGCAAGTTGCGCTCGATCCTGGATACAGCACGCTTGGTGCTTTTACCGCGATGTTTCGGAGATTGTTCGGTGAGTCGCCACAGCAATCTATGGCGCCGAGCAGCGAGTGATTGCGGCCGCTGAGGTAGTTGCGACGAGAATTGACCGAAATTGATAGGCATGCCTATCGATCTCTGATCGAACGGAAGGCAGAACGCCCAGGATCCGGCGAGAGAAGAGAAATGGTGGGCCGGGTGGGGTTCGAACCCACGACGTCCTTTCGGAGGCGGATTATGAGTCCGCTGCCTGCAACCAACACGGCGTCCGGCCCACGAAGCTACGAAGCGTAGCGAGAACAAAAGAACGGCAATGCGTCAACAAAAAAGCCCGGTCTACCCAAAGGCCGGGCTTTTCGATGACAGGCCGACATACTACACGAAAGCGAGCCGACCTGGCCATCGTGCACGCGACTTCCGTGCATTAAACGCTAATCAAGCTCAATTTCCTTCAAGGAACGACTTGAGCTTGTCCGAGCGGCTCGGGTGGCGCAGCTTGCGCAGCGCCTTCGCTTCGATCTGGCGAATCCGCTCGCGCGTCACGTCGAACTGCTTGCCCACTTCTTCGAGCGTGTGATCGGTACTCATCTCGATACCGAAGCGCATGCGCAGCACCTTCGCTTCGCGCGGCGTGAGCGAGTCGAGCACGTCCTTCACCACATCGCGCATCGAGGCATGCAGCGCGGCATCGGCCGGCGCCACCGTGTTGTTGTCCTCGATGAAGTCGCCCAGATGCGAATCGTCGTCGTCGCCGATCGGCGTTTCCATGGAGATCGGCTCCTTCGCGATCTTCATGATCTTGCGGATCTTGTCCTCCGGCATTTCCATCTTCTCGGCGAGCGTTGCCGGATCCGGCTCGAGACCGGTCTCCTGCAGGATCTGCCGCGAAATACGGTTCATCTTGTTGATCGTCTCGATCATGTGAACCGGAATGCGGATCGTGCGCGCCTGGTCCGCAATCGAGCGCGTGATGGCCTGACGGATCCACCACGTCGCGTAAGTCGAGAACTTGTAGCCGCGGCGATATTCGAACTTGTCCACCGCCTTCATCAGGCCGATGTTGCCTTCCTGGATCAGGTCGAGGAACTGCAGGCCGCGGTTCGTGTACTTCTTCGCGATCGAGATCACGAGACGCAGGTTGGCCTCGGTCATCTCGCGCTTCGCCTGGCGCGCCTTGAGTTCGCCGGCCGCCATCTGACGGTTGGTTTCCTTCAGGTCCTTGAGCGGCAGCACCACGCGCGCCTGCAGATCGAGCAGGCGCTGCTGCTGTTCGCGAATGGCCGGAATGTTGCGCGAGAGAATGCCGCTATACGCATGGCTCTCGCCAACGATCTTCTCCGACCACTCGAGGTCGGTTTCGTTGCCCGGAAAACGCGCGATGAACTCCGAGCGCGGCATGCCGCACTTGTCCACGACCGTGTGAAGAATCTGGCGTTCGACCTGGCGCACTTCGTCCACCTGCGCGCGCAGCGTGTCGCACAGACGCTCGACGGTACGCGCCGTGAAGCGGATCGACATCAGCTCGTTCTGGATGGTTTCCTGCGCCTTGAGATAGGACTTCGACTTGTAGCCCTCCTTCTCGAACGCGCGGCGCATCTTGTCGAACCATTCGCTGATGAGGGCGAATTTTTCGAGCGAGGCACGCTTGAGGGCTTCGAGCTGCGCCGCGTTGGCCGTCGCCTGCGCCGCGCCGTCGTCCTCTTCCTCCTCCTCTTCTTCTTCCTCTTCGGCTTCTTCCTCTTCGTCCTCGTTCTCGATCTCTTCCGCTTCCTTGGCGTTGAAGCCGTCGGTGTCTTCGGCGTTGGGATCGATCAGGCCGTCGACGAGTTCGTCCACGCGAATCTCGTCGTTCGCCACGCGCTCGGCCATGGCGAGGATGTCGGCAATCGTGGTCGGGCAAGCGGAGATCGCCATGACCATGTGCTTGAGGCCGTCTTCAATGCGCTTGGCGATTTCGATTTCGCCTTCGCGCGTGAGGAGCTCGACCGTGCCCATTTCGCGCATGTACATACGCACCGGGTCAGTCGTGCGGCCAAATTCGGAGTCGACGGTGGAGAGCGCGACTTCTGCCTCCTCTTCCACTTCGTCGTCCGATGAAGCATTCGGCGCGTTGTCGTTGAGCAGCAGCGTTTCCGCGTCGGGGGCCTGCTCATAGACAGCCACGCCCATGTCGTTGAACGTGCTGATGATGCCTTCGATCGCCTCGGTTTCCGTGAAGTTGTCCGGAAGGTGATCGTTGATTTCCGCATAGGTGAGGAAGCCGCGCTCCTTGCCGAGCTTGATGAGCGCACGCAGCTTCGTGCGGCGCTCCTCGAGCTCCTCGACGGTGCCGGGCTGCGACGACGCGAACGCGTCTTTCAGCAGCGCCTTCTCCTTCGCTCGCCGGTCGCGCGCACGGGTGGTCTTTTCGACCTTGCCTGCGGCGGGGGTGCTGTCTTCGCTCTGGTTTGCGTCGTCATCGACGGGTACTTCATTCAGCTTTTTCGTCATGGAGTTCGCCGTACCGGCTAGTGTCTCGACTCGCGGCTGCTGGACAACAGCCTCGTGAACCGTGGATGCTTGAGCCTCGCGCTCTGCCGCATCGTCCTCGACGGCAGGCACTTCCCTTGCACTTCTCGAACCGGACCGCTTCGTTGCCGGCTGCGTAACGGCTTTCGCCGCACGTGCAGGCGCTGCTCGCGCAGCCGAAACAGTCATCGACCTCTTCCGGGTAGCCGGTTCAGAACGGTTGGTGGACTCACTGCCCGACGACCGGGCGGAAGAACTGGCAACTGCGGCCTCTGTGACCTTGCTGGTCGGCTCCGTCGAGCCCTTGCCGGTTGCCTTTTTTCCGCCTGTAGTCTTTGCCATTGCCATTCCGCCCCTTGCTGGAAAACTGAACATTCATGGGTTACCCCAACCCATTATGTCCGCCCGGAAAAAACAAAAACAAACCGCTGAAAACCTGTTATTTTACCACGCAGGGCAATAATCCCCCTGTGCGGTCCTTCCCTTACAAACCGAGCTGACGCTTCATGTCAGCCCGCGTCTGATTCAGTGACATCAATTCGGCAAGTTCCTCAGGCGTATGTCGCGACTGCCGCGAAAGCGCGTCCAGCCGCTCGCAACAGGCGTCGTACCGCATCTTCAGGATTGCCGCCGTCAATTCTTCGCTCACGAGCCTCTCCTGCTCGCGGCGCTCCTCTAGCGCAGCGCCATCTTCCGGATTTTTCATCAGCAAATCCCGAACGTTTTCATCATAGTCCAGAATTTCGCGAAAAATCTCCTCGAAGGTTGGAGCATTGGCCCCATTTCTCAGCAGGTCCGACAGCAGCTGAAATTCCGCCGCGTCACCCAGTGCCCGCGCGTGAGTGGTCACTTCCTCGAACAACTCGCCGTGGCGCGTCAGTCCAATCAGCGCCTTTTCGGCCTCTTCGTCGAGCTGCGACGCGATACGCGGGTGCATCACGAGGTTGCGCAGCGCCTTGCGCTCGATACCGGTCACAAGGTGCCGGTCCTTGCGTGCCGGCGCCTGGCGCGCCGCCTGGGCGATGCGCGCGTCGACTTCGCACAGCGCGGCCACTTCCTCGAACGGCAGGTCCAGGCGGTCCGCGAACATGTGCATGATCTGCGCCCGCAGGGCATTCGCCGGCAGCGCCTGCAACAGCGGTTTCGCGTCGAACAGCGCCCGGGCACGCCCTTCCGGCTGGTCCAGTTCCTTGTCCGCCAGGACCTCGTTGAGCATGAACTGGGACAGCGGCATGGCCCGCTCGACCTGCTCCGAGAACGCCTCGGCGCCAAATTCGCGCACGTAGCTGTCCGGGTCGTGCTCCTGCGGCAGGAACAGGAAGCGGATCGTGCGGTTGTCGGCCGCGTGCGGCAGGCACGCGTCGAGCGCGCGCCGCGCGGCGCGGCGGCCCGCCGAGTCGCCGTCGAAGCTGAAGATCACCGTGTCGGTCTGCCGCATGAGCTTCTGCACGTGGATCGGCGTGCACGCGGTGCCGAGCGTCGCCACGGCGTTCTGGAAACCCAGCTGCGCAAGCGCGACGACGTCCATGTACCCCTCCACCACCAGAACATAGCGCTGTTCCCGGATCGCGAGGCGCGCCTCGAACAACCCGTACAGCTCGCTGCCCTTGTTAAATAGCGGCGTTTCCGGGGAATTCAAATACTTGGGCTCGCCGCCATCCAGCACGCGGCCGCCAAATCCTATGACCTGCCCCTTCACGTTGCGGATCGGGAACATCACACGGTCGCGGAAGCGGTCGTACCGGCGCGACTGGCCTTGCGCGTCCTGCTTTTCGCTGACGATGACGAGGCCTGACTCCACGAGCGCGTCGTCGCGATAGTTGGTAAACGCAGATTCGAGGTTCTGCCATCCATCCGGCGCGTAGCCGAGGCCAAAACGCGCGGCGATTTCGCCCGTGAGGCCGCGCTTCTTGAGGTACTGAATGGCGTTGGTCGCGCTGCGCAGCTGCTTGCGGTAGTAGTCGCACGCGGTCTGCATGACATCGGAAAGCGCGGTGGACACGGCCTTCGAGACAGCCGGCGCATAGCCGCCGGCCGCACCAGCCCCGCCGCCGCGCAGGGGCGAAGGCTCTTGCGGCACGGTCAGGCCGACCGACTGGGCGAGTTGTTCGACGGCCTCGGGGAACGTCAGGCCCGCGTGCTCCATGAGGAAGCCGATGGCGGTACCGTGCGCCCCGCAGCCGAAGCAGTGATAGAACTGTTTGGTTGGACTAACTGTGAACGAAGGGCTTTTCTCGTTGTGGAACGGACACAAGCCCATGAAGTTCGCGCCGCCCTTCTTGAGCTGCACGTAGCGACCCACCACGTCGACGATATCGACGCGGTTCAGCAGGTCTTGCAGGAACGAATGCGGAATCATCGAAGCGAACGCGCTTGGGCAACCAGGGCTCGCGCGGCCCGAATACATCACGTACGGGCCTCGCGGCGTCGCCCCTGGGCCGGGCCGGCGCCGCGTGCGAACCGGTTGCGCTTACTTCGAGAGCGCGGCTTTGACGAGCCCGGAAACGGCCGTCATGTCGGCGCGCCCGGCGAGCTTCGGCTTGAGCACGCCCATCACCTTGCCCATGTCCTGCGGCCCGGCTGCGCCCACCTGGGCGACGGCGGCCTGCACTTCGGCGGCGATCTCGGCATCCGAGAGCTGCGCGGGCATGTAGGCGGCCAGGACGGTCAGCTCGGCGGCTTCCTTCTCGACGAGATCGGTGCGGCCCGCGGCCTCGAACTGGCTGATCGAGTCCTTGCGCTGCTTGATCATCTTGTCGATGACCGCCGTGATGCCGGCGTCGTCGAGCGTCACGCGGTCGTCGACTTCACGTTGCTTGATAGCGGCGAGCAGCAGACGAATTGTGGCAAGGCGTTCGCTTTCGCGCGCGCGCATCGCGGCTTTCATGTCGTCGTTGATCTGGTCTTTGAGACTCATCACTCACCTGAAATACGTTGGGGTTGCTGGAATGCAAAAACCCGCCTGGAAACGCTTCCAGGCGGGTTGGCGCAAATTCGACATGGTTGCGACCACACCAGAGGGCAGCGGCGGCCGCGTTGCGCTAAGTCACCCAAGGCCGCGGGCCGGCTGTCCACGTCGCCGCGAAGCTCACGCGAAGTCCACGCTGGAACTGCGCGGCCACGCGCCACGGCGACGCCAGAATCAGTACAGCTTCTTCGGCAACATCTGGCTGCGCAGACGCTTGAAGTGGCGCTTCACCGCCGCCGCCTTCTTGCGCTTGCGTTCAGCCGTAGGCTTCTCGTAGAACTCGCGCGCGCGAAGTTCGGTCAACAGGCCGTTCTTCTCGATCGTGCGCTTGAAGCGGCGCATGGCGACTTCAAAGGGTTCGTTTTCTTTTACGCGGATGGTCGTCATTTTCCAATAACGGATCGGGGGTAAAGAGGATTGAGTATAGCAGTTCCGGGTTTGCGCATCGTGCGCCTGCTTGGGGGGAAACCCCAATTCCGGGCCACGGTGTCGACCGCGCCCAGAGCCTTTCCTGGCGGGGCTGCGCAGTATCAGGCAGCGCCCGGCCCGACGAGCAGCAGCGGCACATGCGTGATCTCGATGGCACGCTGCGCCACGCTGCCGAGCAGCCAGCGCGCGACGCCCCGCCGGCCCTGCGTGCCCAGTGCGACGAGATCGGCCTGCCAGTCTTGCGCGTCGCGCAACACAGTGTGGGCGATGTCGTCGCGCAGGCGAGCGGTGGCCACGAGCGCGGTTTCATAGGCACTGCCTGACGCTTCGAGTGGCTCGTGCGCGCCGGCCAGCGCCTTGCGGCCAAGCTCGGTGAGCGCGTCTTCGAGCACCGACCCCGGCACCGGGTCGCCAGCCACACTGCTGCGGTCCACGACATAAACCGCGCGCAACGTGGTTTGCGATTCGGCCAGCCGCACCGCCGCGTTGATCGCCTGCGCCGAGGCCGGACTGCCGTCCGTCGCCAGCAGGATGCGGGCAAGCGGCGCGTGAGCGCGCGTTTCGTCGTACTCCACGGGCACGACCAGCAGCGGACAGGGCGCGCAAACCGCGAGCGCGCCCGAAACCGAGCCGTCGATCCAGCGCTTCATGCGCCCCTGGTGCCGCGTGCCGACGATCAGCATGTCGGCCTGCCAGTCACGCGCCGCATCGGCTAGCGCCGGCACGACGGCGCCTGCCTCGGCAGAAAGACCGACCACCTGCCCTTCGACCAGGGCCACTTGCCCGTTGAACGCCGTCATCGCCTGCTCGAGCGTGCGCTCGGCCGCGTGGAGATATTCGTCGCGCGCGACACTGAGCGCGTCCGTCATCCACGCGTCGCCCGCGGTGTAAGCGCCGCCCGCATTCCAGGCGCGCGGCTGTTCGGCCGCGCACACGATCCGCACGTGGGCGTCGCGCGGCACCACTCGCGACGCAAAACGCAGCGCCTGCGTCGATGCCTTCGAATCGTCCACCGCAATCATGATTCGCCGCAGTGGCCCGCGCAGTGCCTCAATGTGCTGCTGTTCCTCTCGATTCACGTTTCGTACCTTTTCCTCATGGTCAGGTATTCAAGCGTGAACCTCGGGCGCCCAGGCAACCATGACTCGGGTCAGCCGCGAGAGATTCGGCAGTGCGTGTCGGTCAGAAAATCAGCTTGCGCTCGCCGAATACTGGGCGGCGGCCTCCCCGGCCGCGACGCCCGAGGCCCACGCCCACTGGAAGTTGTAGCCGCCAAGCCAACCCGTCACGTCCACGGCTTCGCCCACGAAGTAGAGGCCAGGCACACGCTGGCTCATCATCGTCGCCGAGGAAAGCTCGCGCGTGTCCACGCCGCCGCGCGTGACTTCCGCCTTCTTGTAGCCTTCGGTGCCAGTGGGTGTGAGCGTCCACTGGGCGAGCCCTTCGCCGATCTTGCGCAGCGTTTTATCCGGCAGATCGGCGATACGCGCGTCGGCCTTCACCTGATGCGCCTCCAGCCACACATGCGCGAGCCGCGCCGGCACCCACTCGGCGAGCAGATTGCCGATCTGGCGTTTCGTCGCGCCCTTGGCCTCGATCAAGGCCGCCGCCGGATCGTGCTCGGGCAGCAAGTTCACGCGGATCGGCTGGCCCGGCTGCCAGAAGCTCGAAATTTGCAAGACGCCGGGTCCGGAAAGGCCTCGGTGCGTGAAGAGCAGGTCTTCATCGAAGGCGCCGCCGGTTTTGCGCTCGCCCGTCGCCACGTGAACTTCGAGCGAAACGCCCGCGAGCGGCACGTAGGGCGTCCACTCGTCCTGCGCGAACGTGAGCGGCACGAGCGCCGGACGCGTATCGATCAGCTTGTGGCCGAACTGCTTCGCAACGCGATACGCGAAATCGGTAGCGCCGATCTTCGGGATCGACAGGCCGCCCGTCGCAATCACGAGCGCTTTCGCGCGTATCTCGCCCTGCGGCGTGCCGAGCGTAAAGCCCGCGCCGTCGGCATGGCTCACCGCTTCCACCGGCAGCGGGCGGCGCCACGACACGCGGCCGGCGTCGCATTCGGCGCGCAGGACGTCGATGATCGCCTCGCTCGACTGGTCGCAGAAAAGCTGGCCCTTGTGCTTTTCGTGCCAGGTCACGTGGTGTTGGCGCAGCAGCGCGAGGAAGTCGCGCGGCGTGTAGCGCGCGAGCGCCGAACGGCAGAAATGCGGGTTGTTCGAAAGATAGTTGGCCGGGCTCGCGTGCAGGTTCGTGAAGTTGCAGCGCCCACCGCCCGAGATGCGGATTTTTTCCGCGAGGCGCGGGGCGTGGTCGATCAACGCCACGCGGGCGCCCTGCTGGCCAGCCACCGCCGCGCACATCATGCCGGCCGCCCCTGCGCCGATCACGGCGATGTCGAAAGATTCCATGGCGCGCATTCTACCTGTGCGGCGGCGGGGCTTGTCCGCGGGGGGCCCCGCTTGCGGCCCCCAGCCGGCTTTCACGCGCGCTGCTATACTTTTATGTTCTCTTAATTCTTGATTTAGCGACGGTTTTTAGCGGTTCATGCCGCGCAAGGCCGTCGCCGCGCCCCACATCATGCTCGTTCTCGGCATCGAAAGCTCCTGCGACGAAACCGGCCTCGCGCTCTACGACAGCGAGCGCGGCCTGCTCGCGCACGCGCTGCACTCGCAGATCGCCATGCACCGCGAGTACGGCGGCGTCGTGCCGGAGCTTGCCTCGCGCGACCATATCCGCCGCGCGCTGCCGTTGCTCGAGGAAGTCCTCGCGAAGAGCGGCGCGGCGAAAAGCGACATCGACGCCATCGCCTTCACGCAAGGCCCCGGCCTCGCGGGCGCGCTGCTCGTGGGCGCGAGCATCGCCAATGCGCTTGCCATGGCCTGGAATCGTCCAACCGTGGGCATTCACCATCTCGAAGGGCACCTGCTTTCGCCGCTGCTGGTCGACGCGCCGCCGCCGTTTCCGTTTGTCGCGCTGCTGGTGTCGGGCGGCCACACGCAACTGATGCGCGTGACCGACGTGGGCGTGTACGAAACCCTTGGCGAAACACTCGACGACGCAGCGGGCGAAGCCTTCGACAAAACGGCCAAGCTGCTTGGCCTCGGCTATCCGGGCGGCCCTGAAGTCTCGCGCCTTGCGGAGTTCGGCACACCTGGCGCGGTAGAACTGCCCCGCCCGATGCTGCATTCGGGCGATCTCGACTTCAGCTTCAGCGGACTCAAGACGGCCGTGCTCACGCAAGTGAAGAAGCTCGGCACGAATATCTGCGAACAGGGCAAGGCCGATATCGCGCGCGGTTTCGTCGATGCCGCCGTCGAGGTGCTGGCCGCGAAGTCGCTCGCCGCGCTCAAGCGCACGAAGATGAAGCGCCTCGTGGTGGCGGGCGGTGTGGGTGCGAACAAGCAGTTGCGCGAGACGCTTTCGGCGGCGGCGCAAAAGCGCGGCTTCGAGGTGCATTACCCCGATTTGTCTCTGTGCACCGACAACGGCGCGATGATTGCGCTCGCGGGCGCGCTGCGCCTGAAGCGCTGGCCCGAGCAAGCCACGCGCGATTATGCGTTCACGGTGAAGCCGCGCTGGGATTTGACTTCGCTCGCGCAGTAAGCGCCGAGCGCATCGCGGATCGATCCGCCGGCACCTGAAACTCAGAAACGCTGTGTCATGCCTACGACTGCCAGCGTTTGTTTGGTACCCGGGGCCGTCACGCTCACGCCAGACCAGCTCATCGTGGACGAGCCGTTGTTCTTCATGTAGCCCGCGCGCGCATAGATGGACGTCCGCTTCGAAAGACTGTGGTCGACACCCAGTTGCACGGCCCACATATTGTCATGCACGCCGCGTACGGCGCGTTGCAGCGCCGCGATTTCGATTGAATCCGCGGGCGTGACTTGAACCGTGGCGCCGGCTTGCATCAAGCTATACGAATGCACGGCCGAAAGCTGCGTCGCGAGCGGACTCGCGTCGTCGTGCTTCGGGCGATGATATCCGTAGATGAACTGAAGATTGACGATCCCTATCTGATAAGCGAGCGCAGTATTGAAATGCTCGGTTCCTGCCGTATTCAGGACGGACGGCAAACTGGCCAGAGTCTTCGTGCCCGGATGCTGATACTGGTACGCAATCCCCGCATAGAGACCATAGCCCGACCAGGTGGCGGCAACATCGACGATATTGCCGTTCGTTTGCGGCGCAGGCTGCGTCACGCTGGACTGGAACGCGTACATGGCCAGCAGCTGGAGCCCCTTGAGACTCGGTGACCGATAGACGACCGAATTGCTCGAGCGCCCGCCGCTCGACTGCAAGCCAACCGTATTACGGTCGACGACATTGCCCGCTGCGGCTAGCAGCGATATCACTTCATTGGCAAGGAACGGATCGCCTGGGTAGAGCACCCAGAAAGTCGGCTGATACTGGCGCCCCAGGGAGACCGTGCCGTACTTCTCGTGCGCAAGCCCCACCCACGACTGTCGATAGAACATGGCGCCCGTATCGGCAAAGGCAGTGCCATTGTTGATGTTGAAGCCATTTTCGAGCGTAAATACGGCTCTCAGGCCCCCGCCAAGATCCTCCGAGCCCTTGATGCCGAAGCGCGACGGCACACCCCCACCGCTGCGCTGCGACCACGATTGCTTGCCGCCATTGTTGAGGAACTGGACGAACGCGTCGGCAACGCCATACAACGTGACGCTCGTTTGCGCACTCGCACCGCTCACCGCCAGAATCAGTGCTGCGCCGCAAATGCTTTTCATGCAAAAGCCCATGATGTCTCCTCCACTGACTGTTTCTCATTGATGCGTTGGTCGTCGCTCGCGGGTGCGTATGCCGGCGCGTGATGACGTTGCATCGAAGTGGAGTTATAACGACGAAGGCAGGCTGTAGCCTTGCCGCACCTCAAGCGCGCGTTCGTCTATGCGAAACCGCGTATGCTGCGCTGGCGAAAGCGCGACAGTTCAGAAAGGGCTCAAGGAAATATTTAGGAAAATAATGTCAGGATTGCAAAGCAATGCTGGTCTGAGCGGTAATGAAGCGCGCCGGGATTTGACGTCGCTTGTGCAGCAGTAATGCGCTTGCCGCCGTAGAAGCAAAAAGCCGCCCGAGGGCGGCATTTTTGTGGACGGCGCAACCAGGCGGTCAGCTTTACGCCACGCGCTTGTCGTGTTCGATCACGGCGTAGGCGCTGTGATTGTGGATCGACTCGAAATTTTCGGCTTCGAGCGTATAGCCGATCACGCGCGCATCGGCATTCAAGCGCACGGCCACGTCGCGCACGAGGTCTTCGACGAACTTGGGATTTTCATACGCGCGCTCGGTCACGAACTTCTCGTCCGGGCGCTTGAGCAGGCCCCACAGTTCGCACGACGCCTCTTCTTCGGCAATGCGAATGAGGTCTTCAACCGGCAGATCGCCTTCGAACTCGACGTTCATCGTCACGTGCGAGCGCTGGTTGTGCGCACCGTATTGCGAGATCTTCTTCGAACACGGGCACAGGCTCGTCACGGGCACGAGCACCTTGAGGAAGAGGCGCGTTTGACCGTTGCGCACGTCGCCCGTGAGCGTCACTTCGTAGTCCAGCAGACTTTCCACGCCCGACACCGGCGCGACCTTCTTCACGAAATACGGGAACGCGACTTCGATCCGGCCCGCCTGCGATTCGAGCTTCGTGAGCATCGCTGCCAGCATCGCGCGGAACGTGGCGGGCTCGAGCGGCGCCTTGCTCTCTTCGAGCAGCGCGACGAAGCGCGACATGTGCGTGCCTTTCTGGTCGGCCGGCAGATGAACGTCGAGGTTCCACATGCCGACGCTCGGCTGGACGTCACCCGCGCCCGTCTTCACGGTGAGCGGATGGCGCACGGCCTTCACGCCCACGCGCTGGATCACGATCTGACGGGTATCGACGGAGCTTTGGACGTCCGGCATCACGAAGGCCGGGTTCATCTGATTCATGTTCTTATCCTCAAGCCGCGCCGAGTGCGGCGCGCAAATGGCAAACGCCGGCATGAGCCGGCGTTTGCTGGCGGAAAGCCGGGTACGAAACCCGCCCGCCAGTTCAAATGTGAATGGTCTGGCGCGAGGCGCCAATTAACCTGGAGCAGCCTCGATCGACCTTACGCGACGCGCATCACCGACTTGCCGGACACATTCGCCGCCTTGTCGAGAAAGCGTTCGCGAATGGACTTCGCGATCCCTGCTGCGTCGAGCCCACAGCCCGCCAGCAGCTTTGCCGGGTCGCCGTGGTCGATGAAGCGGTCGGGGAGGCCCAATTGTAGTACGGGCTTGATAACCCCACTTTCAAGGAGGGCTTCCACGCAGGCCGAACCGGCGCCGCCCATGATGCAGCCTTCCTCCACGGTCACGATGTAATCGTGCGTTTCGGCGAGCTGTTTCACGAGTTCCGCGTCGAGCGGCTTCACGAAGCGCATGTTCGCCACGGTGGCGTCCAGCTCTTGCGCTGCGGCGAGGGACGGCGCAACCATCGTGCCGAACGCGAGAATCGCAATGCGGCTGCCTGCCGGCGCCTTGCTCTCGCGGCGGACTTCCCCCTTGCCCACCGGCAGCGCGGCCATCTGCTTGACGGTCGCAACACCCGTGCCCGCGCCGCGCGGGTAGCGCACGGCCGTCGGGCAGTCCTGCTGGAGTGCCGTGTACAGCATCTGGCGGCATTCGTTTTCGTCGGACGCCGCCATGATCATCATGTTCGGAATGCAGCGCATGAACGCGAGATCGTAGGCGCCCGCGTGCGTCGCGCCATCGGCGCCGACGAGACCCGCGCGGTCGATGGCGAACACGACCGGCAGGTTCTGCAGCGCCACGTCGTGGATCAGCTGGTCGTAGGCACGCTGCAGGAAGGTCGAGTAGATCGCGACCACGGGCTTCAGGCCCTCGGCTGCGATACCGCCCGCGAACGTCACCGCGTGCTGCTCGGCAATGCCCACGTCGTAGTAACGGTCCGGGAAGCGCTTTTCGAACTCCACCATGCCCGAGCCTTCGCGCATGGCCGGCGTGATGCCGATCACGCGGTGGTCGAGCTCGGCAGCGTCGCACAGCCATTCGCCGAACACCTGCGTGTAGGTCTTCTTCGCGGGCGTTGCCGACGGCTTGATGCCTTCAGCCGGGTTGAACTTGCCGGGACCGTGGTACAGGACCGGGTCGGCTTCGGCGAGCTTGTAGCCCTGGCCTTTCTTCGTCACGACGTGCAGGAATTGCGGGCCGCGCAGTTCCTTGATGTTCTGCAGCGTCGGGATCAGCGAATCGAGGTCGTGACCGTCGATCGGCCCGATGTAGTTGAAGCCGAATTCCTCGAACAGCGTGGCCGGCACGATCATGCCCTTCGCGTGCTCTTCGAGCTTGCGCGCGAGATCGAGCACCGGCGGCGCATGGCGCAGCACGCGCTCCACGCCTGCGCGTGCGGCGGCGTAGAAGCGGCCCGACATGAGGCGCGCGAGATGGCGATTGAGCGCGCCCACCGGCGGCGAAATCGACATGTCGTTGTCGTTGAGGATGACGAGCAGCGGCACGTCGTCTTCGACGCCGCCGTTGTTCAGCGCCTCGAACGCCATGCCGGCCGTCATCGCGCCGTCGCCGATCACGGCGATGCCCATGGCGTTGTCGCCCTTGAGCTTGCTCGCCACGGCCATGCCGAGCGCCGCCGAGATCGACGTGCTCGAGTGCGCGGTGCCGAACGTGTCATACGGCGACTCGTCGCGTTTCGGGAAGCCCGAAATGCCGCCGAGTTGGCGCAGCGTCGACATCTGGTCGCGGCGGCCCGTCAGGATCTTGTGCGGATAGGTCTGATGGCCCACGTCCCAGACGATGCGGTCGCGCGGCGTGTCGAACACGTAGTGCAGCGCGATCGTCAGTTCGACCGTACCGAGGTTGGACGACAAGTGGCCGCCCGTTTGCGAGACGCTCTCGAGAACGAAGGCACGCAGTTCGTCGGCAAGCGGTTGCAACTGGCGGCGATCAAGGCGGCGCAAATCCGCCGGGTCGTCAATGGTTTTCAGCAAGTCGTACATCGTCGTTCCATTGTAGGAAAACTGGCGCTCCCGCACTTGTTCTGCGCATTACATCCCATTTCATGCGCGTGGGCGGGTTGGCGCGATCAGCTCACCCGGTTCACCACCAGGTCAGCGAGTTCGGCGAGGCGCTGTGCGCGCGCGCCGAACGGTTCGAGCGCCGCGTGCGCGTCGGCGCGCAACTGCTGCGCGAGTGCACGCGAGGCATCAAGACCGATAATCGACACGTAGGTCGGCTTGCCGTCCTTCGCGTCCTTGCCCGCGGTCTTGCCGAGCGTTGCGGAGTCGGCGGTGACGTCGAGAATGTCGTCCACCACCTGGAATGCGAGGCCCACGGCCGCTGCGTATTTGTCGAGCGCGGCAAGGCTTTGCGCCGAAGGCGTCTCGCCCGCAAGCGCCCCCATGCGGACCGCGGCGCGCAGGAGCGCGCCGGTCTTCAGGCGGTGCATGGTCTCGAGTTGCTCGCGGGTGAGCGAATGGCCCACGCTCGCGAGGTCGATGGCCTGGCCGCCGGCCATGCCGATCGAGCCGCTAGCCAGCGCGAGCTCGCGCACGAGCGAGGCCTGGCGCTCAGCGCTGAGCACATCGGACGTCAGCGCGACGAAGGCTTGCGACTGCAGCGCATCGCCCACGAGGAGCGCCGTCGGTTCGTCATATTTGACGTGTACGGTGGGTTTGCCGCGACGCATGTCGTCGTCGTCCATGCACGGCATGTCGTCGTGCACGAGCGAGTAGACGTGAATCATTTCGAGCGCGCAAGCCGCCGCGTCGAGCGCTTCGGGCGTGGCGTTCGTGAGTTCGCCCGCCGCGTGGCACAGAAGCGGACGCACCCGCTTGCCGCCGCCCATCACGGCATAACGCATGGCGTCATGCAGCGGCGCCGGCAGCACGTCGGCAGCCGGCAAATAGTGATCGAGCGCGCTTTCGACCCGGTCGAGTACCTGCCGGGTCCATTGGTCAAATGTCATAGATCGTCGTCTCCGCCCGCTGCGGAGTCTGTCGTATTGAGGGGCACGGGCCGCAACGTCTCGCCGTCGAGCACGCGCACCTGTTGTTCAACCTTTTCGAGCTGCTGCTGGCAGAAGCGCACGAGCGCCGCGCCGCGACGATACGCCGCTAGCGATTCTTCCAGGCTCAGGCTGCCGCCTTCCATGCGTGCAACGAGCCCGTCGAGCTCCGCAAGCGCCGCCTCGTAGCTCTCGGGCAGGGTTTCGCCCTCGGCCAGCCCGGCTGCGCTTTCGCCCGCGCCAGCGCGGTCTTTCGTTGCGGATTTCGCCATGAGTCGTCGCCAGAATGAAACAAGGCGGACATTCTA
This sequence comes from Paraburkholderia sp. J8-2, assembly GCF_905220195.1. Classification (NCBI taxonomy): domain Bacteria; kingdom Pseudomonadati; phylum Pseudomonadota; class Betaproteobacteria; order Burkholderiales; family Burkholderiaceae; genus Paraburkholderia; species Paraburkholderia sp. J8-2. The sequence goes on from NZ_CAJMZA010000001.1 coordinate 627,404, forward strand.
CGGCAAAAGGTCCCTTTCGACCCGCTCCCCGGCTTGTGTACCCTCTCGACCACACACTCGGGGACAGTACAGATCGGTTCCAGACGGCCCGATTCCCCGTGCATTTGTCTCATATTTCCTGATTTTCTGCCGTCTTTCCGGTGTAATTTTGGCAAAAATCAGTCACTTAGCTACCCCATGACGGGGTAACCGGGTATAATCGCCGGCTCCCTAAATCGAATCTTCGATGGTTGGGTTGTTCACTGCTTTCACGTCTTCATCGGGAGTGGGAATGTCCAATCTGAGCAATGCATTGCAGCTGAAGTCTATCCACAGCCAGCTGCCAGTCACCGCTTATTTTGACGAAGCGCTACTCAAGCGCGAAATCGACACGCTTTTCCAGAAGGGTCCTCGCTACGTCGGGCACGAACTCATGGTGCCCGAGGCGGGAAACTATTTTGCGCTGCCTGGCGAGAAAGAAGGCCGCGTGCTCGTTCGCAACAAGAGCAACGAGATCGAACTGCTCTCGAACGTGTGCCGGCACCGCCAGGCCATCATGCTAAACGGTCGCGGCACAGCAGACAACATTGTATGTCCGCTGCATCGCTGGACCTATGACCTCAAGGGCGAACTGCTCGGCGCACCGCACTTCGCGGACAAGCCGTGTCTGAATCTGAACAGCTCGCCGCTGCAGAAGTGGAACGGGCTGCTCTTCGAATCCGCGGGCCGCGACGTCGCGCGCGATCTTGCACGCCTTGGGCCGGCGAAACACCTCGACTTTACGGACTATATGTTCGATCACGTCGAGGTCCACGAGTGCAACTACAACTGGAAGACCTTCATCGAGGTCTATCTGGAAGACTATCACGTCGTGCCGTTCCACCCGGGCCTCGGCAACTTCGTGTCGTGCGACGACCTCCAGTGGGAGTTCGGCGACTGGTATAGCGTGCAGACGGTCGGCGTGCACAATCACCTCGGCAAGCCGGGCAGCCCGACGTACCGCAAGTGGCACGACGAGGTCCTGCGCTTTCGCAATGGCGTGCCGCCCGAGTTCGGCGCGATCTGGATGGTGTACTACCCGAATCTCATGATCGAGTGGTATCCGCACGTGCTCGTCGTTTCGTGGCTGATCCCCCAGGGCACGCAGAAGACGACGAACATCGTCGAGTTCTATTACCCCGAGGAAATCACGCTGTTCGAGCGCGAGTTCGTCGAGGCCGAGCGCGCCGCCTATATGGAGACGGCCGTCGAAGACGACGAAATTGCCGAGCGCATGGACGCCGGCCGCCGTGCGCTCTTCGAGCGCGGCGTTTCGGAAGTCGGCCCGTACCAGAGCCCGATGGAAGACGGCATGCAGCACTTCCATGAGTTCCTGCGCCGCGAGCTGGGACCGATCTGATGCCCGGCAGGCGCAAGCCTCTGGCGATCATGAGCAATGCGGAACGCATGACGGAAAGACGGGCTTAGGCCCGTCTTTTTGTTTAGACTGACGGCATCGGGCCGTTGTATAGCTGGAGATGGCGGCCTTGCACGAATCAAGGAGCCGTCATGCCCCACACGCACTACACCACACTGATCTCGGCCGCCAATCTGCACGAACGCCTGACCGCCGCGCCGGGCAGCGTGCTGGTCTTCGACTGCCGCTTCGATCTCGCCGATCCCGCCGCCGGTGAAAATGGCTATGCGCTCGGCCATCTGCCCGGCGCGCAATACCTGCATCTGGACCGCGACCTCTCGGGCCCGAAGACCGGCAAGAACGGCCGCCACCCGCTGCCCGACCGTTCGGCGCTCGTCGCCACACTCTCGCTGCACGGGCTCAACGAAGGCCAGCAGGTCGTCGCGTACGACGCACAAGGCGGCGCCTACGCCGCGCGCCTGTGGTGGCTCTTGCGCTGGCTCGGCCACGACTCGGTGGCCGTGCTCGACGGCGGCCTCAAGGCATGGGAAGCAGCCGGCTTCCCGCTCGTGCGCGACGTGCCCACGCCCGCTCGCGGCACCTTCAAGGCCGGTGCACCGCTCCAGGTGACGGTGGATGCGCAGGCCATCGTACGCAATCTCGCCACGCACGAACTCACGGTCGTCGACGCGCGCGCCGCCGACCGCTATCGCGGCGAGAACGAAACGATCGACCCGGTGGGCGGCCATATTCCTGGCGCGCGCAATCGGTTTTATCAGGACAACCTGACGGCAGACGGCCGCTTCAAGTCGGCGCATACGCTGCGCGAGGAATTCACCGCCGTGCTGCCCGGTATCACGCCCGAACACGTGGTCCTGCAATGCGGCTCGGGTGTGACCGCCTGCCATAATGCGCTCGCGATGGAGATTGCCGGCTTGCACGGCGCGGCCCTCTACCCCGGATCGTGGAGCGAATGGAGCGCCGACCCGTCGCGGCCGGTCGCCACAGGCCCCAACCCCTGAGCCGGGAGCCACGCGCCGGGCACGGCGTCAAACCGCGCCGTGCTCCTTGAACCAGGCGATCGCGCGCTTCCATCCGTCTTGCGCATCGGCCTTGCGATAGCTCGGGCGGTAGTCCGCGAAGAACGCGTGGCCCGCGTCGTCGTACACGACGATTTGCGAGCCGCGCCCGCCCTGCGGACCCTGCGCGATAGCGGCCTTCATCTGCTCGAGCGTGTCCTGCGGGATGCTCTGGTCCTGCAAGCCGTACATGGCGAGCACCGGCACCTGCAAGGTGTTCGCGAGATCGAGCGGATTGCTCGGCGCGTTCGCCGTGTGCGGGCCCGCCACGCGCCCATACCACACCACTGCCGCCTTGATGTGCGGGTCGTGCTCGGCATAGAGCCACGCATAGCGCCCGCCCCAGCAAAAACCGTTCACGCCTACGCGCTTCGTGTCGCCGCCATGTTCGCCCGCCCAGGCAATGGCCGCGTCGATGTCGCCGATTACCTGGGCGTCGGGCACCTTGCTCGCGATGTTGTCGTTGATCTGCTGAATCGTCGGGTACGCCGAGGCATCGCCCTGGCGCACGAAGAAGTCCGGCGCGATGGCCAGATAGCCGAGCTTCGCGAAGCGGCGGCACACATCGGCGATATGCTCGTGCACGCCGAAGATCTCGTGAATCACGATGATGACCGGCAGATGCGTCTTGCCGCGCGGCTGGGCGCGATACGCCGGGATGAGTGTCCCATTCGACTCAAAGCCGATCTCGCCGGCTTCGAGACCTTCGCTGTCGGTGTGGATGGTTTGCGCGGAGACGGGCAGCACGGCAGCGGCAAATCCGCTGCCGAGCGCCGCCTTGATGAAGGTACGCCGGTTGAACGGCACGTGCGGGACGAGGCTATCGACTTCGGGTTTCAGCATGCAGCGCTCCTTTGAGGTCAAACTGCGGAAACAGGCAGAATAGCGCTGCGCCCCGCGCAAGCGCCGCTCAGTGCAGCTTCACACGCGGCAACGTCGTGCGGCGCAGCCAGTGCGCGAAGGTATCGAGCACCATGCGCGCGTAGCCGTGCAGCGCCGCGATGTGCAGCCGGTACAGCGACATGTACATGAAACGGGCAAACAATCCTTCGATCAACATATTCCCGCCGATCAACCCACCCATCAGATTGCCGACCGCGCTGAAATGGCCGAGCGACACCAGCGAGCCGAAGTCGCGATAGGTGAACTCCTCCAGCGGCTTGCCGGCGAGCAGATTGCCAAGCGACTTGAACAGGAACGTGGCTTGCTGGTGCGCGGCCTGCGCGCGCGGCGGCACACCGCGTTCGTGGCCCGGCCATTCGCAGGCCGCGCAGTCCCCGAGCGCGAAAATGTTGTCGTCGAGTTCGGTTTGCAGCGTACGGCGCACGATGAGTTGGCCGAGCTTGTTGACGGTGAGGCCATCGAGCCGCGAGAGCACAGCCGGCGCAGTGATGCCCGCGGCCCAGACCGTGAGGTCCGCGCGCAGGTTCTTGCCGCTTGCCGTGCGCACGACGCCCGGCGCGACCTCGGTCACGCGCTCGCCAGTCAGCAGCTTCACACCGAGCTTGTTCAGCAGCTCCGCCGTGGCCGAAGAAACGCGCTCGGGCAACGCAGGCAGGATGCGCGTGCCCGCCTCGATCAGCACGATGCCCACGTCGTGCCGCGGATCGAGCTTGTGCAGCCCATAGGCCGAAAGCACCTGCGCGGTGTTGCGCAACTCGGCGGAAAGCTCGACGCCCGTCGCGCCTGCGCCGATGATCGCCACTTGCACGCGCGGCTCGCCGCCCCCGTTCATGGCCGGTGTGAGATCGTCTGCCGTCACCTCCGCCGCGACGCTTTCGGGCGCCAGATGTTCGGCGCGCATGCACGCGGCGATCAGGCGCTTGCGAAAGCGCTCGGCCTGCTCGACGGTATCGAGCGCGATGGAATTCTCGGCCGCGCCCGGCACGCCGAAAAAGTGCGTCGTACTGCCGATGGCGAGCACCAGCGTGTCGTACTCCAGCACGCGCTCGGGCAGCATTTCCGCACCGTCTTCGTCGAGCACGCGCCCGAGCGTGATGCGCTTCGCCGCGCGGTCGAGCCCGATCAGTTCGCCCTGCTGGAACTCGAAGCCATGCCAGCGCGCCTGCGCCGGATATTCGAGCTGATGCGTGAACGGATCCATGCTGCCCGCCGCAACTTCGTGCAGGAGCGGTTTCCAGATATGCGTTGGATTGCGGTCGACCAGGGTGACCGATGCCGCTTGCGGCTTGCCACGCTTCGCGCGCGCTTCGCCGTAACGATCGCCGAGCCGTGTTGCCAGTTCCAGCCCGCCTGCGCCTCCTCCCACAACGATAAAGCGATGCATAGACTCTCCGTGCATGTCGAAAGGCGATAGAAAGGCCGATGCATCGGCAACATCACGCGCGGGGCACCGGCCTTCGATCAAATCATTGTCGGCTGACGGAGCGCGCGGCGGCAACCCTTGCGGCGCGCATTCGCGACATCACGCACGCGAGGCTTGCCTTATCGCGCGCGTGCAGTTAGGTCTTTGTTGCGGTACGGCGCATTCAGTATGTACTTAGTAGAGCTGCACTAAGCACTGCAACGCCTTCGGTACGGCTTCAGTGCGCCTCTTCCCAGTTTTCGCCCACACCGACTTCGGCCACGAGCGGAACCTTGAGCTGCGCCACCGAGCACATCAGTTCGGGCAAGCGCTTGCGCACCTCGGCGAGTTCGTCGCCCGGGACTTCGAGCACCAGTTCATCGTGCACCTGCATGATCATCTTCGTGCCGATCTTGCGTTCGTCAAGCCACTTCTGCACCGCGACCATGGAAAGCTTGATGAGGTCGGCAGCCGTGCCCTGCATGGGCGCGTTGATGGCGGCGCGCTCGGCGGCCTGGCGGCGCGGGCCGTTGCCGCCATTGATCTCGGGCAGCCACAGACGGCGGCCGAACACGGTCTCCACATAGCCGCGCGACTTCGCATCCATGCGCGTTTCGTCCATGTAGCGCGCCACGCCCGGATAGCGCGCGAAATAGCGGTCGATATAAAGCTTCGCCGCGTCGCGCGTAATGCCGAGATTCGATGCGAGCCCGAACGCGCTCATGCCGTAAATCAGGCCGAAATTGATGACCTTCGCGATGCGCCGCTGGTCCGAGCTCACTTCGAGCGGCGTGACGCCGAACACCTCGGCGGCCGTGGCGCGGTGAATGTCGTCGCCGCGTGCGAACGCCGCGAGCAGCGACTCGTCGCCCGAGATATGCGCCATGATGCGCAGTTCGATCTGCGAGTAGTCGGCGGACACGATCTTGTGACCCGGCGGCGCGATGAACGCTTCGCGAATGCGGCGCCCTTCGCCCGTGCGCACGGGGATGTTCTGCAGATTCGGATCGTTCGACGCAAGCCGGCCGGTGACCGCCACGGCCTGCGCGTAGTTCGTGTGCACGCGGCCCGTTTGCGCATTGACCATGCGCGGCAGCTTGTCGGTGTACGTCGACTTGAGCTTGGCAAGACCGCGATGCTCGAGCAGGATCTTGGGCAGCGGGTAATCTTCGGCGAGCTTTTGCAGCACTTCTTCGTCGGTGGAAGGCGCGCCGCTAGGCGTTTTCTTCACAACCGGCAGTTGCAGCTTCTCGAAGAAGATCTGGCCAATCTGCTTGGGCGAACCGAGGTTGAATTCGCCGCCCGCGAGCGCATACGCTTCCTGTTCGAGCGCAATGAGCCGCACGGCGATCTCGGCGCTCTGCTTCTCGAGCCGTTCGGTGTCGATGAGCACACCGTTGCGCTCCATCTTGCGCAGCACGCGCGACGTAGGCAATTCGATGTTGCGATAGACGTAGTCGAGGCCCTTCTCCGGCGCGATCTGCGGATAGAGCGCGCGGTGCAGTTGCAGCGTGACATCGGCGTCTTCGGCAGCGTATTCGGCGGCCTTTTCCAGCGAGACATCATCGAAGCCGATCTGCTGCGCGCCCTTGCCCGCCACCTCTTCGTACTTGATCGTCTTGATGCCGAGATGGCGCAGCGCGAGGCTGTCCATGTCGTGACTGCGATGCGATTCGAGCACATACGATTCGAGCAGCGTGTCATGCTCCACGCCGTTCAGCTCGATACCGTAGTTCGCGAGCACCTGCTCGTCATACTTCATGTGCTGGCCGACTTTCTTGTGCTTTTCGCTTTCGAGCCACGGCTTCAGGCGCGCGAGCACTTCGCCCTGCGGCAGTTGATCGGGCGCGTCCGGGCCGCGATGCGCGAGCGGCAAATACGCGGCAACGCCCGGCTCCGTCGAGAACGACATGCCAACGAGCTTCGCGACCATCGGATCGAGCGCCGTGGTCTCGGTGTCGAACGCCGTGAGTTCGGCGGCCTCGATTCTCTTGAGCCACGTATCGAACTGCGGCCACGTCTGGATCGTTTCGTAATGGCGCGGCGCATCGACGAAGAGCGCGGGCTGCACGATCGCGTCTTTCTCGGGGGCGTCGCCTTGGGTTGCGGCGGGCACCGTTTCGCTCTGCTGGCTCGCTTCGGTCACTTCGCGCAGCCAGGTCTTGAAACCGTGGCGCGCGAAGATATCGCGCAGTTCTTCGCGCGCTTCAGGGCGCGTGGCGAGCGACGCTTCGATCGTCTCGAGATGCGGCGCGAGGTCACAAGCCGTTTCCACCGTGACGAGCTTGCGCGCCATCGGCAGGAAGTCGAGCGCGTCGCGCAGATAGCCGCCCACGGCGCCCTTGATTTCGTCCGCATGCGCGATCACGCCATCGAGCGAATCGTATTGCGTGAGCCACTTCACTGCGGTCTTCGGGCCGCACTTGTTCACGCCCGGCACGTTGTCGACGGTGTCGCCGATGAGCGAGAGATAATCGATGATGCGCTCGGGCGGCACGCCGAACTTCGCGATCACGCCTTCGCGATCGAGCGTTTCGTTCGTCATCGTGTTGATGAGCGTGACGTGGTCCGTGACGAGCTGCGCCAAGTCCTTGTCGCCCGTGGAAACGATGACCTTCATGCCGCGCTTTTCCGCCTCGCGGGCGAGCGTGCCGATCACGTCGTCGGCCTCGACGCCTTCGATCATCAGAAGCGGCCAGCCGAGCGCGCGCACCGCCGTGTGAATGGGCTCGATTTGTGCTGCGAGCGGCTCGGGCATGGAAGGCCGGTTGGCCTTGTACTCGGGGTACCAGTCGTCGCGGAACGTCTTGCCCTTTGCATCGAACACGCACGCGCTATACTCTGCCGTAACGTCCTTGCGCATGCGACGCAGCATGTTGATGATGCCGTATAGCGCGCCCGTCGGTTCGCCGTCGGGACCACGCAGGTCCGGCATCGCATGGAAGGCCCGATAGAGATAGCTAGAACCGTCGACCAGCAGCAGGGTCTTCCCTTCCAGCTCATTTTGTAGCTTCGTTTCCACGCGTAGTTCTTCAGGCATTATGGACAAGAGAAAAGTGATTCCGAGTCTGCGTTCACTCGCAGATCAAGAGCGCGCGACGGCCAAGAAGGCGCGCGCATCGTGGCAGATGTTCACGATTATGGCAGAGTTTATTGAGGCGACCGAGTACCTGTCCGAGATCCGGCCAGCGGTCAGCATCTATGGCTCCGCCCGCCTGAAACCGGAGTCGGAGTACTACCAGCTCGCCAGCACGATCGCGCGAAAAGTCTCGGACGCGGGCTTCGCCGTGATCTCCGGTGGCGGCCCCGGCATCATGGAAGCCGCGAACCAGGGCGCGCATGCGGGCAAGTCGCCTTCGGTGGGCCTGAACATCGAGTTGCCGCACGAGCAGTCGGGCAACCAGTGGCAGGACATTTCGCTGCGTTTTCGCCATTTCTTCACGCGCAAGGTCACGTTCGTGAAGAACTCGGACGCCGTGATCGTCATGCCCGGCGGCTTCGGCACGCTCGACGAACTGGCCGAGGTGCTCACGCTCATCCAGACGAAAAAGTCGCGTCACGTGCCCATCATTCTGGTGGGCAGCACGTTCTGGAAGGGCCTGCTCGACTGGTTCCGCTCGGCGCTCGTGCCGATGGGCCTCATCAATCCCGAAGACATGGACTTGATGCAGGTGATCGACGACCCCGACCAGGTGCTCGAAGCCGTTCTCAAGTTCTACGAAGATGCGGACACCGCCGAAGATGCCGGCAAGGAACACCCAGCGCGCCGCGACCGTGACCGCGACTCCGACGAAGACCGGATGTTCTACCTCTGATGCAGCGCTTCAAGCGCAGCGTGCGGATGGCTTGCGGTTAATGTTTCCGTAGGCCTGCGCACCGCTCGCGCTTGAGCGCATCACACTCCTCATGCTTTCTCCGCGCTTGCGGGCACGCCGGATGCACCGAGCGGCGCCCGCGCGCTCGCCTGCTCCTCCAGCCAGCGGCAAAACTGCGAGACGAGCGGCGCTTGCGCCACCTCGCGGCGCGCCACCCACCAGTAACCGCGCGCGTCGAGATGCGGTCCTGCCAGCGGGGTGACGAGACGCCCTGAAGCGAGTTCGTCGTCGAGCAGCGGCAGCGGGCCGAGCGCCACGCCAAGACCATCCACGGCAGCCTGCAAGGCCAGGTAGAAGTGGTCGAACGACTGCTTCTTCCGGCATTTGGCCTTTACCCCCGCGGCCGCAAGCCACGTACGCCACGCATCGGGACGCGTGTCCGAATGCAGCAGCACATGGCGCGCCAGATCGCCCGCCAGGTGAATCGGCGCGCGTTTGAGCAGCGCCGGGCTGCACACCGGCAGCTCCATCTCATCAAGGAAATGACCGGCCTCGCAGTCGGGCCAGTGGGCCGGACCGCGCCGCACGGCCACGTCGAAGCCTTCGAGCGTCTCGACCGGCGCGTTCGAGGTGGACAGGCGCAACTCGACGTTCGGCGCGAGACGCTGAAACTGCGAGAGCCGCGGCAGCAGCCATTTCATCGCGAAGGTAGGTAGCGCATTCACGCGCAGCACGTGCACCACGCCCGTGTCGCGCAACTGGTTGGTTGCGCGCGCGATGTCGTCGAATGCCGATTGCACAGCGGCCAGGTAGCGCCGCCCGTCCTCGGTCAGCGCGACCCGCTTGCCGTGACGATGAAACACCTGCACGCCGACCCACGCCTCGAGCGCGGCCACCTGCCGGCTGATGGCACCGTGAGTCACATTGAGCTCGCCCGCCGCGGCGGAGAAGCTGTTGTGCCGCGCTGCGGCTTCGAACGCGCGCAGCGCGGGAAAGGGAGGAAGGGAGCGTGCCATCCTTGTGAGTGTAGATCACAAGAGCGCGCCATAGAAATCGTTTTGCCGCGCGCGCGATTGGGCTTAATCTCCGAACTTGCCTCAGAGGTCCCTTCCATTCATGAAACAACCCATCTCATCGCCCGCCGCTACCGCTGCCGCGACCGGCACGGACGACGGCCTGCACACGCCCACGGTGCGCGATCTGTTCTACGGCTTCCTCGGTCTTGGCTTCACATCGTTTGGCGGCGCCCTGCCATTGGCGCGCCGCACCATCGTCGAGCAGCGCCGCTGGCTCAGCGCCAGCGAGTTCACCGACCTGCTCGGGCTCTGCCAGTTTTTGCCGGGCGGCAACGTCATCAACCTGTCGGTTGCGCTCGGCATGCGATTTCAGGGCTGGCGCGGTGCGCTCGCGGGCATTCTCGGCCTGATCGCGGGTCCGTCGCTCGTCGTGATCGGGCTCGGCGTGCTCTACGAGCGCACGCAAAACGACCCGCACGTGCGGCACTTGTTCGTGGGGCTCGCCGCGGCGGCCGCCGGGCTGCTCGTCTCGATGGCGCTGAAGATCGTGCTGCCGCTGCGGCGCGACCCCGCCGCGGCCGTCGTCGCCGCGCTCGGCTTCGTGGCCATTGCCGTGCTGCGCACGCCCCTTTTGCCCACCATGCTCGTGCTGACGCCAGTCGGCATCGCGCTCGCGGCCCGCGCGGCGCGCAAGGAAGGAGGCTCGCGATGACCGCCACACTCGTTGCGCTCGCTGCAATCTTCAGCCAGCTCTCGCTGCTCGCATTCGGCGGCGGCAACACGATCCTGCCCGAGATGCAGCGTCAGGTCGTCGAGGTGCACCACTGGATGCCCGCAAGCGAGTTCAGCGCGCTCTTCGCGCTTGCCCAGGCCGCCCCGGGGCCGAACATGATGGTCGTGACGCTGGTGGGCTGGCACGTGGCCGGCTGGGCGGGCATGCTGGTCACGTCGATTGCGAAGTTCGGACCGTCGTCGCTCGTCACGATCGCCGCACTGCATGCGTGGGACCGCTTCAAGGACCGCCCGTGGCGTCGCATCGCGCAAAAGGGGCTCGTGCCGGTAACGGCGGGCCTCGTGGCCGCGAGCGCGGTGCTGATTGCGAAGGCTTCAGATCCTTCGTGGATCGCGTGGGCGATTACCGGCGTGTGCGCCGTGCTCGCGTTTCGCACGAAGATTCACCCGCTGTGGCTGCTTGGCGCGGGGAGTCTGATCGGGTTGTTGGGGTTTGGGCAGTGAAGTGACGGCGGGGGTTGGGGATGGTGCGATTCAGGCTTCCTCGATATTCACCATCCACGCCGCACGCCTGCCGCCGATCGCCACCCGCGCGACCAGTGCGATTCCGATCAATGCCATGCACAGGGTCAGCGCGAGAATGACGGCCTCCGTTCCCAGGCGCGACGCGCAGAGCCCAACCAGCAGCCCGGCAAGCGGCTGGGTCAGATTGTTAAGTAGTGCGATCAGACCCACGGTCTTGCCGAAGTCCTCCGCGGGAATCAGCCGTTGCCGCACCCCACGCATGAATACGCTGAACATCTTGTCAAAGCCGATGACCGCGACAAAGCCTGCGACATAGACAAAAGGCAGCGATTTCCACCCCGTCAACAAACCGCCTAGCACGATCAGCAGATAGGAGACCGCGCCCGATACGCGCGCGGGCAGCTTCACATGAGCGACGAACATCAGCACGACGACCGTTGCGATCGAGCCGGCCACCTGCAGCCACGCATAGGCTGAAGCCGTCTGACCATACACCCCCGTGAACATGGCCGCCGATGTCGCGAGCGTCACGCCAATGACGAGATTCACCCCAGCCGCAAGCAGGATCATTTCCAGCAAGCCGGGTATCGCGACGATGTGCACGAACGCAATGCGATACGGGACGAGCCAGTTCCGGCGAGGATGCGCTTGATCGAACACCGGCACCTGCTGCCCCGCAGCCCAAAGTGAAAACGCGATATCGGACGCGAGGAAAATCGCGGCTGTGGCCAACACCACGTACTCCCAGCCCGAAACGCCCAGTAAGCCCGCTGCTGCGAGCGGTCCCAGGACGGTCCCCAACTGATCCGCGATCTGCGTGTACGAGAGACTTTTACGGTAGGCGTCGCCATGAAAGATGCGCGGCAACATGGCTTCGCGCGCCATGAAGCCTTGCGTCGTGAGGACGCCCGCGCCCGCCGAAATGACGATGAGCCACACGAGGCTGCCGTGTATCGCGAAAGCAAGCACGCCGCCAACGCAGACGATCGAGCGCCAATGCTGACTCCAGCGAATCAGCTTGAGCGTCGAAACACGGTCGCAAAGCGCACCGCAGACCGGAAAGGCCGCATAGCGCGGCAACGCTTCGCAGAAGAATGCGATGCCCGACCATGCAGCGCTCCCCGACAGCTTGAATACGACAAGCGGCACGGTGAATAGCAGGATCTGATCCGCGAGTCGCGTGAGCAGCAGTGAGAGGTAGAGGAGTCTAAGGTGCCCGCGCACGCCTGCGTTCCTGTCAGGTAAGCGAGAACGACAAGACAAACCGGCGGCGAGCCTGTGGCCAGCCGCCGTCGTTCAAGACGCGCCTACTGAAACGCCACCTCCGCAAAACTGCGCAATTTCCGGCTATGCAGCTTGTGCAAGCCGTTCGTGCGCAGAATCTCCATCGCCTTCACGCCGATCTGCAAATGCTGATCGACCTGCGCGCGATAGAACGAATCGGCCATGCCCGGCAGCTTGAGCTCGCCGTGCAGCGGCTTGTCGGAAACGCATAGCAAGGTGCCGTACGGTACGCGAAAGCGGAATCCGTTCGCGGCGATGGTCGCGCTTTCCATGTCGAGTGCGATCGCGCGGCTCTGCGAAAGGCGCAGCACCGGCTCGCGATGATCGCGCAGCTCCCAGTTGCGGTTGTCCACGCTCGCCACCGTCCCCGTGCGCATCACGCGCTTGAGTTCCACGCCGTCGAGCTTCGTGACGTCCGCGACCGCCCGCTCGAGCGCGAGCTGCACTTCCGCGAGCGCCGGAATGGGCACCCACAGCGGCAAATCGGCGTCGAGCACGTGATCCTCGCGCACATAGCCGTGCGCGAGCACGTAGTCGCCCAGGCGCTGCGTATTGCGCAGGCCCGCGCAGTGGCCAAGCATGATCCACGCATGCGGGCGCAGCACGGCAATGTGATCGGTGATCGTCTTGGCGTTCGACGGGCCCACGCCGATATTGATCATCGTGATGCCGCTGCCGTCCGCGCGCTTGAGGTGATAGGCCGGCATTTGCGGCAGGCGCGCCGGCGCCGTGCCCTCGTCGTCCTGCTCGCCCAGGTTCGCGTTGTAGGTCACCACGTCGCCGGGCTCGACGAACGAGGTGTATTCGCTGCGGTAGTTGCGCAGGTCGGCGTCGTCGGTATGCGCCATCATCGCGCGGCCGAGCTTCACGAACTCGTCGATATAGAACTGGTAGTTCGTGTAGAGCACGTAGTTCTGCACGTGCGTGGGCGACGTAGCCGTGTAGTGCTTGAGCCGGTGCAGCGAGAAGTCCACGCGCGGCGCGGTGAAGAGCGCAAGCGGATGCGGCTCGCCCGGCTCCGGCTCGTAAGTGCCGTTCACGATGCGGTCGTCGAGCTGCGCAAGATCGGGCACATCGAACACGTCGCGCATGGCGAAGAGGCGTTCGCGGTCGAGATCGCCTTCGAGGTGGATGCCTTCGGCGAACGCGAAGTGCACGGGAATCGGCTGATCCGATACGCCCACTTCGATAGCCACGTGATGGTTCTTCGCGAGCAGGCGCAACTGCTCGCGATAGTAATTGCCGAACAGGTCGGGCCGCGTGACGGTGGTCTCGAACACGCCTGGGCCGGCCACGAAACCGTACGAGCGGCGCGAGTCGATATGTGTGTTGACGTTGGTGCGGATGCGCACGAACGGGTAGCACGCGCGCACGCGACGGTCGAACGCCTCGCCGCGGCGATAGCGCGCAAACGCGTCGCGCAGGAAAGACGTATTCGCTTCGTAAATGCTCGAGAGGCGCGCCACGGCGTCGGCGGCGTCGTCGAAAGATTCGTCCGGGAAGTCGTGCGCCGGCGTCATGAGGGGCCGCAGGTAGTCGTTCTTCATCTTCGTTCGCCTCTCCGTTTGATGGGTCCACATTACCACGGAAGCCACGAATTTCTGGCGACGAACCTCGCCGCGTCCAGGGCTTTTGCAACACCGGCCACGCGCGGGCTGCGGGCGCCGCGCACCGCCCGCCGGGCGCGGGCCGCAGCGCCTGCGCGACATGGGGCGAAGCGCCCGGATTTGCTAGAATTGGGGCATCCCATCGGAGAATGACCATGAAGTCGCACCTTCTTGCCGCCGTCGCGGTGACACTCGCTTTCAGCAGGGTCGCCATGGCCGCGCCGGCCGACGACGCAAAGACCGCCGTCGAGGCACAATCCGCGCAGTCCGAGAATGAACGCGCGGGCCTGCCCGACCTGGCCGCGATCAACAACCAGCCGGCCGCACGCGTCACCTCGAAGGTCAACATCAACGACGTGCCGCGCGTGCCCAGCTATCACGAAGTGAGCCGGAATGGCACCGAAATCACCGAATACCGCGACAAGGGCAAGCCCGTCGAGATCAACGTGCATTCGAACTTCGGCACGCGCTACACGATGAGCGCGAACCCCGACACCTCGCCGCAAGTGCGCAACAACGGCCAGGCCAGCACGCGCCTGCCGTCGATCAACCTGCATTACTGAGCCATCTGAGCGCGGGCATGCCTTTATGAGGCATCTCCGCGCCACCGCCATGTGCGCCGCCCCATAAGTCGGGCCACCGCCATCGCGCCTGAGCCGGACACGCTCGCAAGCCCCTCGGGCAGCACGACGCAGCGTTCGCCGACCCGCCAATACCACTCAACCGACCTTCTTGCATGGCCGTCTTCACCGCTGTCACCGACCAAGAGCTTGCCCAATGGCTGCGCGACTACGATCTCGGCGATGTCGTCGAATTTCGCGGCATCCAGTCCGGCATTGAAAACAGCAACTTCTTCCTGACGACGACGCGCGGCGAATACGTCCTGACGATCTTCGAAAAGCTGACGGCCGAACAACTGCCGTTCTACCTCGACCTGATGCGGCACCTCGCCTCGCATCGCGTGCCGGTACCCGACCCCGTGCCGCGCAAGGACGGCGCGCTCTTCGGCCTGCTGCACGGCAAGCCCGCGGCCATCGTCTCGAAGCTCGAAGGCAAGCCCGAACTCGCGCCCGGCGTGGAGCACTGCGCGGAAGTGGGCCAGATGCTCGCGCGCATGCATCTGGCGGGCCGCGACTACCGCGGCGACCAGCCGAACCTGCGCAGCCTGTCGTGGTGGGAAGAAACGGTGCCGACGGTGCTGCCGTACCTCACCGACGCCCAGCGCACGCTCCTCACGAGCGAACTCGACCACCAGCGCGCGTTCTTCGCCTCGGCCGACTACGCGGCGCTGCCGGGCGGTCCGTGCCATTGCGACCTGTTCCGCGACAATGCGATGTTCGCGCACTCGCATCCGGCGCCGGGTCACGAAGTTCGGTTGGGCGGCTTTTTCGACTTCTATTTCGCCGGCTGCGACAAGTGGCTGTTCGACGTCGCTGTGACGGTCAACGACTGGTGTGTCGACCTCGCCACCGGCAAGCTCGACACGGCGCGCGCCGACGCGCTTTTGCGCGCCTACCAGACCGTGCGCCCATTTACGCCCGAAGAAGCGCGGCACTGGATGGACATGCTGCGCGCAGGTGCGTACCGCTTCTGGGTCTCGCGCCTGTATGATTTCCACCTGCCCCGCTCGGCCGAACTGCTCAAGCCGCACGATCCCGGCCACTTCGAGCGCATCCTTCGCGAGCGCCTCGCTGGCAGCGAGGCCGGCTCCCATCACGCCTTGCCCCATCGCCCATGCAACTAATTGAAGTCCCCGCGAAGACGGGCTACGTCTGGTTCCGCCAGGGTATCTGGCTGTTCCGCCGCAATCCGCTCGCGTTTCTCACGCTGTTTTTCGCCTATTTGCTGGCGATGACGCTGATTTCCGCCATTCCCGTGATCGGCGGCGTGCTGCCGCTCCTGTTCGTGCCCGGCGTGGCCGTCGGCTTCATGGCGGCGTGCCGTGACACGATCGCGGGCAAGCCGGTGTTCCCGACCATCCTGATCGACGGCTTTCGTTCGTACGGCAGCAACGTGGCGAAGCAGCTTCTGGTGCTCGGGGCGATATACGTGGTGGCGATGTTGCTGGTGCTGGCCGCGTCTGCGTTCGTGGACGGCGGCGCGCTATTGCGCCTGATGACGATCGGCGGCGACCTCGACGCCGAAGCGCTCGCCAACAGCGACGTGCCGCTTGCGGTGCTCGCCTCGCTGCTCTGCTACGTGCCGGTGTCGATGCTGTTCTGGTTCGCGCCCGTGCTCACGGCATGGCACGACGTGCCGCCCGTGAAGGCCATGTTCTTCAGCATCGTGAGCTGCTGGCGCAACAAGGGCGCATTCATGGTGTACGGCGCGCTGTGGTTCGCGGTCTCGACCGTCGTATCGATCGGCTTGTCGACGCTGCTGCGCGCGCTCGGCGCGGGCGACTTCACGGTGGCGATCCTGATGCCCGCGCTCATCATCGTGACGACGATGCTCTATTGCTCGTTCTACGCGACCTATCGCGGCTGCTACGGCGTGCAGGAAAAGCAACCCGCCGAAATGCCGGATTCGGGCCGCTGAACGGCGCGGCGATCCAGTACTCGTCACGCACGCTTGAACGCAAAAACGGCGCCCTGGGCGCCGTTCTCATTTTGCCCCTTCGTTATATAGAGGGGCACAGCATTCCTGCTTAGCCGTAGTGATTCATCCACGACGGGTGACGCGTGGTCTTCTCGCGATCCATCTTGCGCATGCGAAATTCGAGATCGTAGATGTCGACGGACTCCGCGAGATACGCTTCCTCGCGCTGCTGGCGGCGAGCTTCGGCGGTTTCGGAGAGGAACAGGAAAAGTCGGCTGAGCAGGTACATGATTTGGCCCTTCTTTGACGGGCACGTGCCCGCGAATCGAATGAAGCCATTATAGGGTAAACCCTGTTAAGGGTAAACACCTAAGTTGCCCGCAAACGCGTTTAACCTGCGTCCTGCGTCAATTCGTCGTCATAGGCCTCGTCGATCGCCTCGCGCCGATGAGCCTCGAAAAAGTCCCAGATCAGCGTGCTCGCGTCCGGTCCCGTCGACGAATGGAACGGCACGGTGTCGTCGCCGCCGCTCCAGGCGTGGTCGAGGTCCGCCACGCGGCACAGCCGCACGACGCTCGCGCCGTCGAGTTCGTAGTCCTGCTCGCGATAGCCGTCCTTGAACGTCTCGTGCGACACGACGCCCTGACGCACGCCGCGCGAATCCGCAAGACCGTTCAGGCGCAGCAGTTGCACCGCGAGCTGTTCCGCGTTCACGGGCGCGACGACCGCATCGGCGTCGCCCTGCACGACGATCGCCGGCATGCCCGGGTGGATGCGGGCGCCCAATTGAGTGTCGACAAGCGCCACCGGATCGTGGTGCACGCCGCGCCGCATCACGTCGAGCGCGGTCACGCCGGAGCGTGCCTCACCGAAAGCGGGGCCGGAATGCAGCGCGATGGCTGCAAAGCGGCTGGGCGAGCGCACCGCGAGCAGCATGGCGAGCCCTGCGCCCGCCGACAAGCCCGCCAGATAGACGCGCGAGCGGTCGAATGCATGCTCCTCGACGAGCGTATCGACCAGAGAAACAACGGCCGCTGCCTCGCCGCCGCCCGCCGCGTCGCGCGAGTCGTACCAATGCCAGCATTGGTGCGGGTGCGCGCGCTCGGACTGCTCGGGATAGACCACCGCAAACCCATGGCGGTCGGCGAGCAGATTCATGCGCGTGCCTTCCGCGAAAGAGTCCATCGACTGCTTGCAGCCATGCAACATCACGACGAGCGGCATGCCCTTCGTCTTGTGTCCCGGCGGCAGATAGAGCCCGTAAGGCAGCGAGCGCCCGGCATGCAGGGCGTTCGCCGGTACAAGGTGCTCAGCGCGCTGCCATTCGCCTGCGGCCCAGGCGGCCGCTCGCGGGCCCACGCGCGACTCGCGCACCGGCGCGCCGCTGCGCGCCTGCGCCGGCGTAACCTGCTTCGCCGCCTGATCGGCTGCGGCCTGAGCGGCGCGCCAGATTGCCTGCGGCTGGGGCATGTCGATCCCCGCGCCCTTCAGGGCGTCGCGGGTAGCCCGGGTCTGGATGGCGAGCAGACGTCGCATGCCACCTGCCCATAGCTTCGTCAGATTTTTCGTCATCTATGGCCTCGTAAAAGGGTCTGACACATCGTGGCGTTTTGCCGCGATCCGTCGTTGTGCAACGCACAATAACACCATTTGGACGCGGCTGCAGATCGGATCAGTTCGATTCCGTCCTTGCGTCCGTTCGACGGGGCACGCCTGCGTTTATGCGACGCAGCTATACTGGATACCTGTCTCGCGCGCGTGTCAGCCAGCCTGGCGGTTCGCGCGTTGAGTCGCTATCAGGTAGCGACTCACCACCTGCAATCCCTGGATCTTGTTCAGAAAGCCGGCAGTACGGACTCATGCCAGATTTACCGATTCACCTTTGGTACTCGATTACCAACCTCGGCGGCGCAGGCCTCACCCTGCCGCTCGCGTTGGCTATCGCGCTGTGGCTCGTGGTCGGCTACTCGTGGCGCATGGCGGCGAGCTGGGTGTTCCTGCTCGGCGTGGCAATCGGCCTCGTGACGCTCACCAAGATCGCGTTTCTGGGCTGGGGCGTAGGGGTAAGAGAACTGGACTTCACGGGTATCAGCGGCCACGCCATGCTTTCCGCCGCCGTCTATCCCGTCGCGTTTTTCCTGGTGCTGCAAGGCACGCCATCCTTCGTGCGCGCCGCAGGGGTGACCGTTGGGCTCGCGGTGGGGCTCGCGGTAGCGCTCTCGCGCGTAGTGCTCGACGCCCATTCGCCCTCCGAGGCTGTCACGGGCTGTGTGGTCGGGGCGCTTACCGCGCTGGTGTTCGTGCGGTACTGGTGGCGAGCGCAGGCTCAGCGAATTTCGGCGGCGGTCGTCGCGCTGAGCCTCGCGGCGCTCACTGTCGCATTGCACAACGTGCACGTGCCCACGCACCGCTGGGTCACGAACATCGCGCTGACGGTTTCGGGCCACGACCGGCCCTATGTGCGCGCCAAATGGAAGGCCAACCGCGTCAACCGGGCCCCCGTCGCGCCCATCTCTCAAACCCGCAACGGTCTCACGCCGCCCCCGCAACGCCGCGCCTGATCCCGCCTCGCTGACCGCACCACCCCGGTTAGCCGCTGCCCAGACGCTCAGCCGGCCACGCCCAGCAGCACACTCGAAGCCTTGAACACGGCCGTCGCCGCTTGACCCGCGGCGAGTCCGAGCGCGTCCACGCTCGCGTCGGTCACGATTGCAGCGATGACGGTGCCGCCCGGCATGGCAAGCGTCACTTCGGCGTTCACGGCGCCGCGCCGCACGACTTCGATCGTCCCGCTCAACCGGTTGCGCGCAGAGAGCCGCGCCGCATCCGCCGCACTCGCGACCAGCACGACCGAAGTCGCCTTCACGAGCGCCACCACGGGCGCACCTTCCACAAGCCCCAGGGCCTCGGCGCTTTCTCGCGTGACCGTCGCGACGAGCGCTTCGCCGCCGGGCAGCGCGATCGACACCTCGTCGTTCACTACGCCCCTCACGATTGCCGAAACGGTGCCAAAAAGCTGATTGCGCGCGCTCGTGCGCATCGCGAAGCGCCCGAGTACGGCCAGATCGCGCGCGAAACCGCCAGCCGGTGCATCGTCGCCTTCGTTCGAAACGGCCCCGAGCGCTTGCGCCGCATGCTCGATAAAGCGCTGGTGCTCGCGCTCGATGGCGCGAAACGTCTCGACGAGCCGCAACGCCCGCGGCGTGAGCGTCGTTCCGCCGCCGCCCTTGCCGCCCGTCGCGCGCACCACGAGCGCCTCGCCCGCGAGATTGTTCATGACGTCGACGGCGTCCCAGGCGCCCTTGTAGCTCATGCCGACCGCTTTCGCCGCGCCTGTGATCGAGCCGGTCGCGCGGATCGCTTCGAGCAGCGCGATGCGCGCCGCACCGCCGAGCATCTGCTGGCCGGACTGAAACCAGACCGAGCCGCCCAGACCCAGTTCCGGCGCCTCGGAGGATCGGGATGTGTCTGTGGAACCGGCATCTGCGTGGCCGGCGCCGGTGGATGGGGAGTGCGAGTCAGTGGGATTCATCATGCGTAATACAAGCAAAAACAAGACAAACAAGCGACGGTTCGGCGTGGCTCGCCGAAATCCGCCAGCGATTATAGAGACGCGCCTCAGGCGCCGCGCGGCACCTTCGGCTCGCCCAGTTCGCGCAACAGGCGCTCACCTTCCTTTGCGGTATAGCGCTTGACGGCCTCGCACCAGCCACGAGCGAACCCAAGCTGATACGGCTCGGCATCCATGCGCTCGAGATAGCGCAGGGCCACTGCCGCGTCGTTGCCGTCGCCGAGCACGGTCTGCAGCCGCGCGAGCGAGCGCGCCACCTCCACGCGCGTGCGGCGCGACGTGAGCGTGGCGAAGAATTCGATCGTGTAACGCAAATATTTCGCGTTGATGCGCGCGCGATGGCGGCTCGCCTCGTCGATGGCGGTGAGCTTTTGCGTGCTCGCGAGCCGCTCGTAGTAGCGCCGCACGCGCTTCTTCGCGTGGCGGTGCAGCGAGCGCCCACCGGCGCCGGCGTCGCTCGCGCGCCGCGCGAGCGTGTCGAGCCACCGGAGCCACGCCAGCGCCGCCCGCGCGTAGCGCGGCGAAGCCAGCCCCTCGCGCAGCCGCGCCCGCGCGGCGAGCCGTTGCGCGTTTGCCTCGTCGCGAATCGCGTTCCAGCGCCCCGGCTCGACGTCGGCGGCGGCGAGCGCCGGCAGCGTCGATTCGACGAAGACGTCGCGGTCGCGCGCATCGCCGAGCAGGCCGCCCAGCCACTTGAGCTCCGGCTCGATGCGTGTTTCCCAGGCCTCGTCGCACCAGTGCGAGAAGATGCGCATGGCGGTGCGCAACCGCCGCTGCGACACGCGCATCTGATGGATGAACTCGCCGTTCGTGCTGTCGCGCACGCCCGCGTCATTGCCGAACCACTGCGCGCTGATGTTGCGCCCGATTGCCACGAGCGCGGCTTCAGCGGTGGCCGCGGCGCCGAGATTCACGGCTTCGGCTTTGATGGCAGCGGCGTCGCCGGTCACGCTGCCCGAGGCGGCGCGCTCGAGCGCGTCGGTCAAGCGCACGAACGCGGGCAACGCCTCGATCAGGTCGCCGGCGCAGGCAAAAAGCGCGTCGACGACAGGCCGCTCGTCCTCGCCATCGGGCCAGGGCGCACTCACGCGTAACTCGTGCAGGCTGGGCAAGCCGGGCGCAGGCGATGCATCCGCGCCTTGCGTGCCCCCGGCCAGCGCGGTTTGCGGCAGAGCCGCCGGCTCGTGCAAATCTTCGTCGAACGTGAGCAGCACCTCGATGCCATCGCGCGGCCACTGCCAGCAACTGCGCGCGGCCACGAGCGTGGCCGCCGCAGAGAGATCGTCCGCGCTGCCCAGCGCCTCGCGAAACGGCTCGGGCGCGGCGTCGAAGAGCGCATGCGCGATCCCGTTCGCATCGAGCGCCGCCTCGAAGATCGGTGCGACCGCGGTGACACCGGGCGTATGGACGCGCCGCTTCGACACGACGACGCACTGTGTCTCGCCGCGCGATTCGACAGCGACGCGCCAGCCAAGCCCCGCAAGGACGCCGCCGCGGTCGAAGACGACCGTCGTCACGCGTTCGCGCGCATCGGACATCGGCACGAGCGACGGCACGGCGGCGCACAGAGCGACGCTCCACTCCGAAGGCGTCGGGCTGGCGTGCGGCCTCGACGCCGCGCCCGTGGCGGCGGCGTTTGAGCTTCTTCTATCCGGCGCTGCCGGGATCACGACATCCAGCACGATTTCCAGAACGCGATCCATGAACGCTCCAGGATGCTGTGGGTGGGCGCGAAGGCTTAGAACAGTGCAAGGGGATGGAGAGCCAGGAACAGCGACGACGCGATCGATGGTACACGCGAGCGCGCCTCGACGCCCCAGGTAACGTCCCTGACCCTTCCAGCGGGTCTCTGATGATGGTCAAGACTGCCACGATGAGACGGTGGAAAAATAATTACGTTTCAATTTCTCCCATTTTGACTATCTGTAAGGAGTGTTGAGTGTTCCCAGAATACCGAGATTTGATTTCGCGCCTCAAGATTCAGGACGACCATTTCGCCCGCATTTTTCATCGTCACAACGAGCTCGACCAGCAGATCAAGAACATGGAGGCCGGCGTCGTGGCTTCGCATGGCATGGAAGTCGAGCAGTTGAAAAAGGAAAAGCTCCAACTCAAGGACTCGCTTTACCTGATCCTGAGAAAAGCGGCGAACGCCTGAACCAGGCGGCGTCCAGCGCTGGCCGCCAGTGTGCCGGCGCTGGCCATCGACCGCCGGCTTTGCGCTGTCGCGCCTGCTAATCAAGCCGCGACGGCTTCCCTGCGCCCTGGTGCCGCTCACGCGTTATTCCTTTCGCTTCGATGCTCCCGCTTTGAATGCGAGTCACTTCGCACGCACTCCGCTCTCCGCGTTCGCCTACATCATGCCCAAATCCATTCCCTACTCCGCCTCCGACGACCCCAGCCCCGCCGCGCGCCTGCCGCTCGTCACGCCCCACAGCGCCGAGTTGCGCACCGTCGACAGTGCCGTCGAGTCCGCGAGCGAAGTCATCGCAGGCGCTGTCCATGATCTCGTCACGCGCGCTCACGCCGAGCAAAATCCGCCCGCCAGGTTGCTCGAGTCGATCGCGGCATTGATGCAAGGCATGTCACCCGACGAAGCCGCCCAGTTGCGCAGTCTGATTCTCGAAGGCAACCCTGCCGACTGGCGCAACTCACGCACGCGCCACCCCGACGAGGAACTTGCCGCTGGCTGGCGCGAAGGCGGCTATCCGTATCGTAATTTGATGTCGCGCCGCGCCTACGAGCGGCAGAAGTATCGGCTGCAGGTCGAGTTGCTCAAGCTTCAGGCGTGGGTGCGCGAAACCGGCCAGCGCGTGGTGATCCTGTTCGAGGGCCGCGACGCCGCCGGCAAGGGCGGCACGATCAAGCGCTTCATGGAGCATCTGAACCCGCGCGGCGCGCGCGTGGTGGCGCTCGAAAAGCCCACCGAAGTCGAGCGCGGCCAGTGGTATTTCCAGCGTTATGTGCAGCATCTGCCTTCGGCGGGAGAGATCGTGCTGTTCGATCGGTCCTGGTACAACCGTGCCGGCGTCGAGCATGTCATGGGCTTCTGCACGCCTGACGAATATGCGGATTTCATGCAGCAAGCGCCGGAGTTCGAACGGCAACTGATTCGCAGCGGCATCCACCTGATCAAGTTCTGGTTCTCGGTGAGCCGCGCGGAGCAGCGCAGGCGCTTCAAGGAGCGCAAGGTGCATCCGCTCAAGCAATGGAAGCTGAGCCCCGTCGATCTCGCTTCTCTCGACAAGTGGGAAGCGTATACGCAGGCAAAGGAGGCGATGTTCTCGCAAACCGACACCGCCGATGCGCCGTGGACCGTCGTTCGCTCCGATTGCAAGAAGCGCGCACGGCTGAATGCCATGCGGTTCGTGCTGCATAAGCTGCCTTATGCAAGCCGGGATGGGGAGGCGATTGGGGTAGTCGATCCGTTGCTGGTAAGTCGGGCGCTGTAGGGGCCGGTCGCCCATGAGGCCCCTTGCGCACTCGAACTTGCCGCTTCACCGGTCTGCGCGCTTCCCCCAAATCAGTGCCTCCGGGTGGCGTTCGAGATAATCGGACAGGGCGTTCAGGCTGGCCAGCGTACGCCGCAGCTCGGCCAATGCCTGATGAACATCGCGCTGCTGCGGTGAAGCCTGGTCGAGCATCTCGTGCGCCGAACGAAACGCCCGTTGCGCGGATTCGAGCGTCGAACGCGCAGCCGGCACGATCTGCGTATCGAGCCGCGCAAACAAGACATTCGACTGCCGCAACGAGGCGTCCAGATTGCGCCCGATCTCCTGCAACGGCATGCGGTCGAGCCGGCGCACGATGTTCGACAACTGGTCCTGCAGTTCTTCAAGCGAGTTGGGCACCGTCGGCAACTCGACTGGCGAGCGATCCGTGTCGACGCGGGCCGCGGGGGCGTGCGCAAAGACATCGAGTGCGACGTACTTCTGCCCCGTCAAAAGACTGCCCGTGCGTAGCTGTGCGCGCAGCCCCTGAGCAACGAGCTGCCGCAGCAGATCTTTACCCGCCGCGCCTGCGCCGTCGCCGAGCGCGGCGCGGTAACTGCGGCCGAGCCGCGAGGGAAAAAGGCTCAGCGTGACCAGCATGTCGAAACGTCCGCTTTCGGGTTTGAGGTCGATATCGATCGCCGTGACCGTGCCCAACTCGACACCGCGGAACTCGACAGGCGCCCCCACCGACAATCCCCGTACCGACTGCGCGAAACGCATGCGCACGACTGCAGGCGGACCTTCGTTCGCGCGCATGGCGTCTGTGCGGCTATCCGCGAGTTGAAATTCCTCGACGCTCGTGGCGGGCACGGCATGCACGCTCCCACGCGGCGTATCGAATGCAACTGCGCCCGCGAGCAGCGCCGCGGGCGCAGGGGTCTCCAGGCGCATGCCGCTGGAATCGACCTTGAGTTCGACGCCGCTCGCCTGCCACCACCGCGTATCGGAGGTCACCAGGCGATCGAAAGGTCTCCTGACGAAAACGCCGATGCGAACGGTGTCGCCCCTGCGTGCCAGCGAATAGCCGAGCACCTGCCCGACCTGCACACCGCGAAAATAAACGGGTGAACCAGCGTTCAGCGAGCCTAGCGTGGGGGCGCGAATCACGAAACGCGTGCCATCGTCGTCGCTCGTGATTGCCGGCGGCGTGTCGAAGCCGGTGAACGTGTCGCACGCCCTAAGCGAATTCGCATCGATATCGACGTCGATCCAGGTTCCCGATATGGCGGTCATGAGCCCCGAGATGTTCTTCACGTCAATGCGCGGACGCACGACCCAGAATTTCGTGCCGCACTTGGCGACGCGTTGCCCGGCGGTATCGAGCCTCAGTTCGGCATCGACACGTTGACCGTCTGCCGACACACGCAGATGTTCGAGCCGTCCAATTGCCACGCCTCGATATCGCACCGGCGTTTTCCCGGCAGCAAGCCCGGCGCCGGACGCAAAGCTCACCGTCACGCGAGTACCGCGCTGCGCCAGCGTTTGAGCCAACATCAGGCCGCCAGCCAGGTTCGCAAAAAGCCAGGCGACCCAGACAGCGGAGCGCCACCGCCGGCGGACATTCACAACGCCCTCACGACCGCCCGGCCGTTAGCGCAGTTGCTCGACGAGCGCATCGGCGCCCTTGTCGATGCCGGTCCTCGCCGCGCTCAGCGAGCCGAATGCGGCGGCCAGATTCATCGCATTCGGGTATTGCTTCGTCACATAGGCGCGCAGCAGATGCCCCGACGCACTGTCGTACACCTCCACGGCATACGACACCGATCCGCTGAACGCCCCCTTGCCGCCCCTGATCGCCTGAACACCGTTGTAGAGGTTGCCCGCGATGTCGAAGTGCATTGCCTGGCCAATCACGGCAGTCGTTTTCTCCGCGCCGGTCAACGTGAGCTTCACGCGCAGCGTAGCGGGCGACGGCTCGGTCGCGAGGTCGAAGCGCCTGGAAAGCGTATCGGCAAACGTCTTGTGCATGTAGGCGGCGAGCACGTCCTTGTCCGAATCCGACAAGTCGCCGAACTGATTGTCGCCGCCTTGATACACCACGACCGGATCGACGATGACCTGCGAATAGCGCGACCAAAGCACCGGCGCTGCGTACCGGAACGGCGTTTGGGCGGCGTCGCTGTCCCGGTTCTCCTTGAGTTGGGAAGACGAGGCGAGGCTGCCATAGGCAACGGGCTGCACGCCCGCACATGCGGATAACGTTAGGAATACTACGCAAGCCGATGACATAGGGAGAAGGCGGCTGTTGAGCACGAAGGCATCCTTTTAAAAATGACCGAATACCGCCTGGCATCCGGCCGGGTTCAAGACGAGACGAAGCGTAGCATCGGTCTAAAAAGATGTAAACCGTCTATCCGGTTTGTTTACGGAATCATGCAGGGGTACAATCACGCCCATGGATAACCAGACACGTTCCGAGATTTCCCGCAGAAAGGCGATTGACGCGGCGCTTGCCATCCTGACCCGCGACGGGGTCGGCGGCCTGACATTCGATGCGCTCGCGCGCGAAAGCGGCATCAGCAAGGGCGGGCTGCTGCACCAGTTTCGCAACAAACTGGGCGTGCTGCGTGCGCTGCTCGATCGTCAGCGGGAGCAATTTGCGCAGATCGCGCAAGAACACCTGGCCGCCGGCGGCGAGGCCCTCGCAGAACCGGTGCTGTCGGCGCAGATCGCGATTTTCAGGGAATCGATCAACCAGCCGGACTCTGTTGCGCGCGCGGTGCTCGCGGCTCTGGTCGAAAGCCCGGCGCTGCTCGAAGACCTGAAGGCCCAGGACACGGCCAAGATGGAACAGCTGCAGGCCGAGGCACGCGATCTCGAACTCTCGCTGCTACGCTACTTTGCCGCGAGCGGTATTGCGTTCAGCGCACTGCTCGGGCTTTCCGCCGTGCCCGACGCGTTGCGGGAACGGCTTTTCGACCGGCTGCTCGACGAGAAGAAGTGGTAATGCGGCGGCCTCGCGAAAGCGATCGCGAGGCACGTTGACGGCGGCAACACTACACCGCTCGCTCAGGTCGCGTACTGCGCCACCCCATTCCCAAACGACCAGTTTTCCCGCGCGACATCCACGAGGTTGACGAACACGTCCTCTCGCCGCACCCCTGGATCGCGCGCGAGGTTTTCGGCGATCTGCGCGAATAGCGCCTTCTTCTGATCCTGCCCGCGCGTATTGCTCACGGCGATCTGGATCATGACCAGATCGTCGCTGCGCTCGATCCCGAGGTAATGCCGGCCGAACACGAAATTATCGGCATCGTGCTCGGTGACGACCATGAAGATGTCGTCTTCGGGCGCCTTGAAAACCTCCATGAGCGCCTGATGAATGCCCTGCGTGAGCGCCTTGCGATACGTGGCGGGCTTGCCTGCACGAACAGCGATACGAGTGAATGGCATGTCGATCTCCTTCTTCGATGGGTTTGACGTGACATCAGCTTAGGCGCGATCTATCATAATAAACAGACATAGATAGATATTTCATCCATTTTCATCTGAAATGAAACCACTGGATCTCGACGCCGTGCGCGCCTTCGTGCTCGTCGCCGAGCTGCGCAGCTTCACGCGCGCCGCCGACGCCCTCGACACCACACAATCGGCCGTGAGTCTCAAGCTCAAGCGACTCGAAGCGCATCTGGGCAAGCAATTGCTCGAACGCACGCCGCGCGTCGTGCGGCTTTCGGCGGACGGTCTCACGTTCCTCGCCGCAGCGCGCGACCTTCTCGGCGCGCATGAGCGCGCGCTCGGGGCGCTTTCTGGCGACGAGCGGCGGCTCACGCTCGGCCTGAGCGAGCATGTCGCGGACGCGAACCTGGCCCGCCAGCTCGCCCAGCTTCGCATTCATGATCCCGGGCTCGTGATCGAGCTGCATCTGGGGCTTTCCGCGCAGTTGCTCGCGCAGTACGACGAGCGGCGGCTCGATGCCGTTATCGTCCGTCAGGAGGAAGAGGAGGCGCCGCGCGGCGATGCCCGGCGGCTCTTCGCCGAGCCGCTCGTCTGGCTGGCGGCACCGCAGTGGCAGTGGCAGCCCGGCACGGCGCTGCCGCTCGCGCTGCTCGCCGCGCCGTGCGCAGTGCGGGCCGCGGCGGTTCGCGCGCTCGACGCCGCAGGCGTGGCGTGGACGGAAGTATTTGTGGGTGGCGGCGTCGCGGCGGTGGGTGCCGCGCTGGCAGCGGGTCTTGCGGTGTCGCCGCTGGCACGCCGCGTCGCGCCGCGCGAACTCATCGACGTCGGTGCGCGGCTCGGCTTGCCCGCGTTGCCGGCTTCGCAAGTGACGCTTCACTCGCGGGTGCGCGAGCCCAGGACCGCCGCGACGCTGCAATTGTTCGCTTCGGGGCTCGGCACGGGCTGAACCACTCTCAGCTCAGGATGGGCGGCAGTGCGTGCGGCGCGGGAATCGCGCGCTGGATGTGCGGCGGCGGCGCATCCACCACGAGCTTGCGATGCGGCGCGGGACGCACCGCGGCCGGCTTCGGCGCGGGCCGCTTTTGCGTGACCGTTTTGGGCGCGGGTGCCGCGCCAGAAGCCGGATGATGCGTTCGTGCCGCCGCATGGACGTCACCGGGCGTATGCCGCTGCGCCGCGGTGTGACCCTTATCGTGCGATGGCTTGCCGGCCTTCACGGCGTGGTGCGGGGCGCTCGCATGCGCGGAAGCGCCTACATGTGTAGAGCGTCCAGTCGTGTGCGAAGCCCCAGCACCATGCGCGCCGCGCGCTTTGGATGCGTGCGCCCCATGCGCCCCTGCCGTTTTCGCCTGCCCCGATGCCCACACCGGCGCGGCAAGCATCATTGCCGCAACCATCAATACGCCTGCCCGCACCTCGTCTCTCCCCATATGCCGTCTCGATGTCCGGCGAGGATTATACCGAGTCAAAACTTGCAATTATCTACATATGGACTAATATCAACTAAAAGTTCATTTCGGGACTCGACCACCATGCCACCTGCCACTGCCTCCGTTACGCCGTCGCGCCGCCCCGGCGCCGAGCCATCGCTCACCGAAATGTCGGCGGCGGGGCTCAGGGCATTCTTCCGAATTGCGAGCGACTGGGACCTGAGCGCCGAAGAGCAGATTATTCTGCTCGGCTCGCCGGGCCGATCCACGTTCTTCAAGTGGAAGCAGTCCCCGCAAACCGCCC
This sequence comes from Paraburkholderia sp. J8-2, assembly GCF_905220195.1. Taxonomy (NCBI): domain Bacteria; kingdom Pseudomonadati; phylum Pseudomonadota; class Betaproteobacteria; order Burkholderiales; family Burkholderiaceae; genus Paraburkholderia; species Paraburkholderia sp. J8-2. Next base: position 655,878 of record NZ_CAJMZA010000001.1, read on the forward strand.
GGCTTGGCCGCGACACACTCGAACGCCTTTCGCTGCTACTCGGCATCTATAAGGCGCTGCAGATTCTCCTGCCCCAACCCACCTCCGCCGACACCTGGATCAAGCGCCCCAACAGCGCGCCGCCCTTTGGCGGCCGGCGCGCGCTTGACCGCATGCTGGCCGGCAATGTCAGCGACCTCGTGGCGGTGCGCCAGTATCTCGACGCAATGCGAGGCGGCTGGGCGTGACGCAATCGAACTGGCAAGACCGCTGGCGCAGCGCGCAGCTCACCTGGTCACCCGCGTTCAGGGTGATTCCCACTCGTTTTCCGGCCGTGAACCTGTTCGACCGCGTGGCCTCTGTCGAGGACTTCGAGGCGCTCTATGCGCTCGAAGCGCTCACCAACGACCGCCTGCGCACCGAAACCGGCGACCTCGACCTCGTGCCACGCGAGGAACGCCGCTTCGGCCCGGGCTATGGCCCGATCATGGCGGCCTTCACGCATCTGAATCCGCAGGGCAGCCGTTTTTCCGACGGCACCTACGGCGTGTTCTACTGCGCGCGCTCGCGTGCCACCGCCGTAGCGGAAACACGCTATCACTCGGCGCTTTTTCTTGCGGCCACGAATGAGCCGCCCATCCGGCAGCAAATGCGGCTCTACACAGTGATGGCGCAGGGCGAGGTGATCGATTTGCGCGGCGACCCCGCGCTCGACCCGAGCGTGCTCTCGCCCGACGACTACACAGCCGGCCAGGCGCTAGGCCGCGCCGCCCGCGAGGCGCGTGCGCCCGGCATTGCGTATCCGTCGGTGCGCGACGAGGACGGCGAATGCCTCGCCGCGCTCAGCACGACGCTGTTGCGCGCGTGCCATCACGCGGCGTATCTGGAATACAACTGGAATGGGCACATCATCGACATGGTGTTCGAGTTGAACCGCATCGTGTAGCCCGAAGGCAAGCCTCAGGGCAGCACGATCGCGGCCGCGCCGTGTGCGAGCGCTTCGACCTGCGAGACCGACCAGATGCGCGACGTGAGCGCCTCGACCATGGTAAGGCGTCCTTCGGTAATGAACGCGCCGGTGTCGATGAACACCTGCGAGCCGATCTGCCGCACTTCACGCACCGGCGTATGCCCGCAGAACGTGAGCGAGAGCGCGTGGCGCGCCGGATCGCCAGTGCCGAGCACGAGATCGCGTCCCCACAGCATGCGCTCGCGCACTTCGGAATTGAACTGGCCGCTGTCGAGTGCAGCATCGTCGCCGAAAAATTCTGCGTGAATGATGTTGAAGCGCTTTTCGCCTTCACCCACCACGCGTGCCAGCGGCAATTGACGCAGCCGGTGCGCATACTTCACGAGTTCGGCGTCAGGCACGCTCTGCGCCCAGCCGCCGCCGATGCCATACCAGCGATTGCGCGGCATACGCCCTTCGGCCACGGCGCACAACGCGTCTTCGTGATTGCCGAGCACGGCGTAGAACCATGGTTTATCGAGCAACGCGAGCGCCTGTTCGCACTGCTCGCGTTCGCCCCGGTCAACGAGATCACCCACCGAAAACAGCCGGTCCCGCGCCGTGTCGAACTCCACTTCGCGCAAAAGATAGCGCAACGCCTCCACGCAACCATGCAAGTCGCCTACAACGAAATCGCGACCTGCAAGGTTGGCGGCATGGTGCTGCACGAGAGCGTCAGGTGTATGCGTCATCACTTCATCATAGCGCTGTGTGAGTGGGCCATATGAGCGCCAAATATCGTTTCGACCTCGATTGCGAGGGGCGCGTCACGAGGCAGACTGCACGCAAGCGGCGTGCCTGCTCTTACAGCATACGCGCTTGTGGCCGTCGCTGGTGTTGCCGCCACCGTGCGCGTGGCGCAAAGTCCCGGCGCCCCCTGTAATTACTGGGGCTGAGCGCGCAGCGCCGCGACCTGATCGGCCGTGAGGGTGGCCTGCGGGTTGCCAAACCGCTTCGTCACGTAGTTGGAAATCGCCGCCACCTGTTCGTTGTTCAATTCATCAGCGAACGCTGGCATCAGCACGTCGCTGTCCTTCGTTTGGCGCCTCACGCCGTGCAGGATCACCATCGCGAGGTTGTCCGGGCTCGGCGCGCCCACTACGTTGTGGTGAAGGAGCGATGGAAGCGCTCCCAGCGCGTTTCCCCCCACGCCCTCGCCGGTCCAGCGGTGGCAGCTCGCGCAGTTCACCGCGAAGAGCTGCAGGCCGCTGACGGTGGTGATGGCCGTGCCGCGCAGGCTGGTAATGTCGTCAGCGGCCGGCATGCCCCACGCATCGCGCGGCCGCGTCACGCCGCCCGAAACCGGCGGCAGCGCACGCAGATACGCCACGATCGAGCGCAAGTCTTCGTACTTCAGATATTGCGTCGAATGCTGGACAACATCTGCCATCGGGCCCGCTGCGCTCGCGTGGCCCGCGGCGATGCCCGTGGAAAGGTAGGCGATCAGGGCGTCGTCGCTCCAGTTGCCAATGCCGCTCGTGCGGTCGGGCGTGATGTTGTACGCCTGCCAGCCCGCCTGCGTTGCGCCCGAGAAGCGCTCGGTCGTCTTGAGGCCCTGCATGAAATTGCGCGGCGTGTGGCACGCCTCGCAATGCGCAAGGCCTTCGACGAGATAGGCGCCGCGGTTGTATTGCGGGCTTTGCTTCGGGTCCGGCACGAAGCGGCCTTCGTTGAAGTTGAAGAGATTCCACACGATCATCAGCCAGCGCTGGTTGAACGGAAAGCGCAGCTCGTTCGCGGGCGGCCTGTAGTGCACCGGCGCGAGCGTGTTCAGATACGCGCGAATCGCGAGCATGTCCTGCTCGGTCATGCGCGTGAATTCGACGTAAGGGAACGCTGGATAGAGCCGCTCGCCGGCTTTGCCGATGCCTTCGTGCAGCGCGCGCACGAAGTCGGTATCGCTCCATTGGCCGATGCCGGTGTCGGGGTCCGGCGTGATGTTCGGCGTGTAGATTTTTCCAAACGGCGTGCTGATGGACCGCCCGCCCGCAAAGGGGCGGCCTGGGTCGGCGGTATGACACGCGGCGCAATCGCCTACGCGCGTGAGATAGGCGCCGCGCTTGATGAGGTCGGACTTGTCCACGTCCGCATTCGGTATGGAAGTATCATCGCCGCGCGCCGTAGACATCGGCAGTTCGTCGATGGGACGCGTTTGCGATTCGTGCGACGCATGCCACGCGATATAAAGCGCAAAGGCACAGAAAAGCGCGGCCGCGATGGCGGCACGCGCGCGTCTGTCTCGCTCGTGATTGGCGGTGGCCGTGGCGGGGGACTTCGCTATTTTCATCGTCTGGCTCGCTTCAAAGCTCGTGGCGCAGCCCATGATCGTCGTGCCCATGATGTGATGGTTGAGCGCGAAGGTGTCGTCGAGCGCAATGTCCATGCCGCCGAAAAGCTGCGCGATCTGCGCATACGTTGTCGACCTCTACCGTTGGCTTTCGTTGTGGGGACCTGGCGCGATCCGCTATATGCGCGCTTGTTGTTTCGCTTCTTGTTCCGCTATTCGCCAGCGGGTTTGTGCGTCCTGTAGAACGACACGTCGCGGCAATACGAAGCAATCGTGAGCACGTCGTCGACCGGGTCGAACATCAACGCCTTTTCGAAGGCCACCACCTGCACGTTCGGCGTCTCGCCCACGAGACCGAGATACCACGCGCGCATGACGTCGCCCACCATCGAGGCGAGTTCCGGCTGATCGGTCTTGAGCGCAGCGGTCACGGTATCGGAGGGCACGCCGCCATGACCTTGCCGCCCGAGGGGCGACGTTTGATGCCTGGCAACGACAAAAACGTTTGCTATCGTCATTGAACGCGGATCACTGCATATGCACCCGTCGTTGCGCTGATTTCGAAAGCACCTTGCCGCGTTGCGCAAGCAATATAGCCCGTTATGGCCCGATAAGACAAACCGAAAGCTTGCATGCCGGGCATAACAGCGCGCTACCGCTCGAGGCCTCGCACGGTAGAATCGCCGCAATCGTTCATCACCCCGCTCCCTTCGCGCGTCACGCCATGAAGCTCATCCCGCAGGTGCTGCGCAACCGGCCGCACATGATGATCGCCATCGCCGTGGGCATCGTGCTCGGCACGTTCGCGCCCGCCTCGATCCGCACTTCGGCGCGCGTGTTGCTAGGCTGGGACGCCACGGTGTGGACCTACCTTGTGCTGATCTGGCTGCACATGGTGTTCGCAAACGAAGAGAGCGTGCGCGCGAATGCCCGCCGCGAAGACCAGAACGCGGGCACCGTGCTGTTCCTGATCTGCACGGCCACGGTCGCGAGCATCGTCGCCATCGTCATCGAACTGGGCACGACGAAAGAACTCGGCACGGCCTCGAAAGTGCTGCATTCGCTGCTCACAGGCGCAACGCTCATCGGAGCGTGGTTTCTCATTCCCACGATATTCACGCTGCACTACGCGCGCCTTTACTACGGCTCCGATCCCAACGAGCCCGCCCTCGTGTTTCCCGACAAAAAACTCACGCCGAATTACTGGGACTTTCTGTACTTTTCGTTCACCATCGCGTGCGCCTCGCAAACCGCCGATATCGGCCTGCGCGGGCGCAGCGCGCGGCGCGGTGTCCTTGCGCAATCGATTTTGTCGTTCTATTTCAACGTTTCTGTGCTAGGGCTATGCGTGAACATCGCCGCAAGCATGGTCGGTAGCTAAGCCTTCCTTTTTCCTTTTTTCGCCGGTGCAACGGATACCGGCAATCCACGCGGGTTTCTCCTGTCGATTCGCCTGTCCTTGCGCCCAGGACCCTGCGAATGTCCATCTGCGCGCAGCGGCGCGCGCCCTCATGCATCATGGGCATGTGCCTTGCTGCCCTTCCCCGCAAGTCGCCACGCGGCGCAAGCGGTTTGGTTCCGGCCTGCTCTTGCACTACTCTGAACAGGTGCCTGTCCACACGCGCAGCGCGGCACGCTCCGGCAGCCCCCGGGCGGCGCGATCGCATTGCGGCTCACCCCGTCGTGCATCCCCTTCGCCTGACGTACCTGGAATACGACCGATGGAACCTCCCCACGCCTATGCGCCGCGGATCTACTTCGTCCATTCCGTCCTTGCAGGACCCCTCGACGCGTGGCCGGCCCACATCGCCCGCGCGGCGTCACTGGGCTTCGATCACGTCCTGATCGGCGCGCTGTTCGCCGCGGGCGCATCGGGCGACGACCGCATCGTCGCCGACCATACGCGCCTGCACGCGGCCTTCGGCTCCCCGCTTTGCGTCGACGATGCCATGCGCGAACTCGCCCTCGCGGCGCAATCGCGCGGCGTCACGCTGCTCGCGGATCTCGTGCTCGACCGCAGCGCCGCCGACGGTGCGCTCTACGGCGCGCATCCTGAGTGGTTCCACCCCTTCGAGCCCGAAGACGCGCGCCTCGACCCACGCCACGGCCATCGCGAAGCCAACGTCGCCTATGCCGATTTCGAGCGCGCGAGCGCACCGCTCATTGCATGGTGGACCGCGCGCGCCACCGCGCTCGTCGAAGCGGGCGTCGGCGGCTTTCGCGTGGACTCGCCGCACCGCACGCCGCCCCATGTGCTGCGCGCGATTTTCGATGCCGTACGCGCACGCTTTCCACAAACGCGCTGGCTAGCCGCGACACCCGGCCTGCCGCGTGAGGCGCTCGCGCACCTCGAAGGTGCAGGCTTCGACGCAGCCTTTTCCTCGCTGCGCTGGTGGGACTTTTCGTCGAGCTGGATGGTCGAGGAGCACGCCGCGTTGCGCCGCGTGGGCTCGCCGATATCGTTTCCAGAAGCGCCCTATGGCGCACGCTACGCGCACGACCAGGAAGGCGCCGCCGATGCGCGCGCCGTCGAACGCGCGTATCGCCGCATGTTGCGCGCATCCGCCGCGCTCGGAACCGGCTGGCTCATGCCGATGGGCTTCGAATACGGCGTGGACGAAGCGACCGCGCACAGCGGCAACAGCGCGCAGGCGTGGGAAGCCGCGAAAGCGCGCGCACCCTTCGATCTGAGTGCCGATGTCGCGCACGCCAACGCGCTGCAACGCGAAACGTGGACACTGCAAACCAACGGCGAGCTGCGCGCGCTCAATGGCCCGGGGGCCAGCGTCGCGGCGCTCCTGCGCGGCGACCGTGCGGACCTGCGCGACGCGGGCGACGCCACGCTTACGCTCATCAATCCCGCGCTTGCCGCGCCTGTGCGTGTGGATCTCTCACGCCTGCTCGACGGCGTGCCCGGCGGGTTCACGCGCTTCGCGCCGCTCGATGCCGAAACACTGCGCGGCGCGCGCCTGCCCGCGTCGCGCGACGCGAGCGCGATCCCCGACACGTTCGCGCTGCCCGCGGGCGCATGCTGGATCTTCCGCGCGCTCGCGAGCCCGCTCGTGGTGCTCGCGCCGCCCGAAGATCGCGGCAAGACGGCAACGAGCGGCCACAAGAGCGTGCTCGAGGCGATCGCCGCGCCCCGCATCGCAATCGAGAGCACACAGCCCTCGGTCGATCACGGCCGCTTCGCCGCGAAGCGCACCGTGGGCGAACGCTGCGAAGTGCGCGCGGCGATCTTTGCCGAGGGCCACGACCGCATCGACGCCGCCGTGCTCTGGCGCGCCGCCGACGAAACCGCGTGGCACGAGTCGGCCATGACGCCCGTGCCGCCCGCCGGCACCGACCTGTGGGCGGGCCACATTCCGCTCGATCGCGTGGGACGCTACGAATATGTCGTGATTGCGTGGCGCGACGACTTCGCCTCGCTCGCCGAACATCTGCACAAGAAGCGCGTGGCGAACCAGCCCGTCGATCTGGAGCTGGAGGAAGCGAGCCGCCTGTTCGCTCTCGTGCTCGCCACGGCCGAAACATCGGGCACGGGCGACGACGACCAGAAGCGCATCAACGAAACACTCGATGCCATCGTCAAGCGCTTCATTGCTGCGGACACCGAAACACGTTGCGCGATCATCGCCGCGCCTTCCACGGCGGCCGCGGTGCGCGCCGCGCACCACCGCCCGTTCCTTTCGCGCGACACGATCGTGGGGCGCGTGGAGGTGGAGCGCACCGCGGCGCGCTTCGCAAGCTGGTACGAAATCTTCCCGCGCTCGATGAGCGACGACGAATCGCGCCACGGCACCTTCGACGACGTGATCGCGAAGATGCCGCGCATTCGCGAAATGGGCTTCGACGTGCTGTACTTCCCGCCGATCCACCCCATCGGCCTCGCCAACCGCAAAGGGCGCAACAACTCGCTCAATGCGCAGCCCGGCGACGTGGGCAGCCCCTACGCAATCGGCGCGGCCGAAGGCGGCCATACCGCCGTGCATCCGCAACTGGGCACGCTCGAGGACTTCTGCCGCATGCTCGCCGCGGCGCACGAACAAGGCCTCGAAATCGCACTCGATTTCGCGATTCAATGCTCGCCGGATCACCCGTGGTTGAAGGCGCATCCCACCTGGTTCGCATGGCGGCCCGACGGCACGCTGCGCTACGCCGAAAACCCGCCGAAGAAGTATCAGGACATCGTGAACCCCGAGTTCTACGCGCACGACGCGAAGCCCGATTTGTGGCTCGCGCTGCGCGACGCAATTCTGTTCTGGGTGGACACCGGCGTACGCATTTTCCGCGTGGACAACCCGCACACGAAGCCGCTGCCGTTCTGGGAATGGATGATCGCCGACGTGCGCGGGCGCCACCCCGACGTGATCTTCCTCTCCGAAGCCTTCACGCGGCCGCGCCTCATGTACCGGCTCGCCAAGCTCGGCTTCTCGCAGTCGTACACCTACTTCACGTGGCGCGAATCGAAGCGCGATTTCACGGAGTACCTCACGGAACTCACGCAAACCGACGTGCGCGACTTCTATCGGCCGAACTTCTTCGTCAACACGCCCGACATCAATCCGCGCCATTTGCAGACCGGCGCGCGCTCGAGCTTTCTGATTCGCGCAGCGCTGGCTGCGACGCTTTCGGGGCTGTGGGGCGTGTATTGCGGCTTCGAACTGTGCGAAGGACGCGCGCTGCCCAATTCGGAGGAATATCTGGACTCCGAAAAATATCAGTTGCGCGCCTGGGACTGGCATCGTCCCGGCAATATCGTCGCGGAGATCGCCGAACTCAATCGCATACGGCGCGCCAACCCTGCACTGCAATCCCATCTTGGCATCACGTTCCTCGACGCGCGCAACGACTCGCTGCTCTGCTTCGAGAAGGCCACGCCCGCGCGCGACAACGTGCTCGTCGTGGCCATCAATCTCGACGCCTTCAGCGAGCAGGGCGCCGACTTCGAACTCTCGTGGGCGACGTTCCAGCGCTGGCACCTCGACGACCACGCGGCGCTCAACGTCGTCGACGAAATGACGGGCGAGCGCTTCGAGTGGCACGGGCGCTGGCAGCACGTGCGGCTCGACCCGCACGCGCGCCCATTCGCGATCTGGCGTATCGAGCCTGCGAAGGGCCTGCCGCGCGAAGAACCGCTGCCCGAACATGCTGCTGAATACGATGAGCACATCGAGGGCCATCCCGAACTCGACGCCGACTTCCCGCCCGGAGGAGCGACATGAAACGCGACCCCGCTACGCACGAGCCTGTGGCAACCAACGTGCAGACCGTCACGCGAGACTCGACCGCACAAGACCCGCACCACGAGGAACGCGCCGCGCAACGGCGCGGCAAGCCGTCGATGCTTTCCGACGACCCGCTCTGGTACAAGGACGCAATCATTTACCAGGTGCACGTGAAGTCGTTCTTCGATTCGAACAACGACGGCGTAGGCGATTTCCCCGGCCTGCTCGCGAAGCTCGACTACATTGCGGGCCTGGGCGTGACGGCCATCTGGCTGCTGCCGTTCTACCCCTCGCCGCGCCGCGACGACGGCTACGACATTGCCGACTATCGCAACGTGCACCCGGACTACGGGCAGCTCGCCGACGTGCGCCGCTTCATCCAAGAGGCGCACGCGCGCGGCATCCGCGTGATTACCGAACTGGTCATCAACCATACCTCGGACCAGCATCCGTGGTTCCAGCGCGCGCGCCGCGCGAAGCCCGGCTCGAATCATCGCAACTACTACGTGTGGTCCGACACCGACCAAAAGTACCAGGGTACGCGCATCATCTTCATCGACACGGAAGCGTCGAACTGGACGCACGACCCCGTGGCTGGCGCGTATTACTGGCACCGCTTCTATTCGCACCAGCCCGACCTGAACTTCGACAATCCGGCCGTGCTGCGCGAAGTGCTGCAGGTCATGCGTTTCTGGCTCGACATGGGCATAGACGGGCTGCGTCTGGACGCCGTGCCTTACCTCGTGGAGCGTGAAGGCACGAACAACGAGAACCTGCCCGAAACGCACGGTATTCTGAAGCGCATCCGCGCGGCGATCGACGAGCACTACCCGAACCGCATGCTGCTGGCCGAAGCGAACCAGTGGCCGGAAGATGTGCAGGAGTACTTCGGCAACGAAGACGAATGCCACATGGCGTTCCACTTCCCGCTCATGCCGCGCCTCTATATGGCGATTGCGAGCGAGGACCGCTTCCCGATCCTCGACATCATGAAGCAGACGCCCGACTTGCTGCCAACCTGCCAGTGGGCGATCTTCCTGCGCAATCACGACGAACTCACGCTCGAAATGGTCACGGACTCCGAGCGCGATTACCTCTGGAACACCTACGCGAGCGACCGCCGCGCGCGCCTGAATCTCGGCATTCGCCGGCGCCTCGCGCCGCTCATGGAACGCGACCGCCGCCGCATCGAACTCATCAACTCGCTGCTGCTCTCCATGCCCGGCACGCCGGTGATCTATTACGGCGACGAACTCGGCATGGGCGACAACATTCACCTGGGCGACCGCGACGGCGTACGCACGCCGATGCAGTGGTCGTCGGACCGCAACGGCGGCTTCTCGCGCGCCGATCCCGAACAGCTCGTGCTGCCGCCGCTCATGGGCTCGCTCTACGGCTATGACGCCATCAACGTCGAAGCGCAAAGCCGCGATCCGCATTCGCTGCTCAACTGGACGCGTCGCATGCTCGCCACGCGCCGGGCCAGGCAGGCGTTCGGCCGCGGCACGATCCGCTTCCTGCGCCCCGCAAACCGCAAGATTCTCGCGTACCTGCGCGAAATGCCCGGTGAAGCGCCGATCCTGTGCGTGGCGAATCTCTCGCGCGCGCCGCAGGCGGTGGAGCTCGATCTTTCCGAATTCGCAGGCATGTCCCCCGTGGAAATGACGGCGGATTCCGTGTTCCCGGCCGTTGGTCAGCTCCCCTATCTGCTGACCTTCCCGCCCTACGGCTTCCTGTGGTTCCTCCTGAGCGCCGGCGATCAGCGGCCTTCCTGGAGCCAGCCGACCTCCGAGCAATTGCCCGAGTTCGTGACAGTGGTGCTGCGTGAAGGCCAGGCGGGCGCGACGCCTGAAAACGTGCGGCTGCTCGAATCCGAAGTGCTGCCGTCGTGGCTCTCGCGGCGCCGCTGGTTCGCCTCGAAGGACAAGCCGCTGCGCGCCGTGCGCCTCGCGGCACTGACGACGATCTACGGCGCGGGCTTCGCGTTCACGGAAATCGAAGCGGAACTCGCGGATGGCACGAGCGAACGCTATGTACTCCCCATCGCCATCACGTGGGGCACCGAGATCACCACGCCGCTGCACATACAGCTCGCGCTCTCGCGCGTGCGGCGCGGCCGCACCGTGGGCTATTTGACCGACGCGTTCTCGCTGCCGTGGTTCGCCTATGGCGTGCTGCGCAAGCTGCGCGAGCGCGCCGCGGTGCCCACCGTGCAGCAGAGCACCATCCGCTTCGAGCCGACAGAACGCCTCGACGAACTGGACCTGGGCGACACGCCGGAAGTGCGCTGGCTCGCCGCTGAGCAGAGCAACAGCTCGCTCGTGATCGCCGAAACCCTCGTGCTCAAGATCGTGCGCCGGCTGATGGCGGGCGTGCACCCCGAAGCGGAAATGAGCCGCTACCTCACGAAACTCGGCTACGCGAACACGGCGCCGCTTTATGGCGAAGTGGTGCGCGTCGACCCTGCTGGGGTGCCGCACACGCTCATCATCGTGCAGGGTTTCATCGACAACCAGGGCAACGCGTGGGACTGGGCGCTCGACTATCTGCGCCGCACGATCGACGAACTCGCGCTCGCCATGGACGACGACACGAGCGTCGATCAGGCACACGAGGAAGAAGCCGTGCAAGGCTACTGCACGGTGATCGGCGCCATTGGCAAGCGCCTCGGCGAACTGCACGCGTTACTCTCGCGGCCCAGCGACGATGAAGCCTTCTCACCCGTTGCCGCCACGCCCGGCGACGTGCGTGCGTGGGTTGCCGACACGAAGACCATGCTCAACGAAGCGCTCGACATCGTCGCGCGGCATACGGGCGAGGACGAACAGACGCTCGATGAAGACGCCCGCGACCTCGCGCGCAGCCTGATCGATCGCCGCAAGGCGCTCGTCGCGAAAGTCGACGAACTCGTGCCGGACGACACGAAGGCCGTACGCATTCGCATCCACGGCGATTTCCACCTGGGCCAGGTCCTGCTTTCGCAGGGCGACGCCTATCTGATCGACTTCGAAGGCGAGCCCGCGCGCGCGCTCGAATACCGGCGCGCGAAGACCTCGCCGCTGCGCGACGTGGCGGGCCTGCTGCGCTCGCTCTCGTATGCGGGCGCGGCAGCGCAATCGACGCTCGAAAACGCACCGCAGCAAGTCGTCGATCGCAAGCGCGCCCTCTTCGAACGCTTCCGCGGGTATGCGGCGGAAGCGTTCTTGAGCCAATACCGCGCGGCCGTGGCCGAAGGTCCGCTCACGCTCGTGAGCGCTTCGCAGGAGCAGGCGCTGCTCGACCTGTTCCTGATCGAGAAGGCGGCGTACGAAATCCGCTACGAGGCGGCGAACCGCCCCACCTGGCTCGCACTGCCGGTGCGCGGCCTCGCCGCGCTCGCGGCGCGCGTGCTCGGACTCACGCCCACGCAGTCCACGCAGCACACGCAAACGCATGGCGGCGGAGGTGGCCATGGTTGACCGCGCGCCCCAAGCCGGCCTGAATCCGCACGACGCCGACGCACTCGCCGGCGCCTACCACGCCGATCCTTTCGCCGTGCTCGGGCTGCACTGGGTGGACGGCGCGCCCTACGTGCGCGCGTGGTTGCCAAACGCCTCGGGCGCGAGCGTGGTGGCGCGCGACCGCGCCCATACGCTCGGCGAACTGTCGCTCGTGCATCCGGCGGGACTCTATGCAGGGCCGCTCGCAGAGGCGGTGCCGTACCGTCTCGTGGTCGACTGGCACGGCGTAAGTCAGGAAATAGAGGATACCTATTCTTTTGCACCGCAACTCTCGCACGAAGCGCTCGTGCGTCTCGCCGACGGCGACCCCTACGCGGTGCTCGAATGTCTCGGCGCGCGGCCCTTGACGTGCGACGGTGTGCCCGGCGTGCGCTTCGCGGTCTGGGCGCCGAATGCGAAGCGCGTTTCCGTGGTGGGCGACTTCAACGCGTGGGATGGGCGGCGTCACCCCATGCGGCTGCGCCACGAAGCGGGCGTATGGGAGCTTTTCATTCCCCGTGTGGCCCCCGGCGCGCGCTACAAGTACGAGATCCTTGGTGCGCGCGGCGTCGTCCTCCCGCTCAAGGCCGACCCCTGCGCTCTGCAAACGGAATGCCCACCGGGCACGGCGTCGATCGTCGCGCCCGTCGAAGCGATCGACCATTACGCGTGGCGCGATCAGGAGTGGCTGCAAACGCGCGCCGAACGCCAGAACGCGCGCGCGGCCATGTCGGTCTACGAGGTGCATGCGCCCTCGTGGCTGCCCACACAAGGCGCCGATGCTCCCGCGCCCGACTGGAGCGCGCTCGCCGAGCGTCTGATCCCCTACGCGCAGGGCATGGGCTTTACGCACATCGAATTGATGCCTGTGGCGGAGCATCCGTTTGGCGGCTCGTGGGGCTATCAGCCGCTTTCGCAGTTCGCGCCCACCGCGCGGCTCGGCGCGCCGGTGGACTTTGCGGCGTTCGTCGATCGCGCGCACGAAGCGGGACTTGGCGTGATTCTCGACTGGGTGCCCGCGCACTTTCCGAATGACGCGCACGGTCTCGTCGATTTCGACGGCACGGCGCTCTACGAGCACGCCGACCCGCGCGAGGGCTATCACCCCGACTGGAACACGATGATCTACAACCTGGGACGCCGCGAGGTGAGCGCGTTCCTGATCGCGTCGGGTCTCGCCTGGCTCATGCGTTATCACGTGGATGGGCTGCGCGTGGACGCGGTCGCCTCGATGCTCTACCGCGACTATTCGCGCGCGCAAGGCGAATGGGTGCCCAACCTCTATGGCGGCCGCGAAAATCTCGAATCGATCGCGTTCCTCAAGCGCCTCAATCATGAAACGCAATACGTTCCGCAGCGCCCGGGCGTCATCACCATTGCTGAGGAATCCACAGCATGGCCGGGCGTCACGGCACGCCCAGAGGATGGCGGCCTCGGCTTCCAGTTCAAGTGGAACATGGGCTGGATGCACGACACGCTGCACTACATGCAGGAAGACCCCGTTTATCGCCGCTATCACCATCACCTGATGACGTTCGCGATGGTCTACGCGTGGTCCGAGCGCTTCGTGCTGCCGCTTTCGCATGACGAGGTGGTGCACGGCAAGGGGTCGCTGCTCGGCAAGATGCCGGGCGACCGCTGGCAGAAGTTCGCAAACCTGCGCGCGTATTTCGGCTTCATGTGGGCGCACCCGGGCAAGAAGCTGCTCTTCATGGGCGGCGAGTTCGGGCAGATGGCCGAATTCGATCACGACGGCACGCCCCACTGGAACCTGCTCGACGACCCGTTGCACCGCGGCGTGCAAACGCTCGTGCGCGACCTCAACCGCCTGTACGCGGGCGAACCCGCGCTCTACACGCTCGACTCGGAACCCGGCGGCTTCGAGTGGCTGGTTGCCGACGACAACGAAAACAGCGTGCTCGCGTGGCGCCGCGTAGACGGCTCGGGCCGCGAAATCGTGGTCATCTGCAACTTCACACCGGTGCCTCGCCACGGCTACCGTATCGGCATGCCGCAACCGGGCCAGTGGGAAGAAGCGCTCAACACCGACGCCGAGGTGTACGGCGGCTCGAACATGGGCAACGGGGGTCTCGTTGCCACCGAGGGCGTGGCGAGCCACGGCAAGCCGCAGTCGGCCGCGCTCGTGCTGCCGCCGCTTGGCACGCTGATCCTGCGTCTGCGCCGATAAGGCTGCGCGGCGGCGGGATTTGATCAGGAACCCGATGCAAAACGAAGAACAACACATGGAGCATCGTCATGGCAAACGGTCCGCCTGAGCGTCTGCTGCCCGGCTCCCCCTGGCCGCTCGGGGCGACGTGGGACGGCCTTGGCACCAACTTCGCCGTGTTCTCGGCCCACGCCTGGCGCATCGAGCTGTGCCTCTTCGACCCCACCGGCCGCAAGGAGCGCACTCGCTACACCCTGCCCGAATGCACCGACGAGGTGTGGCACGGCTATCTTCCTGGAGCCCATCCGGGCACGGTCTATGGCCTGCGCGCGCATGGCGCGTATCAACCGCATCTGGGGCACCGCTTCAATCCGCACAAGTTGCTGCTGGACCCGTACGCGAAGCAACTCCTCGGCCAGTTCCGCTGGTCGGACACGCTGTACGGTTATCGCGCGCATTCGAACCGCGTGGACCTCTCGATCGACCGGCGCGATTCCGCGCCCGCCATGCCCAAATGCGTCGTGGTGAACGACAACTTCGACTGGTCGCGCGACCGGCGGCCCAATACGCCGTGGGGCGACACCGTGATTTACGAGGCGCATCTGCGCGGGCTCTCGATGCTGCGTCATGACTTGCGCACGCACATGCGCGGCACATTTGCAGGTCTTGCCGCGCCGCGTTTCATCGAGCATCTGCACAAGCTCGGCGTGACGGCCATCGAGATCCTGCCGGTGCACGCGTTTCTCTCCGAGCGGTTTCTGATCGATCGTGGACTGCGCAACTACTGGGGCTACAACTCGGCCGCGTTCTTCGCGCCCGAGCCCAGCTACCTGGTGGGCTATGGCACCGACGAAATGCGCATTGCCGTGCGGCAGCTGCATGCGGCAGGTATCGAAGTCTTTCTCGACGTGGTCTACAACCACACGTGCGAAGGCGGCGAAATGGGCCCCACCGTTTCGTGGCGCGGCCTCGACAACGCCAGCTATTACCGCTGCGTGCCCGGCGACGAGCGCCACTTCATCAACGACACGGGCTGCGGCAACACGCTCGACCTTTCGCATCCGCGCGTGCTGCAGATGGTCGCCGACTCGCTGCGCCACTGGGCCACGTCATACGGCATCGACGGCTTTCGCTTCGACCTTGGCGTGACGCTCGGGCGCGAACACGCGGGCTTCGACCCGAACGGCGGGTTCTTCGACGTGCTGCGCCAGGACCCCGTACTGTCGCAATGCAAGCTGATCTCCGAGCCGTGGGACGTGGGCCCTGGCGGCTACCAGCTAGGCAACCATCCGCCCGGCTTTTCCGAATGGAACGACCGTTTTCGCGACAGCGTGCGGCGCTACTGGCGCGGCGCGCCGGGCCAGCGCGCGGACCTCGCGGCACGCCTGACCGGCAGCGCGGACCTGTTCGACAAACGCAAACGCCGGCCGTGGGCGTCGATCAATTTCGTCACCTCGCACGACGGCTTCACGCTCGCCGACCTCGTTTCATACGAGCGCAAGCACAACGAGGCCAACGGCGAGGAGAACCGCGACGGCCACAACGAAAACTGGAGCGCGAACTGGGGCGTGGAAGGCCCCACCGACGACCCGGCCATCCTCGCCACGCGCGCGCGCGTGGCCCGCTCGATGATGGCCACGCTCCTTATCGCGCTCGGCACGCCCATGCTGCTCGCGGGCGACGAGTCCTGCCGCACGCAGCGCGGCAACAACAATGCGTACTGCCAGGACAACGATATTTCGTGGTTCGACTGGGCGCTCGCCGACACGCCCCAGGGCAAGGCCATGACGCGTTTCGCCGCGCGGGTGATCGCGCTGCGCCGCGAACACCCGCTGCTGCGCGAGACGCGTTTCTTGTTTGGCGAGCGCGAACTGATGCCCGGCGTGCACGACATCGACTGGTTTGACGAACGCGGCGAGCCGCTCTCGCCCGAGGCCTGGCACGACCCGGAAGCGAGCGCATTCACGATGCGGCGCGCAGGAGCGGGACTCCACGGCCAAATGGAAGTATTGTTGATGATGCTGAACGCTTCGCAGGGTGCGGTGACGTTCTCCGCGCCCGCGCCGCGCATGGCATGGGAGGTGCTGCTCGATACCGCCCGTCCCGATGCGGCGCCCTACGCGCTGCCCGACACGACGTACGAGCTGGCCGCGCGAGCGCTCGCCGTGCTGCGCGCCCGTCCGGCGCGTGCCGAAGCGCACCGGCCGCACGGCGCGCGCGACGACACGCCGACGCCGGACCCGCGCCGTACGCCGGGCGCGTCTGCGCCGGGCTCCCCCGCGGGCCCGGACGAAGCCGCGGCCGGATGAAAACTGGATGAGTCAGGCAAGCAACGAGGAAGCAAACCAGGAATCAACCATGTCCCCGCTTTCGCACGATCCGCACGCCCGCCAGTACATGCATTGCCTGCCGTTCGGCGCACAGCTGATCGGGGCGGCGCACACGCAGCCGCATACGCGCTTTCGCTTCTGGGCGCCTTCGTGTCGATCGGTGCAGATCGTTTTTGAAAACGTGGAGGACGCGCCCCCGCTCGACATGACGCCGAGCGGCAATGGCTGGTTCGAAGCGCAGGCGCCGTGCGGGCCGGGCACGCTGTACCGCTACTGCATCGACGGCCAGCAACGCGTACCCGACCCCGCATCGCGCTTCCAGCCGCAAGGTGTGCACGGCCCGAGCGAAGTGCTCGACCCGCGCGCCTACGCCTGGCAGCATGCGCACTGGCAAGGACGCCCGTGGGAAGAGACGGTGATCTACGAGCTGCACGTGGGCGCGCTGGGCGGCTATCAAGGTGTGATGAAACGTTTGCCCGCATTGGCCGCGCTTGGCGTGACGGCGGTCGAACTCATGCCGCTCAACGATTACCCGGGCGAGCGCGGCTGGGGCTACGACGTCGTGCTGCCCTACGCGCCGCACGCGGCCTATGGCAGTCCTGATGAACTGAAAGCGCTCGTGGACACCGCGCACGGGCTGGGGCTGCAGATGTTCATCGACGTCGTGTACAACCACTTCGGCCCGGACGGAAACTGGCTCGGCAACTATGCCAAGCCGTTTTTCCGCGAAGGCGTGAAGACGCCATGGGGCGAAGCACTCGACTTCGACCGCTTCGAAGTTCGCGACTTCTACTGCGACAACGCGCTCTACTGGCTCACGGAATATCGCTTCGACGGACTGCGCATCGACGCCGCGCATGCGATCGGCAACACCAACTGGCTGCGCGAGCTGGCCGATCATGTGAAGGCGCGCGTGGAGCCAGACCGGCATGTGCACCTCGTACTCGAAAACGAGCACAACGAAGCGAATCTGCTCGAATCGCACTTCAGCGCGCAATGGAACGATGATGCGCATCACTGCTTTCACGTGCTGCTGACCGGCGAATCGGAAGGCTACTACCGCGCGTTCACGGATTCCCCCATCGGCAAACTTGCGCGCGTGCTCGGCGAAGGCTTCGTGTATCAGGGCGAGCCGTCGCCCGTGCATGCGGGCGAGCCGCGCGGCGAACCGAGCGCGCACCTGCCCCCTACCGCGTTCGTGATGTTTTTGCAGAACCACGACCAGATCGGCAACCGTGCGCTCGGCGACCGCCTGCGCACGCTGGCCGACGACGACGCCTTGCGCGCGGCCACGGCCATGCTGCTGCTCTCGCCGCAAATTCCGCTGCTCTTCATGGAAGAGGAATACGGCTCGACGCAGCCGTTCCAGTTTTTCACCGCCTTCACCGGCCAGCTCGCCGAAGCCGTGCGCGAAGGGCGCCGCCGTGAATTCAAGGCATTCAGCGCGTTCAACGACGAGGCGAGCCGCGCGCGCATCCCCGATCCGAACGATCTGCAGACCTTCGTCAATTCGTCGCCGCCCGCCGATGCGCCGCTCGATGGCGAACGGCTCGAATGGATGCACTTCTACAAATCGGCGCTGTGCGTGCGGGCGCATTTGCTCATGCCGCGCCTGCGCCACGCTCGAGCACTCGGCGCCACCGTGCTGGCCGACGACGCCGCGAACGGGCTCGCCGCGCTCGTCGCGCGCTGGCGGCTCGACGACGGCGAAACGCTCACGATCGCGCTGAACGTGGGCCACGACGGCGTGCCGCTCAGTCCGCGGCCCGAGGGCATGGTGATCTTCGAAACGCCGCCACGTGCGCGCGACTACGCCGACAATGGCGTGCTGCCCGAGAGCGCGTGCATCGCGTGGCTCACCGGAGACGTACCCGGATATTCGAGCGAGCACGATGCGCGCGTCGTTCATCGCGAGGAGCCCTACGCATGAGCACGGCGCGCCGCAGCGAAACGCTCGCGAGTCTCGCCGCCCGCGCGGGCTTCGAGGTCGAATGGACTGACGCGCACGGCGCCGTGCAGCGCGTGCCGGACAGCACGCTCGCCGCGCTGCTCGAATGCGCGGGCCTGCCATGCGCCAATGCCACGCAGATCCGCCAGAGTGCTTCCGCGCTGAACGCCGAGCAGTCGGCGCGGCGCCTGCCGCCGCTCATCACCGCCGAATACGACAGCGCCATCGAACTGCCGCCTTCGGTCGTGCGCGCGGGCAGCCACTATCGTGTCGACCTTGAAAGCGGCGAGCATATCGAAGGCCGCTTCACCTCGCCGCGCGGCGAGAGCGCGCTGCTCGCGCCGCTTGCGGAGCCGGGCTACCACACGCTCACGGTCAACGACCATCGCCTGACGATCGCGGTCGCGCCGCCGCACTGCCATACGGTTGCCGACGCCTGGCGCGCGCGTCATGGCGACAGCGGCACGGTGCCGCCGTTATGGGGGCTCGCCGCGCAATTATATGGACTCCGACGCAAAGGCGATGGCGGTATCGGCGACTACACCGCGCTCGCCACGCTCGCAACGCAAAGCGCGCGGCGCGGCGCGCAAGCGCTGGCAGTGAGCCCGACCCATGCGATGTTCAGCGCCGAGCCGGGCCACTTCAGCCCCTATTCGCCTTCGTCGCGCCTGTGGGTCAATGTCGCGCATATCGACCCGGCCGCGGTCTTTGGCGCCAAGGCCGCGCACGACGCGAGCGTGGCCGCGAATGCGGGCGACGCCTGGCGCGAACTCGAAGACGCACCGCTCGTGGACTGGCAGCGTGCGTTGCCGCTCAAGCTCAAGGTGCTGCGCGCGCTGTACGAACGCTTCGACACGGACGAACGTGCAAGCGGCTCGCCGCGCGCCGCTGCGTTCGCCGCATTCTGCGCGCAGGGCGGCGAAGCACTCGAAGACCACGCGCGTTTCGAGGCGCTGCAAGAGGCCATGCTGCACGGCCCCGGCGGCGAGCGCCATTGGCGCGACTGGCCCGAACCGCTGCGCGACCCGCGCAGCGCCGACGTGGCGACGTTCGCGCAGGAACATCGGCGCGAAGTCGACTTTCATTGCTTCCTGCAATGGCTCGCGGCAGAAGGGCTTTCGGGCGCACAACGCAGCGCGCGAGAGGCCGGCATGGCGATCGGCCTCGTCGCCGATCTCGCCGTGGGCTGCGATGGCGGCGGCTCGCACGCGTGGTCACTGCCGCAGGACATGCTGCAACGCGTGTCGGTCGGCGCGCCGCCCGACATCTTCAACCAGGCCGGGCAAAGCTGGGGCCTCACCACGTTCTCGCCGCGCGCGATGCACAACAATGGCTTTCGGGCGTTCATCGACATGCTGCGCGCGGCGTTCGCCCATGCGGGCGGCGTGCGCATCGATCATATCCTCGGGCTGCGGCGGCTCTGGCTCGTGCCCGAAGGCGAAAGTGCGCGCCACGGCGCGTATCTGCGCTATCCGTTCGACGACCTCGTGCGGCTCATCGCGCTCGAGTCGTGGCGTCATCGCGCGATCGTGATCGGCGAAGACCTCGGAACCGTGCCACCGGGGCTGCGCGAGCGGCTCGCGGCGCACGGCCTGTATGGCATCCGCGTGCTGTGGTTCGAGCGCGACGGCAAGGGCTTTCTCGCGCCCGCACGCTGGGACCCGCACGGCGTCGCGACGACCACCACGCACGATCTGGCGACCGTAGCGGGCTGGTGGAGCGGCGCGGATATCGACTGGCGCAACCGCATCGGCCAGACGCTCCCGCGCGCCGATGGGCTCGACCCCGTCGCGCTCGACCACGCGCAGCGCGCGGAAGATCGCGTCGCGCTCTGGCATGCGTTGCAGCAAAGCGGGCTCGCACCGCACGACGCCAATCCGCCGCCAGCCGACGACCCGCCCGTGAATGCCGCACTCGCCTATGTCGCGGCAACGAGGAGCCCGCTCGTCACCTGTCCGCTCGAAGACCTGCTCGCGTTGGCCGATCAGCCGAATCTGCCCGGCTCGATCGACGAGCATCCGAACTGGCGCCGCCGCCTGCCGCTGCCCGTCGAGTCGCTGTTCACCGATCCGGCCGTTGCCGCGCGCGTTCAAGCCGTCGTACACGCACGCGAGGCCGTCGCGCGTACGCAGGTCGACCCGAGCGCCGGTGCAGGCGCGCATGACGCCCACCCAACCGCCAGCGGCGCGCCATACGCGCCCGAAAAGAAGCCGACGCCATGACATACCCTCGCGCGACGCTGCGCCTGCAGCTCCATCACGGCTTCACGTTCGACGACGCGCTCGCGCAGCTCGACTACTTCGCCGCGCTCGGCGTGAGCCATCTCTACCTTTCTCCGGTCACGACCGCGCAGCCCGGATCGATGCACGGCTACGACACCGTCGATTACGGCGCGGTGAGCGCGGAGCTGGGCGGCGAAGGCGCGTTGCGCCGCTTCGCCGCGAAAGTGCACGAGCGTGGCATGGGCATCGTCGCCGACTTCGTGCCGAATCATATGGGCGTGGGCGGCGCTCACAACGCCTGGTGGCTCGACATTCTCGAATGGGGGCGCCACAGCGTGTATGCGCGCCATTTCGACGTGGACTGGCACTCGCCCGACCCCGCCCTGCGCGGCAAGGTGCTGATGCCATTTCTCGGCGCACAGTACGGTGAAGAACTCGCGGCAGGCCGTATCGAACTGAAGTTCGACCCCGTCGCCGCGCGCTTTTACGTGCAATACGGCCCGCACGTGTGCCCGATCTGCCCGACCGACTATGCAGCGCTCCTGCAGTCCGCCAACCGCGCCGATCTCAACACGCTCGCCGGTCCGTTCCAGGGCCTCACGACCCAGCCCGACGATCAGGAGCGCGCCGCCGCCGGGCGCGATGCGCTGCGCGCGTTCGTCGAACGGGCCGGCACGGACCCCATCGAATTCGTTCTGGAATCCTATTCAAGTAGCGACCCGGTGCCGCGCGACCGGCTGCACCGCTTGCTGGAGCGCCAGCACTTCCGGCTCGCCTGGTGGCGCACCGCCACCGACGAGATCAACTGGCGTCGCTTCTTCGACGTTACCGCGCTCGCAGGCGTGCGTGTGGAACGCCACGACGTGTTCGAGGCCGTGCACAAGCTCATGTTTCGCCTCTACGCCGACGGCGTGATCGACGGCTTGCGCATCGATCATATCGACGGGCTCGCGGACCCGCGCGAGTACTGCGAACGCCTGCGGCAACGGCTCGCCACGCTGCGTGCCACGCCGCCGTACATCGTGGTCGAGAAAATCCTCGCGCAAGGCGAAACGCTGCGCGACGACTGGCCCGTGCAAGGCACGACCGGCTACGACTTCATGAACGACGTGGGTGCGTTTCTGCACGATCCCGCGGGCGCCGCGCCGCTTGCCGAAGCGTGGGCCGCCATTTCCGGCGACGACCGGCCGTTCGCGGCCTACGCGCTCGATGCGCGCCGCGAAATGCTGGCCGCCTATCTGCCCGCGGAGCTCGACCATGCGACGCGCGCGCTGCACCGTATCGCGCGCGAACTGCCGGGCACGCGCGACACCACCTATGCGTCGGTGCACCGCGTGGCCGCTCATCTGGCCATGTACTTCCCGATCTACCGGATCTATCCGGCGAACGGCTTGCGCAGCGCGCTCGACAACCGCTATTTCGACGTTGCGCTCGAAGCCGCGCGACGCGCACTGCCGCGCGCGAGCCTGGCGGCGCTCGACCTCGTCGATGGCTGGCTAGGCGGCCGCGCCCCCGAGCCGGCAGCGAACAACGCCGGCAGCGGCAGCGGTAGCAGCAACAGCGGCGGCGGCAGTGCCAAGCCGCCACGCGCCGCGCCGGCCGGCGCAAACGCGAATGCGGGCAACAGCCAGGCGAATACGCCGCTCAGCCATGCGCTCATTGCGCAACGCACGGCGCTTGCGCTGTTCTCGCAGCTCACCGCGCCGCTTGCGGCAAAGGCCACGGAAGACACCGCGCTCTATCGTTACGGACGCCTGCTCTCGCGCAACGAAGTGGGCGCGGACCCCGACGATTTCGCGCGCACGCCACATGACTTTCATGCGGCGAACCGCCTGCGCCAGCGCCGCCCGTATGGGCTGCTCGCTACGGCCACGCACGACCACAAGCGCGGCGAGGACGTGCGCGCGCGGCTCGCCGTGCTAAGCGAGATCGCGCTCGACTGGAGCAACACGTTGCGTGCCTGGTCGGCGCTGAACCAGACGCATCGCCGTACCGACGCGAAGGCCGGCGCGGCATGGTCGCCTGGGCCCGCCGCTGAGGCGATGCTTTATCAAACGCTCGTGGGCTGCTGGCCGCTCGAACTGGACCCCGGCGACAAAGCGGGCGTGCATGCGCTGGCGGAGCGTGTGTCGAAGTGGCAGCTCAAAGCGTTGCGCGAAGCGAAGCTGCGCACGAACTGGCTCTCGCCCGATGAAACCTATGAATCGGAGTGCCAGGCATTTCTCTTCGATATCCTCGCACCGCAACGGCGCGACGGCTTCTTGCAGGCACTTGCCGGGTTCGTCGCGCGCGTGGCGCCCGCGGGCGCGCTCAATACGCTCGTGCAAACGGTGCTTCGGCTCACCTCGCCGGGCGTACCTGACCTTTATCAGGGGACCGAACTATGGGATTTCAGCCTCGTCGATCCCGATAACCGGCGCCCTGTCGACTACGCGGCCCGCGCAGCCGCGCTCGACAATCAAGCGCCTGCCGCAAAGCTGAAAGACTGGCGCAACGCACACGTGAAGCTGGCCACCGTGCATCGCCTGCTCGCGCTGCGAGCGAAAATGCCGGAACTCTTGCGCGAAGGCGAGTATCTGCCGCTCACGGTGAACGGCGCACAGGCTTCACACGTGATTGCGTTCGCGCGCCATCACGGCAACGCTTGGGCCATCGTGATCGGCACGCGCCACGCCGCGGGGCTGCTGGATGGCGACACGCCGCTCGTCGCACCCGCACGCTGGGACGATACGACCGTTGAACTGCCCAAGGGCTGCACGCAAGCCACGTTGCACGACTGGCTCAGCGACGCAACGCACACGGTGCCCGAAGGCGGCACGCTTGCAGTGCGCGACATCCTGAGCGCCATGCCGGTGGCCGTGCTGTCGACGCTCACGCGCAGCTAAGATGCGCGCTCGAGGCACGCTCAACCGCCTTCGTCGTCGAGATCTTTCGGATACACGCGCACGAGCACGATACGCGGCCCCTTCATCTTCTTCACGACAATGTCGAAGCGGTCGAACTCAACGCGCTGCCCTTCGGTGGGCAGATCGTTGAGCGCATGAATCACCAGACCGCCTACCGATTCCGCACGCCCTTCGTCGATGTCGATGCCGAGCGCCTGTTCCAGCGACACCACGGGCAGACTGCCGCGCCCCATCAGCGTGCCGTCGTCCATGCGGGTCCAGTCGGTGTCGGCCTGGTGAAACTCGTCGTGAATCTGGCCCACGAGCGCGCCAAGCAGATTGTCGAGCGTGAGAAAGCCGAGCGGGCGCGCGCCCTTGTGCCCCACCAGCGCGAAATGCGGCGCACCTTTGCGAAAGCGGCGAAAGAGCGCCAGCGCCGGCGTATCGGGCCGCACGTACTGCACAGGGCGCACGAACTTGCCGAGATCGCTGAGAGCGTTGCCCGACTCGCGCGCAAGCAACAGGTCCTTCAGGTGGATGAGACCCGCCACGCGTTCGCCCGTCGCGTCTTCGAACAGCGGGTAGCGGCTGAAGCGATGGCGCGCCACGATCTGCATGTTCTCGCGCAGCGGCAGGTCGCGGCGCAAGCCCACCATTTCGTGCGTGGGCCGCATGAGGTCGGAAATGGTGAGGCGCGAAAAGTCGAGCGAATGGGCGAGTGTGTTCCATTCGTCGGCGTTATAGGCGTTCGCGGCTGGCGCGGGAAGCAGCGGCAGTGCGCCGTTTTTGCCGTTTGTACCCCGCTGCTCGTGCATTGACTCGTTCGCCTCGGCCTGTGCGGCGGCGCGGCGGCTGCGCAGGATCAGCTTGAGTTCGTCAGTCGAATAGTGCGTGTCGTGGCCGTGCTCCGAGGCAAGGCCCGCGAGACGCAGCACCGCGTTCGCGCTCGAATTGAGCAGCCAGATCGCGGGATACATGGTCCAGTAGAAGCCGTAGAGCGGCATGGCCGTCCATAGTGAAATCTTCTCGGCCTGGCGGATGGCGAGCGACTTCGGTGCAAGCTCCCCCACCACGATGTGCAGGAACGAGATCACCGTGAACGCGAACACCAGCGAAATGGCATGGACGAGTTGCGCCGATTGCACGCCTAGCAGTTCGAACACCGGCGCCAGCAATTGCGCGAACGCCGGCTCGCCGATCCAGCCGAGGCCGAGCGACGCGAGCGTGATGCCGAGCTGGCACGCGGAAAGATAGGCATCGAGCTGGCCATGCACCTTGGCGAGCAGCCGGCCGCGCAAGCCATGCTGCTGCGCGAGGCTCTGCACGCGCGTGGCGCGCAGCTTGACGAGGCCGAATTCGGCCGCGACGAAGAAACCGTTGAGGGCAACGAGCAGGAACGCCCCAATGAGGGCGAGAAGCTGGATCAAGACAAATGGCTCCGAAGGACGAAGCGCTCAGTATAAATGTGCAAGGTGGATGAAAGGCGATGACGCGCGCACTACGGCCTGCGGCTCACGCCCCGTTCAGCGGCGGCACATCCAACACCAGCGCCGTCTCCTCGCCCTCGCCCACGAGAGCCGGCGCCGCGAAGCGTCCGCCGTGCGCTTCGGCCACGCGCTGGCACAGCGCCAGCACCCAGGCGCAGCGCCCCGCTTCCTGCTGCTCGCTCGCCTGGGCGCGCGCGAACGGTTCCAGCACGTGCGCAAGCGCATCGTCGGTGAGCGCCTGGCGGGTGGCGCGCCATTTCACTTCCAGGTGGGCGCCGGTTGCGCTCGCGCTGGCCGCGAGCGTCACGCCCGTGCCTTGCGCGCTCGTTTCCGCCGCGAACACCAGCATCAGCCACAGCGCCTGTGCAATGCGTTGGCGGTCGCCGTCAAGCGTCGCCGCGCCGGTTGTGTCCTGCACCGCGAACGTCACGCCGCGCGCGTCGCCAAGCGCGGCG
The DNA here is from genome assembly GCF_905220195.1 of Paraburkholderia sp. J8-2. Taxonomy (NCBI): domain Bacteria; kingdom Pseudomonadati; phylum Pseudomonadota; class Betaproteobacteria; order Burkholderiales; family Burkholderiaceae; genus Paraburkholderia; species Paraburkholderia sp. J8-2. Next base: position 681,354 of record NZ_CAJMZA010000001.1, read on the forward strand.
CGGGCATCTTCCACGGCTTCGCCGATCAGCGCCGCGACGGCAAACGGCGCGCGCTCGATGCGCAGCTTGCGCGTTTCGGCGCGCGTGGTGTCAACGAGCGTTTCCAGCAGCCGAACCTGCTGCTCCACGCCCGTGCGAATGCCGCCCAGCGCGCGCTGCGCGGCGGCGTCGGTGTTCTCGATCTTGCGCTCGAGCACGTAAGCCCAGCTATGGATGGCATTGAGCGGGCTGCGCAGATCATGCGAGACGCGCGAGAGCACGTGGTCGCGCATGAAAAGCGCGGTCTCAGCGCACAGGCGCGCCGTGCGCTCGGTACGGTTTTGCGAAGTCGGCTCCATCTGATTCCTCTTATTGCGCCTCAAGCCGGGCGAGCGGTCCCCCATTATAGGCAGCGGCTAGCGAGCAACCGGCGTGCCCGGCAGGCTGCCGCCCGCCCCGGCCTGCAAAGCGCCTACAATAACGGGTTCAACTATTCGAATCAGGAGTTTTTCCATGTCTACCGTGACCACCGAATCCGGCCTCAAGTACGAAGACCTGACCGAAGGCACCGGCGCCGAAGCCAAGGCCGGCCAGACCGTCAGCGTGCACTACACCGGCTGGCTGACGGACGGCCAGAAGTTCGATTCGAGCAAGGACCGCAACGACCCGTTCGCCTTCGTGCTGGGCGGCGGCATGGTCATCAAGGGCTGGGACGAAGGCGTGCAGGGCATGAAGGTGGGCGGCGTGCGCAAGCTGACGATTCCGCCGCATCTGGGCTACGGCGTGCGCGGCGCGGGCGGCGTGATTCCGCCGAACGCCACGCTCGTGTTCGAAGTCGAGCTGCTCGAAGTTTGATGCCCGCTTGATGCTTCACAGCGCTCGCCTTTTTTGCAACCGCAACCGGTCATCATGAATCCGCATTACCACGCTCCCGTCACCGCGCCCGGCGTCGAATTGCGCCGCTACGGCGCGATCGAGGAAACCGATCTGCACGATTTTCACCAGATCGTGCTCGGCCTCGACGGCGAGATGGAGATGACCGTGAACGGCCAGGGCGAGCGCATCGACAGTTGTTCCGCCTGGCTCATTCCGGCAGGCGCGCGACACGATTACGTGGGCATTGGCGATAACCGCCAGCTCGTGCTCGACCTGCCCGCGGCCACGCTCGCGGTGCCCGAACGGCTGTTCGACAAGGCGCGCGCCGTGCGCCTCGACCCCGCGCTCACGCAGCTCGTGAGCCAGATCGCGCAGCGCGCCGCGATGGCCGCGCCGCCTCGCGACAGCGCCGACCTGCGCGCGCGGCGCTTTCACTGGGACGCCTCGGCGCGTCTGTGCGCGGCATTCATCGCGCAAACCGGCGTGGCCGCTGGCGAGCAGTTCAGCGCGGCGGCCGGGTTGGACTTTGCCCGTATCGACCGGTGGCTGCGCGCGCATCTCGCCCAGCCGTTGCGCATTGCCGATCTCGCCGCGCACTGCGGCTTCGGCATGCGGCGCTTTCATCAGCTTTTTATCGAAGCGTTCGGCGAAACGCCGCATCGCTACTTGCAGCGGCTGCGGCTCGACACCGCGCTCACCCTGCTCGCCGACCCGCGCGCCTCGCTCACCGACATCGCGCTCGAAGTGGGCTTCGGCGACCAAAGCGCGTTCACGCACGCGTTCACGCGCCGCTTCGGGCTCGCGCCCGGCCAGTGGCGCGCGCTGCCGCCACACTGAGCGCGCACGCGCCGCTCATTCGTCGAAGCGGTATTCCCACTGTGCGCGTGCGCCCACCGCCACGTGCTTGCCCGCGCCCGTCACCACCATCGCGTTCTGGCCGAACGTCAGGCCGCCATCCACGCGCGGATCGGCGCGAAATACCTGCAGCGTGTCGAGCGGTTCCGTGGGCCATTGCGCGTCGCGCTCGCCCGTCTCCTGATCGATCGTCGTGATCGGGCAGCGCGCGCACGGCTTCACAAAGCGCAGCACGATTTCCTCGCCGCCCGATGCGGATTCGATGGCGAGCGTGTCGATGAAATCTTCCTCGAATGCGTCGCCGATATCGCCGACGACGATGTTCGGACGAAAGCGCGCCATCGGCACGGGCGGCGCGCCCTTCGCGGCGAGGCGCGCGTTGAGGTCCGCGAGCGACGCCTCGCTCGTCACGAGAATCGGAAAGCCGTCGGCGAATTGCGTGGGCGCGTCTTCGCCGTTCGTCCACTTCCGGCTCGCAAGACGCGTCACGTCATGCGCGAAGCGCAGCAGGCGCACCGGCGCGCCAATCGCCTGCGTGAACCATTGCGCCGCGTGATCGCCCTCGTCGAGCGCCTCGAAGTCGTCGTCCCAGACCGAGGCCGGCACGCGCGCCTCGCCGCCGCGCGGCGCGAACGGCAGATGGAGCGCTTCGCTCATGCCTTCCATGGTGAGGCGCACGCCGTCTTCGACGAACGTGGGCACGATGCACGCCATCGCCGCGTACTGGCGCTGCGTGACGAGCCGGCCATTTGCGTCGGCGACCATCCAGTGACGGTCCCACTCGATGCCCTTCAGGCCGAGCTGCGCATTGTCGAGCGCGATCGCGCCGCACGACTTCACGGGGTAGACGAACAACGCACGAACTGTGGGCATGGCGAACTCGCGGGAAAACAAGATGGAAATGGGCCGAACGGCGCTCGACCCACGATCATACAACCGTTGCTTTGCAGCGCTTACTCCACCACATCAAGCCCGCGCGCCAGATCGTTACGCACGTCCTGGGCGTTTTCAAGGCCAACGGCGAGGCGAATCAGCCCTTCGGTAATGCCTGCCGCCGCGCGCGCTTCAGGCGTAATGCGGCCGTGCGTCGTCGTGGCCGGGTGCGTGATGGTCGTGCGCGTATCGCCGAGATTGCCGGTGATCGAACAGATCTTCGTGCCGTCGATCACGCGCCACGCGTTCGCGCGCTGCTGCTCCGGCGTGTCGCCCTTCACTTCGAACGAGACGATCGCCCCGCCCAGCTTCTGCTGCCGCATGGCGAGCGCATGTTGCGGATGCGATTCGAGCCCCGGATAGAACACGCGCTTGATGGCCGGATGTGTCTCCAGCCAACGTGCGATCTGAAGCGCGTTGTCCGACTGCTTCTCCACGCGCAGCGACAGCGTTTCCATGCCCTTGAGCAGCACCCACGCGTTGAACGCGGAAAGCGTCGGACCCGCGGTGCGCACGAACGGAAACACCTTCTCCATGATGAACGCCTTCGAGCCCACCAGCGCGCCGCCCAGCACGCGGCCCTGACCGTCGAGGAACTTGGTGGCCGAATGCATCACCACGTCCGCGCCGAACTTGAGCGGCTGTTGCAGCGCGGGGCTGCAGAAGCAGTTGTCGACCACGAAGAGCGCGCCCGCCGCCTTGGCGATCTTGCTGACCGCCTCGATGTCGGCCACTTCGGTAAGCGGATTCGACGGCGTTTCGAGGAAGAACATCTTCGTTTCCGGGCGCACGGCGTGCTTCCACGCGTCGAGATCGGTCGGGTCGACGAAGGTGGTCGCGATGCCGAACCGGCTGAAGATCTGCGAGAACATGGCGAACGTCGAGCCGAAAATGCTCTGCGAACTGACGATATGGTCGCCCGCCTGCAGCGCAGCCATGACCACCGACATGATCGCGGCCATGCCCGAAGCCGTGGCCATGCACGCTTCCCCGCCTTCGAGCGTGGCGAGGCGCTCCTGGAACATGGTGACGGTCGGATTCGAAAAACGCGCGTACGTATAGGCGGTTTCGGAGTTTTTGAAGCGCTCGGCGGCCTCTGCGGCGCTGCCGAAACAGAAGCTCGACGTGAGATAAAGCGCTTCCGAATGCTCGTTGAACTCGCTGCGCAGCGTGCCCGAGCGAACGGCCAGTGTGTCGAAGTTGAAGGTGTCGTCCATGTTCGAGTTCTCCTTGTCCTGAACCATCCTGCTTCAATCCTGCACGCACACGCGCAAAAAAGCCCGCTTTTGCATCGGCAGAAAGCGGGCTTTCGGATTCGGCGAGAACGCGAGCCTCACGCTCGCGTTTGCCGGGGATCACTCCACCGAGAGTTGCAGGTGCAGTTGCGAGCGGGAGCCGCCGTCCATCGCGTCGCTTGCGGCGTCGCGGTCCGACTGCGCCTGCGGTGCGAGGCGCGCCGTCTCGATGTTGTCGAGGTAAGTGCTCGTGATGTCGCCGGTGATGTAGTCGCCGTCGAAGCACGAAGCCTCGAACTCCTTCAACTCCGGATTGATATCGCGCACGGCCTGCTTGAGCGAATCCACGTCCTGATACACGAGGTAGTCCGCGCCGATGATGCGCGCCACTTCGTCATCGGTGCGGCCATGCGCCACGAGTTCGCCGCGCGTGGGCATGTCGATGCCGTAGACGTTCGGGTACTTCACGGGCGGCGCCGCCGAAGCGAAGATCACCTTGGTCGCGCCGGCGTCGCGCGCCATCTGCACGATTTCCTGCGAGGTGGTGCCGCGCACGATCGAGTCGTCGATGATCAGCACGTTCTTGCCCTTGAACTCGATGCCCATGGCATTGAGCTTCTGGCGCACCGACTTCTTGCGCATGGCCTGGCCCGGCATGATGAAGGTGCGGCCCACGTAGCGGTTCTTGAAGAAGCCTTCGCGGTATTCCACGCCGAGCTTGTTCGCAACCTGCATGGCAGCCGGGCGCGACGAATCGGGAATCGGCATGACCACGTCGATCTTCACGTCGGGCAACTCGCGCTTGATCTTCTCGGCGAGATAGTCGCCCATGCGCAGGCGCGCGTTGTACACGGGCACGCCGTCGAGCACCGAGTCCGGACGCGCGAGGTACACGAGTTCGAAGATGCAGGGGTTCAGCGTCGGCGCCGTGGCGCATTGCTGCGAGTGGAAGTTGCCGTCGAAGTCGATGAACACCGCTTCGCCCGGGCGAACGTCGCGCACGAATTCGAAGCCGATGCCTTCGAGCGCCACCGATTCCGATGCGAGCATCCACTCGGTGCCTTCCGGCGTTTCCATCTTGCCGATGCACAGCGGGCGAATGCCGAACGGGTCGCGGAACGCGAGCAGGCCGTAGCCGGCGATCAGCGAGACGATCGCGTAGGAGCCGCGCAGGCGGCGGTGCACGCCCGAAACCGCCTTGAAGAGCGCCGCCGGATCGAGTTCGAGGCCGGTGGTGGCGAGCTGCACTTCGTGCGCGAGCACGTTGAGCAGCACTTCGGTGTCGGAATGGGTGTTGATGTGGCGGCGGTCCACACGGAACATCTCTTCCTTCAACTGTTGCCAGTTCGTGAGATTGCCGTTGTGGGCGAGGACGATGCCGAACGGCGCGTTCACGTAGAACGGCTGGGCTTCTTCTTCGCTCGACGCCGAGCCGGCCGTCGGGTAGCGCACCTGGCCGATGCCGCTGGTGCCGGGGAGGCTACGCATGTTGCGCGTGCGGAACACGTCGCGCACCATGCCGTTGGCCTTGTGCATATGGAACGTGCTGCCGTTCGCGGTGGCAATGCCGGCCGCGTCCTGACCGCGGTGCTGCAGGAGCAGCAGCGCGTCATAGAGGAGCTGGTTGACGGGAGAGCGGGAAACTACGCCTACGATGCCGCACATGGCAGGTCCTTCAAAAAAGCGAAATCGGTAGCGGGCCACCCCGGCTTGCATCACCGGTCGGGCGCCGCAAATGGGCAGTGTTGCCGGGAAGCTTCGCCTCGCATCGCGTCCGATCAGTTTCTGATCAGACGTGAACGTAGGCCGCGAGCGCCTCGGGCAACAACGGTTTCAGTTCGAGCACGCCCTGCACGGCATAAGGCCGCAGCAGCGCGTGGCGCCAGAAGTCCTGCTGGGGCAGCTCGGTCAGCCCGCCAAGGACGACGAGGATCAGCACCAGCACGACGCCTCGCACGAGGCCGAACATCATCCCGAGCGAACGGTCCACGCCGGACAATCCGCTCACCTGCACCAGACGGCCGATCAGTGCGTTGCCCACGCCGGCCACGAGCACCACGGCAATGACGATCAGCGCAAAGGCGATCAGCCATTGAGTGAGCGCCCCGCCCGGCCAGTTCGCCGGAATCCAGGGCACCACGTGGTCCACGTAGCGGCAGGCCACGAGCAACGCCGCGATCCAGCCAATCAATCCAAAAATCTCGCCGATCAAGCCGCGCCACGCACCGCGCAGCGCCGACAGGCCGATCACCGCCATTACAGCGTAGTCGAATGCGGTGAACATCGACGGCTTATTCCGCGTTGGCGTTCGAGCCCGCCATCAGGCCGGCGCCGCGCACCTTGGCGATCGCCGCCGTAGCCGAGGCGCGGTCCGGGAACGGACCCGCGCGCAGCAGCGTGCGCGTCGTGCCGTCCGCTTCCTTACGTTGCTCGGTATATGCGGGTACGCCCGCCGCTTTCAACTTCGTGACCCAATTGTTCGCCGTCGTGCTGTTCGAGAATGCCCCGAGCTGCACGGCGAAACGCGCGCCCGGGGGCGCCGCCGGCGTGCTGGTTCCGGCTTTCGCGCCGTTGCCTTCGCTGGTGTCGTCGCTGTCGTTGGCGGCGGTCGTCGTCGGTTTGCTGGTCGCGGCGACGGCCGTGCTGGCCGAAGCCGCAGGCTTGGCAGCGGGCTTTTGCGCCTGCGCAGTTTGTGTCGATTGAGCCGGAGCGGTTGCCGCCTGGGCGGGCTTTTTCGCTGGCGTTGCCGGCGTTTGATCCGTGTTCTGGGCGTTTTGCGTGGCCGCGGCGCCCGAAGCGGCCGCGAGACCCGATGCGCCAGGCGTCGCTTCAGCGGCTGCGGGATTGTCGGGGGCGACGCCGGCTTGCGTGTCTTCGGCGTCGTGTTGGCGCGCGGCGGCCTTGTCAGCCGGGCGGCTCGGAATGTCGATGGCGATGTCGTCGGTGACGGGCTTCGGGTGCGAATCGAGCACCATCGGCAGGATCACGATGGCCGCGAGCACCAGCGCGATCGCGCCGACGAGACGGCGGCGCGCGCGTTGCTTTTCAGGAAGCGTGGGGTCGAGCAGCATTGCCTCGGCGTCGCCAGACCGGTCCGGCCGGCGGCTGCGCCGCTCCACGCGCGCGCTCTGATTGCTGCGCCGGCTGGAGCCGGACTCGGTGCCGCGCCGGCGGGGCGCGTCAGCGTCATCTTTCTTGCCGAACGAGAAAATTCCCATGTATGGCTTGCTGTTGGCCTACCTGGCCTGTCTTACGTGGGCGGCGTGCGGGTGCCGGGCGGTCAGTGTTGCTGTGACTTTCGCCAGGCCATCACCCCGGCAACCGTCAGGAAACTTCCGAAAACAAGAATTCTATCATTTTCGGTAGCGCGTTTTAGCGCATCTTGAAACGCGGCAGCGGGGCTTTCATAGCGCGTCACGCTGCTGTCGGGGCCGTCAGTCACGCCCGCTTCGCGCAGCACTTCTTCGAGCTGTTCGGCCGTGGCCGCGCGCGGCAGCGGCAGATCGGTCACGCACCAGTGGTCGATCTCGCCCTTCAGGTGCTCGATCACGCCCGCAATGTCCTTGTCGCGCATCGCGCCGAACACGGCGTAGGTGTACGGGAAGTAGCCCATACTGCCGAGGTTCTGCCCCAGCACCGCCGCCGCGTGCGGGTTGTGGCCGACATCGAGAATGATCGAAGGCTTGCCCGGCAGCACCTGGAAGCGGCCCGGCAGTTCGACGTTGGCGAGGCCGAGGCGAATGTCCTGCGCGGAAACCGGCAGCCGGTCGCGCACCGCCTCGAGGCCCGCGAGCGCAGCCGACGTGTTGATCAACTGATTCGCGCCACGCAGCGCAGGATAGGCGAGCGCCGAGCGTCGCATCGTCGGGCCCACGTAGCTCCATTGCTGGCGCTCGCTGCCCGGCTGCCCTTCGTAGCGGAAATCGCGGCCGAAGAGCCACAGTTCGGCGCCGATCGCCTCAGCATGGTCGATGAGCGACTGCGGGGCCATCGGGTCCGCGCAGATTGCGGGCTTGCCCGCACGGAAGATGCCGGCCTTCTCGAACGCGATCTTCTCGCGCGTGTCGCCGAGGTATTCCGTATGGTCGAGGTCGATGCTCGTGATGATCGCGCAGTCGGTGTCGAGCACGTTGACGGCGTCCAGACGCCCGCCCAGACCCACCTCGAAGATCACGGCGTCGAGGCCGCGCGAGGCGAACAGATGCATGATCGCGAGCGTCGTGAATTCGAAGTACGTGAGCGTCACGGGCTTGGCGAGCGAATTGCGCGCCGCTTCGACGGCTTCGAAGTGCGGCAGCAGATCGGCGTCGCTGGCCTGCTGGCCGTCCACGCGCGCGCGCTCGTTGAACTCGAGCAGATGCGGCGAGGTGTGGCAACCCACGTGGTAGCCCGCCTTCAGCAGGATCGTTTCGAGAATCGCGCAGGTCGAACCCTTCCCGTTCGTGCCGCCCACCGTGAAGATCGGGCATGCGAACTTGAGGTCCAGCGCGTCCTTCACCTGACGGATGCGGTCGAGCCCCATGTCGATGCCGACCGGATGCGCGGTTTCAAGGTGCGTGAGCCACGCGTCGAGGGTGGGAAAGGTACTCATCGGGCTAGAAATTACCTGGTGCTGCGCGTGAGACGCCGCCTAAGGCGGCGGGTTCACACGAATGATCCGCTTCGAAAGAACGGCATTATCGCGGAAATGACAACGCGCCGCTTGCTTTCGCTCGCGGCGCGTTGGGTAAAGCGTTGCGGCTGCGGCTCGTGCGGCACCGCAGATCGCTCAATGCGAGGCTCAGGCCACCGCGTCGGCGGGCTGACGCTGCAGCAGCGCCAGCATTTGCGCGATTTCGTCGCGCAGCTTGCGGCGGTCCAGGATCATGTCGATCGCGCCCTTCTGCAGCAGGAATTCGGCGCGCTGGAAGCCTTCCGGCAGCTTTTCGCGCACGGTCTGCTCGATCACGCGCGGGCCGGCAAAGCCGATGAGCGCCTTCGGCTCGGCGATCACCACGTCGCCCAGGAACGCGAAGCTCGCCGAAACGCCGCCCATCGTCGGGTCGGTCAGCACGGAAATGAACGGCAGCTTGGCTTCGGCCAGTTTGGTCAGCATGGCCGTGGTCTTGGCCATCTGCATGAGCGAAAGCAGGCTTTCCTGCATGCGCGCGCCGCCCGAAGCCGTGAAGCAGATGAACGGCACTTGCTGCTCGAGCGCGTTTTGCGCGCCGCGCGCGAAGCGCTCGCCGACCACCGAGCCCATCGAGCCGCCCATGAACGAGAACTCGAAGCAGGCCACCACCACGGGCAGCGTGCGGATCGCGCCGCCCATCACCACCATGGCGTCGGTTTCGCCGGTATCGTCCATCGCCTCTTTCAGGCGGTCCGGGTACTTGCGGCTGTCCTTGAACTTGAGCGCGTCGACCGGAACGATTTCCTGGCCGATTTCATAGCGGCCTTCCGGATCGAGCAGGCCGTCCAGACGCTCGCGCGCGCCAATGCGCATATGGTGATCGCACTTCGGGCAAACGTGGAGATTCGCCTCGACGTCGTTGCGGTACAGGACCGCTTCGCACGACGGGCACTTGATCCACAACCCTTCCGGAATGCTCTTGCGGCTTTTCGGATCGGTTTGCTTGATCTTGGGCGGCAGCAGTTTGTCGAGCCAGCTCATTGATGTTCCTTCCTTGACCTTCGTGATGCGCGGGCGCGGTGGATCGGTCCCGTCAACCGATCGGTAAAACCGACCGGGTTCCGACCCCGACCGCGCATGGCGAAAAGTGGATTTTACAGCAGTCTCGGAACTAGCCGACAGAGACTTCATCCAACGCCGTTCGAATGCCCGTGATGAATTGCGTGAGCGCGTCGGCGGCCGTTTCCGGCGCGGCCTGTTCGAGCAACTGGACAATGCGGCTGCCGATCACCACGGCGTCCGACACCTGCGCGACGGCAGCGGCCGTTTGCGCATCGCGAATGCCGAAGCCCACACCCACGGGCAGCGAGACATGCTTCTTGATCGCCGGAATTTTACCCGCGATGCTCGAAACGTCGAGATTGGCTGCCCCCGTCACGCCCTTGAGCGAGACGTAGTAAACATAGCCGCTCGCCGCGGCGCCCACTTCGGCGATGCGCTCATCGGTCGAAGTCGGCGCGAGCAGGAAGATCGGATCGATGTCGGCGGCCTTCATCTTCGCCGCGAACTCGACCGACTCCTCGGGCGGATAGTCCACCACGAGCACGCCGTCCACGCCCGCTTCCTTTGCGGCCTGCGCGAACGCGTCGGCGCCCATGCGCTCGATGGGGTTCGCGTAGCCCATCAACACGACGGGCGTCTTGTTGTCGGTTTCGCGAAAGCGCTTCACGTCGGCGAGCACGCTCTTGAGCGTCACGCCCTTCTCGAGCGCGCGCTCGGACGACTGCTGGATCACGGGGCCGTCGGCCATCGGGTCCGAGAACGGCACGCCGAGTTCGATGACATCGGCGCCGCCGGCGGCCAGCGCGTGCATGAACTCGACCGTGCGCGCGGGATCGGGGTCGCCCGCCGTCATGAACGGGATCAGGCCTTTGCGGCCCTGGGCGGCGAGCGCCTCGAACGTGGTCTTGATACGGGACATTTCAGGGTCCTCAGCTTTTAGGCGTTACTGCGCGTGAGTCCGGCGGCGGCGCATCAGGCGCCGGCCGCGACGGCACTTGCGGCGGCCGCGCTGACGCGTTCGCGCGCGATCGCGCAGTAACTTTCGTTAATTTCATAGCCGACGAATTCGCGCTGTTGACGCGCGCAAGCCACTGCCGTGGTGCCGCTGCCCATGAACGGGTCCAGCACGCGGCCGCCCGGCGGGCAGCTCGCGAGCACCATGCGCTCGACGATCTCCAAAGGCTTCTGGGTGGGATGATCCACGCGCTCCGCGTGCTGGCGATGCAGCCGCGAGACGGACCAGACGTCCTTGGGGTTGTAGCCGAGCTCCAGCCACTTGCTGCCTTCGAACAACTTGCGCGAACGCGCCTTCTTCGTGACGGCATCGTACGGGATGCGGACGGGATCGAGATCGAAGTAATAATCCTTCGAAACCGCGAAGAAACCGATGTTGTCGTGCACCGAAGTGAAACGGCGCGTCGTGCCGCCCATGCTGGGTACGCGACGATCCCAGACGATCTCGTTGATCATCGTGAGTTTCGACTTGAGATAGACGAAGATCTCGGGCGCGTACTGCCACGTGCAGAACACGTAGAGCGAGCCCGTGGGCTTGAGCTTCGGAATCGCCAGGTCGAGCCATTCATACGTCCAGGCGAGAAAGTTCTCGCCCGAACGCATGTCGGAGTCGTTGCCGTAGTCCTTGCCGAGCCCGTAGGGCGGGTCGGCGACGATCAGATCGATCGAGGCGTCGGGCAGGTTGGCTGCATCGGTCAGAAAATCGCGGTTCAGGAGCCGGATGGTTTCCGGCACGACCGGCACCGTGGGCAGCACGGCTGCGTTGGCGACCGCTTCGGCGGCTTCCAGAGCAGCCGCTTCTGCGTTCACCTCGGCATTCACCTCGCCCACGGGCGCCGGCACTTCCGGCTCGTCGAACTCGTCACGCATCGCTTACGTCGCTCCGGGCGCTCAGAACTGGATGCCCGATCGCTCGGCGACCGTGTGCATGTCCTTGTCGCCGCGGCCCGACAGGTTCACCAGCAGGATTTTGTCCTTCGGCAATGTCGGGGCGAGCTTCGCCGCGTAAGCGAGCGCATGGCTCGATTCGAGCGCGGGAATGATGCCTTCGATGCGACAGCAGTCGTGGAAGCCCTTGAGCGCTTCTTCGTCGTCGATCGTGACGTATTGCGCGCGGCCGCTGTCCTTGAGCCACGCGTGCTCGGGACCCACGCCCGGGTAGTCGAGGCCCGCCGAAACCGAATGCGTCTCGATGATCTGGCCGTTCTCGTCCTGCAGCAAGTAGGTGCGATTGCCGTGCAGCACGCCCACGGTGCCCGCCGCGAGCGAGGCGGCGTGACGGCCCGTTTCCATGCCGTCGCCGGCAGGCTCGACGCCGATCAACTGCACCGAAGTGTCCTCGATATACGGGTAAAAGATACCCATCGCGTTCGAACCGCCGCCCACGCAGGCGATCACGGAGTCGGGCTGGCGGCCCGTCATTTCGGGCATCTGCACGCGGCATTCGTCGCCGATCACGCGCTGGAAGTCGCGCACCATCATCGGGTACGGGTGCGGGCCCGCCACCGTGCCGATAATGTAGAACGTGTTTTCGACGTTGGTGACCCAGTCGCGCATGGCTTCGTTGAGCGCGTCCTTGAGCGTGCGCGAGCCCGACTCGACCGGAACCACGGTCGCGCCCAGCAGTTTCATGCGGTAGACGTTGGCGGCCTGGCGGCGCACATCTTCGGCGCCCATGTAGACCACGCATTCCATGCCGAAGCGCGCCGCGATGGTCGCGGTGGCCACGCCGTGCTGACCCGCGCCGGTTTCGGCGATCACGCGCGGCTTGCCCATGCGCTTGGCGAGCAGCGCCTGGCCGATCACGTTGTTCACCTTGTGCGCGCCGGTGTGATTCAGGTCTTCGCGCTTGAGATAGATCTGCGCGCCGCCCAGCAGCTCGCTCCAACGCTGCGCGTGATAAATCGGCGACGGACGGCCGACAAAATGCTTCAACTCGCGCTCATATTCGGCGCGGAAGTCGGGATCGTCCTTGAATTTCGCGTAGGCGTCGCGCAGCTCGTCGATCGCCTGCATGAGGGTTTCGGCAGCAAAAACGCCGCCATAGGGGCCGAAATGGCCACGTTCATCTGGCAAATTGTACATAAGTCACTCGCTCGGCCGGACTTGGGAAGGCCCACGTTGCGTGGACCGTGCCGGCCAAAGGGGCATCCGCCCCGGATTCATCCCGCGTCCGCTTCGCGCACTGCGCGCACGAACGCCGCCATGCGGGCGTGATCCTTCACGCCCTTTGCGCCCGGAACCTCGATGCCACTGGAGACATCGACAGCGAACGGACGCACCTGGCGAATCGCATCACCGACGTTTTGCGCGTTCAAGCCACCACTCAAAACGGCCCGACGCGCGAGCCCTGCGGGAATAAGTGACCAATCGAAGACCTTTCCGCCGCCGCCGTAACCTTCGACATGGGTGTCGAACAAGAGGCCGCTGGCTGATGAATAACGATTAGCCGATTCTATCAAATCGGCTTGCTGAGTATCGGCCGCCACTCGCAGCGCGCGCAACCAGGGCAAACCGGCAACGGAAGCCAGCGACTCGCACTGCTCGGGCGTTTCGTCGCCGTGGAACTGGAGCATGGTGAGCGAGACGTTGCTCGCCACTTCGCTCATCCACTGCGGCGTGGCGTTCACGAAGAGACCCACGACCGAGACGAATGGCGGCAGGTCGTGCGTGAGCTCGACCGCCTGCGCCACGCTCACCGAGCGCGGGCTGGGCGGATAGAACACGAGGCCGACGGCGTCCGCGCCGAGATCGATGGCGTGCGCAAGCGCCTCGGGCGTCGAAAGTCCGCACAGCTTGATGCGGGTGCGGTGCGCGGGGGCGGATGGCTCGGCTGACGTCATGATCGTAAGTGCGGTGTCGGTCTCGATGATTCAAGCAGGCGGCGCTTCAGGCGCGGCCTTCGGGCGCGTCGCTCCAGATCGCGCTCCACGGCACGCTGGCCGTATGCGGCCCAGGGACCGCGAACTCATCAGGATAGCCTACCTGGGCGAGATAGAGGCCGTCGGGCATGAAGGTCGGCGCGGCCACGGTGCGGTCGCGCCCCGCCAGCACTTCAGCCATCCACGCGGCCGGATAGCGCCCTCGCCCCACGGCCACGAGGCAACCCATCAGGTTGCGGACCATGTGGTGCAGGAACGCGTTGGCGCGAAAGCGGAAGTGGATGAAGTCGCCCTGCGGCCGGATATCGATCTGGTACAGATGCTTCACCGGCGTCTTCGCCTGGCACTCGGACGAGCGAAACGACGAAAAATCGTGCTCGCCGATGAGATGCGCCGCCGCCTCGCGCATGGCATCGACGTCGAGCGGCGTGTGGATCCAGCCCGCCCGGGCCGCCAGCATCGGCGAGCGCACGGGGTTCACGTAGAGCACGTAGTAGTACGTGCGCTCGAACGCCGCAAAGCGCGCGTGGAACGCGTCGGGCATCGGCTTGGCCCACTGCACGGCCACCGTGGAGGGCAGGAACGCGTTGGTGCCGCGCACCCACGAGAACGGCGTGCGGTCGAGATCGGTGTCGAAATGCACCACCTGGCCGAGCCCGTGCACGCCCGTGTCGGTGCGCCCCGCGACGATGGTGGACAGCGGCACGGTGGCGAACTCGCGCAGCGCGCGCTCGAGCGCGTCCTGCACCGTCTTGCCGTGCGGCTGCGACTGCCAGCCGCAGAACGCGGCGCCGTCGTACTGGATTCCTAGCGCGATACGCATACGGCTTGCGGCAGCGTCACGAAAGCGGAGCGAGCGTCGACAGCAGCGCCTGCGCGTCGCTGCGCGTGGCGGGGTCGTTCGACTCGATCACTTCGTTGATGAGCGAGCGGGCGCCGGACACGTCGCCAAGCGCGATGTATTCGTGAGCGAGATCGAGCTTGTTGCGCGCGATGCGCGCGAGCTGCTCGGGCGTGAAGACCGGCAGCGGCTCCGCCGAATCGGGCGGCAGGTTCAGGTCGAAGTCGAGCGTGAGCGCGCCAAAACGCGGCGCGCCGAGGCCTGCGAGCGCGCCCGCGCCCGCCGTCCCCGCCTCGATGGCCTCGCCCGCCATCCGCGTCGGCGGCTCGAAGAACGGCGACGAGAGCCGCGCCGAGGCCTCGGGCGTGGCGGCCGGCTCGGTCGAGAGCGGCGCCGTGGGGATGACCGGCTCTCCGATACGCGGCGGCAGGGGCAGGTCGAGGCCCCCCAGCGCTTCGATTGCATCGTGCGGGAAAGCGATCGGAACTTCGGCGTAGCTCATGTCTTCTGCGGTGACTGCGGGTACTGACGGAATTTCAGGTGCGGCATGCGACGCCGGCGGGCGCTCGAAGCCTTCGGCAACAGGCGGCGTTTGCACGACGGGCGGCTCGGCCTCTGGCGCGTGCAACGTTTGCGCGGCTTGCGGAGCGCCATCGCCGAAATCCAGCGCGATATCGGGTGTTGCGGGCTTCTGGGCGCGCGCCGGCTCTTCCAGCGTGCGCGCCAGCGCCTCGGCGTCTTCGGCTGTGCGCGGCGCACCGATGCTTTCGGGCGGCAGCGCATCCGCGCCCAGGTCCGCCGCGACGGCGAGGCTTGCGGCTTCGGTCGCGTCGGCCAGCGTCTGCGATTCGCCCGCTTCGGCGCCGTGCGGCTGCTCATGTGCTGCGTGAGCTTCCTGCTCGATAGTCGGCTCGTGCGGCGTAGCAGGATGCAGCTTCTCGGTCAGCGTAGGCGGCAGCGCTTCGTCGTGCTCGAGCGGCACGGCCGAGACGGCGGGCGTAGGCACCGGCGTGATCGCAACTTCGTTCGCCTTGGGCGCAGGCGCATTCGCGCCGGCGTCCGGCTCCTCCGCTGCGTGCGCAATCGGCTCGCGCAACACTGGCGGCGCTTCGACCACAGGCGCGGCGGCTACAGCAGCTGCGGAGGACGTCGACGGCGTCGGCTCGTGCGCTTCGGGCGAGACGTCGGACGCCTGATCGACGGGTTGCTTGCGCTTGCGCATGAGCAGCCGCACAAACAACGCCAGCAGCGCGACGACGACCGCCGCCACGCCACCCATGGCGATCGGCGAGACTTCCGGTTGAGCGCCAGCCGCGCCGGCATTCGCTGCGCCGTTCGGCACCGGTGCGCCGCCTTGCGCGGCAGGCACACCCGCGGACGCGCCGCCCGCGGTTTGCGCCGGCTTGCCGATGCCGTGCTGCTGCAACGCCATCAGCACACGGTTCTTCAATGCGAGGAGTTGCTGGAGGCTGGAGACCTTCGCGCCTTGCGCCGGCGCGCCTGCCGCGCTGCTGGCCGGGGCCGCCTGGACCGAGCCGCTCCACACGTGCGCGTCGCTGGCCTCTGACACCGGCGCAGCGGCACTCGCGCTCGTCGACGCTCCGGAGGCGCCTTGCGCGGCCGCTTCGGGGCCGCTCGTCGCAACTGCCGCCGAAGCAGGTGCCGCCGTTGCCGCGGCTGCGCTCGCCGCACTTGCGCCAGCCGTAGCGGCAGCCGCCGCCGACGATGCAGCCGCTACCGCCTCGGCGGCGGCATTTGAAGCCGCGGAGGGCGTGCTGGCGGACGCTGCGGACGCTGCAGGCGCAACAGCCGCACTCGCCGCCGCCGCAGGCGCGCTGGCGGCAGCCGAAGCCGCGGCAGCCCCACCCGGGGCCGCCGTCATGCCCGCAGCCGCGCTGGAAACGTCCGGTGTAGCCGGCACGTTCAGCGTCGCGCCCACGCGCATGCGGCTGGGATCCTGCTTGATGAACGCATTGGGGTTCGCATCGAACAGCGCCTGGCTCATGCGCGCGAGCGTGGCCTTGTCGTGCGACTGCGTGAGGTCGACAGCCACGTCATGCAGCGACTGGCCGGGACGAACGGTGTATTGCCCCGCGACGCTCACCGCAGCGGCGGCAGCGGCGGCGCTCGCAGCGCCCGGCGCCGCACTTGCGCCGCCCTGCGCGGCGGCCAGGCCGCAGAACAGGAAACTCGCCGCCGCCACAGTGGCGCGGATCGCGCGCCGCCCTTGGGCGCGCTTCGCGCGAGGCGCGGCGGAAACAGAATCAAATCGAACGATCATCAGTTGCCCTGGCATACCGCTCTTGCGGCTGTCGATCAAATAGGAGTGTGCTTCGGGGCGATTGCATCGATACATGCGGTAAAAAGCATGCAATAAAAAAAGCGCCGCGACTGGCGCGGCGCTTTTCACCCTGTCTACGCGTCATTAGCCGCGTAGTTTAATTCATTCACTTGTCGAGCAGAATGCGCAACATGCGACGCAGCGGTTCCGCCGCACCCCACAGCAGCTGATCGCCCACCGTGAAGGCCGACAGATACTCGCCGCCCATGGCCAGCTTGCGCAAGCGGCCCACCGGCACCGACAGCGTGCCCGTGACCTTCGCCGGCGACAGATCGCGCATCGAAGCCTCGCGCTGGTTCGGCACGACCTTGACCCAGTCGTTGGCCGAGGCGAGGATGCCGTCGATCTCGTCGAGCGGCACGTCCTTCTTCAGCTTGATCGTGAGCGCCTGCGAGTGGCAGCGCATCGCGCCGATACGCACGCACAGGCCGTCGACCGGAATCGAGCCCGGCTGGCCCATGGCCGGCTTGCCGAGAATCTTGTTGGTTTCCGCGCCGCCCTTCCACTCTTCCTTCGACATGCCGTTGCCGAGGTCCTTGTCGATCCAGGGGATCAGCGAGCCCGCGAGCGGCACGCCGAAGTGCTCGGTCGGCATGGCGTCGCTGTTCATCGTGGCGAGCACCTTGCGGTCGATGTCGAGAATGGCCGACGACGGGTTAGCGAGGTCGCTCGCAACCGCTGCGTTGAGCGCGCCCATCTGCGAGAGCAGCTCGCGCATGTTCTGCGCGCCCGCGCCCGAAGCGGCCTGGTACGTCATGGCCGTGATCCAGTCGACGAGGTTTTCGCGGAACAGGCCGCCCAGCGCCATCAGCATGAGGCTGACCGTGCAGTTGCCGCCGATGAAGTCCTTCTGACCCTTGACCAGCGCGTCCTTGATGACGTCGAGGTTGACCGGGTCGAGGATGATGACCGCATCGTCCTTCATGCGCAGCGCCGAGGCCGCGTCGATCCAGTAACCGGTCCAGCCCGCGGCGCGCAGCTTCGGATACACCTCGTTGGTGTAGTCGCCGCCCTGGCAGGTGATGATGATGTCGCACTTCTTGAGCTCGTCGACGCTGTTCGCGTCCTTGAGCTTCGTCTCGTTTTTGGCGAACGACGGTGCCGCGCCGCCTGCATTGCTGGTGCTGAAAAACACCGGTTCGATCAGGTCGAAATCACGTTCTTCCTGCATGCGCTGCATCAGCACGCTGCCGACCATGCCGCGCCAACCTACGAGACCTACGTTCATGACTAACCCTTGAGATGGACACTTCCCCGCTTCGCTCGCCCGGCGTGGCCGCGCGGGGAAGATGAGCGGGCACGACGAGCGATCAACGAATGGTGATCGTTTTCGTAATCGTGGTTTTCGTGCTAATGGCGAGCGAAATCGCGCGGGCCGTGCCGCGGATGTTCGTAACAGTCGTGATCGGGGAGATCTTCGCCATCGAAGCAATATACACGAAACAGTTAATTTGCGCGGAAAAAACCATACTTTCCGCTATTTGCAGCACCGTTCTTCAGGCGCGCGAAACAAAAAAGGGCACGCCTGAAACGGCGTGCCCTTCATACGACGTTACAGCGCTGCGACCACTGCGTCGCCCATCGCCGCCGTGCCAACCTGCTTGCAGTCCGGCGTGACGATGTCGGCGGTGCGATAGCCTTGCTCGAGCACCTTCTTCACCGCGCTCTCGATACGGTCCGCCTGCTCCGGGCGGCCGAGCGAGTAGCGCAGCATCATGGCCGCCGAAAGGATCGTGGCGAGCGGGTTGGCAATGCCCTTGCCCGCGATATCCGGCGCCGAACCGTGCGACGGCTCGTACAGACCCTTGTTGTTCTTGTCGAGCGAGGCCGAGGGCAGCATGCCGATCGAGCCCGTGAGCATTGCGGCTTCGTCCGAAAGAATGTCGCCGAACATGTTGCCGGTCACGACCACGTCGAAGGCCTTGGGCGCCTTCACGAGCTGCATGGCCGCGTTGTCCACATACATGTGCGACAGCTCGACGTCCGGATACTCCTTCGAGACATCGATCATGATGTCCTTCCAGAACTGCGACGTTTCGAGCACGTTGGCCTTGTCGACCGAGGTCAGCTTCTTCTGGCGCTTCTGCGCAGCCTGGAACGCCACGTGAGCGATGCGACGCACTTCGGGTTCCGCATAGCGCATCGTGTCGAAGCCTTCGCGTGCACCCTTGAAGTTGCCGTCCGGCGCTTCGCGCGTACCGCGCGGCTGGCCGAAGTAGATGTCGCCGTTCAGTTCACGGACGATCAGGATGTCGAGGCCCGAAACGATTTCCGGCTTCAGCGACGACGCCCCCGTGAGCTGCGGATAGCAGATCGCCGGGCGGAAGTTCGCGAACAGTTCCAGATGCTTGCGCAGGCCGAGAATGGCCTGCTCCGGACGCAGCGCGCGCTCGAGCTTGTCGTACTTCCAGTCGCCCACGGCGCCGAACAGGATCGCATCGGCGGACTTCGCCAGCGCGAGCGTTGCGTCGGGCAGCGGGTGGCCGCTAGCCTCGTAGCCCGCGCCGCCAACGGGCGCCTCTTCCAGCTCGAACTTTTCGCCGAGTGCGTTGAGCACCTTCACGGCTTCCTTGACGATCTCGGGACCGATGCCGTCGCCCGGCAGCACTGCAATCTTCATCCTGTGATTCCTCGCTCAGTTGTTCGGTGTGCGCTTATCTGCGTTTGTTCGCCGCGTATCAAAGCACGCGGTTGTTCAGCCACGGCTGGCGCGCGAGGCGCTCGGCTTCGTACTGGCGGATCTTGTCGGCGTGACGCAGCGTGAGGCCGATGTCGTCGAAGCCGTTCAAGAGGCAGTAGCGGCGGAACGCGGCCACTTCGAACGGATATTCCTTCGAGCCGTCGGTCGTGCGCACGACCTGCTTGTCCAGATCGACCGTGAGCTGGAAGCCGTTGAACGCGTACGTTTCGTTGAACAGGTGATCCACGTCCGATTCGGACAGCACGATCGGCAGCAGGCCGTTCTTGAAGCAGTTGTTATAGAAGATGTCCGCGAAGCTCGGCGCGATGATCGCGCGGAAACCGTACTGGTCGAGCGCCCACGGCGCGTGCTCGCGTGAGCTGCCGCAGCCGAAGTTCTTGCGCGTGAGCAGCACCGAAGCGCCTTGATAACGCGGCTGGTTCAGCACGAAGTCCGGGTTCAGCGGGCGCTTCGAGTTGTCCTGGCCCGGCTCGCCGTGATCGAGATAACGCCACTCGTCGAAGGCATTCGGGCCGAAGCCGGTGCGCTTGATCGACTTGAGGAACTGCTTCGGAATGATCGCGTCGGTATCGACGTTCTCGCGATCGAGCGGCGCCACGACGCCGGTGTGTACGATGAATTTTTCCATGATCGTGTTGCCTTACCCGAGCTTGCGAATGTCGACGAAATGGCCTTCGATTGCCGCGGCGGCTGCCATGGCCGGGCTCACGAGGTGCGTGCGACCGCCCGCGCCCTGGCGGCCTTCGAAGTTGCGGTTCGAAGTCGATGCGCAACGCTCGCCCGGCTCCAGCCGGTCGGCGTTCATCGCGAGGCACATCGAGCAACCCGGCTCGCGCCATTCGAAGCCCGCTTCCGTGAACACCTTGTCGAGGCCTTCGCGCTCGGCTTGCGCCTTCACGAGACCCGAGCCCGGCACGACCATCGCGAGGCGGATGTTCGGCGCCACGCGGCGGCCGAGTTTCTTCACGACATAAGCGGCCGAGCGCAGGTCTTCGATACGCGCGTTCGTGCACGAACCGATGAAGATCTTGTCCGGCTTGATCGACTCGATCGGCGTATTCGGTTCGAGCGCCATGTATTGCAGTGCGCGTTCCATCGCGTCGCGCTTGACCGGGTCCTTCTCGCGCTCGGGGTCCGGCACGCGGCTGTCGACCGACGTCACCATTTCCGGCGACGTGCCCCACGTGACCTGCGGGACGATGTCGGCTGCAGTCAGTTCGACCACGCGGTCGAAGTGCGCGCCTTCGTCGGTGCGGAAGTTCTTCCAGTATTCGACGGCCTGATCCCACTCCGCGCCTTGCGGCGAGAACGGACGGCCCTTCAGGTATTCGATCGTGGTGTCGTCCACGGCGACCATGCCTGCGCGCGCACCGCCTTCGATCGCCATGTTGCACACGGTCATGCGGCCTTCCATCGTGAGGCCGCGGATCATCGAGCCGCCGAACTCCATGGCGTAGCCCGTGCCGCCCGCCGTGCCGATCTTGCCGATGATGGCGAGCACGATGTCCTTCGCGGTGCAGCCGCGCGGCAGTTGGCCCTCGACCTTCACGAGCATGTTCTTGCTCTTCTTTTGCAGCAGCGTTTGCGTGGCCAGCACGTGCTCGACTTCCGAGGTGCCGATGCCGTGCGCAAGCGCGCCGAACGCGCCGTGCGTGGACGTGTGCGAGTCGCCGCAGACGATCGTCATGCCGGGCAGCGTCGCGCCCTGCTCCGGACCCACGATGTGCACGATGCCCTGGCGCTGGTCGGCCATCTTGAACTGCGTGATGCCGAAGGCGTCGCAGTTCGAATCGAGCGTGTCCACCTGCAGCTTCGAGACCGGATCGGCAATGCCGTGGCTGCGGTCGGTGGTGGGCACGTTGTGGTCGGACACCGCCAGGTTCGCGCTGATGCGCCACACAGGGCGCTCATGCATCTTCAGGCCTTCGAAAGCCTGCGGGCTGGTGACTTCGTGCAACAGATGACGGTCGATGTAGAGAATCGTCGTGCCATCGTCTTCCGTGTGGACCACATGGGTGTCCCACAATTTGTCGTAGAGCGTCTTTGCCATGATGTGCGGGGGAATTGTTTGACTGCGGGGCAATACGGTTGTGTGAATCGATTATGCCACGCGAAACCCGCCCACTACAGGGCCTTTCCTGAAAAAAAGCGATAAAAAACAGTGAGTTGGGTGGTAGTCGCGATACCTGTATCAGCGTTACCCGGCGAGCGCGGGTGTCGTGGCGCAACCGTGTCGCGCCAAAGCGTGCGCACGTCGGGGGCTCGCTGCAGGGATTCGGGATGCAAAAAGAGATGCGCCGGCCCGACCACGACCGGCGCAAGTTGGTTACCGCTGTGAGAACGGTGAAACATGGGCTTCGGAATTCGCGACACAGGGGGAGCCGCGTCACCGACGTCCATACCTGTCTAACGGCAATTTGGCGCCAGGGTTTAATCGGGGCCAATGCCGCGCTCCAAAACGGTGCGCAAGCGCCATGGCAATTTAATTAGTCATCCTGATTTTCATGATGCTTCACCCACATCTGGCGGCCGTTTCCACCGGAGAGCGCACGAGTCGCCGGAACGGACACTGCCCGATCAGGCACGAGGTTTGCGAGACGAACCCGGCCGCATGGAATTCCTGTGATTTCATCGTACTCAATAAACAACGCCGCGGCCGGCCAGCCAAACTCGGAGGCTTCATGCCACTCGCAATCTGCATTGCGCAGCACAGAACAAGCAAAATAAAACCAACGGCGCCGCGCCGCTCGCGGGCCACGCAGCGTATGTCACTTGCCGCCATGGCATGCGCCCTCGTCGCGCTGGCCCCGCGCGCCGAGGCGCAAACCCCCTCGCCGCTTGGCGAATGGCAGTATTCCGCCGGCATTCCGCTCGAAAAGATGTTTGAGCCAAACCGTCCCGACTTCGAAGCGCGGCTTGGTGTGGGCGCGACTTTCGAACCGCGCTACGACGGCTCGGACCGCTATCACACCCTGGTCGGCCCGAGCATCGACCTGCGCTACAAGGACATCCTGTTCGGCTCGACGGGCGAAGGCTTCGGCGCCAACGTGCTGCAGGGCCCAAACTGGCGCGTGAGCGTCGCCGCGGCCTACGACCTCGGACGGCGCGGCCAGGACGACCCGACGCGGCTGTACGGGATGGGCAACATCAACCCGGCGCCGGAATTGAAGATCGCTGGCGAGTATGTGATCTCGAAGGACTTCCCGCTCGTGCTGCGCACCGCCTTCACGCGCAGCTTCGGCGGCTCGAATGGCTGGACTGCGGACCTCGGCGCCTATATGCCGCTGCCGGGCAGCAACGAGAACTTCTATTGGTTCGCCGGCCCCTCGGTCACGTTCGCCGATTCCAACTACATGCAGAGCTGGTTCGGCGTGACGCCGCAGCAGGCGGCTGCATCCGGTTACCGCCAGTACGACGCGAGCGCGGGCCTCAAGTCGGCCGGCTTCGGCATCACGATGGTCTACTTCGTCAACAAACATTGGTTCGTGAGCGCCGACGGCGCGATCAAGCGCCTGCTCGGCAGCGCCGCGCACAGTCCGATCATCCAGACGAAGACGGGCGGCGTTTGCGACGTTTCGATCAATTACCAGTTCTAGCGCTGCCGTGCGCTACCGGCAGCCAAGATCGTCGAACTCCTTCTCCGCGTCGCGGCGCTGGTTGTAGCGCTGCAGCGTGTTTTCCTGTTCCCCGTAGTGTCCGTAATTCGGCACGACGGCGTTCGCCTGATCGGTCCCTGCCGGTCTGAATGCGTGGTCATACTCCGCCGCAACCTCCTTGCAACGCCTCGTCAGATCGTTCGCCCGATCGCTCCTGGAAGGCGCGGTTGCCACGCCGAAGTTCTTCTGTAGAGGGCTCAGATATTGCCGCGACGTCGAGTCCGGTGCGGCGGGTTGCTCGACCGTCTGTGCTGAAGCGCGGCTCGCCAGCGTGAAAAGACAAAGTAGTACGAAGAGAATGCGGGCGGTCATGTTCGTCGGTCCGGAAAAAAGGCGGAATCGTATCCGCGTCGCACCAACTCACACGTGACCTGTGTCAAGCCACGGCGCTCATTCCCTGCTCATTCTTCGCCACTATGCTGACCCAATGGGCCAAAGGCCCATGAGGCCGGCTGTGCCCGCAAAAACCGCGCACGAAGGTCACATTCCTCTCTACGTTCAAAGGAACAACCATGCTTGCGCCGATCGTCACGGCCTCCTTCCTCGGTCAGCCCGCGTGGCTCTGGGTCGCCTTCCTGGCAGTGGTGATCGTGCTGCTCGCGCTCGATCTCGGCGTGCTGCACCGTGACGACCACGAAATCGGCATCCGCGAAAGCCTGTGGCTCTCGCTCGGCTATATCGTCGTGGGAGTGCTGTTCGGCGGCTTCGTCTGGTGGCAGCTCGGCGCGCAACCGGCCACCGAATACATCACCGGCTATCTCATCGAAAAATCGCTCTCGCTCGACAACGTGTTCGTCATCGCGTCGATCTTCGGTGCGCTCGCGGTGCCGCGGCAGCTTCAGCATCGCGTGCTGTTCTGGGGCATTGTCGGCGTGCTGGTGCTACGCGCATTGATGGTCGGACTCGGCGCGGCGCTCGTCACGCAGTTCGAGTGGATGCTGTACGTGTTCGGCGTGTTTCTTGCCGTGACGGGCGTGAAGATGCTGCTGGGCCCGAAGGAAGAGGCCAGCGTGGACGACAGCGCCCTGCTGCGCTGGCTGCGCCGCAAGCTGCCCGTCACGCCGCAGCTCGAGGGGCGCGCGTTTCTCGTGCGGCAAGCGCATCCGCGCACCGGCAAGCTCACGCTGCTCGCCACGCCGCTACTGCTCGCACTCGTGATGATCGAGTTCGCCGACCTGATTTTTGCTGTCGATTCGATCCCCGCGATATTTTCGATCACGACCGACCCCTTCATCGTCTATACGAGCAACATCTTCGCCGTGCTGGGTCTGCGCGCGCTCTACTTCGCGCTCGCGGCGATGGCGCACCGCTTCTATTACCTCAAGCATGCGCTCGCGCTCGTGCTCGTGTTCATCGGCGCGAAGATCTTTCTGGTGGGCATCATCGGCAAGATTCCCGCCCTGTTCAGCCTTGGCGTGACGGCAGCGCTGCTCGCGGGCGGCGTGGTGGTGTCGCTCGTCAAGACACACAAGCCGGAAGGCACGCTCGGCGCTTCATGAAGGCAAGCTGCGCGTTCCTCATTCTTCGCTCATTTTGCTCTGCGAGGATGGTTTCCATCGAGGCCGCGCTGCCCTTCAAGCAAGACGGCACGGGCCTCGATGACCTGTCACTCATCACGGAGCGCATCATGAAATGCCCCAACTGCCCTGACGTCACCCTCTCGCTCACAGAGCGTCAGGGCGTCGAACTCGACTACTGCCCGCAGTGTCGCGGCGTCTGGCTCGATCGCGGCGAACTCGACAGGCTGATCGAACGCAGCGGCACCCGGCAGTATCGCAACGAAGACGATGCACACGCATCGCGCCAGCATGGTTCGAAGCACGGCTCGCAACATGGCGCGCAACATGGCGACTACGCCCCGCGCCGCGCGCACGACAGCTACGGCGGCAACGGTCATCGCCGCAAGTCGTGGCTGCAGGACATCTTCGACTGAGCCACGGCTGCGCCAACCGTTCCATCGCCATCACGTTTTAAGAGGATTCCTGAACATGCGTACCTATACCTGCAACAGTCCGCAAGCCGCTGGCCGCATCGTCGCCGTCGCGATGCTCGCCGATGGCCACCTGAGCAGCGAGGAGCTGGCAGCCGTCCATCGCGCGCGCCTTGCCGACCGGCTCGGCCTCGCGCCGGGCGAATTCGGCGAAATCCTCAAGGGCCTGTGCGAGGACTTGCAGACCACCTCGCACCTGAACTGGAGCGACGCATGCAAACTCGACTCCGACGTGATGCAGCAAATCATGCGCGAACTCGACGACCCCGCGCTGCGCGCCGAAGTGCTGAATCTGTGCCATGTCGCGGTGTATTCGGACCGGCACGTTGCCGAAAACGAAGTCGCGCTGCTCGCTTCGCTTAGCCGCGCCTGGCAGAAGGAACCCTGGCAGCGCCTGCTGGCATAAGTTCGCGCGCAATGCGTGCCTTCCCCCATGCATTGCGCTATGCGGCGAGCCCCGCGCTCGCCGCGGTTTTTTACAGCGCGCAGTTCCTTGCGCGCTTTTTTTATTCGAACGTTCCGCCGCTCACGTGCAAACGGCCCAACCCAGCCCGCGCACGTTGCGGATCACCGCCTGTCCGAACTTGCGGCGCACGCTGTAAATCACGGCATCCACCGCGTTGCTTTCCACTTCCTCGCCCCAGCCATAAAGCCGCTCCTCGAGTTGCTGACGCGACAGGATCGCGCCCGGCCGCTCGAGCAGCGCGAGCATGAGCGCGTACTCGCGCGCGGAAAGGTCGTCGGACTGGCCGTCGAACGTGAGACGGCGCGCGTTCATGTCGAGCGTCACGCGGCCGCTGCCCATGGTCGGCGAGGCGAAGCCCGATTTGCGCCGCACCACGGCGCGGATGCGCGCGAGCAGTTCCTTGCTCTCGAACGGCTTCACGAGATAGTCGTCGGCGCCGAGATCGAGGCCTTCCACGCGCGTGTCCACGTCGTCGCGAGCGGTGATGATGAGCACGGGCGTGGCGTCTTGCGACTCGCGCAGGCCGCGCAACACGTCGAGCCCGCTCATATCGGAAAGACCGAGGTCGAGCAGGATCGCCGTGTACGAGCCGTCGCGAATCGCGGTGCGGCCGCTCTCGCCCGTGCGCACCCAGTCGACGCTGTATGACGCGTCCTTCAACGCGCGCAGCAGCGCGGGCCCGATCAGCAGATCGTCTTCGATCAGCAGAATGCGCATCGTGTCCGTCCTTTGTTTCGCATGCTTCCCGGAATTTTGCCTTACCGGCTTGCACCGGATTGGCGCGGCAACTCGATTCGCGCGACGATGCCGCGTTGCCCATCGCGCCGGTTCGCGAGCGTCACGCAACCTCGGTAGCTCTGCGCCACCGCCTGCGCGATGGCGAGGCCAAGGCCGCTGCCGTGCGCATCATGACCGCCTGCGCGGAAAAACCGGTCGAATACACGCGGCAAGTCGGCCTCGGCAATGCCGGGCCCGTTGTCGGTCACCTCGATGACAACGCCTGTGCCTTCGCGGCGCACCGCTACGTCCACATTCGCGCCTTCCTGACTGTAGCGGATCGCGTTGTCCACGAGATTGCGCACGAGCACGCGCATGTCGGTTTCGGTGGCGCGCACCGTCACGTCGTCGAGACACGTCACGCCCAGATCGACACCGCGCGAGTCGGCGAGCGGGAGCAGGTCAGCCAGCACGTCGGTGACGACCTGCGGCAGCGGCACCTCCGCCAGCACGCGTTGCGCACTGCCGATTTCGGCACGCGCAAGACCGAGCAGCTGCGAGACGAGCGCGCCCGTGCGCACGATGCCGCGCCGCAACTCCTCGAAACGCTCGGGGTACTGTTCGGGCGGCGCATTGCGCAGGTTGTCGATCTGCAACTGCATGGCGGAGATCGGCGAACGCAGTTCGTGCGCGGCATCGGCGATGAACATGCGCTCGGCGTTCACGAGCACCGAAAGGCGCTCGATCATGCGATTGATCGATTCGACGAAAGGCCGCAATTCGACGGGCGCCTGCCCGGCTTCGAGCGGTTTGAGGTCGTGCAGATCGACGTTCGCGGCGCGGTGCCCGATGCGCTCGAGCGGCCGCAGCGAAACGCGCACGGTCACGGCGATCGTGAGCGCGAGCAGCGGCAGCAGCGCGAGCATGGGCAGCAGGCTCCAGAACGCCACGCGCAAGGCGTTGCGGTTGCGCATGCTGCGCGATTCGGCCACCTGAATGTATTCGTCGCCGGCGGCGAGTGCGAACACGTCCCAGGCCTCGCCGTCATAGTCGATCGACGAGAAGCCGCTTTGCGCGCGCGGCAGCGCGACGTTCGCGTTGCTCGTGCGGCTCGGTGCTTCGCCGTCGCCCTCGGACCAGATCTGCACGACGAAATCGTCGGCGGGCGAGCGCTCGCCGCGCTCCGTTGCGCGATGGGGCACGCCCGTCTGAACGTGCGCGGCCGCGTCGCGCAAAGTCGTGTTGAACTCGGCGGCGAGACTGCGCACCACGAGGAAGGTGCCGAGCGCGCCCAGCACGCCGACGAGAATCGCGAGCGTGCCGATCGCAATGCTCAGGCGGCGATGCAGGGAATGCGCGGCGAAGAACATGGAGCGTCTCGGGTTGGGAGGCGCGCTCCATCATAAAGGATTCGCGGCGTGCGTTCGGCTGCCTGGTGGGGTTCAACGATGCCCGCCGCCCATGCCGCCTCCGCCCCCATGCCCCATGCCGCTCCAGACGCCGCCGTGTCCGCCATGCCCGCCATGAAAGCCGCCATGCATGCCTGACACCGGATGCATATGCGGGCCGCCCGGGAAGACATGATCCATGTGATGAAAGTGATGGAAATGGTCAACGAACACGAACGAGCCGCCCACGAATACCGGCGGCCACCAGCCATACCACGGCCCGGCGTAGTAAGCCGTCGCGTCGGGCCAGGCGACCGGATAGACGAGCGTGTCGTCGCTCTGCATGATCTGCCATGTGCCGTCGGGTTGCAGGCATGCGACGCCGCTGATCTGCTGCGGCGCGCCGTCGATCTCGGCGGTGCCGGTAACGGGGCGGCATGGCGCCCCTGACGGGTAAGACCCATACGCGGCCTGCTGCGACGCGACCGGCGTCGTACAGGCGCTCAGCAGGCAGGCCAGCACATTGAAGGCGAGAAGTTTGCGCATGATGTCGCCCCTCGCGATGGTCCGGCCTCGTGGCGCGCGGGTTGCGTGCCGGCGCCGTGAAGACTCCATCGGTACGCCTCGCACGCGGCGCGCGAATGTGTCGGCGCGCCAGCGTGTCATCTGCAAAACGAGGGGCGTGGCAGCACTATTCCTTTTCTGGTGCGCGCTCGGGGCGAGAATGGCCCTTGCCCTGATTACCGCTTGTTTCGGCGCCGCCGAACTGCGTCAGGCCTGCCACCGCGTAACGAACGCGCGAATGTCCGCGTTCACGCGCGCCGCATGGTTGAAGTACATGCCATGCGTGCCGCCCTCATAAACCTTCAGCGTCGCGCGTTCAAGCGCGGCCGCCGTCGGACGCCCTGTGATCTCCAGTGGCGCCGAAGCATCGCAGTCGCCGTGCAGCACGAGCGCGGATACGTCGATCGCGGCCAGTTCGCGGCGGAAGTCGGTGACCATCTGCACGCGGCTCAACTGCGCGGCTGCGCACAAAGACGTGCCCAGCATCATGTCCGCCGTCCACTGAATGACCGTGCGCGACGTGCCGGGGCTGAAGTAGGCGTCGGCGCGCCGGTCGATCCAGTCGGGAAACGACGTGAGCATTTCCGCGATCGACGCTTCGAAGAGGCTCGCGTCGAGCCCGCCGGGATTGTCGGCAGTCTTGAGCAAACAAGGCGTAGAAGCCGGCGAAACCAGCACGATGCCGGCTACGCGGCGCGAGCCGTGACGGCTCAAATAACGCACGATCTCACCGCTCGCGAACGAATGACCGACCAGCGTCACGCGCGCCAAACCTCGTGCGTCGAGTACCGCTTCGAGATCGTCGGCGAGCGTGTCGTAGTCGTAGCCACGGCCCGGGTCGCTCGAACGTCCGTGCCCGCGGCGGTCATACGCCACGCAGCGAAATCCCGCGGCTGCGAGCGGCGCGCATTGGTAGTTCCACATGTCGGCATTGAGCGTCCAGCCGGAGAGAAACACGAGCGGCACCCCATCGCCCCAGTCGCGATAGTGCAGTGCGGTCTCGTCGTCGATGCGGATCAAGCCGGGTTGGCGGGCATTGAGGGTGTCGCGTGCCATGGTCGTCGCTCCTTGCGGTTGGGGTGGGCCGATGAGGACCATGGTCGCCGATGCCGTGCGCGCCGACGATTACGTCGGAGGTAATGGCCGTGCGCCCGTGGCAAGGACGCTTGCGCGCGCTACGCGCAATCGCACCACGCCGGTGCTAGATTCGTCGCACGTACTGCCCAGGAGACGCTCATGAGCAACACTTCGCCGCGACCGGCCTTCGGCTCCGCCATCTACTATCGCGACCCATTCGCCGCGCTCGACTGGCTGGAAAAGGCGTTCGGTTTCAAGCGTCAGTTCGTCGTCACGTCGCCGGACGGAAAGCTCGGTCACTCGGAAATGCGCTTCGGGGACGGCTACGTGATGATTTGTGGCGGCTGGCCGGGCATGCCCTACACGAGCCCCGCCGAACTGGAAGGCAAGAACACGCAGTCGGTGCACGTGCAGTTGAAAAGCGGTCTCGACGCGCATTGCGAACGCGCCCGCGCCGCGGGTGCGAAGATCATTCGCGAACCGGCCGACCAGTTTTACGGCGATCGCGTCTACGCGGCTTGCGACCCCGAAGGCCATGTCTGGAGCTTCGGCGAAACCGTGCGCGAGGTCACGCGCGAAGAAGCGGAGCAGGCCAGCGGGCTGAAGATCGACGGCTGGGTTTGAGCGCGGGTGTGAGCACGACGGCGTACCTCGCGCGCAAAAGAAAAACGCCCCGACGAGTGATAGCCCGTCGGGGCGTTTGCATGACGGCTTGCGCGCAGCGCGCGCAAATCGAAATGGCTTAGCGTTGCGCGATCGGCTTGGCTTCGCGCGGCGTTTCGCCGATGAACAGCTGACGCGGACGGCCGATCTTCTGTTCGGGGTCGGCGATCATTTCGTTCCACTGCGCAATCCAGCCCACCGTACGCGCCATCGCGAAGATACACGTGAACATCGAGGTCGGGATGCCGAGTGCGCGCTGCACGATACCCGAGTAGAAGTCGACGTTCGGGTACAGCTTGCGCGACACGAAGTATTCGTCTTCCAGCGCGATCTTTTCGAGCTGCATGGCGAGCTTGAAGAGCGGATCGTCGTGCAGACCGAGTTCGTTCAGCACTTCGTAGCACGTCTCGCGCATGAGCTTCGCACGCGGGTCGTAGTTCTTGTACACGCGGTGACCGAAGCCCATCAGCTTCACGCCCGAGTTCTTGTCCTTCACTTGCTTGATGAACTCAGGAATCTTGTCCGGCGAGCCGATTTCTTCCAGCATGTTCAGTGCGGCTTCGTTCGCACCACCGTGCGCCGGGCCCCACAGACAGGCGATACCGGCCGCGATACACGCGAACGGGTTCGCGCCCGACGAGCCAGCCAGACGCACCGTCGAGGTCGAAGCGTTCTGCTCGTGGTCGGCGTGCAGAATGAGGATACGGTCGAGCG
Source organism: Paraburkholderia sp. J8-2 (assembly GCF_905220195.1). Taxonomy (NCBI): domain Bacteria; kingdom Pseudomonadati; phylum Pseudomonadota; class Betaproteobacteria; order Burkholderiales; family Burkholderiaceae; genus Paraburkholderia; species Paraburkholderia sp. J8-2. Next base: position 711,920 of record NZ_CAJMZA010000001.1, read on the forward strand.
CGCGCACGAGCACGTCGTTGACCTTGTACTCTTCGCACGGGTTCGAGAACATCATGCGCATGAAGTTCGCGCTGTACGACAGATTGTTCTGCGGGTACACGAACGGCTGGCCGATCGAGTACTTGTACGCCATGGCGACGAGCGTCGGCAGCTTCGCGATCATGCGGATCGCCGACACTTCACGATGCTTCGGATTGTTGATGTCGAGCGAGTCGTGATAGAACGCCGACAGCGCGCCGACTGCGGCGACGAGAATCGCCATCGGGTGCGCGTCGCGGCGGAAGCCGCGGAAGAAGAACTGCATTTGCTCGTGAACCATCGTGTGCTGCGTGACGGTCTTGACGAACTCTTCCTTCTGCGCTGCGTTCGGCAGTTCGCCGCGGTACAGCAGGTAGCAGGTTTCGAGGAAGTCGGCGTTTTGCGCGAGGTTGTCGATCGGGTAGCCGCGGTACAGCAGTTCGCCCTTGTCCCCGTCGATGTACGTGATCGCCGAGTTGCACGACGCCGTCGACATGAAGCCCGGGTCATACGTGAACTTGCCGGTCTGACCGTACAGTTTGCGGATGTCGATCACATCCGGGCCCATCGTGCCCTTGTAGATCGGCAGTTCGACGCTCGGCGAATTGTCGCTGAACGATAGCGTGGCTTTTACATCAGACGGGGTCATAGCACATCCTCAATCGAAGATAAACACGGGATTCGATAGTTTTGTACGTCCGGCGCGGCGCCTGCAAGACAACTGCGGACGCCACCGCGCTCAGACGTTCCGAAGCAGCTCCAGCACCCGCTTCACGTCCGGGTCGGCAAGGTCGCCTTCTGGTTCCTTGCGCGCGAGCAGCAAGTCCATCAGGTCGTTATCGCTCAGCTCGAGCAGGCGCGTGAGAGCGCCCACGTCGGCGTCGCTGAGTTCATGCTCATAGCGCTCGAAAAACCGCTCAAAAATCAGATCATTTTCGAGCAGGCCGCGCCGCGCGCGCCAACGAAGGCGCGCGCGGCGAAGGGGGTCGGACTGATGCGATTCCATTTCAGAACAGCAACATCAAACCGCGCGGCGGAACATCAGTTCCTTGATCTTGCCGATCGCCTTCGTCGGGTTCAGGCCCTTCGGGCAAACGTCGACGCAGTTCATGATCGTGTGGCAACGGAACAGACGGTACGGGTCCTCGAGGTTGTCGAGGCGCTCGCCGGTGGCTTCGTCGCGGCTGTCCGCGATGAAGCGGTAAGCCTGCAGCAGACCTGCCGGGCCGACGAACTTGTCCGGGTTCCACCAGAAGCTCGGGCACGACGTCGAGCAGCTTGCGCACAGAATACACTCGTACAGGCCATCGAGTTCGTCACGCTGCTCAGGCGACTGCAGACGCTCCTTCTCGGGCGGCGGCGTGTCGTTGATCAGGTACGGCTTGATCGAGTGGTACTGGTTGAAGAACTGCGTGAAGTCGCAAATCAGGTCGCGCACGACGGGCAGGCCCGGCAGCGGACGCAGCACGATCTTCTGCGGCAGCTCGTTCAGGTTCGTCAGACAGGCGAGACCGTTCTTGCCGTTGATGTTCATCGCGTCCGAACCGCACACGCCTTCGCGGCACGAGCGGCGGAACGACAGCGTTTCGTCCAGTTCCTTGAGCTTGACCAGCGCGTCGAGCAGCATGCGCTCGTGCGTGATTTCCAGCTCGTACGTTTGCATGCGCGGCGCTGCGTCCTTGTCCGGGTCGTAGCGATAGACTTCAAAAATGCGTTTGGCCATTTCCAATTCCTTTTGACTGGCGTGTGCCTTAGAACGTACGCGCCTTCGGCGGCACGGACTCGACGGTCAGCGGTTGCATGTGGACCGGCTTGTAATCGAGTCGGTCACCTTCGCTGAACCAGAGCGTATGGCGCAGCCAGTTTTCGTCGTCACGGTGTTCGAAGTCGCTCTGTGCGTGTGCACCACGGCTTTCCTTACGAGCTTCAGCCGAAACCATCGTTGCGCGCGCAACTTCGACCAGGTTCGCCACTTCGAGCGCTTCCACGCGCGCCGTGTTGAACACCTTCGACTTGTCCTTCAGGTGGATGTGCTTCGCGCGCTCAGCGATCTGCGCGATGTCCTTCACACCGTCTGCCAGCAGCTTCGACGTGCGGAACACGCCTGCGTGCTTCTGCATCGAACCACGGATGTCGTTCGCGACGCTTTGCGCGTACTCGCCCGAGGTCGACTTGTCGAGCTCGGCGAGGCGCGAGAGCGCGAAGTCGGCGGCGTCGGCCGGCAGCGGCTTGTGCTCCTTGAGCTCCTTGACGTGCTTGACGATGTGGTTGCCAGCCGCACGGCCGAACACCACGAGGTCGAGCAGCGAGTTCGTGCCGAGGCGGTTCGCGCCGTGCACCGAGACGCACGAGCATTCGCCCACGGCGTAGAAGCCGTTGACGACTTCTTCGTGACCCTTCGGCGTGCCAACGACCTGGCCGTTGATGTTCGTCGGGATGCCGCCCATCTGGTAGTGGATGGTCGGCACGACCGGGATCGGCTCCTTGATACAGTCCACGTTCGCGAACTTGAGCGCGATTTCGCGAATCGACGGCAGACGCTTCATGATCGTCTCGGCGCCGATGTGCGAGAGGTCGAGCAGTACGTGGTCCTTGTGCGGACCCACGCCACGGCCTTCCTTGATTTCCTGGTCCATCGAACGCGAAACGAAGTCGCGCGGCGCCAGGTCCTTCAGCGTCGGCGCGTAACGCTCCATAAAGCGCTCGCCGTTCGAGTTACGCAGAATGCCGCCTTCGCCGCGCACGCCTTCCGTGATCAGCACGCCCGCGCCGGCCACGCCGGTCGGGTGGAACTGCCAGAACTCCATGTCCTGCAGCGCGATGCCCGAACGGGCCGCCATGCCAAGGCCGTCACCGGTGTTGATGAACGCGTTGGTCGATGCCGCGAAGATCCGGCCTGCGCCGCCCGTGGCGAACAGCGTGGTCTTGCCTTCGAGGATATAGACGTCGCCCGTTTCCATTTCGAGCGCGGTCACGCCGAGCACGTCGCCTTCGGCGTCGCGAATCAGGTCGAGCGCCATCCATTCGACGAAGAACGTGGTCTTCGCCGCGACGTTTTGCTGATACAGCGTGTGCAGCAGCGCGTGGCCGGTACGGTCAGCAGCAGCACAGGCGCGCTGAACCGGCTTCTCGCCGTAGTTGGCCGTGTGGCCGCCGAACGGACGCTGGTAAATCGTGCCGTCGGCGTTGCGGTCGAACGGCATGCCCATGTGTTCGAGCTCGTACACGGCGTTCGGCGCTTCACGGCACATGAACTCGATCGCGTCCTGGTCGCCGAGCCAGTCGGAGCCCTTGATCGTGTCGTAGAAGTGATAGTGCCAATTGTCTTCGCTCATGTTGCCGAGCGAAGCGCCGATACCGCCTTGAGCGGCGACCGTGTGCGAACGCGTCGGGAACACCTTCGAGAGCACGCAAACCGACAGGCCGGCACGCGCGAGTTGCAGCGAAGCGCGCATCCCCGAGCCGCCAGCACCGACGATGACCACGTCGAACTTGCGACGCGGCAGTGAATTCTTGATTGCAGCCATTCTTTTACACTCTCCAGAGAATCTGAGCGGCGTAGCCGAGGCTGCCCAGCAGCCATGCGATCGTGAGGACGTCCAGCGTGATGCGCAGGCCGACCGGCTTGATGTAGTCCATCCAGATGTCACGCACGCCAACCCACGCGTGCAGGAACAACGCGACCAGGGTGACGAACGTGGCGAGCTTCATCCACTCAGCGGAGAAGATCGACGCCCAGCCGTCATACGAGAAGTCGTGCGCGCCGAAGAACAGGACGAGCAGCACGACCGTGTAGATCGCCATGATCACGGCGGTGGCGCGTTGTGCGATCCAGTCGCGAATGCCGTAGTGAGCGCCGACGACGTGGCGCTTCGGACCGATACCGTTTTTAGCCGACATTTTTTAGAACGCTCCGAAGAGTTTTGCCGCAAAGGCGATCGTGAGAACCGTGGAGATGATCACGACGACCAGGGAGGTCGACTTGCCTTTTTCCTTGCTCACGAGGCCATGGTTGAAGTCCATGCACAGGTGACGCACGCCAGCGCAGAAGTGAAACAGGAACGCCCACCCGAGGACCAGCACGATGAGCTTGACGATGATGTTGGAAAGGAAGCCCTTGAATACCTCGAAGCTAAGCTCCGAAGTGAGGCTCTGGTCCAACAGGAACAAGATGAAAGGCAGGAACAGGAACAAGAGCACACCGCTGATGCGGTGGCCGATCGACACACGACCTGCCAACGGCAGGCGGTATGCGAACAAGATCTGCCCAAGCCCGATGTTCCGGTATTCCGGCCTCGGTTTTTTTGCGGCTTCTGCCATGCTAGACCCCTACTATGTGTTAACACTAATTCGCAATTTTAGCGCCTTTTCATATCGCGCTGCAGCGAAATCCACGTCGGGTACGGCGGTGGTGCGCGCAAGCAAAGGCACTCTGGGGAAGGGCTGCGCGTCTTTCGCGCGGCGCTCGTCAACTCAAATCATTCTGATAGTAGTACCCGGTTGTGACATACCATCCGCGGCGTACCTCGACCGGCCGGTCTCCATAGGTATAGGACACCCGCTCGACCGATAGCAAAGGAAAACCCGCCGGCACCTTGAGCAGATCGGCCACGGTAGGCTCGGCGGCCACGGCGCGGATCTTCTCGGTCGCGCGTATCATGCGCGTGCCGAACTCCGCCTCGAACATGGCGTAGAGCGGGCCTTTGTAGTCGGCGAGGCGCTCGCTCGTCAGGCCGCGGAACACACCGCCCGGCAACCAGATTTCGTCGAGCACGGTGCTTTCGCCATCGAACTGCAGCAGACGCCGGATCAGCACCACCGGGTCCGAGGGCTTGAGGTCGAGCTGGCGCGCGATCTCGGCCGAAGCGCGCAGGCGCCGGCACTCCAGCAGCTTGCTCACGTGCGGGTGCTCCGCGCCGTCATCGGCGAGCAACCTGAGGAAGCGAAACTGGGCGCGCTCTTCGTTGTGCGTTGCAACAAAAGTGCCCTTACCCTGACGGCGCACCAGCAGATTGTCGGCAGCCAGTTCGTCGATCGCCTTGCGTACGGTCCCCTGACTCACCTTGTAACGGGCGGCCAGTTCGACTTCGCTGGGGATGATTTCACCGGGCTTCCACTCGCCGGACTCGAGGCTCTGTGTAATGAGCCCCTTGATCTGCTGGTACAGCGGACTGAAGGTCGGGGACGGGGGCACCGCGGGCGCAGACGCTGGAACCCCGCTCTCGGGAGCGGTGGAATTCGCGTTGCTGGCCGGGTTTGCACTCATGGCGCGCATTTCAACATAAAGCCCCCCACGCATCAAGCGTTTTGCCTGCAATAGTTATGTCTTATATAAGACATAAGATACTGTTGACTTTGACCCTGACGACTCCTACACTCCCGATCGAGCAAGGGTTTGCGGGCAGGCTGCATGCTAATTTCAGGACATGAAACCGGCATGACGAAGAGGAGCCGCCGGCGGCATCCACCTCGTGGCGAATGCGCTGCGAGCCGCCTTGCACGATGCTGTTCCCTCACGCAGTAAACGCAGTAGAGGTTTCATCCGCCCAGCCGGCACGCGTGAGTCATCGCGCGCCGCGCATCTGTGGGAGAGCCCGAGCGAGCTGTTGCAGGAGTCGGCACACGCGAAGCGGCCAGCGTCCGGCGTCCCTCGAAGGGCGCTCCGTTCACCTCTTGCCATGTTGCACAGGTTACCGGCACGGCGGTCCGCGCCGGCGGCGCACGCGTCACGGCTTGTCAGTCATTGCTGTTCCAGTGAAGCGCGCACGCCAGCGAGAAAGACCGCCGGTTTCACCTACGCTTCGTGTATCGCGCATATAGAATGGCGTTTTACCCTGGCGTCTAACGCATCATCCTGGAGATTTTCAATGGCTAAGCCCGCAAAGCGCGTTGCCGTCACCGGCGCCGCAGGTCAGATCGCTTACTCCCTGCTGTTCCGCATTGCGAATGGCGACCTGCTCGGCAAGGATCAGCCCGTCATCCTGCAACTGCTTGACCTTCCGCAAGCGCAAGCCGCCGTCAAGGGCGTCGTGATGGAACTGGACGACTGCGCATTCCCGCTGCTCGCGGGCGTGGTCATCACCGACGACCCGAAGGTCGCGTTCAAGGACGCCGACGTCGCCCTGCTGGTTGGCGCACGCCCCCGCTCGAAGGGTATGGAGCGTAAGGACCTGCTCTCGGCCAACGCTGAAATCTTCACGGTTCAGGGCAAGGCGCTGAACGACGTCGCCAGCCGCGACGTGAAGGTGCTGGTCGTCGGCAACCCGGCCAACACGAACGCCTACATCGCCATGAAGTCGGCTCCGGACCTGCCGAAGAAGAACTTCACCGCCATGCTGCGTCTGGACCACAACCGCGCGCTCTCGCAACTGGCCGCCAAGTCGGGCAAGCCGGTCGCTTCGATCGAGAAGCTCGCCGTGTGGGGCAACCACTCGCCGACGATGTACCCCGACTTCCGTTTCGCCACGGTCGACGGCCAGTCGCTCAACGCGCTGATCAACGACGACGTGTGGAACCGCGACACGTTCATCCCGACGGTCGGCAAGCGCGGCGCTGCGATCATCGAAGCGCGCGGCCTGTCGTCGGCAGCGTCGGCCGCCAACGCAGCCATCGACCACGTGCGTGACTGGGTTCTCGGCACGAACGGCAAGTGGGTCACGATGGGCATCCCGTCGGACGGCTCGTACGGCATTCCCGAAGACATCATCTACGGCGTGCCCGTAACCTGCGAAAACGGCGAATACAAGCGCGTGGAAGGCCTGGAAATCGACGCGTTCTCGCGTGAAAAGATGGACGGCACGCTGAACGAGCTGCTCGAAGAGCGCGAAGGCGTGGCTCACCTGCTCGGCAAGTAAGCCTGCTGTATGAACGGAACGCGCGATTAACGCCCGTTCCGTTCTGCTTTATGGGCGCGCGGGGCTAGCTCCGCGGGCCTGAGTGGGCCGACCTGCGCGGGCCGCCCTAGGCGGCCCCACCTACGCGGCCCGCCCCAGGCGGCCCCACCTACGCGGCCCGCCCGATCCGCATGCGCCTTGCTCGCAGGACGCATCCGAATCCGGTATCTCCTACAAAACTCGACTCCCGACGCCGAAGATGCGCGCCATGCTCCCAGCCGAAGTGCTGTTTGACGGCGAAGCGCCGCCTGCCATCCTGCCCGCATGCGACCACTACGCGGGCAGTGAGAAGCTGATGCTCAAATCGCTCGCGCTGCAGCAGCAGTTGGGCCCGGTATTCGACATCACGCTCGACTGCGAAGACGGCGCGCAGGTAGGCCGCGAGGCCGAACACGCCGAGCTCGTGGCGTCGTTCATCGGCGGCGAGCACGACCGCTTTGGCCGCGTTGGCGTGCGCATCCACGATTTTCATCACCCGCACTGGCGCGACGACGTGCGCATGATCCTGCGCGCCGCCAAACGTGCGCCGGCCTTCATCACGCTGCCGAAGATCCGCGCCGTGGGCGACGCCGCCGAAATGACGGCCTTCATCGAAGCCACGCGCGTCGAGATGGGCATCGACACGCCCATTCCCGTTCAATTGCTAGTCGAAACGCACGGCGCGCTCGCGCGCGTATTCGACCTCGCTGCGCTGCGCGGCGTCGAGTCGCTGAGCTTCGGCCTGATGGACTTCGTCTCCGCGCACGACGGCGCCATTCCCGACACGGCCATGCGCTCGCCCGGCCAGTTCGATCACCCGCTCGTGCGCCGCGCGAAGCTCGAAATCGCGGCCGCGTGCCACGCTTTTGGCCGCGTCCCCTCGCACAACGTGAGCACGGAAGTGCGCGACATGGAAGTGGTGGCGAACGACGCGCGCCGCGCGCGTAACGAGTTCGGCTACACGCGCATGTGGAGCATTCACCCGGCGCAGATTCCCGCGATCGTGGCCGCTTTCGCGCCGCGCGACGAGGAAATCGCCCTGGCCGCCGAAATCCTGCTGGCCGCGCAGCACGCACAATGGGGTCCGACACGCCACGGCGACACGCTGCACGACCGCGCGAGCTACCGCTATTACTGGTCCGTGCTGCGCCGCGCGCGCGCCACCGGCCGTGCCGTGCCGGCCGAAGCGGCACCGCTGTTCGCGTCGGGCGTCGCTACATCCGGCGAGAAGGCGCAGAAGGCGTGACGTGCGCCACGAACGGGCGCGGAAAACGTTTTCAACGTATTGCGCCAGAGCAGCAACGCGGGGCGCGCACCGCATAGCGCAGCACCGGCAGTCACGCACAGTTACAGGCAGTTACTAGCGAACCAAGGCGCAAACAACACCGGGCCTGAGAAATTGAAGTTCATGGCGATAAATAGGTGAAAATAGCGTCCGCTGCGCGCTTTCGGGGCGCGCGCAGTGCAAACGGCGGTTGCCTGTTCAACCGCGCACTGATCAACCGCATTTAGATAGATAAAGGTTTGACACTCATGAAGAAACTGCTGATCGCCGCTGTCATCGGCACGCTGTCCTCGACGCTGATGCTGGCCGCTACCGACGCCGCCGCACAAGGCACGACCACGACCGAAAAGAAGCCTGCTCCGAAGCATCGCATCATCAAGCGCAAGGCCAATCCGGCCAAGGAAGCGAAGGTCGATCCGGTCCCGGCAGGCTCGGAGCACTGGAGCTGCGCTGAAGGCGTGCAATTCGACCTGAAGGGCGACATGGCGCGTGACCAGATCGTCACCGTTCACTGGGCGAACAAGAACTACAACCTGCCGCGCCAGACCACGACCACGGGCGCCGACCGCTTCCACGACGCCGCCACCGGCCTCGACCTCGTCGTGATCCCGACGAAGGCCATGCTGTTCTCGGACAAGGACAGCTCGCGCCTCGCCGACGAGTGCAAGACCGTTGCCATGCAACAAGGCGCCATGGCGCCGACGCAGGCCAACGCGCTGAACCCGGCCAACCGCGCCGCACCGGCTAGCGGCGCAGCAGGCCAGTAAGCCTCGGCCAGGGACCGCCTCGATGTCCGCCCTGATCTCCAACGTCAGGCCGCATCCGGACCAGGTACTGGTCGATATCGTCGACTATGTGCTGAATTTCCGGGTAGACAGCGCGCTCGCGCTGACAACGGCCCGGCATTGCCTGATCGACACCCTCGGCTGCGGACTCGAGGCGCTCTCCTACCCTGCCTGCACCAAGCTGCTGGGACCGATCGTGCCGGGCACGATCGTCCCTCACGGCGCGAAGGTGCCAGGCACGTCATTCCAGCTCGACCCGGTTCAGGCCGCGTTCAACATTGGCGCGATGATCCGCTGGCTCGACTTCAACGACACGTGGCTCGCCGCCGAATGGGGCCATCCGTCGGACAACCTGGGCGGCATTCTCGCGACCGCCGACTGGCTCTCGCGCACCGCCATCGCTCAGGGCAAATCGCCGCTCACCATGCGGCACGTGCTCGAAGGCATGGTGAAGGCGCACGAGATCCAGGGCTGCATTGCGCTGGAGAACTCGTTCAACAAGGTCGGTCTCGACCATGTGCTGCTCGTGAAGCTCGCCTCGACCGCCGTGGTCGGCCACCTGCTCGGGCTCACGCGCGACGAGCTGATCAACGCCGTCACGCTCGCGATGGTCGACGGCCAGTCGCTGCGCACCTACCGCCATGCGCCCAATACGGGCTCGCGCAAGTCGTGGGCCGCCGGCGACGCCACCTCGCGCGCCGTGCGCCTCGCGCTCATGGCGAAAACGGGCGAGATGGGCTATCCCTCGGCGCTCACGGCGAAAACGTGGGGCTTCTACGACGTCTCGTTCAAGGGACAGCCGTTCAGCTTCCAGCGCCCCTACGGCACGTACGTGATGGAAAACGTGCTGTTCAAGATTTCGTTCCCCGCTGAATTCCACGCGCAGACCGCAGCCGAAGCTGCGATGACGCTGCACGGCGTGCTCGCGCAACGCGGCAAGACGGTTGCGGACATCGAGCGCATCACCATCCGCACGCATGAAGCGGCAATCCGCATCATCGACAAGCGCGGCCCGCTTGCCAACCCGGCCGACCGCGACCACTGTATCCAGTACATGGTCGCCGTGCCGCTGATCTTCGGGCGTCTCACCGCCGCCGACTATGAAGACGAAGTCGCGAGCGACCCGCGTATCGACGCCCTGCGCGCAAAAACGGTATGCGTGGAAGACCCGCAGTTCACGAAGGATTATCACGATCCGGACAAGCGTTCGATCGCAAATGCGCTCACCATAGCGCTAAGCGACGGCACGACGCTCGACGAGGTCGTCGTGGAGTACCCGATCGGCCACAAGCGGCGCCGCGAAGCAGGCATCCCGCTATTGATCGAGAAGTTTCGAATCAACCTCGCGCGCCGCTTCCCCGCGAAGCAGCAGCAGGCGATTCTCGATGTCTCGCTCGACGAAGCACGGCTGTGCGCCCTGCCCGTCAACGAGTACGTCGACATGTATGTGATCTGAGCAATCAGGCAGGTATCCGTGACAGCAGCAAATGAGCAGTAAGCGTTATTTCCGCGATTAAACGAAGGAAAACACTATGGCCCACAATCTCCACAAAACGCTAAAAGATTTCGACAGCGGTTCCGGTAAAGGCAAGTTCTACTCGCTGCCGCAGCTCGGCAAGCAGCTTGGCGTGAAGATCAATCGCCTGCCGGTCTCGATCCGTCTGGTGCTCGAGTCTGTGCTGCGTAACTACGACGGCAAGAAGATCGCGGAAGAGCACATCGAGCAACTCGCGAACTGGAAGCCGAACGCCACGCGCGTCGACGAAATCCCGTTTGTCGTCGCCCGCGTCGTGCTGCAGGACTTCACCGGCGTGCCGCTGCTCGCCGACATCGCCGCCATGCGCGGCGTGGCCAAGCAGGTCGGCAAGGATCCGAAGGTCATCGAGCCGCTCGTGCCGGTGGACCTCGTCGTCGACCACTCGGTGCAGATCGACTACTTCCGCCAGAAGGACGCGCTCGACCTGAACATGAAGCTGGAATTCCAGCGCAACAACGAGCGCTACCAGTTCATGAAGTGGGGCATGCAGGCGTTCGACACGTTCAAGGTCGTGCCGCCGGGCATCGGCATCGTCCACCAGGTCAACCTCGAATATCTCGCGCGCGGCGTGCACAAGAAGGCTGAAGGCGGCGATACCGTCTACTACCCGGACACGCTCGTCGGCACCGACAGCCACACCACGATGATCAACGGCATCGGCGTGGTCGGCTGGGGCGTGGGCGGCATCGAAGCCGAAGCCGGCATGCTCGGCCAGCCGGTGTACTTCCTCACGCCGGACGTCGTGGGCGTCGAGCTGAAGGGCAAGCTGCGCGAAGGCTGCACGGCAACCGACCTCGTGCTGACCATCACCGAAATGCTCCGCAAGGAAAAGGTCGTCGGCAAGTTCGTCGAGTTCTTCGGCGAAGGCACGGCCTCGATCGGCGTGCCCGACCGCGCGACCATCGGCAACATGGCGCCGGAATACGGCGCAACGATGGGCTTCTTCCCGGTCGACGAAAAGACGATCGACTACTTCAAGGGCACGGGCCGAACGGAAGCCGAGATCTCGGCATTCGAGAACTACTTCAAGGCCCAGGACCTCTTCGGCGTGCCGAAGGCCGGCGACATCGACTACACGAAGACGCTCGTGCTCGACCTCGGCACGGTCGCGCCTTCGCTGGCCGGCCCGAAGCGCCCGCAAGACCGCATCGAAATCGGCCACGTGAAGTCGACCTTCACCGACCTGTTCTCGAAGCCGGTCGCCGAAAACGGCTTCAACAAGAAGGCCGCCGACCTCTCCGCCGAATACGCGGCGGGCGAGAAGGTCAAGCTGCACAACGGCGACGTGCTGATCGCCGCGATCACGTCGTGCACGAACACGTCGAACCCGAGCGTGCTGCTGGCCGCCGGTCTGCTCGCGAAGAAGGCCGTGGAAGCGGGCCTGACGGTCGCGCCGCACATCAAGACGTCGCTCGCGCCGGGATCGCGCATCGTCACGGAATACCTGACGAAGACGGGCCTGCTGCCCTACCTCTCGAAGCTCGGCTTCGAACTCGCGGCCTACGGCTGCACGACCTGTATCGGTAACGCCGGCGACCTGACGCCCGAGCTGAACGAGTCGATCGTCAAGAACGACGTCGTCGCGGCTGCGGTGCTCTCGGGCAACCGCAACTTCGAAGCGCGTATCCACCCGAACATCCGCGCGAACTTCCTGGCCTCGCCGCCGCTCGTCGTCGCTTACGCGATCGCGGGCAACATCACGCGCGACCTGATGACGGAGCCGGTTGGCAAGGGCAAGGGCGGCCGCGACATCTACCTCGGCGACATCTGGCCGACGAGCGACGAAGTCAACGCGCTGCTCAAGTTCGCGCTCGACCCGGAAGCGTTCCAGAAGAACTACAGCCAGCTCACGAAGAAGGGCGACCTGTGGAGCAAGATCGAAGGCGAAGAAGGTCAGGTCTACGACTGGCCGAAGTCGACCTACATCGCCGAGCCGCCGTTCTTCGGCAGCGACTTTTCGATGACGCCGTCGTCGGAAGTGCCCGAGATCAAGGGCGCGCGCGCACTGGGCATTTTCGGTGACTCGGTCACGACCGACCACATCAGCCCGGCTGGCTCGATCAAGGAAGACTCGCCCGCAGGCAAGTGGCTGAAGGAAAACGGCGTGCAGAAGGCCGACTTCAACAGCTACGGCTCGCGCCGCGGCAACCACGACGTGATGATGCGCGGCACCTTCGCGAACGTGCGTATCAAGAACCTGATGATCCCGGCAAAGGCCGACGGCACGCGCGTGGAAGGCGGCCTGACGATTCACCAGCCGAGCGGCGAACAGCTGTCGATTTACGACGCCGCCATGAAGTACATCGACGCCGGCACGCCGACCATGGTGTTCGCAGGCGAAGAGTACGGCACGGGTTCGTCGCGTGACTGGGCAGCCAAGGGCACGCAGCTGCTGGGCGTGAAGGCCGTGGTCGCACGCAGCTTCGAGCGTATTCACCGCTCGAACCTGGTCGGCATGGGCGTTCTGCCGCTGCAGTTCAAGGGCGCGGACAGCGTGCAATCGCTCGGCCTGACGGGCGAAGAGACGTTCGACATCGAAGGCCTGACGGACGACTTCAAGCCGCAACAGGACCTGACGCTCGTGATCCACCACAAGGACGGCAAGGATCAGCGCGTGCAAGTGCTGCTGCGTATCGACACGCCGATCGAAGTCGACTACTACAAGCACGGTGGTATTCTGCCGTTCGTGCTGCGCTCGCTGCTCGCGGCGTAAGCAAGCCGTTTTTTGCAGGTGCCGCGCCCGGCAACGGGTGCGGTCACACTTGGAGCCCGACGCAAGTCGGGCTTTTTTTTCGACCGCGCTTCCGGTTCAGCTATTCGATCAGCTTGTTCAACGTCGCAAACTCGATCAACGCCGCGAGCGACGACACGCCGAGCTTGTCCAGCACGCGGGTCTTATATGTGCTGACGGTCTTATCTGAAAGCCCGAGCCGCCCGGCAATGCCCTTGTTGCTCATGCCGCGCGCAAGGTATTGCAACACTTCGACTTCGCGTGGCGACAGCCCATTGAGCGCCACGTCGCGGCCGCCGCCGCAACTGCCCGCCGGGAAGCAGTCGTAGCCGAGCAGCACTGCCTTGACCACGCCGCACAGCTCCTCGACGCCTCGATTCTTGTTCACATAGCCGTTCGCACCCGCCACGCGCGTGTGATTGGCCATGACCAGCTCGGGCTTCGCAGAGAGCACGAGAATGCGCGCGCCGGGCTGCTTCGCGCGAATGCCTCGGATGACGGAAAGGCCGTCGAGCTTCGGCAATTCGAGGTCGAGGATCACCAGATCGGGATGCAATTCCTGCACGAGACGCAGGCCCTCTTCGCCGTCGCTGCACTCTCCGACCAGTTCGTACTCCGTATTCAGCACGTTGGCGAGCATCTTCAGCACGATGGGATGGTCGTCGATGACAACGATGCGTTTCATTTTTTGTTCCATGGCGGAGTTATTTATTTAAGCCTTCAGCGGGAATCTCACAGCCTGAACGACGCGCCATTGTTTTTGTATAGGAAAGTTCTGAAACGGCTCATGGGGCACCGCCGCAGGGTTAACCCATTGCGCGCGGAGTTTGAATTTAACTAACGCGTGAATTAAAGTAAGACGATGATCACACGCTCCCGCACCGCCGCCGCTGTGGCGCCCCGCCCGCGCGGCCGGCGCCGCGCCGCCGCCGACCTCGACATGCGCGAGCGGCTGCTCGCCAGCGCCACGCAACTGTTCGGCGAACAGGGCATTGCGGCCACCACCATGGCGCAGATCGCCGAGGCCGCGGGCGTGACGTCCGCCATGGTTCACTACTACTTCACGAACCGCGAAAAGCTGCTCGACGCCGTGGTCGACGAGCGCATTGCGCGCTCGATTGCGTTCGTGTGGGAGAGTGTGGAGGGAGACGTTGCGCAAGACCCTCACGCGCTCGTGGAGGAACTGGTCGCGCGGCTCTTCGAAGTCACCTCGCGCATGCCCTGGCTGCCGCCGCTCTGGCTGCGCGAAATCGTCAACGAAGGTGGCTTGCTGCGCGAGCGCATGCTCAAGCGGCTACCCATTGAGCATTTACAGCGCTTTGCCGCGCGCATCGGCGAGGCGCAGCGCGACGGCAGCGTGAATGCCGAACTCGAAGCACCGCTGCTCTTCATCTCTATTCTTGCGCTCGTCATGCTGCCGCTCGCGACTTCGAAGATCTGGCAAAGCACGCGCGGCTTTCCGAAAATCGAGCGCGAGGCACTGCATCGGCATGTGAGCGCGCTGTTGAGTGCGGCCTTGCGCCCGGCGCCGCAGGACAAGCGCGGGCGCCGCGCCGCGGCCCGCAAGGAGAACGCGTCATGAAGCTTGGCATGGCCTGCCTGTGCGCCATGGCGTTCGTGCTCGCCGCTTGCTCCCGGCATGAACCGTCCGGCTGGCAGGGCTACGCAGAGGGCGAGTATGTCTACCTCGCGTCGTCGCAGTCGGGCACGCTCACGCACCTGGAAGTACAACGCGGACAAACCGTGGCCGCCAACGCACCTGCCTTCGCGCTCGACGCCGTCGAGGAAGCCGCCGCGCGCGACGAGGCGCAGCATCGGCTCACGGCCGCGCAGCAGCAACTCGCCGATCTCCAGACCGGCAAGCGCCCACCCGAAGTGCGCGTGACCGAGGCGCAGCTCGCGCAGGCCGAGGCGAACGCGCACAAGGCCGCGCTCCAGCTCACGCGCGACGAGACGCAACTGCGCGCAGGCGGCATTGCACAGGCACAACTCGACGATTCGCGTGCGCAGGCGGCCTCCACAGCTGCCCAGGTGCGCGAGCTGCAAAATCAGGTGCGCGTGGCGAATCTGCCGGGGCGTACCGCGCAAATCGCCGCCCAGGCCGCCGACGTCGAGGCCGCGCGCGCCTCACTCGCGCAGGCGCAGTGGCGGCTCGACCAGAAGCGCGTGAGCGTGCCGAGCGGCGGCCTCGTCTACGACACGCTATTTCGTGTGGGCGAGTGGGTGCAGGCGGGCAACCCAGTCGTGCAGATGTTGCCACCGCAGAACGTGAAGGTGCGCTTTTTCGTACCGGAGACGATCGTCGGCTCGCTCGCGCCAGGCCGCAAAGTCAACGTGCGTTGCGACGGTTGCGCCGCCGACGTCCCCGCCACCATCACCTGGATCTCGAACGCCGCCGAATATACGCCGCCTGTCATCTACAGCAACGAGAACCGCGCGAAGCTCGTTTTCATGATCGAGGCGCGGCCTTCCACACAAGATGCCGTCAAGCTGCATCCGGGCCAACCGGTCGAGGTGACGCTGCAATGAGCACACCTGATCAATCGGCCGGCGACTACGCCATCGACGTGCGCAATCTCAACAAGCGTTTCGGCAGCAAGCATGTTGTGAACGACGTGTCGCTGCGCGTGGCGCGCGGCGAGATCTTCGGCTTTCTCGGCCCCAACGGCAGCGGCAAGACCACGTCGATCCGGCTCATGTGCGGTCTGCTCACGCCCGATTCCGGCTCGGGCACGTGCCTTGGCTACGACATCCTGCGCGAGAGCGCGCAGATCAAGCGTCACGTAGGCTACATGACGCAGCGCTTCTCGTACTGGGAAGACCTGACGATTCGCGAGAACCTCGACTTCGTCGCGCGTATCTACCAGATGCCGAACCGCCGCGAAGCTGTCGATCGCGCGCTCGAGTCGCTCGGGCTCGCAAGCCGCGCGAGCCAGCTCACCGGCGCGCTCTCGGGCGGCTGGAAACAGCGTCTCGCGCTCGCGGCCTGCATGCTGCACGAGCCCGAACTGCTGCTGCTCGACGAACCGACTGCGGGCGTCGATCCTACCGCGCGCCGCGACTTCTGGGAGGAGTTGCACCGGCTTGCCGCGCAGGGCATTTCGGTCCTCGTGAGCACGCACTACATGGACGAAGCCGAGCGCTGCCACAAGCTCGCTTATATCGCCTACGGCAAGCTGCTCACGCAGGGCACCGCCGCCGAGGTGATCGCCGAACAGAACCTCGAAACGTGGGCGATTCATGGCGAGCGCCTGACCGCGCTGGCGGCGCAGTTACGCAACGCACCGGGAATCGACCAGACAGTGGTGTTCGGCTCCGCGCTGCATGCGAGCGGACGCGATCATGCCGCGCTCGCTACAGCGGTCGCGCACGCGGTGGAGGGCCAGCCGTTGCGCGCCGAACGCATCGACACCGGTCTCGAAGATGTCTTCATCTATCTGATGAGCCATGCCCAGGACAACTACGGAGTGACGTCGTGAGCGCGTCGTTTCCGTTTTCCGTGGCGCGCTGGTGGAGCATCGTGCTCAAGGAGTTCTTGCAGCTCAAGCGCGACCGCATCACGTTCGCGATGATCGTCGGCCTGCCGATCATCCAGCTCACGCTGTTTGGCTACGCGATCAACACCGACCCCAAGCATCTGCCCACCGCCATTGTCGTGGGCGAGGACAGCGTGTTCGCGCGCAGCTTCGTCGCGGGCATGCGCAATTCCGCCTATTTCGACGTGGTCGAAACGCTGCCCGACGAAGCCTCGGCGCGCCGCGCGCTCGCGCGCGGCACGGTGCAGTTCGTGCTAAGCATTCCTGTCGATTTCTCGCGGCGCCTGCTACGCGGCGAAAGACCCTCGCTGCTCGTCGAAGCCGATGCGAGCGATCCCACCGCCATTACCACTGCGCTCGCCGCATTGCCGGGCCTTGTTGGACCCGTGGCCGCGAAAGACCTCACCGGCCCACTCGCGCACCTGAACGGCACGCCTGCCGCGTTCGACGTGCAGGTGCACCGGCTCTATAACCCCGAGGGCATTACGCAATACAACGTGGTGCCAGGCCTCATGGGCGTGATCCTCACAATGACGATGGTGATGATGACGGGCCTTGCCATCACGCGCGAGCGCGAGCGCGGCACGATGGAGAATCTGCTCGCCACGCCAGTGCTGCCTATCGAGGTGATGACGGGCAAGATCATTCCGTATGTGGCGATTGGACTGATCCAGGCGACCATCATCGTGCTCGCCGCGCGCTACGTGTTTCATGTGCCGTTCGCGGGCGGTCTCGTGACGCTCTATCTTTCAGCGCTGCTCTTCATCGCCGCGAACCTCACAGTGGGCATCACGCTCTCGTCGCTCGCGCAAAACCAGTTGCAGGCCATGCAGCTGACAATGTTCTACTTCCTGCCAAGCCTGCTGCTCTCCGGCTTCATGTTCCCGTTCGGCGGCATGCCGCGCTGGGCGCAGTGGCTCGGCAATCTGCTGCCGCTCACATATTTCAACCGGCTCGTGCGCGGCATCCTGCTCAAGGGCAACGGCTGGACCGACCTGTGGCCGGCGGTCTGGCCGCTCGCCATCTTCACGGTCGCGGTCATGGCGATCGCCGTGCGCTTTTACCGGCGCACGCTCGATTAGCGCGAGGCCCATCATCATGACGCGCGACGCCGCCTTTGCCTGCCTGCTTGTGCTCACGCTCTCGGGCTGCACCGTGGGCCCCGATTTCCATACGCCAGCCGCTCCCGACGCCACGGGCTGGACGCGTAAGCCCGTGCCCGCGACAACCGCTAGTGCAACAGGACCCGGCGGCGGTGCGCAGACCTTCGCCACGGCGGAACACGCGCCGAACGCGTGGTGGACGCAATTCGGCAGCGCGCAGTTGAACGCACTCGTGGATCAGGCCTTGCGCGCGAGCCCTACGCTCGACTCGGCGCGCGCGAAGCTCGTCGAGGCGCGCGAAAACTACAATGCGCAAGCAGGCGCGGCAAACTTTCCCTCCGTCGATCTGAAGCTTTCCGGCACGCGCCAGAAGGTCGATCTCGCCGCGTTCGGCATTACACAAGTGCCGAATCCACCGCCGTTTACGCTTTACAGCGCATCGGTGAGCGTCTCGTACGTATTCGACGTGTTCGGTGCCAACCGTCGTGCGCTCGAAGCCGCACTCGCCCAGGTCGATTATCAGGCATACGAAATGGAGGCTGCGCGACTCTCGGTGGCCGGCAACGTGGTCGCTACGGCCATACGCCGTGCGTCGCTCCAACGCCAGATCGACCTCACAACGCAACTCGCGCAGGCACAGGCACGCCAGCTCGCGATCATGCAAGCGCGCTACACGGCCGGCGGCGCAGCGGAGATCGACGTGCGAAGCCAGCGCACGCTGCTCGCGCAAACACGCGCCTCGCTGCCGCCGCTCGAAACGCAGCGTGACGCCGCGGAGCATCAGCTCGCAACGCTGCTGGGCGTTGCGCCTTCGCAGTTCGCCGCGCCGCTCGACGCACTGGCTCTCGATACCCTGCATCTGCCCGACACGGTCTCGCTCACCGTGCCTTCCACGCTGGCGCGCGAGCGTCCCGACATACGCGCCGCCGAAGCGCTGCTGCACCAGGCTGGCGCGAACGTCGGCGTGGCCACCGCCAATCTCTTTCCACAGATCTCGCTTTCCGCAGGCATAGGATCGGAGCGCACGCACATCGAGGACGTCGTCAACGGACTCAATATCTGGAACCTGGGTCTCGGCCTCACACAGCCGCTGTTCCATGGCGGCGAATTGCGCGCGAAGAAGCGCGCGTCGGAAGCCGCATATGAAGCCGCCTTCGCCGACTATCGTCAGACTGTTCTGCAAGCCTTGCAGCAGGTCGCCGACTCACTGCAGGCGCTCCAGAACGATGCGACCGAACTGCAGGCGCGCGACGACGCCGCCCGCGAGGCCCAGGCCAACGCGGCGATCACACACACTCGCTACAGCGCAGGCGGTGTGAGCGAGTTTTCGCTGATCGATGCACAACGCCAGGCACTCCAGACGATGCTCGATCGCACGCGCGTTCATGCGGACCGGCTAACGGACACAGCAGCGCTCTATCAAGCGCTCGGTGGCGCCCCACTTCCTGCTGTAGAGCCAGCTACAGCGGGCAACGACACATCGGCACCCATCGCCCCCGTTCGATAGCCCGGCCGCCCCACGCGGCAACCATCAGCCCATAACGGCAACCATTCGTTTCCTTTCGCTTGCGCCGTGCCTGCGCGACAATGACTCTCCCCTTGTTCCATCCGCAAACGAGAGACACGTATGAACCAGGCACAGCCGTCCCCCGCACAACTGTCCCCCAACGATCTCGTCGCGGCCGACGCGCTCCAGCTTTCGGAATGGATACGGCTGCGCAAGGTGTCCTGCCGCGAGGTGATGACCGCGTTTCTCGATCATATCGAGCGCGTGAATACGCCGGCCAACGCCATCGTCTCGCTGCGCGAGCGCGCCACGCTGCTCGCGCAGGCCCGCGAACGCGACACCCAGCTCGCGCGAGGCGAGTACCTGGGCTGGATGCACGGCATGCCGCAAGCGCCGAAGGATCTCACGGCCACGGCCGGCATTCCCTATACGCAGGGCTCGCCGCTGTTCCGCAACGAAGTGCCCGCTGCCGATTCCCTGATGGCCGCGCGCATGCGCGCGCAGGGTGCGATCTTCATCGGCAAGACGAACACGCCGGAATTCGGCCTCGGCTCGAATACCTACAACACGGTCTTCGGCACCACGCTCAATGCTTACGATCCCACGCGCAGCGCGGGCGGCAGCAGCGGCGGCACCGCAGTGGCGCTCGCGCTGCGCATGCTGCCCGTGGCGGACGGCAGCGACATGATGGGGTCGCTGCGCAACCCCGCCGGCTGGAACAACGTGTTCGGGTTCCGTCCGTCGCAAGGGCGCGTGCCTTCCGTGCCCGCCCACGAACTGTTCTTCCACCAGCTCGGCTATGCGGGGCCGATGGCCCGCAACGTGCCCGACCTCGCAATGCTGCTCTCCACCCAGGCGGGCTACGATGCACGCGCACCGCTTTCCATTGCCGAAGATCCCGCGCAGTTCGCGGGCCCGCTCGAACGCGACTTTGGTTGCGCGCGCATCGGTTGGCTAGGCAATTACGACGGCTATCTGCCGATGGAAGACGGCGTGCTCGCACTGTGCGAAACGGCGCTCAAGGACTTCGAATCGATCGGCTGCAAGGTCGAGGCCGCGCGCCCCGACTTCGCCATGGAGCGCCTGTGGCAAACCTGGCTCACGCTGCGCCACTTCTCGTGCGCGGGCACGTTGGGCGCGCTCTATCGCGACCCGGAAAAGCGCGCGCAACTCAAGCCGGAAGCGCAATGGGAAGTGGAAGGCGGCCTGAAGCTCTCGGGCGAAGACGTGTGGAACGCCACGGTCACGCGCAGCCAGTGGTACAACGCGCTGCTCGCCCTCTTCGAGCATTACGACTACCTCGTGCTGCCAAGCGCTCAAGTCTTCCCGTTCGACGCGAGCGAGCATTGGCCGAAGTCGATCGCGGGCCGCACGATGGACACCTATCACCGCTGGATGGAAGTCGTGATTGGCGGCAGCCTTGCCGGACTGCCCGTGATCAGCGTGCCTGCGGGCTTCAATGCGCAAGGCCTGCCGATGGGGCTGCAGGTGATCGGCAAGCCGCAGGCGGATCTTTCGGTGCTGCAACTCGCCCATGCGTACGATCAGGCCACGCATTGGGTCAAGCGACGCGTGCCGGCGCTGCTTCAGGCGTAACGCGCGGAAACTAAAAAGGCAGCGCCGCGGCGCTGCCTTTTTTCCGTCAACCGCTCACACGATCAAGCCTTCACCGCGCGCGCCGCATTCCTGCCGCGCAACCATTCGAGCGCGAGCAGCAGACACGTGGAGAACACGATCAGGATCGTTGCAAGCGCAGCGATCGTCGGGCTGATGTTCTCGCGAATACCCGTGAACATCTGGCGCGGCAAGGTGGTCTGGTCGGCGCCCGCGAGGAACAGCGTCACGACCACCTCATCGAACGACGTCGCGAACGCAAAGAGCGCGCCCGAAATCACACCCGGCGCGATCACGGGCAGCGTGATGCGGAAGAACGTCGTGACCGGATTGGCCCCGAGCGAAAGGCTCGCACGCACGAGATTGTGATTGAAGCCTTGCAGCGTGGCCGCGACAGTCGTCACGACGAACGGCACGCCCAACGACGCATGCGCGAGGATCAGCCCGAGATACGTATTGGCGAGGCCGAGCGGCGCGAAGAAAAGGTACATGCCCACACCCACCACCACCACGGGCACGATCATCGGCGAGATGAGCACGGCCATGAGCAGCGCCTTGCCGCGGAAATCGGCCTTCGTGATACCGATGGCCGCGAGCGTGCCGAGCACGGTTGCAACGAACGTTGCCGCCGGGCCCACGATGAAGCTGTTCTTCGCGGCCATGCGCCATTCGTCGGACATCACGAGGTTCTCATACCAGCGCAGCGACCAGCCCGGAATCGGATAAACCAGGAATGTGCTCGACGAAAACGACAGCGGCACGATGGCGAGCACCGGCAGGATCAAATACAGCAACGTGAGCACGACGAGCGCGCGCAACGCGAAGTACCACACGCGTTCGACGGCGGACGTATGCGGCGCAAAAAGCGGTTTGGCGAATTTCATGATTGCGCCTTCCTCAGCCAAGGCTCAGTTGCGTGCGCGTGAAGCGCGCGTAGACGAAATAGAGCACCGTGGTCGCCGCGAGCAGCAGCGCACCGAGCGCGCAGGCCATACCCCAGTTGATCGACACGTTGGTGAAGTACGCCACGTAATAGCTGACCATCTGGTCGCCCGGGCCGCCGAGCAGCGCCGGCGTGATGTAGTAGCCAATCGAGAGAATGAACACGAGCAGCACGCCCGCGCCCACGCCAGGGTACGTCTGCGGCACGTACACGCGCCAGAAGGCCGCGAACGGATGGCTGCCGAGCGACACCGCCGCGCGCTGGTACGTGGGTGGAATCGACTTCATCACGCTGTAGAGCGGCAGCACCATGAACGGCAGCAGGATGTGCGTCATCGAGATATAGACGCCCACACGGTTGAACAGCAGCGTCAATGGCTGCGAGATCAGACCCGTGCCCAGCAGCGCCTTGTTGACGAGGCCCTCGCCCTGGAGAATCACGATCCACGCGGCCACGCGCACGAGAATCGATGTCCAGAACGGAATCAGCACGAGGATCATCACGAGATTCGCGCGGCGCTCGGAGAGCGTCGAAATCCAGTAGGCGAGCGGGTAGCCGAGCAGCAGCGCGAACAGCGTCACGAACACGCTGATGACGAAGGTGCGGGCGAATACGTCGAGATAGATCTGCTGATCGGGGTCGGCGGCCACGATATTGCCGAATGCGTCCTGCCGGTGGTCGAGCGAGGCGAGCAGATAGAACGGTGAGTAACGCGAACTATTCTTCGCGATGGCCTGCCAATACGCGACGTCGTTCCAGCGGTCGTCGAGTTCGACGATCTTGGCGCGCGTTTGCGCGGGGGTGAGCGTGAGCGGTTTGCCGTTGTCGTCGGCAAGCGGCATGGCGCGCGCGGTCTTCGCGACCAGCGAGCGGAAGCCCGCGATTTCCACGTTCAGGCGTCGTGCCAGCGCGCCCATCGCGTCGCCGTCCTTCACGACAATCAGGTCTTGCGCAAGCGCCGCGTAGGCCGCGTCGGGCGGCGCGCTCTTGCGGTCCCAGTCGCGCAGCGCCGTGATGGTATGCGGCAGCGCCGTCGCCACTTCGGGATTCTGCACCGCGCGTGTGAGGAGCGCGGCGATCGGCACCACGAAAATCAGCAGCAAAAAGATCGCGAGCGGCGCGATCAGCATGAGCGCCATCGTGCGCTTCTTCGCTTGCGCCACGCGCAGTTCGCGCTTCAGGCGCGCGGTTTCTTCGCGTGCCGCGCCGGTAACGTTGGTCACGGTCGTCATTGTGGTCACTTACTGTCTCCAGCCTCTGGGCCGCACGAAGCGGCCAAACGCTCCGGCGCGTGGTGCACCGGAGCGTCGCTACTTCACGCTTACTTCGCGGCCCACGAGGCGAAGCGCTGCTCCAGCTCGTCGCCGTGGTCGGTCCAGAACGTCAGGTTCTCCTGAATGGCGTTCTTGCCATTGGCCGGCGAATTCGGCAGGTTGGCGAGCGTCTTCGCGTCGAGCGCCTTGATCGCATTCGCGTTCACCGGGCCGTAGGCGATGTGCTGTGCGTACGCTTGCTGCGGCTTCGGCGAAAGCGTGTAGGCGATGTACTGCTCGGCCAGCGCCTTGTTCGGCGCGCCCTTCGGGATCGCCCAGTAGTCGAGGTCGTAAATGCTGCCGGTCCACACGACCTTGAGGTTCTTGCCTTCGCGCTGCGCGGCATCGATACGGCCGTTGTACGCCGTGGACATCACCACGTCGCCCGCGACCAGGAATTGCGGCGGCTGTGCGCCGGCTTCCCACCACTGGATGTTCGGCTTCAGTTCATCGAGCTTCTTGAAAGCGCGGTCCTGACCGGCCTTCGTCGCGAGCACCTTGTAGACGTCCTGGGGCGCCACGCCGTCGGCCATCAGCGCGAATTCCATGTTGTAGCGCGCGCCCTTGCGCATGCCGCGCTTGCCCGGGAATTTCTTCACGTCCCAGAAGTCGGCCCAGTTCGCAGGTGCGGTCTTGAGCTTGTCGGCGTTATAGGCGAGCGCCGTGGACCACACGAAGAAGCCTGCGCCGCAGGGCTGCTGCGCCGCCGGCATGAAATCGCCCTTGTTGCCGAGCTTGGCCCAGTCGAGCTTCTCGTAGAGACCTTCGTCGCAGCCGCGCGCGATGTCGCCGGTTTCGACTTCCACCACGTCCCAGTCCACGTGCTTCGCGTCGACCATGGCCTTCACCTTGGCCTGCTCGCCGTTGTACTCGACAGCGGTGATCTTGTTGCCCGTCTGCGCCTGGAACGGCTCGTTGAACGCCGCCTTCTGCGCATTGCCATTGGCGCCGCCAAAGTTCACGACGGTCAGTTCCGCGGCATTCGCCACGCCGAACGAGAGTGCGAGCGCGGCCGCGACCGCTGCAACGCGCATGTTGCCGATCTGCTTCATGGTTGAGTCCCTTCTCCTTGGTGGTTTGTCTTGCCGGGCCCTTCGGTGCGAGAGATGTGGCCCGATCGTCGAGACGCCTGCTTCGCGAAGCGACGGCGCGCGAGATTGCGCGCCGCGCCCGCACGCCTCATGCGAACACGCGCAAATGCTCAGGCGCGAATTCGAGTGCGACCGGCTGACCGGGCGCGAAGCCATCGAGCGCCTCGGTGCCGAGCGGCACCTTCACGAAGCACTCGTCCTGCTGGGGCAGGCCACAGCGCATGCGCACGTGGTCGCCGAAATAGATGAGGCCGCGCGCTTCGCCCGCCAGCGCGTTTGCGCCATAGCCCTTCGAACCGTTCGCGAGCTTCATGCGCTCGGGGCGAATGCACGCGATAGCCGCGGCACCGGCCTGCGCCCCCGCGACATTGCGGCCCTTCAGGCGCGTGCCGTCGGCGAGATGCATTTCGCAGTACTCGCCATCCACGGCGGCGATGGTGCCGCGCAGCCGGTTGCTGTCGCCGATGAAGTTCGCCACGAACTCGTTGCAAGGCGACTCGTAAAGCCGGTCCACGGTGTCGAGCTGCTGCACGATGCCCTTGTCGAACACGGCCACGCGGTCCGACATCGTGAGCGCCTCACCCTGGTCGTGCGTGACGTAGACGAAGGTAACGCCGAGCTTCTCGTGCAGCGACTTCAGTTCGTACTGCATATGTTCGCGCAATTGCTTGTCGAGTGCGCCGAGCGGCTCGTCCATCAGCACGAGCTTGGGCTGGAACACGAGCGCGCGGGCGAGCGCAATGCGCTGCTGCTGGCCGCCCGAAAGCTGCGCCGGATAGCGCTTCGCGAAGCCTTCCATGCGCACCATCCTGAGCGCGTCATCTACGCGCTGCGCGCGTTCCGCAGTGGGCACCTTGCGCACGCCCAGCGGGTAAGCCACGTTCTGCTCGACCGTGAGATGCGGAAAGAGCGCATAGTTCTGAAACACCATGCCGATGTCGCGCTTGTGCGGCGGCACGTTGTTAAGCAACTTGCCTTCGAGGCGGATCTCGCCCCCGGTGGGAAACTCGAAGCCGGCAAGCATCATCAGGCAGGTGGTTTTGCCCGAGCCGGAAGGTCCGAGCAGCGTCAGAAACTCTCCCTGGTAAATATCCAGGTCAAGTTGTTTGACGACCAGTGTCTCGCCGTCGTACGTCTTGCGTACGCCGCGAAAGCTGACGATCACATCCGAGGTCTTCATTCGCCCTGTCTCCATTGCATGCTCTTTCTCCCGGCCCGCCTCTTCTGACGCGATTAAATAAATGCTGTCACAGGCTTTAACCGAAACTGACGTGCGAATTACTATAGATGGTCCCGGCTCTATTCAATGGAGCCATTTCATTATTATCGATGGAACCACTTGGCCATGGTCATCCTGTCCGAATGGCTCGCCGCGCAACTCGACAAGGAAAGCGCCGAGCCCGCCTACCGTCAGCTGCTGCAGCTCATGCAGCAGGCCATCCTGACGGGCCGGCTCGCGCCCGGCACCAAGCTGCCCAGCTCGCGCACGCTGGCCGGCGACCTCGGCGTGGCGCGCAATACCGTGCTGCACGTGTACGACCAGCTGAGCGCCGAAGGCTACGTGATCTCGACGACGGGCAGCGGCACCTATGTCGCCGACACACGCCCGGACTCGGCGGCCGTGAGCACGGCGGCGCCGGCCGCCACCGACGACGACAATGAGGAAGACGATGCGAACGGCGCCTCCCCGCGCGGCGACATGTCGATGCGCGGCCAGCGGCTCATCGACGGGGCGGGCGTGTCCGCCAAGCAGTGGGGCGCGTTCATGCCGGGTGTGCCCGACGTGGCCGAATTTCCCGCGCGCACGTGGAGCCGCCTGCAGGCGCGGCTGTGGAAATCGGCGAATCATGGTTTGCTAACTTACGCGCCAGGCGGCGGCTACCGGCCGCTGCGGCGCGCGCTTTCCGACTACCTGCGCGTGGCGCGCTCGGTGCGCTGCACGCCGGACCAGATCATTATCACGACCGGCATTCACCAGTCCATCGATCTGGCCGTGCGCCTGCTCGCCGACGTGGGCGACACCGCGTGGGTGGAAGAACCGTGCTATTGGGGCGCGCGCAGTGTGTTGCAGTCCTCAGGGCTGAAGCTCGCGCCCATTCCCGTCGACGACGAAGGGCTCAACCCGCGCGAGCAGGACCTGCGCGACCCGCCGCGCATCGCGCTCGTCACGCCTTCGCACCAATACCCGCTCGGCATGGTGATGAGCCTTGCGCGCCGCCGCACGCTGCTCGAATACGCGCGTCAGCACAAGGTGTGGATCATCGAGGACGACTACGACAGCGAGTTCCGCTACGGCAGCCGCCCGCTTGCGTCGCTGCAGGGTCTCGACGAGTCCGACCGCGTGATCTACGTGGGCAGCCTTGGCAAGCTGCTGTTTCCGGGCCTGCGCATCGGCTACATGGTCGTGCCCGAGCGGCTCGCGGCCACCTTCCGCACGGGCGTGGCTGAGTTGTATCGCGAAGGCCAGCTCATGCAGCAAGCCGTGCTCGCCGAATTCATCATGGACGGCTATCTCACCTCGCACGTGCGCCGCATGCGCACGCTCTATGGCGAGCGCCGCCAGTTGCTGATCGACGCGGTCACGCACCATTTCGGCGACGCGCTGCCGGTCATGGGCGACGAAGCGGGCCTGCACTTCGTGCTCGGCCTGCCCGATCACGCCAACGATCGCGTCGTCGCCACAGCCGCCTTCGATGCGGGCGTCATCGTGCGTCCGCTTGCGGCCTACTACAGCATGCGCCAGGATCGTAAAGGATTGCTAACGGGTTACGCGTGCGTGCCGCACGAGGAAATCGCGCCGGCCTTTGCAACGCTCGCGCAAGTGATCGAGAAACACGCGTTTGCGAGGCCGGAAAAACTGCGGCGCGCCGGTTGAACCGAAGCGCGCCGCTGCGTTGAGTCGCGAAAAAATGCCTATTTCAGCCCGAAATCCACACGCGTGGTCGCGCCCTTGTCGTCGATGCCCTTCGCATCCAGCTTCGGCGCCACGACGAACACGCGGCTCGGATCCACCTTGCCTTCGAAGTACTGCTGCACCGCTTGCGCGCGCTGCTGAGCGAGATTGCGCAAGGTCGCGTCGTCAACGGGCGCGTGCTCGGCCAGCGCCTGCTTCATGTCGTCCACGGGCAGCGTCTTCGTGAAGCCGATCATATTGTGCGGCTTCTTGAAGTCCGCATCCTTGTAGACCTTGGTGAGGTACTTCTCGTACTCCTTGTCGTCGACCTTCACCTGCGAGGTATCCACGCTCTCGCCGTTGCCCACCGTGTCCTTCACCTTCTGAAGCCGCACGAGGCGATCCACGTATTGCTCGCGCAGCGCGGGCGTGTCCACAGCCGGATCGACACGGCCGATCAGGTCGATCTTGATCGAGGGCTTGTCGTCGAGCGCCTTGACGATCGTGTCGAGCTTCTTCTGGTCGTCATCGGTCAGCTTTGCCGTGCCCGCTGCGAATTCGACATAGCCCAGATCTTCGCCGCCGCCGCCAAATGCGTTGGCGAGCAGCGTGAACGGCGCGGTCACGGCCTTCGCGATCAGGTTGAGCACCGCCTTCCAGATCAGGCCGCCCAGGCTGAACTCGGGGTTCGAGAGCGAGCCCGACACCGGAATGTTCACGTCGATCTCACCCTTGCGATTCTTCAGCAGCGAGATCGCGAGACGCACCGGCAGCTTGGTCGCTGTGTCGTTGTCGATGTGATCGCCGAACGTGAGCTGGTCGATGAAGATATGGTTGTTCGCCGAGAGCTGGTCGTTTGCGAGCTGGTAATGCAGGTCGACGTTGAGCTTGCCCTTCGTGATCGGGTAGCCCGCGTACTTCGCCGAGTACGGCGTGAGGTTCGTGAGCTCGATGTCATGCGCGCTCGCCGTGAGGTCGAGCGAGGGCTTCTCGATGAGCGGGTTCACCGTACCCTTGATCGAGAGCGGACCGTTCGCCGCGAGCTTCGCGGAAATGTCCACCGGCGCGGGCGTCGTCGACTCCGTGCCGAACGCGCCCACCGTGCCGTGGATCTGCACGAGGTCGGCGGTGTAATTCGGCTTGATGAAGTTGTCGGTGTAGTTCACGCGGCCGTCTTGCAAAACGAGCTCGCCGAAGTGCAGGCGCACGGGGGTCTTCGGCGCCTGCGCGGCCACGACCGTGGCAGGCGCGGAAGCCGGCGCGGGTGCGGAAGCGGTCTGCACCGGCGCGCTCGCCGCTTGCGGCGTGAGCGGCACGGGTTCGCGCGCACCTGGCTTCGCGCTCGTGTCCTGCGTGAGCGACTGCGCCGCGCCGGTTTGATGCGCAACCACGTCCTTGAGATTGAGCTTGCCTTGCGCGTCGAGCAGCACGCGGCCATAGAAGCCGGAGAAGGTCACGCGGCTCGCGTCCACGTCGGTGCCGCGCGCGTCGTCGTAGTTCGCCTTCAGGTTCGTGAGCGCGAGCGAGCGCCAGCCTGCGAACGGGCCGGACGTGGCCTTGTCGAGCATGCGCACGTCCACGAGCGCCGCGTCGCCGCGATAGTTGGCCTTGAGCGCCTTGCCCTGCTCCACGGAAAGCTGCCCGTTCATGTTGAGCAGCGCGCTTGCGACCACCGCATTGAGCTGGTTGCCGAAGTAAGGCTCGAACGCGGCGGCGTCGAGCCGGTTCGCGTCGATCTTGAGTTGCGCCGTAAGCGGCGTGGGGTTGATCTTGCCGCTCAGCGCCAGGGTGCCCTTGCGGTTGACGGTCGCCTTCAGGTCGATCGGCAGCGGGTGCCGCAGATCGTCGCTGATCTGCTGGATCTTCAGGTCGAGCGGCGTGACGGCGAGCTTCGCCGGGCGCTGCGTCGAGTTGTCCGTGAAGTTGATCGTGCCGTTACTGAGCGTGAAGGCATCGATCGTGTAGCGCCACGCCGGCCCTTCCTGCACCGACTTCTGGGCCGCGTGAATCGCCGTGCGCTCGGGCGCCGCCTGATGCGTGGAGGCGAGCTGCGCCAGATCGATCTGGCCGTTCTTCTGACGCTCGGCATTCACCACAAGGCCGGTCAGGTCCACCGAGGCGATCTGCGCCTTGCGCGCGTTGAGGTCGATTCCCGTCACCTGCACGGTGCCCTGGGCGAGCGCGATGGCAGGCGCCTTCGCGCCGCGCGCCGCGAGCTTGAGCGACTCGAGGCCGAGCGTGCTCTGGCCGACCTGCACGACGGCAGGCTGCTGCGCCCAATCGGCCTTGAGCGTGGACGTGAGGTTCAGCTTGCCGTCCACGACCTGCGCGCTGCTCAGGTTGTCGATATACGGCTGCATCTGCGGCAGGCCCAGGCCCGCTAGCGCGATGTTGGCTTCGGCGTTTTTGCCCGCCATGCTCAGCGTGCCCGACGCCTTGACCGTGCCGCCGTCATTCGCGGTCGTGGCAAACGTAAACGGCGCGCCTTCCTTCGAGGTACTCGAGAATTTTTCGAGCGTGGTGGAGAGCTGGGTGAGGTCGATGTTCACCGTGCGCGAAGGCACATCGTCGCGCACGTGCACGGTGCCGTTCGTGAGCGCGAACTGGCGGATCGAGAGATCGAGCGGCGCGGGCTTCGCCTCTTCGGGCGCGGCCTGCGCGTTCGCCGCACCCGAGGCAGCCGTGGCGCCCGATGCCGGCGCGGCGCTCGCAGCAGCCTTGCTCCCAGCCGGCGCATTTTGCGCCGCCGGCGCGCCCAGCAGCTTCTCGACGCTCAGCACCCCTTGCTTGTCGCGCGCGACCCAAGCGGTAGGCGCGTCGAGCCGGATATCGTCGAAGCGATAGACGTTGCTGAACGGCTCGAGCGAGGCCGCCGCCACGTGCAGGCTGCGCGCGCCGAAAAACGGCGCGTTGGCGTTGTCGGTCGAGTCGAAGTCATTCAGGTCGGTCGTGCCCGTCACGCGCAGCGTGGGCTTCTCGCCCGACATCACGAAATCGAGTTTGAGGTTGGTCGAGAGCTTGCCGCTCTTTACCATGACCGGCAGCTTCGTCGGTGCGTAGGTGAGCAGCTTCGGCACGTCCAGATCGGTCAGGCGCAGTTCCACTTCCGACTCGCGCGTCGCGGAGAACGGCTTGGTCTTGCCGTCGATGGCGAGCGTGCTCGCACCGTCAATGCGCGCGCGCAGCATCGGCTCGACGAAGATGTCGGTCTTGGAAGGCAGCGTGGCGATGAACGGGATGCCGAGCGACCAGCGATCGATCACGTGCTTTTCATTGAGCAGGCGATCGTCGAAAGTAATCTGGCCGTTCTCGACGCGAATGTTGGAAACCGAAAACTGCGCGGGCTTGCTGTTCGGTTTCGAGGGCGTCGAGAACTTGTCGATGAGGTCCGAAAAGTTGAAGTGCTGCGCGTCGAGCCGCACGATCGTGGCCTGCGGCGAGTCGAGCCGCAACTCTTCGACGATGGGCGCCGCGCGAAAGATCGACGACCACGACGCCTGCACAACGGCACGCGACACATCGAAGAAGTCGCCATTGCCACCGCGCTCGCCGATATGCACGCGGTCCGCTTCGAGACGCAGCGTATACGGATTGAGCGCGATGCGGCCGATCGTGACGGGACGCTCGAGCTGCTTGCTCAGTTGCTGTTCGGCGACGTGACGAATGATGGGCGGCGCGGCGAAGAAGCCGACCAGGCCGAACACGATGAGAAAGATGACGACGCCCGTGAGGATGCGCCGGGTGCGGGGCGCACGCGCGACGGCGCGCACCGATTGCAAGGAAGAGTTGAGCGACGCTTTGTTGAGGCTTGCCATGCTTGCTTGCGGATGAGGCGGCAACAGGCCCGCCGCGGAATGTGGGTCTGAAGTCGGAAATCCGGGGATGCCGACAGCCGGAAGTATAGGTCCGATAGAAGATCGGACGGCGGGAAAACGCCGCCCGCGGCGCAGGATTTGCGCAACAAGACGTAACAACGGAAGTGAGATTGCCCGGTATCTGTCGCGCGTGTTGCGCGATGCATAAGAATGCGGGCGGGGAGCGCGGGCGTTGCGCGTTTGAGCAGGCTTATGCGGCGCAAAAAAAGCGTTGGCGGGAGAAAGTCCCGCCAACGCCTGTTTCAGCTTGGTTCGGCCCGGCTCAGCGCTTACTGGCGCTCGACGGCGGGCGGCTGCCAGCTGCCATCGGTCGCTTGCGGCTTCGCGGCGTAGAGCCGCATCACCAGGCGGAAGTCGCCATGCGGCGCCGGCACCCAGTTCGCGCCGCCGCGCGGCCGTTCGGCGCTCACGTGCACGTCGAGCGAGCCGTCGCGGTTGCGCCGCGCGCCGCTGCGGTCGCCGAACGCCACGCGCACGGGCGTGTCGGCGTCGAGCGCGCCGTCGGTCGTATAAGCCGTGATCGACCAGAAACCGCGCACCGGCGGCAACTGCTTCGCCGTGAAGTGCATCGTGTAACGGTTCGCGCCGTTGAGCGCATGACCGTCGCTGTCCTGGCTCACGCGGGCGCGCACTTCGTCGCGGGTAGTCGGAAGACCCGGCGACGTGTACGCGGCGTAGGCGCGCAGCGCGTAGTCGGGGCCGTAGTTGCCCGCGTCGTCACCCACCCAGAGCCAGCCGTTGCCCGCCAGCAGGTTGTTTGGCGGCGTCGCGAGGCGCGCGCGGCCGTCCGCGAGACCCGCCTTCACGACCGCGGCGTCCTTCGTGCCCGAGGGCAGTTCGGCCGGGTCGCCCGGATGCACGCCAATGTCGCCGAGAATCTTGATCGCGTGCGCGTCGTCCGCCGTAGGCGGGTTGTCTTCCAGTGCCTGCGCGAGCCGGTTGAAGAAACCGTTCGCGTCGAGCGCTGCGACCTGGGCGGAAGGCGTGCCCGGCGCCACCGGATCGCCGCTCTGCGTCGCGCCGGACGGCTCGTTACCGCGTGCGCCCCCGTTGCCGCGAGCGCCTGCCTTGCCGCGCGCGCCGCGATCGTCCCAGTCGGAAAGCGTCGTAACTTGCAGACCGTGCTGCAGCCGCCGCACGGCCGCGAGGTCGCCGCCGCCGCGCGTCTGGATGCGCGCGAGGAACCACACGTAGCGCGTCGTCACGTCCACGCGCTTCACGCGCGCGGGCAGCGTGCCCTTCCAGCCGGCCGGAACGAATGCAATCGTTTGCGCTTTCAGACCGCTGACGCGTTCGCCGGTTTGCGCGGCGCCCGTCGACCAGACGACATTCGTCCACATGTCGAGCGCGCGCGCGTCCATGTAGCGGCCGTGCGTATCGGGCAGCGTGACCAGCACCGGCTCGCTCGAAACGTCGAGCCAGCCGCTGGAAGCCAGCGTGTCGAGATTGGGTTCGGGCGGGTTCGAAGCCCCGACTGGCGGCAACGACTGCGCGTGGCGCAGCGTGTTCGGCGCAGCCTGGCCGGGGCCCGTGCCCGTGGCGGCTGTACGCGACAGGTCCATCAGCACGAGCGGATAGCCGAACACGTACGAGTCGGAAACTTCGTCCTTCATCCAGCCGTTGCTCTTCGGCGCGACGTCGCTCGGCGCCGAGGCGCATCCGGCGATCAGGGCAACGCAGGCAAGCACGGAGCCGCTACGGTACGACGAGAATGCTCGATGTATTGTTGTCATTTGTGTGTTGTATTCGGTGCGGGCGGTCCATGAAGTGACGTCGACCGGCTACCCACTCCGCGCGCGGGCCCCCCCAGGGCCGTGGTGAAAGGCGCGCGGCAAGGCGCCAATGCCGCCGGTTGGTATCGTATCGCTCGCGCATGGGCCTGAAAAGACTACAGCGTGGAATATTGCCTTACAGCCGTGTAGCTTGCTCTCAGGCCCTCTATCTGAAACGAAAGTGACGCAGTGTCGCTGCCCCTTGACCTTCCCACGATGGGAACGTAGATACTGCTTAACATCGATTACAGCCTCGCACCCTCACCATGAACGACCCCCTCGTTGCAGAGCGCGCCGATACCGCCGTGGCCGAACTCGAGGTCCACGGCATGACGTGCGCCTCGTGCGCCATGCGCGTCGAAAAGGCGCTCGCCAAAGTGCCGGGCGTCACGCGCGCCTCGGTCAACCTCGCCACCGAAAAGGCCACCGTCGAGGCGAGCGGCGGTGTCGCGGCCGCCACGCTCGTCGCCGCCGTCGAAAAGGCCGGCTACGAAGCCGTGCCGGTCGCCACGGAAACCGCCACGCTCGCCATCGGCGGGATGACTTGCGCGTCCTGTGCGAACCGCGTCGAGAAGGCGCTCGCGCGCGTGCCCGGCGTAGCCGGCGTGAGCGTGAACCTTGCCACCGAGCAGGCCACCGTCAACACACGCTCGCCACTCACGGGCGAACTGCAGGATCAGCTCGTCGCGGCCGTCAGGAAGGCCGGCTATGAAGCCACGCCGCTCGCCGCCGACGTCGACGCCACCCCGGCGAAAAGCGCCGCCGCCAGCGACGAGGCACGCCGCGAATGGCGCGCCGTGCTGGTTTCGGCCGTGCTCACGGCCCCGCTCGTGGTGCCGATGTTCGGCCACTGGCTCGGCTTCGACTGGATGTTGCCCGCAGCCGTGCAACTCGCGCTCGCGAGCGTCGTGCAGTTCGTGTTCGGCGCGCGCTTCTACCGCGCCGCCTGGAAAGCCGTGCGGGCGGGCGCGGGCAACATGGATCTGCTGGTTGCGCTCGGCACCTCGGCCGCGTACGGCGTGAGCGTCTATGCGATGCTCGCCGATCCTGGCAACGGCGCTGGCAACGGCGCTGGCGACATGGCACATCTGTATTTCGAGGCTTCGGCGGTGGTCATCACGCTCGTGCGCTTCGGCAAGTGGCTCGAAGCGCGCGCGAAGCGGCAGACCACCGACGCGATCCGCGCCCTCAACGCGCTGCGGCCCGATCGCGCGCGCATCCGTATCGATGGCGTAAATGGCGCTCAAGCAGAGGAGCGCGAAGTCCCGCTCGCCCAGGTGCGCGTGGGCTCGATCGTGGTCGTGCGTCCCGGCGAGCGCCTGCCCGTGGACGGCGTCGTGCTCGAAGGCCGCAGCCATATCGACGAATCGCTCATCACCGGCGAAAGCCTGCCGGTGCCGAAAGCGCCCGACGATCCTGTCACCGCCGGCTCGATCAACGGCGAAGGCGCGATCGCCGTGCGCACCACGGCCATCGGCGCGGAAACCACACTCGCACGCATCATCCGCCTCGTGGAAAGCGCGCAGGCTGAAAAGGCGCCGATCCAGCGTCTCGTCGACCGCGTGAGCGCCGTGTTCGTCCCCGCGATTCTCGTGATCGCGGCCATCACGCTGGGCGGCTGGCTGCTCGCGGGCGCGAGCGCCGAAACGGCAACTCTCAACGCCGTGGCCGTGCTCGTGATCGCCTGCCCGTGCGCGCTCGGCCTCGCCACGCCCGCCGCGATCATGGCGGGCACCGGCGTCGCCGCGCGCCATGGCGTGCTCATCAAGGACGCCGAAGCATTGGAAACCGCCCACAACGTGAGCGTGGTCGCGTTCGACAAGACCGGCACGCTCACGCTCGGCCAGCCGTCGCTCACTGCGTTCGAGGCGGCCGAGGGACTTGATCGCAACGAGGCGCTCGCGCTCGCCGCCGCCGTGCAGCGGCAAAGCGACCACCCGCTCGCGAAGGCCGTGGTGCAGGCGTATGAGGCGCAAGCGCAAGGCGCCGCCGCCTGGAGCGCCGCGGCCCACGCGCGCGCGGTGCCGGGGCGCGGCGTGGAAGCCGAAGTGAACGGGCGGCGTCTCGCGATCGGCAGCGGCCGCTGGCTCGACGAGCTGGCGCTGGCCGTGCCGCCCACGCTCGCGGCGCGCGCACGTTCGCTCGAAGAGGCGGGCAATACGGTGTCGTGGTTGTTCGATCCGCACGGCGGCGTCCTCGCGTTGCTCGCGTTCGGCGACACGGTGAAGCCCACGGCGCGCGCAGCCATTGCTAACCTCAAGACGATGGGCATCCGCAGCGTGCTCGTGACCGGCGACAACGCGGGCAGCGCGGCGGCCGTGGCCGCGCAGCTCGGCATCGACGAAGTCCACGCGCAGGTGCTGCCCGACGACAAGGCGCGCACGATCCGCGACCTCAAGATCGAAAGCGGCGGCATCGTCGCGATGGCCGGCGACGGCATCAACGACGCCCCCGCGCTCGCCGCCGCCGACATCGGCATCGCCATGGCCACCGGCACCGACGTCGCCATGCACGCGGCAGGCATCACGCTCATGCGCGGCGACCCGGCGCTCGTCGCCGCCGCAATCGATATTTCGCGGCGCACGTGGCGCAAGATTCAGCAGAACCTGTTCTGGGCGTTCATCTACAACCTGATCGGCATTCCGCTCGCCGCCTTCGGCCTGCTCAACCCCATGCTCGCAGGCGCGGCGATGGCGTTTTCGAGCGTGAGCGTCGTGACCAACGCGCTGCTGCTCAGAACGTGGCGGGCAAAGCGCTAACGCAGCCATTCACCACGCGACGTATCGTGCTGAATATAACGAAAGGGCGCTTCATGCGCCCTTTTCTTCATTCCGGCCTTCTCTTTGGAATCCGAATCGTCCCATTTTTTGCGACACAAGATCGCATGACCATTCGCATGCCGTATGAAATTGTAAGGATTTTCGCGTTTACCCCTAAAGGATCGCTCGCGCGCGCCGTAATGCGTCATGCCAGCGCCTCGAAGGCGCAGGTTCCTTCCTCACAAGCTACTCCGGAACCGAACTCATGCTTTCACGCTTATCAAGCCGCGCGAGCGTCGGCGTGCGTCTCGCCTTGCTATCGTGCGTGCTCGTCGCGGCAATATTTGCCGCCTTCACGTGGGCGATCACGCACTCGGCGGCAACGCAGGTCGGCGACCAGGTGCGCGCGCGCATCACCGAAAAGGACCAGTCGGTCGCCTCGTCGATCTCGCTGATCGACGGCGCGCTCGACGCCGAAGTCGACCGCGCCATGCAGCTCTTCGAGAGCTTCCTGCCCGGCGCCTTCACGCTCGATCCCACGCAAACGGTCGACATTGGCGGCAAGGCCACGCCGGTCTTCAAGTCCGGCGACCACGTGCTGAACATGGACTTCACGGTCCCCGACCAGTTTCTCGCGCGCAGCGGCGAAATCGCCACGATTTTCGCGCGTAGCGGCGACGATTTCGTGCGCGTGACCACCTCGCTCAAGAAGCAGGACGGCTCGCGCGCGATCGGCACGCTGCTCGATCGCAACGGGCCCGCGTACGGCCCGGTTCTTGCCAACCGCACGTATACGGGCCTTGCCCAGCTGTTCGGCAAACAGTACATCACGCAGTACAAGCCGATTCTCGACGCGAGCGGCCATGTGATCGGCGCGCTCTTCGTCGGCGTCGACGTGGGCGCGCAGATCGACGCGCTCAAGAGCGAGATCGCCAAGCTCAAGATCGGCGAAAGCGGCTACTACTTCGTGATGGACGCTTCGAACGGCTCGGCGCGCGGCACCTTCCTCGTGCATCCGAGCGCCGCGGGCAAGCACTACGACGACGCGAACGCGCCCTGGTCGCGCATGCTCGAGGCGCGCGAAGGCACGCTCGACTACACCTCCGCCGACTCGACGCGCGACGAGCGCGACGCGCGCGCGAAGTTCGTGTCGTTCGTGAGCGTGCCGCAGTGGCAATGGCTCGTCGGCGGCGTCGCCGTACGCGACGAGATCATGGCCGACGTGAACGCCACGCGCGACCGCTTCGCCGCGATCGGCCTCGTGCTGGTCGCGCTGTTCGCGGCGCTTTCGATCTACGCGGCGCGCCGCCTCGTGAGCCAGCCGCTCGACGCCGCAGCACAAGCCGCCGGCCAGCTCGCAGCCGGCGACCTCACGGTGCGCATCGGCAACGGCGGCAGCAGCCGCGGCGGCATCGGCAGCGGCGATGCAACGAATGCCGACGAGATCGGCCGGCTCACGCGCGCCATCGACGGCATCGGCGTGGGACTCGCACAAATCGTGGCGCAGGTGCGCAGCGCCACGGCGCAGATGAGCGAGGACACCTCGCGCATCGCACAAGGCAGCGGCGAGATCGCTTCGCGCATCGCGAGCCAGGCGAGCAGCCTGGAAGAGACGGCGGCGAGCATGGAAGAGCTGACCTCGACCGTGCAGCAGAACGCCGACCACGCAACGCGTGCGAACAGCGTGGTGACGAGCGCCGCAGAAGCCGCTCTCGACGGCGGCCGCGCCGTGAGCCGCGTCGTGGAGACGATGAACGACATCAGCCGCTCCTCGCAGAAGATCGCCGAGATCACCGGCGTGATCGACGGCATTGCGTTCCAGACCAACATCCTCGCACTCAACGCGGCTGTGGAAGCGGCGCGCGCGGGCGAGCACGGCAAGGGCTTCGCGGTGGTCGCGAGCGAAGTGCGCGCGCTCGCGCAACGCAGCGCGGCGGCGGCGAAGGAAATCTCGGCGCTCATCACCGAATCGTCGTCGACCGTCGAGACGGGTTATCGCATTGCCGGCGAAGCGAGCACGACCATGCGCGGGATCGTCGCGCGCGTGGATGAAGTGCGGTCTATCATCGGCGAGATCAGTGTGGCCTCGCGCGAACAGTCGGGCGGCATCGAGCAGGTGAACATCGCGGTTTCGCAGATCGGCGCGGCGACGCAGCAGAACGCCGCGCTCGTGGGCGACGCCGAGCGCGCAGCCGCCGCGCTCAACGATCACGCGGCGGCGCTCGCCGAGCTCGTTTCCGTGTTCAAGGTGCACAAGTAACGCACACGGTACCGTCAGGGCATGCTTCGCAGTGCAAGATAAAAGGAAAAGGCGAAACGAAAAAAGGCAGCGCCCAAGGACGCTGCCTTTTTTGTTGGCTGCGCGGCAGATGCCGCGCACCGCTTCACTCCACGATCGTCGCCGAGCGCGCCAGTTCGGCCACGCGTTGCCCGAGCGCGGCCTGCATGGCCTCGTCCTGCAACTGACGGCGAATGTCCCCTTTCGCCGAATCGTACGTCGGCACCTGCATCGGTCGCTTGCTTTCGAGGCGCACAACCAGCCAGCCGTCGCCGGCCTTCAGCGGCTGCGGCGCAGTTGCGCCGGGCGCGAGCCCCGTAATGAGCTGCGCGAGCGGCATGGGGATGCCGTGCGTGTTGCCTTCGGTGAGCGGCAGCCTGAAGCTCACCCACGGCATCTCGCCGCCAGTGGCCTTCGTCGCGCCGATGCCGTACTGCCGCGCGAGCTCGGCGA
The DNA here is from genome assembly GCF_905220195.1 of Paraburkholderia sp. J8-2. Lineage (NCBI taxonomy): Bacteria > Pseudomonadati > Pseudomonadota > Betaproteobacteria > Burkholderiales > Burkholderiaceae > Paraburkholderia > Paraburkholderia sp. J8-2. Next base: position 750,285 of record NZ_CAJMZA010000001.1, read on the forward strand.
ACGGCTGGCCGCCCTTCACCGCCGCGAGCACGGTGTTCGCGGTTGCCTCGTCGGCCACGGCGATCACCGCCGGCTTGTACTCTTCCTTGCCGAACGTCGCGACGACCGATTCGTAGCGCGCTTTGATCTCGCTGTCCGTGATCTTCGGCGCGTGCACGTTGTCCAGAATCCACCCGCGGATCCCGGCGTCGGTCTTTTCGGCGTCGGGGAACTGCGCGACCTCGGGGCGCTGGTCGTAGTGCCCGAGCACGGCCTGCTGGCGCAGCAGTTCGCGTGCGATCAGGTCGTCCTTGAGCGCGGCGCGCAGTTGCGGCGTGTCGGGCGCGCCGGTGCGGCTGACCACGTTGCTCACTGCCGTGTCGAGCGCGGATTGCGGAACCACATGGCCGTTCACGAGCGCAGCGGCGCCCGCAGGCAGCGCGGCGGCCGCGGACGCCAGGGTTGCGGCTTCGGCTGCGTGGACGAGCGTGGGCGCGAGCGTGCTCACCGCCACCGAGGCGAACGAGAGCAGGCACAGCGTGCGGATGGATCGGGACATGCGTGACATTTCGATTGACTCCAGCGTATTCGGAAAGCCGCGGCGCAACGGTGCAGGAAGCGCCAGGGGCAAGCTTTGATCCGCGCGAATCTAGCGGAATCTCGAAGCGCTGTTGTCAGGAAGTGTCAAACGGACGCGGGGCCGGATTAGAAGCTTGCGGCAGGTCAAGCGCGAGACGTCCACCCGCGCCGTCACGCTCAGGCGACGGCGCGGGACGGCGCGCTCATTGTCCCTGTGGCTGCGCCACCGGCGGCGTGTAGCTCGCGCTCGCGCCCGGCGTGCCAGGCTCCGCGTCGTCGGGTGTCGGCGTCGGGGCAAGCGCCGGCTCCTGCGCCGGATACGAGGGCTGCGGCGCAAGTGCCGGCGGCGTACTGGACGGAGCGACGATCGGCGGCACGCCCATGATCGCGCGCGCGGCGGCTTCCGCAGCCGCCGCCGAAGCGGCAGAAGGCGCCGGAACCGCGGAAGGCGCCGATGCCCCCGCTTCCGAAGCCGCAGAAGCCACCGATGCCGGTGCGGGGGCGCTGACACGCGGTGGCGGCGCACGCCGAACCGGCGCGCTCTGCGGCGGCGCTTCGTGCGTGCCGACCAGCTTGTCCATCCACGCACGCAGCTTCTCGCGGAAGGTTTCGAACGCGCCCGGCGTCACTTCGGTGTCGAAGCGCGCGCGCGGATCGACGAGGCGCTGGCGCAGCGCGCGCTGGAAGAAGTCGCCGACGATCGGCAGCGCGCTGCGCGCGCCCTGGCCCCAGTAGTCGTCGAGCGTCACGCGGCCGTCGTCGAAACCAACCCATGCGCCCGCGACGAGTTGCGGATTCATGAGGATGAACCAGCCGTCCGTGTTGCCTTGGGTCGTGCCGGTCTTGCCCGCCACGTCGCCGCGAATGCCAAAGCGCGTGCGGATGGCCGCGCCCGTTCCGCGGTTCACGACGTCGCGCATCGTGTCGAGCAGCGTGCGGTCCGCCTCTGCGGAAAGCGCCCGCTCGGGCGACGCACTCTCGAACTGCGCGAGCACGTTGCCCTTGTGGTCCTCGATGCTCGTGACCATGCGCGGTTCGAGGTACACGCCATCGTTGGCGATGGTGCTGTAGGCCGAGACCATCTCCTTCAGGGTGACCGGGCTCGTGCCGAGCGCAAGCGAAGGCACCGGATCGAGCTGGCTGTCGCGCACGCCCATCGCGCGAGCGAGGCGCGCGACCTTGTCCGGGCCCACCGTCTGCATCAGCTGCGCGGTGATGCGGTTGCGCGAAAACGCGATCGCGTCGCGCAGCGTCATCGGGCGCATGCTCGGCTGCACGTCGTCGGTCGGCTTCCAGATTTCGCCGCCCGCCAGCGGAATTTCCACCGGCTGGTCGATGAACGTGTCGCTCGGCTTCGCGCCCGCCGCGTAGGCCGCGCCATACACGAACGGCTTGAACGTCGAGCCCGGCTGACGGCGCGCCTGCTGCACGTGGTCGAACGGTTCCTCGGTGAAATCGCGGCTGCCCACCCACGCCTTGATCTGTCCGTTGCGCGGGTCGATGGCGAGGAAGCCCGCCTCCACCGCCGTCTTGCTCTTGCAGAGGTTGCGCATGAAGGTACGGTCGGCGGAGAGCTGCTTGAGCGCGTCGGCGTCGCTTGCGCCTGCGTCGCGCGCGCTCTTGTAGTCCTGCGTTTCGCGCATGAACGTCGCGAACAGGTCGTTGCCGGACGTGCAGCCGCTGCGGCCGCTCCACGCGCCGTTCGCGATGCCCTGAAGCTGGTTCGCGTGCTGGCGCAGCGCGGCGGTCGCCATCTGCTGGAGACGCGAATCGATCGTGGTGCGCACCACGAGGCCATCGGAATAGATGTTGTAGTCGTTGCGGTCGGCCCACGAGATCAGCCACTTGCGCAGTTGCAGCGCGAAATGCGGCGCGGGGCCCGGCGGCTCGGTCTGACGCTCGAAGTCGAGGCGCAGCGGCTTCTTCGAGAGCGTGGCGTACTGCGCCTCGCTGAGCTTGCCGTACTTCACCATCTGGCCGAGCACGGTGTTGCGCCGCGCGAGCGCGCGCTCGGGGTTGATCACCGGGTTGTAATAGGCGTTGCCCTTCAGCATGCCCGTGAGCGTCGCGGCCTGCAGGATGTCTAGCTGATCCGCCGAAACGCCGAAGTAGGTGCGCGCCGCCATCTCGATGCCGTAGGCGTTGTAGAGAAACGGCACCGTGTTCAGATACGTCTCGAGAATCTGCTGCTTGCTATACACCGCTTCGATCTTGAACGCCGTGATCGCTTCCTTGATCTTGCGCGTGAGCGTGGGCGCGCGGCCGATTTCATCGGGATAGAGATTGCGCGCGAGCTGCTGCGTGATGGTCGAGCCGCCCTGGCGGTCGCCCGAGAAGGTGTGCAGCGCCGCGCCCGCCGTGCGCTTGAAGTCGATGCCGTGGTGTTCGTAGAAGCGGTGATCCTCGGTGGAAACCAGCGCATCGACCATGTGCGGCGAGATCTGCGCGAGCGGCACCCATTCGCGGTTCGAGGGCTTGAACTCGGCGAGCACCTTGCCGTCGGCGGAAAGGATCTGGGCGGGCTCGTCCACCCGCGCCTTACGGATGTCTCCAATGCTCGGCGTGAACGGAATCAGCACGAGCACGTAGAGCACGACGAGCGCCGGCAGCGCGCCGATGGTCATGAGCACGCCGCGTCGCGTGGGATGCCGCAAATGGTGGAGCGCACGCGCGCCGCACAAGCGGGCAAAGCCGCCAAGCCGCGCGGCGGCAGGCTTCAGGCGGGACAACGACATCGCGATTCGATCGCGGATCAACGGCACGTAACGCTTCACGCGGCAGGTAGGGTCGGCTGGCAAAGCGTGAATCGTACCAAACTCGCAAGGCCGCCCCTTCATCGGGCCGGGCGCAAGCCCGACATCGCCATAAGTCTATTTATGACAGGGAGATGAAATCATCCTTCCAGATCGCGGAAGAATCCTCTCCAGTCACAGCCGGTTTTCCGGCGCCTTTCCCTCCCTACACTCCTGTCCCTGTTGCAAACCGGTACGAAACAACAACGCTACAGGAACCTCGAATGAAGAACACCGTCTCGCTCACCACCGCTGCCGCCGTGCTCGGCGCACTCGGCACGCTCGCGGCGCCCGCCGCCCACGCGCAAAGCTCGGTCACGCTGTATGGCCTGATCGACGCCGGCATCATGTACACGAACAATGTCGCGAGCGGCAAGTCCGGAGGCGCGCTCTGGCAGGCGACGAGCGGCAACGTGAACGGCAGCCGCTTCGGCGTGCGCGGCAGCGAGGACCTGGGCGGCGGCCTGCATGCGGTCTTCGTGCTCGAAAACGGCTTCAACGTGCAGAACGGCAAGCTCGGCCAGGACGGCCGCATGTTCGGCCGCCAGGCCTACGTGGGTCTCGCGAGCGACCAGTTCGGCTCGCTCACGCTCGGCCGCCAGTACGACTCGCTCGTCGACTTCGTCGCGCCGCTTTCGGCCACGGCGGGCACCTTTGGCGACACGGGCTTCGCGCACCCGTTCGACAACGACAACCTGAACCACTCGCTGCGCATGAGCAACGCGGTCAAGTTCACGAGCAACACGTATAGCGGCCTGAAGTTCGGCGCGCTCTACGCGTTCTCGAACAACACCGACTTCGCCGTGAACCGCGCCTACAGCTTCGGCGCGAGCTACACCAACGGGCCGCTTGCCATCGCGGCCGGTTATCTGCAACTGAACGGCACTCAGGGCGCCACGGCGAGCAGCCCGGGCGCGGTGGATCTCGCGGAATCGACGGCCAACGGCAAGGGCGGCTTCTCGCTCGGCGCCGACCGCCTGCGTTCGTTCGGCGGCGGCATCAACTACACGTTCGGCCCGGCCACGGCGGGCTTCGTGTTCACGCGCAGCGAATACACGGGTACCAGCTCGTTCGGCTCGCAGGGCGGCGACATGAGCTTCAACAACTACGAAGTGAACGGGAAATATCAGTTGAACCCGGCGTGGAGCCTGGGTCTCGCCTACACCTTCACGGATGGCCACGTGAGCAACACGACCACGTTCGGCGCCGATCCGAAGTGGAACCAGGTGGACGCACAGGTCGTGTACCGCCTCTCGAAGCGCACCGATCTGTACGGCGAGGCGATGTACCAGCACGCCACGGGGCACAACTACGTGGCGTTCATCAACACGGCGGGCGGCGCGTCGTCGACGGCCAATCAGGTGGTGGGCACGGTGGGCTTGCGCGCGCGCTTCTAATCACAGCACCAGCGACAGCGCGATCGACACCCACACGGCCGTCGCGCCGCACAGAAAGGCGCGGCGGGCCATCAGGAAGCGCGACTCGTCGTTGGGCTTCGCGGGCGAAGTGGCGAGCCAGGGCACGCTGCCGAGGCACGCGAAGCCCAGGAGCGCAATGCCGACGACCACACGGTCGCCGATGCGCCAGGCCGAGGGCTCGTGCAGCCCCCAGTAGCCCAGCGCGATCATGCCGATCGAAAACATCGTCGAGGCGGCCGAACTGAGCGCCACCACCGATCCCGTCGGAGATTGCATCGAATGTCTCCCTCGCGCGCCTCGCGCAGTTGGCCCACCAGGTCGGGCCATTATCGGCGGGCGGGCAGGAGGCGGCAACGCCGCGGCCTGCCCACGCCGGAAGCGGCTTACGCGCCTGGCCGCACCATCTGGAACATCTCGCCGATCTGCGCGTAGTCGGCGCGATAGCCCGCGCGCATCACGGGCTGGGCGGCGTGCGTGTCGAAGAGGCCGTCCTTCAGGAACGCCTCGCGAATGTGCACGCCCACCACCTGTCCAAGCGCCAGCCAGTTGTCCATGGGCGTGCCGTCGAGCGTTTTGAGCCGCACGATCTGCAGCAGCTTGCATTCGAGCGCGGCCGGCGCTTCGGCCACGTGCGGCACCGCGACGTTGCGGCCCGGTGCGGCGGTGAGGCCCGCGAGCGCGAATTCGTCGACGTCGGCGGCGACCGGCGCGGAGGTGCGGTTCATCTGCGGCGCGAGCGCCTTCGACGTGAGATTCCAGACGAACTCTCCGGTCTCCTCGATGTTGCTGATGCTGTCTTTGCGGCCTTCGCTGCAGAACCCGATGATCGGCGGAAAGGTGGCGAACGCGCCAAAGAAACTGTAGGGCGCGAGATTGAGCACGCCGCTCTTCGCGCGGCTGGAGATCCAGCCGATCATGCGCGGCGCGACGATCGCCTTGAACGGGTCGTGCGGCAGGCCGTGGCCCTGGGCGGGGTCGTAGAAGTAGCTATTGGACATGTGGATAAGACGTAGCGATTTCGAAGCGGCATCACTATGACACGGGCGGCGCGCGGCTGTCGTCACGCCAGACGAAGCGGCTTCGGCTCGCAGCAGCCCCATATCGGCCCCATATCGGCCCCATATCGGCCCCAAACGCAACAAGGCCGGCTCTCTTTCGAGAGCCGGCCTTGTTTGATGACCTTGCGGTCTGACCGGAGAAACGCGTTGGACGGCGAGCGCCGTCCGAAGCGCCTCAGCTTCGATCAGTCACGCGGCATGCCGAACGGCATGTAGTGCGAACGGCGAACGCGCTCTGCTTCGCGGTGACGCGCTTCGTACGAATATTCCGAATCCATCGGCAGGTACGGCGACGCGAAGAGATCGCTCACCTTTTGGATCAGTGCAAAGATGAAGCTCATGGCGACTCCCAGTTAGGCTGCGGTTCAGGGTTTTCCCTAAGACAGAATCGATTATAGGGTTTTCCCTAGGACAACGCTAGTGCAACGCAGCAAAAAAACTGCGACGCACCGCCGCACGGGGTCGCGCGCAATCGATGCGTTGCAGCAAAACAACGCATCGATATTTCGGATACAGGGGCGGGATCGCGCGACGAAGCCGTTCAGCGAGTGGCTTTCTGGGCGGTTTTGGCGTGCGCCGCACGCGTGGAATGCGCCGCGGCACGGCGCGCGGGCGTGGGTGCAGCCTTGGCGGGCTGCGCCTTGACCACCGCTCGTGCGGGGGCCGCCGGGGTATCCGCGGCAACAGCAGCCGCCGCCGTTGCGGCAGTGACGGCGGCAGTTTGCGCGGCAACGCGCTGCGACAGGTCGTCGACCGAGGACTGCTGCTTTAGGATGAACTGCTCGAGGCGCGCCTCGTTTGCGCGAGACTCGTTCGCGAGGCTGTCGAGCCGCACCGACTGCGCGACGCCGAAGCCCACCGATGCCAGCACCGCCACCGAGGCAGCAGCGAGCACCCACTTGAGTTGCCGCGACGACGCGGCGGCCATATGGCGCTGCTCGGCGAGCGCGCCCTGAAGCGCGTCGAGGCGCTGCGCCAGCGCATTCGGCTCGGCGGCCGCTTGAGCGGCTTCGGGCGCGAACCCGGCGGGTTCGACGCGTTCTGCGTTGTCGATGGCAAACGACGGTTCGGCAACGAAGGCCGCAGCAGCCGGGCCCTGCGCTTCACCAAAGCCCGGCGCCACCGGTTCGATCCCAGCCCCGGCCACGGCCGGAGTAGCGGCACGCTTCGCCCGCGGCGCGCGGCGCGCGGTCGTTGCCCCCGCAACGGGGCTCGCCACGCTGGCCTCATCGCCGGACGCTGCCGCCGCCTGGGCGGGCTCCGGGTTTTCGAAGCCGCTCAACGTGCCCTGGCGCACGGGAGCATCCGCTTGCGCGACCGCGGCGAGACCCTCGCCGTCGAGCGCTTGCGGACCATCGGATTCAGAAGCAACAGGGGATTCAGTCACGTTGGACGGCGCCGATGTGGCGCGCGGTTGCCACGGTGCGGTGCGTTCAGGATGCGAAGAGCTCAAGGATGCGGTATCTGCGTAATCAGCCATGGGTCAGCGATGCGGTTCGCGTCGCGCGCCGGCCGTTCACGGCCGTTTGGCGACGTCCTCGTGTTCTGGTTCGAACGCCCATTGTCGCATGCCAGAACGCGTGGCCAGATGCTCTCCCCCCACTTACCCACCAGGCATCGACCGGACAACCCACGCAGGTCAACTCTGCACGCCGTCCTCGCGAAACTCCTTCACGTCGGGCAAGCGCCGCAGCGTCGCGCAAATCGCCTCGTACTCCATCGACGACACGCGGGCGAGCGTGATCATCACTTCGTCCAGCTCGGGCGAGTCGTCGCTCTGCTGCACGACGAATTGCTTCACGCGCGGGCTCGACGTGCCGAGCGCGTCGTGCAGCGAGTGAAACGTGAGGGCGCCGCGGCTCACGAGCAGCGTGAGCTGGCGGCGCTGCCGGAACGTGATGAAGCGCCGCTCGAGCGGCTTGATGCCCGCGAGGATGATGAGAATGATGACGGTCGCCGCAATCGCGCCTGTATAGAGCCCGCCGCCCACCGCGAGCCCCACGGCCGCGACCGACCAGAGGCTCGCCGCCGTCGTGAGGCCGCGCACGATCTCGCCGCGCAACAGGATCGAGCCTGCGCCGAGAAAGCCGATGCCCGAGACAACCTGCGCCGCCATCCGGGAAGGATCGAGCACGACGTGGTCTTCCTTGAGCACATCGGCGAAACCGTAGGCCGAGACGAGCATGATGAGCGCCGACCCCACGCACACGAGCATATGGGTGCGCAGGCCCGCCGCCCACGAAAGCCGCTCGCGCTCGAAGCCGATCACGCTGCCGAGCAGGGCGGCCAGGACCAGCCGCGAAATGAGTTCCCAGTTTCCGATCATTGTTATCAGCCTCCTGGTCTTGTTGTCGTGGGCGCGGTCGCCCCGCGGCAGGCGGGAATCTCCCGCGCAATTTGCGAATGCGTACAATCGCCGGCATTGCTCATTTGAAGTGACGCGGTCCCCCGCACCTTTTCGCCATGAACACACCTACGAGCGCAGCCAGCCTGCGCGAGCATTTCGACCGCATCGTCCTGCCGATGTGGCGCGGCCCGGGCTTCAACGCCGACCTGCGCCTGCCCTACGAGGCGCTCGATGCGGCCGGCGCGAAGCCCCTGCCCGTCACGCGCTATCGCGCGATGGCGTGCGCCCGCCAGCTGTTCGTGTTCTCGCAGGCCGGCGACACCGCACACGCGCAAACGCTCTTCGAAACGCTGCGCCACACTTTTCAGGACCCGAAACACGGCGGATGGTTCTACAGCGTCGACGCCGCCGGCGCGCCGCTCGACACCACCAAGGACCTCTACACGCACGCCTTCGTGGTCTTCGCAACCGCGGCCTACGGCCAGCGCTTCGGCGTGAACGAAGCGCTCGGCGTCGCGCGCGAAACGTCCTCGCTGATCGTCGATCGCTTCGCCGCCCACGACGGGCTGCTGAACGCGGCGCTCGACGCTTCCTTTGCGAGCGTGACCGGCGCTCCGCTGCAGAATCCGCTCATGCACCTCACCGAAGCCTGGCTCGTCGCGAGCGAAGCGACCGGCGACAGCGCCTTCGACACCGCCATCACGAAGCTCGTCGAAGCGCTCGCGCGCGGTTTCCTGCACGAGCCGACGGGCTGCATCGCCGAATTGCCGCTCGGCGCGGCGGACAACCGTCTCGAGCCCGGACATCAGTTCGAGTGGTTCTGGCTGGCAACGCGTGCGGGCGCGCGGCTGGGTGCGTCGGGTCTGGACGAGGCGCTTGCGCGCGCCTTCGCCTTTGCGCAGAAGCACGGCGTGGACCCGGAAACGGGAGCCGTGGCGGCCGCGCTCGACGAGCACGGCCGTGTGATCGATGCCACGCAGCGGATCTGGGCGCAAACGGAATACTTGCGCGCGCTCGCCACACACGGCGACGCCGAGGTGCGCGCCGCGCTCGCGCCGCAAGTCGCGCGCTTCGCACCGCGCTTTCTCACGCCGCAGGGCTGGGTGGAATGCCGCAGCGCAAACGGCGACGTGGCGCGCGCGGACATGCCGTCCACGACGCCGTATCACCTCTTGACCGCTTATCAGGGCATGGGCATCTGAGACGCCCGATACGTCACAGCGCGAAACACCAAGGCGGGCGGGCGCAGGCCCGCCGCCGAGGCGCTCGAGCGGCTAAAGCGGCTAAGGCTGCTCAGGCCGCCAGCACGGCCGGCGAAATCTCGAACGCCGCCACGGCCTCGGAAAGCTGGCGCGTCTGCTGATGCAGCGAAGCCGCGGCAGCCGCGGCCTCCTCCACGAGCGCGGCGTTCTGCTGGGTCATCTGGTCCATTTGCGAGACGGCCTGATTCACCTGATCGATGCCCGTGCTCTGCTCGAGCGACGAGGCGCTGATACCCGCCATCATCTGCGTGGCCCGCGAGATCGAGTTCGACACCTCGCGCATCGACTCGCCCGCGCGCTCAACCAGCTCCGAGCCGCCGCGAATCTGCGAAACCGACTCGCTGATCAGCGTCTTGATCTCCTTGGCCGACTGCGCGCTGCGCTGCGCGAGCCCGCGCACCTCGCCCGCCACGACCGCGAAGCCGCGGCCCTGCTCGCCCGCGCGCGCCGCTTCCACAGCCGCGTTGAGCGCGAGAATGTTGGTCTGGAACGCGATGCCGTCGATCACGCCAATGATCTCCGCGATCTTGTCCGAGCTTTGCGCAATGCCGCGCATGCGCTCGACCACCTCGCCCACCACGGCGCCGCCGCGCGCGGTCGCGTCGAGCGCGGCCTCCGCCAGCGCGTTCGCCTCGCGCGCGTTTTCGGCCGTGTTGCGCACGGTGCCCGTCAATTCCTCCATGCTCGCCGCCGTTTCCTCCAGCGACGCCGCCTGCGATTCGGTGCGCGCCGAAAGATCGGCGTTGCCGGTGGCGATCTCGTCCGCGCCCACGTTGATGGAACCCGCCGTTTCCCGCACGGTGTGGACCGTGCGCGCGAGGCTGGCCTGCATCAGCGCAAGACCCTGGAACAGCCGGCCGATCTCGTTTTCGCCGCGCGCGGCGATGCGCTCGTCGAGGCGCCCGCGCGCGATACGGTCGAAATGGCGGCCCGCTTCCTCGAGCGGCTCCACCACGCCGCGCCGCAACGCGAAGTGCACGCCGCTCGCCAGTGCGACCAGCAGCAGCACGATGAAGATGCCCACGCCCTGGAAGAGCGCGAGGCGCGAGTCGATCGAGTCGAGCGATGCGCGGCTCGCCGCGGAGCTGAACTGCACAAAGGAGTGCAGCTCTGCGAGATAGGCATCCTGGTAAGACTGCGTAGGCTGGTCGAGGAAGGCTTGCAGATTGTTGCCGTTGAGGTCATCGATCAGCTCGCCGAGCGCCTTGCGGTAGACCTGGAAGCGCTCGCCGAGCGCGGCGACGCGCGCGCGGTCGTCGTCGTTGATCGGCGGTACGGCCATGAGCGCTGCGAACGTGGTGTCGGCGGCGGCCAGCTGGTCGCGCGCGTGATTGACCATGTCGGTCGGCACCGTGCCGCCACGGACCATGCGCGTGCCCGCGCGCGAGAGATTGATACGGGCGTCCATCAACTGCTGGGTGATGACGTTGGCGGCGCTTGCCTGCCGCAACGCCACTTTCGAGAGGTCGGCCACGTCGTCGTGCGTGCGCGTGAGCGACCAGTAACCAAGTCCTGCCGTCACGAGCTGCAGTACACAGAACGCGACGAGGACACACAACAGGCCGGATGCGACCTTGATCTTGCTGAACATCGGGGACACCTGGGATGGCAGTGAATGAGTGAGGCGCGAGCATGTGATCGCCCGGGCCCGCACTGCGTTTACGGCCACGCAAAGGCCATTTTTGAGCCCCAAACCGTGAAAAAACGGCCCAAAATGCGCAACGAATCATTTCAGCAATGGTTGCACGATCATTCCCAGCATTTTTCGCAACAATAAAATGCCGCCTCGATTCGATTCACCTTGACTCGACGCCGATGCTTCCTAGAGTGGTTAGGAAACCACACGGGGATAGACCCAGGGAATGCCACGATGACAGATCTTGTGGATCGCGCACGCGGCGCTTTGCATGCCCAACCGTTCAGCGTGCTGCTCGGAACCGAACTGACGCACGTGGGAGCCGACGAGCTGACCCTGCGGTTGCCGGTACGCGACGAGCTCAAGCAGCAACACGGCTTCGTGCATGGCGGGGTGATCAGCTATCTCGCCGACAACGCGCTGACCTTCGCGGGGGCGCTGGCGCTCGGGCCGCGGGTGGTGACGGGGGAATACAAGATCAACTATCTGCGACCGGCACTCAAGGGCACGCTGATGGCGCGCGCGCGCGTGGTGCACGCGGGGCGGTACCAGGCCACCTGCCAGTGCAGCGTCTACGTGATGGAAAACGGCGACGAAAAGCTCGTGGCGCTCGCGCAGGGGACGGTGAACCGGCTGCCGGAAGGCGGTGGGCCGGAAGAGAAAGGTTAGACGAACCAGGGCCTGCTCACGCTAATAACAGGCCTGCGCTGGCCTGCGCCGCAAAACGAAGCGCGCGAGGGGAAGCGGGTCTGCCCCGCCTCCCCTCGCGCGCGTTTTCGTGCTTCAGCGGCGCTTACTCAGCCGCGCGCGTTTTCTGCTGCTGTTCGCCGAGGCCCTCGATGCCCAGACGCACGGTCTGCCCCGCCTTCAGGAACACGGGGTTCGGCTTCACGCCCATGCCCACGCCCGGCGGCGTGCCGGTGGAGATCACGTCGCCCGGCTGCAGGCTCATGCACTCCGAGAGGTACGAAACGAGCTTCGCGACCGAGAAGATCATGGTGCGCGTGCTGCCGTTCTGGTAGCGATGGCCGTCCACCTCGAGCCACATCGAGAGGTTCTGCGGATCGGCCACTTCGTCGCGCGTGACGAGCCACGGGCCGGTCGGGCCAAAGGTGTCGAAGCCCTTGCCCTTGTCCCACTGGCCGCCGCGCTCGATCTGCCATTCGCGCTCGGACACGTCGTTGATCACGCAGTAGCCCGCGACGTAGTTGAGCGCATCCGCCTCGCTCACGTTCTTCGCGTGCTTGCCGATCACCACGCCCAGCTCCACTTCCCAGTCGGTCTTCTTCGAGCCGCGCGGGATCTCGATGTCGTCGTTCGGGCCAACGATGGCGCTCGTCCACTTGTTGAAGACGACCGGCTCGCTCGGCACCGGCATGCCCGATTCGGCCGCGTGGTCGGCATAGTTCAGGCCGATGCACACCATCTTGCCGATATGGCCCACGCAGGGCCCGATACGCGGATTGCCTTCGACGAGCGGCAGCGTTTCCGGGTCGATCGTGCGCAGTTGCGCGAGACCGGCGTCGGAGAGCACGTCGCCCGCAATGTCGGCCACGTTGCCCGAGAGCGCGCGAATGCGGCCTTCGGCGTCGAGCAGGCCCGGTTTTTCGTGGCCCTTCGGGCCATAGCGAAGCAGTTTCATCGTCTGTGTTCCTCGTGTGTCTGTGCGTTGCTGTCGGTCAGCATCGCCTGGGAGAATTTTGGAGCTAACTAGTTAGACCATCCGCCATCGATCACATGCGCCTGGCCGGTCGTGAACCCCGATTCGTCGGAGGCGAGGTAGAGTGCGAGCGCGGCGATTTCCTCGGGCTTGCCCACGCGCCCCATCGGCTGGCGCGAGACGAACGCGGCGCGCGCGGCTTCGACGGTCGTGCCCTGCGCCGCCGCTTGCGTGGCGATGCGCTCCTCGAGCGACGGCGACGACACCGTGCCCGGGCAGATCGCGTTGCAGCGGATGCCGCGCGTCACGAAGTCCGCGGCCACGGCCTTCGTCAACCCTATCACGGCAGCCTTCGAGGCGCCGTACACAAAGCGGTTGGGCACGCCCTTCACGCTCGACGCCGCCGACGACATGTTAATAATCGATCCGGCGCCCTTCGCCAGCATGCCCGGCAGGAACGCGCGGATGGTCCGGTACATCGCCTTCGCGTTCAGATCGAACGCGAAGTCCCAATCTTCTTCGCTTGCTTCCAGTATCGAGCCCGCGTGCACGAAACCCGCGCAGTTGAACAGCACATCGATCGCGCCCAGTTCCTGCGCGAGCGCCGTGATGGCTGCGCCGTCGAGCACGTCGAGCTTGCGAGCCTCGACCGGTAGCGCCGAAAGCGCGTCGATGCGCAGGTCCGTGGCGATCACGCGCGCGCCTTCGCGTGCGAACAATTCGGCGGCCGCGTAGCCGATGCCCTGGCCCGCTGCGGTGATCAAGGCCGTCTTGCCGGCCAGTCTTTGTACCATCTGCCACTCCGGTTGGATGCGCGGCACGGCGATACCCGACATTGCAGGAAGCGCCCCATGCCGCGATCGAGCGATGAAATCGCGGAAAGAAGTCGGGATGACGCAAACGGCCATTATGGCGACGCAGGCGCGCCTCGTGGCGTTCGGCGGACGTTGTCTAACCGGCTGGACCGGCCTCAAGGTTGGTCGTAAGGTCGGTCTTCAGCCGATAGAAAGCCGCGGCGTTGCTGCCAAACACGGCGGCGCGCTCGTCCGCCGAAAGCGTTTTAGTGAGCTGTTGCGCGCAGGCGTGCCAGCGTTCGTAGTCGCCATTGAGGTTCAGCACCGGCCAGTCGCTGCCCCACATGAGGCGTTGCGGACCGAACGACGCGAACAGATGCGCGACCCAGGGCGCCAACGTGGCGTTGTCCCAGCCTGGCGCGGCTTCGGTCGCGAGCCCCGAGAGCTTGCAATGCACTTGCGGGAACTGCGCGAAGCGCGTGATGGCCTGCGACCACGCTGCGAAGCCGCTGGCGCCGCCAGCCTCGATGGGCGGTTTCGCGCCGTGATCGATCACCACCCGCAAATCCGGATGCCGCGCGAGGAACGTGGCGAGCGCGGGCGCGTGGCGCGTGAAAACGAGCGCGTCGAAGGCGAGATCGTGCGCGATGAGCGCTTGTATGCCGCGCGCGGTATCGGCGGTTGCGATCCAGTCGTCATCCGGGAGGTCCTGAAGCATCGGCCGCACGCCGCGCAGCTTCGGCTCACGCGCAAGCTCGGCGATCAGCGTGCCTACGTGCGGGTCGTCGAGCGGCACCCAGCCCACCACGCCCGCAATCGAGGGCTCGTTGCGCGCGAGATCGAGCAGCCAGCGCGTTTCCTCGACGGTGGGCGCGGCCTGCACGACCACCGTGCGCGACACGCCGCACGACGCGCGCAGCGGCGCGAGATCGGCGGGGCCGAACGCGCGATAGAGCGCGGTCATCGACGGCGTGAGCCAGCCGTAATCGCCGCGCGCGGGGTCCCAATAGTGCTGATGGGCGTCGATCCGTTCGATCGTGGCCATGGCTCAAGCCTGCGGAAGCGGTGCGCGCGGATCGAGAAGCCCCTTGTCGCGCAGCGCGAGCCACAACTCGCGGGGCAATTTCGTTTCGAACGAGGCCACGTTCTCGCGCACTTCCTGGGGGCTGCGCGCGCCGTTGAGCACGGTCGCCACGGCCGGATGCGCATAGGGAAACTGCAGCGCCGCGGCCGCGAGCGGCGCGTCGTAGGTCCGGCAAATCGTTTCGAGCCGCGCCACGCGTTCGACCACTTCCTTCGGCGCATCGGCATAGTTGAACTTGAGTTCGCCAAGCAGACCATGCGCGAGAATGCCCGAATTGAACGCGCCGCCCAGCAGAATGCTCACACCCTTCTTCTCGCACTCCGGCAGCAGATCGTCGAGCGGCGCCTGTTCGAGCAGCGTATAGCGGCCCGCCAGCAGCGCGCAGTCGATATCGAATTCCTGCATGGCCTCGAGTATCACTTCGCGTTCGTTCACGCCGAAGCCGATCGCCTTGATCGCGCCCGCCTTGCGCAATTCGTCGAGCGCCTTGAAGCCGCTGTCGCTCAGTTGCCGCCAGTAGTGCTCGTTGCGCTCGCCGTGTGTGTAGCGGCCGATGTCGTGCACGAGCAGGACGTCGATCTCGGGAATGCCGAGCCGCTGCTGGCTGTCTTCGAACGAACGAAGAATGCCGTCGCGCGTGTAGTCGAAGATCGCCTCGAAGGGCAGCGGGTCTTGCCAGCCCTCGCTGCCGTCGTACGGATGCGTGCGCGGCACGAAGTGGCGGCCCACCTTCGTGGAAATCACGTACTCGTTGCGCGGATAGCGCCGCAACGCCGCGCCCAGCCGGTGTTCGGCCTTGGTGTGGCCATAGTGCGGCGCGGTGTCGAAAAAGCGGATGCCGACTTGCCACGCGGCGTCGACCGTGGCCTGCGCTTCTTCCTCGGTCAGGTCGCGATACAGGCCGCCGAGCGGCGCGGTGCCTAGACCCAGTGCGCTCACTTCGAGCGCCGTGCGTCCGATACGGCGCGTGTGCGCCACCTTGGGATGCTGTTCTTGCGCCATGGCTCGTCACCTCCGGGAGATGGTTGTATCCACAACGAAACGGTTTGAAAGCACGTTTTAGTTCACGGCTTCGACAATCGGCACGCGCGCACTGGCGGGCAGACATGCGGGACCGACTGGCTCGAAGGTCTTGTACGTCAGGATAAACTCCTGGTGCCCGAGCCCTTCCGACTTCGAGCGCTCGCCGCCCGCTACCGCCAGCGTGCGCTCGAACACTTCGCGCCCCACTTCGTCGAGCGTTGCGCGGCCTTCCAGAATGCGGCCTGCATCCACGTCCATGTCGCCAGCGAGATTGCGGTAGGTTTGCGGGTTCGCGCACACCTTGATGACGGGCGCAAGCGCCGAACCCACCACCGACCCGCGCCCCGTCGTGAACAGGATCACATGCGCGCCGCACGCGATCAACTCCGCGATTTCCGCATTGTCGCTGATATTCGGAAAGCCGAAGCGCGGCTCGCCGTCGGGCACCACGTCGAGCAGATAAAGCCCGCCCGTGGGCGGCACGTCGCCAGGCTTCACGATGCCGACGATCGGCGAGGCGCCGCTTTTCGCGTACGCCCCGAGCGACTTCTCCTCCTGCGTGGTGAGCCCGCCGTCCGCGTTGCCGACGGCGAACGACCCGTGGCCGAGAATCGAGTAATAGCGCGCCGCCTTGGCCACGCATGCCACGATCTCCGCGCCGAGTTCGGGCCTGGCCGCCCGGCTCTCCATGTGGAATTCGCAGCCCACCAGCTCGCCGGTTTCCTCGAAGATACAGGCCGCCCCCGCCGCAATCAGTTGATCGAAGGCGCGACCCACTGCCGGGTTCGCGGTGATGCCACTCGTGCCGTCCGAGCCGCCGCAGATCGTGCCGACCACGAGTTCGTCCAGACGCATCGGCACCTTCTTCTGCGCGGCGAGTTGCGCGCGCGCGCCGCGCACCCAGTCAAGCCCGTACTGGATCGTGCTGCGCGTGCCGCCCTTTTCCTGAATCGTCAGGACTTCTACCGGGCGGCCGCTCGCGCGAACCTGCTCCACGAGATAGTGCTTGTTCATGCTCTCGCAGCCAAGCGACACGAACAGCACCGCACCCACGTTCGGATGCGTAGTGAGCTGCTTCATCATCTTCTCGGCGTAGCTGTTCGGGTAGCAGCCGGGAAAGCCGATGAGATGCACAGGCGGCTCATGTTGCCTGCCTGGATCGTCGAAAGCGTCGAATGGTTCGCGAAACTGCGCGACGATTTCGTGCGCCACATGGTGCGCGCATTCCACGAGATAGGCCACCGCAACCACGTTGCGAATGCCCTTGCGGCCGTCGTTGCGCAGCCAGCCTTCGATCATGGGTTCGGCGGCTTGTGAAGGTGTGACGTTGCTATGGCTCATAACTTGAATCCTGCTCCGGGCGCATGCCGCATCATGAGGTCACGACTTGTGCGGCACAAACTCGTGCCCTGCGTCGTGCGTATAGGTCGGCAGATAATCGCTTTCCAGGTTATGCGTGTGCAGATGCTCGCCGCGCGCCACCGGCCCGTTCACGTGGCCGATGCGTGCGCCGTAGCGCAGCACCTTCTCCTCTTTCGCGAGCGCGTAGCGCGCCACCTTGTGACCGAGTTCGATCGTCTTCGCGAGCGTCACGCGCTCGCCTTCTATCTCAACGGTCTCGCCCTGCGTCAAGCGCGCCGCCGCAATCAGGCAGTTGTCCTCAGGGGCAAGCAGAATGAGGCGAGCGTCCGTATGGGGTGCATTGCTGTTCACAGAGAGTCTCCACCTTTAGTTCTGTGCCTCGCCGCCCGCGAGCCGCGCCACCATCAACGAGCCGAGGATGATCGCTCCGTAAATCGCCTGAATCCAGAACGACGGGACCTGGGCGAGCGTGAGCAGGTTCTGCACCACCCCGAGCAGCAGCACGCCCGAGAGCGCGCCCAGCATCGTGCCCTTGCCGCCATCGAGCGAAATGCCGCCGATCACCGCCGCCGCGAACACCGTGAAAATCATGCCATTGCCCTGATTCGCATTGATCGCGCCCACGTAGCCGGTAACGATCAAGCCGCCAATCGCGGCAAGCACGCTGCCGAGCACGAACACGCCCCACGTGATGCGCTCCACGCGGATACCGGCGGCGCGCGCTGCATCAGGATTGCCGCCGATTGCATAGAGCGCGCGGCCCACGCGGTGATAGCGCAGCATGAACGCTGCGATCGCGAACGCAGCGGCGGCGAGCCACACAGAAACCGGCAGGCCGAGCACGATGGTCGTGGCGAGCGCGAAGAACGACGAAGGCATATCGAAGAGCGTGCCGCCTTTCGTTGCGCCCACAAGCATCCCGCGCAGCACGATCAGCATGGCGAGCGTCACGATGAACGCGTTCAGGCGCAGCCGCACCACGAGAAAGCCGTTGATGAAGCCGATCAGCGCACCCACCAGCACGATGGCGGCGAGCCCGACGAACGCAGGCCACTGCGTGCCGAAGCCCGCCGACGCGGCCGGCATGACGAGCATCGCGCCAACGGCGGGTGCGATGCCCACGGTCGATTCGAGCGAAAGATCGAACTTGCCCGTGAGCACGATAAGCGATTCGGCGAGCACCACGAGCGCGAGCGCGGCGGACGCGCCGAGCACGCTGATGAGATTGGCGCGCGTGAGAAAGCTCGGGCTCACGAAGCCGCCGATCACGAGCAACAACACGAGCGCAGGCAGCAGCGCGAAATCGCGCAGGCGCGCCAGTTCGATGCGCGGACGGGCACGGCGAGCGTTCGCGGCCGCATTGGACTGCGCCGTCGCGAACGCGGGCGTCGAAACACTATTCTTCATGGAGATCGACTCCTTCAATCGATGCGATCAGTTCGTGGTCCTGCCATCCGGCCGCCATCTCGGTGACCACTTCGCCGCGAAACATCACGAGCACGCGGTCGCAGGTGCGCAAGTCGTCGAGTTCGCTCGACACCACCAGCACGGCCTTGCCTTCGTCGCGCACGCGGTCCACGACCGAGAGCAGTGCTTCCTTCGATTTCACGTCCACGCCCGCCGTGGGATCGATCAGCACGAGAACGTCGGGACTGCTTGCCAATGCGCGCGCCATCACCACTTTTTGCTGGTTGCCACCCGAGAGACCTGAAACCACGTGGTCCGGACCTTGCGCAACAATGCCGAGCGACTCGATCATGCGCCTGCCGAATGCCTGCTTCTTCGCCGGCGGCGCGAAACCAAAGCGCCCCAGCAGCCCCGCAATCGTCATGGAAGCGTTCTCGGCCACCGACTGCGTGAGCACGAGCCCTTCGTGATGACGGTCCTTGGGCACGCAACCTATGCCGCTTGCAAGCGCCGCGGGCACGTCGCCGGGCGTGAGCGGCGCGCCTTTTACGCGGATCTCGCCGGAGCGCTGCGCCGTGAGTCCCGCAATCGCCTCGCCCACGCTCGTGCGGCCGCTGCTCGTCGCGCCCGTGAGTCCTACCACTTCGCCGCGCTTTAGCGTGAACGACACGTCGTGATAGTCGCGGCCCGTGAGGCCGCGCACTTCGAGCGCGCGCGGCGCGTTGGCGGGCAGCGCCGCGCGCGCCGCCGCATCGGCGACGTTCAGGCCGCCGCGCTCGCCCGTCATGGCTTCAATGAGCTTCTCGCGCGGCAATTGCGCCACGCTCGCACTCACGATATGACGCGCGTCGCGCAGCACCGTGACGGCCTGGCAAATCTCGTACACCTCCTGCAAATGGTGCGAGATGAACAGGAACGTCACGCCTTCGCGCTGCAATTCGTCGATCCGCCGGAAGAGGCGCTTGATTTCCTCGCCGTCGAGCTGCGCAGTCGGCTCGTCGAGGATGATGAAACGCGCGCCATACGAAAGCGCCCGCGCAATCTCCACGAGCTGGCGCGCTTCGACCGTGAGGTCGCCCGCGCGCGCGTCCTCGCGCACGTCGATGCGCCAGTGATCGAGCAGCGCTCGCGAGTCGCGGCGCATGGTCGGCCAGTCGATCACGCCGCGCCGCCGTGGCTGGCGATTAATGAAGAGATTTTCCGCGACCGTGAGATCGCGAATGATGGTCGAGTGCTGATACACGCAGGCCACGCGCTCGCGCCAGGCGTCGCGGTCGGCGAGCGCTGGCGCGCTCTCGCCGTTGAAACGCACCGTGCCTTCGTCGGGCTTGCGCAGTCCGGTGAGGATCGAAACGAGCGTGGACTTGCCCGCGCCGTTGCGGCCCACCAGTGCATGCGACTCGCCCGCCATCACGCGCAGGCTCACGTCGGCGAGCGCCGCCGTGGAGCCATAACGCTTCGTCACGCCGCTCGCCTCGACCACAGGCTCGAGCGCCCGCGCAGCCGCCTCGCGGCTGCCCACGGATACCGCGCCGCCCCACGGCGGCGCGGTATCCGCTACGGTCCGATCGCTGGTTCGATCGTTCATTTGACGGTGTTGCCCCACAGGTTCTTGTCGTCGACGTTCTGCTTCGTCACGAGCGGCGCCGGCAACTGGTCTTCGAGAATGCCGGACTGCAACTGGATGATGGTGCTGTCGTGATCGGTCTTGCCCGGCTTGAACGTCTTGCCCTCCAGCGCGGCCTTGATGTAGTAGAGACCGTACTTCGCGTAGAGGTCGGCGGGCTGCGAAACCGTTGCATCGATCTCACCCTTGCGGATTGCTTCGAACTCCTGCGGAATGCCGTCGTTGGAAACGATCACGATGTGCTTCGGATCGCCCGCGGGAAAGAGCAATTGCTTGCGGCGCAACGTTTGCAGCGTGGGCGAGAGATACACGCCGCCCGCCTGCATGTAGATGCCCTTCACATCGGGGTTCGCGGTGAGCAGGCTGTCCAGCGCGCTCGCCGCCACGTCGCCCTTCCAGCCCGCCGGAATTTCGAGCAGCGACAGATTCGGGTAGTGCTTCAGGCACGCGCGGAACGCTTCCGAACGGTCGCGCCCGTTCACCGAGGCGAGGTCGCCCATGATCTGCACGACCTTGCCCGACTTCACGTGCTCGCCAATGTATTTGCAGGCCTGCTCGCCGTACGCGTGATTGTCGGCGCGCACGACCATGGCGACGTTGCCCTGCGTGGGCGCGACGTCCACGGCCACGACTTTCACGTCTTTCTGGGCGGCATTGCCGAGCGCGCGGCTAATCGCGGCTGAATCGATCGGCCCGACCACGATGCCCTTCGCGCCCAGATTGATCATGTTGTTCATGTCCGTGATCTGCTGGGCGGGATCGTTATTCGAGTTCACGGGCGCGAGAACGTCGATGCCGTCCTGCTTCGCGTAAGCACCGAGGTAGTTGTTGTACGACTGCCAGAACGGCGAAGTCAGGAGCGGCAGACCGAGGCCGACCTTGCCGAGTTCGGCGGCGTTGGCCGCACTCGACGCGCCTAACGCCGCAGCGCAGGCCGCGGCGATGCAAAGCGATGTTGTGGCGGCGCGGGCGAAGGCGCCGCGCGCGTGGTGAATTGCGGTGGAGCGGCGGGCCTTCAAGAGCCCGGATGCGAACGCCATGTGTGTCTCCTTCTGGATCGATCGCGGCAACTAATCGCGGCAACTAAGTGCCCGGCGCGATCGATCTCTCGTTTGTTGAATGACATGTGTTCGCCGCGCCCACGTGGAATGCTCGAAGCGCCGGCGACCCGTTGCAACTGCCTCTTCCCTACCTGACGACGCTGGTGTTTATTCACCAGTGAACGTATTATTCATATACGCACATCACAAGGTCAAGCGATGTGCAGTGCAGCATGGGTCCGTGATTTCCCTGGGGACGATCAGATGGAAAAGAACGCGAAAAAAAGCCAGATGGACAACGTGCCCGAAGAAGCCGAAGAGAAAGACGACGCCGATCGCTATCGCGCGCCCGCGCTGGACAAGGGGCTCGACATCCTCGAACTGCTCGCGGAGCAACGCGCCGGCTTGACGCGCGCCGAGATCACGAAGGCGCTAGGCCGCAACGCGAGCGAGATCTACCGCATGCTCGAGCGGCTGGTGGCGCGTCAGTACGTGATCCGCTCGGAAGGCGGCGACCGCTATGCGCTGAGCCTGAAGCTCTTTGCGCTCGCGCACCGCCACCCGCCCATGGAGCGCCTGATTTCCGAAGCGCTGCCGCTCATGCAGCGCTTCGCCGACGAAGCCGAGCAGTCCTGCCATCTCACCGTGTACGACCGCGGCAACCTGCTGGTGATCGCACAGGTGGACGGGCCTGGCACGTGGGGCATTGCCGTGCGGTTGGGTTCGCGCGTGGGCCTCGTCGATACGAGTTCGGGCCGCACGCTGCTCGCGTGGCAAACGCCGGAGCAGCGCGCGCACATGCTCGCGGAGCATACGAAGGTGAAGGGCGAGGTGGCGATCGATCACGCGGCGCTGGAAACCGCATGCGAGCAGGTGCGCGAGGTGGGCTTCTCGCGCAAGGACAGCCAGCAGATTTTCGGCGTGACGGACGTGACGTTTCCTGTGCTCGGACCTTCGGGTCAGGCGATCGCGGCGCTGACCTGCCCGTTCCTCAAGCGCATCGACGACTATGTCGCGCCCTCGCTCGACGAGGCCACGCAAATGCTGAGCGCAACCGTGCAGACCTTGTCGATGTTTCGCGAAGACGGCGCGGCGTAACGTTCAGCGCTGCGTGCTGCCCGCCGGGCGCGGGTTCATGCTGGCGCATGCCTCGTCTACTGCACGACCACGGGCGTACGACCGCCCGTTTCCTCCGTTATGCCTTGCGCCTCCCGCTCCACAATCGCCATGGAGAGTCGCTCGAAGTCGCGCGTGAATCCTGCCGTGTCGAACAACGGCGACGCGCTACGCGCGGCCGCGAGCTTTTCACGCACCCTCGCCCGCCAGGCCGCGTCGGTGGCAAAGCCGAGCGCGCTCTGGAAGTACGCGTCGAGATCGCGCGCGACGAGTTCGGAGAGGCCCACCGTGTGCAGCAGACTCATGCCCACGCGGCCCGCGAACAACGTGCCCGGCGCCGTCACCATCGGCACGCCCGCCCAGAGCGCGTCGCTGCCCGTGGTATGCGAGCCCACTGGCAGCGTGTCGAGCGCGAGGTCCGCGAGTGACAGGCGCGCGAGGTGCGCTTGCTGCGACACGCGCGGCGCGAAGATCACGCGAGCGGGATCGACGCCTTGCGTTTCGTAGAAGCTGCGCAGGTTCGCTTTCGCGCGCACCGAGCCCGGGTCGAGCAGCCAGAGCACGCTGCCGGGCGTGGCCTTGAGCAGCCGCGCCCACAACGCCGACATCGGCGCGTTGAGCTTGAAGGTCTGGTTGAAGCTGCAAAACACGAAACCCGTTTCGGGCAAGCCCGCTTGCACGCGCGAGGGCGGCGGCGCGCTCTCGCGGCGGTGATCGACAGGCTGATAGCAATGCGGCATCAGCGCCAGTGTCTCGCTGAAGTGCGAGGTTGAATCGGGCGGCGTGACGATGGCGTCGGAGATGAGATAGTCGGCCAGCCGCGTGTGGCCGAGCGAGCCGGGATAGCCCAGCCAGCTCACGATCACGGGCGCGGGCCGCAGCGCCGTGATGCCAAGCCGCGCGCCCGTTGTATAGCCTTTCAGGTCGACGAGCAAGTGAATGCCGTCGCGCGCGATCTGGGCGGCCCCCTGGGCGTCGGACAGCGCGCCGATGTCGTGCCACGTGCCCGGCACATGCGCGAAGCGCGCACGCGTTGCGGCGTCGGGGTCGGGCCCGTACGAGTACAGATGAACGTCGAAGCGCGTGGCGTCGTGCAGTTCGAGCACGCCCGCCAGCAAGCGCAGCGTGGCGTGGTCGTAAAAGTCGGCCGAGAGATAGCCGATGCGCAACCGCTCGCCCGCTTTGCAGCGTGCAAGCGCGGCGGCGAGCCCCGCGCCGCGCGCCACGAGCGGCGCCGCGGCCAGTTCCCCGCGCCAGCGGCTCTGCGCGAAGCGCAACCCCGCTTCGCGATGCAACTGCGGCGTGAGCGCCGGAATGCCGAGCAGGCACCACGGCGTAAGGTTGTCCGCCGTGCCCGCCGACACCATGGCGAGCGCCGCCGCGTCGATCTCGGCAAGCTGCTGCCAGTGCGCCTCGCGGCGGCGCACGAATTGCGCGGCCTCCCAGCGCCCGCCCCGGCAATACGCTTCATCGGCTTCGTCGATGCGGTTCAGACGCTCCAGCAAACCGCCATAGCACTGCCAGAGATGCGGCGAATTCGGCGCGAGCGTGAGCGCTTGCTTGAGGTTTGCCTCGGCGGCTTCGAGCTGGCCGGCGTCCTGCTGAAGCATCGCGAGATTGCTGTAGGCGAGCGCGTAGCTGGCGTCCGTCGCAATGGCCTCGCGGTAGCAGGCCTCGGCTTGCAACAGCGAGTTGCGCTTCTTGAGCAGATTGCCAAGGTTGCTGAACACGCGCGCCTCGCGCACGCCCGCGCCGATCGCGGCGCGATACGCTTCGATCGCCTCGCCGTCGCGGCCCTGCCATAGCAGCGCCCAAGCGAGATCGCGCTGGCACGGCCCGCTTTCGCGCTGGGCAAGCGACGCGCGCAGCCAGTGTTCGGCTGCCTCGAACTGCGATTGCCGCGCGAGCGTCACGCCGAGTTGATGGAGCGCTTCGGCATGATGCGGGTCCTGTGCGAGGATCTCGCGAAACAGCGCTTCGGCGAAGCTGTATTTTTTGTCGTTCAGGTGCCCGATGCCGCGTTGAAGCAAAGCCTCTGGACGCGAATCGGCTTGAGATGAGGGGCGCGATGAGTTCATCCGGCGATGATAGGGAGCGCCATCGCATGATGAAATCGGACACGTCCTACATGTGCGCCGCGCGAGCATGCCTGCCCGTTCCGCGCAAATGGAAGGCCGCCACGCAAAACGGTTAGAATGGCGGCCCTCTCAAAAAACCCGTGCGCCTTGCAAGGCGGCCGCGTATTCGAAAACCCATGGCGAAACTCCTGACCGATCAAGAATTCCAGCGCTTTTCCGAGCTTCAGCAGAAACAGGCGAGCTTCACGATCACGCCCGCAGAAGCCGACGAGCTGCGCGACATCGTCGCGCGCGCGCAGAAAAAGCGCGACGACCGCGCCGACGCGATGAAGACCGTCGAAACCGCCATCGCGCAATTCGAGATCGCTCCCGAGGAGCTTTTCACGGCCGAGCAGATCGCCGAAGCCGCGCGCAATTTCGGCCTGATTCCGGCCACGCGCAAGGAACGCGTGCTGCCGCCTTCGCTCACGTTCAACGGCAAGACGCACCAGTGGACCACGCGCGCGCTGCCCGACGACATCCGCACGCCGCTGTTCGAGGCCTTCCAGGGCGGCCAGTCGGTCAAGGCGTTCATTGCCACGCCGAAAGACGCCGCGCGCTGCGCCGCGACCATCGCGCGGCTGGAGAAGGAAACCGGCGCGCAGTACGGCGAAGCCTGGCTCGAAGAACTTGCGCTCACGCGCGGCCAGATCGACGACGCGCTCGCGAAGCTGGCCGCCTGACGCTGCCGCTCAGTTGCCGCTCAGTCGAGCGGCATGCGAAACCCGACCACGCCCGGGTCTTCGGTGGGCGTGACGGTGAAGCCGCAGGCGCGCGCGAGGCCGATCATCGGTGCGTTCTCGCGCAGCGCCTCGCCGAGCAGCCAGTGCGTGCCGCGCGAGCGCACGTACTCGATGATGCGCGCCATCAGCAGGCGGCCAAGGCCGCCGCGCTTGAGATTCGACAGAATCGCGACCGCGAATTCGGCGGTCTCGTTGTCCGGGTCGGCCACCGCGCGCACCACACCCAGCGTGCGCGGCTGGCCGTCTTCACCGTGCACGACTGCGATGAGCGCCATCTCACGGTCGTAGTCGATCTGCGTCATGCGCGCGAGCTGCGAGTGATCGAAGCTGCGCACCGCCGAAAAGAAGCGCAAGCGCAAATCGTCGGGCGTCATCGATTCGACGAACGTGCGATGCATGTCCTCGTCTTCGGGACGGATCGGCCGGATCGTGAGGCGCTCGCCGTGCCAGTCGAGCGTTTCTTCGAGCCGCCGCGGATACGGCATGATCGCGAAACGGCTGCGCTTTTCCGCAAGCTGCAGGCAGGGCGCGACAACCACGACCGCCTCGGGCAGCACGCGCAGCGTCAAACGCAAGCCCACGACCTCCCGCACCTCGCACACGAACTGCGACAGCTCGGTGAGCGCCGCCAGCGTCGGCTCGGGCGCCGTGTAGCGCGCATACGGCGAGTGCGCGACGATGTCGCGCGAGAGCACGGGATTGAGCGGCGGCAGGCTATACACACGCAGCGGCGGCGAAAAATCGTCCGGCGAAGGCGCGGCGAAACGGAACACCGGGCCGAAGTTGTCGTCGTCGCGAAACTCCACCGTCACGTCCACCACCGGCTTCACACCCGGCTCGTCCTGCGCCTGCGTGGTGAGCCCGAACAAGGCCAGCAATCTGCCCGCCTCTTCCCCTTTCAGTTCCGTGCGCCCGGCCGCCAGCGCCGCGCGCGCCTCGCCTTGAGCGGCCTCGATCGCGGCCGGCCCCTGGGCGGGCATCGTTTCGGGCGTCTGCATCAATAGCTCGCGGCCCAGCCGGTAATCGACGAGACGCGCGAACGCGCGCGCCAGACGCCGCGGCGTGGTGTGCACCGGAATGCCGTGCGCGTGCAACTCGTCGCGCGTTTTCTCGTCCACGCCGCCAAAGAAGCACGCGAGCATGCCGCGATACGCGTAGCGCTGCTGCTCGATCAGCGTGCGCGCCACCGCGTCCACGGGCGCGCTGTGGGTGGGCGCGTGCACGACGAACGCCGTGCCGCTCGAGCGGTGCGTGGCGAGCGTTTGCAGCGCGAGGCCGAAGTGCTCGGGCTTCGCGGTGTCGCCGAGCACGAGCGGATTGCCCGCCTGAGCATGCGGCAGCGCGGCCTGGATGGCCGCAAGCGCTTCGTCATCCCAACGCGCGAGCGTGTCGCCGGCCTTCATGAAGGCGTCGCGCGCGAGCGTCGCCACGCCGCGGTCGCTCGTGATGAGCGTGGCCGTGTCGCTCGCGGCCACGCGGCCCACGCCAAGCGTTTCGATTTCGTCGAGCAGGTCGTCGAGCGTATCGACGCGCACGAGGCCCGCGCGCCGGAACGCCGCCGTGTAGAGCGCGTCGCCCTTGTCGTCGCGGCCGCTGCGCAACGCGAGCACGGGCTTGTTGCGCGCCGCCGCGCGCGCTGCCGACATGAACTTGCGCGCCGCGCGGATCGTGTCCACTTCGAGCAGGATGGCGCGCGTGCCCGGGTCGCTCGCGAGATAGTCGAGCACGTCGCCCACATCGACGTCGGCTTCGTCGCCGAGCGCGATCACGTGCGAGAAACCGAGGCCGCGCGGCGCGGCCCAGCGCAACACGGCGTTGGTGAGGGCGTTAGACTGCGAAACCCACGCCACGCCGCCCTTGCGCGCGATCGATGCCGCCGCGCCCAGTTGCGCGTTGAGCGCGGGCGTGAGCGCGCCGAGACTGCCGGGGCCGACGATGCGCAGCAGATGCGGGCGTGCCGCCGCCAGCGCGTGGCGCAGGTCGGCCTGATCGGCCTCGTCGCGCACCTCGCCGACGATGATCGCCGCGCGCGTGCCCATGCCGCCGAGGCGATGCACGAGCGCGGGCCACGTGGCGGGCCGCGTGCAGATGATGGCGACGCCGGGCGCTTCAGGCAGATCGCCTGCGTCGGCAAGCACGGGGCGGCCGTCGAAGGCTTCGAAGTCGCCCGCATGGCGCGGATTGACGGCCCACAGCGGGCTCGTGAAGCCGCCTTCGATCAGCCGCCGCCACACCATGCTGCCGATGCTGCCGGGGCGCTGCGAAGCGCCGATCACGGCCACGGATTTGGGCTGGAATACCGCATCGAGATTGCGTACGGTCACAGGCACTCCTCGTCGGTCGGACACGCGCTGGCCGTACGGGCAAGCGCCGGTTTGTCTTCGTTTATCGCTACGAGAAGAGGATAGGGCAAGCGCGCAGGCGATGCGCGTTTTTCGCCCGGCGCGTATGCGCGCAGATGCGGCGGCATGGCGTCGCACGCCCCCTGGGGCGTGCGCCACGACGATGCGCGAGAAAGGACTTCGCTGGTTTGAAAACGCGGCGCGAGCGCGCCGCGTGTTTTACATCGACTTGCGGAACGGCGCGCCCGAATGCTCGCGCAGTTCGTTGAACACGATCTTCGGCCAGGCCTTTTGCGCGACCTCGATTTCGGAGACGTGCGAGGCGAGGTATGTGGGCGCGTTCGAGGCGTCGTAGGCCATGCGGGCTTCGTACGAATCGGTGAAGCGGCGCAGCTCTGCGGGATCGTCACACGTGACCCAGCGCGAGAGGCGATAGCGCGCGGGCATCAGGCGCACGGCAACCTTGTACTCGGCCGCGAGGCGGTGCGACACCACTTCGAACTGCAGCTGGCCAACCGCGCCCAGGATCGTTGCGCCGCCGTGGATCGGGCGGAACACCTGAATCGCGCCCTCCTCGCCAAGCTGCTTGAGCGCTTCGCCCAGCTGCTTTGCGCGCATCGGATCGACCACTTCGATGGTCTGGAAGATTTCCGGCGCGAAGAACGGCAGACCCGTGAATTGCAGGTCTTCGCCTTCGGTGAGCGTGTCGCCGAGACTCAGCGTGCCATGATTAGGAATACCGATGATGTCGCCAGGGTACGCCTCAGCCACGGTTTCACGGCGCTGCGACAGAAAGCTCACCACGTTGTTGGCGCGGAAGGTCTTGTTGTTGCGCGTGACCTTCAACTGCATGCCGCGCTCGAAATGCCCCGAGCACACGCGAATGAACGCCACACGGTCGCGGTGCGCGAGATCCATGTTGGCCTGCACCTTGAATACAACGCCGGTGAACTTCGTTTCTTCAGGCGAGACCGGGCGCTGCACGGCCATACGCGGCGACGGCGGCGGCGCGAGATCGACCAGCGCGTCGAGAATTTCCTTCACGCCGAAGTTGTTGATGGCCGAACCGAACAGCACCGGCGACTGCTCGCCCGCGAGGAAGGCGTCGCGATCGAACGTGGGCGTCGCCCCCGTGATCAGCTCGACTTCTTCCTTGGTGCGCTTCCAGTGATAGCCGAAACGCGCTTCACCTTCTTCTTCGCTAATGTTTTGCAGCGTTTCCACCGCTCCGCCAAGCGACTCCTGGCCTGCGCGGAACACGCGCACCTGGTCGCGCTGGATGTCGTACACGCCCTGGAATTCCTTGCCCATGCCGATGGGCCAGGTGAACGGCACGGCGGCCACGCCCAGGTGCTGCTCGATTTCGTCGAGCAGGTCGAGCGGCTCGCGCACTTCGCGGTCGAGCTTGTTGATGAACGTGAGAATGGGCGTCTTGCGGCTGCGGCAGACTTCGAGCAGCTTGAGCGTCTGCGCTTCCACGCCGTTCGCGCCGTCGATCACCATCACGGCCGCGTCCACGGCCGTCAGCACACGATAGGTATCTTCCGAGAAGTCCTCGTGGCCCGGCGTGTCGAGCAGATTGATGACGGCGTCGCCGTACTCGAACTGCATGACCGAGCTTGCGACCGAAATGCCACGCTGTTTTTCGATCTCCATCCAGTCGGAGGTCGCAAAGCGGCCGCTCTTCTTGCCTTTCACGGTACCGGCGATCTGGATCGCACCCGAAAACAGCAGCAGTTTTTCGGTGAGCGTGGTCTTGCCCGCGTCCGGGTGAGAAATGACCGCGAACGTGCGGCGGCGTCTGAGTTCGGCTACTGACATGGATAGGGCGGGTATCACTGATGAATTCGGGCAACCGGGCCGCGCGGCGGGGGTTGCGGCGAGCGCGGCGGCGCTTGCGGGCGCGTTTTCAAGTCACGCTTCGCGCACTTGCCGCGGCCCTGAGCGGACCGCTACGCGCGGCAAATAGCACGAGCGATCGGGAATGTCCCGGAAATGCCCGCGCAATTAAAGCGAAAAGGCGCCGGGACCGAATGATACACGGCATTCGGCCCGTCGACTAAAGGTTTGATGGGGCTCGAACGGGTTAGACGTGCAGGCTGGCGCCGCTTTTCCACAGGTGAGCTTTTACAGGACCTCGATGCGAGGGCGTCGTCGGTGCTGTTATGCACCCGGCACGCTCGCGAGACGCCGCCCATTTTCACGAAAATTCCCTTTCGCGTCAGACGTGCGCCCGCTGCGTTCACGCTCTGGCCCTGCGCATTGCGGCACGCCGCTGCGCGCGGCACAGCGCGTGAGGTGAGCTTTTTCGGGAGGCTTGAAGCGGGGCGGCTCTTGCGCCGGGTGCCGCCGGGTGCCGACGGGTACTTCGCGCACCCCGGCATACCTGCCTGTATGGGCCGGTGAGGATCGGCCCGTTATTCCTTGATGAGAAAGCGTTCGCGGTTCTTGCCCGCCAGCCAGCCCGGCGCACGGCCACGGCCGCTCCAGGTTTCGCCGGTCTTCGGGTTCATGTAGCGGGCCGGCAGCGCTTTCTTGCGCGCGGGGCCTGCACGCCGGCTCGCGAAGCCCAGTTCTTCCGCAGTGATGTCGTACTCCGCGATCTTTTCCTTGATCTCGGCGATCGCCTGCTCGATTTCCTTTTCACGCGCCGCAGCCACTTCCTTATGAAGCTTCTCCAGCTGGGCGGTCAGTTGCTTGTAGCTCGGCATGAAACATCATCTCCAGTTCGGTCGCGAGACTGCCATTGTGACCGGTTTGGAGCACGAGCGACGATGAAGGGGCGCTTTTTTACAAAACTGCCGCAAACGTTAGCGTTAGCGCTCGCGCTGCTGCAGCGATTCGTGCGACAGGCGGCTTTCGAGCGCACGCAACGCTTCGTTGAGCCGCTTCACGCGCAGCATCTGCGAAGGCACGAGGTTCTCACTGGAAACCGATTCGAGCCGGCCGCGCCAATAAGAGAGCGGAATACGGTCGCGCCCGGAGAGCCGCCCGATGATGTGCTCGAGATGCTCAATGTCCTTTTCGAGTTGGTGATGATTCATCGCTGCCCCCGGTAATGACAAGTTTTATGGAGCGCGCGCAAATAGCGCGCACTCACTTTCATCGCATCGCCGCTTTTCCGCATGCAGCGGATAATCGGTCAGTTTGGTAATCGCGCCTTCCGGCCGCACAAAATGCACGCCGCAGCGGATTTACGGCTTTTGTTCGTACTGTCAGACCAGAATAAGGCCAGCGAGCCCGCCGATCCGTTGGATACCGCACGGAAATTCAAATGCCGCTCGTCCACGCTGACGGTTGTATCCGCATCCATATCGGAAAGCAGATTAACGGGGGGTATTGCATCTGTATATTCCTCAATTGTGGAACGTTATGCGGAGCGCATTTTGCTGCCGATAGTCTTTCACAATGCGAACTATGAGAATGGCGTGACAACAAACGAATCACAATACGATCGCCTGCTGCACCTTATTTACGACACACTCGATAATCCTTGCGCCTGGAAGGATTTCTGCGCGCAATTGCGCGAAACGATTGGCGTGGCGTCGATTCATCTGTTTGCCTTTGAACGGCAGCGCGATCTCTTTTCCTGGAGCGACGGTTTTGCCCTCTCCGGTGCGGAACCGCTGGAGCGCATTCGGCCGCTCTATCGCGACGACGCGCGCCTTGCATGGCTGCGTGCTTTCCCGGCGGGCAAGTGGCTGCATTGCGACGTGGAATTCGACTGCGCAGAAGGCGACTGTGCACCCGGCCTCGAACTCGGTCCGCTCGAGGAAGGCCATCACTGCGCGGCGCTGTGCAAGCTGCTCGAACAGCACGGGCTCACGGTCATGCTCGCGTGCAGCGCGGGCGCCGAGGCCGGGCCGCTCCCGGCCGGGCACCGCGAACTGCTCGAGCGGCTCACGCCGCACCTCGTGCGCGCGGTGCGCCTTTACACGCGCCGCCTCACCTTGAACGCAGACACGCTTGCAAACCGCTCACGCCCGCCAGCCATGCTCGTGAGTGCGCTGGGCGAGGTGCTCCATAGCAACGAGCCCGCGCAGCGGCTTCTGAAAGCGACCTCGCTCGTGCGGGTGCGCGGACGGCGGCTCACGCTCGCGGCGCCCCACCACGCGCGCCTGCTCGAGGACATCGCCGTAAGCGAGGCCAGGCTGCGTAGCCGCACAAGCGGCGCGCGGGCGGCAGCGGCGCGCTTTCGCGCGTTACGCATTGTCGGCGCTGTAGAAGGCACGGTCGCGACGCTCGCACCCGACGGCGCCGCCTCAACGCACCCGCACGGCCAGACCCATGACGAGCCGGGCCATGAGCAAGCCTTGGCGAAGCCTGCTGCGAGCCAGCAGGAGGTGCTCTACGCGTTCTACAACGTGGTGACGGCCGACGACCCCTCGGCCTCGGAATTGCGCGCCTTCGCGGCGCTGACCTTTTATCACCCGCGATCCGCGCCGCTAGTCGACGAACGAGTGCTCGCCACGGCCTTCGACCTCTCGCCGGCCGAATGCCGTATCGCGCTGTTGCTCGCGGAGGGTCTCACGCAGAAGGAGATCGCCGCACACGTGGGCGTGCAGCACGACACCGTGCGCAAACAATTGCAATCGATCTTTCAGAAGACGGCGACGCGCCGCCAGCCTGACCTGCTGCGCCTTTTGCTGAATCTGCCGGCGCGTGGCACAAGCGCCGCCGCCGAGGGCTGAGCGGCGCGAGGGTTATTGAGCCTTGCGGCAAGCGAATACGAGCGTGTAGTTGCCGTTGTCGGTCGATGACGTCACGGTGTCGTAACCCGCGCCGGCGCAGCGAGCACGCGCCTGCTGCGCGCAAGAATCGCGATCGCCCGAGGCCGGGCATTGGACCTGGACCGTCGGTCGGCCGTCCGACAGGAACAGCGGCGGCCCGCTGCTGCACGCACCAAGCCCTGCGATCAAGGTCAACGCGCCTGCCACGAACGGCAATCTGCGCAAACGGAACAACGACGAACCAGGAAGAGTCATTTGGAGCACCCGATGGGCTTCTAGTTTTTCGACGTTGCGATTGTGCCATGCCGCGAGCCATGTGCGATGCATCGACGCGAGCGCACACTGTGCGCGCTCAGGGCGCACTCGAGAGCGTCTTGTAAGGCAGCGCGCCGTGCGGGTCCGAACTCACGCGCACGAAGACCTGCTCGACGTCGGCAATCGCGGCGAGCCTGCGTTCCAGCGCCGCGCTGTCGAAGCCCGCACCCACACAGCCCTCCGCATAGACAAAACGGCGCTGCACCGTGATCCAGATGCTCGTGCCCGCAAACAGGGCATCGCCTTGCAGTTGCTGACGAATCGCCGCGGCGATGTCGGCGTCGTAAAGATACGAGTTCGGCTTCGAGCACTTGTGCGCGAGCCAGCACGTCGTGCCGCGCTCCACGCGATAGTGGGCGTCGTCGTCGGCTTCGGCTTTCGTCATCAGCGGGCCAAGCGGTTGCGGACAGGCGCCGATCGCGCTAGACAGCGCGAAGAACGGGTCGTTGTACCAGTTCTTGCGTTGGGTATCCGTCGTGCCCGACGCAGGCGCCGAGGCTCCGGTTTGCGACTGCGCCGCTGCATGCGCCCAGAAGCCCGCGAAAACGCTTACGCAGGCAAGCGCCACCGCAAGCCGCGCTGTCTGCACCGCCCACGCGCGCGCCCCGCTTTCGCCTCGCATACCCATCGCACTCATCGACTGCCCCCTTATCGGCCCGTTGCGGCTCGCTCTCTTGCGCAACGATAGGTCCGCGCGGCCACGCTCGCAATAACGAGACACATCCATTCGCTACAATCGCTGCGACGCATCATGGCCGTGCCGCATTAAAAACCGCATCGCGCAACACGATCGATCCGCAGGAGACTCCATGTCGTTTGTTATCGTTCTCGCCGCCCTCGCGTTCCTCATGCTCGCCGCGTATCGCGGCTACAGCGTGATCCTCTTCGCGCCCATCGCCGCGCTCGGCGCGGTCCTCCTCACCGAGCCCGCCGCTGTTGCACCCGTTTTTTCCGGCATCTTCATGGAAAAGATGGTGGGCTTCGTGAAGCTCTACTTTCCCGTGTTCCTGCTCGGCGCGGTATTCGGCAAGGTGATCGAACTATCGGGATTCTCCGAAGCGATCGTGCACGCTGCCATCCGCTATATCGGCCGCTCGCGTGCCAACGCCGTGATCGTGGCCGTGTGCGCGCTGCTCACGTACGGCGGCGTTTCGCTCTTCGTGGTGGTGTTCGCCGTGTACCCGTTCGCCGCCGAACTCTATCGCCAGAGCGATATTCCCAAACGCCTGATGCCCGGCGCCATTGCGCTCGGCGCCTTTTCGTTCACGATGGATTCGCTGCCCGGCACGCCGCAAATCCAGAACATCATCCCGACCACGTTCTTCAAGACCACGGCATGGGCCGCGCCCGCGCTGGGCGTGACCGGTTCGCTTTTCATCATCGTGGTCGGTCTCTCGTACCTCGAATGGCGCCGCCGCGCCGCGATGGCGAAGGGCGAAGGCTACGGCACCTCGCTCGTGAACGAACCCGAGCACGTGAAGACCGAGCAGCTGCCCAACCCGGTGCTGGCCGTTGCGCCGCTCGTGCTGGTGGGCGTGGCGAACTTCCTGCTCACACACTGGATTCCCGTCTGGTACGGCGACACCGTCACCGTGCCGCCGGAAGTGCTGCCCGGCGTTCACACGCCGGTCACCGCCACGGTCAAGCAGGTCGTGGCGATCTGGGCGGTTCAGGGTGCGCTGCTCGCCGGCATCGTGCTCGTGATCGTCACGGCGTTCGGCCGCGTGAAAAGCCGCTTTGCGGACGGCACGAAGGCGGCAGTGGCCGGGGCGCTGCTGGCCTCGATGAATACCGCCTCCGAATATGGCTTCGGCGGTGTGATCGCGGCGTTGCCCGGCTTCATCGTGGTGAGCGATGCGCTCAAGAGCATCCCGAATCCACTCGTCAACGCCGCCGTTTCGGTGAGCGCGCTCGCGGGTATCACGGGGTCGGCATCGGGCGGCATGAGCATCGCGCTCGCGGCCATGTCGGATCTCTTCATCAAGAGCGCGCAGGCCGCGCATATTCCCATGGAAGTGCTGCATCGCGTGGTCGCCATGGCGAGCGGCGGCATGGACACGCTGCCGCACAATGGCGCGGTCATCACGTTGCTTGCAGTCACGGGGCTCACGCACCGCCAGTCGTATCGGGACATCTTTGCGGTGACCGTGATCAAGACGTTGGCCGTCTTTTTCGTTATCGCTGTGTACTACGCGACGGGCATTGTTTGAGGTGAAGCGCTCGCAGACAGGCCAATGCCGACAAGTCGTAGGAAGAGCCGGCTAACCAGCCGGCCCTTCCTGCCGCTTCGATGAATCCGCGCCAGGTAGTTCGCGCGGCGCGTGCAAAATCGACGACGAAAGCGACAACTACTGCTCGACGCTTTGCACAGTGAACAGCCGTCCGAACTGAGGCAGCTCGTCCTTCACGCCACCCAGCCTCAACGCGTGCCACGCCATTGCATGATTGCTGGACGTGACAGGCTTGCCGAGTTCCCGCTCAATTGCGGCGACCTCGTCTGCCAACCGGACAGAGGTGCAGGAGACAAACACCGCATCGACGTCTTCGTGCCGGCCGAGTTCGAGAACGGCATTGCGGACTGACTGTGCGTCGATTCGCGCCACCTCGTTGTCGTCGGAGTGCTCGAACGAACCCATTCGTACGATGTTCACGCCGCGAGCGATCAGGTAGTCCTTCATGGACTCGGTAATCTCGCGCACGTACGGAGTCAGGAGCGCGACCCGTCTTGCGCCCAACGAATTGAGCGCGACTCTGGCGGCTGTGATGGGTGTCGTGCATGCAGCATGGGGCCGGGACTCCCTGATTCGCTCCATGACGTGACCTTCGCCGAGCACCATCGATGCCGACGTGCAGCCAAACGCTACGACGTCAAGCCGCTCGCCAGGACGGATGACGGCAACGCCCGGAGCAATCAGGCTATCCATCTCTCTAAGCGTCGCCGGTGTGATTTCTGCCGAATTCAGAATTCGACTCTCGTAGAATCCCACGCCTTCGACGGCAAGCAGCTTGCGCCATTCGTATTCGATCGTGTGGTCGGTCGCGAGAACGACCAGACCGATTGCAGCGCGACGTGAAATCCCCTCATCGAGGGTGAAGTCGAGCTTCACATAGCGCTCTGCAGTTTCAAGGGTTTCCATTCTGTGCCTGCCCCTTCAACGTTGTCCGTTCATGCTGACACCAGGTTAAGTGACGCTCACCAGCGCTTCATTCATACGCCACATATCAGACTGCGGCGATGACTCCGATTTCGACGGTGTATTGGGGGAACGCAAGCCTGGATTCAACGCAAGCGCGAGCAGGAGCCTCGCCTTCTGGCACCCACGCGTCCCACACTGCATTCATGTCGTTAAACGTCTTGTAGTCGGCGAGCCAGATGCTTGCAGTCAGAACTCGGGTTTTGTCCGAGCCGACCTGCTGCAGCAGGCGGTCAATCTTCGCGAGAATCTGCTCGGTCTGCCCCTTCACGTCCTGGCTCGGGTCATCGGCAACCTGTCCGGCAAGGAACGCGAAACCACCGTAGACAACGGCCTGACTCATTCGCTTGCCACTCTCGTAACGCTTGATTTGCATCGGCTCCTCCGTCTGGTCATGTGAAGTACAGCACATAGACTAGCCCACATCACACACAATTGTCGACACTTTTATCGACACATTCAGGTAAAGTCCCCGGTAATCGATAGCTCTCATTGCGTTTCTTTTTTGTTAGTAATATACATTTGTGTCGACACTTCGAGCGCGACGGCTGCTCGACGCGAAGTCATTCAACCTTTGAGACTGAGGGCATCATGAGGGTAATTGTGCTTGGCGGTGGCGTAGTCGGCGTGACCACCGCGTACCAGTTGCAAGCGGACGGGCATGACGTGACGGTCGTTGACAGGCAGCCGGTGGTCGCCGGCGAAACCAGCTGGGGTAACGCCGGCATGGTTGCGCCAGGACACTCATTCGTCTGGTCTTCACCGAAAGCGCCAATGATTTTGCTCAAGTCGCTAGTGCTCAAGGACCAGGCGCTTCGCTTCAAATTCTCTACCGATCCGAGGCTGTACAGCTGGTCATGGCGCTTCCTGATGGAGTGCAACTCAGAAAAGGCACGGCGCAATACGCTGCTCAAACATCGGCTCGCCGCCTATTCGCAGTCCGTGCTTCAGGACGTCATCAAGACTGAATCCGTGAGCTACGACCGCAATGACAGGGGAATTCTCTACTTCCATCGGAGTCAGGAGGCGCTGGACCGTGGCGTAGCGCAGATGAAGCTTCTTGAGTCGGACGGTCAAATTATCAAGGTATTGACCCGCGAGGAAGTGATCTCCCTGGACCCCTCGCTTTCGTCAGCGAAGGACGGCATTGTCGGCGCAATACATTGCCCAACAGACGAAACGGGCGACCCGGCGAAATTCACGCGTGCTCTGGCGGATATTGTGGTCGCAAGAGGCGCGACGATTCTGAACAGCACGAACATCGAAGCGCTGGAAGTCTCGGGCGGAGAGATTTCCGGAGTGCGCACGGACAAGGGCATTGTGAAAGGCGATGCGTACGTGCTGGCCTTGGGCAGCTACAGCCCGATACTCGTGCGACGCATTGGTATCAATTTGCCAATCTACCCGGTCAAAGGATACTCACTCACTATCCCGATTGAAGGACATGCGCAGCCGCCCAATGTGGCGGCGGTCGACGAACACAACCTGGTTGCGATCTCGAGATTTGGGGACCGGATTCGCGTCACCGCCACCGCGGAGTTTGCCGGGTATGACACCGCACATAAGCCGTCGGACTTCGCGTTCATGAAGCGAGTCACGCAGGAACTCTATCCCGACGGGGGCAATTACGAACGCGCTGAAATGTGGGCAGGCCTGCGGCCAATGACTCCCAACAACCTGCCATTCTTTGGTCAACGCAAATATCGCAATCTGTACCTGAACACCGGTCACGGTCACATTGGCTGGACGATGTCTCACGGCTCGGCGCGTATCACTGCTGACCTGATTGCGGGGCGTGTGCCGGGAATCCCGATGGAGGGTTTGGTGTCCTGATTACCCGTTGAATCTCGAATGGCTCACGCACAAGTCCAGCGTGTGTCGCCAGCATTGCGGTGTTAAATGGGATGGTGGCAGCGCGCACCATCCCGCGCCTGGAGGAGCCGCCTGGCGGCGGGCGCGCGTATTGTAGAATACAGTATTGCCTACACTTTCAGGCAGCAAGGACGGGAGACGTCCGCGTAGCATCTCACGAGCACCCCGCATGTTGACATCGGCCAATCGAAGGCGCGAGGCGCTCGGACAGAAATAGAAATGGCGTAATGCATTAGAAAGGGAACGGAAAATGGCTGGCTACACTTCGCTCATTCGTGATTCCAAGCCGCGCGTGCGGGAGACCAGCGCTCCAAAGCGAGCCGGACTCACAGTGAATGACCTCTACGAGCATTTGAAGGAGATGGCCGTCCTGTACACGATTCGGCCTGGCGAGCGGGTGAACGAACTCGAACTCTCAGAGAAGTTCGATGTGAGCCGCACGCCCCTTCGAGAAGCGCTCAACCGCCTTGTTGCGGAAAACCTGTTGACCTTTGTGCCCAACAGGGGATTCTTCATTCGGGAGTTGAATCGTCAGGACATCTTCGATCTGTTCGAACTCCGGCGCAGCATCGAGGCATCGGCCGTACAGCTCGCCGTCGAGCGCGCCGACCCCAAAGATGTCCGTGCCTTGCGCAAGTTCTGGAAAGACGTGATGAAGAACAAGGCCGCGCAGGCTCCTGCCGCTCAACTGGTCGCACGCGACGAAGAATTTCATGTGCGGCTAGTGGCGCTATCCGGCAATAACGAAATGGTTCGCGCGCTCTATAACATCAACGCGCGCATTCATTTTGTCCGTTGGGTCGACCTTGAGCAGCGCGGCCACGATGCATTCGCGGAACACCTCGATATCCTCGACGCGATCGAGGCTCGCGACGCGAAACGTTGCCGCGAGCTCACCGAGAAGCACATCACCTGGCGCATGGAAGAAATTGCCAAGGTCGTGGATGCAGGCGTTGTGAAGCTTTACTCGCAATAAACATCAAGACGCAGGCCAGTTTCCTGGCCTTCTCCCCACGAAGCACACCGCCTGTTTCAAGGCTTCGATGACGGAATCGCATCACATGCCGGATTCCGTCATCGCCAGGCGCTTTGCGGTCTTCACGCGCTTCAAGCGACCTGCTTGAGTTCAATCACGGCGGACTTCGACAGTTGGGCAACGGCGTTCGTCCATTCGACGTCGACGGACTTCAGATTGCGCTCCTTGACGTGTCCGTACCCACGAATCTTCTCCACCATGCTCGCTGCGCGCACCGCGGTTTGATAATTGCGCGACGTGCCATGACGGAGAATCTCGTCGACCGTTTGCTCGTAGCGAGATATCAAGCTTCGCTCCATCCGGCGCTCGCCCGTGTAGCCAAATACGTCGAACGCCGTTCCTCGCAACACCTTCATCTTTGCGAGCATCCGGAACGCGGGCAGAATCCAGGCGCCGTATTCCTTTTTGCGCGGCTCACCGCTCAATGCGTCCTTGCGCGCGAAAAGGGGTGGAGCCAGATTGAATGCAATACGGAAGTCGCCGTCGAACTGCTGTTTGATGCTCTCGACGAACTCAGGCGAAGCATGAAGCCTTGCGACTTCATACTCGTCCTTATAGGCGAGAACCTTAAAATAACCGCTTGCCACCGCGCGGGTGACGGTCTCCTCACGCGGCATAACCGTGCGCTCCCAGTCGCGAACCTTGCCAACGAGCCTGCGAAAGCGCTCGCCGTATGCGGCATTCTGATAGTCAGTCAGGAATTTGACCTTGCGTTCGATAAACTCGTCGAGCGATGACGACATGCGCCGGGACTCGTGCACCGGCTTTGCCGTGGCGACTACTCGTTCAGCCGACGTGGGCGACTGAGCCGCACGGCGCCCCCACAGAAAGGCTTCCTTGTTCATCTTGACGCCCGCGCCATTAAGCTCTATGGCGGCGTTGATTGCCTCAGCGCCAATCGGGATGAGACCACGCTGATAAGCATAGCCAAGCATGAACATATTGCCCGCAATCGTGTCGCCGAAAATATCGAGGGCGTACTTCGTCGCATCGACAAACTCGACACGATCACTACCGACGGCATCCGCAATGCCCTTGCGCAGTTCCTGCGCTGGGAACGTGAGGTCGGGGTGACGCGTAAATTCGCCCGTCATCACTTCATGCGTGTTGACAAGCATGCGCGTTGCGCCCTTTCGCGTCGCGGCGAGTGTCTTTCGGCTCGCGGCCACGACCATGTCGCAACCCAGTACGGCATCGGCACCGCCTGCAGCGATACGGATAGCCTTGATAGCGCTCGGGCTCTTGCCGAACCGCAGATGCGACCATACCGAGCCGCCCTTTTGAGCAAGACCGGCCATGTCCAGAATTCCGCAGCCCTTGCCTTCTAGATGCGCCGCCATGCCGAGAACCGCTCCAATGGTCACAACACCGGTGCCGCCCACACCCGTCACGATGATTGAATAGACGCCGTTCTCGACCGAAGGCAGTTCAGGTTCGACCAGTGCCGGGAACAATTCGATGTTCGGCTTAACGGTTCCAGCCTTTCGCAGACTCCCGCCAAGTACCGTGACAAAGCTCGGACAAAAGCCGTTGTTGCATGAAAAGTCCTTGTTGCAGGCCGACTGGTCGATGGCGCGTTTGCGCCCATGCTCCGTCTCTAGCGGCATCAGCGAAACGCAGTTCGACTTCACGCCGCAGTCGCCACAGCCCTCGCAGACGAGGTCGTTGATGACCAGGCGCTTCGCCGGGTCCGGAAACTGGTTGCGCTTGCGACGGCGACGCTTCTCTGCCGCACAAGTCTGGTCGTAGACCAGCACTGTCACCCCCGCAACATCGCGAAGCTGTTCCTGAACCTTTTGTAACTCGGAGCGGTGATGGATCGTCACGCCTTGTGCCCAGCCGGCATCTGCCGGGTACTTCGACGGGTCGTCCGATACGACGGCAATGCGGCTAACGCCTTCCGAATGCACCTGCGTTGTGATGGTCATCGGACTGAGTTGACCATCGTGCCGCTGGCCACCGGTCATCGCCACCGCATCGTTGTATAGAATCTTGAACGTGATATGCGTTCCGGCAGCGACCGCCGCACGGACGGCAAGCAGTCCAGAATGAAAATACGTGCCGTCGCCCATGTTCTGGAACATGTGAGCGCGCCGGGAGAAAGGCGCCTCGCCAACCCATGCCATTCCCTCCGCACCCATTTGCGTGTAGCCCATCGTGTTGCGGTCCATCGTCTGCGCCATCCAGCTGCAGCCAATTCCGGCGTAGGCTTTGCTTCCTTCTGGAATGACCGTCGATGAGTTGTGCGGACAGCCACTGCAGAAGTAAAAACTGCGCAGCATCGCTTCGGGAGCAAACTCGACCTTGCTCAGTTCCGTCAGGAACTCGACACGTTGCGCGATGCCTTGACCTTGCGCGTACGGCACCAGCCGCTGTCCCAACGCGATAGCGATCTGCAGCGAACTCAGTGACATTTCAACCGGGAAGAGCTTCTTGCCGCTCTCGTCATGCTTCCCGATCACCACTGGCGCGTGCGGCGCGCGATACAGAATGTCCTTGATCTGGGACTCAACGAGGCTGCGCTTCTCTTCAACGACCATGAGAAGGTCAAGTCCTTCAGCGAACTTCTGGATACCCTGAGGCTCGAGAGGCCACGTGCACGCGACCTTGTAAATGGCGACACCCATGGACTCGAGGTCCGCTTCGGTAACGTTCAGGTCATCGATCGCCTGCAAAAGGTCCAGATAGCTCTTGCCATGCGTCACGATGCCGAGTCGCGCACCCGGCTTGCCCAGCGTGACCCGGTCGAGCCCGTTGGCTCGAACGAACGCGCGAACGGCATCGAGCTTGTAGTTGTGAAGCCGGAATTCCTGCTCCTGTGGCGTGTCGGGATGCCGAAGGTTGAGTCCGCCCGCAGGCATTTCCACAGTGGCGGGAAATTGCGGTGTGACGCGGTCGAGGTCGACATCGATGGCTGCCGATGCGTCCGCCGTGTCTTTCACGCACTTGAGACCCACCCAGC
The DNA here is from genome assembly GCF_905220195.1 of Paraburkholderia sp. J8-2. Lineage (NCBI taxonomy): Bacteria > Pseudomonadati > Pseudomonadota > Betaproteobacteria > Burkholderiales > Burkholderiaceae > Paraburkholderia > Paraburkholderia sp. J8-2. Next base: position 791,780 of record NZ_CAJMZA010000001.1, read on the forward strand.
AGCCCGAATACCTCGACATGGCCCAACCGTACAAACCGTAGTCGAGAATTTCCTGCACACCGCTCGGGCTCAGAATGGGAATCGATGCGTCGACCAACGCGAATTCCGACTGATGGCACGTGGTCGACGACTCGCATGTGTGGTCATCGCCCATGAGCAGAAGCACGCCGCCTTGCTTCGAACTTCCGGCAAGATTGGCGTGACGAAAGGCGTCGCCGCTCCGGTCGACGCCTGGGCCCTTGCCGTACCAGATGGAGAAGACGCCGTCGTACTTCCCTTCTCCGCCAACTTCGGCCTGCTGCGTGCCCCAAACCGCGGTGGCCGCCAGGTCCTCATTGACACCAGGTACGAATACGACATTGGCTGCCTTGAGAAACGGGCTTGCCTTTCCCAACTCGGCATCGTAAGTGCCAAGCGGAGATCCTCTGTACCCCGAAACGTAGCCGGCCGTGTTCAGGCCGTTGGCCTTGTCGCGCCGATGCTGCATCAAGGGAAGGCGAACGAGTGCCTGCACGCCGGTCAGGAAAATGCGCCCGCTGTCGAGGGTGTACTTGTCGTCAAGCGTTACGGTTCGTAGTGTCACAGTGTCTCCTTCGAAGCGGCATGTTCGCGGGACGGGACATCCAGGCCCACCTATCGCTCCCGATTTTGAGGAGCGTGCGCGCAACGACCATCTTGTTGTGGACTTCAGAGGCCCCTTCAACCATGCGGGCCTGCCGTGCATAGCGTCGTGCTACGAGCGAGCGGGCGAGCGATCAATGCGGTCGACCGCCCAGGTAGAGACGACGCATCTCTTCGCTTTCGAGCAGGTCGGAGGCCTTTCCTTCCAGTGCGACCTGCCCCATCGAGAGAACGTAAGTGCGATCGGAAATGCGCAACGCCTCCGTCGCATTCTGCTCCACCATCAAGACACCGATACGCTCGGTATTGCGCAGATCGATAATTGCATCGAACACTTCGCCGAGCATTTTGGGCGACAGCCCCGCCGAAGGCTCGTCGAGCAGAAGGAAGCGAGGCTTTGGCATCAACGCACGAGCGAGAGACAGAATCTGCCGTTCGCCCCCCGACAAACTCGACGCCCGCGCCCGGAGTTTTCTTTTGAGCACCGGGTAAGCGTCGCACAACGCGTCGAGCCTCTCCCTCCTGTCTTTCTCCTGCATAAACTGCCCGCCGAGCATGAGGTTTTCCCAAACGGACAACGCGCCGAACACATTGTCCGTTTGAGGCACGAATCCGATTTCGTGTTTTCTGATCTTCTTGTGCACGGGCACCTGCCCAATATCGATATCGCCTAAGGTGACCGTGCCTTGCCGGGGCAGAAGAAACCCGGCGACCGTCTTCAGCAGCGTCGACTTACCGCAGCCGTTGGGGCCGAGGATGGTGACAATCTCCAGTTGCCGCGCGTTAATAGAGATACCGCGAAGGATGTCGACTTCGCGCGTGTAGCCAGCGACGACGTTGTTGACCGCTATCATGCGACTGCTCCCGCGACCTGGTATTGCCTGCCGGGCTTCTTGCCGAGGTAGGCCTCGACAACGCTCTCATGGGTTTCCAGTTCCGAGGGAAGGCATTCGGCAACCGTTCTGCCCTTGTCGAGAACGATACAACGGCTGCACGTTTCGGAAATGAAGTGCATATCGTGTTCGATGATGACGAGGGTAATACCCTGACTGTTTATTCGCTTGAGCGTAGTGACGAGTTCCGCGCGCAGGTTCGGGTGAACGCCGGCCATAGGCTCGTCGAGCAACAAGAGCGATGGCTGCTCCATCATTGCGCAGGCAATACCAAGGAGCTTCTTTTGTCCACCTGAGATGGACGCAGCGGGAAGATGGGCGACCTTTGTGAGGAGTAGCTCATCGAGAAGTTGACGCGCGCGTTCACGCGTTTCCTCCTCAAGTCGCCTTATTGCGGCGGACCGCCATAGCGTGCTGAATAGACCGTGGCTTCGCGTTGACGCAGCCATTACGACTTCTGCCACGGTCATTCGGCTTGGCATGGACGGCAACTGAAAAGTGCGGCGCACGCTTTTCGCGGCAATCTGATGAGCGGCCAGGCCACTCACGCGCTCTCCGCGAACCTCCACGACGCCGCGGTCTATGGAACAGTATCCGGTTATGACGTTCAGCACGGTACTCTTTCCGCAACCATTCGGCCCGAGCAGACCAACGATTTCGCCCTGGCGCACGTTGAAGTTAAGACCGGTCAATACCTGGTTGCCGCCAAAAGCCTTATAGACGTCTTGCAAGCGAAGCATCGTGCTCATGATACGCTCCGAATTCTTTCGGGAACCAGGCCACCCGGACGGGCAAGAAGGCACGCGAGCAGAATGACGCCGATTGTGCCGAGCCGAACCGCACCAGCGATATCGCTACTGATGTCGAGATAGTCTTTGACGAACGGCACGGCGCTGTAGATGGCTTCGACGAGCACCGCACCAAGCACCACTCCAAGGTTGTTGCCTAACCCGCCGATCATGACCATCGTCCAGATGACGAAGGTCTCCGACGCCAGCATGTAGTCTGGCCCAACGAAGCTCATATAGTGAGCGAGCAGCGAACCGCCAACTGACGCAATTGCCGCGCTCGTGACTGTCGCCTTCACCTTGAGCGGCACAAGCTGGTATCCAAGGCTCGTCGCCAACGCCGGCTCTTCACGCATCAAACGGATTGCGCGGCCGAACCGGCCACGCGTGAGCCGCATGCAAGCAAGGAACGCAATCGCCACCATCGCAAGAGCAAGCGCGAAGAACGCAAGGTCGTTCTGCGCGCCCGCGGCGGCCCGGAAGAGTTCCGGGACCCCGCTGATTCCCTGCGCACCGCCTGTGAGCCAGTTCTCGTTGAGCGCCACGGTTCTGATGAGTTCAGCGACAGCGAGAGTCGCAATCGCCCAGTAGTCCGATGCGAGATTCCGCCCTAGTCGTGCCATGGCGAATCCCACCACCATTGCGGCCACGACGCCGACCAGAATTCCGACCGCAACGGGATATCCAAGCGACGCTGTGATGGCAGAGGCATAGGCGCCCACTCCGGCGAACGCGACAAAGCCGAAGTTCAGTAGTCCAGCAAATCCTGCCTGAAGGTTCAGCCCGAGCGCGAGAAGCGCGTAAATGCAACTGAGCGTTGCTACGTGCAAGAGAAAGCTATACACGACGCACCTCCCTGTCAAAGATGCCGTACGGCTTGAACAACAGTGCGATAAGGAGTATCAGGAACGACGCCGCGCTGATATAGGTAATCGGAACATAAACGTCCGACGTTCCGAACAGCCAGCCGAAGTCGAGGTTCGTGACGAGTGTTTCCGCGACTGATATCAGCAGCGCGCCGGCCGCCGCACCAAGCGGATTACCCAGTCCACCAAGAATCGCTGCGGCGAACACGGGCAGTAGCAGGTTCGTGCCAAGCCCAACGTGGACTGTCTCGGTCAGACCGAGCATGGTTCCGCCGAGTGCAGCCAGCGCTCCGCTCAGGAAGGTAATCCCGTTCACCACCCGCGAACCATCAACTCCGGTTGCGGCGGCAAGCGCCGCATTCGAAGACATCGCGCGCATTGAACGTCCAACGCCTGTCTTGAAGAGCAACACAGCCAACAGCGCTACGCAGCCAAAACCACATCCAATCGACGTGAGCTGATCGATTGAGATGGTTGTCGACCCCAGTGAGATCGGACGAGGGAGCCCCGACGAGTACCGGAACGGGCGAGACCCGGCGACGCCCAGGACGACCGCAATGCAAATCATCGAGATGGCGAGCGAGCCGATCATCGCGATTGAACTGCCTGAGCGGAGCAAGCGCTTGAAAACGAGCACGTTGAGCAACACGGCAAGGATGCCCATCCCAACGCAGGAACCCAATAGTGCGAGCGCGAACGGCATGCCCACGCGAGTCAGCCCAAGCGTACCGAACGCGCCCAGCATTGCGTACTGCACATGCGCGATGTTCGGAAATTTGACCAGCGAGTACACGACGCTGAGCCCCACGGCAACCAGCATGATGTCCGAAGTGCGTATCAGGGCGTCGACGATAAATTGCAGCATGGAACTCTCCAGGAGCTACCGCGCTGCGAGGCAGCGCGGCAAAGCTTATCGGGAAACGACCTTGCTATCGAACTTCACCTTGTCGTACGGCTGTTCCTTGCGCTGACCACCCTCATCAAACGCGACCGTTCCAGTCGCGCCGCTGTAAGCGGGCATCGCCTTCATTGCCGCGCGGATTTTGGCGGGGTCGGCGCTACCGGCCTTATTGATTGCGGCCGCAGCAACCATGACGCCGTCGTATGCATAGCTACCAAAAGAGGACTTGGGAGCCTCCTTGTACCTGGCGCGATACGCTTGCTCGTACGACTTGCCGCCATCGCCGACCGAAGCGACTTCGAGGCCTTCCTGCCCCTGTGCAGCTTGCGGCAGGGTATCGCTCGTGCACATCGTCAAGTAGATGCCGTACCACTTCTGCTTGTTCAGGCCGAGTTCGTAGGCCTCGCGGTTGATCGTTGCCGCTTCCTGCCCATAGGCGCTGTACACATAAGCCTGAGGCGACGAACGGGACATCTGCTGCAATTCGCGCCGGTAGGTCGATTGCCCCTCGCTGTAGAGCACCACGGAGGACACCTTGCCGCCCAGCGATTCGAAGCGCTTCTTGAACTCGTTGGCAACGCCCTGTCCATACGAATTGTTCGGCGCAATGAACGCCACGTCCTTCAGGTTTTGCCCAAAGACATCGCCTGCTGCGAAACGTGCCGACAGGTCGTCCAGCCCGATAACGCTAAACGAGCCGTTGCCAATTTTGCGAATCTGCGGACTGGACGAGCCGATGTTGATATGAACGTCGCCCTGCTGGACCACATACTCGCCGACGGGAATCGTGATTCCCGACGAGAACTCGCCGAGCACCACTGGGACCTTGTTGACCGACACCAGCTTGCGTGCAGAACTTAGCGCGGTCGCGGCAACACCACCTGAGTCCTCGACGATCACTTGCAGCTTTTGCCCGAGCACACCGTTGTGCGCATTGACCTGCTCGACAGCAAGCTCAATTCCCCGCCGCTGGTCATCTCCAACCGAAGCGCTCGCTCCCGTCAAGGGCAGCACCGCGCCAAGCGAAACCGTCTGCGCGAGCGCCCCGCCCGCCATGGAAAACAACGCGCTCGCGGCAACGCTGATGCACAGCTCTTTCGCAAACTTCATGGTGCCACCCCTTTAGTCAATGAGGAAATTAGACTACACAAGTGTCGACACTCTATAGCAAAAAAAACGGCGTCAATAGAAACATCGACACCTGGATACAACATCGCGGCAAGCCCCAGAGCCTACGCACGCTCAGCGCCCGGACAACCCGGCGCTTTCGTTCCTGCCTGACCCGGGCGCTGCATGTCGCTGCCGCGACGCTCGAAAGCAACCGCACTTTCTCGGCTCAAAGTGAAATCAGACTAGCGGATTGTCTACACTTTTGTATTCTAGTTTTCCCCAGTTTCCTCCCTTGCTTCGATCACGCTGGCATCGGCCAGGAGTGAGAGCAGCGAGCCTCACGGCAACGACACCCAAATCTGATCGCCGCCTTGCGTTCGCTCGCGAAGACATTCACGCACGAGCTAGTGAGCGCCGCTCACCAGCATGAAAAGCAACGCCCCAGTCAGCACCGCTGCGAACGCAAGCAGAACGACGACGAGACGTGTGCTCAGTTCGGTCTGTGCGGCGCTGCCAGTCGCGTACGCGCCTGGAAATGGGCTGATGAGGCGCTCTCGGGCGATATCGAAGGACAGAGAATTACGTTCAAAACGCATAGTTCCACTCCGATCGTCAAGAACCACCGGCTAACGAGATTCAACGAATCCCACTGCAATCTCAACGGCTGTACACCCTCGGTTGCCGGGCAAACCCGGGACTCCCTATCCGCGGACAAGGCCAATTGGCCACACATCTGTCGACACTTTTACCCGAAAAAAAATGGATGTCAACACTGGCAACGCCTGGAATGTGCACGTGGAGCGTCTGCAGGACGCCCCTAGGCCCGGTCAGTTGATTCAGCGAGTGCGCGCCCTGTCGATTCCGGTTGTACGTGCGCCAACGCACACTCCTGCACCTCGCAATCGGAGGCGCAGAAGCTATATTTGTAGGACAAACGTTCGGCACGCGCATCGCACGTCGTACAGCATTTGCGGCGCTCACGCCGGACACGTTGCTCAGGATTGCGAACAAGCTTGACGTCAAAATTGCGTGCAAGGAGCCAGCGATGTCCAAGACGATCGTCTTTTGCGCAGACGGCACGTGGAACGGACCCGAAGATCCGGCAGGAAAAGGCGATGGCGCCGCTCCTGAAGCGGCAGCGGGATGCCAGCCTGAACTGACCAATGTATGCAAGCTTTTCGCGTGGCTCGATGGGAACATGCTGCCTCCAGAAACCGTGTGGGGCGGCGCCGAGATGGAAAAGGGCCTCTTAGACGCGAATGGCCAACCGATACAGATCGCGAAATACATTCACGGGGTTGGAAATTCCCAGCAACTGATCGATAAAGTCGCGGGCGGCGCGTTCGGTGTCGGCGTCGTCGCGCGCATTGCTCGTGGCTATACCTATATTTCGCGCAACTACGAGCCGGGCGACAGCATTGTGATCGTCGGATTCAGCCGCGGCGCGTACACCGCGCGAGCCCTGGCGGGACTGATTGCCGGGCAGGGGCTGCTTCGGCCGGAACTCGCTGCCCTTGACGATCAGAATCGTTACGACACCGCGGTGGCGGCCTGGTATCGATGGAGACACGGCAACGAAACAACGTTCCAGAAGATAGCGGACGGTGTGCTGGAGTTTTTGACTATCCATAACGCCTTTTCCAACCCCAAGCCTTTGGACGCCAATTCCTTTGTGGACGCGAACATCGCCGCGGTGGCGGTTTGGGATACGGTGGGTTCGCTCGGCATCCCAATCTACTATCAGGGGTCCGCGATCGATCTGTTCCGGTTCTGCGATCTGAATCTCAGCCCGAAAATTGGCATAGGCATCCATGCGGTCTCGCTCGACGAGCAACGCAAGCCGTTCGAGCCGACATTGTGGAATCCCAACCCGAACGTGACGCAAGCGCTCTTTCCCGGCGGCCATTGCGATGTCGGCGGCGGCTATCCCGATCACGGGCTCTCCGACGGCGCCCTGCTCTGGATCGTGGACAGGTTGCAGCACGCAGACGTGGGATTGCACTTCGCCCTGCAGCCTCCCGTTGCCGTCCAATCCAATCCATTGGGCCCGCGACACCGGGAATGGGTAGCGGATCGCGGCTGGCTGGTCGCCGGAGTGGGGCCGCGGGCCTTCCCTGTGGGCATGGTCGTCAACGACACCATCCGGCAGCGTATGAACGGCCAGCCCGAGGATCTTTTTGGCGCTGTCGGCCAGCAGCCCGTTTACTCGCCGAATAACTTGCCTGCACGCTAGGCGGAATTTGCGCCGCAGAGCAACCGGTCGAAGCGCGCCCTACACTTCGAGCCATTCCTGGCGCACGCACGCATCGGCCTTGAGCTGCTGCGGCGTCCCCTCGAACACGATCTGGCCGTGCCCCATGACGTAGACGCGCTGCGAGATATCGAGCGCAATGGCCTGCTTCTGCTCGACGAGCAGCACCGAAATGCCGCGCGCCTTCAGCGCCTTCAGGTACTCGGCCACCTGCGCGACGACGAGCGGTGCGAGCCCCTCTGTCGGTTCGTCGATGATGATGAGGTCTGGGTCGCCCATGAGCGTGCGGCACAGCGTCAGCATCTGCTGCTCGCCGCCGGAGAGCAGGCCCGCGGGCGTGTCCTCGCGCTCCTTCAGGCGCGGGAACATGCGGTACATGTCGTCGAACTGCCAGCGCGGCTTCTGGCGCGACCTGGTGCGCTTTTCGCCGAGCATCAGGTTCTGCCGCACGGTGAGCGTCGGGAAGATATCGCGGTTTTCCGGCACATAGCCGATGCCCCGGTGCGCAACCTCGAACGTGCGCAGCCCGCGCACTTCTTCGCCGCGCAGCAAAATCTGCCCCTCGCACCGCACGAGCCCCATGATGGCCTTGGCCAACGTAGAGCGGCCCACGCCGTTGCGCCCGAGCAGGGCGACGATCTCGCCCTCGCCCACCTGCATCTCGACGCCGTGCAGGATATGGCTCTTGCCATAGTACGCATGCAGGCCGCGCACCTCGAGCATGGAATTAGCGGTCGCCATCAATGTGCACCTGCGGGTTCGTCGAGCGTGGTGCCCAGATAGGCTTCCTTCACGCGGCGGTTGTTACGGATGGCTTGCGGCGTGTCCGTGGCGATCACTTCGCCGTACACGAGCACCGAGATGCGGTCGGCGAGGCCGAAGACGACGCTCATGTCGTGCTCGACCATCACCAGCGTCTTGCCGACGGTGACCCGGCGAATCAGCTCCACCGCGTGATCCGACTCGGAGCGGCTCATGCCCGCCGTGGGTTCGTCGAGCAGGATCACCTCGGCACCGCCCGCAATCGTGATGCCGATTTCGAGCGCGCGCTGCTCGGCATAGGTGAGCAGCCCGGCAAGCGTGTCGTGCCGCCCCTGCAGACCGATCAGCTCGAGCACTTCTTCGGCGCGTTCGCGCGCGTCGCGTAATTGTTCGAGGCGATGCCAGAACGAGTACCGGTAGCCGAGCGACCACAGCACGGCGCAGCGCAAATTCTCGAACACCGACAGGCGATGAAAGATGTTCGTCACCTGAAAGCTGCGCGAGAGCCCCATGCGGTTGATCTTGTACGGCGGCAGCCCCCCGATATCGACGCCGTTCAGTTTCACCGTGCCGGAACTCGGCGCCATGCGGCCCGAGATCAGATTGAACGTCGTCGACTTGCCCGCGCCGTTGGGGCCGATCAGCGCATGGCGTTCGCCCTTCGCAATAGTCAGGTCCACACCGCGAATGATTTCCGTGCGCCCGAAATTCTTGCGGACTTCACGCAACTCCAGTGCGGCCGTCATGCGTTGCTCCCTGCGATTTCCCGTTGCACGCCATCCCACGCTTCGCGCACCCGCGCAGCCGCGAGGCGTCCCGCCTGCGCGCCCAGCGCCCACAGCACCGCCGCGACGGCCCACGGTTTCCATGAAGCGGCATCGAAGGTAAGGCCGAAGAACGCCATGGCCGTGCCGTTGTCACGATCGATCTGCACCTTGTAGACGAGTTCGACCGTCAGCACGAGCGCGCCAAGCAAAATCAGCGCAGCGCCCAGCGTCGCTGCATAGGAAGGCACCATGCGATGCAGCTTGCGCGCCGCGATGAGAGGCACCTGCTTCATCAGCAGGCTCGACACGCCGCCCGGCACATACATCACCACGAGCACGAAGAACAACCCGAGGTAAAGCAGCCATGCCGGCGTGAGATTGGACAACGCCACCGCAAACAGCACGAACAAAACAGAGCCGATGATCGGCCCGAAGAAGAACGCCCCGCCGCCGATGAACGTCGCCAGCAGCACGCCGCCGGACTGCGCAGCACCGACGTTCTCCGCCGTCACGATCTCGAAGTCGATTACCGAGAGGCCGCCCGCAATGCCCGCGAAGAACGCCGAAAGCACCATGACGAAAAAGCGTACGCGCTGCGTGTTGTAGCCGACGAATTCGGCACGCTCGGGGTTGTCGCGCACGGCGTTGGCAATGCGGCCGAGCGGCGTCTGCGTCCACGCGTACATGGCGATCATCGACACGAGGCACCACGCCGCGATCAGGTAGTACACCTGGATCGCCGGTCCATACGTGATGCCGAGCACCGCATGACCCACCGTGCGGTTGGTCGGCACACCGCCTTCGCCGCCGAAAAACCCGGGAAACATGAGCGAACTTGCCGCCACCATTTCGCCGATGCCAAGCGTGATCATCGCGAAGGTGGTGCCCGACTTGCGCGTGGTCACATAGCCGAACAGCACGCCGAACAGCATGCCGCCGAACCCGCCCGCGAGCGGCAGCAGCGAAACAGGCAACGGGAAATGGTTCGCGCCGATCTGGTTGAGCACATGCGCCGCCACGAACGCGCCGAGCCCGGAGTACACCGCGTGCCCGAACGAGAGCATGCCGGTCTGCCCGAGCAACATGTTGTACGAGAGCGCGAAGATGATCATGATGCCCATCTGCGAAAGCAGCGCGATGGCAAAGCCGCTGGAAAACACGAGCGGCAGCACCAGCATCACGAGCACCGTGACGCCCCAAATGATCCAGCGCAGCGAATGCGCGGTTTGCCGCATTCCGTTGCGTTGCATGCCCGAACCGGCGCCGGCCTGAATGAGCGGTTTCATCGTTCAGCCCTCCCGCTTGCCGAGCAGCCCGCGCGGTCGCAGGATCATCATGAGCACCATCAGCAGGTAAGGCAGAATCGGCGCGACCTGCGATACCGGCATGCGCCACAACGACGAGAGCGCCGTGCTGTCCGTCACCGTCATGCCGACGAGCGAGAACAGATCGGAGAGCGACGCATCGATCGTGACAGCGAATGTCTGCATGATGCCGATCAGCAGCGACGCGATGAACGCGCCAGGCAGCGAGCCCATGCCGCCCACCACGGCGATCACGAACACGATCGTGCCCACCGACTCGGCCATCGAAGGCGACGTGACGAACGCGTTGCCGCCAATCACGCCGGCGAGGCCCGCCAGCGCGGCGCCGCCGCCGAACACCAGCATGAACACGCGCTGCACGTTGTGCCCGAGTGCCTCGACCATTTCCGGGTGCGTGAGCGACGCCTGAATGACGAGGCCGATGCGCGTGCGCGTCAACACCAGATACAGCGCCGCGAGCATTGCAATCGAGATCAGCATCATGAAGGCGCGATACTTCGGAAATTCCGACGTGTACACCTTGAACAGCGCCCCGTTCAGTTCGGGCGGAACGGCGTACGGCACGGTGGCGAGACCCCAGACCAGCTTCACACCCTCCACGATCAGATACGACAGGCCGAAGGTGAACAGCAACTCCGCCACGTGCCCGTATTTGTGCACAGTACGCAAGCCGAACCGCTCGACGAGCGCGCCGACACACGCCACGAGCACGGGCGCCACCACCAGCGCAGGCCAGAAACCGATCTTGCTGGCAATGGTGTAGGCGAAGTAGGCCCCGAGCATGTAAAAGCTGGCGTGCGCGAAGTTGAGCACGCCCATCATGCTGAAAATCAGCGTGAGGCCCGATGAGAGCATGAACAGCAGCAGCCCGTAGCCGATGCCGTTCAACAGAGAGATGGTCAGGAATTCCACTGCCCGATGATCCTTGTGAAGTGTCGTAGCGAGAGCACGCTCAGCCCGGGCGCTTCATCTGGCAAGTGGTCGGCTGCGTTGCCGCGGTCGGCCCAAGCTGGACGTCGGTGCGCCAGCCATAGCCGGTGTTCTCCTGGTCGTACTTTACCGTTTTGCCGTCCGCCTTGGTCCATGTCGCGATCACGAGCGACTGCTGCGCCTGGTGATCGGCCGCGCGCATCGTCGCGGGGCCGTTCATGCCGTCGACTGTCATGCCCTCCAAGGCTTTGGCCACCTTGACGGGATCGGTCGACTTCGTCGCGTTCATCGCCTTGCTCAGCATTTCGATGGCGGCATAGGCCGTCGCGAGGTAGTAGTCGTCGTTGTACTTCTTCTTGTAACCCTCGATGATCTGGCCGACCACCGGGGGGTTGTTCGTGTTGTTCGGACCGAACACGCCCACGTATTTCACGTGGTCGGCGCCGGACGCGCCCATGGCCGTCGGCACGCCGGTCGTGCCCGCGTAATAGGTATAGAAGTTGGACGTCACGCCCGCGTCCTTGCTGGCCTTCACGAGCAGCGCGAGGTCGCTGCCCCAGTTGCCCGTGATCACCGTGTCTGCGCCGGACGCCTTGATCTTGGTGGCATAAGGCGAGAAGTCCTTCACGCGCGCGAGCGGATGAAAGTCGTCGCCGACGATCACGATATCGGGGCGCTTGCTCTTCAGGTCCTCGCGCGCCACGCGCGAGACGTCGTGACCAAACGAGTAGTCCTGATTGATGAGGTAGACCTTCTTGATGTCCTTGTCGCGCGCGAGAAACGTGGTGAGCGCATCCATCTTCATGTCGGCGTTCGCGTCGAAGCGGAAGTGCCAGTAGTCACAGCGTGCGTTGGTCATGGCCGGGTCCACCGCGGCGTAGTTCAGGTAGACGATTTCCTTGCCCGGATTGCGCGAGTTGTACTTGGCGACCGCGTCTTCCAGCGCGAGGCCCACCGACGAACCATTACCCTGCACGATATAGCGGATGCCCTGATCGGCGGCCTGGTTCAGCAGCGTCAGGCTTTCCTGCGGCGAAAGCTTGTTGTCGAATCCCACGACCTCGAACTTCGTGCCGTTTGCCCAGTTATGCTCGTTGGCGAAATCGGCCGTGTATTGCCAGCTGTGCAGCTGATTCGTGCCGAGCGATGCCATCAAGCCGGACAGCGGATCGATGAAGGCAATCTTGACCGTCTCCGCTTGCGCGGCCCCGGCTCCCAACGCTGACGATACAACCGCACCAACCACCAACGAGCGCAACATCCTCATGGACTGTCTCCTTTGTTTGGGCATTTCTTATCGTGCGTGCAATTTTCTGTCCGACCGTGCGATTTTTCGCTATATCAACACATTCCCGAGGCGAATGACAGCACTCCAGGGAAATCGCTGAGACGAGCAGGCATAGCGAGTCATAACGACTGGCTTACGGTTCGCTTAGGTCACGTCGGGTCCGTTCGTGATGCCTGAACCCCGCGCTCGGCCGATTGGGGGATGGCACACGCAATGCGCGGACCGCGCAAGCCGTTCAGGCGCGGCGCACGCGAGGCTTTCTGCTCGCCGTTCGCCGCGCAAGTTCGAGCGATGGCGAGCGCTCCGTAAGGGGCGGCGCCACATGATCTTCGGCGCGTTTCGCGCTCGCGAATTGCTGCCGGTAAGCCACCGGCGTGAGCGCTTTGGTGGCCTTGAACTGCCGGTTGAAGTTCGCCGCGTTGGGGAAGCCTGAGCGCGCGGCGATCACGGAAACGGGCAACTGCGTATCGGTCAGCATCCGGCAGGCATGGCCGATTCGAACCCGCGCGATGTACTGCCCCACACTTTCGCCCGTGTGCTGCACGAAATGTCTCGTCAGCGTGCGCTCAGAAAGACCCGCGGCCTTGGCGAGCGTCGAAAGCCGCAAGGGTTGCGAGAACTGCGTTTCGATCAGCGCCAGCACGCGGTTCAACTGCTCAGGCTCGTAGCCTGCAGATGCGCCCACGCGACCCTCGAACGCGCTGGGCGTCGCGAGCTGGGTGGCAGGCAACCCGGTCAACCAGACCAGGATATCCAGCACGGCAGCCAGACGCTCGCGCGGGTCCGCCGACAATAGACGATCAAGATAACCGCGCATATGCTCGCCGGCGCCTTCTTCGAAGACGAGTCCGCAGGCCGCGCGGCGCAACAGGTTGCGCAGGCTCGCGTATTCCGGGCAAACGTCGGCGAGGCGCTGCACCCAGTTGCCTTCGAACCAGATGACGATGGCCACCTGCGAATCCGCCGGATCGATCGAGCGATTGGACGACCAGGTGTGCGGCATGTCCGGCGGCACGAGCACGAGATCGTCGGCGCCATACACGGTGACCGAGTCGCCGATATAACGCTTGCCCTGGCTGTTCATCGTCAGCGTGAGTTCGTATTCCGGGTGGTGATGCCATTCGAACGGAATGCGCGGCAAGCGCCGGTGGTAAACCCGCACGGAACAGCTGCTGCCGAAGTCGACGTGCTCGTACGCTGCTTTCATGGCCGAAACTGCAAAAAGATTGACCCGATAATATCACTGGCCAGGGCCGTGCCGGCGTACGCTCCCATCATTCGAAAACACCACGGTGGAGACAACGAAATGGCATTGCATATCGACGACCTGCCCGCGGCTATTCGCCGGGCGAAGCAGGAACTGCGGGAAAAACTGCCCAACTACAAGGCGGTGTTCGCCGAAGTCGAATCGGCCATGCAGGAAGAGGCGCATCGCATTGCCCAGCTTCGCGACCGGGGTGAGCCCGTGATCCCCGAAATTGCGTTTTCGGACATCGTCGGCAACCGGGTTAGCGCGGAGCAGATTGCGCTCGTGAAGGCGCGCGGCGCCTGTGTGATCCGCAAGGTGTTCGACCGCTCGCGCGTGGCGCAGTGGGACGACGACATTGCGGACTATGTCGAGCGCAACGACCTCGACCGCAAGCTGCTTCATCGCGCCGAAGACAAATACTTCGGCCAGCTGGCCTCGAGCAAGCCGCAGATCTACGGCGTGTACTGGTCGAAGCCGCAAGTGCTCGCGCGCCAGTCGCCGGAACTCACACAGGCGCGCGTGTTCCTGAACCGCCTGTGGCGCGCCGAGAGCGAAGGCCGCGTGCATTTCGACCCGAATCACGTGCCGGTTTATGCGGACCGTCTGCGCCGCCGCCCGCCTGGCTCCGAGTCGCTCGGCCTCTCCGCCCACTGCGACGGCGGCTCGGTCGAGCGCTGGATCGAGGCGAACTTCCGCAAGGTCTATCGCCATGTCTTCTCCGGAAACTGGCGCGACTACGACGCGTTCGACGCCGCGTGGCGCACCGAGGTCGAAGAGATTCCGTCACCCGCTGTCTGCTCGATGTTCCGCACGTTTCAAGGCTGGACGGCGCTCACGCAACAGGGCCCCGGCGACGGCACGCTGCAACTCGTGCCCATTGCGAACGCGATGGTCTATATCCTGCTGCGCGCGCTGCAGGACGACATTGCAGACGACGACCTGTGCGGCGCGATGCCGGGCCGCGCGCTGTCGATCAAGCCGGAGTACCACGCGCCGCTTTTCCACGCGCTTTCGTCGATTCCGCTAATGCAGCCAGGCGACACCGTCTTCTGGCATAGCGACGTCATTCATGCCGTGGAAGATGCGCATCGCGGCAAGGGCTACAGCAACGTGATGTACATCGCTTCCGCGCCGTCTTGCGCCAAGAACGACGCGTATCTCGCACGGCAGTTGCCGAGCTTCCTCGAGGGCAAGAGCCCGCCCGATTTCCCGACGGATCATTTCGAAGTCGATTTCGTTGGGCGCGCAACCGCCGACGACCTGACACCGCTCGGGCGCGCGCAGATCGGCATGAAAGCCTGACGCAGCGGCAACGTCAATCAATCGGCCTTGTTGAGCGCGTTGCGCACCGCAACGGCAAGCTCATCGAATCGATAAGGCTTGCTAATGAGCGCAACGCCCTCGTCGAGCTTGCCGTCGTGGAAAATAACGTCGCGCGTATAGCCGGAGGCAAACAGGACCTCGGCGTGATAAGGCGGCCCGCTCGCAATGCGAGCCAGTTCGCTGCTTCTCACCGTACCGGGCGTCACGACATCGGTGAACAGCAGGTCGAAACGCTGGCCGCTCTGGATCAGTTTGAGGGCGTGCTCGCCGTCCTGCGCGGAAAGCACCTTGTAGCCGAGCTGCGCCAGCATTTCGATCGCGGCGATGCGAACTTCCGCGTCGTCTTCGACAACGAGAATGGTCTCGCCGCCGCGCTCCTGTCTCGCAACGCCTGGCTTGTACGCGTCGTATTCCGCTTCCAGGCTGCGCGGAAAATAGAGGTTGACGGTAGTGCCCTGGCCTTGCGTGCTTTCAATGAAGACGTGGCCCGAACTCTGCGCCACGAACCCATGCACCATGCTCAAGCCGAGTCCCGTGCCCTGGCCCACGGCCTTCGTGGTGAAGAACGGCTCGAACACGCGCGCTTTCACGTGCTCGGGCATGCCGCAGCCCGAGTCCGAAACGCGCAGGCGAACGTATTCGCCTGCGGGCACGCCGTCACTGCGCGCCGCTTCATCGTTCTGTGCGTCGACGTTCGCGAGGCAAACGCCGATGCGTCCTGGTCCGTCTATTGCGTCGCGCGAGTTGATGACCAGATTCAACAGCGCGCTTTCCAGCTGACTGCGGTCCGCACAGATATTCCAGCTCTCGTGCGCCGGCACAATGGCGAGTTCGATCGTCTCCGGCAACGTGCGGTGAAGCATCTCGGCCATGCCTTCGACCAGCCGGAAGGGGTTCAGAACGGCCGGCGCGAGCGGTTGCCTGCGCGCAAAGGCCAGCAGTTGCGCGGCGAGCTTCGCACCGCGCGACACCGCATTGCTAACCGCGGCCACGCGCCGCTCGAGCGCGGCGTTGCCTTTCGTCGAAAGCTCGATGAGCTGCAGGTTGGCGGAAATGACCTGCAAGACGTTGTTGAAGTCGTGCGCCACGCCGCCCGTGAGACTGCCGATCGCTTCCAGCTTTTGCGCCTGACGCAGCCGCTCCTCCATCGCCACGCGCGCGCCCACTTCCTCGGCTACGCGCTGCTCCAGTGTCTGGGTCAGTTGCAACAGCGCGTCTTCCGCCACCTTGCGCTGCTTTTCCGCCTGCATCTTCGCCGTCGTTTCGAACACGATGGCGAGGACGCCCGCCGGCCGCTCGTCGTCTTCGAAAACCGGGCTATAGCTCAGGTCCAGCCACACGTCTTCGGCGTGACCCTCGCGATACAGCACGAGCTGCTTGTCCTGAAAGACGAGGGTCCCGCCGGCCAGGCACGTATCGACGACATTCCGGTTGAACGCGGCCACCTCTGGCCAGCCGGTTTCGACTGGCTTGCCCAGCAGGAACGGATGCCGGCCGCCCGCGAAAACCGCGTAGGCGTCGTTGTAGACCATCGTCCCTTCGCGGCCCCATAGCATGACGAGCGGAGAAGGCGCGGCGAGCAGCATGTTGATCGCGGCAACGAGGCTCGCCGACCAGGTTGCGCGCGCGCCGAGCGCCGTATCGCTCCAGTCGAACACGGCGATGCGCTCCGCCATTTCACCGGGCCAGCGGGTCGAGGGGCGCTCGATCTGCGGTGGAACTTCCTTGTTCATGACGCGACTCTGCTCCGAGGAGACGCTGCGGAATACCGGAACGACGAGGCTCGTGGAGATTCCAGGCTCGCCACGAGTGAGACGAAGTGCGCAATTATTGTTCCCGGCTTCCGGTGGAAGCCGGTCGAGTTAGCTACAACGCACAACCGGCGTCACAGGCAGGCCAGCAGGTCTTCGAGCCGCACCGGTTTCGTCAGACATTTGACGAAGCCGGCGGCTGCGGCCCTGGCCGCGATATCCGGATCGGTATGCCCCGAGAGCAGAACGTACCGGGTATTCGACAGAGCGGGGTTGAGCTGAAGCTGACTCACCAGTTCTCCGCCGCTCATGTCAGGCAGCTTCCAGTCCACGAAGGCGAGTTCGGGAAGGAACGACCCGGCAACGAGCAGGGCCTCTTGTCCATCTGCCGCACATTGGGCTTGATGGCCTTCGAACTCGACGAGCGCCGCAAGCGCATCTGCGACGTCGCGGTTGTCGTCGACAAACAAGATTCGTTTTGGCATCGGGTGCAAAAAGCTGGCTGGAGCGGGGACGCAATAAACACCGGCTCGACTCGCGGGTCGCCTTCGAGTGTAGGCGCTGCATCACGATAAATCCATCGTGCTACTGAACAATGCGCTGCGCGATGCTCATGGCAACACCGCGGCGCGCGCTTAACTCGTTGTTACGAATCTCGCAGCACCGTTTCACCTGTGTCCGGGGGCGACGCCTAGACTCCGAACCGTGCTCATCAAGAACGCACACAACGTGCGAAGGAGTCGCGATATGAAGAAGACCATTCTCGGCCTGGTACTGGGCGCAACGGCACTGGCGGCTTCGACCGCTGCATTGGCCCATGTGGATGTCGCCGTGGGCGTTGGCGTGCCAGGCGCGGTCTATGCCCCGGCTCCCATCCAGACCGACTGGAGAGGCGACGACGACTGGCGCGCGCGGCAGTGGCGCGAACACGAGTGGCGCGAGCACGAACGCCGCGAGCACGCATGGCGTGAACGGCAGTGGCGCGAACGCGAGTGGCACGACCGGGGCCGCTGGGACTATTGATCTGTTTCAGCGCAGGGCGTCCAGCAACACCTGAACCGGGTGACGCAACTGACGCCCGCGCAAGCGCTTCACCTGGCAGCGGCACGAATAACCCGTGGCGATCAGTTCTTCCGCCCCTTGCGCCGCCGTCGATGCCGCATCGACATGCTGCGCCCACGATTGCTCGAAGATCGCTTCCGAAGTCGCGCGATTGCGCGCCTCGTGGCCATAGGTGCCCGACATGCCACAACACCCGCTAGCCGGCGTCGCGAGCGCGAGGCCCGCTGCGGCGAACACGTCTTTCCACAAGAGCGTGGCGGCGCTCGCGTTGGTGCGCTCGGTGCAATGCGGCAGCAGGCGGAACGACGCCGTCGCGCGATGCGCCGCTTCGCGGCTGCGCAGCGCGCCGCGCATTACGCTGATTAACCATTCCTGCGGCAGCAGCACCTCTGGCGCCGCCTCGATGCCTTCCACCTTGCGGTACTCCTGGCGGTACACGAGCGTCATGGCCGGGTCGATGCCGACGAGCGGCACACCCGAGCTGGCAAGCGAGGCCAGTTGCGCCGCATTGCGCCGCGCGGCGCGGCGAAACCGCGGCAGAAACCCCTGGACGTGCAGCGGCTTGCCGTTCGGGAAATAAGGCGCGACGAATACCTTGAATCCAAGACGTGCGGCTAGTTCGAGAAACGCGGAGGCAACCGGCGTCTCGAAGTAACGCGTGAACGCGTCCTGCACCACGATGACACTGCGCTGGCGTTCGGTTTCGCCAAGCGATGCGAGCCGTTCGGGCGTCGCGATCTCCGCTCCCGCCTTGCGCAACACCCCGCGCCATGACACACGGCTCAACAATGGGCTATCGACAAGGCCAATGCAGCGTGCGAGCAACGATTTGACGAGGCGCGCCTTCATCAACGCGTTGTACGCGCCACTTGCGCCAGGCACCGCCGCCACGCGCGGCACCGTGAATTCGAGTGCGCCGATCAAATAGTCGCGCAGCGGACGCAAATAGCGCGTGTGATAAAGCTCCAGAAAGCGCGCGCGAAACTCCGGCACGCTTACCTTTACCGGACATTGCCCCGTGCATGACTTGCACGACAGACAACCCGCCATGGCGTCATAAACCTCGTGCGAGAAGTCCTGCTCGCCCTGGCGTTTGCGCACGCTGTTGACGATGCGCACCGGCAACGCCGCCGCAACCGGCGGCGCGACAAGATCCGCTCCGGCATCTTGTTGTCTGCGCAACCATTCTCGCATCAGCGAAGCCCGGCCCTTTGGCGAATGCACGCGCTCGCGCGTGGCTTTCCACGACGGACACATGGCGTCGTTCGGGTCGAAGTTGTAGCACGCGCCGTTGCCGTTGCAATGAACGGCGTCGGCGTTGGCCTGCCAGACGCGCTCGTCTATGCGCCGGTCCAGCTCGCCGCGCAGTGTCGTCGCGTCGATCTTCAGCAGCGCCGCACTCGCGCCGGCAGGCGTCGCGATCTTGCCTGGATTGAGCTGATTGTACGGATCGAATGCCGCCTTGAGCCGCTGCAGCGCCGGATACAAAGGCCCGAAATACTCGGGCACGTACTCGGAGCGCACGCCCTTGCCATGCTCGCCCCACAGCAGGCCGCCATACTTCATCGTCAAGGCAGTCACGGCATCCGAAATGGGGCGCACGAGCGCGGCCTCGTCGGGATTGCGCATGTCGAGCGCGGGGCGCACGTGGAGCACGCCCGCATCGACGTGGCCGAACATGCCATAACGCAGACCGAAACCATCGAGCAGCGCGCGAAACTCTGCAATGTAGTCGGCAAGATTTTCGGGCGGCACGGCCGTGTCCTCCACGAAGGGCTGCGGGCGGCTCGCGCCGCGCGCATTGCCCAGCAGGCCCACCGCGCGCTTGCGCATCGCATAGACGCGATTGATTGCCGCCTCGCCATCGGCAATCGTATGGCCGAGACGCTTCACGCTCGCGTCCGCGCCCAGGTGCTCGGCGAACGCCGCCACGCGCGCGCGCAATGCGTCCGCATCGTCGCCGCTGAATTCGACCATGTTGATGCCGTTCGCACCGCCTTCCACTCCTTCGTCGGCGGGGAAATACTCGGCCACGCTTTGCCAGACGATATCCTCGCGCGCCAGCCGCAGCACCGTGGAATCCACGGTTTCGATCGAGAGTGGGCGATGCGCCATCAGCGCGCGCGCGTCGCGCAGGGCATCCATGAAGCTCTCATAGCGGACATTGACGAGCACGGCGTGCCTGGGCACGGGCAGCACGTTCAGCGTTGCCTCGACGATGAAGCCGAGCGTGCCTTCCGAGCCGCACAGCACGCTGTTGATGTCGAAGCGCCCTTCGCCGTCATGCAGATGAGCGAGGTCATAACCCGTCAAGCAACGGTTCAACGCGGGAAAACGCTCGCGTATCAGACCGGCTTCGCGCTCGCTGATATCGCGCGCGGTGCGGAAAACCTCGCCGACCTTGTCCTTGCGCGCGCAAAGCGCGCCGAGTGCGGCACGATCGACCGGCGCGCTCGACAAACGCTCACCGCCAACGAGGACCGTTTCCAGCGCGAGCACGTGGTCGCGCGTTTTCCCGTAGGTGCAACTGCCCTGCCCGCTCGCATCCGTGCTGATCATGCCGCCGATGGTCGCGCGGTTCGACGTCGACAGCTCCGGCGCGAAAAAGAGCCCGTGGCGCTTCAATTCGGCATTGAGCTGATCCTTGACCACGCCGGCCTCCACGCGCGCCGTACGCGCCACCGGATCGATTTCGAGGATTCGATTCATATGTCTCGACATATCGACCACGACGCCTTCGGTCAGCGACTGCCCGTTCGTACCCGTGCCACCGCCACGCGCCGCGACCGCCACGCCGCGAAACGTGTCGCGCCCGAGCAGGCTCGCGAGCCGTGCGACGTCCTGTGCGTGGCGCGGGAACACCACCGCCTGCGCATAGCGCTGGTAGATCGAATTGTCCGTGGCCAGCACCGTGCGCGTGGCGTGACTCGCATCCACTTCGCCCTCGAAGCCCGACGCCTCCAGTTCATGCAAAAATTGACGGATCAGGGGGCTGCCGAATTCGCCGATGGTAAGCTGGGCAATGGTCATGTGGCTCTCGAAGTCTCGTACTGGGCGCTATAGACCCTTTTCTGACATGAAATTGTCGCCTCCCAACCGGCACCGGGCAAACGTAAAAAGATTGGGTTGATCATGAGGTTTATGAATGAATTACCGCAAGCTCACGCCCTCCATGTCGCTGCTGCTCGCGTTCGAAGCGTCCGCGCGCCATGAGAGCTTTACGCGTGCCGCCGAGGAACTGTCGCTCACGCAGAGCGCTGTGAGCCGCCAGGTTCAAGCGCTCGAGGCGATGCTCGACCTGCCGCTCTTCACGCGCGAGGGCAAACGCATCGTCCCGACCGATATCGGCCGAGCCTATATGGCCGAGATCTCTCATGCGCTTACGCTGATCCGTAGCGCGACGCTGCAAGCCCTCACGGCGAGCGCGCCAAAAACGCAGTTGCGCGTTGCGACCCTGCCGACGTTCGGCGCCAAATGGCTGCTGCCGCGCCTGCACCGCTTCTATCAGGCACACCCCGATTTGCAGATCGATCTCGACTCGCGCATCGAGGCGGCCGATTTTTCGACTCAGGATCTCGACGCCGCCATCGTGGTGGGCGACGGGCGCTGGCCCGGCGTCACGGCGCACAGGCTCTATGCGGAAGAACTGGTGCTGGTTGGCAGCCCCACTGCGTTGCCGTTCGCGAGAAAACCGAAGCGACGGGCCGCCGCGCCAACCATCGAATCGCTCGACGGCCTCACACTGCTGCGCGTGCGCAGCTTTCCCGACGCATGGCGCGAATGGTGCGCGCATTTCGGCTTGCCTCACGACGCGCTGCGCCCGGGCCCGAGTTTCGAGCTGACCTCGCACTTGATCCAGGCGGTCGTCGCCGGCATTGGCGTGGGCCTCGTGCCGCGTATGCTGGTCGAAGACGAATTGAACGAGAAGCGGCTTCTCAGCCCGTTCGAGGCGGTGCCAAGCTCGCGTTCGTACTACCTGGTCTACCCGGAGCGTGCTCAGCGCCACCCCGTGCTGGTTGCGTTCCGCGACTGGCTGCTGGAGGAGCTTGCCGGGCAGCAGTGATTGCGGAATGAATCTTGCTGCACGCACAACGCATGTTTTAAGCCATATCGATAAATAGAACAGATGGCTTTATTAACGTTTCGCAAAGCCTGAAGACCAGCCTCCCCCTCCATAATTCCGTATGAATAATCACAACGGAGGAGACAGTGAGGCTGTTGCGCAAGCTGTACATCCAGGTGCTGATTGCGATCGCGCTGGCCATTGCGTTTGGCCTGCTCGCGCCGCACGAGGCCGTAAAAATGAAACCGTTGGGCGAGAGCTTCATCGCGCTACTGAAGATGATGCTCGGGCCCATCATCTTCTGCACGGTCGTGCACGGCGTGGGGCACATCAAGGACTTCAAGCGCCTTGGCCGGCTCGGTGTGAAGACGCTGCTCTATTTCGAAGTGGTCAGCACGCTCGCCATGCTGACTGGCTTTGCGGTCGTTAATATCGTGCGCCCCGGCGACGGGCTCCATGCGCGCTCACTCAGCGCAAGCGAAGGCGCCGCGGCAGCAATCAAGGCAGGCACGACCGGCGACTTCTCGTTCACGCACTTTCTCACCTCCATCATTCCGCATACGCTCGTCTCGGCGTTCGTGAGCGGTGACATTCTTCCCGTGCTGTTCGTTTCGCTGCTCACGGGCTTCGCGCTCGCCACTTGCGCGAAGCCCGACTGGGTCGTGTTCCGCTTGATCGAGGAAGCGCAAACCGTTGTCTTCAAGATGCTCGGCTTCATCATGCGGCTCTCGCCAATTGGCGCATTCGGCGCAATGGCCGCGGCCGTGGGCAGCTACGGCAGCGTCACGCTGCTGTTCCTGCTGCGCTATGTGCTCACCTATTACGCAAGCACGCTGTGCTTCGTGTTCGTCGTGCTCGGCGTCGTGGCTGGCCTGGCTGGATTCTCGATCTTCAGGATCCTTTCGCTCATCAAGGAAGAAGCCATTCTCGCGATGGGCACGGCCGCGAGCGAAGTCGCGCTGCCGCGCCTCGTCAGCAAGCTCGAACAGGCGGGCTGCGACGAAGCCGTGGTGGGCTTCGTGCTGCCGGCGGGGTATAGCTTCAATATCGATGGCGCGTGCCTCTACATGGCCTGCGGCGTCGGCTTCATCGCACAGGCGACCGACACGCCTTTGAGCCTCTCGCAACAACTCGCGCTGCTCGCGGTGATGATGCTCACGTCCAAGGGCGGAGCGGGCGCTGCAGGCGGCGCGCTCGTCAAGCTCGCGGCCACCATCCAGACCTCGCGTGCGCTGCCGCTTGCCGGCGTGGGCTTGCTGTTCGGCATCGACCGCGTGCTTGCCATTGCGACTTCCACGACCAATGTGATTGGCAACTCGGTAGCCGTGCTCGTCTTGTCGAAATGGGAGAAGATGTTCGACAAGAACAAGTTCGAATCCCACATGAACCGGCGGCACACGGCGCGCGCGGAGCCGCCGCCAGTTCAGGCCAGCGAGCCTCGCGTGTGAGCCTGCAACGTTTGTCTCTTCATCAACGCCATCGAGAGAGTGTCAAGCATGGAACAGCAAACCCAACAGCCGGTAACGCGCGTTGCGATCATTGGCTTTGGCGAAGTGGGGCCGATTTTTGCGCACGCGCTCGCGCAAGCCGGACTGCACGTTTCGACTTACGACATCAAGCTACAGGACAGCGCCACGCGCGAGACGATCCTCAAACGCGCGAGCGAGAGCGGCGCTCATGTCGCCGACGATCTCGCATCGGCGCTAATGGGCGCACAGCTCGTGTTTTCCGCCGTCACGGCGAGCCAGGCCGAAGCGGTGGCGAGCGCATGCGCCGCGTATTTGCTTGCCGGTCAAACATTTATCGACCTGAACTCCGTCTCGCCCGCCGTCAAGCAGCGCAACAGCCAGGCCGTGGAGCGCGTGGGCGCCGATTACGTGGAGGCCGCAGTCATGGCGCCCGTGCCGCCGCAAGGCATACGCGTGCCGATGCTGCTGGGCGGACGCGTTGCCGGGCACACCGCCGAAGTGCTCAACGCGCTCGGCATGCGCGCGCAATGCGTGGCCGCCGAGGTAGGCCTCGCCTCCGCCATCAAGCTGTGCCGCAGCATCATGATCAAAGGCATGGAAGCGATGTGCGTGCAATCGATGCTCGCCGCGAAGCAGTTCGGCGTGGACGACCGCGTGCTTGCCTCGCTTGCCGCAAGCTTCCCAGGCATGGGCTGGGACACGGGCTATGAGTCGTACTTGATTGGCCGCGTGGTCGAGCATGGCCAGCGGCGCTCCGAGGAAATGCGCGAGGCGGCGGCCATGCTCGACGGCCTCGGCATGTCGAGTGAGCTGGCCAACGCCATTGCGAATGTCCAGCAGGCGCTGGCCGAACGTGCTGCGCCGCTCGTCGCGGCGCTAGACGAAAAAGGCAGACTGCCGGAGTGGCGCACGCTGCTCAAGCCTTCGTGATGGGGTTGCCGTTCACTGGATAGCGTGTGGCGAGTGCGTCGAGCACGCGGTTTAGTACGTCGTCCCAATTGCCTCGCTCTTTCTGCGTGAAGAGACGCAGGCCCGGATACCACGGGCTGTCGTCGCAATCGCGCAGCCAACGCCAGCAGCCGGCAAAGCGATTGAGCAGCCATACCGGCTTGCTCATTGCAGCAGCCAGATGCGCCACCGACGTATCGACCGAGATGACGAGATCGAGGCCGTCGATCAACGCCGCGGTATCGGCGAAGTCTCTGGCTTCATGCATCCAGTCGGTGATTTGCTCGCGATATACCGATGGCAATAGCTTCGATGCGTCTTCGGCTTTTTGCAGGCTGATCCAGTGCGCGCCTCGCCAGGACAGCAGCTTCGCAAACGCATCGGGCGCGATGCTGCGTCGGCGATCGGCCGCCGTGCCCGTATGACCGCCCGCCCAAACAAGGCCGATGCGCGGCTTCATGTCATCGCCACACGCGCGGAGCCGATCGGCCCACATGCGCGCGCGCTGCGGTTCGGCGTGTAGATACGGTATAGGCGCGGGAATGTTGTCGAGGCGCGTGCCGAGCAGCATCGGCAGCGAGAGCAGTGAGCAATAGGCGTCCCACGCGCCAAGGTCTGACGGCACTTCGTCGAGCAGCATGATATTCGGCCAACGCGTGCAAAGCGACTGTTCGAGCAACGGCCGCAACGGCTTGGGGCAGACGTAGCCAACTCGCGTGCCGCGCGCAAGCGCAATGGGCAGATAGCGGCAGAATTGCAGCGCGTCGCCAAAGCCCTGTTCGTGCAGCACGAGCAAACGGCGCTCGCCTGGGAGCGGGCCGCTTCGCCAACGCGGAATTGGCAGCGTGGGGGCACCCTGCGCCGCTGGACGCTCTCCCACCTGAAAACTCGCCCAGCGCTGCTCGAAGTATGGCCATGCTTCTTCGTAACGGCCCGCTGCAAGCAACGCGTGACCCAGGTTGCTGTGGGCTTCGACATTACGTGGATCGCGTGCGATAGCACGCTCGAAATGGGCGATGGCGGTGGCGAGATCGCCAAGATCCTTCGTGACCGTGCCGAGATTGTTATGCGCCGCCGCGTGATCGGGTTGACGCGCCAGGGTTTGACGGTAGCTCTGCGCCGCCGCGGCGGGCTGATCGTCGAGCTGCTGGGCGACGCCGAGGTTATACGAAAGCAGCGATGTATCGACTGCCGGAAAGCGTTCGCGGGCGCGCCGCAGGCCGAGACGCGCCGTTTCGGCCGCCGCCGCGTAGTCACCCAAACGCGTTTGCGTCACGCAAAGGCTGTTGCAGTACACGGGGTGCGGGCGTAGCTGAACGGCGCGCCTCAGCCAGTGTTGCGCTTCGGCCGGTGAGCCCATTGCGAGCGCGAGCAGCCCGCGCCTGTGGAGCGCGTCGCTGTTGCGCGGATTCGCCTCGATGACCTTGTCGGCAAGCTCCAATGCGCTTTGCCAATCGCCTGCGGCGTAGGCGCGATCGGCGCCTTCCAAGTTTGACTGCGTGTGTTTGATGGGGGACGGCACGGGTATCCTCGATGAATGAGTTTGCCCGGACCATACCGCCGTCTCAAATCAAACTGCCCCGCAACGCAGGTCATCCCACCTCAGCGGCCAGCCTTCACAGCCGGCACACCCGCCACCAACGCGGCCCCACTCGCCACCAGCAACGCCGCGAGCAGATAGAGCGCGTTATCCATGCTGCCCGTATGCGTCTTGATGAGCCCGATCGCCCACGGGCTCACAATGCCGCTCGTAATGCCAATGCTGCTGATGAGCGCGATCCCCGCTGCTGCGGCTTTGCCCGAGAGATACGCCGAAGGCACTGCCCAGAAGATCGGCAACGCGGCGAAGATCAGCACCGCTGCGATCGAGAGGATCGCCATCATCGCGGCGAAGCTCGCCAGATGCAGCGTGAGCAGCGCCAATGCGATGCCGCCGCCTATCGTGCACGCCGCGAAATGCCAGCGCCGTTCGCCACGCCGGTCCGAGCGGCGTGCGATCCACATGAGGCCCACCGCGCCCACCGCATTCGGAATGACGGTGTAGAGGCTGATCGCCAGCACGTCGTGCACGCCGAAGTCGCGAATCATGAGCGGCATCCAGAAGTTCAACGTGAGCGAGGCACACGTCAGCGAGAAATAGATGAACGCGAACAGATACACGCGCGGATTGCGCAGCGCCGCTCCAAACGACCGCGTGGAATGCGCGTGCCCGCCTTCGCCGTCGCGTTGCGCAAGGAGGTGGTCCTTCTCCGCATCGGTCAGCCACCTCGCCTTCTCGGGGCCGTCCACGAGCCAGAACGCCGCCATGAGGCCAAGCAGCACGGCCGGCAGACCTTCGATCAGGAACATCCAGCGCCAGCCCGCAAGACCCGCCACGCCGGCCAGGTCGCGCATGATCCATCCCGAGATGAGGCCGCCCAGTACACCCGCCACCGCCACGCCCGCGAAGAAGATCGAAAACACGGCCGCGCGGCGGCGCGCCGGATACCAGTACGTGAGATAGAGCACGATGCCCGGAAAGAAGCCCGCCTCGAACACGCCCAGCAGGAAGCGCAGCGCGTAAAACTGCGTGGGGCTCGCCACGAACATCATGCTGGTCGAGGCAACGCCCCACAGCAGCATGATGCGCATGAACGTGCGGCGCGCGCCGAAGCGCGCGAGCAACATGTTGCTCGGCACTTCGCACAGCACGTAGCCCACGTAGAACACCGCGGCGCCAAGGCCGTACATCGCGTCGCTGAAGCCCAGGTCGTGCTTCATCTGCAATTGCGCGAAGCCGATGTTGATGCGGTCGAGAAACGATACGACATAGCAAACGAACAGGAACGGAATGACGCGCGCCGACACTTTGCGATACAGCGCGTCGTCTTGCTGCGAAGGATTCAGCGCGGGCGCGGCATACGTGCGCGCGGCTTCGGACCCGCGGTCCGTGGCAATCGATTGGGGCATCTGCCTGTCTCCAAACATGACTGCGGCTCACCCGGTCGGAACCGGGCAAACCGTTGATGCGCGGCGTCTTGCGCGCCTTGCGCGGCTCGCCGGGACGCTTGCGGTGCGCGCGTCTCCAGGCAGTGAGCCGATCATAGGTGGGGCAGGTTTAATTTGTCAATGGCGAATCGTTTCGTTTTACGCTAATGCGGGTTTGTCTTTAGTTGCGGGGCACTCTTTCGTCACACAAAAGCCGTAGCGAATCGCATATAAAAAAACCCGGTTCAAAAGCTGACCGGGTTTTTCTTTTCTCTGCGCAACGTTAGCGAGGCACTGTCTTTGCGTCCGCGTCGGTCAGGGTATTCAGGAACGCCACCACGTCGCGGATATCCGAGTCCGACCAGACCGGTTTGCCGCCCCGGTGATTCGTCAGCGGTTCCGTCTTGATATCCACGTTACTGCGCAGATTCTTCGGCAGGTCGTCAAACTTCACGACATGGCCGTGCGCGTCTTTCGAATACCACTTCTCCGGGTTCGTGTCGCGCTCAACATAGAAGCGCATCGAGTCTTCAAGTGTATGAAACATGCCATTGTGGAAGAACACGCGTCGCGTGGCGACGTTGCGAAGCGTAGGTGTGCGGAACATTCCACAGAACCACTTCTGCTGCTTCGTCTGGTCTTCACGCAGCGGCCCACATAACCCCATGTCGAAGAAGTTCGGATCGCGGTTGGCCGGAATGTCCATGTTGCGCGGCACGCCCAGCGTCTGGAAGTTGTAATCCGTCAGTGCCGGATGCGAGCCGTGGGCGCCTTTGTTGATCAAATGACAGCTTGCACAGTTGCCCTTGTCCGGGTCGCTGAACAGCATCAATCCGTGCGCTTCCTGTGGCGTGAATTGATCCTTGCCGTCGAGAACGCGGTCGAACTTGCTGGAGTACGGCGCGAACGACGGATCATTGAACTGGAACGCCTGCAAGACCTTTCCAAGGTCCGCCAGCGCCTGCGCCGGTCGCGAGAAAATGTCCTCGCCGAATGCTTCCCGGAACGGCTGTGCGTAGGCGCTTTTGCTCAACTTCTGCGCCACGTCCTCCGCGCTGCTATTGGCCATTTCATCCGGATTGAGCAGGGGGAATGCAGCCTGATCCGCGGGGGTGTTGTAGCGCCCGTCCCAGGTGTATCCGCCGATGGGCTGATTATCTCCATCCTCGAGACGCTCTTTCAGGCTATTTGCCTGCGTGTACGTCCAGTAAGGCACCGCACGCAGATAACGCAGCGACGGCACCGCGCGCAGTCCGGCTCGATCGAGGTTTGGGCCGCCCAACTGGACAGGCAGACCGTTCGGCGGCCCATAGGCATTCGCGGGGCTGTGACAGGAGGCACACGACTGCTTGCCGGAGGCCGACAGCGACGGATCGAAGAACGCTGCCTTGCCGATCGCTGCCAGATCAGGGGCAGCAGCCTTGACCGGGGCGGCTTGAGCGTCCGCTGCATGTTTGTCGCAGGCGGACAGAAGGAAAATGCAAAGGGCCGTTGCGAAAACAGCCTTTGAAGGAAATTGGCGCATGACGGATAAAAAAACAGCCCGGTTCGAACAGAGAACCGGGCAAAGACAACAGAGTTCTTGTGAGACCGCCAGGGATTAGCGGTTATCGATGTTGGCCGATGTGAAGATCGGCTTGAGCGACGCATCATCGGCGTAGCCGAGATACGAGCCCATGCCGAAGTTGTCTTCGAGCGATCGCAGCAGCGCGTAGTGGTTGTAGCCCGTGCTGTCCACGTGACCGCCCTTGATGAACGGCGACAGCAAAAGCGTACCAATCTGATCGCCTCCGACTCCGAGGTAGTTCAACGCAATCGACACGTTCTGCACGGATGCAGGCAGCGTCGCCGGGTTGATACCGAGCAGGCTTGCTTCAGCCACCGGCAGCGTGGACATCGTGACCTGTTCCGGGCGCGTCACGTTCGGACCCGTTTGCTGGTTGCAGCCAGGGCACTGGTTGCCCATCTCCGGCTCCAGCAGGGAGAGCGTCTTGCCATCCGCACTGACTTGCGTTGTCGGCGTCAGTCCGGTCACGACGCCTTCATCCGTGGTGATGATGATCAGGCCGTCCTGCTTGTAGGCGGGCGAAGCCTGGATCATCGGGATCGTCTTCTTCAGGAACGCGTCGATCGAAGCCAAACCGCCAGGCTGACCGTTCGCGCAGCCCTTGCCCGCAGTCCCCGTACCGTCACCATCATGACCGTCGTCACACAGGTTCGGCGTGATGAAGGAGAAGTTCGGCGTGGTGTCGATCGACTGAAGATCCGTTGCCAGGTCGTCTTGCAGGTTGACCACGTGCGCGTCGCAGTTCGCCAGATCATCGATGGTCGAATGGAAATACGGGAACGGATTGTGACGCGTCGCGTACTCATCGCCCGGCTTGTCACCCGAGGCCGAAGGAGCCTGCGCGGCCTGCGTGCCATCCACAGCCTTCGTTGGGTCGGCGCCCGCGAGCTGGGCGGTTCGGCGCGGGAACGAACAGGTTCTCGTGCCGTCACGGTTCAGGTCGTTGCCCATGTCCTCGTTGTAGCTGCGCCACGTGAGCTTGGCTTGTTCCATCTGATTGCCAATATGCTGAACGCGAGCCGGGAATACGCAGCCGCCGCTTTGATGGCCGTTTGCGTCCGTGCCTGCCTTGAGCACTTTGGCGTTCGCCGAGTCGCTGCCGGCGTCGACGATATCGGACCACAACTGGAAGCAGTCCGTTTCGGTGTCGTGCGTCGACGGCTGACCTGAGACCATCGAGATGTAATTGTCCAGCGAAACGTGGCCGGTGCCGTAGTAGTTCGAGAGGAACGTGCCCTGCGGCATCAGCGATTTCAGATACGGGTCCTGGTTCGAATCCGAGGCCGTCGTGCCGTACGTCGATTCCGCGCTCTTGTTTTCGAGCACGATAACCCAGACGTGCTTGATCGCCTTGCTCGAAGCGACGGTTGCAATGTACTGGTCGCTCGCTGCCTTCACCACGACGTTGCCGTTGGTGTTGAAGTCGCCCAGCAGGGCGTCCGGCGTCGTGCCGATCTTGCTCGCCAGTTGCGTTTGAGCGTCCGATTGCGACAGGCCGCTGTCAATCAGTTGCGAAAGCTGCGTGGTGATCGCACTCACGGAACTGACACCACGCGGCGAACGGAACGTAGCCGTGCTGTTGAACGTCGTGCCCATGTTCTTGCCCGATGCGTCGTTCTCCGCTGCACCATTCAGGTCAGCAACGACATACTTCCAGGCACCGTTGCTCGTATCGGTGATCGAGAACTTGCCTTGGGCATCCGAGCGCGCGACAGGCTCGCCCTGGTCGCACTTGCCGTTGTTGTTCACATCGAGGCAGACCGCCGCCCCCTGGATATAGCTGCCGAGCACCTGGCCAGTGACCTTCGGCCCGTTCGAGCCACTGTCGCTGCTTCCGCAGGCAGACAACCCTGCCATTACACCGATACTTGCCAGTATCGTGAGCGTGCCCCTGCGCAACCGTGCATTTTTCACAACTTCTCCTTGTTATATGCCGGGTATACCCGACAGTTTTTAAGTCGCGGAAAGTATATGTAAGTTGTGTTACATGATTGTTAAGATGTTGTGAGCGCAACAGATCGACGTTGGCTTCGATGCCCCTCCGGCAAATTGAGGCTCGACGAGAAAGGAAAAGACCTTCGGCTACGTGCGGCATGCTGTCAAAGACACAACCGCGCTGGAATGGCTCCTCACGGGAGGTCTGAGCCCCCCAATAAAAACGGCGCACCATGAGGTGTGCCGCTTCGTTGCTGCAACTGCTTACGCGTGCTTCAGTGCTTCAGTGCTTCAGTGCTTCAAAAAGTCGATCACCATGCGGTTGAACGCTTCAGCGTGCTCCCACTGCGCCCAGTGGCCACAACGGTTGAACACGTGCAGTTGCGCGTTCTGCATGCCGGCCAGCAGCCGCAGGCCGATATCCATCGGCACGAAGCGGTCGTCGCGGCCCCAGATCACGAGCGTGGGCGCGGCGATTTCGCCAAGGCGCGCGCCGTAGTCGCTGAACTGTTTCGGGAACGCGGTGAGACTCTTCACGAAGTTTTCCAGGTGGTCGCGGCGCGCGAGCATGTTGTCGAGCCGCGTTTGCATCAGCTCGTCGGTGAGCGCGCTCGCGTCGTACACGAACACGTTCATCATGCGCTTGAGGTTCTCGATGGTCGGATCGCGATAGAGACCCTGCAGCAGCTTGATGCCTTCGGTCGGCATGGGCACGAAGTTGCTCGGGCCGCCGGTGCCGCCGCCCATCAGCACGAGCTTGCCCACGCGTTGCGGGTTCGCCAGCGCGAAGGCAACGGCGCTGTGACCACCCATCGAATTGCCGAGAATATGCACGCGCTCGATGTCGAGCACGTCGAGCAGCCCCTTGAGCACGCGGCCGTTCAGGTCCGAGCGCGAGCTCGTGCAAACGATCGGGTCGCTCTTGCTCCAGCCCGGGCAGTCCATCAGGATCACGCGGTAGCCGGCCGCGACGAGCGGCTCGACGTTGCGGTTGAAGTTGGCCCAGCCGCTCGCGCCCGGACCCGAGCCGTGCAGCATCACAACGGTTTCTGCGCCAACGCCTGCGTCGTTGTAGTGAATCTGGAACTCGACCTCGCCGTCCTTCACGCGGGCGAACTGGCTCGTCGAGGCTTCGGTGATTGCTTGTGCCGTACCAGTCATGATGACCATCCTTTAAAACGTGATAACCCATGCCGGAGAAAGCGTATGCCTTCTCCCCTTCAAATTCATGCGCCCTGAGCGCCCAATGCGCCGCGCTGCCTGAATGCGCCCACCACGCTCAGCGCGGCAAGCGCCGCGATCACAACGAGCGGAATGCTCGAGCCCACCAGCATCGACGGGCTCTGACCGAGTGCGAACAACTGGCCCGCCACGAGTGGCCCGAGAATCGAACCGAGACGTCCCACGGCCACGGCTGCGCCCACGCCCGTGCCGCGCACTTCCGTGGGATAGGCATGGCCTGCGAGTGCGTAAAGCACCGACTGGCCACCCACGATAAAGAAGCCGCACAGCAGGCCGCCCACGGCCGTCGAGCCTGCACCGCCCGCGCCCGCGAGCACGGTGAGCGCCACCACAACGCCGATGTACATGCCGATCACCGTGCCGCGGCGGCCGAAGCGATCCATGATCGTTGCGATCGCAACAGCGCCAATACCGCCGCCGATGTTGAACAGCATCAGCACGAGGTTCGACTGCACGCGCGTGAGGCCGCGCGCCAGCACCATCGAGGGCAGCCAGTTCATCAGGAAGTACAGCACGATCAGCGTGCCGAGGTAGCTGATCCACAGCGCGATGGTCGTACGTGCGCGGCCCTCGCGCCACAGCGCTTGCGCCACGCTCGGCGCACCTTCCTTCACCATCTTCGAAGCCTGCGTAGCCACGAATTGCTGCGACTCGCGCAGGAATGCGCCGAGCAACGGCACCATCACGATCGGACCGAGGCCGCCAACGTAGAACACGTGGCGCCAACTCGCGTCCCCCGTGCCGAGCATGCCGATCACGGCGGCGATCGCCGCGCCGAACGGCATGCCGCAGTACATCGCGCCCACCGCCGTGCTGCGCTGCTGCTCACCCGCTGCCTCCGAGCACAGGGCGATCAGGTTCGGCATGGCCGCACCGAGACCGAGACCCGTGAGCAGACGCGCGACCAGCAGGCTTTCGAAATTCCACACCATGGTCGTGGCGAGCGAGAACAGCCCGAACAATGTGACCGACCACATGAGCACGCGCTTGCGGCCGAAGCGGTCGGCAAGCCGCCCGCCCAGCGCCGCGCCCGGCAAGAGGCCAATCGCACCCGCGCTGAACGCCCAGCCCATTTGCGCCACGGCGAGATGAAACTCCTTCGCCATGCGCGGTCCCGCGACACCCGCCGATTGCAGGTCCAGCCCTTCGAGCAGCGCAACCGCCAAACACAGGGCAATGGTTGCCTTGCTGCTCGTTGCACTTCCTCCAGCAATACTGTTTCGCGACGTCATAAAAAGTCTCCGTATGTATAAGCAAGCCACTCTTTCCGGCGGCTATATGTGGCAACGCCGCAGATCACCCGAAAGGCGATGCGCGGCGCGCTTGATCAGGACTGCAATGCTTCCTGGCGCTTCTTCAGATCGAGCGCCACGTCGACGATCATGTCCTCCTGGCCGCCCACCATCCGGCGCTTGCCCAGTTCGACGAGAATGTCGACCGTCTTCAGGCCGTACTTCTTCGCGGCCACTTCCGAGTGGCGCAGGAAGCTCGAATACACCCCCGCATAGCCGAGCGCGAGCGTTTCGCGGTCTACGCGGACCGGGCGGTCCTGCAGCGGGCGCACGATGTCGTCGGCGGCATCCATCAACGTGTAGAGATCGGTGCCGTGATTCCACCCCATGCGTTCCGCCGCGCCGATAAACACTTCGAGCGGCGCATTGCCCGCGCCCGCACCCATGCCCGCAAGCGATGCATCGATGCGGTCGCAACCTTCTTCCACGGCCACGATCGAGTTCGCCACACCCAGCGAGAGGTTGTGGTGCGCGTGCATGCCCGTTTGCGTTTCGGGTTTCAAAACGGCCTTCACTGCGCGAAAGCGGTCACGCACGTCATTCATCGTGAGTGCGCCGCCCGAATCGACCACGTAAATGCAGGTCGCGCCGTAGCTTTCCATTTTCTTCGCTTCGACAGCGAGGTTTTCCGGCGTGGTCATGTGGCTCATCATCAGGAAGCCCACCGTGTCCATGCCCAGCTCGCGCGCGTATTCGATGTGCTGCTTCGAAATGTCGGCTTCCGTGCAATGCGTGGCAACGCGCACCACGCGCGCGCCCGCGTTGTACGCGGCCGTCAGGTCGTGAATCGTGCCGATGCCGGGCAAGAGCAGCGTCGCGATCCTGGCGTGCGTGACGACGTCGGCCACGGCCTCGATCCACTCGAGGTCGCTGTGCGCGCCGAAGCCGTAGTTGAAGCTCGATCCTTGCAGGCCGTCGCCGTGTGCGACTTCAATGCTGTCCACTTTCGCCTTGTCCAGCGCGCGAGCGATATCCTGCACGTTCTGGATCGAGTACTGGTGGCGGATTGCATGGCTGCCGTCGCGCAGCGTCACGTCGGAGATATAGAGTTTCTTGCTCATCGCTTTACGCTCCTTGTACGCTCAAGAGCGTTTGCGCCATGCGTTCGGCGGTGGCCAGCGCGGCGGAAGTCATGATGTCGAGATTGCCAGCGTAAGCGGGCAGATAATGCGCGGCGCCTTCCACTTCGAGAAACACCGAGGTCTTCAGGCCGCTGAACTTGCCAAGGCCCGGAATGTTGAGCGGCGCGCTCGCGGGAATCTCGTCGAACTGCACCTTTTGCTTCAGGCGATAGCCCGGCACGTAGGCGTGCACCTTCGCGGCCATCTCTTCGATGGATTGCTCGACCTTCTCGCGGTCGGCCATTTCGGAAAGCGTATACACCGTGTCGCGCATCATGACCGGCGGCTCGGCCGGATTCAGCACGATGATGGCCTTGCCCTTCGCGGCGCCGCCCACCACTTCAATCGCTCTCGAAGTCGTTTCGGTGAACTCGTCGATGTTGGCGCGCGTACCGGGGCCAGCCGACTTGCTGCTGATCGAAGCGACGATCTCCGCGTAGTGGACCTTCGCAACACGCGACACAGCGGCGACCATCGGAATCGTGGCCTGGCCGCCGCACGTGACCATGTTGACGTTGAGCGCTTCGATATGCGCATCGATGTTCACGACCGGCACGCAGTACGGGCCAATCGCGGCAGGCGTGAGGTCGATCACGCGGATCGACGGCTTCAACGTGCGCAGCAGCGCGTCGTTCTTCACGTGTGCGCCAGCGGAGGTCGCGTCGAACACGAAGTCGATGTCGTTGAACACCGGCAGGCGCGTGAGGCCGACCACCCCTTCGTGCGTGGTGGCCACGCCCAGACGCGCCGCGCGTGCGAGGCCATCGGAGTTCGGGTCGATGCCGACCATCGCCGCCATCTCCAGATGCTGGCTGTTGCGCATGATCTTGATCATCAGATCCGTGCCGATGTTGCCGGAGCCGATGATCGCGGCCTTGAGTTTTTCGGAAGCCATATGAATTCCTGTATCAGGCGGAGAAAGTCGCGCGAACGCTGCCGAGGCCTTCGATCTGCGCGGTATAGGTGCCGGGTTCCTTCACGGCGACCATGGGCCCAAGCGCACCCGTGAGCACCACGTCGCCCGCACGCAGCGGCGTGCCGAGTTGAACCATGCGGTCTGCGAGCCACACGGCGGCGTTGAGCGGATTGCCGAGACACGCGGCGCCGTTGCCGCGCGAGAGCACAACGCCCTCGCGCGAAAGCTCCATCGCGCAAGCGGTCAGGTCGATCTGCGAGAGCGGCACCGGGCGGCTGCCCACCACGAAGCGCGCGCTCGAAGCGTTGTCGGCCACCGTATCGACGAAGCGGATGTCCCAGTTCTGGATGCGGCTGTCCACCACTTCGATAGCCGCCAGCGCATAGGCGCTCGCGCGCAGGATATCGACGAAGGTGTGCTTCTCGAACGTGAGGTCGTGCTCCAGCACGAGCGCGATTTCCGCTTCCACCTTCGGCTGGATCAGTTGCGAGAGGGGAATGGCTTCGGCGTCGCCGTAAGCCATCGACGCGAACAGCGCGCCGAAGTCGGGCTGATCCACGCCCAGTTGCTTTTGCACCGCAAGCGACGTGAGGCCGATCTTGCGGCCCACAATGCGCTCGCCGGCCGCCACGCGCAGGTCGACGTTGGCTTGCTGAACGGCGTAAGCGGTGGCGACGTCGTCGATAGCGATCTCGCCGCGCACCGGCTCGATCACGTTGCGCGACGTTTCCGCCTCGCGCAGGCGCGCAGCGAGTGCCGCGACGAGTTTCGAATCTGACATGTTGATTCTCCGGAGTCCGTATTGATCGATCAGGCCGCGTCGGGCGTGGCGTGCATGGTGGCAAAGCCCGCGATCCACTCGGGAATTTCGCGGTAATAGTCGAGCGTCGCACGATATGGGCCATAGGCGGCCAACGCCCCGAACGCCGCAACCCACGTGCGGATTTCATGGGCCGACTTGCCGCCATCACGCGTAATGGCCGCGTTCGTCATGCCGTCCACGGACGTCAACTCGCCCGATTCAAGGCGCGCGAGGAACGCGCGGTCCCATTCGGGGTTCAGAGGATGCAAATGGCTGTCGCCCGCGGTGAACGACTTCGCCGCGGCCACGGTGCGCGCCTGGCGCGCGGCACGCGAGTCGGCCGTCGGGTTGCGGCCCGCGATCAAACGTTCTGCCACTTCGGGCGTCGCGCCGCACAGTTCCGGCACCGGCGGCTCATGCGAAATGCCGCCCGAGCCCACCACGAGCACGCGCTTGTCGCCGCGCGAGAAGAAGCGGCCAATCGCGTCGCCGAGCAAACGCGCGCGGCGCAGCGGCGCCATGGGCGGCGCCACGGAATTGATGAACACGGGAATGACCGGGTAGCGATCCAGGCCGCCGGTGAGCACTTCCAGCGCCTGCGCGCAGCCGTGATCGACCTGCATACGGTACGAAAGCGCTACGTCGATATCGGCTTCGAGCACGTTTTCGGCGAGCTTGTGCGCGAGGTCTTCGGGCACCGGGAGCGTACCGGCCATGCTCTTGAAGTCGCCAATGGCCTCGGCACGCGCGCCGATGCAGAACGGCGGCATCACGTCATAGAAGAAGCCGTTGTAGTGGTCGGGTGCGAACGCAACGATCAGGTCGGGGTTGAACGCTTCCACGCGTTCGCGCGCGGCGCGGCCTACGCGTTCGACCTCCTCCACCACTTCGGGCAGCGGATCGAAATAGCCGTGCAACGGCGTGTGCGAAAGACATTCGAGGTGAATCGGCATGCTCATGCTCCTGCTGTGCGCGCTACGGCTACGCCGCGCACGGGACGGTTTTGCGGGGCAGCGGCGCTCGCCTCATGAAAGGCGGCTTCGGTCATGCCGAGCTTGCCCGCGAGTTCGACGATCGAGTCCGATACCTGTTGCGGTGTGCACACGCCCGCAACGAAGCGGTCCGGACGCAGCAGCACCACAGACTCGGGCAGGCGGCTGAACCACTCCTTCAGGCGGCCCTGCACGTCGCCGAGCGCAAGCACACCCTCGGGCACGTCGTCGGCGTATTCGAGCTGCACGTCGGGCTTCGCGAAGATAAAGCGCGCACCCAGTCGCTCCCACAGCGCGCGAGCCTGCGGCGTAAGGCCGAAAGTCGGGTCCGCGCCCCAGGCGAGCACCGCAAAGCCGTTGCCGATCGCGTCGTCGAGGCGCACCACGCGGCCATCGGCAAGACGCACGCGCGGCTGAATGAACATGCGGCCCACGGGCGATGCCGCGAGCGGATCGCGACCATACGCGAGACGGCCGATCAGCGAGTCGCGCTTCTGGCTCATCAAGCCGAGCAGGCGGCCCGGCGCCGAGTTGCCCGAGCGCTCCAGCAGGCTTGCGAGCCAGCCACCCGTTTTCTGCGGCGGCGGCAGCAGCACGACGCCCGCTTCATAGCGCGGCATCGGCTTGAAGCGCATTTCCACGAAGTAGCGCTTGACCGAGGGGAATACATTCATCCAGCGCACGAACGTGTCGCGAAAGCGCGCGCCAAAGCGCGTGGTGGGCGCGAAGATATCGCCCGCCACTTCGGAGAGGTGGATCATCGAGCGCGCATGCGCACGGCGCTCCACCGTATAGCTGTCGAGCAGGCGGCCGTCGGCCTGGCCCTTCGCGACCATCGCGAGCTTCCAGCCCAGGTTGTTCGCGTCGCGAATGCCGCTGTTGTATCCCTGCCCCTGCCACACGGGCATGATGTGCGCAGCGTCGCCAGCGAGCAAAACGCGGTCCACGCGGAACGTTTCGGCCAGGCGCGCGTTGTGCGTGTACACGCGCTTGCGGATGTAGTCGACCTTGTCGGGGTCGGCCACCACCTTGCGGATCAGCGCGGCCATGTTCTCGGGCTTCGAGAGTTCTTCTTCCGTCTCGCCCGGCATCACCATGAATTCGAAGCGGCGAATGCCGTGCGGCAGCGCAGCCGACACATACGGGCGCTGATGATCGCAATGCATGTAGATATGCGGCGAGCCGATCGGATCGTTGCGCACGTCCACCACGATCCATTGATTCGGCTTCGTGCGGCCTTCGAAGGGTACATTGAGCGCGCGGCGCACGAAGCTGTTGCCGCCGTCCGCGCCCACGAGGTACGCCGCGCGGATCGAGCGGCGCTCGCCGTTCGCATCGCTCACGTCGATCGTCACGCCCTGCGTGTCTTGTTCGAATGCGTTGACGGCGTGGCCGAACAACACGTTCACATGCTCGAAGCGCGCGAGCCCTTCATAGAGCACGCGGTCTGCGAGTGGCTGAATGAACGCGTTGCGGCGCGGCCAGCCGAACTCGTCGGTGCGCGGTTCGATCGAGGCGAAGCAATGGCCGTCCTTCGTGACGAAGCGCATCCAGTGGTCGGGCGTAGTGTGCGGCAGCAGCGCGTCGGCCAGGCCGATCGACTGGAACACGCGCAATGCTTCGTCGTCCAGACCAATCGCGCGCGGGTAGTCGATGATCTGGTCGAGCTTCTCGACGAGCGTGACACGCACGCCTTGCAGGCCGAGAATGTTGGCGATCATGAGGCCGACCGGACCCGCGCCGATGATGGCGACGTCGGTGGCAATCTGGCGAGGGCGGACGGTATCCGCCGCGTGGGCGAGGGGGGTGTTCATGTGTCTCCTTCTCGCGCGGCTTATGGAGCCGCTGCGGATGCTGACAGGGGGTGCCTGAAAACGGATCACCCGGTTGGACGTTTTGTCACAGTCCGGTGAATGGAAGCGAGTCTAGGTTCCGCCCGATGTGCGCTCAACATTTTTAGAGAAATGTGCATAGAATGCACACAGTTGATTTTTAAGGCATTTTCGATGACGAAGTATGCAAACGTGCGGGGTCTGGCGCGCGGCCTGCAGGTGCTCCAGGCGCTCAACGCCATGGAGAACGGGCGCGCCACGAGCCAGCAACTGAGCGAGGCAACCGGTCTGCACCGCACGACAGTGAGGCGCCTGCTGGAAACCCTGGTAGAGGAGAAGTTCGTGCGCCGCAGCGCTTCAGACGACAGCTTTCGTCTGACGATGAACGTGCGCGGCCTGAGCGAAGGCTTCACCGACGACGAGCTGATCGCGACCATCGCGCCGCCGATCATGGCGCAAATGCTCCAGCGCACCGTGTGGCCATCGGACCTCACGACGCCCGATGGCGACTCCATGGTGATCCGCGAGACCACGCACCGCTTCAGCCCGCTGTCGTTTCACCGCGCGATGGTGGGCCGCCGCTTGCCGATCCTGCTCACAGCGGCGGGGCGCGTGTACTTCGCCATGTGCCCCGAGGCGGAGCGCGAAGACATTCTCGAACTATTGCGCGCCGGTGCCGGCGGCGAACAGCAGCAAAAACTCGCCAGCGACAAGGCCTTTATCCGCAATCTCGTGCGCCAGACCCGCGCGGACGGCTTTGGCTCGAACCATGGCGACTGGGCAGACCAGCGCAAGATCGGTGCGCTCGCAACGGCTATCGAGGCGCACGGACGCGTACTCGCGAGCCTGAACGTGATCTACCTGGAACAGGCCATCAATCCGGCCGAGGCGGTGCGGCGCTTCGTGCCCGAGCTGCAGCGCGCCGCGCAGGAAATGGTGACGGCGCTGGAGGCGCAGGAGGAAAACGCAAAGCGCTAAGCCTCGTTCTCGCGCACGAGTTCGAACAATGCTTCGAGTTCCGCTGCATGCGGCTCCTTGCGCGACACCATCAGCAAGTCGATGGTGGGCGGCTCGCCTTCGAGCGGGCGCGTGCAGATCGCGCTGCTCGTGAGCGACGAGACATATGCGGGCAGCAATGCGTACCCCAGCCCCATGCCCACCAGGTTCAGATTGAGCAGAATATTGGTCGCGACCTGAGCCACCTTGCGCTCGATGCCCTGCGCCTCGCAATACGCCTCGACCACGCTGTGCACCTGCCCCGAAAACTGCGGATGCGTGCTGATGAACGGCTCGCCGCTCAATTGCGCCGGCGCGATGCGCTTTTGCTTCGCGAGCGGATGAGCGCTCGGCAGTACCACGACCAGCGGCTCGGTGAGCACGACTTCGCTGCGCAATTCCGGCGAAACAACGGGCCGCCGCATGAACGCCACGTCGATATCGCCGCGCAATAGCGCGTCTTCCTGCTCGGCCGTTGGCAGACTGCGCAACTCGACATTCACGTCGGGAAAGCGCAAGCGCAAACGCGGCAAGATCACCGGGAAAACCCGGATCTCGGCCGCGGGCACGAAACCAATCGTCACCGTCGCGCGCCCCTGCCCCACCTGACGCGCGCGCGCCACCGCGCGATCGGCCTGCGCCACCACGAGCCGCGCCTCGGCGAGAAACACCTTGCCCGCGTCGGTCAATTCCACCTTGCGGCGCGTGCGCTCGAAGAGCGGCGTGCCCACTTCGTCTTCGAGATTGCGAATCTGCTGGCTCAGCGAGGGCTGCGCCGTGTGCAGACGCTGCGCCGCGCGCGTGAAGCTCAGCTCGTCAGCGACGGCAATGAAATAGCGCAGGTGTCTCAGTTCCATGCTCGAGTTATCGTTTCGAAGTCTTAGTGGCAACAAACAAAATATTTCACAAGGGTAAAGCGAGCAACGATCATCCGTCTGCATTCCCACCAAAAAGGCAATGCTGCCACGGAGGAGACTCGCATGTCCGCAATCATCGACATCGATGCACTCGTCGACGCGCAAAATGGCCGCGTCACGTCGTCCATCTATACCGACCCCGACATTTACGCGCTCGAACTCGAGCGCATCTTTGGCCGCTGCTGGCTGTTCCTCGCCCACGTCAGTCAAATACCGAAAGCCGGCGACTTTTTCAATACCTACATGGGCGAAGACCCCATCGTCGTGGTGCGTCAGAAGGACGGCTCGATCAAGGCCTTCCTCAATCAGTGCCGCCATCGCTCGATGCGCGTGAGCCACGCCGATTGCGGCAACACGCGCGCGTTCACGTGCCCGTATCACGGCTGGTCGTACGGCGTGGACGGCGCGCTCATCGACGTGCCGCTCGAACCGCGCGCTTACCCGCAGGGCCTGTGCAAGGAGAAATGGGGCTTGCAGGAAGTCACGCGCGTGGCTGTTTACAAAGGCCTCGTATTCGGCAACTGGGACGCCGGCGCACCCGACCTCGAGACCTATATGGGCGACATCGCCTGGTATCTGGACGGCGTGCTCGACCGGCGCGAAGGCGGCACCGAGATCGTGGGCGGCGTACACAAGTGGGTGATCGACTGCAACTGGAAGTTCCCGGCGGAGCAGTTCGCGAGCGACCAGTATCACGCACTCTTCACGCACGCTTCCGCCATCGAGGTGCTCGGTGCGAAAGAAGGCGCAGCCGACAAGGCGCTAGGCGCGGGACAAACGGCGCGCCCCGTGTGGGAAACCGCCAAAGACGCGCTGCAGTACGGCCAGGCGGGCCACGGTAGCGGCTTTTTCTTCACCGAGCAGCCCGACGCAAACGTATGGGTGGACGGTGAAGTCTCGCAGTACTTCCGCGACACCTACGCCGAAGCCGAAGCGCGCCTCGGCAAGGTTCGCGCGATGCGTCTTGCGGGCCACAACAACATGTTCCCCACGCTTTCGTGGCTCAACGGCACGGCCACGCTGCGCGTGTGGCACCCGCGCGGCCCGAACCAGGTGGAAGTGTGGGCGTTCTGCATTGCCGACAAGGCCGCATCCGATGAGGTGAAGGCCGCTTTCGAGCGCAGCGCGACGCGCGCGTTCGGGCCTGCGGGGTTTCTCGAACAGGACGACTCGGAAAACTGGGCCGAAGTGCAGAAAGTGCTGCGCGGCAGCCGCGCGCGCAAAACGAAGCTCTGCCTCGAAATGGGTCTCGGCAACGAGCGCCTGCGCGAAGACGGCATACCTGGCATGACGAACTACATTTTTTCGGAAACGGCCGCGCGCGGCATGTACCGCCGCTGGGCCGACTTGCTGGCTTCCGAAACGTGGGACGAAGTGAACGAGCGCACCGCGCACTACGAGGCGGAGGTGCTTAAATGAGCGAAATCGCCGAACTTGAACCGGTGTTTTCGGCTGCGCGCGTGGGGCTCGAACTGCATCACGAAATC
Organism: Paraburkholderia sp. J8-2; assembly: GCF_905220195.1. Taxonomy (NCBI): domain Bacteria; kingdom Pseudomonadati; phylum Pseudomonadota; class Betaproteobacteria; order Burkholderiales; family Burkholderiaceae; genus Paraburkholderia; species Paraburkholderia sp. J8-2. The sequence goes on from NZ_CAJMZA010000001.1 coordinate 834,213, forward strand.
GAGCAGTTCCTCTTTGACGAAGCCGCGTTGCTCGACGGCTGGCGCTTTCGCGCGTGGCTCGACCTCATGTCGAAAGATGTCCGCTACACCATGCGCACTACGGTCAACGCGCAAACGCGCGACCGTCGGCGTGGCGTGCAGCCGCCCACCACGTGGATCTTCAACGACACGCACTTCCAGCTCGAACGCCGCGTGGCGCGCCTCGAGACCGGCATGGCGTGGGCGGAGGAGCCGCCCTCGCGCACGCGCCATCTCGTGACGAATCTGCGCGTGCTCACCACCAATACGCCTGGCGAATACGAGGCACACGTGAACTACGTCCTCTACCGCTCGCAGAAGGAGCGCGACGAGACGTTCTACGTTGGCCGCCGCATCGACCGCGTGCGCCGCGTGGAAGGCGCCCAAGGCTGGCAGGTGTGCAACCGTGAGATCACGCTCGACCAGGCTGTGCTCACTTCCCATAACCTGAGTGTGCTTTTCTGATCATGGCCCGTATTTTTGTTTGCCAGGACGAAGCGTTGTCCGATGGCGAAGCGATCAAGGTGGACGGCCCGTCCACCGCGATCGCCGTATTCAAGGTGAATGGCGAGCTGTTCGCGCTGAACGACCGCTGCTCGCACGGCAACGCTTCGATGTCCGAAGGGTATATCGAAGACGACGGCACGGTCGAATGTCCGTTGCATGCCGCGCGCTTTTGCTTGAAGACCGGCGCGGCGCTGTGTCAGCCCGCGACCGAACCGCTCAAAACCTTTCCTGTCACGCGCGTTGATGGCGAAGTTTTCGTCGACGTTCCGGAGGCCGCCTGATGAACTGGCTCGAAAACGAAGTAGCGTTGATCACGGGTGGCGGGTCGGGACTCGGGCTCGCACTCGTCGAACGCTTTCTCGAAGAAGGCGCACGCGTGGCCGTGCTCGAACGCTCGGCGGAGAAGGTCGCGGCGCTGCGCGAACGCTTCGGCGCGCAGCGCGTGGTTGCCGTGCAGGGCGACGTCACCTCATACGCCGACAACGAGCGGGCCGTGAACGCCGCCGTCGAAACCTTCGGCAAGCTCGATACCTTCATCGGCAACGCGGCGATCTGGGATCACGCTTCGAGCCTCGTCGATCTCTCGCCGGCGCAACTCGACAGCGGCTACGAAGAGCTTTTCTCGATCAACGTGAAAGGCTATCTGCTCGGCGCGAAAGCGGCCGCGCGCGCGCTCATTGCGAGTGAAGGCAGCATGATCTTCACGCTCTCGAATTCGTCGTTCTATCCGGGCGGCGGCGGTCCCTTGTACACGGCGAGCAAGCATGCGGCCGTGGGCATCATCCGCCAGCTCGCCTATGAACTTGCGCCCAAGGTGCGCGTGAATGGCGTCGGCCCTTGCGGCATGGCGAGCGATTTGCGCGGTCCCGTTTCGCTCGGCCAGCAGGACCTGCGCATCATGGACTCGCGTTCGCCCGAAGCGATTGCGAGCATCTTGCCGCTACAGTTCTTTCCGCAGCCTGCCGATTTCACGGGTCCCTATGTGATGCTCGCCTCGCGCGCAAACAATCGCGTGCTGAGCGGCGTGATGATCAACGCGGACGCCGGCCTCGGCATTCGCGGCATTCGCCACGCGGCGGGCGGACTGCACCTCTAACGGGAACGCATCATGAACGCAACGACCATCGTCATCGTCGGCGCGGGCCAGGCGGGCGCGCTCGCCGCCGCCGAACTGCGCCAGCAAGGCTACGCGGGCCGCGTCGTACTGATCGGCGAGGAAGCGCACGCGCCCTATGAGCGGCCGCCGCTTTCGAAAGACGTGCTGCTGCAGCCGCAAACCGCGCGCTGCGCGATTCACGGCGAGGGCTACTACGCGGAGCACAACATCGCGTTGAAGCTCGGCGTGGCGGTAACCGCGCTCGATGCGCAGGCGCGCATCGTGACGCTCGCAAATGGAGAATCGATCGCCTTCGACGAACTGCTGCTCGCCACGGGCGCGCGCGTGCGCCGGTTGCCGATGCTCGATGCGCTTGGCGAGAGCGTCTACACGCTGCGCACGCTAGAGGACGCGCAACGCCTTCTACCCGTGCTGCAAAAGGGTAAGCGCGTGCTGCTGGTGGGCGCAGGCGTGATCGGCCTCGAACTCGCTTCGAGCGCGATCGATCTCGGCGCGCAAGTCACGGTGATCGAGCAGGCGCCGCGCGCGATGGCGCGTTGCGCTCCACCGCTGCTCACCGACCACCTGTGCGATGTGCATCGTGCGCGCGGCGTGACGCTGCATCTGGGCTCGCCACTCTCGTCGGCGGCACGCGAGAACAACGACATCGTGCTCACGCTCGAAGACGGCACGCGCATAAGCGGCGACGCGGTGATCTACGGCATCGGCGTCGAGCCCGAAACCACGCTTGCACAGGCGGCGGGGCTGCACGTGAGCAACGGCATCGTGATCGACGCGCAGTGCCGCACTTCGCACCCGCATATCTACGCAGCCGGCGACGCCGCCAGCCAGTGGGACGCGGCAAGCGGGCGCCATCAACGCCGCGAAACGTGGGAGAACGCGAACCGCCAGGCGCAAACGGCGGCGCGCGCGATGCTCGGCCTCGCGCCCGAGACACATGAAGCCGCCTGGTTCTGGAGCGATCAATGCGGCCTGAACATCCAGTTCACCGGCGACATGGCCGCGCCTGAATGGCTCGCGCGCGGCACACTGGAGGCACCGCCTTGCGTGCTGTTCGGTCTCGACGGCGAAGGCGCACTGGTCGGCGCGATTACGGTGAACCAGGGCCGCGACATGCGCAGCGCCAAGGCGTTGATCGGCAAACGCGCGCGTATTGCCCGCGAATTGCTCGCCGATCCCGCGCAGAACCTGCGCAATCTGGCGCGCGAGTTTGCATAAGGGTTCGAGCAGCAGCGTGCCCCAGAACACGCCGTTTCACCCGATTCGAGAAAAGCGCTTGCAAGCGCGCGCGAGTGTCTCTATAATTCGCGCCTCGACAGGCTCGTAGCTCAGTTGGTTAGAGCACCACCTTGACATGGTGGGGGTCGTTGGTTCGAATCCAATCGAGCCTACCAACGAACATGCAGTAAAAAAGCCGTACCTTGCAGCAACATTGTGAATGACGCACTCCCTCGCGGGTCTGCGTCATTTTCTTTTGGTGCGCGCTAATCACACGCGCAACTATTGATAGCGCGCCACCACGCACTTAGCTTCGCAGAAATCGTCAGTTCTTCTCGCAGCGCTTCGCTGCTTGAATGGATGTTCCACGTCCAGCCGAGGAGACTTTCGATGTCCGACGTTCAAACGCAGCGCCCCGCCGTTTCCGTTCCGTCCGCGCATCTGCATTCCGCCAGGGATCAACACGCCGATACCCCGCTCGACCTCCATCAGGTCGCGGGCCGCATTGGCGCGCGTATCGACGGCGTGCGTCTTCACGCCGATCTCGACAGCGCCACGTTCAACGCCATCAACGCCGCCCTGCTGCGTCACAAGGTGCTGTTCTTCCGCGGCCAGCAGCATCTCGACGACGCCTCGCAAGAAGCCTTCGCGCGGCGCTTCGGCGAGACGGTCGCACACCCCACGGTGCCCTCGGTGGAAGGCGGCAGCCTGCTGGAACTGGATTCGCTGCACGGCGCGCGCGCGAACTCGTGGCACACCGATGTCACCTTCGTCGACGCCTACCCGAAAGTCTCGATCCTGCGCGCCGTGGTGATCCCGCCATTTGGCGGCGACACGGTGTGGGCCAACACGGCCGCCGCCTACGCACACCTGCCCGAGCCGCTGCGCGCGCTCGCCGACACGCTCTGGGCGCTGCACACCAACGCTTACGATTACGCCTCCACGCACGCGAACGCCGACAGCGCGCAACTCAAGCGTTACCGCGAAGTCTTCACGTCGAAGCTCTACGAGACCGAGCACCCGGTGGTGCGCGTGCATCCGGAAACGGGCGAGCGCACGCTCGTGCTCGGCCACTTCGTGCAACGCCTCAAGGGCCTCTCATCGTCCGATTCGGCGCATTTGCTGCAGGTATTCCACGAGCATGTCACGCGACTCGAAAACACGGTGCGCTGGAGCTGGCAGGAAGGCGACGTCGCGATCTGGGACAACCGCGCGACGCAGCACTACGCGATCAACGACTACGGCGACGCGCGACGCATCGTGCGGCGTGCAACCGTGCGCGGCGAAGTGCCGGTGAGTATCGACGGACGCTCGAGCGTGGTCGTGCGCGAGGAAGGGGCGACGCTTCAATAACCCCTCAATGGCGAATCAGCGGCCCGGCGCAAAGGCGTCGCCATCGATCGGCAGCTCGCGCTGCGCCAGCAAATCGGCGAGCAGTTGCGCGCTGCCGAGCGCGAGCGTGAAGCCCAGCGCGCCGTGCCCCGTGTTGAGCCACAGGTTGCGAAAGTGCGTGGCGCCGATCACGGGCTTGCTGTCCGGCGTGGCGGGACGCATGCCGGTCCACGTCTGAATGGCGTCGTAGTCGCCCGCATTGGGGAAGGTTTCGCGCGCCTGGCGCGTGAGCAGCGCGATGCGGGCTGCGTCGGCGTGCGGGTTCATGCCCGTGAGGTCGACCATGCCCGCAATGCGCAGGCGCTCGCCGAGCGGCGCGTAGACGACCTTGTGATGCGCGTCCGTGACGGAGACGCGCGGCGCGCCCTGCGCGTTCGCGTTCGGCAGCGTGAGGCTGTAACCCTTGAGCGGATACACGGGCACGTGCACGTCGAGCGAGGCAAGCATCGGCTGGCTCTGGAAACCCAGGCACACCACGAAAGCGTCGGCTTCGATGTCGCCTTGCGAGGTTTGCGCGGCCAGCACGCGCAGCCCTTTCGTTCGCAGTCCACAGAACTCGGTGGCGAGTTGCATGTTCACGCCGTCGCGCTGCGCCGCGTGTGCGAGGCCGCGCGTGAACTGATCGCAATCGGCGGCCTCCTCGCCTGGCGTGTGGATGCCGCCGACGATCTCGCCGCCGATATGCGCAAGCGCGGGCTCGAGCGCCACGCACGCCGCACCGTCGAGCGCATGCTGCACGCAGCCTAATTGCGCCTGGTATTGCGCCTGGCGGCGCGCGCCATCAAAGCCTTCCCGATCGCGATACACCACGAGCTTGCCGTTGCGCACGTAGTCGAACGAAAGGGCTTCGCGCTCGACGATTTCGTGCATGAGACGCTGGCTCAGAAAGCCGAGGCCGAGCAGTTCAGCCGTAGTCGCGCGGCTGCGCGCGCGCGTGCAGGCGCGCAGGAATGCGGCGCACCAGCGCCATTGGTGAGGGTCGAGCCGCGGCACGAAGCGCAGCGCGGCCTCGCGCGAGAACAGCCATTGCGGCAGCTTGGGGAGCACCGAAGGGTCGGCGAGCGGCGCGACGTAGCTATAGCTGAGCTGGCCGCCATTGGCGTGGCTCGTTTCGCGCGCCACGTCGGCATGGCGTTCGACGAGCGCGACCTCGTGTCCATCGCGGGCCAGCGCATACGCCGTGCTTACGCCAATCACTCCACCGCCCAAAACGCAAACTCGCATGTTCCGTTGTTCTCTTTCGCAGACGGCCAAACCCGAACGGCCTATGCCGCCAGTCTCGCCGGGAACGCTGGGGAACTCAATTGCGATTTGCGCGCGGGGTATAACCTCAGGTTAAAGCGTAAAGCCCGCGAAAGTTGCCCTTGCAACGGCAAGGACAACCCCTAATGCCAAGCTCAGGCGAGTGCTGGCGCGCCGCCACGCGCTGCGCGCGTGTCCGCCTCGGCAGTCTGCGCCGGTCGCGCGAGCGCCTGCCCCGCACCGCCCAGATTGAACACCGCCACGGCCGCCCGCAGCAAATCGGCCTGCGATTCGAGCGACTGCGCAGCCGCCGCCGCTTCCTCCACGAGCGCCGCGTTGCGCTGCGTGACCTCGTCGATCTGCGCAATTGCGCGGTTCACCTGCTCGATGCCGTCGCTCTGCTCGTGCGTCGCGGTCTCGATCTCGCCCATGATCCCGCTCACGCGCGCCACCGCATCGCGCGCCTCGTCCATGGTGCGGCGCGCATCTTCCACGAGGCGCGCTCCCGCGCCAACGGTCGCCGCCGAGGCCGCGATCAGTTCCTTGATCTCCTTGGCCGCCGTGCCCGAGCGCTGCGCGAGGCTGCGCACCTCGCTCGCCACGACCGCGAAGCCACGCCCCTGCTCGCCCGCGCGCGCCGCCTCCACCGCCGCGTTGAGCGCGAGAATGTTGGTCTGGAACGCAATGCCTTCGATGATGCCGGTGATCTCCTCCACCTTCTGCGACGAAGCCGTAATGTCGCTCATCGTCGCGTTCACGCGGGCCACCACCTCGGCGCCGCGCGTGACCGTTTTGAGCGCGGTCTGGGCGAGCCCGCTCGCTTCCTTCGCGCCATCCGTGTTCTGGCGCACCGCGGCCGAAAGCTCCTCGATGCTCGCCGCCGTTTCTTCGAGCGCCGCCGCCTGCTGCGCCGTGCGGTCCGAGAGATCGACGTTGCCAGACGCGATCTGCTTCGCGCCCTGCGTGATTTCGTGCGTGCTGGCGCGCACGCGCGAGACCGTGCCCACGAGCCCGTTGCGCATGGTCTGCAGCGCGCTCAGCAACTGGCCCATTTCGTTCTTCGAGCGCACCCGCACATCCACCGTGAGATCGCCCGCGGCGATGCGCTCGAAGTGGCGAATCGCATGGTTCACCGGCTTGACCACGGCGGCGGCGAGCCCCACGCGCGCAATCACGCCAATCGCCACGCCGACCACGCCGATCAGCCCAAACACGATGAGCGACATGCGAAAGCGCTGCGCGGCAGTGTCGGCGTCCCGCTGCTGACGCGCGGTCTGCCAGTCTTCGAGCGCCTCGATGGCCTTCGCGTAGTCGCCGTAATAACGGTCGGCGGTTTCGCCCTGGATCGTGCGGAAGGTGTTGAAGTCGTTGTCGACGAGCGACTTGTACTCGGGCTCGAGCGCCTGCGAAACAAGCGCCTCGCGCGCGCGGCTCACGGCCTGGGCGAGGCGCGCCTCTTCGGGGTCGTCGAACGGGCCGGCGCTGTAGAGCGCGAACTCCTTGTTCGAATTCACGAGCACCTGGTGCGCCTTGTCGAGCAAGCCGTCCGTGGCCTTGCCGACGCTGAAGAGCGTCTCGTAGCCGCCGAGCGCAAGGCGCACCTGGAGCAGGCGCTCGGAACTGGTCTTGAGCGCGTCGAGCGCCTGCGCGCCGCGCTGGGCGTCATGCAGGCTGTCGTTGGTGATCTTGAGCGCGCCATACGACACGCCGATCACCGTCAGCAGAAACGCGACGAAGATACCGATAACGAGCGTGAGCCCGCGGCGAATGGTGATGTTTCCCAGCATGAGGTCTCCGTGGCGTTTTTTTATCTTCCAGCCGATGCGAATCTGCGCGGCCCGACGCGCCTTCGCACCTCGTCTCGCCTAACGGCAGACGATGCACGGCGCTGGATAGGGGAAATCCATGATGCCTGCATGGCTACGCGGGCTTTGGCGGGGCTTCGTCCCAATGGATGGGAAACCCCGTCTGGCAAAGGTTTGCGGCGATGTCTCGCGGCTTCGCGCGGGCCAGGGGAAGGCGGCCTGCGGGCTCTGTCAGACCAGGTTGCGAATCGTGCTATCGTTTTGCTTTCACCGATTGTTTTTCCTGGCCGCTTTCTTCCTGGCCGCTTTTTCTCGCGGCCCTGCTCCCATGTCCGACCTCTCCACGCCGCTCGCGCCCGCGCCGCGCCGACTCGACTCCATCAATCCCAAGCCGCTGGGCATCGCGCTCTTGCTCGTCGCGCTCGGCGCGGTGTATCTCGCGCAGACCGTGAGCGCACGTCAGGCAGCGCTCTACGTAGTCGGCGCGCTGCTCGGCATGACGCTCTATCACGCGGCGTTCGGCTTCACTTCCGCGTGGCGCGTGTTCATCGCCGACGGCCGCGGCGCCGGTCTGCGTGCGCAGATGGTCATGCTCGCCATTGGCGTGCTGCTGTTTTTCCCGGCGCTCGCGGCAGGAACGCTCTTCGGCCATCCGGTCACGGGCCTCGTCTCGCCCGCGGGCACATCGGTCATCGTCGGCGCGTTCATGTTCGGCGTGGGCATGCAACTGGGCGGCGGCTGCGCCTCGGGCACGCTCTATACCGTGGGCGGCGGCAGCACGCGCATGGTCGTCACGCTCGTCGCCTTTATCGTGGGTTCGGTGGTCGCCACCGCGCACATGCCGTTCTGGACGTCGATGCCGCAATTGAAGCCGTTCTCGTTTGTGAACGCGCTCGGCGCCGCGCCCGCCATCGCGCTCAACCTCGTGGTGTTTGCGCTCATCGCCGCGCTCACCGTGGTCGTCGAGAAGCGCCGCCACGGCCGCCTCGTCAACGAGCCGCGCGCGCCGCACACCTCGCCGTGGCTGCATGGCCCGTGGCCGCTGCTGGCCGGCGCTGTCGCGCTCGCGATCCTCAACTTCGCGACGCTCGCGCTCTCGGGCAGGCCCTGGGGCGTGACCTCGGCGTTCGCGCTGTGGGGCGCTAAAGGTTTCGCTGCGCTCGGCGTCGACGTCGCGAGCTGGAAGTACTGGATGGCCGGCCCGAACGCCGCCGCGCTCGCCGCCCCGGCGAGCCACGATGTGACCACCGTCATGGACATCGGCATCGTGCTCGGCGCAATGGCCGCGGCGTCGCTCGCGGGCCGCTACGCGCCGGTGTGGCGCATCCCGCTGCGCTCCCTCATGGCGGCCGTGATCGGCGGCCTGCTGCTCGGCTATGGCGCGCGCCTCGCGTACGGCTGCAATATCGGCGCGTATTTCAGCGGCATCGTCTCAGGCAGCCTGCACGGCTGGCTGTGGCTCGTGTGCGCGTTCGCGGGCAATGTGCTCGGCACGAAGCTGCGCCCCTTGTTCGGCCTCGAAGTCGAGCGCGTGAAGAACACGGGTTGCTGAAGCGGCGTGCGGCTGCGCCGGTTCTAGCCGCCAGGAAACGACAAAGGGCAAGGCTTAACGCCTTGCCCTTTTTACATGATCCGGCGCTTTTTACCGGAACGTGCGGCGTCAGATATTCAGACGCGTGACCTTGGTGCCCGCCAGCGAGACATCGGCCATCAGGCCCGCGTTGGTCAGCACGAAGGCCTCCACCGGATGCGTGGCCGTGTTGGTATCGATCACGCCGTTCGCGCCCACGGTCACGAGCGCGACCGAAGCGTCGGCGCCCGCGGCCCAGCCATCCGTCGCGCGGAATTTGTCGAGCGCGTCCTGCGTCATGAAGGCGAAGATGAGCGCCTTCGACTGCGCGCCGGCCTGCAGACCGAACGAGCCCGACGCGGTGCTGTAGTAGCCGACGGTCGCGCCACCCACACGCAACGCGCCCTCGCCATACTGCGCGCCGACGATGAAGCCGGCTTGCAGCACTTCGGGGAACACCAGCACGCCGCGCGATTTCGCAAGAAGCTCGTGCGAGCCCTTCACGGTCGAAAACAGCCGCGAGAGCGTGCCATCCACAGACGCGTCGATCGACTGGCGCTTGGACATGTTCTGCGACGCCGTGGAGGTCGTATCCGTGGTCGTGGTACAGCCTGCGAGCGTGAGGCCGCCCGAGGCAAGGGTCACCGCCGCCGTTAGCATGAAGTTGCGTCGTTGCATTTGGTTATCTCCACACGAATGAGAGTGCGGGGAAGTTCGAGCAAGCCGCATGCCCGACCTCTCCGCTTCCGTTGGCCAAAGCCCGCTTCGGGCGACAGCCACGTCGCCGTGGCTGGATTGTGCCCGAATTCCGTGTGAAGCGTCTGTCAGAGAACGACGTCAGCAATCATGCCGCCCGGCGGACGGCGAATCGCCGCTCAGGGTTTCGTGGCCTGCCAGGACGAGTCGGGATCGAACGCCTTGATCGCCTCCGCCGTATGCGCGCCATTCGGCCCGAGGTTCTTCTGATAGAGCTGGCCGTCCTGGTTGATGATGAAGCTCATCACGCCCGTTTTGCCGTATTGCGCCGGCCAGGCCACGAGCGCAAAACCGCCGCTCAGATCGCCATTGTCGAGGTAGCTGCGCGCACCACCGCTGGCGTGCGGCCCCTGCGCGGTGAGAATGCGGAAGTGATAGCCGTGATATCCGTCCTTCGGCGTGATCTTCGCATTGCCCGGCATGGCTGCCGCGAGTGGTCCGAGTGGACTTTCGGCCTCGCCCGGCTCGACCGGCCAGTAGAGACCGTCGTGCTTGCCCGGCGTGCTTACGAGCCGCTGCGCGTAGTGCTGTGTGAGCTTGCGATAGTCGTTCTGCGCGTCGACGTAGGCGAGCGAGGTAAGCATGGCTGCACGCTCGTTGCGGCCAAGGCGGCGCGTGAGAATTTCGCTCGCGCCTTCACGCGGGTCGAAATGCCAGCCCTTGCCCGACTGCACGAGCGGGATGGGCAGCGTCCAGCCACTGTCGCCCACCTCGACGTGAGCGCTCGCCTTGCCGGCAACCGGCGTGGCGTCGGGCACGACACGATGGCCCTTCGCCCAGGCGCCAAGGTAGTCGTCGATATCGTCCTGACCGATGCTCTGCGTGGGAATGAACGTGGTGAAGTCGTTGCCGAGCACGTGCTTCATGGCGCCCTGGTCGTTGGTCGCGAGTGCGTCGGTGAACGCGTTCGCGGCAGCTTCGGGCGTGGCGAAGACGGCTTGTGCGTAAGCGGCGCCGCCGAAGGGGGCCGGCAGCAACGCGGGCGCGCCAAAAAGCGCGAGTGCCGTGCCGAGCGCGAGCGCGTAGTCCTGCGGCAGGCGGCGTGCGGAAATGCGGATCATTTCTAGACTCCTCATGAGATTCAACGTTATCGACGGCCGAAGTGACGCCCGCCGCCACCCCCGCCACCGCCGAACCCGCCGCCACCACCACCACCGCCATGGAAGCCGCCGCCACCGCCGCCGCCGGCATGGAAGCCACCGCCACCGCCGCCGCCCTGGAACGCGGTGCGGCTTTGCTGACCGCGCTGCTGATCGAGGCGCGCATTAGCGCCGTCGCCCGCGCCGCGTAACGCGTTGTCGCGATTCGTGTTCTGCGCACGGTTGTTGAGGTCGTTCGCACGGTTCGCGTTTTGCGGGCCGTTTTGCCCACGGTTGTTCAGTTCGTTGCCACGGTTCGCGTTTTGCCCACCGTTTTGCCCGCGGTTGTTCAGTTCGTTGCCACGATTGCCGTTCGGCCCGTTAGCGCCGCCGGCATTCGGCCGGCCGCCTTCCTGGATGCCCTGCAACCGCTGTTGGGCATTGCCGCTCACGTTCTCGCCGGTGCGGTTCTGCAAGGTCTGCATGGCCTGCTGGCGCGACTGGTCATAGCCGCGGTACTGGTTGCGCTGACCGCTCAGGTTCGCGTTGTTGTAGTTCTGGCGACGCTCGACATTGGTGTTGCGATTCCAGTTCGCCGTACCGCTGGTCGAGTTGATGCGGTTATTGACGTTGATGTTGTTGTAGCGATTGACGTTGATGTTCACGTCATGATTGTTCCAGTTGAAGCCACCCCACAACGAGTTCGCGACCGCGATACCCGCACCGAACGCGAGCCCGCTCACGAAACCCGAGGCAATGGCATACCCCGGAGGCGGCGGCATATACACGGGCGGATAGGCCGGATACGGCCACGCGCCATAGACCACCGTGGGGTTATAAGTCGGCACATAGACCACCTGCGGATTCGCAGGCTCGATCACGATGGTCTGCGTGGTCGAGGTGCCCGAAGCCGGCTGGACCACGACCTTCTGCTGCTCGTTGGACTTGAGGTTGCCCGCCTTCTGCGCCTGCACGCGCAGGCGCTGCACGGAGTCCATCACATCGTTGGGCTGCGCGAGGAACGCGTTGCCGATCTGCTGGACCCAGTCGGGCTTCGACGCCATGGTTTCGAGCACTTGCGGGAACGCCACGAGCGACTGCACGCTCGGGTCCCAAGGCTCGGAGGCCACGGCCTTCACTGCGTCGTCGCCCTTGAGATTCGGATTGGACTTCGTCCACGCGGCGGCGGCGGACACGTCTTGCGGAAACGTGGCGGCCATCAGCACCTGCGCGAGCAGCGCGTCGGGATAGAGCGCAATCGGCGCGGTAAGTGAGTCGAGCTGCTGGCTGGAAAGATGCGTCGCGTTCTGCGCAAGCGCGGCAGTGGGCCCAAGCGGTCCCACGAAAAGCGGCGCACCCGCGAGTGTGGCACACACGAGCCAGGCAAGGCGCTGGCTTGCACCGGATGTTTTCACGTTATGGTCCTCCCGGTTACGAACAGTGGTTCTGATATGCGTAGCAATGGAATATTCGCAAACGACTCACAACTAGCGGCGAACGGCACAATCTCCAAAACGCTACGGCGTGCTACACAAAAATAAAGGGGCAAGACTCGGGGTGTCAATGGAAGATATGTTTCAACACCATGGTTACGCGACGTGCATCAATGCGAGCGAAAGCAACGTTGACAGCAACGATATCGTGAATGCCGATCAGACCGCGTTCGAGTGCGACTGCGACTCGTTTGCACTCAAATGCATACGCACGAAACCCACGTGTTCGCGCAGCACGTAGAACGCGTCGGCGTACGCGAGCGGCATGCGCAGCGTGTTGAGCGAACGTTCGATCTCATCGAGTTCCTCGACCAGCGCGCGCCGTTCTTCTTCGTTCGTATGGTTGAGCGCGTCGCGCTCGATGGCGATGAGCGCGCCGTAATAGCGATAGATGCGCGATCGCACGCGCCAGCGATACAGCGCCGGTATCGTGCGCAACGCGGGGATCACGAGCACGGCCAACGGCAGCAGCAGCACCAGCAAGCGGTCCGTCACGCTCGCCAGCCAGAACGGCAGCGCGCGATAGAGAAAGCTCTTGCCCGACTTGTAATAGCGCATGGCGTCCTCGCTCACGCGGAAGTCATGCACCGCCGGGCTCGGAAACTGGCCTTCTCTCTGCAGCAGTCCGGGCGCGCCGTTCACCTCGCCCGCCGCTTCGATAAGCAGATCGGAGAGCGCGGGATGCAGCGTGTCGCGCGCGACGAGTTCGACGGTCGGGCCGATCAGATGCACGGTTTCGCGTGGCTGGCGCCTGCGCAAATCGAGCACGCCAGGCGGCAGGTCGACGTCGTCCAGGTACGGAAAAAGCCGCGTATAAGCAGCCGCTTCGCCGAAGCTCATGACCGAAATGCCGGGAATGTCGAGCAGGCGCAACATCAGCGCGCGCGTGGTCGAGTCGCCGCTCAGCATGGCGGCCTCGACGCGGCCCGAGACAAGCGCCGTGGCCGCGTCCATGCCGTCGAGCGGCAGGAAGGTGGAGTCGCCGCCCGGGTCGATGCCATTCGCGGAGAGCAGCTTGAGCGCAAGCTCGCGCGTGCCGCTACCCACTCGGCCAATGGCGATGCGCATGCCGTTGAGGTCGGCGAGGCGCGTGAGACCCGAGCCGCGATAGAACACGATGATAGGCAGATATGCCACGCTGCCAAGCGACATGAGCGAGCGTGTGTCCACACCGTCGGCCACGCCGCCCTGCACGAAGGCGAGGTCCACGCGTTGCTTCGGATCGAGCAGGCGCTGCAGGTTCTGCACCGAGCCGTCCGATTCGAGGATCTTGAGCTTCACGCCGTTGCGCGCGAGGATCGCGCGATAGGCTTGCGCCATCTGCATGAAGGAACTGTCGGCAGGGCCCGCGCTGATCGTGATCGTGCGCGGCGGCGCGGGGTCGACGAGCCAGAGGACAAGACCGACGACCACCGCGCAGAACAGGGCCACGGGCAGCGTCGTCAACGCCATATCGCGCCAGGCTGGGTGCGCGTGGTCACGCAGAAAGTTGGGCGGCGGCGGTCGATATCGTCTCATGAGAACCCGGCGGCAAAGCGTCAGACTCCTGGGATGCTCATGATGCCATTTTCGCGCCAGATCTGATCGCTGGCGTGGCCGCCTTGCCTGAAGGGCTTACGAAACGCGTGCTTGCGTAAGTGGAGTGTCAGCCCGCTGCCGCTTTCGTGAGTGCGAACAGTTCGGAGCGCAACGCTTTCGCGCGGTCGCGCTTCATGTACTGCTCGAACTCGGCCTGCGCTTCGAGCCATAACGCGTGCGCCTTGTCGTAGCGGCGCAAGCCCGCAGCCGATAGACGGTAGACCAGCGTGCGCGTGTCGTGCTCGGCCGCCGCCGTGAGCACGAGGCCGTCGCGCTGCAACGGCTTTAACGCGCGCACGAGCGTCGTGCGGTCCATCACGAGGTCGTCGGAGAGTTCGGCGGCCGTGGCGTCGGGCCGTCCCGCGAGGCGCGAGAGGATGGTGAACTGCGCGGCCGTGACGTCCGCCTGCGAGAGGTGCCGCTCATAAAGCTGCGTGACGAAACGTGCCGCCTGCCGCAGCGCAAAACAGTTGCATTCCTCGCGTGTGATCCGCTTCGTCATCGTGTTCCCCGCCTGTATCCCAGTCCAATTCGCCTCACGTGGCCCGGCCATCATACTTTCTCGAGCGCGAGCGCGATACCCTGGCCGCCACCGATGCAAAGCGTGACGACACCGCGACGCAGCCCGTCGCGCTGCATCGACCATGCGAGACGCGTGGTGAGAATCGCGCCCGTCGCGCCGATCGGGTGACCGTGCGCGATCGCGCCGCCTTCCACGTTCACGATGTCCTCGGGAATGCCAAGCTGCTTCATGACCGCGAGCGGCACCGCCGCGAATGCCTCGTTGATCTCGAAGCGATCGACATCGGCAAGCGACCAGCCCGCGCGCCCCAACGCGAGTTGCACGGCGGGCACGGGGCCAAGGCCGAACATGCCCGGCTCCACCGCCGCCACGCCCCACGCCACGAGCTTCACCATCGGCGAGAGTCCCTCGCTTTCGGCGAAGCCGCGCTCGGCCACGAGCATCGCGCTCGCCGCGCTGTTCAGGCCCGGCGCGTTGCCCGCCGTGATCGTGCCGTCCGGGCGAAACGCGGGACGCAGCTTTGCAAGCGCTTCGAGCGTCGTGTCGGGGCGCGGCGCTTCGTCGGTATCGATGCGCTCCATGCCCTTCTTGCCCTTCACTTCCACCGCGGCGATTTCTTCCTTGAAGCGCCCCGCCGCTTGTGCGGCAGCAAAGCGCTGTTGCGAACGCACGGCCCAGTTGTCCTGCTCGGCACGCGTGAGCGCGGACTGCGTCACCAGGTCTTCCGTATGCCAGCCCGAATGCTGGCCCGAAAATGCATCGACGAGACCATCGCGCAGCATGCTGTCGTGAATCTCGGCGTTGCCCATGCGATAGCCCCAGCGGCCGCCGTCCAGCAGATACGGCGCGCGGTCCATGTTCTCCATGCCGCCCGCGAGCGCAACATCGGCAAGACCCAGCATCACCTCCTGCGCGGCGCTCGCAATGGCTTGCGCGCCTGAGCCGCACACGCGGTTGACCGTGAGCGCGGGCACCTGAACCGGCACGCCGCCGCCAAGCTCGGCCTGACGGGCAGGATTCATCTTGTTGCCCGCCTGGATCACGTTGCCGAGCACCACGGAGCCGAGCCGCGCGGGATCGAGCTTCGCGCGCGCGAGCGTTTCGCGCACGGCCGCCGCGCCTAGCTCCGTGGCGGGAACGCCCTTGAACGCACCGTTGAAACCGCCAATTGCCGTACGCACCGGCTGGCACAAAACGATCTCGCGCGAATTCAGCTTGCTCATGGACAACTCTCCTTTGGTGTACGCCGTTCCACTTACATTCTAAGTATGCATATGCACACTTTCAAACGATTTTGTCGAACATGCGCTCGCGTGCGCTGGCACGATTGATGTCGTGTCCAGCGCACGCGGGGTGGGTAAAACTGTTGCCGTTACATTACGGCGCGGCCGGAAAATCCAGCGTCGTATCGTTGATGCGGTTCACGAGGTTCGTGAACGTAATCGACGTCACGGCGAGCGCAATTTCCACGATCTGGCGCTCGGTATAACCGGCTTCGCGAATGGCGCTCACTTCCGCTTCGGGCACTGTGCCGTGCGTGGTCACCAGCAGGCGAACGAAGTGCACGAGCGCGTCGCGCTTTGCGTCGCCGGTCGCGTCTCCTGCGCGCACCGCCTTCATCGTTTCCGGCGCGAGGCCTGCGAACTTGCCCGCCAGCGTGTGCGCCGCAAGACAGTAATCACAGCCCGCCACTTCGCTCACCGCGAGCTTGATCGCTTCGACGTCGGGCTTGGACAGTGTGCCAGCGGCGATCACGGCTTCGACGTTGAGCAGCGCGCCCAGCGCTTCGGGGCTATGTGTGCCGATCGTGGCGTACGCGTTGGGCACCTTGCCCACGGCCTTGCGGATCTTCGCAAAGATTTCGGCGGCGGCGCCGGTAGCGGCTTCAGGCTTGATGGCGGAAAGACGGGACATGTTTTGCTCCTTTAACGTTGCATGGTCGCGAACGGGTGTCTGTATCGCGTTGCCATCGTCGATGGCATGGATGCAGTGTATGCGCGCACCATCGCGCTTTTAATGCCAGAATGGCGCGACTTCATGCTCATTCGTCTCACTCGCCCACCATGGATCTGCTGAGCCGCCTTCTCGCGCTGATGCCCGTTGCCGGCCGCCTCGACGTGCGCTGCCATTTCGGCGCGCCCTGGCGAATCGATGAGCCCGGGGCGAAAGAGCGCGAGATCCGCTATCACGTGCTGATTGCCGGACGCGCCATCGTGGAGGATGCGCACGGCGCGCCCGTCGCGCTGCATGCGGGCGACATCGTGCTGTTTCCGTCGGGCAGCGCGCACGTGCTGCACGATGGCAGCGGCGCGGCGCCCGCCGCCGTCGCCACGCGCACGGAAAACGGCGTGACCGTCGAAACGAATGCGGGCGAAGGCGCCGCGGCCGACGTGCTGTGCGGCCGCTTCCTGCTGCCGGCCGTGCCGCAGCGCCTGCTGCGCGAGAATCTGCCCGCGCGCCTCGTCGTGCATAGCGCGCGCGATGGCGCTCAGCCGCCCGAACGTCTCGTGCGCCTGATCGCGCTGTTGCGCGACGAAGCCTATGAGGCGGCGCCTGGCAGCGAGTCGCTCGTGAACCATCTGTCGGGCGCGCTTTTCGGGCTCACGCTGCGCTATGCCAGCGCCGGCGACGCCCCGCCGCGCGGCCTGCTCGCGCTCGCGCAGCGCCCGCGTCTGCAACCGGCCATCGACGCCATGTTCGAAACGCCCGGCAAGCCCTGGACGCTGCCCGAGCTGGCCGAGCTTTGCCACATGTCGCGCGCGACGTTTGCGCGGCACTTCGACGAGGCCATCGGCCGCTCGGCCGCCGACGTGCTCACCGATATCCGCATGACGCTCGCGGGCCGCATGCTCGCGCAAGGCAACGAGAGCGTGGCGGAGATCGGCGAATTCGTGGGCTACCAGTCGGACGCCGCGTTCCAGCGCGGCTTCAAGCGCCACGTGGGCATGACGCCCGCGCAGTGGCGCTCGCTTGCGCGCGAGGCGGCTTCCGGCGCTTGAGGTCGCGGTCACGACGTTGTCCGTGACCTTCAGCCGCCGTGCGCGGGCGTTTCCTGCGCGAGCACGACGTCGCCGCTCTGGCTCCATCCGCCGCCGAGCGACCGGTACAGCGCCACCGCCGCTTGCGCGCGCTCGCGCTGCGCGTCGTTGAGCAGGTCCTGATCGGCGAGCAAGGTTTGCTGCGCGTTCAGCACGTCGAGAAAGTCAGTCGCACCGCCCTTGTAAAGCTGGTTGGCAAGCTTGAGCGACTGCGCCGACGAAGCCAGCGCGTCGTTCAACTGCTGCGTCTGGCTGGCCGTGCTCACGAGATCGCTGCGGCTGTCTTCCACTTCGCGCAAAGCCTGCAGCATGGTCTGTTGCAGATTCAGCTGCGACTCGCGCATGCGGCTCTCGCTCTGATCGATGTCGGCCGTAATGCGCCCCGCGTTGAAGATCGGGCTCGTCGCGCCGATCGCCGCGCTAAAGAGGTTATCGGTGAGCGTGGGCATGCCGAGGTAGGACGCCGCGAGAATGCCGTCCGTGAGATTGAGTGTGAACTTCGGATAGCGCTCGGCGCGTGCCACGCCCACTTCCGCCGCGCGCTGCTGCACGGTAGCGTAAGCGGCCTGCACGTCGGGGCGGCGCAGCAGGGCTTCGGAAGGCAGCATCTGCGGCACGCTCGTGGGCACGCCAGGAATGGGCGCGGTTTGCGCGAGCGCGAGTTGCGCCACCGACTCCGGCGTGCGCCCCGTGTACACCGCGATCAGGTTCAACTGATGGTCGATGCTGGCCTGCGCGCGCGGGATACGTGCCTGCAGTTCGCTTAGCTGCGTTTGCGCACGCGCGACGTCGAGTTGCGTGGAGAGGCCGTATTTCAACCGGTCTTGCGTGAGCAGCAAGGTGCGCTTGCGAATCTCCAGGTTGTCCTGAAGGATCTTCAACTCGGCCTGTGCGTAGCGCAGATCGACATACGCCGATGCCGTATTCGCCGCCAGCGCGAGACGCACGGCATCGAGCGCATGCTTCTGGCCCACGAGATTCGCTTGCGCCGCGAGCAGATCGAGCCGCTCGCCGCCGAATACGTCGGGCGACCAGCTCAGCGCGAGCCCCGCGCCCGCCTGCTTCACGTAGCCAAGCGGCGGCGGCGTGTTCTGCCGCTCATAGGCGCCGTGCGCGGTGAAGTCGAGTTGCGGGAGCAGCGCCGCATGCTTTTGCGTGGTGATCGCTTGCGCCTGCTTCACGCGCTCGGCGGCGGCCTGCAAATCGAGGTTGCCTTCGAGCACCGTGGCGAGCAGCGTGTCGAGCGTCGGATCGCCGAACTGCGCCCACCAGGCGCGTGCCTCGATGGCGTCGTGCGGCGCGTCGATACGCCATGCCGTGGGCGCCGTTTCGTGCACCGTGGCGCTCAGGTCGGGATGCTGCGCGGGCTGCACCGCGCACGCGACGAGTACGGCGGCAGAAAGCAGGGAGAGCACGAGGCGCATGGGCTTCGATGAGCGTTCAGGAGTGGTCGGGGTTGGCATGAAGCACCTCAATGGGCGTCGGGCGGCGGCGCGCCCAGCGAAATCGGCTTGGAGAACGCCACGCTCGCAATGGCGACCAGGAAGCAAAGCGAGAGCACGAAGAACGTATCGGAGAACGTCATCACGAGCGCCTCGCGCAGAATCAGCGCGTGCAGCTGTGCGAGCCCGGCTTCTGCGGCATCGATCGCATTGCCCGCCACGGACTGCCAGTACACGGCGCGGCCCGCCAGCAGCAACTGCACCTGCGGCACGCCGCCACTCACGCTCTCGTTCAGGCGTAGATAGTGGAAGTTGAGCCGGTCGTTGAGCATCGTCGCGCTAACGGCAATGCCGATTGCGCCACCCAGATTGCGCATGAGATTGAAGAGACCGCTCGCCGACTTGAGCCGCGAAGGCGGCAGTGAGCCGAGCGACATCGTGACGATGGGCGGAATGGCGAACTGCTGGCCAATGCCGCGCAGCGCCTGCGGCAGGAGGAACTGCTGCCAGCCCCAGTCGTGCGTGAGCGGCACATACAGGTAGCAGCCAAGCCCGAAGCAGATCAGCCCGAACAGCATCAGCGCGCGCATGCTGAAAAAACGCGTAGCGAAGGCATAAACGCCAAGTGCGAGCAACTGGAACACCCCCACCGAAAGCAGCGACAAGCCGATTTGCAGCGAGCTGTAGCCGCGCACTTCCGCAAGAAAGAGCGGCGTGAGATAGACCGCCACGAAAATGCCGATGCCCGTGACAAACGAAAGCAGGCTGCCAATGCCGAAGTTGCGCACGAGCAGCGCGCGCAGATCGACGATCGGGTCCTTCGCCGTGAGCGCATGCACGATGAAGAGAAAGCCGCAGATCGCCGAGATCCACGTACAGGCCACGATCACGTCGTCGCCGAACCAGTTCTTGCGCGGGCCCTCTTCCAGCACGTATTCGAGGCAGCCGAGAAAGCCGCACATGAGCGCGATGCCGAGATAATCGCCTCGCTTGAGAAGCGAAAGATCGGGCTTGTCGATGTTCACGTACTTGGGCACCAGCGCCGCCACCGCAATGCCCGGCACGAGGTTCAGATAGAAGAGCCAATGCCACGACCATTGATCGGTGATCCAGCCGCCAA
Source organism: Paraburkholderia sp. J8-2 (assembly GCF_905220195.1). Lineage (NCBI taxonomy): Bacteria > Pseudomonadati > Pseudomonadota > Betaproteobacteria > Burkholderiales > Burkholderiaceae > Paraburkholderia > Paraburkholderia sp. J8-2. Next base: position 854,111 of record NZ_CAJMZA010000001.1, read on the forward strand.
TCACGGGGCCGAGCGTGGGCGCGAGCGAAGCGAGCGCGCCAATGGTTGTGGAGGCAACGAGACGCTGCTTGCCAGGAAAGAGTACGAAGGCCGTGGTGAACACGGTGGGGATCATCGCCGCGCCGAGTGCGCCTTGCAGGCCGCGAAACACGATCATCGAGTTGATGTCCCAGGCAAGGCCGCACAGCATGCTCGTGATCGTGAAGCCCACCGCGGAGGCCACGAAGAGCCAGCGCGTGGAGAACACCTTCGAGAGCCAGCCCGACATGGGGATCACCATGATCTCGGCAATCAGATAAGCCGTTTGCACCCACGAAAGCTCGTCCTGACTCGCGGAAAGACCACCGCCGATGTCGCGCAGCGACGAAGCGACGATCTGGATGTCGAGCGTGGCCATGAAGAAGCCGATGCACATCAGCGCGAAGGCGAAGGCGCGTTGCGCCATCGGCTGGAGATGGGGAGCGAGCGTCGGGTCGGCGCTGGTAGTGGCGTTCATCGCAGTGACCTCTTCAGTGCGCTTCGGACAGATGCACCTTCACGGTCGCCGAAAGACCGGGCCGCAGCGCGCCTTCCAGGCCCGCGGACGTATTGGCGTCAATGCGGATGCGCACCGGCACGCGCTGCACGATCTTCGTGAAGTTGCCCGTGGCGTTCTCGGGCGGCAGCACGCTGAAGGTCGCGCCAGTGGCAGGAGCGAGGCTTTCCACGGTGCCGTGCAACGTGCCGCTGGCTGCGTCGAGCGTCACGTCGGCACGATCGCCCGCGTGCATCTTCTTCAACTGATCTTCCTTGAAGTTCGCGTCCACCCACAGACCCGTGGCAGGCACCACGGTGAGCAGCGGCGCACCCACGTTGGCCAGCGTGCCCACGCGCGCCGTACGGTTGCCGATGTAGCCGTCCACCGGCGCGGTCAGCGTCGTGTATTCGACGTTCAGTTGTGCGAGGCGCTGGTTGGCCTCGGCGGTCGCGACCCGCGCTTGTGCGTCGTTGATCTGCGCGGCCAGCACGTCGAGCTGGCGTTGCGCCGCCAGCACCGCTGCGCCGCTTTGCGCAACCGATGCCTGGGCCTTCGCGTAGTCGGAATCCGCACGCTCGACCAGCTGGTTCGATACCGCGTCGTCCTTCACCAGTTCGCGGTAACGCGTCTGGTCCTGAGCGCTGCGCGTGAGTTCCGCATTCGATGCGCGCACTTCGGCCTGATGCTGGTTGATCACCGCTTCCTGCAACGTACGCTTCGCCTGCAGTTCGTCGACTGCGGCGCGCGCGCTACCCAACTCCGCGTTGGCCTGGGCAAGCTTCGCGTCATAGTCGCGCGAGTCGAGGCGCAGCAGGACCTGGCCCGCGTGTACGCGCTGGTTGTCCTGCACGGGAATGTCCGAGACGAAGCCGCTCACGCGCGGCGCCATCACGGTGACGTTGCCGCCCACGTAGGCGTCGTCGGTGGTCTCGACAAAGCGCAGCACGAAGAACCAGTAGCCGGCGGCAGCCGCCAGCACGAGAGCGACCGCGCCTAGCGCGAGACGCATGCGCGAGATGCGCGCACGCTCGCTCGCCTGCGCCGGCTCGACCGCAACGGGAGTGGAAGGACTCGACATGACGTTTACCTGTGCATATACACTACTAAAGATAAAAAAACGCCGCCGTATGAAGCAACGCGACGCAACCCGCAAATCCATTGCAACGTTAGACAGCCCGTGTGATGCGAAACAGCTCGCGCCGCAGCCACGCGGCACGTTGCGCGCCAAAGCGGCGCTCGAATTCGTCCTGCGCGGCGCGCCAGTGTTCATGTGCCGCGTCGAGCCGCGAACGGCCCGCCTGCGTGAGCGCGAGCCGGCGGCGGCGCTCGCCCAGGTCCGGCGCGTCGGCCACGAGCGCGCCGCGCAAGAGCGGCCGCAAAGCCCGCACGAGCGTGGTGCGCTCCATCACCATCGACCGGCCGAGTTCCGCCATCGTGAGGCTCGACGCACGGCCGAGCGCGCCGAGTATGCTGAACTGCGTGGGCGTGAGCCCCGCCGCGCTCAGGTGGCGCTCGTAAAGCTGCGACAGATGCCGCGCGGCCTGGCGTACGGCAAAGCAATCGTCGTGCTCGGGTGACTGATAGATGTGCATATGCACAGAGTAGTCGCCAATCGGGCCCCGAACAAGCCTTACGGGCGGCATCACATTATGGCCGCGGCGACAACAATCGTCGCAAAGCTTTCAGATTGCCTTCGCCTCGGCGGGCGCGTCGTGCGCCATGCCGTCGAAAAAAGCCGTGGCGTGGTCGATGAACGCGCGCACCTTGGCCGGCAGCAGCGTGCGCGTGGTGTAGGCGAGGCGAATCTCGATCTGCATGTCGACGAGGGGATACGCGTCGAGCACCGTCACGAGTTTGCCCGCCGCAAGCTCCTCCCTCACGAGCGCGACGGGAAGAATGCCGATGCCGAAGCCTTGCAGCACCATCTCGCGGTTGAACTCGGGGTTGTTCGAGGCAATCTCGTGGTGCAGCGGCACGACGACTTCCTCGTCGCCTACGCGAAACACGATCATGGGCTTGCGCATGGAAGGCGGCATCGGCACGAACAGGTGGTCGGCGAGGTCGGCGGGATGTTTCGGCGTGGAATGCGCTTCGAGATACGCGGGCGTCGTGACAAGCACGAGCGGAATGCGCTCCAGCAAGCGCGTGACGGTCGATTCGTTATTGAGCATGAATGGCAGCACGAGGCCGAGATCGTAGCCGTCCGCGATGAGATCGACGGGACGCTCGGTGAGGATCACGTCGAGCGTGACCTTGGGATGCGCGCGCTTGAAGCTGGCAATGAGCGGCACGAGGCGATTGACGGTGGCCGTGGTGTGCGCGACCAGTCGCAGCACGCCATTCGCCTCGCGCGTTTGCACGGTGGCGTCGGCCTCCAGTGCGTCGAGGTCGTCGAGCACGCGGCAGCAGCCTTCGTAGAAGCGCTCGGCCGTCTCGGTGAGCGACACCGCGCGCGTGCTGCGATGAAAGAGCCGGCTGCCAAGGCGCTTTTCGAGGCGTGCGATGGCGCGCGAAACGACGGGCGTGGTGAGGCTGTGCATGTCCGCGGCGCGCGTGAAGCTGCGCGCCTCGACGACGGAGCGGAAGATCCGCAGGCTGTCGATGTAGTCCATGGTCTTGAGGGCGATGACGTTGGCGTAGCTTAACACCGGCAAACGCGGCTCACTCGCGCATGGCGATGGCTGGCGCTACGCTTCGGGCTCGCCGAACACCTCCGCACAAAACGCGCGCCCCTCATCGGACAAACTCGCCGTGCCGGTTCCATCTTCGGCCTGCGTCGTCACCACGAGGCCGCTGTCCACGAGCGACGTCAATTGTCTGCGCAATCCGCTCATTGGCACGCCGGCCTGCTTCGAGAGTTTCGCAAGCGACCACGCGCGGCCCGGGCGCTCAGGCTGGCCGTGCTTCTCGCACTCGGCGCGCCACAATTGCTCGAGCACGGCAATCAGCACCGGGTCGACGCCCGCCTCGTCTGCGTCGGCGTCTTCGCGCTCTTCGTCTGCGTTCATCGTCTGTCTCCTCATGCCATCTTCGCAGCCATTTCGCCTAGCGTCTTCAGCGCGGCTTCGGTCTGCGCGTTCCATGGGTAGCTGTAATTCAGCCGGATGTAGTGGTGATACTCGTTGCGCATCGAGAACATGTAGCCGGGCCCGATGGTAATGCCTTGCGCGAGCGCCGCCTGATAGAGCCGCATCGAATCGACGCGCGGCGGCAGTTCCACCCACAGCACGTAGCCGCCTTGCGGCTCCGAGGTGCGCGTGCCCGCCGGAAAGAAGCGCTCCACCATCGCCCGCATGAGCCGCGCCTGCTGCCGGTAGAAGCGCCGCACGCGGCGCAGGTGCCGGTCGTAGCCATCGTGGCGCAAGTAATCGGCCAGCGCCACCTGGGGAACCGAGGGGGTGGTGAGCGTGTTGAGGAACTTGAGCTTTTCGACCTGCGCGCGGTAACGCCCCGGCAGCGCCCAGCCAATGCGGTACGAGGCCGACAGGCTCTTCGAAAACGAGGCGCAATGCAGCACGAGGCCGCGCGTGTCGAACTGCTTGAGCGTGGAAGGCCGCGTCTGCCCGAAGTACAGCTCCTGATAGACGTCGTTCTCGATCACCGGCAAATCGTGTGCCTCGGCAAGCGCCACGAGCCGCGCCTTGTTCGCGTCGGGCATGCGAAAACCGAGCGGATTCTGGAAGTTCGGCATCACCATGCAGGCCGCCACCTTCTGGCGCTCGAGCACGCGCTCCAGCGCGTCGAGGTCGATGCCGGTATGAGCGTGCGTGCTCACTTCGATGGCGCGCATGCCCAGACGCTCGATGGCGTGCAGCATCGCGTAGTAGGTGGGCGACTCGACGGCCACCGTGTCGCCCGGCCTCGCCACCGCCTGCAGGCTCAGGTTGATCGCCTCGGTCGCGCCCACGGTGATGACGATTTCCTCGGGATCGACGCTCACGCCGTTTTCGGCGTAGCGCCGCGCGATCTGGCGGATCAGCTCGGGGTTGCCGGGCGGCAGGTCGTCGATGAGGTTCCAGCTCGCGTGGCGGCGCGCGATGGCATTGGCGTACTGGTTGATGCGCCGCCAGGGGAACAGCGCCGGGTCCGGGTACGGCGAGCCGAGCGGCACGGCATCCTGCGCACCGATGCTGCGCAGCGTGGAGAGCACGAGCCGGCTCACGTCCACGTTGGCGGGCACGGGCTGCCTCGGCGCGCTCGCCCGGCGCGGCTTGCCCACTGTCATGGCGTCGTTGTCCTGCGAGCCTGGTGTGCCCACCGCGCCGCGCCCTTGCGGCGCGCCGACGCGCGCACGCACGAAATACCCCGATTGCGGCCGCGACTCGATCACGCTGCGGCTTTCCAGCAGCGCGTAGGCGCGCAGCACCGTCTTGATGCTCACGCCGTGCTGCTGGCTCGCGCGGCGCACGGAGAGAATCCGCTCGCCGGGGCCGAACACGCCGCGGCGCACGGCGGCTTCGATATCGTCGGCGAGTTGCTCGTAGCGGGTCACGTTCGGGTTGGGTCCAGGCAGCCGGAAAGGGGTCGGGCCGCGCGCGCGGTCGATCCCCGCAAGTCTATGACAAAACGCCGCAACTGTATCCCTTGCTTTTCGGTTTTTCTGTGATCTCCGGGGGCACAGGAACACAGTAGTCTTGGCTCATCGGGCAGACCGCCCTGGAACACGAAAAGCCAACCGCATCATGAAGAAGCCGCAAGGTCGCATCGAGCCGTATCACCACCCCGCCGCAGGCTGGGGCGCGCTCAAGCAGGTCGCCATCAACCTCATCAAGGAAAGGGTGACGGGCGGCGACTACCGTATGCTGCTCAAGCAGAACCAGCCCGACGGCTTCGACTGCCCCGGTTGTGCGTGGCCCGACCGCGAGCACGCGTCCACGTTCGAATTCTGCGAAAACGGCGTGAAGGCCGTGGCGGCGGAGGCGACCAGCAAGCGCGTGACGCCCCAGTTCTTCCAGGAGCACACCGTTAGCGAGCTGATGGCGCAATCGGACTACGAGCTGGAGCAGCATGGCCGGCTGACCGATCCGCTCGTCTACGACGCGCTGCAGGACCGCTACGTGCCGATCGAGTGGAACGATGCGTTCAGGCTCATCGCGAAACATCTCAACGCGCTCGACGACCCGAATCGCGCTGCGTTCTATACCTCGGGGCGCGCGAGCAACGAGGCCGCGTTCCTCTACCAGCTGTTCGTGCGCATGTACGGCACGAACAACTTCCCCGACTGCTCGAACATGTGCCACGAGGCCACGAGCCGCGGCCTGCCGGGCACGGTCGGCATCGGCAAGGGCACGGTCACGCTCGACGACTTCGAGCACGCCGACACGCTGCTCATCTTCGGCCAGAACCCGGCGACGAACCATCCGCGCATGCTTGGCGAACTGCGCGAATGCGCGAAGCGCGGCGCGACCATCGTCTCGATCAATCCGTTGAAAGAGCGCGGGCTGGAGCGCTTCGCGAGCCCGCAGCACACGCTCGACATGCTCTCGCCCAAGGGCGTGCAGATCAGCTCCGTGTTCATCCGCCCGCGCGTGGGCGGCGACTTCGCGCTCATCAAGGGCGTGGCCAAGCGCGTGATCGAACTCGACGACGCAGCGCTCGCGAACGGCACCGAACGCGTGCTCGACGTCGCTTTCATCGCTGAGCACACGGTTGGCTTCGACGCCTTCGCCGCCGACTTGCGCGCCGAATCGTGGGACACGATCGTGGCCGAAGCGGGTGTGCCGATCGAAGAGGTGCTCAAGCTCGCCGACATCTACGTCAAGGGCCGTGCCGTGATTTCGACGTGGGGCATGGGCCTCACGCAGCACAAGAATTCGGTGGCGACGATCCAGCTGCTTTCGAATCTCATGATGATGCGCGGGAACATTGGCCGCCGTGGCGCGGGCCTGTGCCCGGTGCGCGGCCATTCGAACGTGCAGGGCGACCGCACGGTCGGCATCGAGGAAAAGCCCACGCAGGCGTTTCTCGACCGTCTCGGCAAGGCCTATGACTTCGAGCCGCCGCGCGAGCACGGCTATGACGTCGTGGAAACGATCCACGCGATGCTCGAAGGCCACGTGAAGGTGTTCATCGGTCTTGGCGGCAACTTTTCGATCGCCACGCCCGACACGCCGCGCACGTGGGAAGCCATGCGCGCGTGCGCACTCACGGTGCACGTGACCACGAAGCTCAACCGCAGCCATCTGGTGCACGGCCGCGACGCGCTGATCCTGCCCACGCTCGGCCGCACCGAGATCGACTTGCAAAACGGCGTGCCGCAAGGCGTGAGCGTCGAGGACTCGATGAGCATGGTGCACATCTCGTACGGCATGAACCGCCCCGCCTCGACGAACCTGCTTTCGGAAATCGCCATCGTCGCGCGCATGGCGCACGCCACGCTCGGCAGCGACAAGGTGGACTGGCTCGACCTCGCCGCCGACTACGCGAAGATCCGCGACGGCATCGAGAAAGTGTTCGACGGCTTCGAGAACTACAACGAGCGCCTGAAGCAACCAGGCGGCTTCCACCTGGGCGTGGCCTCGCGCGACCGCGTGTGGAAAACGCCAAGCAACAAGGCGCAGTTCGTCGTGCACGCCATCGCACTCGACACGCCGATCCACCGCGCGCGCGCCGAGCATGGCCCGCGGCTCATGACGCTCATGACCACGCGCTCGCACGATCAGTACAACACGACGATCTATGGTCTCGACGACCGTTATCGCGGCGTGTATGGCCTGCGCCGCGTGCTGTTCGCGAACCGCGAGGACATGACGATGCTCGGCTTCGAGCCGGGCCAGCACGTGGACATCACGAGCGTGTGGGACGACGGCGTGGAGCGCCATGTCGAGGACTTCATGCTCGTGGAGTATGACATTCCGCGCGGCTGCCTCGGCGCGTACTATCCCGAGACCAACCCGCTCGTGCCGCTCTCCTCTATCGCCGATGGCGCGGGCACGCCGACTTCGAAGTCGATTCCGGTGCTGCTGAGCCCCACGAAAGCAGACGTGTCGGCCGACGCCGATGCTGTGCTTGCGGCAGCCTGAGCGCTGGCTATATCGCGCCTAAGCGGCTCCTTCGGCCATCGCAAGGAGCCGCTCGACGGCCGGCACGTGCGCCCGAACCCGCGGCGCCGGAAGAAATCAGCTAGCCAGCTTCCGGAACGTTTCCAGCACCGCTTCACCCTTGAAAGGCTTCACGATCCAGCCGCGCACGCCGGCCGCCTTGCCGCGCTCCTTCATGGCAGGGCTGCTTTCCGTGGTCAGCATCACCACGTTCACGGCCGTGTTCGCTAGTTCGCTGCGGATTTTCTCGACCATCGTGAGGCCGTCCATGTTCGGCATGTTCACGTCGCTCACCACGAGCTTCACGCCCGGGTTCGAGCGCAGCTTCGCGAGGCCGTCCTTGCCGTCCACCGCGGTGTCCACGTCGAGGCCGTTCTTGCGCAGAAAACCGGCCACTTCGTCGCGCACCGTGCTCGAATCGTCCACCACCAGAATCTTTGCCATGCTGTTCATCTCCTTCGCGCCGTGTAGGGCGCGTCTTTGATCAAAATAATTCGAGTTCGCCGCTGGCCTGCTCTTCCACGGCGGCGGCGGCGGCCTGCGCGGCCGTCTCGTCAAACCCTTCGCGCGACCAGCCAAGGCTGAACACGAAGCGCTGGTCTATCACCACTTCGCGGCCCGTATTCGGGCACGTGAGCCGGTACTTGATGCACAACTGCGGATTGTCGGAGCCAAACGACAAATAGCGCCGCCGATGATTGATGAGCAGCGGCACCTGCACCTGCGCGCGGCCCCAACCCGCTTCGTCGGCGGCGCGTGCGTTGCCCAGATAGCGGTTGCGAAACGCACCCCACACGAGATTCGTGAGTTCGGCGAGCACGCCATTCACGTCGCGGAAGTCGCTCGCTTCGTCGCGGCCCGCGCGCGGTGGCAGCAGCTCGATCAGCGGCGTCTCCTCGGTCTGCATCAGGAGCCAGCCGCGGCACCATGCCGTCTCGATCGGAATGAGCGTCAGCACCTCGCCGAAGATGATGCGGTCGCGCACGATGCCCGGCGTGTCCCAGTTCACTTCGAGACTGGGAAAGAGGCCGCGCAGGCGCCCGAGCGTCATGTCGGTGATGCCGTCCACGAGCGGGTCCGGGTAGTCGTGCGAGAACACGTGCGCTTCGAGCGCCGCGACCAGTGTTTCAGGCTCGCTTTCGTACCAGCTTGCGCACGGCAGGCGGCGCAATGGTTCGGGCAGCGCATCGCTGTGCTCGTTGGCTGCGCGCCGCAACACGACCGGCAGTTCGGGGCGCTCGGCTTGCAGCGCGACGGCCACAGCTGCTGCGGCTTCGAACGTGCCGCCGAAGTCAACGCCCAGCAGCACGCCGCCCAGATCGTAGTGCGTCTTCAGCGCCGCCGAGAGCGCTTCGCGCCGCACCGGCACGCACACGCAATCGTGTGCGGCTGCCGTTTGCGCAATTGCCTCGGCGCGCGCCGTATCGCTTTCCAGCAGCAACAGCTTGCTGACTGGCTTGTTCGCGTTCATGTTTCCGTTCTCTGCCTTCAAAACAATTCGAGTTCACCCGCGCTGTCGTGCGCTTCAACGGCAGCGGTGCTCGCCACGAAATCGAGCGGCGCCTGCGTGCAGACGCACAGCGTGGCGCCGAGCCGCACGTCGTGGTCGATCGTGAGCGCATACGACTGCACATAATCCGGCTTCAATTCGCGCAGATACGGCAGGCACCCGCTGCTGAGCGCATACGGCGTGGACATGCCGAGGTCGGGAAAATGCTCGACCAGTTGCTGGTTCATCGCCCCGCAGCACAGGTTGCCGAACTCCATGAAGCATTCGGTGAGCGTGCGCGAGGCGTCGGCTACGTAGTAGCGCTGCGTGCGCTCGTCGTCTTCGAAGTGCAGGAGCAGGAGCAGGCGGAACTGCATCGATGAAATCGTCAGGACGACCAGGTGCTCGCCCTGGGGCGCCTCGCCCACGCGAGGCTCGATTTCGCAGCTGTGCTGGGCGTCGGTCACGAGACGCATGCGCGCGGCCGCGAAAAAAATCCGCTCGATGCTGTCCTTCGCGTGCGTGCCGATCATGCGTGCGCCCCGGCGCGCGTGGCTTCGAGCTGGTGATGCAGCTGTTGCGACGAGGCTTCCACGCTCGCGAGCGTTGCCGCGATCATCTTGCCGCCCGCCTGGATGTCCTGAAACGTCGCGGCCGTAATCAGGTCGTTGCGGTTCAGGCTGTCGCGATAGCTCTTCGAGAGTTCCTGCGAGCGCGTGGCGAGCGAGCGCACCTCGCCCGCCACGATCGAGAAGCCGCGCCCCGCGGCGCCCGCGCGCGCCGCTTCGATCGAAGCGTTGAGCGAGACGATGAGCACATGGCTCACAATCGACGACAGCTCCTGGTTCTTCTTGTGCATGTCGTTGTTCTGCGCCATCAGCGAGATCATCTGCTCGTGCCAGCGCTCGAACGTCGACGACATGAGCTTCAGGCGCGAAGCCTCGCTCGCAATGCGCGCCGCGTGCTGCATCGCGTCGTCGCGCTGCGCGCGCTCGCTTGCGAGCGACGCTTCGAGCGCATCGGCCACGGACCGGCGCTGCGCGAGTTCCGCGCGCAGCGACTCGATCTGCCCGGCCAGGGCTGCGTTTTCACGCGCCGCGTCTTGCTGCTGCGCCGTGTGGCGCGCCTGCGCCTGTGCGAGCGCACCGGCGTGCGCCGCTTCCTGCGCACGCGCCGCGTTTCGAGCCTGCGTTTGCGCGCGCTTGTGCCACGCCGCGAGCACGCCGGCGGCCAGCGCGACAATAGCCGCGCCTTCGATCAAATACGGTAAGACCACTGCCACCCCCGCCATGCGCTAGCCCGCCAGCGCTTCCTCTTGCTTTGCTTGCGTTGCATCCGCCATCTTCACTGCCCACTGCTGCGGCAACCGCACGACGGTCTGGAAATGCCGGTAATCGGCGCCCGCGCACTCGTCGGTGAAACGCAGTTCGATTGCGCCGCCCTCGCGTTCGAGGAAGTCGCGCACCGCGTCCATGCCCACGCCGCGGCCCGAGACTTCGGTCACGTTCGCGGCCGTCGAAAAGCCGGGGCGGAAAATGAATGCCGCGATCGCCTCGTCGCTTACCGCTTCATACGCCTGAAGCCAGCCGCGCTCCACCGCAATGCCGCGAATGCGCGCGAGCGCGAGGCCTCGGCCGTCGTCGGCGAGCGTCATGTGCAGTGCGCCGTTCTGCACATTTGCGTCAATGTCGATGTGACCCGACTCGTCCTTGCCAATCGCACGGCGTTGCGCCGGCATTTCAATGCCGTGGTCGAGCGAGTTGCGCAGCAAGTGCATGAACACGTTCTTCACCGTGGCAGCAGCCTCGCTGCGCAGGCGATAACCGTGGTCCTCGATCTTCACCACCGGTTCGACCTTGCCGAGTTCCTGTGCCAGCGAGGGCAGCGAGCCGGTCACGCTCGCGAGCACGTCGGCCACGCGCTCGGTGCCGATCGCGCGCAGCGTGGCGCGCAGTTCGGCGCGCATCGCGCGAAGCGCGGGCAGGTCGTTGTCGTCGGTGCGATCGACGAGGCGCAGCGTCTGTTCGATCGCTTCGCGCGAGACCGCGAGGCTCGCCGCGCCGTTCTGCGCGCCAGCCGCACGCGTGCCGCGCCCAAGGCTCACCTCGTTGATGTTCGAATAGTGCTCGAGCGCCGCCTTCACGCGCTCCAGATCGGCGATCAGCGCCTGCTGGTCCCACGCGTGGCTCGTGTCTTCGCGGCGCAGCGCGTCGTAGCGCTGCTCGACCTCGTGCACCACGCCCGTGAGATGCTGCAGGCTGTACGTACGCGCGTTGCCCTTGATCGTGTGCATGTTGCGGAACAGCGCGGCAATCGCGCTCGTATCCGCGCAGTCGTGCTGACGAATGATGTGCTCGTTTTCGTGAATGAAGCTCGTCGAGCTATCGACGAAATGCTGGAACTTCTCCTCGCTCACCGCGAGAATCTCGCCGATCATCTCGAGGCGGCGCTTTTGCTCGCCGGCTTCGGCCGCGAGTTCGCGCAGTTCCGTCACGTCGCGCACGCACAGCATGAGACGCACGACCACGTCGTTTTCGTCGGTGATCGCCGACCAGCTCAGGTCGAGCACCTTCGCGCGGCCATCGGGCGGCGTGCGCGTGATTTCATTCACGAGCAGATGCTGATTGAATGCGAAGTTCACATCGTCTTCGCCCAGGCACGCGTGCACGGCGGCGTCGATCTGCGAGAGCGTGTCGGCGTCAAGATCCGAGTGCGAGAACACGAGGTCCATGAGCGAGCGGCCCGCAATCTCGTTCGTTTCGAAGATTGCCTCTAGATACGCCGAATATTCGTTGTGGATCGTCGCGCCTTCGACGACCGTGAGAATGCCCTGCTGCATGTTCTGCAGCATCGCCTGAATGTCGGCGGTCTTGCGTTTGAGCTGCGCGGAGCTGTGCTGGATCTTCTCGATCATGCCATTGAAGGCGACGATCGAATGACCGATTTCGTCCATGCGGCCCACGGGCACGCGGCGTGTGAAGTCCTGGCTCGACGCAATCTCGCTCATCATGGCCTGCATGTGCGAGAGCGGGCGCGTGATCTGGCGGTACAGCAGCGCGCCGATCAGCGTGAGCAGCAGCACCGCGCCGCCCGTCACGCCGGCAATGGCGCTCGTCGTGGTGTCGAGCGTGCTGTTGAGCGTGCGGATCGCTTCATCTTTCTGGCGGTTCTTTTCCACGCGCATCGTCGTGACGATGCCTTCGAGTTCGTCGCGATACTGTGCGACGTTCGCGAAAAGATAGGCCTGCGCGAGCTCATTCTTGCCGCTCGCCTTCATCTTCGCGGTGTCGTCGATGGCGGAGAAGTAGTTCGCGAGGCTTTCCTGCGCTTGCGAGACGAGGCCTTCCTGCGCGTGGCTCGCGGCCGCCTTGCGCTGCACGTCGAGCGCGGCGCGCAGCGCGGCTTCCTTGTCCTTGAGCTCGTTCTGCGCGAGCGACGCCACCGTGGCGTCGGGCGCGTAGACGAGCGTCATGGTGGCGAGCTGCACGTCTTTCACGAGCGCCACGAGGTCGGACGATGCGAGAGCGCTCGGCACGACGCCCTGGGTAACCTGGCGGACGTCGGTGGCACTGCGGCGGGCCTGGAGGGCCGCGTAGCCGCCGATGGCGGACAACGCGACAAACATCAGGACGATGAGTAGCGTAATGCGGTGACGAATGGTCATGTCGAAATCCCCGGGCCTTCGTCGCGCCGGCCGCGCTATGGTTGCGCGGCTCGGGACACGTTGGCCAATTTATTCGCGGTGGATTATCGACGCTTAGGTATGACGAAATGATGACTGCCGCATAATTCGGCCGATTACGCTGTGCGTTACACCACACTTGATAGCTGTTGTCTTTTGTGCGCTGGGCGGCATGGGCGTTGCGCTTAGTCCGGGGCCGCCGGGTCGTCGAGAAACAGCACCATGAGTTCGTCGTCGGCATACTCGCCTTCGATGCACAGGCCGCGCGGTTCGACGCCGTAGCGCACGAAGCCGCATGAACGGTAGAGCGCCTGAGCGCGGGGGTTCTGCGCGCTGACGACGAGATGGACCTGCAGCACGCCAATTGAGCGCGCATGTTCGATTGCGCTTGCCATCAACTTCTTTGCGATCCCGCCACCCCGTCGCGCCGGATCGACAAACACGCCCCAGATCAGCGCCTTATGGGCGAGTTTTTGGCGCACCTCGCGCAGTATTCCAACAATACCGACGAGTGCGTCGCCTTCGAACGCCCCAAAAACAATCTGCTCGTCGGTTACACGAATACGCGCCTCATTTTGTGAGCGGCTCAGTTGCCTTATCTCATCGGCCGTCGACGCGATGCCCTGAGGGTCATTCTCCGCCGCCCGCAAACGCATGGATTGAAACGCGTCCGCATCTTGCTCGTTCAGCGGGCGAATCATTGTATTCACTGGCTTCGTTTCGTTCATGTGCAGTGCCTGGCAATAAAAGGGAATGACTCAAACGGTTCGAGCAAGCCTATCACGTCCCCCGCCCTTCCTGCCTTGCGCTAATATCGAAGTTTCGCGTCGCATCATGCGCGCAGCATCGCTCCGGGGTCTCCCATGCCGCAAACCGCAACGTCCGACGCGCAACCGTACTTCTGGCGCGACGCAGACCTGCCGTTCATCGAAGTGCGCGCCATCGCCGACGGACGCAAGGTCCGCTATGGCCGTCACGCGCACCGCACGTTCTCGATCGGCGCGGTCACGGGCGGGCGCAGCACCTACCTGAACGGGAGCACGCTCTCGCACATCAGTGCGGGCGCGGTAGTGGTCATCAACCCGGAAGTTGTACACGCATGCAATCCGGCCGCGGACGAGCCCTGGGCCTACCGCATGTTCTATCTCGACACGGCGTGGCTCGCGAAGCTGCAACACGATCTGGGTTTCGGCGCGCACGAAGGTTTCCGCCCATTCGAGCAGACCTTGAGCTGGGAGCGCGATGTGTTCGATGGACTCAACGCGCTCTACGACCTGCTCGTCGATCCTCAGGAGTCGGCGTTGCGCAAGGAATGCGCCGTCGTCGCGTATTTCTCCAGGCTCCAGCAGTCCCTCAACCCTGCGCCGGTCAGTGCACGCGAGCCGAACGAACGCCTCGCACGCGCCGCAGAATTCATCGACGGCAATTACACGCGCGCGCTCAAGCTCGGAGAGATTTGCGCCGCAGCCGATCTTTCGCCCTCATACCTCATTCGCGCGTTTCGCGAGCAATACGGCATGACACCGCATGCGTATGTCGTGAATCGTCGTATCGAGTTCAGCCGCGCGCAACTGCGCCGCGGGCACGCCATCGCGGATGTCGCGGCCGAGGCCGGTTTCGCCGATCAGGCGCATTTGCAGCGCGCGTTCCGCCAGTTCGTTGCCGCAACGCCCGGCCAGTATCGCGGCTAACTTGCTGGCCAACGTCGTCGTCGCGCATTCAGGCAAGCACCAGCCAAACCGCACTGCCGGCAAGCAACAACGCCATCGCTCGGTTCACGAAGCGCACGCGCGATGGTTCGCGCAACGCCTGACGCAGCGACGCGCCCGCCCACGCCCAGCACGCAATCGACAGATAGCACACGACGAAATAGATCGCAGCAAACTGCCAGACAAGCGCACTTTCGCCGGGAGCCACGTACAAGCCCATGCCCGCCACCGAGGCGAGCCACGCCTTGGGGTTGAGCCACTGCATCGTGGCGCCCACCAGCAGCGAGGGGCCGCGCGACGCGTTCGGGGAGTCGATGCGGCCATCGTCGGCGACGAGCCGGTACGCAACGTACAGCAGGAAAGCCACGCCCGCCCATTCGAGCCCGCGCGTGAGAAACGGCACGCGCGTCAACAGTTCGTGCATGCCAAGGCCGATCAGCAGCAACAGCAACACGAAGCCCGCGGTCGCGCCGGTAACGTGGCGCAGGCTCGCGCGCAGCCCGTAGCGCGCGCCCGCGCTCAACGCAACAATATTGACGGGTCCAGGGGTGATGGAAGTGGCCAGCGCGAAGGCGGCCATCGACAAGGCAGTGCTCACAGTTTTCCTCGCTACGCCCATGGGCGATCAGTAAGCGCAGAGGGTAGACGTGCGCAACGCTGGCGTATTGAAGAAAATTGCCCCTGCGGGCGGGCGCGGAACTCGCGCTATCATTGCGCCGCACCGACGACTCCATTTCCGGAACTGCAACGTGAAAAAGATCCTTATCATCGGCATTGGCGCGGGCGACCCGAAGTACCTGACCGTCCAGGCAATCGAAGCGCTCAACGCCGCCGACGTGTTCTTCGTGATGGACAAGGGCGCGGCCAAGGACAAACTCGTCGCGCTGCGCAAGGAAATCTGCGCGCGCTTCATCAAGGACCACGACTATCGCATCGTGGAAGCGACGAGCCCCGAGCGGCGCCGCGATGAAGGCCTCGATTACAAGACCGCCGTGGACGAGCTCAATCGCGACAAGCAGCGCGTATTCGAGCGCCTGATCGAAGAAGAATTGACGGACGGCCAATGCGGCGCGTTTCTCGTCTGGGGCGATCCGTCGCTCTACGACAGCACGATCCGCATTCTCGATTCCGTTCTCGCCGATGGCAGGCTGGCGTTCGACTTCGAGGTGATTCCGGGCATCAGCAGCGTGCAGGCGCTCGCGGCGAAGCATCGCGTGCCGCTGAACTTCATCGGAAAGCCGGTAAGCATCACGACAGGTAGACGGCTCGCGGAGGGTGGCTTTCCGCAGGACGTGGAGAGTGCGGTGGTCATGCTCGACGCGCAAAACGCGTATGCGCAGCTCGCGGGCGAGGACCTCGACATCTACTGGGGTGCTTATGTCGGCACGCCAGACGAGATCCTGATGTCGGGCCGCCTGGAAGACGTGAAAGACGAGATCGTCCGCGTGCGCGCACAGGCGCGCGAGGCGAACGGATGGATCATGGACACGTATTTGCTGCGCAAACGCGGCGTGAAGGACTGAAAGAGAAACGGGCGCGAACGTTGACGTTCGCGCCCGTTTGCTGATTCACGCATTGCCGCTTACGCGAGGCCCACGCACACCGCCACGATAATCGAGCCGAACAGCAGTACGGCGCCCACCGTCTTGCGTTTGTTCAGCTCCGTCCACAGCAGCACGCCCGTGAGCGAAAGCAGAATGAGCGCCCCGGCGAAGCTGTCGATGAACAGCACCCAGCCCACGCTCATGCCCGTACCCTTGTGCAGGTTGGTAATCGTCGAGACGAGCGAGTTGTCGTTGCGCTTGAGCGTGAGCTTGTCGTCGTCCACCCAGTACTCGACCATCACGCTCTCGCCGGGCGACGTGAACATCATCTGCCAATGTTCGGGCTGCACGACTGTGCGATCGCCCCAGGCCACGTTGTGCTCAGGCTCCTTCTGCACGCGACCCATGCGCGCCGGAAGCTTCAAATCAGGTTGCGCACGCAACCATTTCACCATTTCGCGCGGTGTTTCGGGGGCGGGGTCCGGCACGGCGATCTGCACCGTCGAGACTTGGGGGGCGCCAGGAGAGATGCGCAGCGGCTCGGCGCGATGGTTGAGCACGAACCCCGTTGCGCCGAACAGCAGGCCGAGCGCCGCGCCCCACAGACCCACCCAGCCGTGCACCTTGCGCAGCCACTTGATGAAGGTCGCGCGGCGCGAGCGCTTCGTGCGCTCCTCGCGCTGTTCGACGTCGAGACGTGTGCGCGGCGTTGCCGTCGCGTCGATCTCGGCGGTATCGGGAAAGCTCATGTTTCACTCCAAAGTCGCAAAAGATTGTGGTAGCAGCCCACGAGGCTGCGCCGCGCCTGAGCGTCGGCGTCGCTTGCGTTCAGGCGCTGGATAGCGGTGTCCATGTCGAAGAGCAGTGCGCGCTTCGTGTCGTCGCGCACGAGGCTTTGCACCCAGAAGAAGCTCGCCACGCGCGCGCCGCGCGTGACCGGCGTGACCTGGTGCAGGCTCGTGGCCGGATACACGATCATGTCGCCCGCCGGCAGCTTCACTTCCTGCACGCCATAGGTGTCTTCGACCACGAGTTCGCCGCCCTCGTATTCGTCGGGCGACGAGAGAAAAAGCGTGCACGAAACGTCGGTGCGCAGCTTCACGCCGTTGGGCAGCACGCGCACGGCGCCATCCACGTGGCTGCCGAACGTCATGCCGCCTTCATAACGGTTGAAGAGCGGCGGATACACCTGATTCGGCAGCGCCGCGCTAATAAAGAGCGGATTGCGCTCGATGGCCGCGAGCACCATGTCGCCAAGCTCCCGTGCGATGGGCGTGTGCTCGGCGATCTGCACGTTGCGCTTGACGGGCGCGCCGGACCAGCCGGCCGTCGCGCGGCCGTCCACCCAGGCGTCGCCTGCGTTGTCGAGGCGTGCGCGCAGCGCGTGAACCTGCTCAGGCGTCAGTACATTGGGGACGTGAACCAGCATCGTCAATTCCTTCGTTGTGCCGCATAAGCGGCAAAGCAGCCGCGTTCGTGCGCCTGCACGCAGTGACGCAAAAAGCCCGCATTATGCGGGCTTCGCGTGACGGCACGCAAAAAGGTCGGCGCACGCGTAAGGCGCCGCAATCAGAACCGGTAGTCGGCCGTCGCAAGGAACGTGCGGCCAATGCCCGGCACCGAACGTCCGCCGTCCGATTGGATGAGGGCGTCATAGTAGAACTTGTTGGTCAGGTTCAACAGGTTCAGCAGCACGTCCCACTTCTTCTCGTGGTACGCGGCCATTGCGTCCCAGCGCGTATAACCGCCGACTTCCACGTAATTCGTGTTCGCTGCGTAACGCGCCGACATATAGGTCGGGCCGCCGCCAATTTCCCAATGCGGCGTGAATGCATACGTGGTCCACAGCGTGAAGGTATTGCGCGGCGTATTCGCCGGCGTGTTGCCCTGGGTGCCGTCGAGCGCCTTGAGAACCACGCCGTCCATATACGTGTAGCCCGCGAACACCTGCCATTTGTTGGTAATGTGGCCGGTTGCGCCCGCCTGGAAGCCACGCACGCGAATGTCGCCTTCGAGCGTGTACTCGCCCGTCGACGTTTGCGTGCGCGCGTTGTCCATCTCCTGCTGGAAGAATGCTGAGGTAACCGAAAGATTGCCGCCCAGCAGGTCCCACTTCGCGCCCACTTCGTACGACTTGGTATGTTCGGGCGAGAGGTTCTGCGTATTGTTCGTGACCGTGAGCGCTTCGAGCGACGGATCGAACGACGTGCCGTACGAGAAGTAGTACGACTGCCAGTCGGTCGGCTGATAGATCGCCCCGGCACGCACGCTCGTGAACGTATTGGTCTGGTCCGCGTAGAGCGGCGCGCTGATCGTGTTGGCAATATGGGCCTGGAAGCGATCCCAACGCACGCCGCCAATGAGCTTCCAGTGCTCGCCGATCGACATGGTTTCGTTGAAGTACGCGGCGAACGTGTTTGCGCCCGACTCCGCGTGATTGCCTACCGTTGTCGTGACGTTCGAGGGGGTCGAAATATAGACCGGGTTGAGCAGCGAGAGAATCGGCAGGTTGTTGCGCGTGGAAGCCTGATTCGTGTAGCTGTCGTGGCCCAGCTCGATGCCAGCGAGCATCTCGTGCTTCAGGAAGCCTGTCGTGAACTTGTATTGCGCCATCGTATCGTTGTAGATCGAGTGGTTCTCGATCACGCGGTCGTGGCTCGCAAGCTTGATGTACAGGTCTTCGAGCGGCAGGTTCGTGAAGTTGCCGTTCTTGAGGGCCGTGCTCGAAGCGAGCGGGCCCGTTAGCACCGCTCCGGGCGCGGTCTCGCGCGCGTCGGTGAGCGAGTGCGAGAACTGCGTCTGGTTAGTGATCTTGAACTGGTCGTTGAAACGATGGTCCACGCGCGCCTGAACCGTCTGCACATCCTGGATCGTGCGGTCGTCGGTGAGGCCATAGAACGTGCTCTTCGAAGGCGCGAACGGATGGCCGTTGACGGCCTGCACGCCGTAGTCCGGCATGTCGTAGTTGTGCTGGATGAGCGCCGAGATCGTGACCTCGGTCGGCGTGCCAATGCCAAAACGCAGCTCCGGCGCGAAACCGTAGTCCTTGTTCTTCATCACATCGCGCGTGGAGCCCATCGACTGGCCGAACGCATTGAGACGGAAGGCCGCGTGATCGCCGAGCGGACGGTTCACGTCGAGCGTCGCGCGATAGCGGTCGTCGGTGCCGATGGTCGTCGACACTTCAGTGAGCGGCTTGAGGTTCGCCTGCTTCGTGACCTGGTTGATCACGCCGCCCGTGGAGCCGCGGCCGAACAGCATCGACGAGGGGCCGTAGAGCACTTCGATCGACTCGAGGTCGAAGGTGTCGCGGTAGTACTGGTTGCGGTCGCGAAAGCCGTCGAGGTAAATGTCGTTTTGCGCCGTGAAACCGCGCAGGTTGATGTTGTTGCCGATCTGGCCGCCTTCCGCGCCGCCGATCGTGATGCCGGGCGCGTTGCGCAGCGCATCCTGGAACGACGTGGCGCCCTGCGACTGCATCACCGCCTTGTTGATGACCGTGACCGACTGCGGAATATCGCGCAGCGCTGTGGGCGTTTTCGCGCCTACGGTCGAACGTTCCGCCTGGAAATCCTGGGCATCGCTTTGGCCCGACACGGAGATCGTGGGCAGCGTGGCGTTGTTCGTGGCGCTTTCCGCCTGCGCGGTCTGGAACGTCTGATTGCTCTGCGCGGCGGCCGCCCCCGAAGCGGCAGTGGCTGCAGTGGCAGCTGCGGTGGCAGGCGCGCTTTGCGCGAGTGCAGTCGTAGCGAAAGGTACAGCAAAGGTCAGCGCGAGCGCACTCGCGAGCGGCGTCCGGTTCAGCATGAGGTCCCTGTGCAAGGCATACGACCCGGCCGTGCGACGCGCGCAAAACGGGCGCGGACGACGCGGGTGAATTGGCTGGCTGGGCCGCCCCGAAAGGACCGAGGGAAACGACGCTAGGCTGGCTGGTCTTGTTGTTTGGCCGCGGAGAGTTTCGCGGTAATGAGAATCGATATCATTCCATATATTTCAGTCTCTTTCAATTGATTTCGGTATATGAACAACAGTTGGGTGGGCTGATTGGAAAGGCTCGTCATCGTTAAGGTAAATGTAATTTTCGTGATTCGAAGCGAGTCGGTGCGTCCTGAATTCATCCGATGAATCCTGGTCAGCGGTACATTCAGATTAATTCGCACTTCCAATTAAATACGATGCACGCATCACACCGCTTGAACGCATTCGCGCAATTGCTGCGCGAGGACGCCAATTGTTTCGTCGAGCGTCGCGGTGCTGCGCCTAAGAATGCCGATCGGCTCCACGCCCTGCGGGGCCGGCACGTCGATCTGCAAGAGCAGCCCAGCGTCGATGTCACTTTGCGCGACGCGCTGCGGCACGACCCACACGGCGTCCGAACCCGCGACGATCAAGCGCGCCACCGAAGCCGATTGCGTTTCGATCGCGCCTTCAGGCACGGCGAAGCCGTGCGTTTCGAAAAACGCCTCGGTGTGATGGCGCGGCGCGGTGCGCTCGCCCGCGATCACGAGCGGAAAGCCGAGCACGGCGCCAAGCGAGGGCGCGCCGCTTTCGTTCGCGAGCGGATGCCCCGCGCGCACCACGACGAGGAGCGACTCCGTGTAGAGATACTCGAACGACACGCCCTGCAACATCGCCGGCTCGGCCATGCGCCCCACCATCAGGTCGAGCTCGCCTGCTTTCACCGCACGCAGTAGCTCGGCATTCGAGTCGGTATGTATTTTCACGCCCACTTGCGGACGCAACGCCTTGAAACGCAGCAGGGCTTCCGGCAGCAACGCCGTCGCCACGGTTGGCAACGCTCCCAGCCGCACCGCTGGCGCCGCATGCGCGTCCTGCCGCGCGAGTGCGAGAGCGGACGCCTCGACCGCGCGCGTTGCGTCGAGCGCATAGCGCAGGAAGCGCTCGCCCTGCGCCGTGAGCGCCGCGCCGTTTCGCCCGCGTTCAACGAGACGCGCGCCCGCCCATTGTTCGAGCTCCACGAGCGTCTTCGAAACGGCTGGCTGGCTCAAATGCAATCGCGCCGCCGCGCGCGCGAGCGTGCGCTCCTGAGCAATCGCCACGAAACAGTTCAAATGCCGCAGACGCAGCCTCGACGCGAGTTGCCGCTGTGCCTCTTCCGCCGCTTCGCGGGCGGCGTCTGCATCGATGTCGGCCTTCGCACGCCGCCGGGATCCTTTATTTTCCATAACCTGACGTTATGAAATTTTCGAGGATAAGTCAATTTACATAACCTCCCGTCAACCCTACATTGGCGCCATTGATATCAACCACTCGCAAACAAGGAGCAGGGAGACATGGCCACGATCGTTGGCGGCATCGCCGTTTCGCACACCCCGACCATCGGCTTCGCGCACGACGCGCACAAGGAGCAGGATCCGGCCTGGGCGCCGATCTTCGAGAGCTTCGAGCCGGTCAAGCGCTGGCTGCGCGAACAGCAGCCCGACGCCATCGTCTACGTCTACAACGACCACGTGACGTCGTTCTTCTTCGACCATTACTCGGCGTTCGCGCTCGGCATCGGCCACGAATACCAGGTCGCCGACGAAGGCGGTGGCGTACGCGACCTGCCCGGCATTGGCGGACACGCGGCGCTCGCACGGCATATCGGCACGAGCCTCATGAGCGACGAGTTCGACATGTCGTTCTTCCAGGACAAGCCGCTCGACCACGGCTTCTTCTCGCCGATGTCAGCGCTGCTCGACCGCACGGAACGGGGCTGGCCCACACGCGTGGTGCCGCTGCAGGTGGGCGTGCTGCAGTTCCCGATTCCTACCGCCCGCCGTTGCTTCAAGCTCGGCCAGGCGTTGCGACGCGCGATCGAGAGTTATCCCGAGGACCTGCGCGTGGTGGTGATGGCGACGGGCGGCCTCTCGCACCAGGTGCACGGCGAACACGCGGGCTTCAACAACGTGGACTGGGACCACCGCTTCCTCGACGCCATCACGAACGACCCGCAAGCGCTCGCGGAGATGACGCATGCGGAGTACGCACAACTGGGCGGGCTCGAAGGCGCGGAGGTCATCATGTGGCTGATCATGCGCGGCGCGCTGAGCGGCAACGTGAAGAAGGTGCACAGCGGCTACTACCTGCCTTCGATGACGGGCATCGGCACGCTCGTGCTCGAAAACACGGCGATGGCGCCAACGGGTGAGGCGCAGGCGCGGCACCGCCAGCACATGGCGCGGCAACTGGCCGGCGCGGAGAAGCTTAAGGGCACGTATCCGTTCGGGCTCGAATCGAGTGTGAAGGCGTACCGGCTTAACAAGTATCTGCACGCGATGGTCGACGAGGGGCATCGGCGCGCATTTCTTGCGGACCCGGAGCGCTCGTTTGCCGAGGCCGGGCTGAGCGAAGAGGAAAAGGATCTCGTGCGCCGCCGCGACTGGCGCGGGCTGATTCACTACGGCGTGATCTTCTTCATGCTGGAAAAGCTGGGCGCAGTCGTTGGGACTTCGAATCTTCACATCTACGCGGCCATGCGCGGAGAGACCCTTGAAGATTTTCTCAAGACGCGCAATACGCGCGTGCTCTACTCAGTGGCGGGCGATGTGGAAGCCAGCGAGGAATGGCAGGAAGGGCAAGCGAAGTAAGCGTGAGTGGCGGCCGCTTGGGTACGGCCGCCGCTTTAATACGCGAGCCTGCAATCAATCGAGCGCCCGGTCATTCGGATGCGAAAACAGCTCCCGATTCTCGTTGGACAACGGATAGTTCAGGTTCATCCCCTTGGGCGGAACGGGCTGCGTAAACCACTTGGTGTACAGCCGCTCCGCCTCACCCGAAGTCTGCAGGCGAGCGATCACGCCATCGGCCAGTTTCTTGAAGGCGGGGTCGTCTTTGCGCACCATGCAGCCATAGACCTCGGAGAGCGGCGGCGTGCCGGTGATCAGGTAGTCCTGCTGGTTCGCCTCCTTGGCACGCGCGCCGTACAACAGCGGCTCGTCCATGACGAAGGCGACCGCACGCCCCGTCTTCACGTTGAGAAACGACTCCGCGTGGTCTTTGGCGGCGATGAGTTGCATGCCCATCTTCTTGTCGTTGTTCATCTCGCGCAGCAGCCGGTCCTCCGACGTGCCCGCCGTGGTCACGACGGTCTTACCCGCCAGATCGGGAAAGTCCTTGATCCCCGAATCCTTCTTCGCAATCAGGCGCACGCCGTATTGGAAGAAGCTGTTCGTGAACGCCACCTGGTTGTCGCGATCTCTCGTGTGCGTGGTCGAGCCGCACTCGATATCGATCGTGCCGTTTTGGACCAGCGTAATGCGGTTCTGCGAAGTGATCGGAATTTCCTTGACCGTGAGCTTGTCGAGCTTCAGTTCCTTTTTCACCTCGTCGACGATCTTCAGCGCGATATCCTGCGCATAGCCGATCGTGTGCTGCTCGCTGTCGTAGTAGGAAAACGGCACCGACGATTCCCGTACGCCCAGGGAAATCACGCCTGTATCGCGGATTTTTTTAAGGGTAGCGCTCGTGGTGTCTTGCGCCTTAACCGGCGCGAGGTATGTGCATCCCATGACGACTGCTGCGAGCGTTGCAACCTTTTTCATCGAGTCTCCTCCGGATGGTCTCTCGGCGTTTCTTGCGCCGTACCCGAGTATTCATGGCTCGCAGCGATGCGGCAAATGAAATCGGTTGCGTCGACATAACTCAAGGTTAAGTCGTTAGTGGAGGAGCGCTGTTTGGAGCGATGTCAGTTCGTCGGTCAGGCAGTTGCGCAGCTGAGCGCTACTGCTGCGCTCGGCGCGAAGCTGTGCGTCGAGGGCGAGAACGATCTTGCCTAGGGTGTCGATACTGTTGAGCAGTGGGTCGGGGTCGTGTTTCGGTTCGTCGGGCTGAACAGATTCGGCTTGCGGGTGCGGGGCCGGTTCCGGTTGAGGATTCGGCTCCTCCACTGGAGGCTCAGGCGGCACATCGAGCGCCGGGGTATCCGCTTCGAAATCGAACAGCGACTTGAATAACATGGGGAGTTTCATGGCAAGGACCGGCGGCCTGGGGGACGAGGGGCGGGTATCTTCGCACCGGCTCGAAATTGTTCATCCTGAAAACTTGTGGGGCTGTGGAAACCTGGTTGGTTGGCAAGACGAATCCACCACGTTTCCCAAGGCGGAGAACGAGAATGCGCGACGTGAATATGAGCGGTCCGTTTTCTTATCCGTCACCAATCCACGCTGACTCAACGAACAGACCAGTGCTCGCAAAGCACTTGCGCACGGCAAACCATAGCGACATCGGGTAGATATATTAGGTTCGAATTTTCATATTTCCTTGCAGATTAGAACGGGGTTGATGGTTACCATTTCACCATATCCGACAAACTACGAAGGAACTTATTCTGGGCAACTCGCGTTTCGTAAACACACTGTTCGTATATTGCTGGAAACATTGATCCATCAGGCGATTTCTCCCATTTCGACCCGGCATCGCGCTGCAAATTGCAGAATTTTGTAGCCGAGCTCTCCGCTATCACATATTGATCAAGCAACGTAGCGTGATCGTTTCGAGCGGGTATAGTGGCACGAACGCTTCTATACAATTTTTCGTTTTCTGCGAGTAAATCAATACTCAGGGCTCGATAACATAGCGCATCGCCATAGCCCCCGCCTAAATGCGTTAAGCAATCGGAACTGGTCTTAGCGGAGGCAGCCCCGGAAAGCATAAAAATCGACACGAGACAGGTAACATGCGTCCTAGTGAGAAGCATCATAAACTCCCGCTGCAAACAACCGCGCTTCGGCGAAGCGTCGATGTCCAACACCCTTATTTGTGCCGACGCGATATTTCAATATATAGTCGAACATTTCTCGATATTCGGCCGCGTTTGTTTTTTTGACAATCTCCTTTGCTCCGTCGTTGTGACCGCAATTAAAGATGATGCTTGCGAGAGCGTCATATTCGAACTGAAATAACGGAACCTTAACATCTGAATTTATTCGATCCTCTACACGATCAATAGCCTTCTTTTTAAACGCGCGGGCGCGCTCAAGACTGATCGTATCACCCACTTTTATCTTGTCGGCAGGATAAATACGATGTCCACACCCCACCGTTGGGATGCCAACGTTGTCAAGGTACGCCGTAAGGATGAATCCCTCTGTTACCTCATGGCCTTTATAGACTCCATTCAAAACTCCCGACTCCCAAACGGCAATGAACGAAATGCCATCGTCACTTATAGTCCACGGCTTGCAAAAGCGCTGTGTGTAGGCCGTGACGATTGAGTTAGGATCGGTGTTCGTCGTTACCACACAAAGTGCGTCAGGCATTACGCCTCCTGTCTGTGACCAAAGTGATTTTTCTTCCCGGCCTTGTTGTATTGGTTAATACGGCCAATCATTTCACCACCCGTAGTGGTGCTGTTGCCGTCTGCAACGAGTCGATCAAACATGCCTACCCCCTGTGACCGAGAAAAATAGCGATACTTCTCGCGCCATCCGTTACATGTCTCGCAGTGCGGCCTGCGCGGTCGGTAGTGCCGTGAATCAAGGCGCCATTTGGTAGACGTAGCGTGTAGTACGTATCCGCGAGCGGGCGCCCGTTGCCGTCCCTGAGCGCAATTTGTTCGTCATATCTGCCGGGATCGCTGCCAGCCATCGACTGACCTGCACCCGTTGCTTCTCCCAACTCGTGCGCATCGAACACATGCCAGGCGCTGTTCTGCGAGGCCAGGAGTACCGGCGGCGGATCGCAGTTGCACAGGCAGATATCGCCTTCCACGGCCTGCTGCTTGCCCATCATGGTTGCCTTCCGGTGCGGCCCCTTCCAGCCAATCACGCCTTCCGAATTGCACGCGGGACACCATATCTTCGCGCCGATGAACGTCATTGGCGTGCCGTGGTGCCTGCAACTGTCGATGCCTTCGAGTACAACACCGTCAGACGTTGTCTTGTCTCCAAGTTTCAGAATGGCTCGTCTCATGCGGCCACCCCAACGTGTCGCTCCTGTCGGTCTGACATTTCCATTACTCCATGTATCGTGCCGGCGCCGCAACGCGATCGGCGATGCCCCTATGCTGGATGGACAAGCTAACCGCTCACAACAGGACAATTCCCAAATCGGTACGCAGTCCGATTCATTGCGCATGAACACATTGAGACATACCGACACTGCTTGAGCGTCGTCAATCAACCACGCGCTAGCGAGAACTGGGGATACACCTTGGCGGCCTGCTACGCCAGTTCGATGGGACGGGATGTGCGCTTTAAACGCTTGCAGTTGTTCCTGGCATGTTCATCCAATTCAGGGCGCGCTCGATAACAGGAAACGAGGGGCAACGTGCATTCAACAGGGTTGGCAGATCGGGTGTGTCTCCGGCAGACGCGGCACCGCGTTGCCGGGCGGGCCACTGCCTTCAGCCAGTGTGCGGTCATGATCGGCGGCGGAGCGCTTGAGCAACACGTGTCCGCTGATGATCATCGATTGGTTGTCCGCACAAAACAGATGGTCTGGTTGGATTGTTGTCTGAGCCGAAGCCAACAGGTGAGCATTTTGAATCTGAGCGGAACAGAAGTTCATGGAACTCGCACAAAGCCGCCCAAAGTTACCCACAAATTTTGTTGGCAGCCCTGTGCGTAACCCTTGGAAGACCGCATCAAGTCCTTGATGCGTTTCAGTTAACCCACAGCGTTCCCAATCGCAGCAACGGCAGCTCGAGCGGCCTCGAAACCCACCCACCTTTTCCACAGATTTTGTTGGCAGCCCTGTGCACAACTTCTGGACAGCGAAGCTAAGCCGTTGATCGGAAACACCAATGCACCACGCGACAGAGAAGTTGCACGTTTTGGAGGCACTGGACTTGTCCACAGTTAACGGGGAAAAGTCTGTGCATACACCCCCCAACATCCGCGCCAATCCATTGATAGCACAACGGATTTTCCCGTTGCGCGCAGATCGCCTCACGCGCCCCAACAATACGCATACCCCTAAAGTTTGTAAGGGAAATGCCGTTATGCCTCGCTGTGTTGTTGGGTCTCAAGCGGACCCCATCGAAGGAATCTCATGCGCAACAATCAACCCGTCACGCAACAGGAATTCGACTATCCCGCTTCGCAGATGCTCGTCTCGGCCACCGACCTCAAGGGCCGCATTCAGTACTGCAATCCTGCGTTCGTCGCGGTATCCGGCTTTACGAAAGAAGAACTGATCGGCAAGGCGCATAACATCATCCGGCATCCGGACATGCCGGCAGAAGCATTCGCCGATCTGTGGGAAACCGTCCGTGAAGGTCGCCCCTGGACCGCGATCGTCAAGAACCGCCGCAAGTCCGGCGACCACTACTGGGTGCGCGCGAACGTCACGCCCGTCTCCGAGCAAGGCACGGTGGTCGGCTATCTGAGCGTGCGCGTGAAACCCACGCGCGAGGAAGTCCGCACCGCCGAAGCCTTCTACGCGCAAATGCGCGAGGGCCGTCTGCAAGGCGTGCGGCTGCGCCACGGCTCCGTGGTGCGCACGGGCCTCGTGGGCGCGCTGCAGTCGCTGCTGCGCGTGCCTATCGCCACGCGCATCGCGTTCGGCTATGGCGCCGTGCCCACCGTGTTCGCCGCTGCCGGCGTCGCCGCCTGGCAAGGTCTGCCGCCGCTGCCCTTCTGGGGCGCGTTCGGCGCCGCCTGCGTGTGCGCGCTCGGCGCCTGGCGCCTCACCACGCGCCATCTCGGCGCGCCGCTCGCGCAAATGACCACGGCCTCCACGCGCATGGCCGCGGGCGACCTCACGGCCACGCTCGCGGTCGCCACGAACGACGATCTCGGCGACGTACTCCAGGCGCTCAACCAGTTGCAGGCCAATCTCACGGCGATCGTGTTCGACGTGCGTTCGCAGATCGACGGCATGCTCGAAGCCGCGCACGAAATCTCGAGCGGCAATCTCGATCTCTCGCGCCGCACGGAAATGCAGGCCGCATCGCTCGAAGAAACCGCGGCCACGATGGATCAACTCACGACCACCGTGCAGGCCAATGCCGAAGCGAGCGCCCGCGCGCTCGATCTCGCGCGCGACGCGCAGTCCGCCGCCGCCGAGGGCGGCTCGATCGCGGCGCAGATGGAGCGCACGATGTCGGGCATCACAGACGCTTCGCGCCGCATCAGCGACATCACCGGCGTGATCGACGGAATCGCGTTCCAGACCAATATCCTCGCGCTCAACGCCGCCGTCGAAGCCGCGCGCGCGGGCGAAGCGGGCCGCTCGTTCGCCGTGGTGGCGGGCGAGGTGCGCATGCTCGCGCAGCGCTGCGCGGCGTCGGCCAAGGAGATCAAGCAGGTCGTGGACGCGAGCGTGAACGAGATTGCCGAGGGCACGCGGCTCGTCGGCAACACGACTGCGCAGATGCGCTCGATCGACGAAGCCGTGAGCCGCGTCTCGTCGATCATCACCGAGGTCGCAAACGCGAGCGGCGAGCAGGCCGAGGGCATCCGCCAGGTCAATCAGGCCGTGGCGCATCTGGACAGCGCCACGCAGCAGAACGCCGCGCTCGTCGAACAGGCCGCCGCCACGGCGATGCGGCTCGCCGAACAGGCCGACGTGCTCGACGAAGCCGTACGCCTCTTTACCGTCGCGGGCGCGGAAGCGGCAAAGCGCTCGAAGCACGCTCGCACACCCGCACGCCGCGAGAGCGTCAATCTCGCCGAAACGGCCGGGGAGATCGCAGCATAACGACCTCGGCTGCCGGTCCCAATGGTCTGAGAGATCGGCGTTAGTCCCATCTCGACAGTGCGGCGCCCGGGCGGCACCATGAAAACCGTCAGCAAGCCGTACCACGGTTTGCTGATCCGAGTAACAACGGCGTTTCAACGGCTCACCTGGCCTGCCCGGGTGAGCCGTTTTTTCTGTTGCGCCCGCCTCTCGCCTGGCATCGCTTTGCTTCGCAACCATGACAGCGGTGCAACGCGCAACGCATTTCGCATGGCCCGTTGCAGGGCGCGCAAAAACGGGCGGCGTGGCGGCGAGTCGCGTTACACTGGCTGGCCAGGGTCGCGGCACAGCGATCTCGCTGTGTGTGTCGGCGCTCACTTGCATAAACACGCCGTGCAGCCGACCCCGTACAATGGCTCGACCACCCAACGCACGAGGACAATATCAATGCGCACGACCGGGTCTTCCGGAAACATGACCCTGCTCACCGAGCATGACGACGCGACCGGACGCGAACTGCGTTCACTGCGCCTCGAATCGGCGGCCGACGGCAAAAGCCTCTTGCTGGTCGAAGTCGACGAGCGCAAGCCTGGCATCCATCGCGAAGTGCGTTACGAAATCACGCCGGCCGAGCTGATCGCGGCAATTCGCGCACAAGGTGCCGAGCTGCCCGGGGAATCACACACGCGCTAAGCGCACGGAAAAAGGCGTCACGAGCGCGGCACGCATCGTCTCGTGTGCCGCGTTCTGACGCTTTCCGCTCATCTCGCGCCCAGCGCGACCACCGCTTCTCAATCCGGCGCTTTTTTCACATGCCCGCCGCACACGGCAGGCATTCGCACGCGCTCCTACAGGGGGTCGCTTGCACGCCTACGAAATGCGTCCATAATCTTTACGTTACCCTCCTATCTTTCCCGTTCATCGCTTAAACGCGCAACGGAAGTAAGCCGATGCTACATGACCTCATCGCGCAGTACGGGCCTGCGCTGGTGTTTATCAATGTGCTCGCCGGATCGCTAGGGCTGCCCGTGCCCGCGATGCCCGCGCTCGTGTTGTTCGGCGCGATGGCGGCCATGCATCCCGGATCGATCGGCCAGCAGGTCGCGCCGGTGCTCGGGCTCGCCATCTTCGCCATGCTGATCGGCGACAGCGTGTGGTTCATGGCCGGGCGCCTCTACGGCGGCAACACGCTCAAGACGCTCTGCAAACTCTCGCTTTCGCGCGACACCTGCGTAAAAAAGACCGAACGCTTTTTCGGCCGCTGGGGCGTGCGCGTGCTCGCCATCGCCAAGTTCGTGCCGGGACTGTCGCTTGTTTCCGTGCCGTTGGCCGGCGCGATGGGCGTGCCCTACCGCCAGTTCGTCGGCTTCGACGGCATCGGCGCGGCGCTGTGGTCCGGCACCGGGCTGCTTATCGGCGTGATGTTCGCACCGCAGATCGACATGATGCTCGCCGGTGCAAGCCGCCTTGGGCGCTTTGCCGCTGTCGTGGTGGTCGTGCTGCTGTTGCTCTACGCGACCTACCGTTGGCAGCGCCGCCGGCAACTCATCAAAAAGCTCGCGAGCGCACGCATCACGGTGGAGGATCTCTTTCATGCGATGGGCGGCAAGCCGCCGCCCGTGGTGTTCGACATTCGCTCAGAAGAAAAGCGCAAGCTCGATCCATACATCATTCCGGGCGCGTTATTCGCCGACGAGCGCAAGCTCGACGAGATCGTCGGCAAATATCCGAACGACCAGAAGCTCGTGATCTATTGCTCGTGCCCCAATGAAATTTCCGCGGCCTGGATGGCGAAGAAGCTCGTCGAGGCCGGCTTTACCGATGTGGTGCCGCTCCTCGGCGGCCTCGACGCGTGGCGCGATGCAGGCCGCACGCTCGAGTCGCTCCAGCTGATGGCCCACGCCGAAGTCCCGGTCAACATCACGCCTAAAGCTGTCTGATCCGGGCGGCCCGCTCCCGAGCCGCCCGCACGAGGAGAACCGCCAGATGGGCACGATCACCGAAGCCGAGGTTCCGGAATCCGCGGAACTTCCTTCCGCGAGCCGCCACTCCGACACGCAGCCGCAACCCGCTGAAGCGCCGTTCTCGACGCTCTCCACGCGGCGCCACCAGATGTTCCCGCAGCTCACCGACGAAGAAGTCGCGCGCCTTGCCCGCTTCGGCGAGCAGCGCCACTATGCGGCGGGCGATCTGCTCTTTCGCACGGGCGAAACCGGTCCCGGCATGTTCGTGCTGCTCTCCGGTTCGGTCAAAGTGTTCCAGCGCGACGGGCTGGGCCGCGAGCGGCTCATCGTCGAACATGGGCGCGGGCATTTCCTCGCCGAAGTGGGCCAGCTTTCGGGCGGCCCGGCGCTCGTGGACGGCCTCGCGCTCGAACCCGTCGATGCGATCCTGATTCCGCCCGAGCAGTTGCGCGCGGCCATCGTCGCCGAAGCCGAGCTCGGCGAGCGCATCGTGCGCGCGCTGATCCTGCGCCGCGTCTCGCTCATCGAAAAGGGCGCGGGCGGCCCGATTCTCGTGGGCAAGCACGACGATCCCTCACTCGTTTCGCTGCAAGGCTTTCTCTCGCGCAACGGCCATCCGTATTCGGTGGTCGACGAACGCGACGAAGGCATGCTCTGTGTGGTCGAGCGTTTCGCCGCGCGCTGCGAAGACCTGCCGCTCGTGATCTGCCCCGACGGCTCGGTGCTGCGCCATCCCAGCGCGCCCGAACTGGCCACGTGTCTGGGCATCCTGCCCGAGCTCGACGGCCAGCGCGTCTACGACGTCGCCGTGGTGGGCGCGGGCCCGGCCGGTCTCGCCACCGCGGTGTACGCCGCCTCCGAGGGCCTTTCGGTGATCGTGCTCGATTCGCGCGCGCCGGGCGGCCAGGCGGGCGCAAGCTCGCGCATCGAAAACTACCTGGGCTTTCCCACCGGCATCTCGGGCCAGGCGCTCGCGGGCCGCGCGTTCGTGCAGGCGCAGAAGTTCGGCGCGCACGTGGCCATTCCGGTCACGGTGCGCAGGCTGTTCTGCGATGAGGAACCGCGCCGGCTCGAAACCTGCAGCGGCGACGTGCGCGCGCATACCGTGGTGATCGCGAGCGGCGCGGTGTACCGCAAGCCCGCGATCGAGGGCATCGACCGCTATACGGGGCGCGGGATCTATTACTGGGCCTCGCCGGTCGAGGCGAAACTCTGCAAGCACGAGAACGTCGTGCTGGTAGGCGGCGGCAATTCGGCGGGCCAGGCGATCGTCTACCTCTCCACGCATGCGCGCCAGATCGACGTGCTGATCCGCAAGACCGGATTCGAATCGACGATGTCGCGCTATCTGATCGACCGGATTGCGTCGCTCGCGAACGTGCGGGTGCACGGACGCAGCGAGATCGGCGGCCTGGGCGATGACGGCGGCACGCTCACGTCGGTGCGTTTGAAGACGCCGTGCCCGGAAGGCATCGACCATTTCGATTCGCGCCACCTGTTCCTCTTCACGGGCGCCGACCCGAACACGGGCTGGCTGCGCGAGTGCGGCGTGAAGCTCGACCCGCACGGCTTCGTGCTGACGGGCGACAACGAGTCGTGCAGCCTCGCGACTTCGGTGGAGGGCGTCTACGCAATCGGCGACGCGCGCGCGGGCTCGACCAAGCGCGTGGCCGCCGCGGTGGGCGAAGGCGCGGCCGTGGTCGCGCAGATCCATCAACGGCTCGCGGCGCTGCGGCCGGTGACGGTTGTTGCGGGCGTCCATGCGTGAGCGCGGTGCGAACGTTGCTGATATTGCAGAAGCGCCGAAGGTTGCCGACGCCGGTTCGCCACTAGTTCTGCCGCTCGCGGCGGCGCGCACGCTGCACCTCGCGGCGCAAGGGCTGCTCGCGCCGCCTCGCCGCAAGGCAACGCAGGACGACGTGCTCGACGCCATCCGCCGCATGGCGCAATTGCAGATCGACACGATCCATGTGGTCGCGCGCAGTCCTTATTTCGTGCTGTTCAGCCGCATTGGCGCGTTCGAGCCGGCCTGGCTCGACGCGCATCTCGCGCAAGGGCGCCTGTTCGAGTACTGGGCGCACGAGGCGTGTTTCCTGCC
This sequence comes from Paraburkholderia sp. J8-2, assembly GCF_905220195.1. NCBI lineage: Bacteria > Pseudomonadati > Pseudomonadota > Betaproteobacteria > Burkholderiales > Burkholderiaceae > Paraburkholderia > Paraburkholderia sp. J8-2. The sequence continues at coordinate 886,775 of NZ_CAJMZA010000001.1, forward strand.
GATCGAAGACTACGGGCTAATGCGCCATCGCATGCTCGATCCTTCCGGCATGGGCTGGAAATACGCGGCCGAGTGGCACGACCAATACCGCGAGGAAATCGATGCGCTGCTCGAACGCATTCGCGCCGATGGCGCCGTGCGTTCCGCCGACTTTGCACGCGCCGAGGGCGACAAGGGCAACGGCTGGTGGGACTGGAAGCCGGAGAAGCGGCATCTGGAAGTGCTGTTCGCAACCGGCGCGCTGATGGTGGCCCAGCGGCACAACTTCCAGCGCGTGTACGACGTGGCCGAGCGCGTGTTGCCAAACTGGAACGACGCGCGCGATCTGCCGCCGCGCGCCGAAGCGGAGCGCGAACTGCTCTTGCGCTCCTGCCGCGCGCTCGGCGTGATCCGTGCGGACTGGGCCGCCGATTACTTCCGCCTGCCGCGCCGCCCGTATGCCGAAGCGCTGCATGCGCTCGCCGACGCGGGCGAGTTGCTGCCGGTGCGCGTGGAAGGCTGGAAGCACGACGCGTTCGTGCATCGCGAGCACGCCCCGCTCATCGACGACGCGGCGAGCGGCAAGCTCGCCTCCACCGTCACGTCCCTGCTCTCGCCTTTCGACCCGGTCGTGTGGGACCGCAAGCGCGCGCTGGCGCTATTCGACTTCGACTACGCCATGGAATGCTACGTGCCGGCTGCGAAGCGCAGGTACGGTTACTTCGTACTGCCGATCTTGAACCGCGGACGGCTTATCGGGCGTGTCGACGCCAAGGCGCATCGGGGGCAACAGGTGTTCGAGGTGAAGTCGCTGCATCTGGAGCCCGGCGTGCGCGCGAGTGGCCGTCTGGTGGCCGACTTGCGCCGGGCGCTGCAACGTTGCGCGGACTGGCACGGCACGCCGGAACTGCGCATCGGCGCCGCGCCGGACGGCCTTGCGGCCGCCCTGCTGGCTGTGTGAGCGTACGGCTGCCGGATTGGCGAAAGCTGGTTGGCAACAGCGCAGCCGCACGCGTTGGGAAAGACTAGTGCTCCAGCTTGGCGCGCAGTTCGCGCGCCGCCTCCAGCAAACCTTCGTAGCCCGAACGCGCGTGTTGCGGCAGGTCGGGGTCGCCCACCAGCGCACCCAGCGTTTCAACGAGACTGAAGACGAGGCCCTTGGCCGCGCCCGCCGCGATCTTGCCGGATTTCACGCCTTCGTCGACGTGACTGAGGGCGGCGTTCAGACTCTCCAGATCCGGTTGCGATGAACCCTCGCCAGGCTTTTGAGCGTCCTGCTTTTGCGTGTCGTCGCTCGTCATGATGAAGTCGATCTCCCTTGGTGAGCAGTAGTCAAAAGAATCCCGCACTTTTTAATGTTATATACCCATCGGGTGCGGGCGTCCATTCGACGGCCGGCAGCGCGAGAGGCAACGCCAAGTGTGCTCCCGAATCTTCTCACCTTTGCCGCCGGCGCGCAGTGGCCTCGGGCGCGGCGGCTTGTCGCTTCGCGACGCGTAGCGGTGAGAAAACGCCCTGAAATCAGCGCTAATGTGGATTTCGCGCGATGGATTGGCGGGTGCCACGGCTCGCTTCAGACGTTCGCGAGGCGCGCGCTTCGGCCTCTCCCGCAAACGCTCACCTTTGCGCTTCGAAGCGTGGGTTCAAGCGGCTTCGAGTGCGGCGCTCGATCCACTTTCGCTCACCGCATCGCATGCCGGTTTTGTGTTTTTCCCTTGTTTTCAAGGCAGATTTGCTCGCGACGGCCCGAGCCTCACGCTCGCGCAATGCGTCGCAAGGTGCGTGAACCGGTGCAAACCTGCTCACTCCCGAAAAGCCTCACCTATCGGTTGAATGTCGGCGCGAACCTCAGCGTCGGCGTCGAAGCGAGGCCTGAACGAAGCGGAGCAATGCGGTATCGTATGTCGATGTCTGCAGATGCCAATGCGAGGAATCACACGATGAGCTACGCAACGAACGCGCCCGCCCGCAAGGAAATCGACTCGCTCGGCGGGGGCGCCGTCGTCGAATTCGGCACCGACTGGTGCGGCTATTGCCAGGGCGCGCAACCGCTGATCGGCGCGGCGTTCGAGCGCAATCCACAGGTGCGCCGCCTGAAAGTGGAAGATGGACCGGGCCGCGCGCTAGGCCGCTCGTTTCGCGTGAAGCTCTGGCCCACGCTCATCTTCCTGCGCGACGGCGTGGAGGTCGCGCGCGTGGTGCGTCCGCAAAACGCCGCCGAACTCGACGAGGCATTCGCTTCGCTCGCCTAGTCTCGCGAGGCTGCCAAACACGGTCCGAACGATCCGCGCGGACCGCTCCCGAAAAACCTCACCTTTACGCGCGAGCCCGCTGAAGGCGCTCGCCGTACTCACTCCTCGAGCCCGGCGAGCAGATCGTCGATCGCGCGATACACGCGCTCGACCACCTCCGGTCCCACCTCCGCCTCGAGTGCCTTGTACCGCGCCTCCAGTTCTTTGGAAATCGCTTTCACGAGCTGATGGCTTTTCTTCGTGAGCGAGACGAGCACGCGCCGCTGGTCGTCGGCGAAACGCTCCTTCGTCACGAGACCGAGCGCCTCCATGCGCGCCAGCACGCCAGCCATGCTCGGGCTGGATATCGTGCACAGGTCGGAAATCTGCCGCGGTTCGAGCGGTCCGCTTTCGTTGAGCGCGCGTATCACGCGCCATTGCTGCTCGGTGAGGCCGTGCGACGTGATGAGCGGGCGAAAGCGCTCCATCATCTTTTCGCGCGCGCGCAACAGCAGCATGGGCAGGTTGCGGTGCGCAACGCGAGTGGTCGGACGCGAGGTATCGGACATGGCGGTTTCAACAAAACAAGGAACGGGGCGCCCCAGGGGAAACCCGAAAAAATCTCATCGACGATTGACGACGGATCATAGCAAGCGCACCATCACTCACATATTAGTGTTTCTGTGAAGCGAATCCAAGCCATGTTTTCCGTTGCCGATCACCTGCTGCACGTCGAAGGCGAGGCGCTGCCGCGCGACGTTGGCGCCGAAGCCGTGCGCGCGTTGCTCGCCACGGGCGCGCGCTGCCGGCCGCCTGTGAGCGGCGCTGTCTACGGCACGCTGCTCAACGACCGCCACGCGCTCGAAGCGCTCGGCGACGCCGTGAACGCGCCCCCCTATAAAGCGCCGCCGCGCGCGCCCATTCTCTATCTGAAGCCGCGCAATACCCACGCCGGGCATCGTGCGCGCGTGGCCGTGCCGGGCAGCGAAGGCGTGCAAGTGGGCGCGTCGCTCGGCATCGTGATTGGACGCACCGCCACACGCGTCGCCGTGCATGAAGCGTTCGATTACATTGCGGGTTATACGCTCGTGGCCGACCTGAGCGTGCCGCATGCGAGCGTCTATCGTCCTTCGGTGCGGTTTCGAGCGCGCGACAACTTCTGCGTGATCGGCCCTGCCGTGGTCGCGCGCCGTCATGTGGCCGATCCCGATCAGCTTGTCATTGCCGTGAACGTAGAAGGCGGCGCCACCTTCAGTGCGACTACGGCTACGAACGTTCGAGGCGTCGCCCAGTTGCTCGCCGACGTCACCGACTTCATGACGCTCGCCCCTGGCGACGTCGTCACGCTCGGCGTGCCACATGGTGCGCCCGTGGTTCAGTCCGGTGCGCGCGCAACCATCGTCATGGGTGACTGGGCGCCGCTCATAATCGAATTCGTCGCGGCAGGCGTGGCGCCGGGAGAACAGCCATGATGCGCGGACGCGTTGCCTACGCAGGCGCGATACACGAAGCCACGCCCGAAGGCGGCCGCGTGCGGCTCGCCGACGGTCGCGTGCGCGAGGAGCATGAAGTTGTGTGGCTCGCGCCGTTCGAGCCCGGCACGATCTTCGCGCTCGGCCTCAATTACGCGGAACACGCGAAGGAACTGCAGTTCTCGAAGCAGGAGGAGCCGCTCGTGTTTCTCAAGGGGCCGGGCAGCGTGATCGGCCATCGCGGCACCACGCGCCGCCCCGCCGACGTCACGTTCATGCACTACGAGTGCGAGCTTGCCGTCGTGATTGGCCGCACGGCGCAGAACGTAAAACGCGAGGAAGCCACGCAGTACGTTGCCGGCTATACGATCGCGAACGACTACGCGATCCGCGACTATCTGGAGAACTACTACCGCCCGAACCTGCGCGTGAAGAACCGCGACGGCGGCACGGTGCTTGGGCCCTGGTTCGTCGATGCGAGCGACATCGCCGACGTCAACGCGCTCGGCCTGCGCACCTACGTGAACGGCGAACTCAAGCAGAACGGCAACACACGCGATTTCGTCACCGGCATCGCGGAACTCATCGAGTATTTGAGCGGGTTCATGACGCTCGCGCCCGGCGACGTCATTCTGACCGGCACGCCCGAAGGCGTCGTCAACGTGAATGCAGGCGACGAAGTGGTGTGCGAGATCGACGGCCTGGGCCGTCTGGTCAATACCATTGCAAGCGATGCCGAGTACGGGCGCTGATCCGGCAACGAATCGAATACTGGACTGATTAGACATGCGAATCGAACATCTGATTAACGGCCGCGCGCACGCAGGGCGCGACTATTTCGAAACCGTGAATCCGGCGAACCAGGACGTGCTCGCGGAAGTGGCGCGTGGCGGCGCAGAGGAAGTCGACCTCGCCGTGCGCGCGGCGAAAGACGCCTTTCCCGCGTGGGCCGCGAAGCCCGCCGCCGAGCGCGCGAAGGCCATTCGCAGGCTCGGTGAGCTGATCGCGAAGAACGTGCCGGAGATCGCACAAGCCGAAACGAAGGACACGGGCCAGACCATTTCGCAAACGGGCAAGCAGCTGGTGCCGCGCGCAGCCGACAACTTCAGCTACTTCGCCGAAGTCTGCACCGCCGTGGACGGCCACACGTATCCCACGTCCACGCACCTGAACTACACGCTGTTTCATCCCGTGGGCGTATGCGCGCTCATCTCGCCCTGGAACGTGCCGTTCATGACCGCCACGTGGAAGGTCGCGCCTTGCCTCGCATTCGGCAACACGGCCGTGCTGAAGATGAGCGAGCTGTCACCGCTCACGGCCTCGATGCTTGGCCAGCTCGCACTCGACGCGGGCATTCCGGCAGGCGTGCTCAATATCGTGCACGGCTATGGCAAGGAAGCGGGCGAGCCGCTCGTCGCGCATCCCGACGTGCGCGCGGTGTCGTTCACGGGCTCCACAGCTACGGGCAACCGCATCGTGCAGGCTGCGGGCCTCAAGAAGTTTTCGATGGAACTGGGCGGCAAGTCGCCGTTCGTGATCTTCGACGACGCCGATTTCGAACGCGCGCTCGACGCCGCCGTGTTCATGATCTTCTCGAACAACGGCGAGCGCTGCACAGCCGGCTCGCGCATTCTCGTGCAGCGCTCGATCTACGCGACGTTCGCGCAGCGCTTCATCGAGCGCGCGAAGCGCATCACCGTGGGCGATCCGCTCGACGAGAAAACCATCGTCGGCCCGATGATCAGCCAGGGCCATCTCGCGAAGGTGCGCAGCTATATCGAACTCGGACCGAAGGAAGGCGCCACGCTCGCGTGCGGCGGCCTCGACGCGCCCGCGCTGCCCGATGCAGTCAAGAACGGAAACTTCCTTCAACCTACCGTATTCGTCGATGTCGACAACCGCATGCGCATCGCACAGGAGGAAATCTTCGGACCGGTCGCGTGCCTGATTCCCTTCGAAGACGAAGCCGACGCGATCCGTCTTTCCAACGACATCGCCTACGGCCTCTCCAGCTACGTGTGGACCGAGAATACGGGTCGCGCATTGCGCGTGGCGGCCGCCGTCGAAGCGGGCATGTGCTTCGTGAACAGCCAGAACGTGCGCGACCTGCGCCAGCCGTTCGGCGGCACGAAGGCTTCGGGCGTGGGCCGCGAAGGCGGCACGTGGAGCTACGAAGTGTTCCTCGAGCCGAAGAACGTGTGTGTGTCGCTGGGCTCGCATCACATTCCGCACTGGGGCGTGTAATGGGCAAACTCGCGCTCGCCGCGAAGGTCACGCACGTGCCTTCGCTGTACCTTTCCGAACTGGACGGCCCGCACAAGGGTTGCCGTCAGGCCGCCATCGATGGTCACCATGAGATCGGCCGGCGCTGCCGCGAGCTGGGCGTGGACACGATCGTCGTGTTCGATGTGCACTGGCTCGTGAACAGCGAGTATCACATCAACTGTGCGCCGCGCTTTGAAGGCGTCTACACGAGCAACGAGCTGCCGCATTTCATCAAGAACATGCCGTACGCGTACCCCGGCAATCCGCAGCTTGGTCACCTGATCGCCGATGTCGCGAACGAAATGGGTGTGAAAACGCGCGCACATAGCGAAACGACGCTCGACCTCGAATACGGCACGCTCGTGCCCATGCGCTACATGAACGGCGACCAGCATTTCCGCACCGTTTCGGTGGCGGGCTGGTGCATGTGGCATGACCTCGCCATGAGCGCGCGCTTCGGACTCGCCGTACGCCGCGCGATCGAGGAGCGCTACGACGGCACGGTGGCGATACTCGCAAGCGGGTCGCTGAGCCACCACTTCGCCAACAACGGCACCGCCGAGCAATTCATGCACAAGGTCTGGGACCCGTTCCTCGAAACGACCGATCGAAACGTTGTGGCGATGTGGGAGCGCGGCGACTGGAAAACCTTCTGCGACATGCTGCCGATGTACAACGAAAAGTGTTGGGGCGAAGGCGGCATGCACGACACGGCCATGCTGCTCGGGGCGCTTGGCTGGGACCGCTACGAAGGCCGCGCGGAAGTCGTCACGCCATATTTCGGCAGCTCGGGCACCGGGCAGATCAACGCGATCCTGCCCGTCACGCCCTTGCCGGTCTGAACAACGGAGCAAGCGATGCCCCATCTCACGCTCGAATACAGCGCCAATCTCGCCGACGCGAGCAACATCGGTCAGCTCTGCGAAACGCTAGCCCATGTGCTCGACGCTCAACGCGACGAAACCGGCGCACGCGTCTACCCGCGTGGCGGTATTCGCACGCGCGCGCTGCGTTGCGAACAGTACTTCGTTGCCGATGGCAATCCCGGGAATGCCTTCCTGCATGGCTGCCTGAAGATCGGTGCGGGCCGCTCGCAAGCCGTGCGGCGGGCGACCGGCGAGGCGCTCTTCGAAGCGATCAAGCAGCACTTCGCACAAGCCTTCGCTTCGCACGGCCTCGCGCTTTCGCTTGAAATCGTCGAGTTCAGCGAGGAAGGCGCGTGGAAGCACAACAACCTGCACGCCCGGCTCAAAACCTGAGCTCACGCGCACCGGAATTCATGATGCTAGATCAGCAAACCATCCGCGAGCTGGCCGCGCAGCTCGACGAAGCGGAACGCACGCGCACGCAGTTGCGGCATTTTTCGCGCTCGCATCCGGACATGACGATCGACGACGGCTACGCAATCCAGCGCGAGTGGGTCAAACTCAAGCTCGCGGCGGGCCACACGATCAAGGGCCGCAAGATCGGCCTCACGTCGCGCGCCATGCAGCGCTCGTCGCAGATCGACGAGCCCGACTACGCACCGCTGCTCGACAGCATGTTCATCGCCGCAGGCAGCGATATTCGCGCGGACCGTTTCATCGCGCCGCGTGTGGAGGTGGAACTGGCGTTCGTATTGAGCCGGCCGCTGCAAGGACCCGACGTCACGCTCTTCGACGTGCTCGACGCGACGGCCTATGTCACACCGGCCATCGAGATCATCGACGCGCGCATCGAGCAGTTCGACCGCGACACCCGGGCGCCGCGCAAGGTGTTCGACACGATATCCGACTTTGCGGCCAACGCGGGCGTCGTGCTGGGCGGCCGCCCGGTCAGGCCGCTCGACGTGGACCTGCGCTGGGTCGGCGCGCTGCTCTACAAGAACGGCGCCGTGGAGGAAAGCGGTCTCGCGGCAGCGGTGCTCAACCATCCGGCCACGGGCGTCGCCTGGCTTGCCAACAAGATCGCGCGTCACGATGAGCGTCTCGAAGCCGGCGACGTGATTCTGAGCGGCTCATTCACGGCCCCGATTCCCGCCCGCGCGGGCGATACGTTTCATGCCGATTACGGCCCGCTCGGCGGCATCGGCTTCAGTTTCGTCTGATCAGGATTCCATAGCAATGTCCACACCCGCCAACCCTTTCAAGCGTGCGCTCGCGCAGGGCAGCACGCAAATCGGCCTGTGGGCTGCGCTGGCCGACTCGTACGTGACCGAGCTGCTCGCGAACACGGGTTTCGACTGGCTCTTGATCGACGGCGAGCACGCGCCCAACGATCTGCGCAGCACGCTCGCGCAACTCCAGGCCGTCGCCCCGTACTCGACGCACCCGATCGTGCGGCCGGTACGCAACGACGCCGCCATCATCAAGCAACTGCTCGACATCGGTACGCAAACGCTGCTCGTGCCGATGATCGAGAACGCCGACGAGGCACGCGCCGCCGTGGCCGCGACGCGCTATCCGCCGCACGGCGTGCGCGGCGTAGGCAGCGCGCTTGCGCGCGCTTCGCGCTGGAACGGTTCCGCCGACTATCTGCATCACGCTGCTGAGGAACTGTGCGTACTGGTCCAGGCGGAGACGGCAAGCGCGCTCGCGCAGCTCGAGACAATCGCGAACGTGGAAGGCGTGGACGGCGTGTTCTTCGGCCCGGCTGACCTCAGCGCTTCGATGGGCCTGCTCGGCCAGCCAGGCTCGCCACAGGTGCGCGAAGCAATCGGCAAGGGTATCCGCACCGTGCGCGCGCAAGGCAAGGGCGCGGGCGTGCTCGCGGCCGATCCAGCCATTGCGAACGAATATCTCGAAGCGGGTGCGACGTTCGTTGCCGTGGGCAGCGACGTGTCGTTGCTTGCGCGCAGCGCGAGTGAACTAGCCGCGAAATTCCGCCGGCCTGCGGCGCGCGGCTAGCGCGCTTCATTCGCCGCTTCACTCGCCCTTTTCCCCGCTCGCCACGAGCTTGGCCAGCACGCCCGCCAATACTTCGCGTTCGTGCTCGCTCAGCGTGGCGAGAATCGCGTCGTTCGTCGCCTTCGAGATTGTCGTCGCGCGCCGGTAGGTGCTGCGCCCCTGTGCGGTGAGCGCCACGAGCACGCCGCGTGCGTCCGCCTCGTTCGAAGTCTTGACGAGCAGGCCCTTGCGTTCGAGCACGTCGGTGGCGCGGCTCGCCTGGCTGCGGTCGAGATTCGACACGCGCCCGAGTTCCGACACCGACAACGATCCGAACGCGCCCACGCTGAGCAGCAGCCGCGCCTCCGTGAGCGAGAGCGAAAGCGCTGCCTCGAACGCGTCGCTCATCGTGCGGTCGGTCTGCTTCTTGAGCACATGGAGCCGGTAGGTGAACAGCTCCGCAATGTTGAACTTCCCCGTCATTCGTCTTCTCGCCTGGTTCTCAGCGGCCGCGAAATGCGGCAAACGCCATCAGGATAGCATCGATAAAAGGCTGGTTTTTCAGGTATTTCATGAACAAATTGATGCTTGCACACGCATTTATTTGCGCGTAGGATCGGCGTGATCAGAGCCAGCCATGAGGAGACGTTCATGAATGAAAACATCCAGCGCTCGCGCCCCGAATGGTGCGACCCCACGGAATGGGAAGCGCGCGTACAGCTTGCCGCCGTCTATCGCGTGTTTCATCTCATGGGCTGGACCGAACTGATCTTCAACCACATTACGCTGCGCGTGCCCGGGCCGCACAAACATTTCCTCATTAACCCGTTCGGGCTCACGTATGACGAAATCAAGGCCTCGAATCTCGTCAAGATCGATCTCGAAGGTAACGTCCTGAGCCCGAGCGAGTATCCGATCAACCCGGCCGGCTTCGTGATCCACAGCGCCATTCATGCAAACGTGGAAGACGCGCATTGCGTCATGCATACGCACACCACGGCCGGGCTCGCGGTGGCGTGCATGGAAGGCGGTCTCGCATATACGAACTTCTATTCGGCGCAGTTGCACGACATGGTCGCGTATCACGACTTCGAAGGCATCACCGTGCACGCCGAAGAAAAATCGCGCATTCTGAAGTCGATGGGCGACAAGCGGCTGCTCATCCTGCGCAACCACGGGCTGCTCTCGCATGGCGTGACGCTTGCGCACGCGTTCGCGCTGCTATGGACGCTCAATCGCGCGTGCGAAGTGCAAGTCGTGACCGATTCGATGCGCGGGCAGGCGCTGCCGATCGCACCCGCCATTACCGAACGTGCGACGCGCGACGCGCTGCAGTTCTCGCCCGCCCATGGCGCGGGCCAGAACGTGCTCGACGCGCTAATTCGTCGTGCCGCGCGCATCGAGCCCTCATATCAGGAGTGAAAGGTTGAACACCCCGAATCAAAAGGTCACTGTCGTCGGTGGCGGTGCAATTGGCGGCCTGATCGCGGCGCGTCTTGCACGTGCGGGCATCGCCGTGAATCTGCTCGCGCGCGGTGCACATCTGGAAGCGATCCGCCGCGACGGTCTCACGGTCATTGAAGGCGACACGCGCTACACGCAAGCCGTGAACGCCACGAGCGACGCCGCCTCGCTCGGCGCGCAAGACCTCATTTTCATTTGCCTGAAGGGCCAGGCGCTCGCGCAGTCGGCGGCTTCGCTCGCGCCGCTCGTGGGTCCGCACACGCATATCGTCTCGGCGATGAACGGCGTGCCCTGGTGGTTTCTCCACGGATTCGGCGGCACGCACACGAACGGCCGGCTCGAAGCGGTCGATCCTGGCGGCGTCGTGTCAGCGGCGTTGCCGCCTACGCAGGCTTCGGGCTGCGTCGTGCACCTGTCGTCGTCGATTGCGGGGCCGGGCGTGATTCGCAAAGGCGGCGGCAATCATTTGATCGTCGGTGAAGGCTCGGCGCCCATGGCCGCGCGTGCGCAAGAGGCGCGAGCGTTGCTCGCGCGTGCAGGCTTCGAGGTCACAGAAGCCGCGCCCATTCAAGCCGATATCTGGGCGAAGCTCTGGGGCAACATGACGATGAACCCCATCAGCGCGCTCACGCGATCGACCGCCGACGTCATTCTCGACGACCCGCTCACGGCGCAACTCGTGAGCGCGGTCATGGCCGAAGCGCGCGCGATTGGCGAAGCGCTCGGCATTCGCCTCGCGATGACCATCGAGGAGCGCAATGGGATCACGCGCAAACTAGGCGCGTTCAAGACCTCGATGCTGCAAGACGTGGAGGCGGGCCGCTCGCTCGAAGTCGATGCGCTCGTCGGCGCGCCGTATGAACTGGCGCAGCGCGTGGGCATCGCGGCGCCGTCGCTCGGCCTGCTGTATGGTCTTGCGCGCCAGCTCGATTCGAATCTCGAAGCGGCGCGCCGGGCAAGCTAGCAATCAATCCTCGAGCGGCTTGCCCGTGAGGTCGCGAATGAACGGCAGCGCAAGGCACGAGATCGCCACGCACGCCATCACGTACCACGCGGGCGCGAGCAGATTGCCCGTGCTTTTGACGAGCCAGGTGGCAACGGTCTGCGCAAAGCCGCCGAAAATCGCCACGCCGATGCCATAGACAATCGCCATGCCCGTCGCGCGCACGGCGCGCGGGAACATCTCAGGCAGCATCGTGATGGAAGGTGCGGCCTGCAGCGCGAGCAGCACGCTCAGGCCGCCCACGGTGATCAGGAGCCGCGTGGCGTCCGGCTCACTCGTCAGCCAGAGAAACGCCGGATAGATCAGCAGCAAAACGCCCACGCGCGGCCAGAAGATCAGCGTACGGCGGCTGAAACGATCGCACAGCATCCCCGAGAGCGGTCCCACCACGAAAGTCACGACGCCCGAGACCAGCCCCGCCAGCAACGCCGTGGGCGCGGGCACCTTCAGCTCGTGAATCGCATAGGTCGGCATATAGAACGTGACGACATAGGCCGTGACCGTGGAGCCGATCGTCAGCAGGATGCCGAGCGCCGCGCGCCGCCAGTGGTCGCGCACCACGGTAAGCACTGGCATGCGCACCACGCTCGCCTGCTCCGGCAACTGCTCGTCGAGGCGCCTGCGAATCCACATGCCGATCGGCGCGATCGCCACACCCATGAGGAAGGGCACGCGCCAGCCCCAGGCGAGCAGCGTGTCGGGCGTGAGGAAGGTCGTCAGGAGTCCTGCCATCAGCGCGCCGAGCGAAACGCCGATCCCCTGGCTCGCAAACTGGAAACTGCCGAGCAGCCCGCGATTGACTGGCGTGCCCGCCTCGATCAACAGCGTGGTGGATGCGCCCACTTCGCCGCCCGCGGAAAAGCCCTGCAGCAACCGCGCGAACACGATCAAGACCGGCGCGGCCACGCCGATCTGCGCGTAGGTGGGAGCCAGGCCGATCAGCATGCATCCCAGCGCCATCATGAATATCGTGAGCGTCATGGCAGGCTTGCGGCCGGCGCGGTCGGCGTAGGCGCCAATCACGATGCCGCCCAGCGGCCGCATGACGAAGCCCACGCCGAAGGTCGCCACCGAGGCCAGCAACTGCCCGTAGCTCGACATGGTGGGAAAGAACAGCTTGCCGATGGTCAGCGCGAAGAAGCTGTAGACGGTGAAATCGAAGAATTCGAGCGCATTGCCGATCGTCGCGGCGACGATCAACTGCGTGCGGCTCAGTTTGCCCTTGCGCACTCCGGTCATGCTGACGCTGTTCATGGCTCTCCTCGTCGGCCTCTGGCGGGCCTGGATGGTGGACCATGCAACGTTAGCATTCGCCCGGGCGCACGCGCCACTGATCAAAACCCGCGGAGGCGGCGGCATCCATCAGCCGATGAAGCGTCCCTTTTATCGGCGTCCGGCGTGCGCGCCTCATCCGCGTTCGTAAGGTAAAAGAGGCATACTCCCGCAATAGTCAGCACTCTCGTTGCGCGCGCCGCGCCGTTTTTTTGCGGTTCCGCAAACGCCATGTGGCCCACCCGCGCATAAAGTGGGCACCAAAATTGCGGCAGCGCGTCGAACGTTCCGGCGAATCGGGCGACGGCAAGCTGTGCGCCACGCCAAAGCGCTTCCTGCCGCGCGTTTCGTCCCCGCTGTCTTTTCAATCTGCCGCCACTGATGGGTCGCCGCAGTCGCGCCCTGTATGCCAATGACAAGGATGTCCCTTTCTTTTGCCTTTCGGTCCGCGCGCATTTCGCGCCCGCGTGCCCTCTTCGCCGTACTCGCCGTTTTATCCGGTCTGATGCTCGCGCTCGGCGCGTCTGCCGCATCGGCAGCGACACCAGCCGCCGTTGCCGAAGCGCTCAAACCCGGTACGAGCCCGGCGCATCCCGCCCCGGCTGCCGCGCCCACGCCCGACGCCAACACAAATAACCCCGCCGCACCCGTTGCGCTCACGCCTGCCCAGGCGCAAGCCGCCCTCAAGGTTCTCGACGATCCCGTGCAGCGCGGCCACATGGAAGACACGCTGCGCGCCATCGCCGCCGCCGGTGCGCTGGCCGTGCCCGCCTCGGCGAGCGCGCCGGCCAGTGCGCCCGCCGCGGCCACCGGTGCATCGGCGGCCGCGCCTGCTTCCGCGCCGCTTGCTGGTGCGCTGCGCACCAACGGTCTCGTCGTGCAGATCGCCGACAACGCCGCGCACGGCGCGCGCATGGCCGGCCAGCATCTGAACCATACGTTCTCGACACTGCTGGGACTCTGGTCCACGCGCAACTGGTGGCAGGACCATCTGAACACGCCGCAAGGCCATGCACTGCTGCTCGCCCTGCTGCGTGTGCTGCTGCTCACGCTCGTGCCCGCGCTCGCGCTCGCCACGCTGCTGCGCCGCGTCATCGCCACGCCGGAGCGCGCCATTGCCGCGCATCAGGCAGCCAAACAGCGCGAGGAGGCCGCCCTCGCGCAAGACGGCACGCCAACGCCGCAGCCGCAAACGCCCGAAGCGACGGGCACGCGTGCTGCGCTTGCCGCGCAAACGAAAGCCGCCGAGGCGCAGGACGAAGCGCTGCGCGAAGCCGCCGGCATGCAACCGGCCGATGGCAAGGACAATCAGGACAGCGATCCGAATGCCGGCCCCAACGCGAACGCGAGCGCCAACGCGGCAGCGCGCGCCACGGTGGTCGCGGCGCAAGCCGGGGACAACGCCAACGCCTCGCCGAAAACCGCCGCCGATCGTGCGAAAGAGGCGTACCACGCGCTGCGTGGCGCGCATCACTGGCGCCTTTTGCAGCGTCTGCCGGGCGCGTTGCTCGTGATGCTGCTCGAAGCCGTACCCGTGGTCGCGTTCGGCCTGTGCGCCGCGGCCGTGCTCTCGTTCTTCGGTCCCAATGACGCCGCGCCTGCCGAAGCGGTCGGCCATATCGTCGATACCTATGTGATCTGCCGCATCGTCGCCATATTCGGCAAGCTGCTGTTCTCGCCCGACGCGGCCGCGCTGCGCCTCGTGCCGCTCCCCGACGACTGGGCCGCCTACGCGCAGCGCTGGCTCGTGCGCCTCGTCGTGATCGGCGGGGTGGGCGGCGCAATTGGCGGCGCGGTGTCGCTCGGCATGACTGAGGACGCGCATGTCGCGCTCGTGAAGCTCGTCACGCTGATCGGCCACCTCGCGCTCGCCGTGATGATCCTGCAACTGCGCCGCCCCGTGGCCGATGCCATTCGCAACGCCGCCGCGCAACACGGTTCGTACGCGTGGTTCCTGCAGTGGTTCGCCGACATCTGGGTCGGCGTGGCGCTCTTCGTCGTCGTCGCGCTGTGGTTCGTCTGGGCGCTCGACTTGCGCGGCGGCTATGCCGCACTGGTGCGCTCGGGCGGACTCTCGCTCATCATCATGCTCGCCGGACGCATGTGTGCGATCGTGGTGCTGGGCGCTTTGAGCCGGCTCTTCGGCGTGCGCGAAGACATCGGCAACATGAGCTTCGGCCAGCGTCGCGCTTACCGCTACTATCCGGCGCTGCGGCGCATCGTCATTGCCGCGATCTGGCTCGTGACGATCGACCTGGTGCTGGACGCCTGGGGCGTGCGCCCCGCACGCATTCTCGCGCTCGCGCCCATCGGGCATCTGCTCGGCTCCGCGCTGCTCACGATCGCCGTCGCCATCGTGGCCGCCGTCGCGATCTGGGAGGTCGCGAACGGCGCGGCCGAACGTCGCCTGAACGCGTGGACCGACGCCGGCGACTTCGTGCGCGCCGCGCGTCTGCGCACGCTCCTGCCGATGTTCCGCACTACGCTGTTCGTTTCGATCCTCATCATCGTCGGGCTGACCGCGCTCTCGCAGCTCGGCGTGAATACCGCGCCGCTCATCGCGGGCGCGAGCATCTTCGGCGTAGCGCTCGGCTTTGGCTCGCAAAAGCTCGTGCAAGACTTCATCACCGGCATCTTCCTGTTGACGGAAAACGCCATGCAGGTGGGCGACTGGGTGACGGTGGCAGGCGTTTCGGGCACCGTCGAGTTTCTCTCGATCCGCACCGTGCGCCTGCGCGGCGGCGACGGCTCGCTCTACACCGTACCGTTCAGCTCGGTCACGACCGTGAACAACACGAATCGCGGCATCGGCAACGCGGCGGTGAAGGTGCAGATCGCGCATGGCGCGGATCTGCAGCGCGCGATCGACACGCTGAAGGAAATCGGCGCCGAGATCCGCCAGGAAGACGCGTTCAAGAACGGCATTCTCAGCGACTTCGCGTACTGGGGCGTCGATCAGGTGGATGGCGCGGCCGTGACGCTCGCCGGGCAGATTCAGTGCAAGGACTCGGCGCGCTGGGGCGTGCAGCGCGAGTTCAACAAGCGCGTGTTGCTGCGCTTCACGGAGCGCGGCATCGAGCTGGCGAATCCGCAGCGCAGCTTCCTCGTTGGCATGTCGCACGATGACGATGTCGAAGGGCGCACGTACGGCGACGAGCACGATGACGCCAGCGATGATGCCAACGTCGATCGCTCGCGGGCACAACAATCGCGCGGCGCTTCGCAAGCTGCTTCACAAGGGGGCAAGCCGCGCACTGGCCGCGCCGGTGCTTCGGGTGACGGTAACGGGTCGTCGAGCGGTAAGCCGAATTGATGCGCGAATTGAAGTGCTGACCTCGTAGCCGGTGCGCGACTCTGACGCGCCGGCCTCACCCTTCGTTTCGCACCGCGAAGCTCCCGAAAAAGCTCACCAATACGATGCAAGCCGCGCCGCGACGCAACGCTGACGGCGTAAAGTTCTCCGTCTAATCAAGGGTCTGCGCGCGGTGACTTGGTGCGCCGCACGCGCGGCGCGGTGAGTCCCGAAGAAGCTCACCTTTTCAGTCGCCGGCCACGAACCGGAGCCCACACGAGGCTCCCGATATAATCAACGCGCCATTCAACGAGGACTTCTCATGAAATCACTGATTGCCCTGGTCGCCGCTGCCACCGTTGCAACGACCGCGTTCGCCGCCAACACCATCGACAAATTGCCGTCGGGCGTCGTCGTCGAACACCTCAAGCAAGGCACCGGTCCGCAACCCGCCGCCACCGACGTCGTGCGCGTGAACTATCGCGGCACGCTCGCGAACGGCACCGAATTCGACAGCTCCGACAAGCATGGCGGCCCGGCGAGCTTCCCGCTCAATCGCGTGATTCCTTGCTGGACGCAAGGCGTGCAGAAGATGAAGGTCGGCGGCAAGGCGAAGCTGACCTGCCCGGCGGCGACCGCTTATGGCGATCGCGCAGTCGGCCCGATTCCGCCGAACAGCGACCTCACGTTCGAAATCGAGCTGCTCGGCATTGGGCAGCAATAAGGCCAGCCGATTCTGCAGGCAAAAAAACGGGCGGTTCATTGAACCGCCCGTTTTTGTTTTCTACGAGGTACGAGGCGCCAGGCCTTATGCCTCGACGTCCTCGAGACTGAAGATCTCAGTCTGGTCGTTATACGAAAACACCTCGCCATAACGGGCCCATTCGACCACGGTATCGAGCGTTTCTTCGGCGGCGACATCGGAAAGCACGTCCTCCAGCTCCTGCTCGAAGCGCACGCGCGGCGCGCGATGGCCAGGCCGCTCGTCGAGCACCTTCTTGATGCGCGCCGCGAGCGGCACGTTGCGCAGCAGGTGATCGGCGAACATGAGCTTGCGCGCCTGCGTGCCCATCTCCGCAAACACGCGGGCGGGCGGCGTAAGCAGCACATCGCCTTCGCGCACGTCGGCAAAGCCGAGCTGCTGCAGCATTTCCACGATCGGGAACAGGTCGTCCACTTCCAGATGCAGCGAGCGCGCGATTTCCGGCATGTCGGCGCGGCCGTGATACGGCGCGGCCGCCAGCGTCTCGATCAGACCGGCCATGATGTTGGTCGACACGTCCGGCAAGCGGCTGCCCACTTCGAGACGGCGATGCGTGGCCTCGGCGGCTTCGCGCGCGGTCATCTTCGCGTAGATGTCGTCAACGAGTTTGCGGAATGCAGGGTCGAGCCGGTTGCGCGGATGCTTGAACGGCACCTTGATTTCAGCCGACACGCGCCCCGGGTTCGACGAGAGCACGAGAATGCGGTCGCACATGAACACCGCTTCCTCGATGTTGTGCGTGACGATCAGCACCGACTTGATCGGCAAGCGCCCTTGCGTCCACAGGTCGAGCAGGTCGGTACGCAGCGTTTCGGCGGTCAGCACATCGAGCGCGGAGAACGGCTCGTCCATGAGCAGCAGCGTCGGGTCGACCACGAGCGCACGCGCAAAACCCACGCGCTGACGCATGCCGCCCGAAAGCTCACGCGGGTAGGCGTTTTCGAAGCCGTCCAGACCGATCAGGTCGATCGCTGCCAGCGCTCGCTCACGGCGCGCGCGCGCGCCCACGCCTTGCGCCTCCAGACCCGCTTCCACGTTCTGCAGCACGGTGAGCCACGGGAACAGCGCGAAGGTCTGGAACACCATCGACACGCCTTCGGCCGGCCCTTCGAGCGGCTTGCCGAGCCAGTTCACCTCGCCTTCGGTCGGCTCGATGAGCCCGGAGATGATGCGCAGCAGCGTGGACTTGCCCGAGCCGGAACGGCCCAGCAAGCCGACGATCTCGCCCTCGCGCAGCGTGAGGTTCACGTCGTCGAGCACGAGGCGCTCGTCCTCTTTCTTCGCGAAACCGCGCGAAACATGCTTGACGGCGAGCACTTCCTCGCCGGGAGCGGGCCGCATCGGCAGCAGGTCGGATGAGACGATTTTCGGATTCAGCATGATGTCACTCCATCTCAATCGAGGCGCAGCCGGGACTCGGCGTACGTGTACAGCGGACGCCAGAGCACGCGGTTGAACAGCGTAACGAACAGGGACATCATCGCGATGCCCAGAATGATTTTCGGGAAGTCGCCAGCGGCGGTCGTTTGCGCGATGTAGGAGCCAAGGCCGTGCGCGACGACCTTCGTGTCGCCCCACTGCACGAACTCGGAAACGATGCTCGCGTTCCATGCGCCACCGGAAGCCGTGATCGCGCCCGTGATGTAGTACGGGAAAATGCCCGGCAGCATGGCTTTCTTCCACCATTGCCAGCCGCGAATGCGGAAGTTCGTGGCCGCTTCCTTGTAATCGTTCGGATAGGCGCTCGCGCCCGCGATCACGTTGAAGAGGATGTACCACTGCGTGCCGAGCACGATGAGCGGCGAGAGCCAGATGTCCGGGTTCAGGTGAAAGCGCACGATGACGATCACGAACACCGGGAACAGCAGATTGGCCGGGAACGCCGCGAGGAACTGCGCGAGCGGCTGGACCTTCTCGGCGAGCGCCGGGCGCAGGCCGATCAGCACACCGAGCGGCACCCAGATCACCGAGGCGATGGCGATCAGCAGCATCACGCGAAGGAGCGTGATGAGCCCGAGCAGGAACACGTGCCAGACTTCATCGAGCGTCACGCCCGTGCGCACATACGCCACCACGTGCCACACCACGAACACGGTCAGCGCGATCACGATCACGGCCCACACGATGTCGCCAAGACGCGAGCGCTTGCTGATCGTGGTAACGACGGGCAGCGACTTCGGCAGTTGCACGCGCAACGGAATGCGCGCGAGCGTGGCGAGCATGAAGCCCATCGGCACGAGCAGGCGGTGAATGAGGCGCGTGCGGCGAATGAGGTCGAGCAGCCACGACTCCGGCGCGTCGCCCGAGCTCGTGTTCTCCATGCGGAACTTGTCGGCCCAGGCCACCAGCGGGCGGAACAGGAACTGGTCGTACGCGAGAATCACGACGATCATCGCGAGAATCACCCAGCCCACCGCGTGCAGATTCTTTTCCGCGATCGCCTGGGCCAGATACGCGCCAACGCCCGGCAGCGTGATCGTGTTGTTACCCACCGTGATCGCTTCGGAAGCCACCACGAAGAACCAGCCGCCCGACATCGACATCATCATGTTCCAGATGAGGCCCGGCATCGAGAACGGCACTTCGAGCTTCCAGAAACGCTGCCAGCCCGTGAGGTGGAAACCTCGCGAGACCTCGTCCAGATCGCGCGGCACCGTGCGCAGCGACTGGTAGAAGCTGAAGGTCATGTTCCAGGCCTGGCTCGTGAAGATCGCAAAGATCGCCGCGAGTTCGGCGCCGAGCACGCGCGAGGGAAAGAGCGCGAGGAAGAACGTGACCGTGAACGAGATGTATCCGAGCACCGGCACCGACTGCAGGATGTCGAGAATCGGCACGAGCAGCAGGCCCGCGCGGCGGCTCTTCGCCGCGAGCGTGCCGTACACGAGCGTGAAGGTCAGCGAGGCGACCATGGCCGCGAGCATGCGCAGCGTGGTGCGCATGGCGTACTCGGGCAGGTTGGCCGGGTCGAGCGAGATGACCTGGGTCTTGAGCGTGGCGATGGGCGCCATCGTCTCGTGAAAGCCCACGGCCGCCATCGCGATCAGGCCGATCATCAGCGGGAACGCCACGAAGTCCCAGCGGTTCGGCAGCACGCGCCACGCCGAAGCGTTGGCCGTGCGGTTCAGGTTGAAGCTGAACTCCATTAGCGGCCTCCGTTAGCGAGTACAAGCGTGGGCGCGAGCGCCCCGGCGCAGGCGCGCGCTGCGCGGCGGGTCGTTCGCAATGTGTGGTTGAACTGGTTCATGTCGAAGCACCGGCGTTGGGTTTATTGCGTGAACCCCTCGCGCGGCGCGTATGGCCGGCCGGGCCGGCTCGGCATACGCGCGGGGGTTCGTGTACATCTCGTCTGATTCAGACCCGAAACACGCGCGCTCGCAGGTCTCGCCAGCGCGCGGCGAGTCGCGATTCCCGGCAGGGCGGCGGGGCGCTCGCGCGCTCACGCGCGCCGAGCACATCGGGATGGAGGGAGTGCTGCGTGTGCTGCAGTTGCGACAGGTGCGGCAAAAGAAGGCCGAAGTTCATACTGGTTCTCCTGGCGTCACAGGGGACGCATCGGGGAGGAAAGCCAGCAGACCCGGCAGAGCGCAATCTTTCAGCGCGCGGCGGCTCGCGTCTGCCCGCTTTCCTCAGTGCAATTCAAAAGGAAGCGGCATAACGGATAACTGTCACTGTCAGACATCGGAACTCCTTATCGTCACGGCGGCTGCCCTCGGGCGCTTGCCTCGAGCCGGCGGCCCGAACGCGAAGCGCCTGGCAGGCGCGCATGTGTCGATCCGCGCGTCGCGCAAGAGGGCGCAACGAACGAACCGTGCCGCAAGCGCGCATCGATCAGGGCGGGCTTACGGCGCGATGTCGGCCATCCGCGACGCTCGATACGTTCGAGTCGCTGCGGCGTCGGTCGACGCTAATCAAGAGTGCACGAGGATTTACTGCTAGACGCGCACCATCTGCCTGGCTGGCAAGACGGCGGCTGAAAGAAAGGGAGCGCGGACGTCCTGCCGGTCAGGCAGCGAAACTGTTCGAAGATCGACAACTGCTACTGTCCAAGGCGTCAGCCCCTTTTGTTAAGACGGGCGAATTTTAGGCGCGCCACCTGTCCGAAGTCAACACGATTCGCGTCCGGCGTCAAATCTCGTGCCAATGTCGCCACAGCGCCGGCTGGTGGCGCGAATCGCGGCGTCAATTGCGCCATCCATTGGGCTGCCAATCGCGTCGATCCGCTCGCCTCTCAAAAACAGGGATCGTTCACTTTACCCTACTGCTTACTGCCTCAACCCGGCCGCAATGCGCATACCCGCCGCGCCCACGTCACGCGCTTTTGCGCAATGCCTGCTGGCTGGTTTCACCGGCGCCCATGCGCTCGAGCCGCTCGCTTGCCTCGGTCAACGCCCACAGCGGCGCGCTTTGCAACTGCCGGTCGTATACCGCCACGAGCTGCGCGACCGCCTCGAAACCCGCTTCGTCCAGCTGCCAGCCGCCGCCCGTGTTGCCGCATTCGAAGCAGGCGATCAGCGCGGCATCGGCCGAGCGCACCTTTTCCGGTTCCAGAATGCCGTATCCGGCCTCCGCAATCGATTGCGCGAGCACGTGTGCATGGAGCAAGGCGCGTGCGTCGTCGCCCGTGCCGCCGCGGCGGATCGCAGCGAGCGCGAGATGCACTTGCAGTGCGAGTTCGTTGGCGACCGCGTGCGGGATCGGCAGCAGCATCGACTTGCTGCGTCGGGGGCGACCGGCTTGCGAGCGCTGCGGAAAAGGGATGGTCCTGGCCATGGAAGGGCAAGTAAGAGTCTGTTCCGTGCAATAACGGCACGCCGCGCCGAAGGTTAAGCGTCGACGTGCAAATCGAATGTAACGATCAGTGACAGACATGCGCCGCGCATCGTCTGGCGGAAGGACGGCACGTTGACCGTGGCCCCGCGGTGACAGCGCTTTAGCGCGGGCTGCCCTCGCCCCCAACCTCGCCGCCGGCCTGCCCGCGCCGCGCGGCCGTGAACGCCTCAATGTGGGCGATGGCCTGCTCGCACTGCTCGAGCGTCAGGAGATGAATCGACGGATTGGGCAGGTCGAAGCCCAGTTCCTCCCCCAGCCAGCGGATGGCCTTGCCGCGCGCTTCGAAGGCATTGACCTTGTCGCGCCGCATCTTCGCGGCCACCAGCGGTTCGAGCGCGTCGTGCAGACGGCTCTTGGCGTCGCGCAGGGCGGCGTTGGCAAGCCGGCCAAGCGGCACGTTGCGCGTGCTGCGCGCGGGCACGCCAATCCAGGCCTCACAGGGCGTGCAGACCCACAGCGGGCCGTGATCGTCGCGGTACGGGTAGGCTTCGTCGGCAAAGCGCGCGAGCACGGCTTTCGCGCCGCAGTAATCGCACAGTGGCTGCGGCAGCGCCTTGACGGGACGGCCTACGCGCATGCGGCGCTCCTCGGGGCGATGGTCGATGAATGCATGACTTGACGGGTGGATGAGCGAAACGGTGGCTCGCTGCGAGCGGGCCCCGGAGAAAGGATAACGGCAAACCCCGGCACGCGGCATCGGCGGGACGGCGCGCCGCAGGCCGCGGTGCGCGTATGAACAGGCCCTAGTTCGCGCTCTCGGTGGCGCGTGTTTCTTCGCGTTCGAGCGAGCGCGTGTCGCGCAGGGCCGGAAAAAGCCGCATCCATAGCAGCGCAACGCAGATCGTCGCCACGCCGCCCACGAGGACGGCGCGCTGCGCCCCCCACCAGCCCGCCGTGAGCCCCGATTCGAACTCGCCAAGCTGGTTCGATGTGCCGATGAAAAGCGAATTGACCGCGCTCACGCGGCCGAGCGTTTCGTTGGGCGTGCGCAACTGCACGAGCGACGTGCGCACGACCACGCTCACCACGTCCGAGGCGCCCAGCACCGCGAGCGCCATGAGCGACACGACGATGTTGTGCGAGAGCCCGAAGGCGATCGTCGCGCAGCCGAACACGATCACGCCGCCGAACATCGCAAGGCCCGGCCGGCGCCGCAGCGGAAAGTGCGCGAGCCAGATCGAGCCCGCCAGCGCGCCCGCGGCCGTCGCCGAGCGCAAGAGCCCGAGCGCGATGGGCCCGGCGTGCAGGATGTCGCGCGCAAACACCGGCAAGAGTGCCGTCGCGCCGCCGAACAGCACCGCGAACAGATCGAGCGACAACGCGCCGAGAATAACGGGCTGCGAACGGATGAACGCGATGCCCGAGAACACCGATTCGAGCGTGACAGGCGTGCGCGCCGGCGGTTTTGCGCGCATCGGAATCGTGCCCGAAAGCGTGGCCGCCGCCGCGAACGCGAGCGAGCAGGCCGCGTAGGCCGGCGTCGCGCCGATGCCGTACAGCAGCCCGCCCAGCGCCGGGCCGACGATGTTCGCGGTCTGGTTCGCCGAGGTCGACCAGGCGGTTGCATTAGGGAGTTGAGCGCGCGGCACGACGCCCGGGAGCAAGGACGAAATTGCGGGCGACTCGAACGCGCGCGCGGCGCCCACGCACGCGGCGAGCACGTAAATGAGCGGCGCGCTCAGCCAGCCGCCGATCGTGCCGGCCGCGAAGGTCAGCGCGGCGGCGCATTCGATGAGCTGGCATACGGACGCGATGCGTCTGCGGTCGTAGCGGTCCGCCACGTGGCCGACGACGAGTGTGAGGCAGAACATCGGCAGGAACTGCGCGAGGCCGACGAGACCGAGCGCGAACGCGCTATGCGTGAGCGCGTAGATGTGCCAGCCCATGGCGACGGCGAGCATCTGGAACGCGAGCGACGACAGCACGCGCGCGCCGTAGAAGCGCTGGAAACCGCGATTGCGCGAAAGACTGGGCGGGTCGTCGGACGCCGCCTCGGGAGAGGGTGTGGTCATTGAACAGCGGAAAAAAGCGAAAAACGGGTGCGTGCGCAACGAGGCAAAAGCGAGGCGCAAAACGGCAATTCTAGTTCATACGGCTTGGAGCCACAGAAACATGACGCCGTGCGATTCATGCGCTGCGTCTCTAAATCGTTATATCCTATAGAATACAACGAACGAACATCCAGCAGACGGAGGCCGCAGTGGCGAGTAGTCGGCGCCTCGTAAGCGCAACATCGATATCGCAGGCGCGTGGCGCACCCGCGCCAGCCGGCGCGGACGGCTTCGCAGCCACGATCACCACGCTGCGGCCCGCGTCGGGGCACGAGCGCGCGGAATTGATCCGCGACGTGATCGACGCGTTCCGGCGGCTGCGCAACAGCATCGAGCGCTTCGAGCACATGCTCGCGCGCGGCGACGGCGGCTCTGGCGGTCCTGGCGCCGGCAGCGCTCACGCCGCGCACGTCGGCGCTTCGCTGCAGCCGCTCCTTCTCGCGCTCTCGCGGCGCATCGATCTTGCCCGCTTCGCCCGCCAGCGCGAACTCAAGCGCGCCATTCGCGACGCGCGGCGCCTCGACAAGACGCGCGATGCGCTTTTCAGCGACGCATTCTGTCTCGATACCGAAGCGCTGCGCCGCACCGTGGCCGAACTCGAGCGGCTCGACGCGGCTTTCGTCGGACTCGGCGTCGAGCATGTCCTCGCGCAGCACGCGAATGCGGCCAATGCGCGTTCAGAAGCGCATGCATGCGAGGCGGTGGCGGACCGCTCTGCCGCCAAAGCCCAAGCCATCGCTGTCACCGCCGTTGCGACAGCGCTCGTGCGCGAACCTGCCGCCTGAAGCGCACGCCCCGGCCGACAGCCGATAGTCGTTATATTCCATGGTATATTGCGCTGAAGGCGTGAGCAGCCGGAGGCGCCTGGCCGCGTCGAGGCACGCTCGCCGCGTACGCCCATGCACAGCCCCGTGTCGCGCACCGGATCAGAGGTCACCATGCACGCACCGCCGTTCCGCCTCGCCCGCACACCGGGCGGCACTCCTGCCGAAGAGACCACGCTGCGCGCCCTGGGAAGCGCAGACTGCTGCGGCCCTTCGCAAGCCGAACTCGCCCGCGCGCGGCAGCGCACGCGCCTGGCCGAACTCGACGCCCATCTGCACTGCTCCATCATCGGCACCTGCCTGAGCACGCACGAGCTGCGCAAGCTCGTCCCGAAATTCGCCCGGCTCGACGCCCAGCACGCGAGCGATCTCGAGATCCACCATGCCGCGGTCGAGCTGGCGATAGAAGGCGGCGCGGGCGCCAAGGCATTGCAAAAAGCGCTCGACACGCGCTATGCAGGCGCGTTGCGCCGTTTCGCCACTGCGCGCGACGCACAGGCCGTGCTCACGCTCTGGAATGAATCGCTCGCGAACGGCGACATCCCGCCTGCGTACTGGGCGCTGATGACACATCCGGCCACGACGATGGAAGTGCGCCAGGCCGCGTTCGGCGAGTTGCACATGCTCTCGCACCTGGTTGGCGCCGCCAATCGCGCCGACTTGCGCCGCCTCGTCGCGCTGGAAGCCGAGAACGCCGAACTACAGGCCAGGATCGAGCGCCAGCAGGCGCGTCTGCATGAGATGAGCCGTGAACGCGATGTGGCACGCCATGCCCTCGATGCACAAACCGCGCAACTGGCGGCGCAGCGCGAGACAACGCCGCAGCAGGCGCAGCTCGAAGCGCTGCAGGAAGCGCTCGCGGCACGCGACGCGCGGGTCGCGCTGCATACGAGCCGCCGCGAAATCGCCGAGCAGCGCGCGAATGCGGACGCCGCCGCGCTCCACACACTGCGCGCGCAACTCGACGAAGCCCATGCGCTGATCGACGCCTTGCGCGCCGAGGTCCACGCCATGGAGCAGACAACGCAAGCGCACGAAGACCCACAGGCCCAACACGCGCTTCCCGAGAATGCGCTCAGGGGCCGCCGCATCGTCTACGTGGGTGGCAGGCCCGGTTCGAATCACGCGCTCAGGCGCTGGGTGGAGTCGGCGGGAGGCGAACTGACGGTGCACGACGGCGGCGTGGAGGATCGCAAGGGGCTGCTCGCAGCGGCGCTTGCGAACGCGGATCTGGCGGTGTTTCCCGTGGACTGCATCGACCACGATTCAATGAGCACGCTCAAGCGCGTGTGCGAACGGCATCAGGTAACGTGGCACCCGCTGCGCACGGCAAGCCTTGCCAGCTTCGTCGAGTTGATGGTGCGGCTGCATGCGAACGCAACGCCCACGCTCACCGCGGTGCCCGTCTCGCGTTTCTGCTTGCGCCACGGCTAAGCGCCTGACGCTGGCGGCAGTGCGCCGCCGCGTTACGCCAACTCAGCTTTTGATGAGTTTGACGAGTGATTCGATCTCGGACTCGCAAACCGTTGCGGCGCGCGCCTCGATGCTGCGATACAGGCGAACGATTTCTTCGCCGACCGGCGTGAGCATGCTGCCACCGCCGCTCTGCCCGCCATGCTCCGAAACCGTGGCTGGCGACTCCAGCGCGCGGTTGAGTTCGTCCATCAACAGCCACGCGCGCCGGTACGACATGTTCATGCTGCGCGCCGCAGCCGAGATCGAGCCATGCTCGCGAACGGCTTCGAGCAGCGACACCTTGCCCGGCCCGAGCGCGATCGTGCCGTCCTGAATGATGCGCATACGAAAACGCACCTCGGGTTCACCCGGTTTCTGCGCCTGTGCGGTCGCGGGGGCGTCGGTACGCGGTTGATCGTTGGGGGACTTGGTCATGCGCGCAAGCATACACGATGCGTGCCGCGCGCCGCTCCCCTGGACGGCTAACGCCCGGCGGGAAAGCAGAAACCGAAGTCCTCGCAGCCGGGGCAGCCAGGCGCAGGACCTGGCGTGGTGCCCGATGCCCGCGCGAGTTCGCGCGCCAGCAGTTTCTTCCAGCGCAAGCCTTCCACGTTGCGCGCCACGACTTCGGGGAAAAAGCGGTCTAGCATGCGCGTCACGTCATCGCGGCCACGCAGGCCAAGATCGCGCCAAAGATGATCGGGCCGCAGACACGCATGGGCAATGATTGCAGCGAGGCAACGCACGTCGTCGGGGTTGGCTTGCGGCGCGGCAAGCGCAACGAGAAAGGCGTGCATTGCCGTGGCGAATGCAGCATGCGACGCCTCTGTCACAGCGTGCGCGTGCAGCGCATCATTCGTCACCGTACACACGAAATGCCGTGCGCCGAGCGCCTCGATCTGCGCGCGTGATAACCCAAGCAACGGCAATTCGCCGCGCACCTCGCGCGCCGCAACGAGCCGCGCGAAGAGCCAGGCATCCGGCGTACGCGACGCCGCTGGCGCACCCGTCAGGGCGTCACAGCGCGCCGCGGCCAGTGCATCGAAATCGCGCGACGGCGGCGGCGCAGCGGATTCGTCACTCATCGCGCTCACGTGCGATTGCAGCCGCGCATCAACCGTCTACACCGACGATCACACTCGATGCCTTGAAGAGCGCCGCAGCCTGCTTGCCCGCCGCGAGGCCGAGACGATCGACGCTGTCGTTCGTCACGATGGCTGCGATTTGCGCGCCGCCCGGGGCCGCGAGCACGACTTCCGCATTCACCGCGCCCTTCGTGACCGACGAAACCGTACCGGCGACGACATTGCGCGTGGACACCTTGCTCGTATCGCCGTCGACCATCAGGATCACCGACGATGCCTTCACGAGTGCGAAGGCCGGCTTGCCGGCGGCAAGACCCAGCGAAGCGGCGCTGCCATGCGTGATGATCGCGACGATCTCGAGGCCGCCGTCGGCCTGCAGCGTGACTTCGTCGTTGACGGCGCCGGCCTTGACCGCGCTGATCTGGCCGGAGAAATGATTACGGGCGCTGGTACGCATGAGGGCCTCCACAATTGAACAGGACATTGAACCGGGAAAAGAACTGGACCCTCAGTTTAGCCGTGTCAGTGTGACGCGCACAGGCATGGATCGCCAAAATAGCCATTTGGATAAACACATGATCACAGCAGTCCATCG
Organism: Paraburkholderia sp. J8-2; assembly: GCF_905220195.1. Classification (NCBI taxonomy): domain Bacteria; kingdom Pseudomonadati; phylum Pseudomonadota; class Betaproteobacteria; order Burkholderiales; family Burkholderiaceae; genus Paraburkholderia; species Paraburkholderia sp. J8-2. The sequence continues at coordinate 914,220 of NZ_CAJMZA010000001.1, forward strand.
TAATATATTGGCCTTTATAACGAACGGGGTGTCGAACATGTTTATCCGCAAGCTGGTGGCCTCAGTCGTCGTGATGAGCGGTGTGATGGGTGCAATGGGCGCAAGCACCAACGCATTCGCCGACGAATCCGATGTCAATGTGCTCTATGCAGGCTCGCTCGTGAACCTCATGGAAAAGAGCGTGGGCCCCGCGTTCGAAAAGGAAACGGGCCTGCATTTCAAGGGCTATGCAGCGGGCTCGAACAAGATCGCCAATGAAATAAAGGGCAAGCTGCGCCGCGGCGATGTGTTCATCAGCGCAAGCCCGAAGGTCAACGCGAGCCTCATGGGCGAGGCCAACGGCAATCACGTGACGTGGTACGTGAATTTCGCCGAATCGCCGCTCTTGATCGGCTACAACCCGAAGAGCCGTTTCGCCAACGACTTCAAGACGAAGAAGTGGGATCAGGTGCTGCAGGAACCGGGCATTCGCCTTGGCCGCACCGACCCCAAGCTCGACCCGAAGGGCGCCTTCACGGTGGAACTCATGACGAAGGCCGCGCAGGCGTACAACCAGCCTGACCTCGTCGAGAAGACGCTTGGCGCGCCGGATAATCCCGAGCAGGTGCTGCCGGAAGAAACGCTCGTTGGCCGTCTGCAGTCGGGTCAGCTCGACGCGGGCTTCTTCTATTCGACCGAAACCTCCGACCTGAAGATTCCGGCGATCCACCCCGCGCCCGAACTGAAGATCAAGGCGAACTACACGCTCACCATCCTGAACGACGCCCCCAACAGCGCCGGCGCTGCGCGCTTCGTGAACTTCCTGCTTTCGGCAGAAGGCCGCAAGCTGCTCGCCGAGCACGGCGTGGACGTGACGAAGCCTGCCGTCAACGGTCAGGGCCAGGCAATCCCGCCGTCGGTCCAGGCCGTGATCGACGCCGCACAGCAATGACACAAGCCGCGCAGGTTACTGCGAACGTTGCAGTGAAGCGCTCGCAGCCGCTCTGGTGGCTCGGCGCGCTGCTCGCGGTCTACCTGTGCGCGCCGTTCGTCGCAAGCATTCCGCAGATCGGCCAGGCGGACTGGGCCGGCGTCGACTGGCACGCCACCTGGTCTGCGGTCGGCGTATCGGTGGCGAGCGCGAGCGTGGCCACGCTCGTCATCTTGCTTGGCGGCGTGCCGCTCGGCTACTGGCTCGCACGTTCGCGCGCGCGCGGCATCGCGCTCGTCGGCTTCGTCGTGCAGTTGCCGCTCGCGCTGCCGCCGCTCACGAGCGGCGTGCTGCTGCTGTTTCTGATCGGGCCGTATAGCAGCATCGGCCAGCTTTTCGGCGGCTCGCTCACCGACTCGTTCACGGGCATCGTGCTTGCTGAGACCTTCGTGGCCGCGCCCTTCCTGATCGTCGCGGCGCGCTCGGCGTTCAACGCCGTCGATCCCGTATACGACGACGTCGCCGCCACGCTCGGCCATCATGCCGCCAGCCGTTTCTTTCGCGTCACGCTGCCCATTGCGTGGCCCGCCATCCGCGCGGGGCTCGCCCTCGCCTGGCTGCGCGCGTTCGGCGAGTTCGGCGCAACCGTGATGGTCGCGTATCACCCGTATTCGCTGCCTGTTTATACCTATGTCGTGTTTGGCGGCCAGGGCCTGCCAGCGATGATGCCGCTCCTCTTGCCCACGCTCGGCATTGCGATCATCTGCGCGGTGCTTTCCGTCTATAGCCGTGGCGCGCGCTCGACGCTGGCGGTGAACCTCGACAACGGCGACGAACTCACCAGTATCACGCCAGGCGCCACCGCGTCTGATAGCGCCGACCTGCGTCTCGCCTTCGCGGCGCGCCGGCACCTCGGCGCGTTCACGCTCGACGTTTCGTGGCAGCCGCAAACCCGCCGGCTCGCGATCATCGGCCCTTCGGGCTCGGGCAAGTCGCTCGCGCTGCGCATCGTCGCCGGGCTCGAACGCAACGACGCGGGCTGGGTCACGCTCGGCAAGACCGACCTCGGCGCGCTGGCGCCCGAGCGCCGCCAGATCGGCTACATGCCGCAGGACTACGGACTCTTTCCGCACATGACGGTGGCGCAGCAGCTCGCGTTTCCCGTCGATGCCGATGCGGCCAGCGCACGCTACTGGCTCGCGCACCTGGGCCTCGACGCGCTCACCGAGCGCCTGCCGCACCAGCTCTCGTTCGGCCAGCGCCAGCGCGTGGCGCTTGCGCGTGCGCTCACGCGGCACACGCAACTGCTGCTGTTCGACGAGCCGTTCGCCGCGCTCGACACGCCGCGCCGCCGCCGCCTGCAGCAATCGTTGCGGGCGCTGCAGCGCGAGGTCGGCGCCGTGACGGTGATCGTCACGCACGACCCCGACGAAGCCGCCCTGCTCGCCGACGAAGTGCTCGTGCTCGAACAAGGGCGCGTGCTGCAGGCGGGCGCCGTGGCCGACGTGTTCCAGCAGCCCGCCACGCTGCGCGTAGCCGAATTGCTCGGCCTGCACAATGTAGGCGAGGGCATCGTGCGAGCGGGCGGCACGATCGAAACGCCGACGGGACTGCGCCTGCCGTGTGCCGATCCGTCGCTCGCGGTGGGCTCGCGCGTGATGTGGCGGGTCTCGCCGCGCGCGCTCGTCGCGACGCAGGAGGGCGCGTGGCAAGGGCGCATGGCGGGCACGTCGCTGCGTCACGGCGACCGCTACGTTGCCGTCGAGATCGCGGGCGTTACCTTCGATATCGCCGCTGAAGATGCGCCGGCGTCGCAATCCGGCGACCTGCGCTTCACCATCGACGCGAACGGCGTGCTCGCGTGGCCGGCGCACGGCGCCTGACCCACGACTCCTGAAAACGCTCACCTTTCGCGCCGAAGTGCGAGGCCCGATGTCGAGGTCGAAGACGAAAAAGCCCCTTTTCAAGGGGCTTTTTGCTTAAACGGTTAGCGATTCGAAGCGCAATTTTGCACCGTTGCTCACGGGTCCCGAAAACGCTCACCTCTTCGCCTCTCTCGCTCACTCGCGCAAGGTTTCGATTGCTAACACCTGGTACTCAGCAATATTCGCATCCCTTAACCTGGGACTACCAGGAAAATCTTGCGCGCTGGAACCAGGCTCTCCTGCACTTCGGGATCACGAAACGTCCGCGGCAGACAGGCGGCCACGGTGATGACGACATGCTTTGTCAACGAACCGTCGCAATCCCCCGCACACCGCTCCCGAATCTTCTCACCTATGACCGTACGGCCGCGCTCAGATCATGAAGCGGCTGTCTTCGACGAGCACGCGCGGCAACGGTTGAAGATCGGTGCGCGCGAAGCGCACCAGTGAGAACGCGCGCAAACCCTGCGGGCTCGCCGGCAGGTGCGCGAGAGGAAATATGATCGAGGCGCTGTTGTCCGGGCCGCCATTCGGAAGCAGGACGTTCATCGGACTCAGGCAGATCTCGCGCATTTCGACGTTTGTGTACTGCGCGGGATTCGCGAGTACGTTGCAGATCACCGAAAGCTGGTGTTCGAGCGCTTCGCTCTTCAGGCCGAGCGCGGCGATCTCGCGCTCGTTCTGCGCGATCTGCGCCTCGACCTTCGCCACTTCGGCGACGTTTTGCGTGGCTTGCTCGCCCAGCATGCGTTGCGTGCCCGCGCCGTGACGCGTGAGCAGTTGCAGGCGCGTTCTGAGCAGCGCGCGCTCCTGTTCCAGCACGTCGCGGCGCGACTCGTCGGCGCCGATCTGCGCGAGGCCTTCGAGTGCGATCTGCTCGACAACGCGCTCCACGATCTGCTCGCGAAGTTCACTTTCGGTTTCGCCGCACACGCGCACCTGGTGGTCGTCGAAACTCAGCGTAGTCTGCATGACATCGGTGTGCACCTCGTCGCCATACTGCTCGACACCGAAGGCACGGCGCTCGTTCAGCGCCATGCTGAGTACCGCGTAGGTCTCGCGCGCAAGCGGATGGCTCTCGAACCATGCATGCAGTTCAGGCGAGCGGCTCAGCACATGGGCAACCTCGTCGGGCGCAGCGAAAAACGCGTGGATATAGGGGTCGCTCGACCATGTAGCGGCGCTCGCTTCGTGTGCGGACGGCATGCGGTCCACCACGTCGCGCACGTATGCGACGGACTGAGCCAGTGCCGGCGCAAGCCGCTCGCGCCACTCGGGCACGAGCCTGAGCGTAGGGCTGAGCACGAGCAGACGCTCGATCAGCGTCTGGATTTGTGGCGATTGCGGCACCTGCTTCGCGCGGGCGCGCGGCCAAAGCCTGTCCAGGATACCCATGGAAAACTCCGTTGCAGACCGCTTACGCGCGGTGGCGGTGAAGCGCAGGGCGCATAACGAACCCTCTTGTCGCAAATGACTATACCGCGAATCACAACCCGCTCGCGGCGACGCTGCCGCAGCGCAGCAACGGCTCGCGTTGCGTTCATGCTCCCGGAAACACTCACCTTTGCGTGAGCTCACACGGGCCGCATCGGCTGAGCCGGTCCGCCGACGTGCGAAACGGTGCGACGAAAAATCGCGCGCCGCACACTGCAGTGAGCCCACTCTCCCGCATATGCTCACCTTCAGTTTTCCTTACGTTGCTCACCTTGCAACGCATGTTTGTGCTGTGCTTCGGCGCCGCTGTTCCCGTAAGCGCAGAACGCTCAGCATTGCGGCGCAAGCCTCCTCGCACCTATTTTTACCGCCAAACAGCGCGTGCACATTAGTTTGCTATCCGAATCAATTACCCGGCTACTGATCCGCCACCGTCGAGCGTCGAGCACCGCCTCGTGGCGCGAACGTTCGCTACGCCCATCGGCCTTGCGGCATGTTCCGCCATCCTCTAGCAGGGTTTTGCGCCTCGCGAGAGCAAAGGTGAGGCTTTTCGGGAGGAGCGCAGCGAGTTCAACTCCTGGAACTCCTCACCTATCGTTGTATCGGTGAACTCACGATGCGGCGAATGACTCACCGCCGCACGCGCTCAACGATATTTTTTCAGCTCGGCATCGGTAATCGGTTGCGCGGGCAGATTCAGCATGCCCGGCAGGTCGTTCAGTTTCGGCAAGCCGCTGACATTGGCCCAGCGGCCGCCCGATCCCTGATAAATCAGCGTAGGCGTACCGTCGAAACCGAGGTCCTGAAAGAGCTTGATGTTGTTGTCGAGCTTGTTCTTGTCGGCCGCGGGAATGTGTGCGAGCGGTGCGATGCCGCCCGATTCGTCCTTCTCCGAGTAGTGCGTTTCGAGTTCTTTGAGCAGCGCGGCGCCATCTTTCGCTTCCAGCAGCGCGGCCGCTTTGCCCGCCGAATCGGCCTTCAGAAAGCCCATAGGAATCCAATGCACCTGCAGGCCCGCCGCTTCATACGGTTGCAGCGCTTTCCACACCAGGTGACAGTAAATACAGTTTGGGTCCATGAAGACATAAAGCGTCGACTTCACGTTCGACCCATTCGCACCTTCGACGATCGCACTTGCATTCTGCAAACTCGCGGCGGCCGTTGCGGGCAACCAGGTGGGTTCAGGTGCGTCGGCCGCCATGGCGCCAGCGCTCAGGGCCAGTGCGCCTGCGGCGATCAGCATGCGAGTGAACTTCTTCATCCTTTTCCTTTGACGTGGGTAGCGCGTCGCGTCTCGCGCCCGGTAAAGCGAAGGCTCGTATCTTAGGGTCAGGCCGTGGCGCGCGCCTGACGCCAATATGACAAAGGCGTCAGGTTATCAGCAAAGGTGAGAGTTTGCGGGAGGACGTCGAGCCCTAGAACTTGAAGCGCAACTGAAACCCGATGGTGAAGGGAAGATCGTCAGAAGGTATCGGCGGAATGACGATGAAATTCACGCCCACGCGCTTGTACGCGACCATCACGATCGGCGCGACCACGGGCCCGATCGTATGGTCGTGGCCAAGGCCCCAGTTGCCGTAGTTGTAGCCGGAGATGATGCCGCCCATCGCCGCGAGCCTCACGAAGCCCCAATGCAGGAATTCGGGCGCCCACACCGCGCCGCCATAGTACGAGGGCCGGCGCAGCGAATTGCGAAAACCGCCGGCCGTGAGCGCCCACGTGTCGCCTGGCCAGCATTCAATGCCGAGGCCCGGGTTGAACTGTTCGAAGTCCTTGTCGGGATGAATGTGGTACGAGCCGACCATTGCGTCCACCCACAGGCCCGAACTACACCAGTTTGCCGCATGCGCCGACTGCGCGGTGCCGAACAGCAGTAGCGGCAAGAGCAGCAAAGCTGCAGTCGCGCCGCGTTTCGTTTGCTTCGCTTTCGTTGTCGCCTTCGTCGCCGCGCCCGTTATCGTTTTTGTTGCTGCGCCAGCTTGCTTCTGCCAAAACCGCATGGGCTCTCCGTCCTTTATTGCGCCGATCCGCGAGGGCGGTCGTCTGTTTTCTGATTGCTGGTTCGCGGTGAATGACGAACTGTACCGCAACCCGATGCGTGCGCAATGGAGCCCTGGCTCGGATCGGGCGACTCGTTCGCCGCTGGCATGGTGCCACCGGCGCGAGTCGTTCCGATGAAAGCGAAGCGTCAGAGGCCGAGGTCGGAGAGACCCGGATGGTCGTCGGGACGGCGCCCGAGCGGCCAATGATAGAGGCGATCCGCCTCGCGGATCGGCAGGTCGTTGATCGATGCGTGACGGTGCGCCATCAGGCCGTTCGCGTCGAATTCCCAGTTTTCGTTGCCGTACGAGCGGAACCAGCTGCCCGAATCGTCATGCCACTCATAGGCAAAACGCACCGCGATGCGATTCTCCGTGTACGCCCATAGCTCCTTGATCAGGCGATAGTCGAGTTCGCGCGCCCATTTGCGCGCGAGAAATTCGACGATCGCCGCGCGGCCCGTCACAAACTCGGCGCGATTGCGCCACACGCTTTGCGGCGTGTACGCAAGCGAAACGCGTTGCGGGTCGCGCGTATTCCAGCCGTCTTCGGCGGCGCGCACTTTCTGCATGGCGCTCTCGCGCGTGAACGGCGGCAGCGGCGGGCGCACTTCGGGCGAATCACTCATGGTCTTGCTCCTTGCGTTGGGCAGCGCGCCGGGATGGTGCGCGTGGTGTAGATCGGCTTTCGGAACGGTTGCGGGATTCGGCAGCGCTTTTTGGCGCGAGGGCTTCGAGCAACGATCGGCCTGCCGCGCGCGCATCGAGCGCCGCATCGGCGTTGCCGCTCACGAGCGCCACGCCGATCGCGCCATCGATCAGGATCAGCCATTGGCGCGCGAGGCGTGCGGCGACACGGCGATCGACGCCGACGCTCGCGGCCCACGCATCGCTTTGTTCGCGCACGAAGTCGAGCAGGCGCGCCTTGTGTTCTCGCGCGACCACGCGCGCGGGGTCTTCGGGCGAAGCGATTTCGCCAGCCGCGTTGAGAAACGCACAACCGTGAAAGCCTTCGGACGTGAACCACTCGCGCAATACGTCGAACATGCCGATCAGGCGTGCCTGCGGCGTGCGTCCGCGCGCGAGCGTGCCGGCGATGAACCAGCGCATCCAGCGTTCGTCGCGCCGTGAGAGCGCGGCCGCAACCAGCGCGTCCTTCGATTCGAAATACGTGTAGAAGCTCTTGCGCGCCGCCCCCGCCGCGCGAACGATCGCATCGACGCCCGTTGCGTGAATGCCGCCCGCGTAGATCAGCGCCTCAGCGGCGTCGAGCAGACGCGCGCGCGCGTCGAGCTGCGGCGCTTCCGTGTTCGCTTCTGTGTTCGGCTCGGGGTTCGTGACAGCGGGCGGGCTCATGGCTAGTCTCGTTTCAGTGGGAGAATGATCGTTCTCCGATCCCGTAATGTAGAACGATCATTCTCCCAAGTCAAGACACCTTGCTGTTGCGCGTGCCGCGCAGCGCGCTGATGCGATTCCAAAGTGCGCGCCCCGAAACCGCGAACACGGCGGCCACGACCAGCGTGAGGCCCAGCACGCGCGTGGGAGTCAGCGGCTCGCCGAGCAGCACCGTGGCAAGCGCCACGCTCGACACGGGCGCCACGGCTGTGAAGACCGCAGCCTCGCCGCCTGGCACTCGCGCCGCGCCTGCGTACCAGAGCCAGAATCCGCCGACTGTCGGCACGAGCGCGTAGTAGGCCACGCCGAGCACGGCATGCAACGGCACGGTGTGGGCCCCGCCAAGCCAGCCGGGTAACGCGCACAGGCCCGATACGACGAAGCCGATCCCCGTCATCGCGCTAGCCTGCGCGAGTGGCGGCCACGGCCGCGAAAGCCTTTTGTTTAGCAGGACGAACAGGCTTTCGCACACGACCGCACCAAGTACCATCGCGTCGCCCGTGAGCGAGCGCATGCCATCGCGGTGTTCCCCAGGCACAAGCGTGACCAACGCCACGCCGAAACTCGCGATCGTCACCGAAACGAGCGTGCTCGCGCGCAGCCGCTCGCCCAGCACCAGCGCCGCCGTCAACGCGCACACGGCGGGAAGCGTGCCGAGGATAATGCCGGCGGCGCTCGCGGAAGTCCGCTGTGTGCCCGCAATCAGCAAGACCGTATAGCCGACGCTGCCAACGGCAGCCTGCGCGACGAGCAACAGCGCGTCGCGCAGGCCAGGACGCGGAAACCTCGTGCCGGTCAGACGCATGAGCAGCAGAAAGACCGGCAACGCAATGGCGAAGCGCAGCGCGGTGCCGGACAGCGGATCGAGCCCGGCGCCAATGGCCTTGCTGGCAATGACCGTGCTGCCCACGGTAAGCATGGCCGCCGTCAATTGCCAATGGGCGACGGATCGGGGGGAGAAGGTTAAGCGCCGCGCGCTTTCGCGCGACGGCAATCGTATCGACATGGAGCGCTCCTCGTGGTGATACGCCTGTATAGGCTCACCACGGCGCGCCGTCTTGGATCGTTGTGCGTCAGCGCTCGAGGCGCATGGGACTCATGCTGCGCGCGCGAGCCGGTAGCGCCCCGGCGAAACACCGAACTGCCGCGCGAAGGCGCGGTTCAGGTGGCTCTGGTCGCAGAAACCGGCGGCCAGCGCGGTCTGCGCGGGCGCCGTGCCCGCCTTGAGCAAACGCCGCGCGAGCGCCACGCGGCGATGCAGGATATAGCCGTGCGGCGCGACGCCGAACGCACGCAGAAAGCCGCGATGGAGTTGGAATCGGCTCAGCCCCGCCGCCTGCGCGAGTTGCGCGAGCGAGAACGGCTGGGCCGGATCGGTGTCGATCATGTCGCGCACGCGCGCAAGCGATGCCGGCGAGCACTGCGCCAGCGCGCGGCGGTGGCCGAGCGCCTCGACGAGACGCGTCATGACTTCGAGCGTGGCGGCGTCGAAAGCCATGTGGGAGAGGTCGCCGTTTTCGTCAGTGACGTGGGCGAAGGCCGCATCGAACAGCGCACGCCAATGCGGCTCCCTGATCACCGGCGCGTGCAGCGCGAAAGCGGCGTCGTCGCCCTGCGTGATGTCGGCTTGCAGCGCGTCGACCCAGCGCGGCTCGAAATACAGCATGCGCCACGTGCGCCCGGCGGCGTCGAGCGGGCGGCCGTCGTGCACCTCGCCCGGATTGACGAGGATGAGGTCGCCCGGCACGGCCTCGACCTCGCCCGCGTCGCTCAACGAGACATGACCGCCTCGATCGATTACGCCAATGCCGTACTGATCGTGCGTGTGACGCCCGAACGAGCGCACGGTCGCGGCCGTCATCGCGTCGACGTCGCGCGCGAGCGTGGCGTGAAAACACACGGCGTGGTTCGTGGCTGGCATGGATCGGCTCTCCGCGCTTCGGGCTCCAATGCGCGTATGAAACCCGAGTTTCGCGCGGCACGCAATATGCGCGTGACCCGGACGGGAAGTTGCGATCCGTCCCCGTCACGGTATGCTTCGCGAGGCGCGTGGAAGAAACGCGCGCCGTCAAACGTACTGACGAGTATCGACGAGTTAAAGGGAGCAGAAATGAAAGACCGGACGCCTGTGCCGCTTGCGCGCCTCGTTTGCGGCACGCGCCGTGCCTTCTTGATGGCACTGTGTGCTGCGAGCCTCGCCGCGTGCACGCCGCTGCGCGTGGTCACGCACAGCGTGAGCCGCACGGAAGCCGACGTGCCGGCGGGGCGCTACGCGATGGACGCGCATCACTGGAGCGTCGTATTCGACGTCGATCATCTCCATTACTCGCGCTTCGTCATGCGCTTCGACCGCGCGCAGGCAACGCTCGACTGGACGGCAGGCGGCCTCGAAACCGCCACGCTCGACGCGGTGATCGACGCCACGAGCCTGAACACCAACGTCAGCGCGCTCGACGCCATGGTGAAAGGCCCACAGATGCTCGACGTGCAACGCTATCCGGAGATTCGTTTCACGAGCACGCACTTCACGCGCACGGGCGAGGCGCGCGGCACGCTCACGGGCAATCTCACGATACGCGGCGTGACCCAGCCGGTCACGCTCAACGTCACCTTGAACGGCTACGCGCCCAATCCGCTCACCAAGCAGCCCACGCTAGGCTTTGCCGCTACCGGTCATTTCAACCGCTCGGCGTTCGGGTTGACGAGCTGGTATCCCGCCGTGGGCGACGAGATCGGCGTACGCATCGAGGCCGAATTCGCGCAGCCGGTGCCGGAACAGGCGCAGTAAAACCGCCGCGCGTTCAGGCCGCGGTCCAGTCGAGAATCACCTTGCCGCTTTCGCCCGAGAGCATGGCCGCGAAACCCTTCTCATAGTCGTCCACGCTGAAGCGGTGCGTGATGATGGGCGAAAGATCGAGCCCGCTTTGCAGCATGGCGACCATCTTGTACCAGGTCTCGAACATCTCGCGGCCGTAAATGCCCTTGATTTCCAGCCCCTTGAAGATCACCTGGTTCCAGTCGATGGCGGTTTGCGCGGGCGGAATGCCGAGCAGCGCGACCTTGCCGCCGTGGTTCATCGACTCGAGCAGCGCCGTGAACGCGCTCGGCACACCCGACATTTCGAGGCCCACGTCGAAGCCTTCGGTCATGTGCAGTTCGTTCATCACATCGCGCAGCGACTCGCGCGCAACGTTCACGGCGCGCGTCGCGCCCATCTTGCGCGCGAGTTCGAGCCGGTAGTCGTTGACATCGGTGATGACGACGTTGCGCGCACCCACGTGCTTCGCGATCGCCACAGCCATGATGCCGATTGGCCCCGCGCCCGTAATCAGCACGTCTTCGCCCACGAGGTTGAACGACAGCGCCGTGTGCGTGGCATTGCCGAACGGATCGAAGATCGCCGCGAGCTCGTCGGAGATCTCGGGCGGAATCTTGAACGCGTTGAAGGCTGGAATCACCAGGTATTCGGCAAACGCGCCTTCGCGGTTCACGCCCACGCCCGTGGTGTTGCGGCACAGGTGGCGCCGCCCCGCGCGGCAATTGCGGCAAAAGCCGCAGGTGATGTGCCCTTCGCCCGACACGCGGTCGCCGATCTGGAAGCCGCGCACCTCCTGGCCCATCTCGACGATCTCGCCCACATATTCGTGGCCTACGTGCATCGGCACCGGAATGGTTTTCTGCGCCCAGTCGTCCCATTTCCAGATGTGGATGTCCGTGCCGCAAATCGCCGTCTTGCGGATCTTGATCATCACGTCGTTGTGCCCGACTTCGGGCTTCTTCACGCGCGTGAGCGTGAGGCCAGGCGCGCGTTCGAGTTTGGCAAGTGCTTTCATTTGATTCGCAATCCTTGTTAAATCACACCGAGCTGCCGGCCGACGCGCGAAAATGCCTCGACGGCGCGCCCGATCTGCTCGGGCGTATGCGCGGCGCTCATCTGCGTGCGAATGCGCGCGCGGCCCTTCGGCACGACGGGATACGAAAAGCCGATGACGTAGACGCCCTCGTGCAGGAGCGCGTCCGCCATTTTCGTGGCGACCTGTGCGTCGCCAAGCATCACGGGAATGATCGGGTGCTCGCCGGGCACGAGCGTGAAGCCGAGCGCACTCATGTCGCGGCGAAACTGCGCGCCATTCTCGCGTACGCGGCGGCGCAGTTGCGCACCTTCGTCGCTCGCAATCAGCTCGAGCACGGCAAGCGAAGCGGCCGCAATGCTCGGCGTAAGCGTGTTCGAGAAAAGATAGGGACGCGAGCGCTGGCGCAGCAGGTCGATCACTTCCTGCTTCGCCGCGATATAGCCGCCCGATGCGCCGCCCAGTGCTTTGCCCAGCGTGCCGGTGATGATGTCCACGCGCTCAAGGACGCCGCAGTGTTCGGGCGTACCGCGCCCATGCTCGCCGATGAAGCCCACCGCGTGCGAGTCATCGACCATCACGAGTGCGTCATAGCGGTCCGCGAGATCGCAAATGCCCTTGAGGTCGGCAATGATGCCGTCCATCGAGAACACGCCATCGGTGGCGATGAGCTTGTAGCGAGCGCCCGCTGCGTCGGCTTCCTTCAGCTTTGCTTCGAGGTCCGAAAGATCGTTGTTCTTGTAGCGATAGCGGCGCGCTTTCGAAAGACGCACGCCGTCGATGATGCTCGCGTGATTGAGTTCGTCGCTAATGATGGCGTCGTCTTCGCCGAGCAGCGTTTCGAAGAGGCCGCCGTTCGCGTCGAAACAGCTGGAATAGAGAATGCAGTCCTCGGTTTTCAGGAATGTCGCGAGTGCGCTTTCGAGCTGCTTGTGCACGGTTTGCGTGCCGCAGATGAAACGCACCGACGCCATGCCGAAACCATCGCGCTCGAGGCCGTCTTTGGCGGCGGCGATGAGGCGTGCATCGTTGGCGAGGCCGAGGTAGTTGTTTGCGCAGAAGTTGAGCACATCGCTACCGTCTGCGAGCCGGATGTCGGCCGACTGCGGCGTGGCGATCACGCGCTCGTTCTTGTAAAAGCCATCCGCGCGGATCTGGTCGAGCGTCGCGCGCAAGTGGTCGAGATACGGTGTACGCATGAATCGTGCTCCTCACATAGCTGCGGACTACCGCGGTTTTGCCTGCGGTTTGCTATAGTCGCCGTCAGCTGTTAGCGAAAAATTCCGTTATTTCGAACTCATGTTCGATATGTCGAACGCACTCTAATCGATGAGGCCGTGAATGGCAAGCACCCGTAAATCGCGCGCCGCACCGGCGAACGCTCTTCCTGACGCGAGCGCGTCGGCTGCAACTGGCACCCTGCCTGCGTCGGCCGTATCCGCCGCCGCGCCGCCGCGCGTGGGCGAGCAAATCCAGCGGCTGCGCTCCGAGCGCAAGATGACACTCGACGACCTCTCGCGCGCGGCGGGCGTCTCAAAATCCATGCTATCGGAAATTGAGCGCGACAAGGCGAACCCGACCATTGCGGTGGCCTGGCGGCTCACGAATGCGCTGGGCGTCAAGCTCGATTCGCTGTTCGCCGCCCCGAAGGCGCCCGAGGCGATCGCCGTGGCCGGGCCGCACGACATCCCGACGCTGCACGGCCACGACGCCGGTTACCAGTTGCGTGTGTGGGGACCGATCGAGCTGGCCGGCAACTTCGAGTGGTATGAGCTGACGCTCAAGCCGGGCGGAGCGCTGGTTTCGGCCGCGCACGAACCGGGCACGCGCGAACATCTGACGGTGCTGCAGGGGAGCATCGAGGTCGAAGCGGCTGGCACCAAAGCGCGCCTGAAGGCCGCAGACACGGCGCGCTATATCGCCGATCAGCCGCACGCCATCCGCAACGCGGGCAAGGGCGAAGCGCGCGCGCTGCTGGTGGTGATTCACGGCTGACCGAGCGCCTCACCGCTAGCTTTAGCCGAACGGACGAGGCTGCGCGATCGGTCCGACTACTGTATATTTATACAGTAAAAGCCCGACCGGAGCCGTCGATGTCCCTCCCAACCGAACTGCCGCGCGAGCACGATCTGGCGGCCTTGCGCTTTCAGGCCGCCGCGCGCGACCTCGAACTGATCGTGCGCAACATCTCGCAGCGCTATATCACGCGGCAGGTGCCGCTCACCTGGCGGCTGCTGCATGCCATCGAGGCAGAAGCGCTTGCGGATCTCGGCTTCGCCAGCCGCCACGACGCCCTCATGCTCGGCCTCTTTCAACGGCCCGGCGACCTTGCCTGGCCGGAAACCGACGAAACTGTCGACTTCGGGCAATCCAACGCATTGCCAGCGGTATTCGCATTCGCGGTCTCGGCCTATGAGCGCGCCGCGCAACGCGCGGAAGAATCGCGCCGACACGCGAAGCACAACGACGCTGGGCGGCGTGCCAGGCCTTGGGGTGGTTGATTGCTGGCCGCGGACGCATCGCGCGGAACGAATTCAGTGCGATGGTCATTCGATCGCTATAATGGGCTCGTAACGCAACTAACGGAATGATAGAGATGGCGTCCTCCACTTCCTCACGCGACCTCTTCGACCAGCAACGCCAGGACTGGCAGCGCGACCCCGTCGCCGCATTCGACGCGTGGCTCGCCTCGCAAGACTTGCGCCGCTCCTCCGCCGAGGTCTATCGCGTGCAGTGGGGACGCTTTCTGGAATGGCTCGCGCTCAAGCGCAAGACCGTCATGACCGTGGATACCGGCACGATCGCCGAATTCGTTGCAAGCCTCGATGTGAAAAAGCCGCAGCGTCTTCGCTACCTGCGGCTCATCGAGCGCGTACTCGATCACGTGCGCGAAATCGAACTCGCCTCCACGAACCCGGCGCGCTTCATCGCCCAGGACGGCGAAGCCGCGTGGCGCAACGCACGCGAGAACGAGCCGACGGGTTTTCTTGGTGCCGTCGAGCGCGCCGCGATTATCGGCCAATTGTTCTCGCCGCTCGTCGAGCCTTCTGCGGCAAAACGATGGCGCGAACGCCGCGACCGGGCGCTCGTTGCCATCTTCCTGGGCGGTGGATTGAAAACGGGTGACGCCATTTCACTCACGCTCGACTGCGTGGCGATCGGCTCGGAATGGGTCACGATCGAAGCCGCCAACCCGGCATTTACGCGCGTCACGCGACTGACGCCATTTGCCGTCGATGTGCTCGGCGCCTGGCTCGAAGCACGCAGACTGGCCGGACTGCCAGGACAACTGGTGTTTCCGGGCTCGCCGTCCGGACGTCCCATGCACAAGGCCACCGTGCTTCGCGCCATCGACGCATTGATGGAAGCCGCCGGCGTGGCCGAAACGCGCGCCGAGCGCGCGAGTCCCCAAACCTTGCGCAACACGTTCGCGGCGGACCTGTTCGAGCGCGGCGTGGATACGGATCAGGTAGGGCAGTGGCTCGGTTTCCTGCAGCCGATCTCCGCGGGGCGGTTGCATCGCGCATGGAAAACGTGGGCGGAACGCGAGGCAGCGCAACACGCTTCGGCAGAAAGCGATAAGACGTGAAACGTCGCGTCGGCGCGTGGTTCAGTAGTTGCCGAACGCGTACGCGTCTCCCGTAAAAGCTCACGTCTCCAGGCCGGGCTGGCTTGGCGCATCGTCCAGTCAGCGCTCAGGAAGTCTGTTCGTGCGAATGCTTGCCGACCATGAAGCGCGCGTACGCCGCAAGCTTCGACGCCCCCGTTCCCGAGGTGTGCTCGCACTCGGGGCAAGTGAATTCGAAACCATCGTCCACTTCGGACAACTCCGGCTCTCCTTCGTGACAGTTCGGGCAACGCGCCGGCAACGCCACGTGACCATCGACCGAGGTGCCGAGGCTCGCCAGATCGGTTTCGCCCAACCGGCCCGAGGCGGCGAGTGAACAGAGCACGGCCGCGATCGACGCGTCGAGTCCTTGCTGGCCGCGCAATACCGTGACTTGCCGGGTGAGCACGTCCACTTCGTCAGACCGTTCGCGCAGCACGGCGTCCAGCCGGTCGGCGCGGGCCTTCGCCGTCGCCAGTTGCTGGATGAAATCGAACTCCTTCTTGCTGGCATCTCGCTGCGCCGCCTGCCAGGTCGACGACATCGAGCGCAACGAATCCAGTTCGACCAGCATGGGCTTGACGCGCCGTTCGGCCTCGGCAAGCGCATCCTTGATCTGCTGCGCGTAGTGCTCGGTGCTCTTGCGCATCTCTTCGTGCAAACCGTCAATGCGATCGCGCAAACCCGCGTTGGTCGTCTGTTCCACCTCGACGCGCTTGCGCAGCGCGTCGTTTTCCGTCTCCAGACGCTGTATCAGGACTTCGCGGTTGCCATGCGCCGCGGCGCCATGCGCGGATGCAGCGGCAAGCTGACTTTCGAGTTCACGCACCCGCTCATAGGCTGCTTCCACGCGAGATTCGCTGCGTTGCAGCATTTCATCGGCGGCCGAGCGACGGGCTTCGGCCTCCCGGGTCGCCTGCTCGGCATCGAGGCGACCGGCCTCGAATTCCGTGCGTTCTGCCTGCAGGGCATCGCCTGCGAGCGCCAGTGCTTCCTCGAAAAGCGCACCGAGCAGTTCGCCTGCGCGTTCCTCGAGTGCGGGCGGAATCGCTCCGGCGCCCACACGCACTTTTGACGTCGCGCGAATGCGCTGCCAGAAAAGATCGATGTCCTTGGGGATGTCGCTTGCACTGCCTGTCTGGGTCAGTTCCCGAACGGCAGCCATCGACGGCTTGATTTCGAAATCGAAGAACAAGCGTTTGCAGGCATGTAAGGAAAGCTCCTGCCTGCGCGCGCCGTTGTGGCGCAAATTCTCGATTTCTTCGCGGATTGCCTGGCGGTCTTGGTCTCGCATATTCGTCTTCTCGGCAGAGGAGTGGACGAATAATAACAAATTACGTTCTATTTGCTACGTTTTTGAGTGTCGATACTGCTGGAGGTGGCCAAAGGTCATTGCGCAGGCGTTTTCTGACGATGCAAGACGAGATCGACAGGGTCTTTCCGTGAAACAAATCGAAGTTTGTTTCATAAGCCCTTGTAAATGCGCGGTTTTTTGGCCTTATTTTACGGCTATCCAATGTTTCACGCGAGCGGACTTGTGGACGTCGTCAAGGCGGTTGGATTGGGATGTGGATATCTCCAATCGCTCGCGGGGGGATTCTTGCTTGAGAGATATAAAAGTAAACACCCTTGAACCGGTTAAAAACGTTAACGCCACGGCAAATCCTTACCTGGCGGGGCTTTCCGGGCGATGAGGTGAAGCTTTACGGGACCTTGGGTGAGTGCCTGCGGGAAAGTTCGGTGACGGGCTTCGGGAATACCGGTGAGCCACTGCAGGAAAGGACGTGAGCGGGTTCGGGAGCGGGGGGATTCTTGACTTCCCGGCAAGGGTGAGGCAATGCGGGAGGCCATGGGCGGACAGGTCGCGCGTAGCTGGGCTCGACGGCGATGTTACGGGAAATGCAACGGTGAGCGGGTTCGGGAGCACAGATTTGCGCCATTTTTCGGCTAAATCGAGGGGCTGCAACGCTTGGGGTGAGAAGTATCGGGAAAAAATGCGGATCGAAGGTGAAGTTTTTCGGGAGCCGGAGCCCGAAATCGGGCGAAATGGGGGCTTCGAGGGTCCAAAGGTGAGCCTTTACGGGGGCGTGTACGCGAGCCGGGCGGATTTCCCGGCTGCCTGTCACGCGTTGCCGGGGATTTTTCTCGTCGAAAGGTGAGAATTTTCGGGAGATTTCCGCAGTGCCGCGAAACCAGCGGCGGCCGTCCGGTCAAGATCGATAAGGTGAGGCTTTTCGGGGGCCTTTTTTTGCGGATTTCACGGCCAAGGTGAGCAAATTCGGGAGAAAGTTGGTGTTCACTGCGTTGCAGATGCCGAAAATACGCGGGTGCGGGTGGTGCTTCTCTCCATTGGAATCCTGCATGGGTGAGATTATTCAGGAGCACACTTTCGGCAAGCGCGCATCTGTCCGAACGTACTGTGTTCGCCTGAGGTGAGGTAATACGGGAGTCGATATCGCCTTCCCGGGTCCGCCGCGCATGTGGATAAGTCCCGGAATTCATTGATTTTTTCTTTCTGATGCCCTATGAGGTGAGAGTTTCCGGGAGGCGCCGTGACGGTGCAGCGCAACCGTGCCGGAATGCGAAAGGTGAGGACTTTCGGGAGCTGTTGCGGGCTGACTGCAGCAACGACGGCCTTTGGGAGCGGGTCGATGTGTTCAGTCAACACGGCAAAAGGTGAGTGTTTCCGGGAGACATCGGGGCACGCAACGGCGAACCTCGACAATTTTGACCTTCGATTGCCGTGGCGCGTAGTTTTTGGCTTCGCAATCTGGACTTTCTGCCGGCCTTGCACGTGCGACGCGCGTGTTTTGCTGCGGTGCGATCGCTTTGCAGCGGATTTTTTGGCCAGCGACCGCTCCGAAGCCCGGATTTCGCTGCCTGCGACGCACTTTTATCACTGGCTGCACGAAAATATTTAAGGTGAGCGAATACGGGAACAGATGGCGACCCTTGGGAGGCCATCGGAAATACAGGATCGGGCCGGACCACGCATGACGCAAAGCGCCCCGCTGGATGGGCGTCTGGCCAAAGGTGAGGCAATACGGGAAGGCGTCGCGGTGAGCGGCGCGCGCGATATGCGCATCACCGGCAATGGTGAGAGAGGCCCTATAGACGCCTATCACCACAGACGGTATCCTTTCGCGAAATTCTCTCCTCGACCCGACGCATGGCCACGAAGCGCGTGAAAAAGACCGATGTGGTAAGCCCCAGCTCGGCGGAATTGCGCAAGGCCGTCGAGGCGATCGCGATCCAGCCGAAGAGTGGCAAGATCACCCTGCTGACTCGCAAGCTGTTCAACGTCCTGCTGGCCGTCGCCCAGCAGGCCGACGAGTCCGGCGATACCTACCGTGCGCTGCTTTCCGACATCGTCGCCAACTCGGCGTTCGATTCGAACGATACAGCGCTCGTGAAGGAGCACCTGCGCCGTATGGTGTCGGTGCAGGTCGAATGGAGCCAGGGCACGTCGAGCCAGAAGCCCGGTCGCAAGTGGGGGATTTCCACGCTGATTGCGGATGCGGAAATTCTCGAGGACCCGCAAACCCGCCGTGTCTGGGTGGAGTTTTCGTTCGCGCCGAAGATCAAGAAGAAGCTGCTGGATCCGGTCCAGTACGCCCGCCTTAGCCTGCAGTTCCAGAGCCAGTTGCGCAGCAGCGCGGGGCTTGCGCTCTATGAGATCTGCGTGCGCTATTTGACCAACCCCAGCCATCTGACGATGCGCGAGACCTGGGAGTGGTGGCGCCCGATCCTTTCCGGTACCCCGGATACCGAAGCGGGCGACGAAGCCAAACGCGAGTACAAGTATTTCAAACGCGATTATCTGCGGCCTGCCATCGCCGAAGTCAACGCGGTGACGAACATCTTCGTCGAGTTGATCGAGCATCGCGAAGGGCGCCGTGTTGCCGAAATCCAGTTTCGCGTAACCGAGCGCAAGCAGCCGATGCTCGCGCTCGACGAGCATCCGAATGTGTTCGACAGCACGCTTGTCGATCGCATGGTGAAGATCGGGATTCCGCTCAAGGAAGCGCAGTCGCTTTACGCCGACAGCGAGGAAAACCGCATTCGCGCCGCGTTGCAATTGACCGAACAGCGTATGCGCAGCACGAGCCTGCCGCCGGTGCGCAGCGCTGCGGCGCTGTTCAAGGACGCGCTGAAGAAGGGCTATGCGCCGCCGGTCGAGACTGCGGCAGGCGCCACACCGGCCGTTGGCCGCGGCGCGTCGGCAGCTGTTGCCGCCGATGATCCGAAGGCGCGACTGCTCGATGAATATGCCGCCTATCGGCGCAAGGAAGCCCGCTCGCTCTACGAGGAGCAGGGCGACATGGAGCGCGAGCTTGCGCGTCAGTCGTTCGAGACGGATGAACTGCCAGGGCTGGGTTCGCATTTGCGCGATGACTGGCGTCGTCGCGGACTGGAATCGAAACTGGCCGATACGGCGTTTTTCGACTGGCTCGCGCGCAAGACCTGGGGCGAACCGACCGACGGCGACCTGCTCGCGTTCACGCTGAGCCAGACGCGCGCGGCCTGACCGTCATGCAAGGCCGGCCCGCGCAAGGCGGGGCGGTGGGGGTGGGGCTTTGGCCGATTCGAGCGACGTAGAACGCCCCCCGTCTCATTGTCGACGGTCTGCCCGATGCGTGGCAGTCGTCGACAAATTTTCCAAACTTATTTCGTCTTCAGGATCTGCTCGATCTGCTGAAGAATCGCGTCGCGTCGATCTTTTGCGAGTCCCTTCAGGCGCAACTCGAGGCGGTCGTCCCCGTATGACTTCAGGTCACCGACAGCCACGCCGTCCAGTTTGATCTCCAGCCGTTGCGCGTAGCGTTGCCGCCCAGCCGGCTTCGGGCTTTCCTGGGCGCTCGCCCGGCCTTTCACGATATCCGCCACCTGGCGCGTGCTGAGGTCGTCGGCAACGATGCGGTTGATGAGACGCAGCGTGGCGTCCGTGCCGCGCGCGCCGTGATAACGGCCAACCTGATAGGCCATGTTCGAGCCAAACCGGTCCGGGCGCGCCACCATTTCCTGCATGACCAGCTCCGGCAACTTGCCGATCGACAGCGCAACCGCAACCGTCGATTCGTCGAGGCCGAGGTGATCGGCAAGCTCGCGCTGACTCTGAAAGTGCTTTTCATCGATGAATCGCTTCCACACCACCGCGTTATCGAACACGGTTTGCGAATCGCGCTGAACGTTCAGGTCGTAACCGAGCTTGTAGCTCTGAATGCCGATCGGCAGATCGATGACGATTGCCTTGACGACTTCCTTGTTTGCTTCTTTCAGCGCACGCACGCGACGGCCGCCATCGCTCACGTAGTAGCTGCCCGGCGCTGCGTAGTCAGGAATCACATGGATTGCCTGCTGCTGCCCTTGCTTCGCGAGATTGACGGCCAGTTCTGCGATCGAAGCCTTCAAATAGAAGTGACGCGGATTGAAGGGGCTCGGCTTGATGTCCTTGAGCGGCAACTCGATGATCTGCCCGGGACGGTAGCCGTGTGCGATACGCCAGGCGTGGTACTCGGCCGACTCGTTTTCGAGGCCCGGTGCTTCGTCGAGAACGGGCTCGACCGCAGATTCAAGGCCAGTCGCAAGGGCGGGCTGACTCGAGCGCCCAGCCACCTCTCGCGTCTTTGGCTTGTCCTGGACGAGTCCGTCGATGGCGTTGAGGCGGTCGAGTGCCGTGCGCTTTTCGCTGCTCGTCGTATCAGGCCGGGCCTGAAAGCCTTTGGCGAATTGGGAGGGTTTCATTCAAGGTCCTTTATGCGCATAAAGTCAGGGGAGCATGGCCGCAATCTCGTCGGCGCATGCGCGCACTTCCACTGCGGCGAGGCGAGCGCCGCGGTCGTTCATTTGCAGAACTGTCTGGCCGAGTGCCATTGCCTGCTTGTATGCCTCACGTGTGGGAATCTGCGTTCTGAGCAGTGGGAAACCAAGTTCTTCAAGGGCGCGCTTCAACTCGCGAGTCAGCATGCGCTTTTCTTCGGTCTTGTTCAGCAGAAATACGGCGCGCAGATCTTCGTTCATGACCTGGGCCTGCTGGATGAGCTTCACGAGGCCAACGCTCGACCAGTAATCGGCCGGAGAGGACGAAGTCGGAATGACGGCAACAGTAGCGGCTAACAGCACCACGCCGGAGACCTTCTCAGTAATCGACGGCGGGCAGTCCACCACGATCACGTCGTAGTCGTTGACGAACTTCTTGATCTCCCGGTGAATCTGGCCACCGGCTTCGGAGAGATTGACGACCGGGAACGGGATACCCGTGTCGCCATCGGCTGACGCACTGGCCCAATGGACCAACGTGTTTTGACCATCGGCATCCACAACCAGCACCCGCTTCCCCTTCTCGTGGAAGGCCGCGCCGAGATGCATCGCGATCGTGCTCTTACCGACCCCGCCCTTTTGTTGCGTGACTGCGATTATCTCTGCTGCCAATTGGTATTCTCCTTTTTGCTATTAGCATGGGATTTTACCTGGAATGTTTTTCAGTTCAATGATTTTTGGTGTAATTCGCAACTGAATTAGCCATTCGGACAAGGTTTATGCGCATAAAGCTCGTGCGAAGGTCAGTGGATGCCGCATCGCGGTCGCTTTGGGTTATGAAGCCCCATCGATCACACGCTAGATGCATGGCGGACCTGGGAGAAATACTCGTGCACTCAAAGACGACCGCACGCAGGTCACCGCTCTTTATGCGCATAAAGTCAGTCCCTATCCCCCTATCGCATCTCGCCCCTCACAAGCGCGCGACCGGAAGATCTCACCGCGAATCCCAAGTGCAGCCACATGGCTGCAATACGTGTTAAAGGCGTCAGGCCTTCGTCGACTGAGGCTTCATACGTCTACCCGCCCACCCTCGGTAAAATCACAGCGAATCCACGGCCTCACCGAGGCTCACCCACCACTCCCCTCTCGTACAGCAGACCCCATGATCACGATCTACCATAACCCTCGCTGCTCCAAATCCCGCGCGGCTTGCGAACTGGTGTCCACCTCGAAGGCGAATGAGCCTGTCGAGGTGATTGAATACCTGAAGCAGCCGCTCACCGTCGACCAACTGAAGGCGCTGCACGCGATGCTGGGCGGCCCGCTGCTCGACATGATCCGCACTGGCGAAACCGAGTACTCAGAGCTTGGTCTGGATGCGCCTGGTGTGACAGATGATCAGTTATACGAAGCAATTGTGCGGCATCCGATTCTGCTTCAACGACCCATCGTCGTACGCGACGGACGCGCCGTGATCGGCCGCCCAACTGAAAACGTCGCAGCGTTGCTCGGTTGAAATCGCCGGTTCGCTCACGCACGACAAGCGGGCGAAAACGCGAGCGTAGGAGCCAGCGTGCAAGGGCGAGACGCAATCAACGCCATGCACGCACCGGAATTGCACATTTGCTAACCTGCAGACGAATCCCACGCGAGGCCCGTATCTACCGGCCCTTCGCGCAAGTTGTCCACAAGCTTATCGACAAAAACTGTGGATAAAATCGCGCCACCCCTGGTTATCCACAGCGGTGCACGGCGCGTGGCCAGGCGCGCGCGCATCGCGAGAACTCGCGCGCGTCTATGATGATGTTTCCTTTCACTGCGCTTCGCGCGCACCTCCGAGGAAACCGAAATGGCTTACAAGATCGCAGTTGTGGTCGGCAGTCTGCGCAAGGAATCATTCAACCGGCAACTCGCGCACGCGGTGACGTCGCTGGCCCCCGCGGATTTCACTTTCGAGTATCTCGACATCGGCGTGCTGCCGCTCTACAGCCAGGAATACGACGCAGACTATCCCGAGGTGGCGCGCCGTTTCAAGCAACAGATCGAAGCCGCCGACGGGCTGCTCTTTGTTACGCCCGAATACAACCGCTCGATTCCGGGTGGGCTGAAAAACGCGCTCGACTGGGGTTCGCGGCCGTGGGGCACGAATTCGTGGCGCGGCAAGCCGGGCGCGGTGCTCGGCACGTCGCTGGGAGCGACCGGCACGGCGCTCGCGCAACAACATCTGCGCAACGTCCTCGCCTATCTCGACGTCGCCGTGCTCGGTCAGCCCGAGATGTTCATCAAGCACGACGCGAGCCGCATCAACGAGAAGGGCGAGATCGTCAGCGAGGACACGCGCAAGTTCCTGCAGGGCTTCGTTGACACGTACGTGGCCTGGGTCAAGCGCCAGCTTGGCCGCTGACGCCTGATCACACCAAACGTACCTCACACGCCGTATTGCGTGGGCGGCCTCAATGTAACGTGCGACGCTGCCCCGGCATGTCCTTGTCGTGCTCGGGCGTGTCTTCCTCGTACTCGAGGAATTCGTCCGGAATCTGCGGCGCGGCGCCAGCGGCGGGTCGCGTCGCTTCGGGCGCGGCTGGAACATCCACATGATGCGCGCCCATCACCGCTCCGGCGCCGGGCGCACTCGCAGAAGTGAGCACGGTCGCCTCGGCCTCGCTCGTCGGCCGCATCGGTTCGGCGGTGGAGGCGAACGTAGGCTCTTCAGCGGGGTGTTTGCGCGCTGCTTCCGTTTGCGCCGCACGGCGTCGCAGGGCGTCGGCGAACTCGGAGAGCCCCAGTTCATCGAGCGCCGAGTGCTCGCGCGCGACGGGACTGTCCGTCGCCGGCCACGCCCACGGTGTGCCGCGTAGCGCGACGTCCGTCGCGTGCTCCTCGCGCAGTGTTTCGTACGCGAGATTGGCGTGCGCCTCGTCGCTCACATGCACGCCGATGCGCACCGGCTCGCCCGGCGGCGGCGTCATGCCGGTCTGGGCCTCGGTGGTTCGGCGCACGTCGCCCGTCGTCGAGAAAAAACCTCCCACGAGCCGCTCGATGCCAGCCAGCACGCCCTCAGTGCGCGCCGGCAGGTCGATGTCGCCCGCCGCGAAGCCGCGTTGCAGCAGCGCGTCCTGCGCGTGACGTGCTTCGTCGTAGGTTGGGAAAACGCCGGTCACGGTTTGTTTCATGGCAGCCTCCTTCGCCAGATGGCGACGCCCGCTCACATCATGCGCCGATTGTGCATGGATGGTGCATCGGTCAGCGCATGCTGGGCGTGACATCTAACCGCCTGATTCTGCGGGTCGCGCTGCCTGCCGCAAGCCTCGTGCCGCGAGGCGGGTCACGCGTGTCCGGTCATGCCCGCGGGCTCTGGAGTGTCGTGTCGTGCTCGCGCTTCGCACGCGCCTGGCGGTCCTCGCGAATCGCCTCGAGCATTTTCTCCAGCAACGCGATGTCGAACGGCTTCGACAGTACACGCACATCGGCATTGCGCGTGCGCTCGAGTTCCTCCGCGTAACCCGTCACGAGGATCACGGGTAGCTCCGGCTCGAGCCCCTGCAGCGCCTCGGCCAGATCGATGCCGTTCATCGTCCCCGGCATGTGGATGTCGGAAAGCACGAGGTCGAAGCGCGGCGCGTGCTCACCCTCGGCAAGCGGCGCTTCGACGCGCTGCAGCGCGCTCGCGGCGTCGCTTGCGCAAGTCACGCGGTGGCCCATCATCTGCAGGAGTGCCTCGGTGCCGGCCGCGACTTCGTCGTTGTCCTCCACGAGCAGCACGTTCAGCCCATGCTGGACCTGGGCGCTCTCCTCGCGCGGCTCGCCCGGACGCTGCGCGGGCGGCTCGGCGAGCGAGCGCGGCAGATACAGATGCACGGTCGTGCCCGCGCCGATTGCGCTGTCGATCGCGGCGAGGCCGCCGGTGCGCTCGCAGAACGCGAACACTTGCGGGAGTCCGAGCCCGGTGCCCGTGCCCTTCGATTTGGTCGTGTAGAGCGGCTCGAACGCGCGCGCGAGCACGTCCGGCGGCATGCCTGTGCCGGTGTCTTCGAGCATGATGTGCACGAAGTCGCCGTCGAGCGGGAAACCTTCGTCCGGCCGGAAGCTGATGTTGCGCGCACGCACGGTGAAGCGGCCGCCGTTGGGCATCGCGTCGCGCGCATTCACGGCCAGATTGATCAGTGCAAGCTCGAATTCGGCCACATCGACGAGCACGGGCCACACATCGTCATCGACTTCGACGACGAGCGACACCTTCGCGCCCAGCGACGCGCGCAACAGCTCGCGCGCCGCCGGCAGCCAGCGCCCCACATGGATCGTCTCGTTGCGCAGCGGCTGCTTGCGCGCCACGCCGAGCAGCTGGCGCGTGAGCGACTGGCCGCTCTTGAGCGCGCGCTCGACTGCCGAGAGTTCGCGCTCGAAGCCCGCCGCGCCGCGCCGCCGCGCGATCTGCACGTTGGCCGACACGATCATCAGCAGGTTGTTGAAATCGTGCGCGACGCTGCCCACGAGGTTGCCGAGCGCTTCCATCTTGCGCGATTGCCGGTAGGCGGATTCGATCGAGCGGCGCATCGAGGCTTCGGCCTGCCAGCGCTCCCACGCCTCCTCTTCGGCGGCGAGGCGCCGCAGCGAAAGCCAGATCACGCACCACAGCGCGATCGACGGCGTGAACATCGAGATGATGAGCACGCTCAGGTGCCGGTACCAGGCCGCCCAGATCGCCGGCGTGCGATACGCGCAGGTCACGTAGACCGGGTACGCGCCCACGCGCCGGAACGCGAGGATCACGTTGCTGTCGAGCAGCGTGGAATGCATGCGCACGACGCCGGACTCCGTGCCACGCATGAGCGCGGCGCCGAGCGGCGAGCGCGGCGTGATGACCGACGCGTCGGCGCGCGGCGGCGGATCGAAGGCGAGGATCGTGCCGTCGCTGCGCACGAGGCCGAGCGACATTGGCGAACCGGGACCGAGCAGGTCGCGGTAGAACGAGCTGAAATAGCCGGGGCGCAAGGCGACCGAGACGAGACCCGCGAACTCGCCGGCGTCGTTCAGGCGCGCCACGCCCATGTTGAACACGGTCTCGCCGCTCACCTGGCCCTGCATCACGCGCGAGACGTGGTCGATCACGCGGCCGTCGCGGATGCCGGTGAAGTCGTCGCGCGCGGCAATCGACACCGGCGGTGGCGGCGAGTAGCGGCTGCTCGCGAGCAGATCGCCGTCGCCCCCGAAAATCGACACGGCGGCCACTTGCGGGTATCCGCCGCCGATCGCGTCGAGTTTTTCGTGGATCTGCGCCTCGCTGGCGCGGATGCCGTCGTCGTTCAGGCCGCGCACGAGGTCGACCACGCGCGCGTCGAGCGCCTCGTTCATGTCGAACACCTTGAGTGCATGCTCTTCGGCCACGCGCACGGTGCGCAGCGTGGTGTCGGTGGCGTCGGCTTCGCGCGCGCGCAGGTCGTTGTACGCCATGGCGGCCACGTAGAGGCACGGCAGCACGATCGCCGCGACGAGCAGCGCGAGCAGCGTGCGCCGGCGCACCGTGAAGTCGTGACCCGGCGCGGCCGGAAACGGCGTGTCGTCGGCGGGGGGCGGCAGGGAGGGGCGTTCGTCTGGCCGCTCGGGCCGGTCAGCAATCATCGTACGGAAAAACAGGGAAAAGACGGCTGGGCATGCGACATGATAAACGACCGCGATGACGCCCCGACGGCCAGCGGATCCCCGGCGTGCTGCAAGAATCGGCTGGCAAGCGCGCTGCCCAGGGGGTTTCCTCTCGCTTCATGCCGAATTCGCGAAAATCGGCGAAGCGCAAACGTACCACAAAGGGATAATCGACGTCCTTCATTTAAGGGATTGATCATTTATTTCCATAAATTAGTCGAAATGAGTCGATTTTGTTCGTTGATTGATTAACGGCGAGTTGCATTTGATTCAATTTGATTCGAGAATCGCGGACACGAGATAAATAACGCATTCGCATGTGAGCCATGCCAGCCGACCAGGCGCATGGCCATGCTACGGGGTGGCTGCAGGCATGCAGACGAGGGCCTTCATGACCGGCGCACGGGTTGCCGGTATCCATTGGGCGGCGGCGGAGCGATGGCGCGGCCATGCGCCTTGCGCCGACGTGCCAGCGCGCGGATCCGTTCATGCGTTATGCATTATTCGGCGGGTTCGCAATTTTCT
This sequence comes from Paraburkholderia sp. J8-2, assembly GCF_905220195.1. Lineage (NCBI taxonomy): Bacteria > Pseudomonadati > Pseudomonadota > Betaproteobacteria > Burkholderiales > Burkholderiaceae > Paraburkholderia > Paraburkholderia sp. J8-2. The sequence goes on from NZ_CAJMZA010000001.1 coordinate 941,309, forward strand.
TTGAAGTTTTCCCTAAAGTAATTGCCCGTGCCGCCGTTAATCCGTCGAAACGCACTCCGTCCAACGCACACTCATTCAGCATATCCATGTCCTTGCCCATCGTGATCGCCGATGACTCGCTGTTAGCCCGCAAGGTGCTCACGAAGGCGCTGCCCGAGGACTGGGACGTTTCGATTTCGTACGCGGCGAACGGGCACGAAGCGCTTGCGCATTACCGCGCCGGCCGTGCGGCTGTCATGTTCCTCGACCTCACGATGCCCGACATGACGGGCTTCCAGGTCCTCGAAGCGTTGCAGCACGAAGACCTCAACACGTTCGTGATCGTCGTTTCAGCGGACGTCCAGCCTCGTGCCCGTGAGCGCGTGCAGGCGCTCGGCGCGGCGGCGTTCGTCGCAAAGCCGGTAACCCAGGAGGCGCTGCTGCCCATCCTGAAGGAGTACGGGTTGTATGCCTGATCGAGTGTTCACGGAACTCCAGCGCGACGCGCTCCAGGAGATCGCCAATCTCGGCATGGGGCAGGCAGCGACGCGACTGTCGGGGCTGCTCAACGCCTTCATCGAACTTTCGGTGCCGCGCGTGCGCGTGGTCGCCGTATCCGAGGCCGCGGCGGCGCTGCGCGAGATGACCGGCATCGACGGTCCGGTCGCGGCCGTGCGCCAGGGCTTTCGCTCGGAGATCAAGGGCGAGGCGCTGGTGATCTGCCGCAGCGGCGAGATCGCCGAGCTGGGGAGCCTTGTAGGCGGCCCCTACGCCACGATCGGCGACGACGCGCTCACCGAAGAAGAACTGATGTTCGACGTCGCCAACGCGCTCACGGGCGCGTGTGTCTCGTCGATGCTCGACCAGCTCGGGCGCATGCCGGTGTTTTCGCAGCCGGGTCTTCTCGGCGAGGCGATCATGCTCGACGAGGTGTTCCAGCCCGGCCTGCTCGCCTGGGACGTCGCGCTGCTCGTCGAAGTCAATTTCGCGCTGGAAGACCAGCGCTTTCGCGCCCACCTCGTCATGCTGATGGCCGAGGAGTCGATCCATGTCGTGAGCCGGGCCATCGACGCGTTGTTGCATAGCCTATGAACGAGCCATCCGGATTGCCATCGCTATCGGACCTCGTTGTCGAACGGGTGGGTTTCGGCATTTTCGTGGTCGATCGCGACATGAACGTGCTGAGCTGGAACCGCTTCATGCAGGACCACAGCGGTGTCACGGCCGAGGACGTGATCGGCCGCTCCATCTTCGAACGCTTCCCCGATCTGCCGCGCGCGTGGCTCACGCGCAAGGTCGAGAGCGTGTTCCAGCTGGGCAGCTTCGCGTTCAGCTCGTGGGAGCAGCGCCCGTATCTGTTCCAGTTCGACCACGACCGGCCGATCACGGGCGGTGTGGACTACATGCAGCAGGACTGCACCTTCATGCCGCTCATGCGCGGGCGTGACGTGATCGCCGTGTGCGTGACCCTCTCGGATGTCACGCACGTGAGCGTCATGCAGCGCGAGCGCGAGGAGGCCGTGGCCAAGCTGCGCGAATACGCCGATCGCGACGGCCTGACCGGCATTGCGAACCGCCGCTATTTCGAAACACGCCTCGCCGACGAATTCCTGCGCTGGCAACGCTATGGCGGCGAGCTTTCGATGCTGCTGTTCGACCTCGACCACTTCAAGCGCATCAACGACGAATTCGGCCACGTGGCCGGCGACACGGTGCTGCGCTCGATGGCGCAGCGCGTGTCGGGCGTCGTGCGCAAGCAGGATGTGTTCGGGCGCTTCGGCGGCGAGGAATTCGCGTTGCTGTTGCCGTGCACGCCGCTGGACGACGCGCTCTATGTGGCGGAGAAGATTCGCCGCACGATCGGCGACGAGCCGATCGAGGTGCAAGGCGTGATCGTGCCCGTGACGGCCAGCGTGGGCGCCGCCACCGCGCGCACGGGGGCGCCCGACTACGAAGGCATGATCAACGAGGCGGACGCCGCCCTCTACACCGCGAAACGCCAGGGGCGCAACCGCTCGGTCGCGCTGGCCTGAGACTTGCCCGGGCCGCAGGCGGCTGCGGCCTCGATCCGTCTCATCGCCCCGTGCTTCGGGGTACGCACTCGCATGCTATGCGCCCCGACTCAACTGCGGCGCCCCTCAAAGGTTGATATACTTTTGCCCGTTTCCGGCCTTGCGCGCCCCCTGGCGGGCAATTTTAGGGTCGGGTGCCTCGCGCGTGTCCGCGCGCGCGGGCGACCCGCGGCAATGCGGGCCCGAATAGAGTCGAACGCCCGTTGAGGGCGCCCCCAGCGGAGATCGTCTTGGCTGTTTCCAATCTCGTCGTGGACGATACACAACAAACCGACGCCGCCGCCGCTTCGTCGGGCAGCTCGTTTTATCTGGCGATGCGGATCCTGCCTCCTGCGCAGCGCGACGCCATGTATCAGGTCTACGCCTTTTGCCGCGCTGTCGACGACATCGCGGACAGCGACCTGCCGCGCGCCGAGCGTGCGGCGGGGCTCGATCAATGGCGCGCCGACATCGATGCGTGCTATGCCGGCACGCCGCGCGCCTCGCTCGCGGCGCTCACACGTCACATCCATACGTTCGGGCTTCAGCGCGAAGACTTCCACGCGATGATCGACGGCATGGCCATGGACGCCGCCGAGGACATCTGCGCGCCCGACGAGGACACGCTCGACCTGTACTGCGACCGCGTGGCGAGCGCCGCGGGCCGCCTGTCGGTGAGAATTTTCGGGATGCAGGAGGAGCCGGGCCGCTTGCTGTCGCACCATCTGGGGCGCGCGCTGCAGCTCACCAACATCCTGCGCGACATCGACGAAGACGCGGACATCAACCGCTGCTACCTGCCGCGCGAGCTGCTCGCGCGCGAAGGCATTGCGGCGGGCAATCCGCACACGATTGCCGCCGACCCGTCGCTGCCGCGCGTGTGCGAGACGCTCGTGCAACGCGCCCGCGCGCACTTCGCGCAAGCCGACGCGATCATGGACGCCGCGCCCCGTGCGCAGGTGAAAGCGCCGCGCATCATGTCGGGCGTCTACCGCGTGCTGCTCGAGCGCACCGTGGATCGCGGCTTTGACTTGCCGCGCACGAAAGTCAGCAAGCCGCGCGCACGGCTGATGTGGATCGTGGCGCGTTACGCGCTGTTCTGATGCCGCGGCTAGTCCACGTCATCGGCGCTGGGCTTGCGGGCCTTGCGACGGCCGTGCGGCTTCAGCGGCGCGGCGTGCAGGTGGCGCTCTACGAGGCCGCCGGCCAGGCAGGTGGACGCTGCCGCTCGTACTACGACCGCACGCTTTCGGCGACGCTCGATACGGGCAATCATCTGGTGCTGGCGGGTCATGCGCGCACACTCGAATACGTGCGCACGATCGGCGCCGGCGACGCGCTTTCCGGCCCCACCGAGCCCGGCTTCGCGTTCATGGATATCGCGGCGCGCTCGCGCTGGACGGTGCGCTTCTCGCGCTCGCGCATGCCGTTCTGGATTGGCGACGCGCGCTCGCGCGTGCCGGGTACGCGCGCCGCTGACTATCTGGGGCTGCTGCCGCTCCTGTTCGCCAAGCCAGGCCGCACGATGGCGCAGACCATGCGCTGCGAAGGCGTGCTGTGGGACCGGCTGCTGCACCCGTTTTTTCTCACGGCGCTCAATGTCGAGCCGCGCGTGGGCAGCGCGGAACTGGCGGGCGCCATGCTGCGCGAGTCGCTCGCAGCGGGCGGCGAGTCGTTCCGGCCGCTGGCGGCGCGCGGCGGACTTTCGAGCGCGTTCGTCGATCCGGCCTTGCGCATGCTTCAGCACGGCGGCGCGGCGATTCGCCTTGACTCTCCGCTCAGGGAGATCGTGTACGACGACGCGGCGGGCCGTGTCGCCGCACTCGATTTTCCAGACGGGCGTATAACGCTCGCTCACGACGAAGCCGTGGTGCTGGCCGTGCCCGGCGCGGCCGCCGCCGCGCTCGTGCCGGCGCTGCAGACGCCGCAGCGCCACAATGCGATCGTCACAGTGCACTACGCCGTGCCGGCGCCGCCGGGCCTCGTCACGCCGATGGCGCTCGTCAACGGCACGGCCCACTGGCTGTGCACGGCCGAAGGGCGACTCTCGGCGACGATCCACGACGCGCACGGCGTGCTCGACCTCGATCCCGAGGTCATCGCGCGCCGCGTGTGGGCCGACGTGGCCGAGGCGGCTTCGCTGCCGCTCGAGCCGCTGCCCGCCTGGCGCGTGTGCGCCGATGCGCGCGCGACTTTCGCCGCGGTGCCCGACGAAGAGTGGCGCCGCCCCGCGACGCGCACGCGCTGGAACAATCTGATGCTTGCAGGCGACTGGACGGCTACCGGTCTGCCCGCGACGATCGAAGGAGCGATCCGCTCGGGCCGCAAGGCCGCCGAGCTGCTCCTGACCGAAAATTTGGAACGTAGATGAACGATTTATCCCAAGCCATGCCGACCGAAGACCTCGCCAGCCCCCTCACGGGCGCTGACGTTGCCGACGCGCCGGCCGTGGCGATGCCCGCTCCCGCGTTTGCCGGTGAGACGGCCGCTCCGGTCGCCGCACCGCTGGTCCCGCTCGCATCGCTCGACGCCGCCGTCGCGCGCGCGACCGACGCGATCCTCGCCGACCAGCGTGCCGATGGCCATTGGGTCTACGAACTCGAAGCGGACGCGACGATTCCGGCCGAATACGTGCTGCTCGTGCATTACCTCGGCGAAGAAGCGAACCTCGAGCTCGAACAGAAGATCGCGCGCTACCTGCGCCGCATCCAGTTGCCGGAAGGCGGCTGGCCGCTCTTCACCGACGGCGCCATGGACGTGAGCGCGAGCGTGAAGGCTTACTTCGCACTCAAGATGATCGGCGACGCGGAAGACGCCGAGCACATGGTGCGCGCACGCGAGGCGATTCTCGCGGCGGGCGGCGCGGAGCAGGTCAACGTGTTCACTCGCATCCTGCTCGCGCTCTTTGGCGTGGTGACATGGTACGCAGTCCCGATGATGCCCGTCGAGATCACGTTGCTGCCGCAGTGGTTCCCGTTCCATCTTTCGAAGGTGTCGTACTGGGCGCGCACGGTGATCGTGCCGCTGCTCGTGCTGGGCGCGAAGCGCCCGGTCGCGCGCAACCCGCGCGGCGTGCGCATCGACGAGTTGTTCCGCGGCGCGCCGGTGAGCGTAGGCCTGAACGCCCGCTCCCCGCATCAGAGCAAGGGCTGGTTCGGCTTCTTCCGCGCCGTGGACGGCGTGCTGCGCGTGACCGATCCGCTCTTTCCGAATTACCTGCGCCAACGCGCGATCGACGCCGCGGTGGCGTTCGTGGACGAACGGCTGAACGGCGAGGACGGTCTGGGCGCGATCTTCCCGGCCATGGCCAACGCCGTGATGATGTACGACGTGCTGGGCTATCCCGCCGATCATCCGCATCGCGCCATCGCGCGCCAGTCGCTCGAAAAGCTCGTGACGGTTCACACCGAGGAAGCGTACGTCCAGCCCTGCCTTTCGCCGGTGTGGGACACGTCGCTCGCGGCGCACGCGTTGCTGGAGACTGGCGAGGCGCGCGCCGAGGAAGCCGTGCGCCGCGGCCTCGAATGGCTGCGTCCGCTGCAGATTCTCGACGTGCGCGGCGACTGGATCTCGCGCCGTGAGGCGGTGCGTCCGGGCGGCTGGGCGTTCCAGTATGCCAACCCGCACTACCCCGACGTCGACGACACGGCCGTGGTCGTGGCCGCGATGGACCGCGTGGACAAGCTCGACAACACGAAGGCCTACGACGCCCCCATCGCCCGTGCGCGCGAATGGGTGGTCGGCATGCAGAGCAGCAACGGCGGCTGGGGCGCATTCGAGCCGGAAAACACCCAGTACTACCTGAACAACATCCCGTTCTCGGACCACGGCGCATTGCTCGATCCGCCGACCGCCGACGTCTCGGGCCGCTGCCTCTCGATGCTCGCGCAGCTCGGCGAACTGCCGGCCGCGAGCGAGCATGCGCTGCGTGCATACAACTACCTGCTCGACGAGCAGGAGGCCGACGGCAGCTGGTACGGCCGCTGGGGCATGAACTACATCTACGGCACGTGGACGGCGCTGTGTGCGCTCAACGCGGCCGGCCTCGCGCACGACGACCCGCGCATGAAGCGCGCGGTGCAGTGGCTCGTGCAGATCCAGAACGACGACGGCGGCTGGGGCGAAGACGGCACGAGCTACAAGCTCGAATACCGCGGCTACGAGCGCGCGACGAGCACCGCTTCGCAAACGGCGTGGGCGCTGCTCGGCCTGATGGCCGCGGGTGCAGTCGATCATCCGGCGGTCGCGCGCGGTATCGACTATCTGCAGAATACGCAGCAGGTCCACGGCCTCTGGGACGAAACGCGCTTCACGGCCACGGGCTTTCCGCGCGTGTTCTATCTGCGCTACCACGGCTATCGCAAGTTCTTTCCGCTGTGGGCGCTCGCGCGCTACCGCAACCTCAAGCGCGCGGGCGTGACGCGCGTCACGGTCGGTCTGTGAGCGCGGCGGCTGGTATCAAGGCGCGCGCCTTGCCTGTGATCGCGGTGGCGGGCATGGCCTTCGAGGCGGGCATTGCCGCGGGTAAAGGCCAGGACGGCGTGCGCGCCGTCTACGCCGCGCGCGCGGATCTGCTGCAGAGCGCGCTCGCCGCGGCGCTCAAGGACGGTGCGGCCGGCATCGTCAGCTTCGGCACGGCGGGCGGTCTTGCGCCCGATCTCGAGCCGGGCACCCTGGTGATCGCGCAAGCGATCGACGGCCCGTTCGGGCGCGTCGCGACCGATCCCGCCTGGAGTGCGCGCATGGCCGACGCGTTGATGGCCTCGCCGCTCGCGGCGAAAACCCGGCGCGGCGTGGAGGCAGCCGTTGCCGCGCCGCTTACCGGCGCGGCGGACAAGGCGGCGCTGTTCGGTGCTTGCGGGGCGCTCGCCGTCGACATGGAGTCGCATCTGGCAGCGGCAGCGGCAGCCGCGCATGGCGTGCCGTTCGCGGTGTGCCGCGCGATTGTCGATCCGGCCTGGCGCAGCTTGCCAAAGGCAGCAATGGCAGGCTTGCGCGACGACGGCACGACCGCAGTGCTCCCTGTTCTGCGCGAGCTGGCGCGCGACCCGTCGCAACTAGGCGGCCTGCTGCGCGTGGCGGCCGATGCGAAAGCGGCACGCCAGTCGCTCAGCGCCGCGCGGCAGGTGCTGACGGCCAGCGGCGCTTTTTTCCCAGAATGACCTTGGCGGGTTATTGAAATACCTAGGGTAAACCCCTATCTCTGGTAACATCTCAGTGTTAACCCTAGATTCGTTTCCACGAATTGGGGGCGAATCACATTTCGGGGAGTTACCAGCCATGAATTTTCATACTCGCAAGTGGGTCAAGCCTGAAGACCTGAATCCGAACGGCGTTGTTCGGCGGCAGTCTGCTGCGCTGGATCGACGAAGAAGCGGCGATCTACGCGATCTGCCAGCTCGACAACCAGCGCGTGGTGACCAAGTTCATGTCTGAGATCAACTTCGTGAGTTCGGCGCGTCAGGGCGACATCATCGAGCTTGGCATAACGGCCACGGAGTTCGGCCGCACGTCGATCACGCTGCGCGCCGAAGTGCGCAACAAGATCACGCGCAAGAGCATTTTGACGATCGAAAAGATGGTGTTCGTGAACCTCGGCGCGGACGGCGTGCCCGCCCCGCACGGCCGCGTACGCATCCGCTACGCCGACGAAGCGTACGAGCGCTATCGCGAGACCGTGCAGACGTCGGCGGACGCCACGGCGTTGGCGGCGGCAAACGAGGCCGAGCGCCTGGCCGAGAGCGAAGACGCTTCGGTGCACTGAGCGGTATGCACGGATGAATGAAAAACCCGGCAATCTGAAAAGGTTGCCGGGTTTTTTTGCGTTTGCATGCTGCCCGCCAGAAGCAGGCCGTCGCTATACCGGGTTCAGGGCGCCGACGCCGGTGTCGCAGGCACCGCCGTCACACCCGAAGCCGGCGCGGCAGCCGAAGCCGCAACCGGCGCCGATGCCGTAGCCGGTGCGGAAGCGGCCGTACCCGCCGCCGCAGCAGCACCCGCACCGGCGACAGCCGCTGTTGCAGCCGTGCTCCCCTCGCCCGGATCGTCGTAATTCGGCAGACCATTATTTGAAGCGCCAGTCGCGCCAGTGGCAGCACCACCCGCACCGCCCGACTCGCCCGGATCCTCATAATTGGGCGCGCCGTTCTCGTTCGGCTTGCCCTCGCCACCTTCGTCGCCCGGCTCGCCGTAATTGGGCAGCGGCGCATTGTTGCCGGCACGTCCGCCGCGAATCAGCGATTCGCGCTGCTGGCGGTACGCGTCGCGCACGAACGAATACGGGTCGAGCGCCGCCTGCTTGAGCAGGTCGGTTGCGCCGAGCAGGTCCGCCCGCGCGCTGATGAACTGCGCGAGATACATCGGATTGCGCACCGCCGGCTCGAAGTAGTTGATGACGTTGAACTTCACGTCCACGGCCATGCCGATACCGTCGCGCACCGAGCTCGGCCCGAACAGCGGCAGCACGAGATACGGGCCGGCCGGCATCCCGTAGTGGCCCATCGTGAGGCCGAAGTCCTGATGATGCTTGGGCAGCCCCGCTGCCGTCGCGAAGTCGATCAGGCCGCCCAGACCGAAGGTCGTGTTCATCGCGATACGCATGAGATCCTCGACGGCGTCGGTGATCTTCAGCTGCAGCACGTTGTTTGCGAAGTTGTCGACGTCTCCGATGTTCGAGAAGAAGTTCGTGATCGCCTGGCGCAGCGGCTGCGGCGTCACCTTCTGGTAGCCCTTGGCGACCGGCTGCGCAATGTAGGTGTCGAGTTTGTCGTTGAACGTGAAAATCGCGCGATTCGCGGGCTCGAACGGATCGCCCGGCTTGCGGTCGGGGCCCGTGGCGCAACCCGACGTCACGAGGAGCGCCAGGCCCGCCGCCGCCATGGTGAGCGCGGCTTGTTTCTTCTTCATTGATCGATCCCCTGAATTTCAGCTCTCGCGCGTTTTGCGCGCGGTTTGCCCATCAGCACCGGCTGGAACACCACGGCGCCGATCAGCGTACAGAACAAGGACAGCGCGAGCAGCTTGCCCATGCTCGAGGTGCCCGGATGATGCGATAGCCACAGGCTCCCGAACGCCGTGGCCGTGGTCGCGGCGGAAAAGAGCACCGCGTGCGTGAGGCTCGAATGCAGGAGGCCGGTTTGCCCCGCGCGCCAGGCCATCACGAAATAGATTTTGAACGCGACGCCGACGCCGAGCATCAGGGGAAGCGCGATGATGTTCGCGAAATTTAGCTGAATTCCAAACACGACGCACAGTTCGAGCGTAACGAGCGCCGATACCAGCAGAGGAATGAGCGTGCGCAGCACGTCGCCGAAATTGCGCAGCGTGATCCAGAGGAGCGCCGTGATCAGCAGGACCGACCACCCCGCCGCCTGGAAGAACGCGAGGATGATCACGTTCGCCGAGTGCAGGATCGAGATCGGGCCACCGATCGCGTTCGGTTCCGCCGCCTTCACAGCGTGTGCAAAGCGCGCGAGCATCGCGTCGTCGTTGGAATCGACACCGGGCGGCACGCGCGGCGCCACGTCCACGATTGCCTGGCCAGTCGGCGCCACCCAGTCGCGCACCATCTCGGGCGGCAGGTTTTCACGCGTGATTTCCGAGGGTTGCAAGAGGCGCGCGAGCTGCGCAAACGCAAGCTTGAGCGTGAGGCTGAAAGCGGTTTCCGCGCGGTCTCGCGTGGCCGGGCTCGCGCTCGCGAGCTTGTTGAGCGAGTCGGACAGATGCTTCGCCTCGGCCGCGCCCGGCCCGGGATGGTCGCTCGCGGCGAGCGAGAGCTGGTTGGCCGCGCGCTTGAGCGTCTGCACACGCACCTCGTCGGTCACGGGCGTGGACGGCTGCTGCGTGAGCGCAGGCAGAAGCTGCTGCGCGGCGCTCGAGATCAGCATGAGCTTTTGCTGCTGATCGTCGGGAATGAGCGTGCTGAGCGTCGTCGCACGCGCCACTTCCGGCAGCTTCGAGAGCCGCGCGGCGATCTTGTCGGCTTCTTCGAGCGACGGCGCGAGCACGCTCACGTCGTTGATCGAGATGACGGGCGAGTCCTTCAGCGCGAGCAGCGTCGCCATCGACTCGGTATGCGGATCCTTCAAATGCAGCGGATTGAAGTCGAAGCGCAGATGCAGCAGCAAGGGCGTCGCGCCCACGATGACGACGAGCGTGGTGAGCAGCACCGGCTTGCGATGCTCGGCGAGCCATTTGTCGACCGGTGCGAGGAACGCGAAGCCAGGCGAGGCGCGCTCGCCCTTCGGATTGAACACGCGGATGAGCGCAGGCAGCACCGTCATGTTGCAGATGTACGCCACGAACATGCCCACGCCCGCGATCTGTCCGAGTTCCGAGAGGCCCTTGTACGCGGTTGGGAGGAAGGAAAAGAAACTTTCGGCCACGGCGATCGCCGCGAGCGTGAGCGGCACGCCGATGGTGCGCGCGGTCTTGAGGAGCGCGGCGTCGAGCCGCTCGTCCTGAAAGCGCTCCTCGCGATACTTCACGCCGAACTGCACGCCGAAATCGACGCCTAGCCCCACGAACAGCACCATGAACGCGACCGAGAGCATGTTGAACGAGCCGATCATCATGAGGCCGAGCGCGGCCGTGATGACGAGGCCGATCACGAGCGTGATGAGCGTGGCGCCGATCAGCTTGCCCGAGCGCAGTGCGAGCCACAGGATGGCGAGCACGACGATGATCGTGATCACGCCGTTGAGCGCGGCGCCGTCCTGCACCGAGGCGAATTCGTCGTCGGCGAGCGGCTGTTCGCCCGTGAGGCGCACGCGCGCGCCGAATTCGGTGTCGAGATGAAGCGAGGCGGCGGTCTCGCGGATCGCCTGCGCTGCGTTCGCGCCCGCCTTGAGTGCGGCGAAATTGAGCACCGGCTGCACGGTGATGAATGCGAACGCGGGCTTCGTGGCCGAGTCCTTGTCGACGAGCGCGCGCCACGAGAACGCAGCGGGCTTGCCGGCCAGGACGTCGTCGACGACATTGGCGGCGCTGCCCAGCAGGCTTGCCATTTGCGGCAACTTGATCTGGCCGATCGTGAGCGGCAACTGCAGCGTGGTCGTGAGCGTGCCGGCCAGACCCGCGAGGCTCGGGTCCTTCGCGAGCTGGTTCACGAGCGGGCGCGCCTGCACGAGCTGGCCCGTGGTCGAGAGCACGGTGGCGGTGGACGGAAAAAGCAGGCCGTTGTGCTGGAAGAACGGGCCGCCCGCGGGCTGCGAGACGGCGCTGAATTCGCGCGAGTCGGCTTTGAGCGCCTGCGCGAGCTTGTCGGCGGCGGCGTCGGCGAGCTCGGGCGCGTCGGCCTCGACAACCACGAGCAGCGAGCTTGCACGCTGCGGGAACGCCTTGTCCTTGGCTTCGCTCAACGCGGCCCATTCGGCCGTGTTCTCGACGAGACCGCTGACGTCGGTGTTGATCTTGAAATGCCTTGCGACGTACACGCCGCTCAGCACGGCGAGCACGATCGCAAGTGCGATCACCCACGCCGCGCGGCGCACCGACCAGGCGACGAGGCTAATGATGAATGGCTTCAGCATACAGGCGAGGGGGCCCTGTCAATGGGGTTCTTTGACGCGAAACGCACAAGTATACCGGCCCCGCCCGTCCTGGCGCGGCTCATGCACGCCGAGCGTGAGGCGGCGCCCCGGCAGCGTGTGCGCCAAAGCCGTTATACTGGCTCAGCCGGCCGCGCGACAGTTGCGTGAATGCGCGCAAAGCGCACGCACCGAACCGCACTGAATCGCACTGTACCGGCGCCTGAATTTCACTGTTCCAGAAGAGCGTATGAAACGTTACCTGACCGCATTTATCGTCGCCGCCTGTTTCACGGGCGTTTCGGGCGCCGCGTTCGCGCAGACCTCGCCGGACGCCACCGTCAAGGCTGCCGTGGAAGGCACCGTGAAGGCGATGCAGGCCGACCCGCAGGCACGCGGCGGCGACATGAACAAGATCACCCAGGTGGTCGAGACCCATTTCGTTCCCGCCACCGACTTCAAACGCACCACGCGTATCGCCGTTGGCAAACCCTGGGCGACGGCCACGCCCGAACAGCAGCAGAAGCTGTATGAGCAATTTCAACTCCTGCTCGTGAAAACGTACGCTTCGTCGCTCTCGCAACTTCGCGATACGCAGGTGAACTTCAAGTTCGCGCCGTCGAACACGGGTGCGGGCGCAAAGGACACCGTGGTGCAGTCGCATGTGATCAGCAACGGCGGCGACGACGCCATCGACTACCGCCTCACGCAAACACCAAGCGGCTGGAAGATTTACGACATCAACATGATGGGCGCGTGGTTGATCCAGGTCTACCAGACGCAGTTTGCCGACCAGATCGCCAAGGGCGGCATCGACGGCCTTATCAAGTTCCTCGTCGACCACAACGCGCGCAGCTGATCGCCAATCTGTGGTTGCACACGCATTGTGCCTCTGAGGGCGCTTCGGTTGATCCGAAGCGCCCTTTTCACTTCCTGCGGTGCTCCACCGCGAACTTGATCAACTCGGCCTGGCCTTCGATCTCCAGCTTGCGCTTGAGATTGAGCCGGTGGGTTTCCACCGTGCGCACCGAGAGCCCCTCGCGCTGCGCGATCTGCTTGCTCGATAGCCCTTGTGCCAGTGCGTCGAGAATGTCCCGCTCGCGCGGCGTGAGCCGCTCCACCGGCGTGCTGCGCGCCGACGCCTGGATCATGCGTGCACTCAACCCCGCGCTGAAATACGTGCGGCCGGCCAGCACCGCCTCGATCGCCCGGATGATCTCGGTGGCCGGCGAATCCTTTAGCACGTAACCGCTCGCGCCCGCGCGCACCGCCTCGGTCACGTATTCGACGTTGTCGTGCATCGAAAGCATGAGCACGCGGATGGCCGGAAAGCGCTCGTGGAAGAGGCCCGCAAGCGCGATGCCGTTCACGCCGGCCATGCCCACGTCCATCAGCACGAGATCGGGTTCGAGCGACGCGGCGAGCGCGATGGCCTCGTCGGCGTTGCCGGCCTCGCCTGCCACCTCGAAACCCGGCACGGCTTCGAGCCGTGCGCGCAGGCCGTCGCGCACGAGCGGATGGTCGTCCACGAGGATGAGGCGCGCGGGCCTCGCGTCGGGGCTCTTTGATTCGTTCACGTTTGCATTCGTCATCGTCATGTCGGCGTTCTGGATACGGCGGCGGCTTTCGGCGCGGCATTAGGCGCAACAGGCACCCACGCGGTGACGAGCGTATGGCCAGGCTGCGAGGTGATGTCGAGGCGGCCGCCCAGCGACTCCAGCCGCTCGCGCATGTTGCGCAGGCCCAGGCCCGCGCGCGGGTCGGCCAGTGCGTGCGCCACGTCGAAGCCGCGGCCATTGTCGGCGATGCCGAGCGTCACGCCGTTCGCCGCGACTTCGAGCGTGAGCGCGGCGCGCGCCGCCTGCGCGTGCCGCACGATGTTGGTGAGCGCTTCCTGCGCAATGCGAAAGAGCACCGTGTTGACGGCGTCGGGCAGCGCGCTCGCTTGCGCCTTTTTGCTCGCAGGCTTCGGCGCGGCTTGCGTGAAGGCGATCTCGATACCCGTTTGCTCGGCCATTTCGCGCGTGAGTTGCTCGAGCGCCGCGGCGAGGCCCAGGTCGTCGAGCATCGAGGGGCGCAGTGCGTGCGAGATGCTGCGCACTTCGCGCAGCGTGTCCGAAAGCCGCGAGAGACCGGTGGCGAGCGACGCTTCGGCGGCGGGCACCCGCGTTTCGCCGCGCTCGAAGCGCGCGAGCGCCGACTCGAGCAGCAGCTTCACCGAAACGAGCATCTGGCTAATGCCGTCGTGCAATTCGCGCGAGAGCCGCGCGCGCTCCTGCTCCTGGGACTCGACCACCTGCTGCGCGAGGCGCTTGAGCTTGGCGTCGGTGCTGCGGTGCTCGCTCACATTGAGCACAAGCGCGCCGAGCGCGATCACGAGCACGCCCGCGAGCGCGATCACGCCGAGCCACTGAATGGTGTGCCTGATATTCGCGGAGGCGCGCTCGTCAATGTGCGCGAGCGTCGAATCGACGTCGTCGAGATAGATGCCGGTGCCGATCATCCAGCCCCAGCGCGGCAGCGGCACCACGTAACCGAGCTTCGGCGCAAGCTTGCCGGTGGACGGCCGGTGCCACATGTAGCGCACGTAGCCGCCGCCGCGCTGGGCCGCGGCAATCAGCTGCTGGATCGTGAGCGCGCCTTGCGGGTCGCGCAGGTTCCAGAGATCCTGGCCGACGAGCGCGGGCTCGCGCGGATGCATGAGCGAGCGGCCGTGCATGTCGTACACGAAGAAGTAGCCGTCGGGGCCGAAGTCCATCTTTTGCAGCACGGCTAGCGCGGCTAGCTGGCGATCGGCTTCGTCGGCGGGCGCGGGCAACGCGGTGCTGGCGTTCTCCTCGGGCGCGTAGAGCGGCGCGATGGCGCTCGTGGCCAGCTCCACGTAGTGGCGCAACTCGATCTCCTTGCTCGACAGATAGGCGCTTTGCATGGTCGCGTGCTGCGTTTGCGCGAGCTGCGTGGCCTGCTGGCGCACGCCGATCCCGATGCCGGCAATGGCAGCGAGGAACGGCACGACCGCAAGCAGGAAGATTTTCGTCTTCAGGCGGCGGTCGGCGAAGAAAAATGGGGCGGGCATGACGGTGTTCGGGGGCTGAGTCTGCAAGCATAACCGGGCGCGCGCGGCGGGGCCGGCAATCCACGCGGTGTTTAAAAGCGCGGGTCTTCAAATGATGGAGATTGTTGAGCGGCGATGATAGCGATTCTTCCGCCGTTTCCCGGGAACCGGTCATGATCCATCCGATGCCGGTCGATACCCGGTTTGGCTGCGCTGTGCTTTCGTCGATCGTTGAGCGCGCAACGAATTGTTGCTCTGCCTACGTAGTTCTACGTAGCGCGCTTACGTAGTTGTCCGGTTGTGGCTGTCGGTCTGAAAGCGAATACTAGCGCCCACAGCATGGCGCAATGCGTCATGCATGCGCTGGCACTCACCGGCGCGCCTGGGCCCGGTCCTGACGCTGGGCAAAAAGCCAAAACCATAAATGCTTTGCATGAGACCAGAGTCAGCGCTTAGGCGCTAACACTGGTCGACACAGGAGACACCGCATGAGTCGGACATCCAGTTTTGTCGTCTGGACGCTGGTCGCGCTGCTTGGCGCCTTCGCGTTCGGCACCATCGCGCTCGCGCACGGCGAGCGAATCAGCGCACTGTGGATCGTGATCTGCGCCGTGTGCGTCTACCTGATCGCGTATCGCTTCTACAGCCGTTTCATCGCAAGCACCGTCCTGCAACTGGACGGACTGCGCATGACGCCGGCCGTGCGTCACAACGACGGGCTCGACTTCGTGCCCACCAACAAGTACGTGCTGTTCGGTCATCACTTCGCGGCGATCGCAGGCGCGGGTCCGCTCGTGGGCCCGGTACTCGCCGCGCAGATGGGCTACATGCCCGGCATGCTGTGGATTCTCGCGGGCGTGGTGTTCGCGGGCGCCGTGCAGGACTTCGTGGTGCTGTTCCTCTCCACGCGCCGCGATGGCCGCTCGCTCGGCGACCTCGTGAAGATGGAACTGGGCCCCGTGCCTGGCGTGATCGCCCTCTTCGGCACCTTCCTCATCATGATCATCATTCTCGCGGTGCTCGCGCTGATCGTGGTGAAGGCGCTCACGAACTCGCCGTGGGGCACGTTCACCGTGGCCGCGACGATTCCCATCGCGATCTTCATGGGCCTCTATCTTCGCTACATCCGCCCGGGCAAGATCGGCGAGATCTCGATCATTGGTTTCGTGCTGCTGATGGCGTCCATCGCCTTCGGCCAGCACGTGCACGATTCGCCCACGCTCGCCGCCTGGTTCACGTTCACGGGCACGCAGCTCACGTGGATTCTGATCGGCTATGGCTTTGTCGCTTCGGTGCTGCCAGTGTGGCTGCTGCTCGCGCCGCGCGACTATCTCTCGACGTTCCTGAAAATCGGCACGATCCTCGCGCTCGCGATCGGCATTCTGATCGTCGCGCCGGAACTGAAGATGCCGGCCTTCACGAAGTTCATCGACGGCACGGGTCCGGTCTGGTCGGGCAACCTGTTCCCGTTCCTCTTCATCACGATCGCGTGCGGCTCGGTGTCGGGCTTCCATGCGCTGATCTCGTCGGGCACGACGCCCAAGCTGCTCGATAACGAAACCAACGCGCGCTTCATCGGTTACGGCGCGATGCTGATGGAGTCGTTCGTCGCGATCATGGCGCTCGTGGCTGCTTCGGTGATCGAACCGGGCGTGTACTTCGCGATGAACGCTCCGCTCGCCGTGCTCGGCACGACGCCGGACGCCGTGGCGCACACCGTCGGCCAGTGGGGCTTCATGCTCACGCCGGAGATGCTCACGCACACCGCGCAGGCCGTAGGCGAGACGACCATCGTCGCGCGTGCGGGCGGCGCGCCCACGCTGGCCGTGGGCATGGCGCAGATCCTGCACCAGGTGATCGGCGGCGAAGCGATGATGGCGTTCTGGTATCACTTCGCCATCCTGTTCGAAGCGCTCTTCATCCTGACCGCCGTCGACGCGGGCACGCGCGCGGGCCGCTTCATGCTGCAAGACCTGCTCGGCACGTTCCACCCGTCGCTCAAGCGCACGGAGTCGCTGCCGGCCAACCTGATCGCCACGGGCTTGTGCGTGGCTGCGTGGGGCTACTTCCTGTATCAAGGCGTGGTCGATCCGCTTGGCGGCATCAACACGCTGTGGCCGCTCTTTGGCATCTCGAACCAGATGCTCGCCGGAATCGCGCTGATGCTCGGCACCGTCGTGCTCTTCAAGATGAAGCGCGAGAAGTTCGCATGGGTGACCGCCGTGCCGACGCTCTGGCTGCTCATCTGCACGCTCACGGCTGGCTGGCAAAAGATTTTCGACAGCAACCCGAAGGTGAGCTTCGTTGCGCACGCGCAGAAGCTTTCGGCGGCGATCGCAGAAGGCAAGATCGTCGCGCCCGCGAAGTCGCTCGAGCAGATGCAACGCATGGTGTTCAACGACTATGTGGATGCCGCGCTTTCGGGCCTGTTCATCTTCGTGGTGGTGAGCATTGTCGTGTACGGGCTGATCGCGATTGCGCGTGCACGCCGCATGGACCGCCCGACCGTGCAGGAAACGCCGTACCAGGCGATGCCGGCTGGCGGCGCTGCGGTCGCGGCGAATCGCGTGCACTGATCGGCGTTACGCCACTGAACGGAGCACACCATGTTCTCGGGACTTCGCGACAACGTACAAACGGCTGGGCGCTATCTCGGCCAGGCCATGCGTTTGATGGTCGGATTGCCCGACTATGAGGGCTACGTCGCGCATATGCGCGCGACGCATCCCGACCGCCCGGTGATGACCTACGAAGAGTTCTTCCGCGAGCGGCAAAACGCGCGGTATGGCTCGGGCGCCGGGAAGTGCTGCTAACGCGCGACTGAGCGGATACGTTCAAAGCAAGGCGCGACGGCGAAGGCCGTCGCGCCTTTTTTTACGCCTGTAATCTGCCCGGATCGGGGCGCAATCAAAAAGCGCTCAATTCTCGCCGCGCGGCTGCCGTTAACTTTTACGAAGCCCGTGGTGACGACATCGCACCCTCAACACCTGCACCGTAAGGTCTACGAATCAAAGAATCTTTCATGATCTTTCATCGAATCGGCGCAGCATGGCTCACGGCCGCCCTCACCGCAACGGTTGCGCCCGTTTGCGAAGCGCAATACACCACCGACTGGATTGCGAACACCTACGGCGCCAACGCGACGCACGTGGGCAACGTGGCACGCTCGATGTGGGTCGCGCCCGAAGGCGTGATCTATACGTCGTCGATGTGGGATGAAAACGAAGGCGGCGTGGCGATCTACCAGAACGGCCAGAGCCTCGGCTCGATCGGCGGCCACGGCGACTTCCAGGGCGGCGCGATTACTGGCAACACGACCTCGCTGTTCGTCGCGATGCAGTACAACACCACGTATGGCAGCGGCAACGTCGGGCGATACAACCGCGCGAGCGGCGCGCGCGACCTGCTCATCGCCGTGAGCGCCGATACGACCGAAAAGCTTGCCGATGTCATCACCGGACTCGCGACCTCCGGCTCGCTGCTCTATGCAAGCGATTTTCCCGGCAACCGCGTGCGCGTGTACACCACGGATGGCGTCTGGCAACGCGACATCGGCGTGGCGGGTCCTGGCGCGCTGGCGCTCGACGCGAGCGGCAATCTGTGGGTCGCGCAAAAAAGCGCGGGCGCCGTGCTCGAATTCAGTGCCGGCGGCCAGCTCCTGAACACGATCCAGTTGGCATCCACGGCGCGGCCATCGTCGCTGTACTTCGATTCGCAGACCTCACAGTTGATGATCGGCGACTCGGGTCCCGACATGAACATCAAGAACTTCAGCGTAACGGGCGCGCCTTCCCAAACGGGCACGTTCGGCATTCGGGGCGGCTACCTCGACACGACCACGGGCATCAAGGGGCAGGTAGGCGACAAGCGCTTTACGCGCGTGGTCGGTCTCGGCAAGGATTCCGCGGGCACGCTTTACGTGCTGAACAATCCGTGGGGCGGCTCGTGGGACCTGGGCCGCAACGGCGGCACGGATCTGCAGGCTTACGATGGCACCGGCACGCTGCGCTGGAAGCTCCAGTCGCTCAACTTCGAAGGCAACGCGGCACCGGACCCGGGCACCGATGGCGCGACGTTCTACGGTGGCGTGAACATCTATTCGGGCACGGCTGGCGGCACTTTCGTCGCCAACACGATCGATCCGTTCACCTATCCCTCCGACCCGCGCATCAATCTCGCAGACGCCGCGCGCGGCGAGCATTTCGCGCAAGTGGCGAGTGTGGGTGGGCAGCGCATTCTCGTGGCCGCCGGTCAGAATCCCGATACGTTCTATTTCCTCCACTTCAACGCGGCAAGCGGCTATATCGCCATTCCCGATTACACGCTGCCGGGGGCGGCGTTCAATACGGCGGCCCCGGTGCGAAACGGCTTTTGCCTCGACAGCAAAGGCGACCTCTGGGTGGGCCTCGACAAGACCAACGTCATTTCCCATTACCCGCTAACCGGCTTCGACTCGACCGGCAAGCCGCTCTGGGGCGCCGCGCTCACTACGCCCATTCCCGCCACGATCTCGCGGCTCACGCGCATTGTCTACCTGCCCGAAAGCGACACGATGATACTCACGGGAGAAGACGCCGGCATTACCGACTGGACTGCGATCGGCACGCGAGTGGAGGTGTATCACGGCTGGCTGGCGGGCAACACGAGCGCGCCGAATCCGGTGATTACGCTCACGAGCGCGAATCCCAAGTCGATTGCAGCCGCCGGCAACTATCTGTTCGTGGGTTACGTGCACACCGTGCCCAACATTGATGCCTTCAACCTCACCACCGGCGCGATCGACACGACGCTCATCAATAGCAATCCGAATGCGGTGTACGTGGGCAACGATGTGGATTCGATGTATGGCCTGCGTGCCTATCTGCGCTCGACTGGCGAGTACGTCGTGACGAAGGACAACTACAACGCCGCGAGCGTCGTGGTGTATCGATGGACGCCTGCCGCGGCAAGCGCGACAGCGGCGGCGACAACGGTATCGCCTTTCTAGCCCGAAGTGGCGCATGAAGGGCGCGCTCGTTTCATTGCGCGTCGTCTTCGGCCTCGTGCAAGTGTGCGTGCTTCAGGTCCTCCAGAAACGCCCGCACAATCGGGCTGTGCCGATTGCGCTTTTGCGTGACCACATGAAACGTGACCTCGTAGCTCAGCTGCTTTGGATTGAGCGCGACGAGCAGGCCACGCCGCAGATGCGGCGCCGCGAACTGCTCGGGCAGGTAACCGAGATGATGTCCGGAGAGAATCAGCAGGGCAACGGCCTCCATGTTGTCGGCCTGCGCGGTGACCTTGCTTTGTGTCGTCGAGTGCTGGGCCTCGGGTGTGGGATACGTGCGCCATACCCATTCGAATTCCGCGGCCTCTAGCGGATCGAGCTGCCCCGCGCGTTCGAACAGCGCATGCCCGCGTCCGCAATACGCGATCTGCCGCTCGATAAAAAGCGGCGTGTATTCGAGCGTCGGTACGCGGTGCCAGAAATAGCCGACCGCAATTTGCGTCGCGCCGTTGAGCAGTTGTTCCTCCAGCTCACCCGGCGACTTCACCGAAATCGAGAAACGCACCGCTTCGTCGCGTTGCCGGAACGAAGCGATCGCCTCGCTGATGCGCGCGTTCTGACTGGTCGGCGTATGGCCGATCAAGCCGATGCTCAAGGTCCCCACGAGCTTGCGGTCCAGGTGCCGCGCCTTGAGCGTGAACTCTTCGGCGGCGGCGAGCAGCGTGGTTGCCAGTTCGTAAAGGCGCGCCCCTTTTTCCGTCAGCCTGAAACCGCTGCGCCCGCGCTCGCAGAGCCGGTAGCCGAGCCGCGTTTCGAGCGTCGAGAGCTGCGCGCTGATGGTGGGCTGGCTCACGTTCAGCGTGGTCTGCGCAATGCTCACGCCGCCGGCATCCGTCACGGCAACGAAGACGCGCAGCAGGCGCAGGTCGAGATCGGTCAGGCTGCCGAGCATGGATTCTCCAGGGGAAAACATCGATACATAGACTGAAGTCTATGTGAACAACGACGAGATCGTTATTCATCTTTCATGGACGCACGCTTACAACTGCGGCTATGGCCGTTTCGAATGATACGGCACGGTAAATGAAAGTGGAGCGCCATAATGTCTGATCAATACTTCCAGCCGCTCAGCGGCAATGCCATGCCCCGCTGCGGCGGGATCGCGACGATGATGCGCTTGCCGCAGGTCGAGAACGCATCGGGCCTCGACGCCTGCTTCGTGGGCGTGCCGTTCGACCTCGGCACCTCGAACCGCACTGGCGCGCGCTTTGGCCCGCGTCAGGTTCGCTCGGAGTCCGTGCTGCTGCGCCCGTACAACATGGCGACGCGCGCGGCGCCGTTCGATTCGCTGCGCGTGGCCGACATCGGCGACGTCGCGACGAATCCCTACAATCTCGCCGACTCGATCACACGCATCGAAGCCGCCTACGACGCGATCCTCGAACACGATTGCCGCCCGATCTCGCTCGGCGGCGATCACACGATCACGCTGCCGATCCTGCGCGCGATTCATCGCAAGCATGGTCGCGTGGGCCTCATCCATGTGGACGCGCACGCCGACGTCAACGACACGATGTTCGGCGAAAAGATCGCGCACGGCACGCCGTTTCGTCGCGCCGTGGAGGAAGGGCTGCTCGACTGCGATCGCGTCGTGCAGATCGGCTTGCGCGGGACCGGCTACGAGGCCGAGGACTTCGACTGGTGCCGCCAGCAAGGCTTCAAGGTCGTGCAGGCCGAGGAATGCTGGAACCGTTCGCTGGCGCCGCTGATGGAAGAAGTGCGCGAGCGCGTGCAGGGCGGTCCGGTCTACCTGAGCTTCGACATCGACGGTATCGATCCCGCCTATGCGCCGGGCACCGGCACGCCGGAGATCGCCGGGCTGACCGTGCCGCAGGCGCTCGAGATCATCCGCGGTTCGTGGGGGCTCGATATCGTCGGCGCGGATCTCGTGGAAGTGGCGCCGCCGTACGACCCGTTCGGCACCACGGCGCTGCTCGGGGCCAATCTCGCCTTCGAAATGCTTTGCGTGCTGCCGGGCGTGAAGCGCCGCGACTGAGCGCTCGCGCCCCTGCGCCGCCTGAACACACTACGAATATCTGGAGACAAGCAGCATGAATGTTCACGAAAACGCCGGCCTCGCGGCCGAGACGGCCGGGCTCGAAATCGAGAGCCGGTCGATCGACTACATTCCCGAGCGCGAGCGTCACGCGAAACTGAGCAGCCAGGGGCCGTTCTGGTTTCTCGGTAACTTCCACTTCTTCACGATCTCGATCGGCTTCGTCGGCCCGAGCATGGGCCTTTCGGCCGGCTGGACCACGCTTGGCGGCGCACTCGGCATCATGTTCGGCACCATCTTCATGGCGTTCCACGGCTCGCAAGGCCCGGAGATGGGCCTGCCGCAAATGATCCAGTCGCGCGCGCAGTTCGGCTATCGCGGCGTGGCGC
Source organism: Paraburkholderia sp. J8-2 (assembly GCF_905220195.1). Classification (NCBI taxonomy): domain Bacteria; kingdom Pseudomonadati; phylum Pseudomonadota; class Betaproteobacteria; order Burkholderiales; family Burkholderiaceae; genus Paraburkholderia; species Paraburkholderia sp. J8-2. Next base: position 963,353 of record NZ_CAJMZA010000001.1, read on the forward strand.
TCGCGCTGCTGGCCACGCTCTTCGTGTTCGTGGGCTTCAACGTCGTGAACATCTCGCTGATCATGGACGGCCTGAAGAACGTGTTCGGTGTGAATCCTGCCGTGGTGGCGATCGTGGCGTCGCTCGCGGGCGGCGTGCTCGCGATCTACGGCCACGACCTCATGCACAAGGCGTTCAAGTGGGCGCTGATCGCGACGCTGCCGCTCTATGCGTTAGTGACGATCGCGCTTGCGTTCGGCGCGGGCAAGGGCGCCGCTGTCGTTCCCGCCGTGACCGCTGCCGCGCATCCTGGCTTCAGCTGGGTCGCATTCCTCACGCAGTTCGCGATTGGCGCGAGCTACAACATCTCGTACGCGCCGTATGTCTCCGACTATTCGCGCTATCTGCCGAAGCACACGAGCCGTGCGAAGCTGATCTCCGCGATTTTCCTCGGCGCCTCGCTCTCGGGTGCCTGGATGATTGGTCTCGGCGCATGGCTCGCGCAGCAGCTGAAGGCCTCGGATGCGCTCGTCGCGCTGAATCAGGTGGGCTCGTCGCTGTTTCCGGGCTGCGGAAGCCTGCTTGTCATCGTATCCGTGGCGGGCTTTTTGCCGATCATTGCGCTCAATACGTACAGCGCGATGCTCACGCTGCTCACGGGCGTCGACTCGTTCCGCAAGATCAAGCCCACGCGCCGCGCCCGCATTGGCGCGGTGATGACGATCAGCGCGATCCTGCTGGTCTGCACGCTTTCGATCAAGGGTAACGGCGTCGCGCTGCTCAACACGTTCCTCGTGCTGATGCTGTACTTCCTCGTGCCGTGGACCGCCGTGAATCTCGTCGATTACTTCTTCGTGCGCAAGGGGCGTTACGCGATCTCGCACTTCTTCACGCCGCAGGGCATCTACGGCGCGTGGCAGGCGCGTGGGATTGCTGCGTATCTGATCGGCTTTGCGGCAATGGTTCCGTTCTTCGCCATCGTCGATAACGAATCGGGCAAGGAGATCTTCGTGGGTTACTTCGCTCACCTGATGGACGGCATCGACCTTGCATGGCTCGTCGGGCTGATCGTGGCGGGCGCGAGCTACTATGTGCTGAGTCGCTCGCTCGATCTGCGTGCGGAAGAGAAGGTGATTCGCACCATCAAGGAAAGCGACATCGTTGCGATGGCGCGGCAGTCGGCAGGGCATTGAAAGGGCGCGCGGCGCGCAGATGTGCGCCGCAAAAAGACAAAGGGCGCAACGGTCATAACCGTTGCGCCCTTTTCGCTTTCGCGCCTTGCGGCGCGAAAAGGCGTATTAGCTTGCCGCGACCGTAACCGGCTTTTTCGTCTTGGCCGCGTTCTTGATCTCGTCGAGCTTGATCTCGACGTGACGCGAGAACACGTACTCAGCCGGACGCTGACCATCCAGCGAAATATCCTTCGCGAACGCGCCTTGCGTGCGCGGACCCGTAAGGGCGACGCGCGCGGCCTTGAGCGGATGCGCCACCGTGTCCATCACGGCGGTCGCTTCGAAGCCGCAGTGGACCATGCAGTCCGCGCACTTCTCGTACTTGCCCGTGCCGTACTTGTCCCAGTCGGTGGTTTCCATCAGTTCCTTGAAGGTCTTCACATAACCTTCGCCGACCAGATAGCAGGGCTTTTGCCAGCCGAACACCGTGCGCGCCGGGTTGCCCCACGGCGTGCACTGATACGTCTGGTTGCCCGCCAGGAAGTCGAGGAACAGGCTCGACTGGCTGAACGACCACTTCTTGCCGTTGTTGCCGCGCTTGAAGATCTCGCGGAACAGGTTCTTGGTCTTCTCGCGGTTCAGGAAGTGCTGCTGATCCGGCGCGCGCTCATAGGCATAGCCCGGCGAAACCGTGATACCGTCCACGCCGATCTCGCCGACCGTGTCGAAGAACTTCGCCACGCGCTCGGGCACGGCGTCGTTGAACAGCGTGCAGTTGATGTTCACGCGGAAGCCACGGCGCTTCGCTTCCTTGATGGCCGCGACGGCCTTGTCGTAGACGCCTTCCTGCGAGACCGAGTGGTCGTGCGCTTCGCGGTCGCCGTCAAGGTGCACCGACCAGACGAAGTACGGGTTCGGCTGGTAGTCGTCCATCTTCTTTTCCATGAGCAGCGCATTCGTGCAGAGATACACGAACTTCTTGCGCGCCATGATGCCCTTCACGATCTGCGGCATTTCCTTGTGCAGCAGCGGCTCGCCGCCTGCGATGGAAACGACCGGCGCGCCGCACTCATCGACGGCTTCCAGGCATTCCTCCAGCGACAGGCGCTGGTTCAGGATGGGATCCGGATAGTCGATCTTGCCGCAGCCATTGCAGGCGAGATTGCAGCGGAACAGCGGCTCGAGCATGAGCGCGAGCGGATAGCGCTTGTTGCCGCTGAAATGCTGGCGAAAGATGTACGAGCCAACGCGGACTTTTTGTAGCAGCGGAATAGACAAAGCGTGTCCTCCTTAAACTTCGCGCGCGACGAGCGGTTGCAAGAGCTTCGACGGCAGCTTGAATTCGACTTTTTCTTCACGGCCCGCCATCGTCGACACCTCGACAGGCCCCAACGCGCGCAGCGCGTCAATTACGTTCTCAACCATTTCTTCAGGCGCCGATGCGCCGGCCGTGATGCCGACCGTTTGCACATTGGCGAACCACTCGGACTTCACTTCCGAGCCGTCGGCCACGAGATAGCTCGGCACACCCGTTTCGCTGCCGATTTCGCGCAGACGATTCGAGTTCGAGCTGTTCGTTGCGCCCACGACGAGCAGCACGTCCACCTGATCAGACAGTTCGCGCACCGCAGCCTGGCGGTTCTGCGTCGCGTAGCAGATGTCGCGCGTGTCCGGGCCGACAATGTCGGAGAACCGCGCGAGCAGCGCGTCGATGATGCCGCGCGTGTCGTCCACCGAAAGGGTGGTTTGCGTCACGTACGCGAGCGGTGCATCGAGCGGCAGATCGAGCTTCGAAACATCGGCTTCGCTCTGCACGAGCAGCACGGTGCCGGGAATCTGGCCGATCGTACCTTCCACTTCAGGGTGACCGGCATGGCCGATCAGGATCAGCGTGCGGCCCGCCGCGACATACTGGCGGCCCTGCACATGAACCTTCGTGACGAGCGGGCAGGTGGCGTCGAGCACGTCGAGGTCGCGTTCCTCGGCGGCACGTTCCACGGTCTTGGCCACGCCGTGAGCACTGAAGATCGCCACGGCGCCTTCCGGCACTTCGTCGAGCTCTTCCACGAAACGCGCGCCCTTGTTGCGCAGGTTTTCGACCACGTGACGGTTGTGGACGATTTCATGGCGCACGTAGACCGGCGCGCCGTGTTTCTGCAGTGCGCGATCGACGATTTCGATGGCGCGGACAACCCCCGCGCAAAAGCCGCGGGGTTGGGCAAGGATCACTCGCATAAGGTGGCGAACTCCGACTGCCGCGTCAGGCGAGCGAATCGGTAAAAATGACCTGATCGCCGGCGGCTGTCTAATTATTAAGGATGCAAAAAGTCCGCCAAAGGGTGACGGAGTAAAAACTAGACGCGCATTTTAACCCCTTCGCCTTTCGTTTGCTGTGCAGCGCACTCGCGGGTGCTGCGTGCGCGCGACGGTGGCGCCCGGGCCGCGTCCATTTTTTCCCGAAAAGCCCCCCGCGTGGCGCTCTTGCGGCATGCGTCACGGCCTGCGCAAAGCGTGTCGCGCCTGCCGCACAGAACGGTACGCGAAGCCGGTGCGTCGGCGTTGCGCGGTGCAACATGCTCCGGGAACCCTTAAAATATCGCGTCCTGCGGGTCGCCTGGATGGTGCCCGTAGATACGACCCCATTCTGGACGCCTTGATGGAACCCGACCACTACGACGATTTTCCGGTAGCGCGCGTACTGCTGCCGAAGGCGCTGCGTGCGCCTGTCGGCGTGATCTACCACGTCGCGCGCACGCTCGACGACATCGCGGACGAAGGCGACTGGAGCCCCGAAGAGCGCCACACGCGCCTCGCCGATTTTCGCGAGGGCCTGAACGCGGTGGCCGAAGGCCGACCGGCGCGCGTCCATCCCATGCTGTTCGCGAAGCTCGCCGAGGTGGTGCGCGAGTGCCGCCTGCCGCTTGCACCGTTTTACGATCTCGTCGCGGCGTTCGACCAGGATATCGACGTCACACGTTATGCCGACCGCTTCGAGCTGCTGGACTTTTGCCGGCGCTCGGCGAATCCGGTCGGCCATCTGATGCTGCATCTGATCCACGAAGCGACGCCCGAAAATCTCGCCGATTCCGACGCGATCTGCACCGCCTTGCAGCTCGTCACGTTCTTGCAGGACGTGAGCGCCGACTGGGCGCGCGGCCGCATTTACCTGCCGCTCGCCGACCGCGAGCGCTTTGGCGTGACCGAAGCGCAGATCACCGCCGGCAAGGTGGACGACGCCTGGCGCGCGCTGATGGCGCACGAGGTGGCGTGCGCGCGCTCGCTCATGTTGAGCGGCGCGCCGCTCGCGCTGCGCGTGCCGGGGCGCTTCGGCCTCGAGCTGTGCAGCGTCGTGCATGGCGGACTGCGCGTGCTCGAAATCATCGAGCGCGGCGGCTACGATGTGTTCCGCGCGCGGCCTGCGCTGCGCGCGCCCGACTGGGCCGTGGTGCTCCTGCGCACGGCGGCCATGTGGCTGTCGCGCCGCGTGAGCGTGCGCGCACCTTCGATCGAGAGTAACAACGCATGATTACGACCATTCTGTTTGCCGTTTCCTGTCTCTCGCTGCTGATCTGGCTCGTGCTGCTGTTCGGGCGCGGCGGCTTCTGGCGCGCCCGCCCGGCCGCACCGCTGCCGATCGTCGAGCCCGCGGCCGGCTGGCCTGCCGCGTGCGCCGTCGTGCCGGCGCGCAACGAGGCCGACGCGATTGGCGAGGCCGTCAGCTCGCTGCTCCAGCAGGACTACGGCGGCGAGTTCCACGTCATCGTGATCGACGACCACAGCACCGACGGCACCGCCGAAGCCGCCCGCGCCGCCGCGCTCGCGCTGCAGTGCCCGGAAAAGCTCAGCGTGATTACGGCGAAGCCGCTGCCGGCAGGCTGGTCGGGCAAGGTCTGGGCGCAGTCGCAGGGCATCGAGGCCGTGCGCACGCTCAAGCTGCCCGCGGACTACCTGCTCCTCACCGACGCCGACATCGGCCATCCGCCCGAAGCGCTCGCGCAGCTTGTGGTGCGCGCGCAGGCCGAAGGCCGCGACCTCGTCTCGCTGATGGTGCGGCTGCGCTGCGATTCCTTCTGGGAAAAGGCGCTGATCCCGGCGTTCGTGTTCTTCTTCGCGAAGCTCTACCCGTTCTCGTGGGTCAACAACCCGAAGAACCGCACGGCGGCCGCGGCCGGTGGCTGCATGCTGGTGCGCCGCCAGGCGCTCGAAGAGGCTGGCGGCATCGAGTCGATCCGCGCCGAGCTGATCGACGACTGCAGCCTGGCCGCGCGGATCAAGCATCGCGGCGAAGGGCATCATCCGATCCGGCTCGACGTCGCCGCGAAGAGCGTGTCGCTGCGCCCGTACGATTCGTGGAAGGACATCTGGAACATGATCGCGCGCACGGCGTTCACGCAGCTGCATTACTCGGCGTGGCAGCTCGCGGGCACGCTGCTCGGCATGACGATCATCTATCTCGCGCCGCCCGTGGTCGCGCTCGTGCTCGGGCCGAAGGGCTGGCCCGCGTGGATTGCCTGGGCGCTGATGTGTTGCGCCTACTCGCCCATGCTCGCCTACTACCGGCGCTCGCCGCTGTGGGCGCCGTTCCTGCCGCTCGTCGCGCTGTTCTATGTAGGCGCGACGTTCGCTTCGGCCTGGCGCTTCTGGCGGGGCAAGGGCGGTCAGTGGAAGGCGCGCGTGCAGGCGCCGGTGCAGGGGCGTTAAAGGGCCTGCAAATGAAAAAAGCCGTCGCTTCCGACGGCTTTTTTGTTTTGACGGTGTCCGCCCGCGCGTTAGCGCTGTGTGAGCATCATGTACATCTGCACGGCGATATCGGGCGAGAACGTGAACGGCACCCAGCCGTGGCCCGTGTGGCGCAACACCAGCAGGCGGTCGCCGTTGGATTGTTTCTGCACGGCCATCATCGGATTCTTCGTCGATGCGAAACGCCAGCCTTGCGGAATGCCCGGCGGCGGTTCGGGCTGCATCGAGGCGCGCGCGTTCGACAGCTCCTCGATCATCTGGCCGACCTGCAGCGCGTTGAGCGTTACCGTCTGGCCGCCGATCGTCAGCGTGATCTCGTTCTGCGACGGGCGCGCAACGTGCAGTTCGGGCTGCGCGGGCGCAGCGTTCGTCGCTTCGTTGGCCGCCTCGGCAGCGGGTTCGATGGCTTCGGCGGTTTCGGTCACGGTTGCACTTGCAGCTTCAACGGCTTCAACGGTTTCTGCGGCCGCGGGCGCGGCGGCGTCGGCATGGCGGTCAGCATCAACCGCGGCCGTATCGACGGCAACGGTTTGCGGCTGCTCAGCGACGGCTTGCTCCGCTTCGCTGCTTGCAACGGGAGATTCCTGCTGGGGAACTGCGGCGGCGCGTTCATCGGCGCGCGGTGCGTGCGCGGCGGCGGCGGCCTGAAGGAGCTGATCGACGCCCGCTTCGAGCGCGCCAATCTGGTCTTGAAGATTCATGCGAGCTTCTCAGGTAAGACCCGCGATTCTACCCGTAGCTCACGCGCATTGCCCTTCAGGCGTTGTACGCATGTTGCAAGAAAAGTTGTAACAGTTTCCTCAGCCTGGCTCATTTCGCGTTCATTTCGCGCTTATTTCGCGTTCAGGTATCCCGCTTCGCGGAACCACGCGAGCGCATCCTTCAAGCCCTCGCGATACGGCCGCGCGCGATAACCGAGCTCGCGCTCCGCCTTCGCCGACGTGAAATACATCTTGTTTTTCGACATCTTGAGTGCGTCGACGGTCACGAACGGCTCGCGCTTCGTGAAGCGCGCCACGGCTTCCGCGCCCATCGCGAGCGGATAGAGTGGCCAGCGCGGCAGCGCGATCGTCGGCGGTTTGCGGCCCACCATGCCGGCGATGTCGGCGAGCATCTGCTGCAGCGGCAAATTCTCCCCGCCGAGGATATAGCGCTCGCCAATGCGCCCGCGCTCCAGCGCGAGGAAGTGGCCGTTCGCCACGTCGTCCACGTGCGCGAGATTCAGGCCGGTGTCGACGAAGGCGGGGATCTTGCCCGTCGCCGCTTCGACGATGATGCGGCCCGTGGGCGTGGGTTTCACGTCGCGCGGGCCGATGGGCGTGGACGGATTGACGATCACGGCGGGCAGGCCGTCGCGCTCGATCATGCGCTCCACGGCGCGCTCGGACAGCACCTTGCTGCGCTTGTACACGCCAATGGCCTGCTCGGGGGTGAGCGGCGAGGTTTCGTCGGCGGAGTTGCCCGAGCTCGTGACCTTGAGCGTGGCCACGCTGCTCGTATAGACGATGCGCTCCACGCCCGCGTCGAGCGCCGCGCGCATGGTGGCTTCGGCGCCTTCGAGGTTGGCGCGTTCGATTTCGTGCGGATCGGGCGCCCACAGGCGATAGTCGGCGGCCACATGAAAGAGGTAGCGCACACCGGCCAGGGCCTGGCGCATGGAGGCGGCGTCGCGCATGTCGCCGGTGACGATCTCGGCGTCGAGCGCTTCGAGGTTCTTGCGCGGGCTCGTCGCGCGCACCAGCACGCGCACGGCAAAGCCCTTTTCCTGCGCGATGCGGGCGACGGCCGAGCCGACGAAGCCGGACGCGCCGGTGATCAGGACGAGATCGCGGTTGGCTCGGGAGGTGTCGGTCATTACAGGGTCGTTTCCATGTTCGGTGATGGCGCTGCGGCGTGGCACGGATTGTACGTGGCGCGAGCCCGGCGCGTGTGCGCGTTGGCGTCTACAATGCCGACCGTAAAGCATGCATGGAGAAACGAACAATGAGCGAACCGGATCTGGATACGCGCCTGGAAACGTACTACGTGCGCGTGCGCGGGACGGTGCAGGGCGTGGGTTTTCGTCACGCGACAGTGCGCCAGGCGCACGCGCTGCGCATTCGCGGCTACGTCGCGAACATGGAGGACGGCTCGGTCGAAGCCGTGATCCAGGGCACGGCGAACCAGGTGGACCGCATGCTTTCGTGGCTGCGCCACGGGCCGCCGGCCGCACGCGTGAATTCGGTGGAAAGCGAGGAGCGTGTGACCGAAAAACGTTACGAACGCTTCGAGCAACACTGAGAATCGCGCAATAAAAAAGCGGTGCGCCAGGTAACTGGCGCACCGCTTTTTCGTTCCCGGCGCCGCTTACTTCACGGCGAGCAGGCTCTCCGCGAATCCCCATTCCTTCTCGACCCACTGGCGCGTGCATGCGAAGCCCGCGTCGGCGGCGATCGCCGGGATTTCATCGGCGTGGTACTTGTGGCTGCTCTCGGTCCAGATCGTCTCGCCTGCACCGATCTCGACGGCGAGATTCGCCGCGTGCACCTCGGCGTGCACGTCGCGCTTCGCGCGCAGATGCATCTCGATGCTGCGCACGTCCGGATTGAAGCGCGCGACGTGCTCGAAGTCGCGCAGGTCGAAGTCGCCGTCCAGTTCGCGGTTGATGCGCGCAAGCAGGTTCAGGTTGAACGCGGCCGTCGCGCCAATGGCGTCGTCGTAGGCGGCGATCAGCGTATCGACGGGCTTCACGAGGTCGGTGCCGAGCAAGAGCGTGTCGCCGGGGCGCAGCATCGCGCGGATGTCGCGCAGGAAGCGCGTGGCCGCAAGGCGCGCGAAGTTGCCAATCGTGCTGCCGAGAAAGAGCACGAGCAGTTGCTCGCCTTCTTTGCGCTGGCGGCTCACCTCGGATAAACCAGCGAGATAGTCGCGCTCGTAACCGACGATCGAAATGCGCTCGATATCGGCGAGTTCGCGCCGGCATAGCTGCAGGGCGGTGCGCGAAATCTCGATCGGGCAGTAGGACGTTGGGCGCCTGCGGCACAGCGCTTCGAGAATGCGGCGCGTCTTGCGGCCGCTGCCGCTGCCGAGTTCGGCGACTTTCACGTCGGAGGGCAGCGCCTCGACGATCTCGGCCGCGTAGCGCGTGAGCAGACGCTCTTCGCTGCGCGTGACGCCGTACTCGGGCAGCACGGTGATGACTTCGAAGAGGGCCGAGCCGACTTCGTCATACAAATATTTCGAAGGCAATTCCTTTTGCGGCGAGCGCGTCAAACCCGCACGCACTTCGGCGGCGAATGTGCTGGCGGCGGGGGAAAGGGCGAATGCGCGGGCGGGGTCGACAACGGCGGGGCGGGGCGCAGAACGTAGCATGCGGGCTCCAGGGGGCGTTGGACGTTAGGGACGGCGTCGTGAAGCGTGAATCGCGGCGACCGGCGAAGGCGTGGCGCTCCGGGACAAGCGAGGCGCGGCTCCAGCGGCCCCGGTGAAATCTCGCTCGTCGAAGCGAATTCCAGCCGCGAATGCCAGCCAGTCAAGGCGCTGGCGGGCTGGCATGGCGAGACTTACGTTCTAGTCCATCGTTGCGCGATCTGCCGGACTAAATTCCTCGGCCAGTGCCTGGCCCGCAAGCGCGCACGGCATGTGCCCGCCTTGTCCGGCACGGGTTTGCGCCGCCTGCCGGCGTCAAAACGCGACTAGAATGCGGTCTCGCCGACGGCAACGCCGGCCCGCGCCTTATTCAATAGCCAATTCAAATGACAACGTTTTTACCCGCGCGCGCGAAAGTTACGCGCCGCGCCGCTCGCGATCTCTCCGCTTTTGCTTTCCTTACCCGCGTGTTCCGATGAACCAGTACGAACCCGGGCGCGGTATTGCGCTTTCCGTGGGCGCTTCGGCGCTGTTCGCGCTGATGTCGGCGTACACGCTCCTGCTCGCGCCGCTCGGCGGCCTCGATATTTTCGCGTGGCGCGTGATCTGGACCGCGCCTGGCGCGCTGGCCCTGCTGGTGCTGCGCCAGCGCGCGCCGCAATTGCGTGCGCTCGTCGCGCGCATGGTGCGAGAGCCGCGCACCGCGCTCGCGCTGGTGGCGAGCGCCGCGCTGCTGGGCTCGCAGCTGTGGGTGTTTCTGTGGGCGCCGCTACACGGACGCATGCTGGAGGTGTCGCTCGGCTACTTTCTGCTGCCGCTCATCATGGTGCTGGTGGGGCGCTTTTACTATCACGAGCGCCTCGAACCGCTGCAATGGCTCGCCGTGGCGTGCGCCGCCGTGGGCGTGGCGCACGAGTTGTGGGCCACGCACGCGTTCTCCTGGCCCACGCTGCTCGTCGCGTTCGGCTATCCGCCGTATTTCGTGCTGCGCCGCAAGATTCACGCGGACTCACTCGTCACCTTTGCCGTGGAGATGCTGCTGCTCGTGCCGGTGGCGGTGCTCGAAGTGCGTGCGGGCGGCTCGCTCGCGCTGCTCGACGCGCATAAGTTTCTCGCCTTCGTGCTGCTGCCCGGACTCGGCGTGCTCAGCACCGTCGCGCTTGCGTCATACCTGAAAGCGAGCCGTCTGCTGCCGATGGCGCTCTTCGGCATCCTCGGCTATGTCGAGCCGGTGCTCCTCGTCATCGTTTCGGTCACGCTGCTGGGCGAGCATCTCGGCATGCGCCAGCTCGGGACTTACGTGCCGATCTGGCTCGCCGTCGCGCTCACGGCGGTGCACGCGGCGCGGCTCATACGGTTCGAGCGCTGAGGCTCGCTCAACGGCCGGTCACTGCCGCGCTTCCTGAGCGCGCGGCGGGTTGATGCGCGTAGGTCCCACCTTCGCCTCGATAGCCGCACGCAGCTGCGGGCGCCAGCCGAAGCTGAACAGCGCTTCGGCGAGCACGAAAAGCGGGCCGATGATGAGGCCGATGAGATCGTCGACGAAGGCCGGCTTGCGATGCTCCCACGCAATGTGCCCGACGAACTGGAAGATCCAGCCAACCACGAACAGGCCCACGCCGCCGGCTAGCCACGCGGCGGTGCCTTGCTGCGCGAGCCATGCGCCGAACGCCACGCACGCGGCGGAGACGACCGCCATCATGAGTCCGAGCGGCACGTCCAGCACGAGGTAGTAGATCGTTGCAGCGCCGAACAGCAGCCACGCAGGCGACACCGGAACCGGGAGGCCAAACGCCGCGAGCGCGATTGCCGGGCGCGAAAGCAGCACCGCAAGCGCGAGCACGATGAGCGGAATGCCGACGAAATGCGTACCGATGTTGCGCGCGTCGCGGTGATACGCCGCGTACTGGGTGAGTTGCTCGGTCAGGTTACGCATGGGTGTCTCTCTGTCTCCAAAATCATTATGATCGTCGGGCTTACGGGCGCAAACCTTCGGCTAGCCGACAATTGCGCCGATTGCGCCGATTGCGCCGCTTTTTGTGGGCCGCCTGGCCCGCTTGACCTGCCCCGATGCCTTCACGTTCCACCCCGCCAACCACCGCCAGTTCACCGTCCGCTGTCGCCGCGCTCGAGCGCAGCGCGTGGTTCCGCGGCGCGCCCGCACCGTTGCGCGACGCGCTGCGCGCGGCAGGGCGCGTGCGCACGCTGCAGGCAGGCGAGCGTCTCTTCATGCGCGGCGACCCGGACGACGGCATTTACTGCGTGCTGGAAGGCGCGGTGCGCGTGGGGGCGGCAAGCGTGGCGGGCCGCGAGGCGCTGCTCGCCGTGGTTGGGCCCGCACACTGGTTCGGCGAGATCACGCTCTTCGACGGCGGCGCGCGCACGCACGACGCCTACGCCGAGCGCGACGCCACGCTCTTTCACGTGCCGCGCGCGGCGCTCGTGGCGCTGCTCGACGCAACGCCTGCGTACTGGCACGCGTTCGGCTTGCTGCTCGCGCAAAAGCTGCGGCTGGCGTTCGACGCCATTGAGGAAAGCGCGCTGCTGGGCGCTTCCGCGCGCGTGGCGCGCCGGTTACTGCTGCTCTCGAACGAATACGGAGAGGCGGCCGCCGCGCACGGCGCGGCGCGCGCGCGCCTCGTGATCAACGTGCCGCAGGAGGATCTCGCGCTGATGCTCGCGCTCTCGCGGCAAACCGTGAACCAGATCCTGCGCCAGTTCGAGCGCGAAGGGTGGCTCGCGTTGCGCTACGGCGAAATCGAGATCGTCGATGCCGCGGGCCTCGCGACACAAGCACAGTGATGCCAATGTTTCAGCATCAATACGCGTCCATATCGATTCACATTGATGAATTACATCAATATCAACGGAGCACTCGCACTTCGTTTGCAGCCACATCGCGTTTGCGCCGACAATGACGCGCGTTCGGCGCGTTCGGCGCGTTCGGCGCGCCCGGCCGCGTCGCCTTTCTCTTCCACGCACTGCTGATATCGCTTCATGAACGACCGCGTCATCGCCGCATTCGACTTTGATGGCACCATCACCACGACCGACAGCTTTCGCGCCTTCATGCTCGACGCCGCCGGCCCCGCCCGCTTCGCTGCCGCCGCGCTGCGCTGCCTGCCTTCGCTGATCGGCGTTCCGCTCGGCTGGTCGCCGCGCGGGCCGACCAAGGCGCGCTTCCTGTACGCCGCCATGGGGCCCGTGCGGCGCGAGGCGCTCGAAGCCGCTGCGCAGCGCTTCGTCGAGCGCCGTCTGCCCGCGCTGCTGCGCCCCGAAATGCTCGCGCGCGTGGCCGAACACCAGGCGCTCGGGCACGAGGTCGTGCTCGTGAGTGCGTCGCCGTCGATCTATCTGCGCATCTGGGCAAAGACGGTCGGCATCGACACCGTGCTTTCGAGCGAGCTCGAATGGCGCGATGGCGTGTATACGGGCCGTCTGGCGGGCAACAACTGCTGGGGCCCGGAAAAGGTCGCGCGACTGCGCGCGTGGTGGGGCAAGCATGCGCCCGCCACGCTCTACGCTTATGGCGACAGCCGCGGCGACAAGGAAATGGCCGAACTTGCACAGTACGCGTGGATACGCGGCGAGTCGGCGTTGCCGCCGCTCGCGGCGGCGGGCGGCTTCGACACGGCGTGAAGGGTTCGGCGCGCTGCATCGGCGCGAGATCGACGCTAACCTAGCGCAACTAACCAGGACGAACGGAGGAGACACACCAATGAACGGACAATGGACCCAGGTGAAGTCGCATGACGGCGGCGAATTTCGCGCCTACACGGCGCTGCCGCCCGAGGGCAGCGGTCCCGGCCTCGTGCTGCTGCAGGAGATCTTCGGCGTCAACGGCTACATGCGCGCGCTCGCCGACCGCTACGCCGAGGAAGGCTACGTCGTGATGGTGCCGGACCTGTTCTGGCGTCTGGAGCCGAACGTCGATCTCGGCTACGAAGGCGCCGACGCGCAAAAGGCGTTCTCGCTCTACGAGCGCTTCGATGTCGACCTCGCGATGCAAGACGTGGCGCAAACGCTCGCCGCGCTGCGCGCGCATCCGCAGCATCGCGGCAAGGTCGGCACGGTGGGTTTCTGCCTGGGCGGCAAGCTCGCGTACCTGAGCGCGACGCGCACCGATGTCGATTGCGCGATCGGCTACTACGCCGTGGGGCTCGAAAACAATCTGGACGAAGCCGCGCGCATCACGCGCCCGCTCATGCTGCACTTCGGCGCCGACGACGCCTACTGCGACGCCGCCGCGCGCGAACGCATTGCAGCGGCGCTCTCGGACAAGCCGGGCGTCGAGCTGTATACGTACCCGGGCTGCGATCACGCGTTCGCTTCGCCGGCCCGCCCGCAGTACAACAAGCCGGCTACGATGATGGCGTACTCGCGCACGCTCGCCATGCTGCGCCGCGTGCTTGGCCCGATCTACGACTTCAACGCGCTGTGGGAAGAGCACTGCTATCACGAGTTCGTCGCGCGCAACCCGAGCGACGTGATGCCGACGATGGTCGCGCAACCCTACGTCAACCACATTCCCACGATGACGGGCGGGGTGGGTCACGACGAGCTCAAGCGCTTCTACACGCACCACTTCGTGCATTCGAACCCGGAAGACACGCGCCTGATCCCGATCTCGCGCACGATCGGCTCGGACCGCGTGGTGGACGAGTTCATCTTCTGCTGCACGCACGACCGCGAAATCGACTGGCTGCTGCCGGGCCTCGCGCCCACGGGAAAATACTTCGAAGTGCCGATGCTTGCGGTGATCTGCTTTCGCGGCAACAAGCTCTATAACGAGCACATCTACTGGGACCAGGCCTCGGTGCTCGCGCAGATCGGCGCGATCGATCCCACCGGCCTGCCGATCGCGGGCGCGCAAAGCGCGAAGAAGCTGCTCGACGAAACGCTGCCCTCGAACACGCTCATGGCGCGCGCCTGGAGCGAGAGCGAAGGCAAGCCGTTCTAACGCGCGCTGCGCGTAAGTGTTATCAATTGAACGGATTGTCGACGACGCCGGGCTTCTCGTCCGGCTCGTCGGCGACCTTCGCGGGCAGGTGCGGCTCGGCCTGCAGTTTCTTCACGACGTCGTCGAGCGCCGCCTTTAGCGCCAGTGCGGCAGTGAGGCCGCGCTTGTCGCGCGTAAGCTCCAGCGTGCCGGCAAGCGTCACGCGCGTCGTGCCGTTCGTGAGCGTGAGTGCGTCGCCTTGTACGTTGAGCACGTCGCTGTCGTTTGCGTATGGGTCGAACACCGTTTGATCCTCCTTCTGCGTGACGGGGGCGCGCCCCCTGGTAGCGGCGCGATGTCGGGGCCCGCATTATAGGGAGCCTGACGCGCCACCTTCAATTCTCTTCATCGATTCCTGTCTGTCGCTTCGTCTTTTCTGCCTAAGTTTGTGGCGGACTTGTCACGTCAATGTCAAAGCCACACGCATACACGCCGCGCGCGCTGATGCAGGTCAATTCGCTCGCGCTAAACCACGGCATCCACAGGCAAACCAACGATGATGACGCACCCGCGCCCGCAAGCGCGGACGGTCTGTTTCAGTGCGAGCAAGGGAGTCATCGATGGGAATTCTGGATAAGGTATCTGAAAATGCGGGAGCGGACACGGCGGACAACGCCGCTCCGCAGGCCTGACGATGCGCGGCCAGCATCAAGAGGCCACGCAGCGCGCCATGGCCTCGCGCGTCGTAGTCGGCGCGACGCTCGCATTAGCCATCGCGCTTGAATTCACATTGAGCGGCTGCACGATCACGCCGTGGCGTACCGCAGCAAGCGACGAGGCCGGAACGGCCGCGGACACCGGCGTCACGACGACCGCCGTGCCGCCTCCGGCGGTTGCCGCGTCGACGTTGCCTGCGAAGCCCGCTGCGGCCGAGGCGAGCCCCTCCGGCTTGTATCGCGTGAAGTCGGGCGACACGCTCTATCACATCGCGAAAGCCTCGGGCCAGCGCCCGGCCGACCTCGTGAGCTGGAACAAGCTGCCCGCCGACGGAAAGGTCCAGGTGGGGCAGCTCTTGCGCGTTGCGCCGCCCGCGGCCACCGCAGCAACCACCGTCGCGCCCGCGAATACGCCCGCGAAGCCTTCCGCCGCGCAAGCGACCAAACCGGCAGCCACGCCCGCAACCGCAACGGCCACCGCAGCGAGCGCGCCGCCCGCCGTCACACCGAAGCCCGCCGCCGCGCGCAGCAACGCCCGTTTCATCTGGCCGATCGAGGGCAGCGTTGCGCAGCCCTTCAAGGGGAAATCGAAGGGTGTGGTGATCGCCGGGCCGCCGGGCCAACAGGTGAAAGCAGCGGCGTCGGGGCGCGTGGTCTATGCCGGGAGTGGCATGCAGGCGTACGGCAAGCTCGTCATCGTGAAGCACGACGCGCGTCTAGTCACGGCCTACGGGCGCAACGCCAGGCTGCTCGTGAAGGAGGGCGACGCGGTGAAGCAGGGCCAGGCGATTGCCGTGAGCGGCACGGACGGCGCTGGCATCTCCACCCTCATGTTCGAGGTGCGCGAGAACGGCAAGCCCGTCGATCCGCTCGCACAGTTGCCCAAGGCACCTCAATAATTACGCAGGATACCGAATCAAGATGAAGAGAAGGGAATTCCTCACCGGCTCGCTGGCCATTGCCGGATGGCTCGCGGCGAGCGCGGGCTGCACGACGACCTCGGGTTCCGCCGATGCCGATCCCGCTACCGAGAATGCCGTTGCGCGCCGTGAGATCGACACGGGCATCGACGAAACACTCGCACGCCTTTATCGCACCGTGCCGGGCGCGCGTGAACTCATTGCCAAGGCGCGTGGCGTGCTCGTGTTCCCAGAAGTCGTAGGCGCGGGTTTCGTGATTGGCGCCGAATACGGACGCGGCGCGCTGCGCGTGGAAGGCCGCACGCTGGGCTACTTCACGACGATGGGCGGCTCGTTCGGCGCCCAGATCGGGGCACAGTCGCGCGCCGTCGTTTATGCGTTCATGACGCGCTCCTCGCTCGACCGCTTCAAGCGCAGCAGCGGCTGGAGCGCGGGCGCGGATGCCACCGTCGCGCTCGTGAAAATGGGCGCCAACGGCAAGATCGATACCTCGACGGCGGTGAATCCCATCGAAGCGTTCGTGCTGACGAACGGCGGCTTGATGGCGGGCGTTTCGCTGGAAGGCTCGAAAGTCTCGCGGCTCGATATCTAGCGCTTCAGCAGCGCCGCCACCGCCTTACCCAGTTACCAGCCCCATTTGCTCACGGCAAAGCCGCGGCCGTTGAACGAGACCTTTTCCTTCGCCGCGACATCCGCCGGAATACCCGGGAACGCAATGCCGCTCTGCGCTTCGAGGTCGCGCACCGAGCGCACGTCATAGCGGTCGACAGCCGTATTGTCGGCGACGATGGCGAACGCGAGCTGCTGCGAAGGCACGTACACGACCTTGAAGATCTGCGTGGGGACGAGCACGCGCGTCGCGCCGATGGTCTGCAACTGCGCGCCCGTGAAGAGCGGGCCGGTCACGACATAAGCTTCGCCATACTTCGATGCGAGCTTGCGTACGGCGGTTTCGATATGCGCCCAAAGGCGCTGGTTATTGTCGCGATTCTGCGGAACGATATTGGCGAGCGAAAACGATTCCGCCATCGCCTGCGCATTCCAGCGGTTGCCTGCCGGGCTCATGTGGCCGCGGTCGAAACCGCTGCGCTTGTAGTCGGCGAGCGTCGCGCCTTCACCTTCGGGCAGGCGGTCGTCTTCGAAAAAGCGGTTCGTGCGCGTCATGTCCTTCGCGGCTTCGAGGTGATCGCGCGTGAGATGCTCGGCGGACCACAGCGGACCGTGCGTGACGCCCGAATGCAGCACGACGAAATCCGAGTAGCAAAGCATGCGCGTCTTCGGCGCCATGCGTTGATTCGTGAGCGTCGGGAACTGGCCGCCGGGCACGAATTGCGAACAGGCCGGCGCGGCGTAAGCGTGGCTGGCGGCGGCGAGCACCAGCGAGGAAATCAGTGAGGCGAACAGCTTCTTCATCTAGGGGGCTGGCGGGAACGGGGTGGTATCGAGCGGGCGATAAAGCGGGCTGAAAGTATAGCGGGCGCGTGGACGCACTTGAAGGCGGGAGGAAAGCGCGGCGCAAAAAAACGCGCGCCCGCCGGGTGGGCGGGCGCAAGCAAGACGTGAAACAGAATCAGATGCAATGAGCGCGGCAGCGTTGCGTTGCTGCGCGAGGAGCGCGGCGGCAAATGATGCCGCCTGCATTCAATCGATTACGTCATCAACCACCATTCAGCCTGCAAAAAGCGAATGCTCGGCGTGGACCATCTGGCGGTCCACCGCCTGGAGGCGCCATTGGCCTTCCATCGGCGAGTGTGAGGATTCGCACGACCAGGTCGCGTCGCCGTGTGCGGAACTGATTTCCTGGCGGCGATTCACGTGCAGACCGCGTAGCGTGCACAGCGGCTCGTTTTCGAGCGGCGCGCATAGCGACGTGACACCATTCACGTCGCGCAATTCACCCCATTCTGGCAGGTCGATCCCTTCATGAGACTCGCGGGACCAGCGTTGCTGGTCGGTGTCGAGCCAAAGCACTGCATAGTCGTGATTGACGGTCGGATCGGAACCGTTGATCAGGATCGTAAGTCGCATGGCATCTCCGCAAAGTTGATCGGGTGCGTCGGCAAATTCAAAGTCTAGGACGACTCCGCTCGCGCGCAAAGTGAAGAGTGCAGGACAGATCGTCGCGCGCACGACGCGTGCCTGGACTGGCCCCGTTTATGCAGGTTGGTGCCCGAGTAAACCCGGCTACGCTATCGCGAGGATTGAAATTCACAATTGGGAACGCAAACGCCGCAACCTAGATTAATAGTGCGGCGGAGTCGCCCCCCCATGCTGCATTGCACGAAGGCGAATTGCGTCGCGTCCCCACATTTCAGGTCGAACCATGGAGGCACAGATGTCACAGCTAAAGGGCTCGAAGACGGAACAGAACCTCAAGGATGCATTCGCCGGTGAATCACAGGCCAACCGCCGTTATCTGTATTTCGCAGCCAAGGCCGACGTAGAAGGACAAAACGATGTCGCGGCGCTGTTTCGCTCGACCGCCGAAGGCGAAACCGGCCACGCGCACGGCCACCTCGAATATCTGGAAGCGGTAGGCGATCCGGCCACCGGGCTGCCGTTCGGCAGCTCGCGTTTGAATCTGCAGGCGGCGATTGCAGGCGAAACGCATGAATACACCGACATGTACCCCGGCATGGCCAAGGTCGCGCGCGACGAAGGCTTCGACGAAATCGCGAACTGGTTCGAGACACTAGCCAAGGCGGAGCGCAGTCACGCCAACCGCTATACGAAGGCGCTGGAAGTGCTGGCGGATTGAGCATCGACGCGTGCTTCCCGGCACGCATCCATGACGCGCGCGCTTTTTGTTTCGCGTGCCGGGCAAGCACCGGCGCGCGTGCGCGCGCGCTCGCCCGGCCGCGTATTTGGCTGATAAATAAAAGAAGGAGACGTCATGCCCCACAAGGAAGGCAGTCTCGAAGCGCCCACGCGCCATCCGCTCGACTGGCGCTCCGACGCTTTTTACGACCAGGGCCAGCTCGATACGGAACTCGCGCGCGTGTTCGATATCTGTGCGGGCTGCCGGCGCTGCGTGTCGTTATGCGGTGCGTTTCCGGCGCTCTTCGATCTCGTCGACGAAACCGAGAGCGGCGAAGCGCACGATGTCGACAAGGCGTCGTTCGACAAGGTCGTCGACCAGTGCTATCTGTGCGATCTCTGCTACATGACGAAGTGCCCCTATGTGCCGCCGCATCCGTGGAATGTGGACTTTCCGCATCTCATGCTGCGGGCCAAAGCGGTTCACTACCGCAAGGGCGAAGTGAAGCTGCGCGACCGCGTGCTTTCGAACACCGACGCACTCGGTCAGATCGCCGGCATTCCGGTCGTCACGCAAACAGTCAATGCGATCAACCACACGAAGGCGATGCGTGGCGCGATGGAAGACATGCTGGGCGTCGATCGCAAAGCGTGGCTGCCCGACTTCGCGACGCACAAGTTTCGTAACGTTGCAAAACGCGCGGCATCGAGCGAGGTGCGCGACGGCGAACGCACGCCGGGCAAGGTCGCCATTTACGCGACCTGCTACGTGAATTTCAACGAGCCCGGCATTGGCCACGATCTGCTCGCGGTGCTCGACCACAACGAGATTCCCTACGAACTGGTGAAGAGCGAATGGTGCTGCGGCATGCCGTTGCTGGAGCAGGGCAATCTGGAGGGCGTGGCGCACAAGCAGTCGCAGAACATGCCGATGCTCGCGCGTTACGCGCGCGACGGTTATGCGCTGATCGGCGCGGTGCCGAGCTGTGTGCTCATGTACAAGCACGAACTACCGCTGATGTTCCCCGACGACGCCAATACGAAAGCCGTGAGCGACGCGTTCTGGGACCCGTTCGAGTATCTCGTGGCACGTCATCGCGACGGCCTGCTGAAGACCGATTTCCGCGCGCCGCTTGGCAACGTGTCGTATCACGTGCCGTGTCACGCGCGCGTGCAGAACATTGGCCGCAAGACCTTCGACCTGCTTTCGCTCGTGCCGGAAACGAAAGTGACGGTGGTCGAGCGCTGTTCGGGCCACGCCGGGACGTTCGGCGTGAAGAAGGAATTCCACGCCATGTCGATGAAGATCGGCACGCCCGTATTCAAGCAGATGGGTCAGGCCCAGCCCAACTTCATCTCGTCCGATTGCCAGCTTGCGGGGCATCACATTGCGCAGGGCATGGAAGAGAACCAGCTCGGCGAGCCGCCGCTCGCGCACCCCATTACCCTGCTGCGCCGCGCCTATGGCATCTAGGCCCCGGCGCAAACACGCAACCTACACGAGGCACGACTCATGACGATCGCGAGAAATTCGTTGTTGACGCTGGAAGCCTACGCCCGCGTGCGGGGCGATATGCGCAAACGCATCATCGAACACAAGAAGCAGCGCGCGGTGCCGCTCGGCAATCACCTCACGTTCCTGTTCGAGGACGAAACCACGATTCGCTATCAGATCCAGGAGATGCTGCACATCGAAAAGATCTTCGACGAAGACGGCATTCAGGGCGAACTCGCGGCCTATCTGCCGCTCGTGCCCGACGGCGGCAACCTGAAGGCGACCATGCAGCTCGAATATGAAAGCGAAGTCGAGCGGCGCGCGGCGCTCGCGCGGCTCATCGGCATCGAGGACAAGGTGTTCGTTCAGGTGGATGGCGAGCCGCCCGTCTACGCGATCGCCGACGAAGACCTCGAACGCGAAAACGCTGAAAAGACCTCGGCGGTGCACTTCGTGCGTTTCGAACTCACGCCGCAGATGAAAACGCGGCTGCGCGAAGGCGCCGCGCTCACGATAGGCTGCGATCATCCGAATTACCGCGTGCCGACGCAGACCATCGACGGTGAAGTGCGCGCCTCGCTGCTCAAGGATCTAGCCTGAGGTGCTTCAAACGTCCTTGCGGTACATGACGAAGCCAGGCTTCACGGCCACGTCGTCGTAAAGCCGCATTGCCGTGTGATTCGTCTCGTGCGTGTGCCAGTACACGCGCGACGAATTCGACGCCTTCGCGTGCGCATACACGGCTTCGATCAGCGCGCGGCCCACGCCCTGGCCGCGCGCATCCTCCACGGTGAAGAGGTCCTGCAAATAGCAGATCGGCCCTTCCAGAATCGTGTTGCGGTGATAGATGAAATGCACGAGACCGAGCACGCGCTCGCCGCGCACGGCGATGAACGCGTGCATGGGCTCGTAGCCGTCGAAGAAGCGCGACCACGTTGTGCGCGTGATGTGCTCCGGCAGCGCGGTCGCATCGAAGCGGCCGTAAAAGCGGTTATAGCCGTCCCATAGCGGCAGCCATGTGTCGAAATCGTCGGGTGCGACGGCGCGGACTTGAAGCGTCGTGTCGGTCATGCGTTGTCTCCTCGTTTGCAGGCTTGCCCAAACCCCCAAGCGTAAGCGACTTGTGGCACCATTGTTAGTCCCACCGAAATCGAAAACCATGGAGCCACGGGATTGGACTACGCGTTGATGATGGCGGCCTATGCGAAGCGCGCCGTGCGCAAGCTCACGCAGCAGGACCTGCTTTACGAGAGCCTGCGCCGCGCGATTCTCGACGGCGACATTGGCCGCGGCACGCGCCTCGCGTCGAGCCGTGCGCTCGCAGAGCAACTCGGCATTGCGCGCAATTCGGTGCTCTATGCGTACGAGCGGCTCGTGGAAGAGGGCTTTGTCAGCGCTACGCGCCACGGCTCGGTCGTCAACGCGGTCAATGCGACTGCGGCGGCAACGCCTGCGCAGTCCGCGCTGCGCGAAGATCCTGCGCCTGCGCTCGCGCGCCGCGTGCGCAACCTGCCGCCGCGCCGCATGGGCCGCGACGGTCCCAAGGCGCTGCGCCCGGGCGTGCCCGCGCTCGACGCGTTTCCGTACGCGCAATGGCGCGCCGCCGTCGAGCGCGCGCTGCGCGAGTTGCGTGCGCATGACCTCGGTTATGGCGACAGTGCGGGCATGCCTGCGCTGCGCCAGGCCATTGCGCAATATGTGCGGGTGTCACGCGGCGTGCGCTGCCAGCCCGGCCAGGTGTTCGTCACGGACGGCACGCAGTCGAGCCTCGACTTGTGCGCGCGTCTCTTCGCGGACGAGGGCGAGCGCGCGTGGATCGAAAATCCCGGCTATCTCGGCGCGCGCGTGGCGTTTGCCGCTGCGGGCCTGCAGCTCGTGCCGATGAGCGTGGATGCGGCGGGCATGGCGGCCCGCGCCGAAGACTGGCGTGAGCGGCCGCCGCGCCTCGTTTATCTCACGCCGTCGCACCAGTATCCGCTTGGCTGCGTGCTGAGCCTCGAGCGGCGGCTCGCGCTGATCGAGCAGGCGCGTGCGTGCGGCGCGTGGATCGTCGAAGACGACTACGACAGCGAGCTGCGCCACGATGGACCGCCGCTGCCGTCGATCCAGGGCCTGGCCGACGACGCACCCGTGATCTATCTCGGCACGTTCAGCAAGACGCTCTTTCCGGCCCTGCGCATCGGCTTCATGATCGTGCCGCAGCGTGTGGCGGCGCAATTCGCGCAGGCGCATCACACGCTCATGCGCCAGGGTCGCGTGGCGGAGCAACTGGCGCTGGCGG
This sequence comes from Paraburkholderia sp. J8-2, assembly GCF_905220195.1. Classification (NCBI taxonomy): domain Bacteria; kingdom Pseudomonadati; phylum Pseudomonadota; class Betaproteobacteria; order Burkholderiales; family Burkholderiaceae; genus Paraburkholderia; species Paraburkholderia sp. J8-2. The sequence goes on from NZ_CAJMZA010000001.1 coordinate 985,700, forward strand.
AATTCATCGAAAGCGGGCGCTACGCGCGCCACTTGCGGCGCATGCGCAAGCTTTACGAAGAGCGCCGCGACGGCCTCGTCGCGGCAATCGACAAACATCTGGCCGGCATGATGACGGTGTCGGCGGACGCGGGCGGCATGCATTTGAGCGTGCGTCTCGACGTGCCGCTCAGCGACGCCGAGGTGAGTGAAGCGGCGCGCGCACAGGGGTTGCATCTCTCGCCATTGAGTGCGTATTGCGTCGATGCCCCGGACGCCACGCGCTACAACGGCTTCCTGCTCGGCTATGCGGAAACGCCGCCGTACGTTGCCGACACGCTCATGCAGACGCTCGCGCGCATTGTGCGCGAACGTCTGGCAGCGGCCTCGCCGCTTACTGATGACCCGCGATCACATGAGGCAGATAAGGCGCTTCAAGCGTCTTGATCTCTTCGCTGGAGAGCTTGAGCGAGAGGGCGGCGATGGCGTCTTCGAGATGCTGCGGCTTCGAGGCGCCGATGATCGGCGAAGTGATGCCGGGCTTGTGGAGCAGCCACGCGAGCGCGACCTGTGCGCGCGAGACGTTGTGCGTACGCGCGATGGTTGCGACCGCACCGATAATGGCTTTATCCGCGTCGGCGCCGTAGAGCGTCTTGCCGAACTTGTCGGTTGCCTCGCGTTCGCTCGTTTCGTTCCAGTCGCGCGTGAGGCGGCCGCGCGCGAGCGGGCTCCACGGCATCACGGCAATGCCCTGATCGGCGCACAGCGGCAGCATTTCGCGCTCTTCCTCGCGGTAGAGCAGGTTCACGTGGTCCTGCATGCTCACGAACTCGGTCCAGCCGTGCAGGCGCGACGTGTAGAGCGCCTTGCTGAACTGCCACGCGTGCATGGACGAAGCGCCGATGTAACGCGCCTTGCCTGCCTTCACCACGTCGTGCAGCGCTTCGAGCGTTTCTTCGATCGGCGTGTCGTAGTCCCAGCGATGGATCTGATAGAGATCGACATAATCGGTGCCCAGGCGCTTGAGACTATGATCGATTTCCGTGAGGATGGCCTTGCGCGACAGGCCCTGGCCGTTCGGACCGGGACGCATGCGGTTGTACACCTTCGTGGCAAGCACGATGTCGTCGCGCTTGACGAAGTCGCGCAGCGCACGCCCGACGATCTCCTCAGAGGTGCCGTCCGAGTACGTGTTCGCGGTGTCGAAGAAGTTGATGCCGGCGTCGAGCGCCTGGCGGATGAGCGGACGGCTGGCTTCTTCGCCGAGCGTCCATGGGTGCGTGCCGCGCTCGGGCACGCCGTAAGTCATGCAACCGAGGCAAAGACGCGAAACCTGCAGCCCTGTCGAGCCGAACCTGACGTAATCCATTGCTGTTGCTCCTGGCGAAAAGGCGATTCAAGCAGAAGAAGTGCGTGCGCCGCGCGAGCGCGGCGGACTTTCGCAAGGGTATAACAGGCGGGGAGAACGTGCAGAGCGTGCCGCTTCAGAACATTTCCATTACACGGTGATAAAGCATGCCGACTTCGAGCGCGGGCCGCCGCCACGCGGGGCCGCCGGGGAAGCGCGCGTGCCGCAGTTGCGCGAACAGATCGAACGAGGCGCGCTCGCCCACGATGGCCTGCGCAACGAGACGCCCCGCAATGCCCGTGAGTGCCACACCGTGCCCCGAAAAACCTTGCACATAGTAATAATTCGGGTCGATCGCGCCGAAGTCGGGCGCGCGGTTGCGCGTGACATCGACAAAGCCGCCCCAGGCGTATTCCACGCGCGCCGCGGCGAGTTGCGGGAACGTGTCGCTCATGCGCGTTTGCATGGCCGCGGTCAGGCGCTCGGGCGCGGCGCCAGTCGAATCGGCGCGGCCGCCGAACAGCATGCGGTCATCCGCCGAAACGCGGAAATAGTCGAGGAAGAAGTTGTTGTCGCACACGGCTGCACGTTGCGCGATCAACGAGTCGGCCAGTTCGCGCCCGAGCGATTCGGTCGCAATGATGTACGACGCGATCGGCGCAATGCGTGCGGCCACGGCGCCTGGCAAGACGCCGCCCGGCGCGGCGTTGCTGCACGACACCACGAAGCGGCAGCGCACTTCCCCGCGCGCGGTTTTGACCACGGGCCGCTCGCCGCGCACGACTTCGAGCGCGCGCGTATGGGCGAACAGTTGCGCGCCTTCGCGGCGCGCGGCGGCAGCAAGGCCAAGACAGTACTTGAGCGGATGAAGATGCCCCGAAACCGGATCGTAGACGCCCGCGATATACCGCTGCGACGCCACACGGGCGCGCGTGGCGTCGGTGTCGAGCCATTCGAGGCGGTCGTAGCCCCAGCGCGTGCGCGCCGCCTCCATCCACGCGCGCAGATCGGGCACGCGCTTGGCTTTCGTCGCGACGGTCAGATAGCCCGGCGTGAAATCGCAATCGATGCCGTAGCGCGCAATGCGCTCGCGCACGAGGCTCACGCCTTCGATGGAAAGCGCCCACGCCGCGCGTATACCCTGCGCGCCGAGCTGCTTTTCGAGCACTTCGTCTTTCGCGAAGCCCACGAGCGTTTGGCCGCCATTGCGGCCCGAGGCGCCCCAGCCGGGACGATGCGCGTCGAGCACCACCACCGAAAGGCCGCGTGCACGGCACTCCAGCGCGACCGACAGCCCGGCGAAGCCCGCGCCGATCACGCACACGTCGGCGTCGAGCGCGCCTTCCAGCACGGGGTCGTCGTCGGCGGGGCGCGTGGCGGTGGCTTCGTAGTACGAGTGGCGGGCGAGAGCGTCCGCCTGGGCGTCGAGGTCGAGTGTCATCAAAGCAGGTCCTTCATTCGATACCATGCCATCGCGAGCACGAGGGCAGGGGTTCGCAGTGTAGCGCCGCCGGGGAAATCGCGGTGACGGATCTTGCCGAACAGGTCGAAGCGCGCGGCCTGGCCGTGAATGGCTTCGGCGATCAGCGTGCCCGCGAGCCCCGTGGTGTTCACGCCGTGGCCCGAGAAGCCCTGCGCGAAATACACCGTGGGCGAGAGGCGGCCGAAGTGCGGCGCGCGGTTCATCGTGATGTCCACGTAGCCGCCCCACGCGTAATCCACCTTCACATCGGCGAGTTGCGGAAACGTCTTCAGCATGTCGCGGCGCATGGCTTCGCCCAAATTAGGCGGCGCGAACGTGGAATAGCTCACTTTACCGCCCCAAAGCAGACGCGTGTCCGGCGCCGGACGGAAGTAGTCGAGCACGAATCGGCTGTCGCATACGGCAGCCTGAGCGGGCATCAGCGCATTCATGCGCTCGGCACCCAGCTTTTCGGTCGCGATCACATAGGTGCCAACGGGCATGATCTTGCGCGAGAGCGCCGGTGCGAGATCGCCCAGATACGTATTGCATGCGAGCACAACGAATTTCGCGCGCACGTTGCCACGCGCGGTTTCGACTACATGCCCGCCGTTTTCTTCGCGCAGGCGCGTGACGGGACTGTTCTCGTACACGCGCACGCCGGCTTCGGCGGCCGCGCGCGCGAGGCCGAGCGTGTAGTTGAGCGGATGCAGATGGCCGCTATCGGGATCGTAGAGGCCGCCCGCGTAGCGCGACGACTGCACGTAATTAGCGACGCCGCCGCCATCGACGTAACGGAAGCGGTCGTAACCGAAGCGGCTTGCCGCCTCGTCGCGCCAGCGCTTGAGCGAATCCACGTCGCGCGCCTTGTTGGCGGCGGTGAAATAGCCTTCGGTGAGCGCGCAATCGATATTGTGCTGCTTGACGCGGCGCTTCACGATGTCGAGTGTTTCGAGGCCCATGTCCCAGACCTGACGGACCTCGGCTTCGGGCATGAACTGCGCGAACGTGTCGATATCGCAGGCAAACCCGCCAATCAGCTGCCCGCCGTTACGCCCGCTCGCGGCCCATCCGACCCGCGACGCTTCCACGAGCGCGACGCGATAGCCGCGTTCGGCGAGATTGAGTGCGGCGGAAACGCCCGTAAGGCCCGCGCCGACCACGCAGACATCGGCGTCGATCGCGCCTTCCAGCGCGGGGTGCGCCGTGGTGTCGTTGGCGGTGGCCGCGTACCAGGACGGGGCATGTGGCTGATTGGCGAATTTGAGCATAAAGAGAGCGTAGAAACAAAAAGCGGGCGACGGTCAGGAACCCTGATAGCCGCCGCCCGCCCCAACCTCATCAGAACGAGTAGATGAACTGCGCGCCCAGCAAGTCGTTGCTCTTGCCGTACGAACCGTCGTTGTGCAGGAACACGCGCTGCGTGGCCCAGTCGTGGCGGTATTCCACCTTGACCGTGATCTGCTGCGTCGGGAAGAACAACAGGTCGAGCGCCACGTCCTGGCGCGTCGCGCCCTTGCACTCGAAGCCGAAGCCGCCGCCCGCCTGCGAATTCGCCAGGCAGTCCGCACCAATGCCGAAGCCGTTGGCCGTGTCCATGCCATTCGAATTCAGCACGATGCCGCCGCCACCGCCGCCGTTCTTGCTGTCGACGAGCAGGTCGTAGCGTGCGGTCACGCCCATGCGGCCCACCACCGGCGCGTTGAACTTGCGGTGCGCGAGCAGCGAGAAGCCGTACCACTGCGCGTTGCCGCCGTTGAACGCAGCACGCTGCTGCTGGCCGTAATCGACTTCGGCGTTGTACTGGATGTCCGCCTGCGTGTAGGTTGCATCCACTTCGCCAAAGAGGAAGTAGCCGCCCGAGCTCGATGCCTGGCCACCCACGCCGTACACGGCCTGGCCCGTCGTCGAGTCGAATGCGCTCGGCAGCGTCTGGCGGCCAATGTTGAACGAGCCGCCAATATCGAGTGCGCTCGACCACGTGTAGTCGGCACGCGCCGTGAACGTCGGGATCTTGTTGCTCGTGGTGATCGGGTCGCCCAGCGCGTTCTGGCCCGTCTGCACGACCGCGCCATTGGTGCGGTACTGCTCGTTGCCAACCATGAACTTGAACGCCCACTGGCTGCCGTCCGGCGTGTAGTTCCAGCCGACGCCCACATAGCTGCCCGGATCGGAGAAATCGTAGAGCAGGTTGTGCGTGAGCGTGAGCATCTGGTTCGACTGCTGCACCTCGTAGCCGCCAAAGCTCGGCATGAGACCGGCGACGAACGTACCCGTGGAGGTCACCGGCACGGTGACGACCGCGGTATTCAGGATGTTGTTGCCGATCTCGCCATGCTCGTTCTGCAGCAGCGTGATGCCGTTGCCGCGGTTGGGCATGAGCGTGATTTCGGCCGAAGGCGCCATCGGGCCCACGCCGAAGGTCTTCTTGATGTCGAGGTAGACATCGCCGAACGTGCTGTTGAAGTAGTTATACGCGCCCGTATGGTTCGCGAACAGGAACGACGACGTGCCCGGCGCGCGGTTGTAGATATACGTCGGGTCGATATAGCCGGTGATCGAAAGCCCGGCGAGCGGACCGGTATTGGCGGCGTCGGTGAGCGAATCGACCTTGAGCTGCTGGCTTGCGATCTGCTGCTTCATCGCATCGACCTGGTCGTTGGTCAGGTTCGCTTGCGCCTTGCCGTAATCGGGCGAACTGATGTCCACGACCGGAGCGGCGGCGGTGGCCGGGACGACCGGCCCTGCGGCTGCGGCCTTCGTTGTCGTCTTCGATTGCGCCAGTTCGGTCTTGAGCGATTTCACCTCTTTTTGCAGGGCGTTCAGCTGCGCCTGCAGGGCCTTGATCTGATCGCTGGTCGAGTCCGCTAGCGCGAGCCCTGGCAGCGCCCCGGCCACCAGCAGACAGATTAACTTCTTCTTCATTGAAATTCTCCTTGTTGGTCGTTATTGCAGCTACTTCAACGTGCGGGTACGGGACGGCGGGCGGCGTACACCGTCCCGCTAAATGTGTTCGTTATTCGACAGGCGCCATCACGCCGCGCGCCGGCCAATCGGCGCACCCACCGCGCCGGCAGGGGCGGCCGGCGTCAGGGCTTCGGCGGGCTCGGGCTGGACGAAAGCGAGTTGCATGTCGCGCAGGCGCTTTCTCTCGCGGGCCGCCATGATCTGGTTGGCCGCGATCACGCCGATCGTCACCGCGCTGATAAAGAGCGTGGCGAGCGCGTTCATCTCCGGATTCAGACCCAGACGCACGCGCGAGAACACCACGAGCGGCAGCGTGGTCGAGCCCGGGCCCGAGAGGAACGCGGAGAGCACGAGGTCGTCGATCGAGAGCGTGAACGAGAGCAGCCAGCCCGAAATGAGCGCTTGCGAGATCAGCGGCAGCGTGATCACGAAGAACACCTTGAAGGGCGTCGCGCCCAGATCGAGCGCGGCCTCCTCGAGCGACTGGTTCATCTCCTTCACGCGCGACTGCACGATGATCGCCACGTACGACACGCACAGCATCACGTGGCCGATCCACATGGTCAGCACGCCGCGGCCCTTCGGCCAGCCAAGGAACTGCTCCATCGCGACGAACAGCAGCAGAAGCGAAATGCCCTGGATGACTTCGGGAATCACGAGCGGCGCGTTGATCATGCCGGCGAAGAGCGCGAAGCCCCTGAAGCGGCCCATGCGCGCGAGCACGTAGCCGGCCCACGTGCCGATCACGACGGAGGCGAAGGCCGTCATCAGGCCGATCTTCAGCGACAGCCAGGCGGCGCTCAGCAGCTCGTCGTCCTGCAGCAGCGCGGCATACCACTTCAGCGAGAAGCCGGACCACACCGTAACGAGCTTCGACTCGTTGAACGAGTAGACGATGAGGCTGATGATCGGGATGTAGAGGAACAGAAACCCGAGTGTGAGAACGCCGGTGGAGAGCGTACGGTTGGGCTTGATCATTTGCCTTCCTCCAGTTGCTTGACCTGGTTGTGCTGGAAGAGCGCCATCGGCACGAGCAGCAGCAGCACCATCGCGACCGTGACGGCGGAGGCCATCGGCCAGTCCATGTTGTTGAAGAACTCGTCCCACATCACGCGGCCGATCATCAGTGTGTCGGCGCCCCCGAGCAGTTCGGGGATCACGTACTCGCCCACGGCCGGAATGAACACGAGCAGGCTGCCCGCGATGATCCCGTTCTTCGAGAGCGGCAGCGTGATTCGCGTGAACGCGACCCAGGGCTTCGCGCCGAGGTCATAGGCGGCCTCGAGCAGCGTGAGGTCCATCTTCACGAGGTGCGCGTAGAGCGGCATCACCATGAACGGCAGGTACGAATAGACCATGCCGATATAGACGCCCGCGTCGCTGTGATAGAGGCGCAGCGGCGAATGGATGAGGCCGATGGCCATGAGCGTGTGATTGAGCAGGCCGTCGTCCTTGAGGATGCCGATCCACGCGTACACGCGAATCAGGAACGACGTCCAGAACGGCAGCATCACGCCCATCATGAGCAGGTTGCGCGTGGCCGGATTCGAGCGCGCGATGTAGTAGGCGATCGGATAGCCGAGCAAGAGGCAGAAGAGGGTGGAGACGGCCGCCATCTTCAGCGAGCTGATGTAGGTGGCGATGTACAGGTCGTCCTGCAGCAGGAAGGCGTAGTGGCCGAGCTGCAGGGCGAAGTGCACGACGCCGTCCTTCATCTGGACGAGGTTCGTATAGGGCGGCACCGCCATCATCTGGTCGGCGAAGCTGATCTTGAACACGAGCACGAACGGCACGGCGAAGAACAGCGTGAGCCACACGAACGGCACGCCGATCACGGTGGTGCGGCCCGAAGGCACGAAGCGCGAGAAGAAGCGCGCGAGCGTGCCGCGGCGGGCGTCTGCGGCTGCCCGGCCTGACCCAGGCGTGGTGGGAATAGTGGTACTCATGATTCGGGCCTCCTTACTGCGTGAGCACGACGCCGCTGGCCGGCGACCAGGACACATAAACATCGTCATTCCAGGCGGGCGCGCCCTCATTCATGAGGTGCGAGCTCGAGAGGTTCGAGACGACGACCTTGCCGCCTGGCAGACGCACGTGATAGAGCGAATAGCTGCCCATGTAGGCGACGTCCGTGACCACGCCACGCGCCCAGTTGTGCTGCGTGCCGGGCCTTTCGCGCGTCACGCGCACACGCTCCGGGCGCACCGAAATGCCAACGGGCATGCCGAGCGGCCCGGTCACGCCGTGGCTCACGTACATGCGCGTTTCGAGGTCTTCGCTTTCCACGAAGATGTGATCGGGCTCGTCCTCGACGACCTTGCCTTCGAACAGGTTGGTCGAGCCGATGAATTCGGCCGAGAAACGGCTGTTGGGGAATTCGTAGACTTCGCTCGGCGAGCCGATCTGCACGATGCGGCCTTCGCTCATCACGGCAAGGCGGTTGGCCATGGTCATGGCCTCTTCCTGATCGTGCGTGACCATCACACAGGTGACATCGACTTTCTCGATGATGTTCACGAGTTCGAGCTGGGTCTTCTGGCGGATCTTCTTGTCGAGCGCCGACATCGGTTCGTCGAGCAGCAGGAGCTTGGGGCGCTTCACGAGCGAGCGTGCAAGCGCCACGCGCTGCTGCTGGCCGCCGGAAAGCTGATGCGGTTTGCGCTTCGCGTAGCGGCCCATCTGCACGAGGTTGAGGGCGTCGGCCACGCGCTCGCGGATCTCGTTCTTCGGCACGCCTTCCTGCTTGAGGCCGAACGCGACGTTCGACTCCACGCTCATGTGCGGAAAGAGCGCATACGACTGGAACATCATGTTGACGGGGCGGCGGTACGGGGGCAGCGACGCGAGGTCTTCGCCGTCGACGTAGATGCGGCCCGACGTGGCCGTTTCGAGGCCCGCGAGCATGCGCAGCAGGGTGGACTTGCCGCAGCCGGAGCTGCCGAGCAGCGCAAAAAGCTCGTTCTTGGCGATGTTCAGGCTCACGTTGTCCACGGCGGTGCTGTCACCGAACTTCTTGACGACGTTCTCGATACGCACGAACGCGTCGTTCTTTGCCGGGTTCGCGTTGGCGCGCAGAGCTTCTGGGGCGTTGACTTTAGACGTCGAATTCATGATCTGATCTGGGTTCCTATCTGATCGCAGTACTCGGTTTTCAGGCGCGAGGCGACCCGCACGGGGCGCACGGGGCGACTCGCGATTAGTACTGCGAACGGAGCTCGGGAATGGCTCGCGCGCGTCGTCAAAAAAGGGGGGCGGCGCTGCGCGGCCGGACTTCGGAATTGCGCACTTCAGGCGGAGAGGGGTCGAGCGATCCCTCTTCCGCGTTGTCTCCTTCTTGTTTCCTTCAGGGGGTGATCAGGGTCTCAGTGGCCCGTTTTCAACTGGGCCCACAGGCGGTTTTCAAGGCGCAGGATGTCAGCCGGCATCGGCTTCATCAGCGTCATCTTCTTGAGCACGTCTTCCGGCGGGTACACCGTCGCGTCCTGCGCCACTGCCGGGGTGACGAACTGGCGCGCGGCCTTGTTCGCGGTGGGGTAGAACACTTCGTTGGTGATTTGCGCGTTGACCTTCGGGTCCGAGATGTAGTTGATCCACTTCATCGCGTTCTCCGGGTGCGGGGCGTCCTTCGGGATGACCATCACGTCGAACCACAGCAGGCCGCCTTCCTTCACGTTCGAGAACTTGACGTCATACGAGCGCTTGGCTTCCTCGGCGCGGCGGTGTGCAATGCCGACGTCGCCCGACCATGCCACGGCAACGCAGATATCGTTGTTCACGAGGTCGTTGATATAGCCCGACGAATTGAACTGGGTGATATACGGGCGGACTTTCTTCAGCACTTCGAACGCGGCCTGGTAGTCGGCGGGGTTCGTGCTGTTGGGGTCCTTGTGCATGTATTGCAGCGTCGCGGCGAAGACGTCCACGGCCTGGTCGAGGAACGACACGCCGCAGCCCTTGAGCTTCGAGAGATTTTGCGGATCGAGCACGAGCGCCCAGCTATCCACGGGCGCGTTCGGACCGAGCGCCTTTTCCACCGCTTGCTTGTTGTAGCCGATGCCGTCGGTGCCGAACGCCCAGGGCACGCCGTACTGATTGCCCGGATCGGCGTCGGCGATCATGTGCATGAGCACGGGATCGAGGTTCGCGAGGTTGGGGATCTTCGACTTGTCGAGCTTCTGGTACACGCCGGCCTGAATCTGCTTGGCCATGTAGTTCGATGTGGGCACAACGATGTCATAGCCCGAACTGCCGGCGAGCAGCTTGGCTTGCAGCGTGTCGTCGCTGTCGTAGTTATCGTACTTGACCTTGACGCCCGCTTCTTTTTCGAAGTTCGGGATCGTGTCCTTCGCAATGTAGTCGGACCAGTTGTAGACGTTCAAATCGCCGTCGGCCGCGTGCGCGGTCTGGCTCGACACGGCCGTGAGGCCTGCACACGCTGCGAGGGCCGCAAGCGCGACCGCATGACGAAGATGACTAACACTCATGTTGCTTTCCCCTGAAGATGAAAATTGGCGGGGGGCCCAGCACCCCGTTGCGCCGCCCGCCTTGGACAAGTCGCGTTAAGAAAGACCCAGTTGTTGCGCAGTTGCGTCGATGGCTTTCTTGGCCTTCGACACGATTTCATCGATCTCTGCCCGCGTGACGACGAGCGGCGGCGAGAGCAGCATGCGATCGCCCGTGGCGCGCATGATGAGGTTGCCGTTGAAGCAGAAGTCGCGGCAGAGCGAGCCCACGTCGCCGCCATTCGCAAAACGCTTGCGCGCCTTCGGATCTTCCGCGAGTTGCAGACCCGCTACGAGGCCCGCACCCGAGATGTCACCGATGATCGGATGATTGCCGAAGGTTTCGCGCAGGCGCTGCTGGAAGTACGGGCCCGTGTCGTTCTTCACGCGCGTCACGATGCCTTCGTCGCGCAGCAGCTTGAGGTTCGCAACGGCCACCGCGGCGGCGACGGGATGCCCTGAGTACGTGAGGCCGTGATTGAAGTCGCCGTTCTCGATGAGCGCTTTGGCCACGCGGTCGTGAATGCCCACCGCACCCATCGGCACATAGCCGCTCGTGAGGCCCTTGGCCATCGTGATGAGATCCGGCTCGAAGCCGAAGTGCTGATGCGCGAACCACTCACCGGTGCGGCCAAAGCCGCCGATCACTTCGTCGGCGCAGAGCAGGACGTCGTACTTGCGGCAAATGCGCTGAATTTCCGGCCAGTAGGTTGAGGGCGGGAAGATCACGCCGCCTGCGCCCTGGAACGGCTCGCCGATAAAGGCGGCCACGTTCTCCGCGCCCACTTCGAGAATCTTCGCTTCGAGCTGTTGTGCACGCGCGAGACCGAACTCCTCGGGCGACATGTTGCCTTGCGCTTCGCCATAGAAGTACGGCTGGTCGATATGCACGATGTTCTCGACCTTCGAAGGCATCTGCTCGTGCATGTAGCCCATGCCGCCCAGCGTGCCGCCCGCGATCGTCGAACCGTGATACGCGTTCTTTCGCGAGATGACGACTTTCTTCGAGGGCTTGCCTTGCGTGAGCCAGTACTGATGCACGATGCGCAGCACCGTGTCGTTGCCTTCGGAGCCGCTGTTGCAATAGAAGAAGTGGTTGAACGGCTCGGGCGAAAGCTGTGCGAGCAGCGCCGACAGTTCGATGACCGGCGGGTGCGTGGTCTTGAAGAACGTGTTGTAGAACGGCAGTTCCTGCATTTGCTCGTAGGCGGCGTCGGCGAGTTCCTTGCGGCCATAGCCCACGTTCACGCACCAGAGCCCGGCCATGCCGTCGATGATCTGGTTGCCTTCCGAGTCCCACAGGTACACGCCTTTCGCCTTCACGATCACACGGCTGCCCGCCTTGTTCAGCGAGCCCATGTCCGAAAACGGGTGAATGTGGTGCGCAGCGTCCAGCGCGCGGTATTCGCTCGTCGAGCGCGTCGTGCGTGCGGCCTGGGCGCGCAGCGTCGTCGGCGCTTCCTGCAGCGCGCTGGCGGGGGCGTCGATTCGATAGTTCATTGCTGTGTCTCCTTTCGTTTACACGTGCAGCAGCAGGTGCTTGCGTTCCCACGAACTGATCACGCGGAAATACGCTTCGTATTCGGTTTCTTTCAGGGCGAGGTAGGCGCGCACGAACTTCTCGCCCAGGATGCCCATGAGCGGTTCGCTCGCGCTCATCAACGTGAGGCCTTCTTCCAGATTGCGCGGCAACTGGTAGGGCAGCGAATAGCCGTCGCTCACGAGCGGTTCCGTGGGCTTGAGGTGCTGCGTCATGCCCAGATAGCCGGCCGCGAGCGTCGCGGCGATCGCGAGGTACGGATTGGTGTCCACGCCCGGAATGCGGTTTTCCACCCGGCGTGCGGCCGGCGACGAGTACGGCACGCGAAAGCCCACGGTGCGGTTGTCGTAGCCCCACGCCACGTTGATCGGCGCGGCCATGAAGCGCGAAAGGCGGCGATACGAGTTGATGTACGGCGCGAAAATCGGCATCAGCGCGGGCGTGTACTTCTGCTGACCGGCGATATACGCGTAGAACATGTCGGTCGGTTTACCGTCCGGGCCGGTGAAGAGGTTCTGGCCGCTTTCCGCCGAGACGAGGCTCTGGTGAATGTGCATGGCCGAGCCCGGCTCGTTCTCCATGGGCTTCGCCATGAAGGTGGCGTACATGTGGTGGCGCAGCGCCGCTTCACGCACCGTGCGCTTGAAGAGAAACACGCGGTCGGCGAGGTTCAACGGATCGCCGTGCAGGAAGTTGATCTCCATCTGCGCCGCGCCCACTTCGTGAATGAGCGTATCGACTTCGAGGCCCTGAATATCGCAGTACTCGTAGATATCTTCGAAGAGCGGATCGAACTCGTTCACTGCTTCGATCGAATACGCCTGGCGGCCCGTTTCCGGACGGCCCGTACGGCCGATCGGCGGCGTGAGCGGAATGTCCGGGTCCTTGTTCATGTCGACGAGATAGAACTCGAGCTCCGGCGCAATGACGGGCTTCCAGCCCTTTGCCTCGTAGAGTTCGAGCACGCGGCGCAGCACGCGGCGCGGCGAGATTTCAACGGGCGAGCCGTCGAAGTGCACGCAATCGTGGATCACCTGCGCGGTGGGATCGATGGCCCACGGAATGATGCGGATCGTCGAGGGATCGGGCACGCACACCATGTCGGGATCGGTGACGCCGGTGAGGCTGCCGTCTTCGGGGTAGTCGCCCGTCACGGTCTGGATCATCACGGCTTGCGGCAAGCGCATCGATTCACCCGATTCGAACTTGCTGCGCGGGATGATCTTGCCGCGCGCAATGCCCGCCATGTCGGGGATGATCGCTTCGATTTCGGTGATGTGGTGCTTTTTCAGGAATTCGTCGATTTCATGCATGATCTTTCTCTCTGTTCTGTATGGGCCGGCATCAGGCGTGGGCGGCGCGTGGCGCGTGCGCCACGTCGTGTCCGGCCCCGCCCGGTATTCGGGCCAGCATGTGGTTGCGGCAGGCCTCGCCGAACGCGTGGAAGATGGCGGTGGAGAGCGCGTCGTCGGCGTGTTTCCACTCGGGGTGCCATTGCACGCCAAGCGCGAAACTGTGCGCGTTCGCCGCGCTCACGGCTTCGATGAGCCCGTCGGGTGCGAATGCCTCGGCCACGAGGCCCGCACCCAGCCGCTCGATGCCCTGGCCGTGCAGTGAATTCACGCGTGCTTCGCGTGCGCCACCCGCGAGCCGTTGCAGCAGACCGCCTTCCACGAGCTTCAACGCGTGCGCCGGACCGTATTGCGTGTCGAGCGGATCGTCCTTGTTCTCGCGATGGTCGTCGTAGCGTGCAACGTTATGCACCTGCTGATGCAGCGTGCCGCCGAACACCACGTTCATCTCCTGGAAGCCGCGGCAGATGGCGAGCACCGGCACGCCCGCCTCGATCGCGGCGCGCATGAGCGGCAGCGTGGTGGCGTCGCGAGCGGGGTCGTGCAACGTGCCGGCCTCGCTCGCCGGGCCGCCATAACGATGCGGCTCGACGTTCGAATAGCTGCCCGTGAAAAGCAGTCCGTCCACGGCTTCGAGAATGTCGGACGCAGCCTGCCGCTCGCCAAGGGCGGGCAGCACGAAGGCGAGCGCGCCTGCGCCATCCACCGCTGCGGCGATGTACTTCTCGCCGGCAACGTGTGATGCGTGCGCTCCCATCATCGTGCGGTCGGCGGTGACGCCAACTAATGGTCTGGTTCGCATGACTAATGATTCGCTTGCTTGCCCGTGCGGGACATATGAATGCGACGGGCGTGACATGACCTTGCAGCCTTGCGGGACGCAAAACTACAAACCCTGTGTGCTCCGCGCGAGCGACGCTAACGGATGGCGCTGCGCGTGGAGATCATGTAAGCGGTTCGCTTCTTGCCGTTGTGAGGCGCAACTGTGTTCAGGCGTGCACAGCTACATCGTGCAGGCGCGACGAAACACCTCGCAACCCAACGACGGCGAAGAAAACGAACAGCGCAGGAACGAGAGGCGCTAGGGCAGGAGCGACGCGACTTCATCCGTGTGGACGGCAATGAAGGCGCGTGCGGAGACCGAGTTGTGACGCCGCACAGAGCGGCGGGAAAGGATCGTGAAGACGGACAGGAACAGGCGAGAGGCAAGCCTGCCGCTACTGCCGTCGGCGATGGCGGTGCAGTCACTGCGAAGACACCTCGCATGACTACGATCCCACCTCACCAGAGGGCCACGGACTCTCACAATAACACTCGACTGGTTGCGTTGAAAAAGACGTTTGGTCCAAGCATTCGAGGTCGTCAATTTGAGCGAAGCTTTAAACATTGAGCGACTTCGATGTATTGCTTTCCAAACTCAGTCGACTCGCTATGTTTCTCGCATAAAACGCGTTTTTTGCGTTGCAACGCGGCAGAAACGATGCAGTGTTCGACCTGTGGTTCAGCATATACGAGCCAAAAAGGGCGTCAATTATTTTTTCAAGTTTTTGATGTCAGCACTTTCCCCGAGGGCCTCGAGAAATAGCTTGCTGTGCGAAATATTGGCCCCTGTCCTTATATTTCGAATAACTTACAGGGGTTTGTACTGACGCAAAATAAAGCAAACTGATTAGAATATTCAACACGTCCACCGCGTCACCTGCACGCCCTGCTAACGGTCCTTCATCGTGTCCGAGTCTGCCTCTGTTTCATCCGAAGTCGCCACGCGTCTGCGCTACGTTCGCAAACGTTATGGTTTGTCGCAGCGCGAACTCGCCAAGCGTGCGGGTGTGACCAATGGCGCGATCTCGCTGATCGAGCAAAGTCGCGTCAGCCCGTCCGTCGGTTCGCTCAAGAAGCTGCTCGAATGCATTCCGATGAGCCTTGCCGAATTCTTCACATTTGATCTGAGCGAGGGGACAGAAGTCGTGTCGCGGCGCGGCGAAATGCCGAACCTCGGCAACGAGTCGATCGAGTTCTATCTGGCCGGCGCGAGCATGAAGGACCGCAACATGGGCATCATGCGCGAGGTCTATCAGCCGCTGGCCGACACTGGCCCCGAAATGCTGGTGCATGCGGGGCACGAAGGCGGCGTGGTGGTCGCCGGGCAACTCGAGCTGACCGTGGAAGGCACGACCTGGCTGCTCGACCCCGGAGACAGCTACTACTTCGAAAGCCGCTTCCCGCACCGGTTTCGCAATCCCAGCGCGAACGAAGTCTGCGAAGTGGTGTCGGCCAATTCGCCGCCCACCTTCTGACTCCCTGATCGCGCGAACCCGTTTCACCTGGCGCCGCGGTGCGGCGCGCAAGGTGGATCGCAAATCATTGAGGCATCCTGATGGAAAAGAAAACTCTCGCTTATTGGCAGGACAAGGCCGCGACGCTATCGATCGAAGGCCGTGCATTCATCGACGGCACGTACCGTGACGCGTATTCGGGCCGCACGTTCGACTGTGTGAGCCCGATCGACGGCCGGGTGCTCGCAAGCGTCGCCGATTGCGGCGCAGCCGATGTCGACGCCGCGGTAGGCGCCGCTCGCCGCGCGTTCGACGAAGGTGTATGGGCAGGCCTGAATCCGCGTGCGCGCAAGGCCGTATTGCTGCGCTGGGCTGCGCTCATGCGCGAACATCTCGACGAACTGGCGCTGCTCGAAACGCTCGATGCAGGCAAGCCGATTGGCGACACGACCACCGTAGACGTGCCGGGTGCCGCCTACTGCGTGGAATGGTTCGCTGAAGCCATCGACAAGGTCGGCGGCGAAGTCGTGCCCGCCGATCATCATCTCGTGGGCCTCGTCACGCGCGAACCCATTGGCGTGGTAGCCGCGGTCGTGCCGTGGAATTTCCCGATCCTGATGGCTTCGTGGAAGTTCGGCCCTGCGCTCGCCGCGGGCAATAGCGTCGTCCTCAAGCCTTCGGAGAAGTCGCCGCTCACGGCCATTCGCGTGGCGCAGCTTGCGCACGAGGCGGGCATTCCTGCGGGCGTGTTCAACGTGCTGCCGGGCGGCGGGGAGCCTGGGAAGCTGCTTGGCCTGCATCGCGACGTGGACTGCATTGCGTTCACCGGATCGACGAACGTGGGCAAGCAGATCATGCAGTACGCAGGGCAGTCGAACCTCAAGCGCGTGTGGCTCGAACTGGGCGGCAAGTCGCCCAATATCGTGCTGCACGATTGCCCGGATCTCGACCGTGCGGCAAACGCAGCGGCAGGCGCCATCTTCTACAACATGGGCGAGATGTGCACGGCGGGCTCGCGCCTGCTCGTTCATCACGAAATCAAGGACGTGTTCCTCGCGAAACTTGTCGAGGCCGCGAAAGCATACAAGCCTGGCAATCCTCTCGATCCGCAAGTGTCGATGGGCGCGATCATCGACAAGATTCAGCTGGATCGGGTGCTGAGCTATATCGAAGCCGGCCGCAAGGATTCGAAGCTGCTGACAGGCGGTGAACGCGTGAATGCGGAGGGCGGCGGCTTCTACGTGCAGCCCACGGTGTTCGACACGCACCACGACACGAAGATCGCGCGCGAGGAAATTTTCGGACCGGTGCTCTCGGTCATCACGTTCAGCACGATCGACGAGGCGGTGCGTATTGCCAACGACAGCGACTACGGGCTCGCGGCGGCCGTGTGGACCGCGAACCTCACGCACGCGCATGAAATTTCGCGCCGCCTGCGTGCCGGCACCGTGTGGGTGAACTGCTACGACGAAGGCGGCGACATGAACTTCCCGTTCGGCGGCTTCAAGGAGTCGGGCAACGGCCGCGACAAGTCATTGCACGCGCTCGAAAAGTACACGGAACTCAAGTCCACGCTCGTGCGGCTGCGCTAACGCTCGTTACCGCTCCACCAGCGCGCCGAGATTGGCGCGCACTCTCTGCAGCATCGCACTGAACTGCTCAGCTTCTTCAGGCGTGAAGCCCGCCAGGGCTTCCGCCTGCACCTCGTCGCCCACGCGGCGTGCGCCCGTGAGCACGCCTTCCGCCTTGGGCGTGAGGCTCACCAGCAATTCGCGGCGGTCGTCCGGGTTGGGCGTGCGCTCGACCCAGCCGCCTTCTTCCATGCGCTCCAGCAGCCGCCCCGCGGATATGGGCGCCACTTCCAGCAGCTCGGCAAGACGTGCCTGGTTCATGTCGCCGTAGTGCGCCAGGTACGCGATCATGCGGCACTGCGCGCGCGTGAGTTCGAGCGATGACTTCGCAAGCTCGTCGTAACGTTTGCCGTAGAGCCGGCCCACGTCGACGACCAGGAAGCCAAAGCGCCTTTCGAGGTCGGTAGTCATCGCGCGATTATACGGGCGTGTGGCTTGCGCCTTCGCGCGAGCGTCCTCCGGCTGTCGATACCGATTGCGTCCACAGGTGCGAGTCGTATAATAAGCAGGCTTATTAATTCGATGCGCTCCGCCCCCAATCTAAGACAGCCGCAAGACAACCGCACGATGACCGCAGTCATGCAGGACGGTTCCGCCGCGCAGCATCGGGCGGAGCCGCGCAAGGAAGCCCCGCTCAATCGCGGCATGATCACGCTCTCGATCATGCTAGCCACGCTCATGCAGACGCTGGACAGCACGATCGCCAATGTCGCGCTGCCGCATATGCAGGGCACACTGTCCGCCTCGCAGGACGAGATCACCTGGGTGCTCACGTCGTACATCGTCGCGGCGGCCATTGCCACGCCGCTCACGGGGTGGCTCGCCGATCGCTTCGGCGTAAAGCGCCTGTTAGGCGTGGCGATTGCGGGTTTCACCGTGGCCTCGGCGCTATGCGGGCTGTCCGAAACGCTCGGGGAGATCGTTGCTTCGCGGCTCTTGCAGGGCGTGTTCGG
This sequence comes from Paraburkholderia sp. J8-2, assembly GCF_905220195.1. Classification (NCBI taxonomy): domain Bacteria; kingdom Pseudomonadati; phylum Pseudomonadota; class Betaproteobacteria; order Burkholderiales; family Burkholderiaceae; genus Paraburkholderia; species Paraburkholderia sp. J8-2. Next base: position 1,003,709 of record NZ_CAJMZA010000001.1, read on the forward strand.
CGCGTCGCTCGTGCCGCTCTCGCAGTCCATTCTTCTCGACATCAACCCGCGTGAGCGCCAGGGCCAGGCGATGGCGGTCTGGGGCATGGGCGTGATGGTCGGCCCGGTGCTCGGGCCCACGCTGGGCGGCTGGCTAACCGATAGCTACAACTGGCGCTGGGTGTTCTTCATCAACGTGCCTGTGGGGCTGTTCGCGTTCTTTGGCGTCTCGACCTTCATGCCCGCGCGTGCGCCGGGCCGCACGCAGCGCTTCGACGTGTTCGGCTTCGCCACGCTCGCGCTCGCCATCGGCGCGCTGCAGGCCTTGCTCGACCGCGGCGAGCAGCTCGACTGGTTCGGTTCGCTGGAAATACGCATCGAAGCACTGGTGGCGGCGATTGCCTTCGCGTTCTTCATCGTGCATACGGCAACGTCAGGGCCCGGCACGTTCTTTCGCTACCAGCTGCTCAAGGACCGCAACTTCGCGACGGGCACGCTCTTCATTTTCGTGATTGGCGCGGTGCTCTACGCCACGCGCGCACTGCTGCCGCCCATGCTGCAGAACCTCATGGGCTATCCGGTCGCCACCACGGGGCTCGTTACCGCGCCAAGCGGCGCGGGCACGATGGTTGCCATGCTGATAGCGGGGCGCATGCTGAAGCGCGTGGACGCGCGCGTCATGCTGCTGTTTGGCTTCGTGGTGTCCGCTTATGCGCTATGGCAGATGATGCAGTACACGCTCGTGCTGTCGCCCTCGGATATCGTGTGGCCCGGCGTGGTGCAGGGGTTTGGCCTCGGCTTCGTATTCGTGCCGCTTTCCGCGCTGACTTTCTCGACGCTTACGCCGCAACTGCGCGCGGACGGCACGGCCACGTATAGCCTCATGCGCAATATCGGCAGCAGTATCGGCATTTCGATCGTGCAGACCTTTGTCACGCGTAGCACCCAGATCGCGCATTCGGACCTCGCCGCGAACATCACGCCGTTCAATCCGGCGGTTCAACAGATGCTCGAAAGCGGTTCGCGGTACGATCTCGCCGTGCTCAACCAGTCGATCACGCAGCAGGCCCAGATGATCGCGTACCTCAACGACTTCAAGATGATGTTCGTGGCCACGCTGCTCGTCATTCCACTGCTCTTTCTGATCCGCACCGGCCCGAGCGCCGCCACCGTCGATACGAGTCACGCGGCGATGGACTAGCGCAACCGTTTGTCTTTCGTTTCACCCTGGCGCGCGGCACGTCCGCGCGCTTTGCATTCACGAATCCCGATGCTTTCTGCCGTTTCCATTCTCCTGCCCGTTTTCGGCCTCATATTCGCGGGTTTCGCCTGCCGTCGCACGAATGTACTCGGCCCCGCCGCGGCATCCGAGTTGAACCGCTTCGTCGTGTGGCTCGCGCTGCCCGCGCTGCTCTTCGATATCCTTGCGCACGCAACGTGGCACGAGCTGTATCAGCCCGCATTCGTTGCGGCGTTCGGTCTTGCCGGGCTCGCGGTGTTCGCGGCCGTCGTGGGCGTGCGCGTGTTCCTCGGCCGACCGCTCGCGGATGCGAGCATCGATGGGCTCGCCGCCGCGTATCCGAATACCGGCTACGTGGGCTTCCCGCTGTGCATGATCGCATTCGGGCGGTCGAGCCTCACGCCCACGACCATCGCGACGATCCTCGTGGTCTGCGTGTTGTTCGCCATCGCGATCGTGCTGATCGAAACGGGCCTGCAAAGCGAGCGGCGTCCGCACCGGCTCGCCATCAAGGTCGTGCGCTCGCTGCTGCGCAATCCGCTGCTGGTCGCGCCGGCGCTGGGGGCGGTGGTTTCCGCCGCGCACGTCACGCTGCCTGCGAGCGCGGAAACGTTCCTCAAGCTGCTGGGCGGCGCGGCGAGTCCGTGCGCGCTCGTGAGCCTCGGGCTCTTTCTGGCGGAGCGCCGTGCGAGTGGCGACGCGCCGCGCGAGTCGTCGTGGTGGCTCACGCTCTCCAAGCTGGTCGCGCAGCCGCTTATCACCTGGTGGCTGGCAGAGCGCGTATTCGGGCTGTCCGACCAGCTCGTGGAAATCGCGGTGCTGCTGGCGGCGCTGCCCACGGGTACCGGCCCGTTCATGCTCGCCGAGTACTACCGCCGCGAGGCGCACGTGACTTCGCGCACCATTTTGCATTCCACGCTGGGCTCGCTCGTTACGCTCACGCTGATCCTGCTGCATCTGCACCACGGCTGACAGCCGCCGCGGCACGATGCTTGCTGGCATGTAAGCCACAACCATCGATCAGGAGAACCGACGATGAACTGGCTACGTCGCTTGAGCGCCGCGCGCGCGTCACTCGTCATTACCGTCGTGTTCACTGCGGCTGGCATGGGAGCCTGCACGCTGGGCGGCGCCGCCGCGGGCGGTTATGTCGGCAACCGGGCCACCAACGGCAGCGCGGTCGGTACCGTAGGCGGCGCCGTGGCCGGCGGCGTGATCGGACATGAACTGAGCAAGTAGGCGAAGTCTCGCGCATCTCGAGATGTTGCGCCCCCACGCGCGTGCGAGGGGGCGCCGCGCGTCTGTCTGCAGCGAGACAGGTGATTCAATTAATCGATCGAAATTCCACGCAATTCAACTTGCGAAAAATGCAAACGGGAGTTTTTCGCCTAGCCGATGAAATAAGAACTTGAGTTCTCTGAATGAAGATGAATTGAAATTTTCAGTCGTTCTGAATTAACCCAATCCTGTTGTGAAATGGCCGTGCTTGGCCAATATCAAGCACAACAAATTGCTGGGCTCCGCCGATCTGGCTGGTGACCGGAGGGCCTGCACCGGGCATGACACGGGCGTGGGACGCGCCTGCGGTGCGCAGCGCCATGACGCCTTCTGTCGAAGAACGGGTGTGCTTCTTTGACGATCCTTAATCGTCATCAAACCGCATTTTTCTTTGCGAATTTAAAATATTTTGCTGATTAATGTTTTCGCGCGCACTGACAGATTTCTGTTTAATCAGGTGACTATTTGCCAAATAGATTTGGCTAGCCTATGTGCGTCCCGTTTCAACACGTCACTTCGACGCCAGCTCACAAAGGATACTCATGCAAGACGTAAGATCCAAGGCTTTCGCAATGCCGATCACCAACCCGGCGTATCCGATAGGCCCTTACAAGTTTGTGGACCGGGAGTTCCTGATCATCACCTATCGCACCGACCTCGAAAGTCTGCGCAAGGTCGTGCCCGAGCCGCTCGAGGTCACCAACCCGATCGTTAGCTACGAATTCATCCGCATGCCCGACTCGACCGGTTTTGGCAACTACACGGAAAGTGGCCAGGTTATCCCCGTCACGTATCAGGGCCAGCCGGGCACCTATACGCATGCGATGTACCTCGACGACCATCCGCCCATTGCCGGTGGCCGGGAGCTTTGGGGTTTTCCGAAGAAGCTCGCTTCGCCCACGCTTGCGGTTCACTCCGACACGCTGGTCGGCACGCTCGACTACGGTCCCGTTCGTGTCGCCACTGGCACGATGGGCTACAAGCACCGCGAACTCGACCTGGCCGACCAAGCAAAGCGCCTTGGCGCGGCCAACTATCTGCTCAAGATCGTGCCGCACGTGGACGGCTCGCCGCGCGTATGCGAACTCGTGCGCTACTACTTGAAGGACATCAAGCTCAAAGGCGCATGGACAGGGCCTGCCGCGCTCCATCTCACGCCACACGCGCTTGCACCCGTCGCGGAATTGCCCGTACTCGAAATCATCGAAGCCCGTCATCTGGTCGCGGACTTGACCCTGGGCCTCGGTGAAGTCGTGTACGACTATCTCGCGAAGTAATTCACAGTCCGATTACTTCACCGCGCCAAGTGCGAGCCCCTTCACCATGTAGCGCTGCAGCCAGGCGAACACGACCGAAACCGGCAGCGTGGCCGCGAGCGTCGCCGCCATGACGAGCTGCCATTCCACGGTGTACTTGCCGGCCACCATGTCGGTGACCTGCACCGTGAGTGTCTTGTTTTCGGGCGAGCGGATCAGCGTGTAGACCACGGCGAATTCGTTCCACGCGCTGATGAATGTGAAGATCGCCGTGACCACCACGGCCGGCACCGCGAGCGGCAGGAACACGCGGAACACGGCGCCGGTACGGCTGCAGCCTTCGAGCCATGCCGATTCCTCCAGATCGCGCGGTACGGTCTGGAAGTACGACGAGAGCATCCACACGGCAAACGCAATGTTGAAAGCGGCGTACGAGACGATCACGCCGATCTTCGAGTCGACGAGATTGCCGTCGCCATACGGAATCATCGCGGCGAGCCGGAACAGGCCGACCACGAGCAGGATGGGCGAGAGCATCTGCGTGACGAGCAGGAACTGGCGATAAAGGCCGCGCCCGCGGAACGGGAAGCGCGCGAGCGCGTAGGCGGCCGGCAGACTCACGGCGAGCGCGAGCGCCGTGGAAAGGCAACTCACCACAATGCTGTTGCGCAGCGCGACACCGAAGTTCGCGGCCTGCCACATGTCGACGTAGTTTTGCCAGCGCCACTGCATGGGCAGCCAGCGCGCCGGATAGACGAACACTTCCGAAGCCGGCTTGAACGAGGTGAAGAACATCACCGCGAACGGGAACAGTACGGCCACGACGAGCGGCGAGAGCGCGAGCCAGCACCAGATCGAACGTTTGAGCTTGCGGTTCATGCGAGGTCTCCTTCGGCGCCGCCGCGTTTGGCCTGCAGGCGCAGGTAGACCACCGAGAACGCGAACAGGATTACGAGCATGATGAGCGAGACGGCAGCGGCTTCGCCTGGTCGTCCTAACCGGAAGCCGAGTTCGTAAAGGTACGTGACGAGAATGTGCGTGCTGTCGTCGGGGCCGCCTTGCGTCATGACCCAGATGATCGGGAACGAGTTGAACACGTAGATCACGTTCAGCAGGATCGCCATGTTGATGAACGGCTTGAGCAGCGGCAGCGTGAGCTGGCGGAACTGCTGCCAGGCACTCGCGCCGTCGATGCGCGCGGCTTCGTAAATATCGCCCGGCACCGAGGAAAGGCCGCCCAGCAGGATCGTGGTCGTGAACGGTATCGACACGAGTATGCCCACGCAGATTTCAACCGGGAACGCATATTCCGGCGTCGCAAGCCAGTGGATCGGCCCGGAAACGAGCCCGAGCCGCTGCAGCGTGACGTTGACCATGCCGTAGTCGTCGTTGAACGCCCAGCGCCAGACCACGGCCGTCATCGTGAGCGAGACGGACCACGGCAGCATGACGATCGTGCGCGCAATGCCGCGGCCGTAGAAGTCCTGGTTGAGCACAAGCGCGACCGGCACGGAAATCCCCACCGTGCCCACCACGACGAAGAATGTCCAGATCAGCGTGTTCCTGAGGGCGCTCATGAACACCGGATCGCCGAACACGTTATAGAAGTTCTGCAGGCCGCTGAAGCCGCGGATCTGTCCGAAGCGCGATACATCGTGCAGCGACTGATACACGATGTTGAAGATCGGATAGCTGATGATGAAGAGCGCGAGCACGAGACTCGGCACGATCAGGAGCCAGGGGGCGCGGGGCGCGGAAACGGCGCGGGGTAGTCGGCTCATGCGATTTCGTGCGCGTGATCGGTCGGGGGCATCGCCGGCCGCTGCGGTGGCGGGCGAGGGCTTCAGGGGACCCGTAGTCATGTCGAATCGTCAGTGCTTCGAAACGTCGGTTCTCAGGCGTTGCGGCGCGCGCCGGGACTTCGGGCGCGCGCCGGTTTTGCCGTTAAGGCTTGCTTGCAGACTGGTTTGCCAGACTTACTTGCCGAGCGACTTGTTCGCTTCGGTGGCCGCCTGGTTCAGCGCGTCGGCAGGCTTGGCCTTGCCGAGGTACACCGACTGCATGGCGTTGGTCACGGCCTTCGCGGTGTCTTCCCAGCCGGTCACGGTCGGCGCGAACTTCGCATGCGGCAGCAGTGCGATAAAGGCCTTCGTGTCGGGATCCTGGAACACCGGGTCGGTCGCTTCAGCCTTGGTGGTCGGCAGGAAGCCTTCCGTGCTCGTGAACTGCACGCGCGGCTCCTTCGTGAACAGGAAGTCCAGGAACTTCCAGGCGCTCTGCTTAACCTTGGAGTTCTTGAACATCATGATCGAGTCGGTCACCGCATAGGTGGCCGGCGTCGTTGCAACCGGGATCGGGTCGATGCCGTACTTGATGTTCGGGGCTTCCTTCTTCAGCTGCTTGGCGAGGAACGGCGCCGAGATCATCATCGCCACGCGGCCCTGCTTGAAGAGGTTCTGCACGTCTTCACGGCTGTAGCCCGTCACGCCCGGCTGCGTAAGACCTTCGTCGATCATGGTCTTGTAGAGCGTCGCGGCCTTCACGCCAGCGGGCGAGTTGAACGCCGCCTTGCCGTCCTTGCCCACCACTTCGCCGCCGTGGGTCCACAGTGCGTAGTAGTAGTACACGTCGGTTTCGATTTCCTTGCCCTGCAGACCGAAGCCCGCAATACCCTTTGCCTTGAGCTTCTTCGAGGCGTCGACCACGTCGTTCCAGGTCTTCGGGCCGTCCGGATAGCCAACCGAAGCCAGCATGTCCTTGTTGTAGTACAGCGCGCGCGCCGAAGCGGCGATCGGCAGGCCGTAGGTCTTGCCGTTGATCTGACCCGGAGCGAGGAACGGACCGATGAAGCGGCCCTTGAAGTTCGCGTCCATGTACGGGTCGAGCGGTTCGGCGATGTCGTCCTTCACGAAGTCGAGCAGCCAGCGCGTGCCGATGATCGCAAGGTCGGCGTTGGCGCCGCCGGAGATGTCCGTTTGCAGCTTCTGTTGCAGCGAGTCCCAGTTCACGTCTTCGATCTTGATCGTGATGCCGGGGTTGGCGGCCTCGAACTGCTTGGCCATTTTCTCGAAGTAAGGGGCGGTGGCGTCGCTGTAGTGGGCGACGGTCACGCGGACCGTGTCGGCGTGCGCCGCGGCGGTGATGCCGGCGAACGCTAGCGCGACGGCGAGCTTGCCGAGCATGGTGGTTGCACGTGCCTGAAACGACATTCTCTCTCTCCTTGTCGATGGGAGTTGGCGCTTTAGCGCTTGGTCCCATCCCATGCGGGGTTGTTGTTGCTGGTGGTTTTTCCTGCTTATGCCGCCGCCTTGACCCGGCTGCTGGGTTGCGTTGTTTGAAAAAATCCTACAGGATGAAAAAAGCGTTGTCACCTGGTAATCTCGATATTGTTTCGGGTGCCGGAATTTGCATAACATGCTGTAAAACAGGGGAAATTCATGCGCCGCAGCAGCGCGGTGTGGTTGGTATAAACCCGCATACGGGCAACCGCACGTCATTCGTATGTAGGAAATTTTCAGGCTTGCTGGCAGGACTGGCGGGCCTCATGGAGAGTCGACATGAGCCGGGTGGTGCTGGTGACGGGGGCGAGCGGCGGCATAGGCCGCGCGCTGTGCAAACGGTTTCTGGAAGCGGGTGACACGGTGCTCGCGCTCGACCGCGACGCTGCGCTCGTGCAACAACTCGCGGCGGAATTCGGCGCACCGGGCGCGGCGCGCCTCGAGCCGCTCGTGGCCGACGTGAGCGATCAGGCCGCTGTGGCCCAGGCCGTGGCGCGCGGCGTGGCGGCGCGCGGCCCGGTGGACGTGGCGGTGGCGAACGCGGGCGGCGCGCTCGGCACGACGCTCGCGCACACCGACGCCGCGAGCTGGCGGCGCGACATCGACCTGAACCTGAACGGGACCTACTACACGGTCGAAGCCGTGCGCGCCTCGATGATCGAACGCCGGCGCGGCGCGCTCGTGCTGATCGGCTCGGTCAACGGGCTTTCGGCGCTCGGCCACCCCGCGTACAGCGCGGCGAAGGCGGGCCTCGTGAGCTACACGAAGGCGCTCGCGATGGAGCTGGGGCCGCACGGCATACGTGCGAACATCGTCTGCCCGGGCACGGTGAAAACGCCTGCATGGCGCGCGCGCGTCGAGCAGCATCCGAAGATCTTCGAAGAACTAAGCAAGTGGTATCCGCTCGGCGACGTGGCCACGCCCGAGGATATCGCCGACGCCGTGCAGTTTCTCGCTTCGCCGCAAGCGCGCGTCATTACGGGCGTGGCGCTGCCCGTGGACGCGGGCCTCATGGCCGGTAACCGGCTCATGGCGAACGAACTGACGCTCGACCCGTTCTGAGGCGCGCACGCGGGCGCTTTGACCTGGTAAGACCTGAAAAGACTTCACGCAAACGAGGAAAGCATGGCAGCGGTACAACTGAACGGCATCTACAAGCGCTATGGCGACACCCAGGTCGTGCACGGCGTCGATCTCGACATCGAAGACGGTGAATTCGTCGTGCTCGTCGGCCCCTCGGGTTGCGGCAAGACCACGGTGATGCGCATGATCGCCGGTCTCGAAGACATCTCCGGCGGCGACCTGACCATCGGCGGCACGCGCGCGAATGCGCTGCCGCCGCAGCAGCGCAACATCTCGATGGTGTTCCAGAGCTACGCGCTCTACCCGCATCTCTCGGTGTACGACAACATCGCGTTCGGTCCGCGCATTCGCAAGGAGCGCGAGGACGGGTTCAAGCCGCGCATCGAAGCCGCCGCGAAAATGCTCAACCTGTCGAGCTACCTGGAGCGCTTGCCGCGCGCGCTTTCGGGCGGTCAGCGCCAGCGCGTCGCCATGGGCCGCGCAGTGGTGCGCGAGCCTGCGCTCTTTCTCTTCGACGAGCCGCTGTCGAACCTCGACGCCAAGCTGCGCGTGCAGATGCGCACTGAGATCAAGGCGCTGCACCAGCGCCTGCGCAACACGGTGGTGTACGTGACGCACGACCAGATCGAGGCGATGACGATGGCCGACCGGATCGTCGTGATGAACGCGGGGCGTATCGAACAGATTGGCCGGCCGCTCGACCTTTACGACAGGCCGGGCAACCTGTTCGTGGCGAGCTTCCTCGGCTCGCCCTCGATGAACTTCGCGCAAGGCACGGTGATGAGCGACGCGCGCGGCACCGCGCTCGTGCTCGAAGACGGCGTGCGCATCCCGCTGCCGGAAGGCAAGGCGCAAGCGGGCGCGCGCGTGACGCTCGGCGTGCGGCCCGAGCACATCGAGGCGGGCGGCGACGTGCCGTTCACGGTCGACGTGATCGAGCCGACTGGCGCGGAGACCCATATGTACGGGAAAATAGGCGACACCACATGGTGCGTCACGACTCGCGCGCGCCCGGACGTCAACCCGGGCCAGCGCATGACGCTAGGTTTGCCTTTGGCGCACCTGCATCTGTTCGATACTGAAAGCGGCAAGCGGCTCGATTGAAGCAGAAGCACGCATCGTAATCTGGATAGCGGGCGCCTCGTATCATTCACGGGAAAAACAGCTTGCCGGTCTCCAACCTGATCCATCACATCCGCAACGTCGCGGAGTCGCTGCGTCCCGCCGAGCGCAAGGTCGCGGAGATGGTGCTTGCCGACATCGACTTCGCCATGCGCGCGAGCATCACCGAGCTCGCGTTGCGCGCGGACGTGTCCGAGCCATCCGTCACGCGCTTTTGCCGCGCGGTGGGTGCGCACGGCCTGCGCGACTTCAAGATGCGGCTCGCGCAGAGCGCGGCGGGCAACGTGCCCTTCGCACTCGCCACGGAGATGACGGGCGGCGAAGCGGGCGGCGCGCAGTGGGCCGGCGAGGTCGGCACCTTGCTCGACAAGGTGACGGAATCGGTCGTCCAGGGCGTGACGCATGCGCGCGCTTCGCTCGATACGGCCGTGTTCGAGGCTGCGGTGGCGGCGCTCGCGAGCGCGCGGCGCGTGTACTTTTTCGGCGTGGGCGCGGGTTCGGGCCTCGTTGCGCAAGACGCGGCGCTGCGCCTGCTGCGGCTCGACATCGCCGCGAGTGCGTTCACGGACGCGCATTTGCAGCGCCTTTACGCGGCGCTGCTCGAACCGGGCGACGTGGCGTTCGCGATCTCGCAATCGGGGCGCAGCGTGGAGGTGAACGAGAGCATCCAGATCGCGAAGGAGCGTGGGGCGACCACTATCGCACTGACGAGCGCGGGCTCGCGCCTCGCGTGGGTGGTGGACATTCCGCTGCTGCTGCGCGTGCCCGCGGCGGCGGATGCGCATGCGCCCGCCGTGGTGCGCATCGCGCATCTCGCGGTGCTCGATGCGCTGGCGCTGGGCGTGTCGCTCGGGCTCGGGCCCAAGACGCTCGAGAAGATGCGCGACGCGCAGGCGCGCAGCGAAGGCGAAAGCCCCGGCACAGAGGACCTTGGATCGCCGCCGGGCGCAGCCTGAGCTTCGCCGCCAACTGTCTGGCTCGTCAGTTGGACTTCATCAGCTTGATCACCAGCGTGCGATTGTCGCGCAGAACGCTCACCTGGCCGGTAGCCGGGTTGGACAGCAGCTCGATCGTGGGGCCAAGGTCCAGCTTCGCAACGGATGTCTGGCCCACCTGAGTGATCAGGTCGCCGACCTTGGCGCCGCTGCGGGCCAGCCTGCCGTCCGGCGCGAGCGAGGCGATTTCATAGCGCTCGCCCGCGCGCAGCAGGACGGAACTTGGCGGCGTAATCGCGCTGTCGCGCGGCGCGGCGGGAAGATCGAAGCAGAACCGGTTGCGGCGAAAATCCAGTTCGAAGCGGTCCATTTTTTCCAGCGTGCCAAGCCCAATGCGCGGATCTTGCGAAGCGTCGCTCACCACGAGCTTCGGCAACGTCTTCTGGCCGATGGTGAGGCCGGCAAGCAGACCCTGCCGGTTATGACTAACGCGATTCGTCACGTCAATGCCGGACACCGTGCCGACATTGGGGAACCGCTTCGCTTGCACGAGGACGTCGAACATGTCGGCCGGTATCGCCACGTCGGCGTCGTAGCCGGTGTCCAGGATGAAAAATCTGGACTCGCCGTCGAGCGAGAGGCTGATGATCGGCGTGCGCTGTTGCGGATCCAGCGCCATGAACGTGCATTGCTGCCACTCGTGGGCAGGGGCTTCATTGCTGTAGGCCGTGAGATGGCCGTCGACGTAATCCGCGCGCCACGTCAGGTTGCGCATGGTTTCGCTTCCGATAATGCCCTTGACGGGCGCATCGTCCACCGACGCTACGCGGCCCAGATCTCCCAGGAGGGCCGGCGCGCCCGCGGGCATGGACCAGTTCTGGATGCGCAGCGCGGGGGAAATGCCCAACTTGAATTGCCTGGGATCACTGAGCGTTCCGGCTGACAGGGTTCCGTCGCCGGTCGGGCTGTTCAGCGCCCCTTGCTTGAGGAGCGCGGCTTCGGTTTCCTTGGTGATCGGCGTTGCGGCCAGCGGTCCTTGCTCCGGCAACGCGTTCAGCGTTGCACCGGTATCGAGCAGCAGCGGCAAAGACCGATTGTCCGCGCCTTGCGCCTCCACGACCCACTGTCCGTTACGCTGGAGCGGGATGGAAAGCAGCGGCGTGCTGGCGGCGGTTGCAGCCGGTGCGGTTTGGGCATCCTGCTTGCTGTGACAGCCGAGGAGCAGCGTGCAGAGCACGAGACCGGCGCTCGCGCGTTTCAGGTTGGGGAGATTGGCATACTTGAGCATGGACGCGGTGCCTGACGGTCGTTTGAAAGGCGATCACGATAGTCGGTGGCGCGCGTCTTGAATTCGGTGTCTTAAGTTTTGTTGTGCACTGTCAAATCCGCAGATTCAGACGCCTTGTTCGCCCTTTTCGCGCGGCTTGAGCCGTACCGGCATCGTGTCGGGCACCATCGTGAATGCCTGCACCTCCTGAATCTTCGCGGGATCGATCGCCAGTTCGATCGTGAACGACTTCATCAGCATCGAGAGCGCAAGGCGCATTTCCACGGTCGCGAGATGGCGGCCCGGGCACACGCGCGGCCCCGCGCCGAATTGCAGATACGCGCGCACGTCGTGGGCTTTTCCATCATCGGATTCGCGTTCTGAGCGCTTCATCCAGCGCCACGGATCGTAGCGCTGCGGATCGGCGAAGTTTTTCGCATCGAGCATGGCGGGGCGCGCGACGAAGAACATGCGCGTGCCCTTGGGCAGCGCCACGTTGTCCACCACCACATCCTCCAGCGGCTCGAACGAATGCACGGACGCCACCGGGCGCAAACGCGTCGCCTCGATACAGATCGCCTCGAAAATATCGAGGTCTTTCAACGTCGCGTAGTCGGGGCAGACCGGCGAATGACCGAGCACGCGCGAAGCTTCGTCGCCGAGATGCTGCTGTAGCGCTGCATCGGCGGCGACGTAGGGCAGCGTCCATGCGATGGAATCGGCCGTCGTGTCTTCGCCCGCGATCAGGAGCGTGAGCACGTTGGCGCGGATCTGCGCGTCGCTAATCGACGCGGCGCCGCCCGGCGCCTGCTGCTGCGCGAGCATCGCTTCTAGCAGATTGCGTGGCGTTTCGGAGGGCTCGTCGCGCATGCGCTCGCGAGCGCGCGCCATCATCGCGTTGACGTAGCGGTGCACTTCCTCTAGCGACCGCTCGAGCTTGCGGTCGGATGGCAGCTTGACGTATCGCCAGTATGGAAAGAGCGCATTGGTGCGCCTCATCACGCCCGGCAGGATGCGCTCCAGATGCTCCTGGATCACGCCGTGGTCGCGCTCCAGCGTGCGCGGGTCCTCGCCGAACGCGAGCGCGCTCGTCACGTCCACTGTGTAGCGTTTGAGGTCGTCGGTCATCTCGACGGTCTCGCCGCGTTCGGCCGCACGTTGCCAGCGGGTGTGAAGCCGCTGCGTGATCTCGGCGAGCGTCGGGTAGAACGCCTTGATGTTGGGGATCGAGAGCGCTTGCATCACGAGCTTGCGCTGCGGTTCCCACGCTACGCCTTCCGCCGAGAAAAGCCCGTTGAAGCCCATCTCCTCGAACACGGCTTCGATCGGCTGGTAGCGCCGGAAGCGGTGCGGCCGCTCGCGCATGATCTGCTGGATCAGCTCGGTGTCGGTCCAGATCGTGATGGGGATGCCGCCCACCTGGAAGCGGTAGGGCGCACCGAGTTCGGCGGCCCATTGTTCGAGGATCAAATGCAGACGCGGCGGCGAAAGCTGCAGCAGATTGCCGAGCAGCGGCAGGCCGCGCGGGCAGGGCAGGTCGGCGATCTGGCGCAACGTTTGTCCGGTCGATGCCGTGCTCATGGGGCGGTTCTCATTAGTTGAGCTTGATGTTTCGGGATTGCGCGTGAAAGGCGCTTACAGCGGCGCGGCCGCCGCGCCTTCCATGTAGCCGAAGCGGCGCGAGAGGCGCTGCGCGGCGGCGATCAGCAGTTGCGCTGCCGTGCCTTCGCGCGCGATGTCGAGGCTGCCCGAAGGGCCCATGACCGCGAGCACGAGGCACACGCTGCCCGTGTGGTCGAACACGGGCGCGGTCACGGTGCTGATGCCGGGAATGGGCTTGTCGAGCGCCGTGTCGACCCCTTCTGCGCGAATGGCGGCCAGGCGCGCGAGGTAGGCGGGCGTGGTGCCTTCGCGCGGCTTCGCGCCCGCGAGCCGCAGTTCGTCCTGGGCGAGGAGGGCTGCGCGCACGTCGTCGTCGACCCATGCAGAGAACACGCGTCCGATCGACGTGTTCACGAGCGACATCACCGTGCCGGGGCGCAGGCTTACGTGCAGCGGCAGCGCCGATTCTTCGAGACGCACGACGGTCGGGCCGAGCGGCCCTGGCACCGCGAGCGCGACGCTCATCGCGGTGGCGGCGGCGAGGCCGACCAGTTCGGCGTCGGCCTCGCGCACCGGCGAAAGGCGCGCGAGGCCGATCAGGCCGAGTTCGAGGCTGAGCGGCCCCGCTTCATAGCGGCCCGCCGCGTCGCGCGCCAGCAGCCCGATCTTCTGGAGGCTCACGAGGTGCGGGAAGGCCTTGGCGGGCGCCATGCCGGCGGCAGCGGCCAGGTCGCGCAGCGGCAAAGGTGTGCCGGCCGCAACGAGCGCGGCGAGCAGTTCACCCGTGATATCGAGCGACTGGATGCCGCGCTGCGGTTTGTCGGCTTCGGGCGTGACGTTGGCCGCGACGTCGGTGCTCGTGTCGTCGCGTGGGGGCTTGGAGCTTACTCGGGGCATGTCGGTGTCGATGGAAAGGCGGCGGCTGCGATTTCGGCAGCGGCGTCGCGCAGCGCACGCACGACCGCGCCTTCCGCGCGCACGTCGAGCGTGCCGCTCGCGCCAATTGCCGTGAGCAGGAGGCTCGGTTCGCGCTGCGGCCCGAGTATGGCCACGCACACGCTGCTCACGCCGGGGCTGGGTGCGTCGATGGCGAGTTCGTAGCCACGCGCGCGGATGGCGTCGAGCGAGGCGAGGAAGCCGGCGTCGGGCGTGCCTTCCGGCGGCGCGCTGGCGGCACTCGCCGCGTGGCTGGTGCCGCGCCACACTGGCTGGGCGGTTTGCGCGGCCCATACGGCTTCGAGCGCCTCGGTCCCGAGGTACGCACAGAACGCGCGGCCGGTGGCCGTGGCCCGCAGCGACATTACCGTGCCGACGTGCAGGTTCACGTGCAGCGGGAGGCTCGCGTGCTCGTAGCGCACGATGGTTGGCCCCTGCGGCCCGGCAATACAGAGCGCGACGCTGCAGTTCAGCGCCTGCGCGAGCGCGGCCGCGCGCGGCACCGCCTCGCGCAGTGCGGGCTGCTGCGCGAGATGCAGGAGGCCCAGGCGCAGCGCGAGCGGGCCGGGCTCATAGCGCCCCGAAAGCGCGTCGCGCTTGATGAGCCCGAGGCGCGTCAAGCTCACGAGATAGGCGTGCGCCTGGCTCGACGGAATGTCGCCGATCGCCGCGAGATCGGTGGCGCCAAGCGGCGCGCGCGCGTCGGCGAGGGCGCGCAGCAGGCGTCCGCCCACCTCGACGCTCTGAATGCCGCGCTGCGTGCGTGCCGCCGCTGCGCTGCCTTCCGGCGCGGACGCGGCGCTGTCGTTGCGACGTCTCATTGGCGCTTTTCTCTGGCTGAAAAAGGGTCCATGTTAACTGAACGGCGGCGTGCATTGGCAGCGGACGCGATCTCGTCATGCCATTCAGCCGAGCACGGCAAGAAATTAGCGTATGGCAATATGATTCGCTATTGACAAATAAAAAGCACGAGGCCTATGATGGCCTAACCTCGGCATAACAGTGGTTCAGCTACATTCAAAACGGGGCGAGACAACGAGGCTGGCGCGTGCGCCAGGCCTGCCCGCGCTTCGCCCGCCCTCAATACGGAGACTCAACATGGCAAAGGCGTTCGCATCCCAGGCCGACCTCGAAGAAAAGAAGGTCACGTTCACGCAGCTTTCGGAAAACGCATACGCGTACACCACGGAAGGCGACCCCAACTCGGGCGTCATCATCGGCGACGACGGCGTGCTGATCGTCGACACCACGGCTACGCCCGCCATGGCGCAGGACCTCATCGCGAAAATCCGCACGGTCACGGACAAGCCCATCAAGTACGTCGTGCTCTCGCACTATCACGCCGTGCGCGTGCTGGGCGCTTCGGCGTACTTCAAGGAAGGCGCGCAGCAGATCATCGCGAGCCGCGGCACGTATGAAATGATCGTCGAGCGCGGCGAAGCCGACATGAAGTCGGAAATCGAGCGCTTCCCGCGCCTCTTTGCGGGTGTCGAAACGGTGCCGGGCCTCACGTGGCCCACGCTCGTGTTCGAGAAGGAAATCACGCTGTTCCTCGGCAAGCTCGAAGTGAAGATCGCGCACCTCGGCTCGGGCCACACGAAGGGCGACACCGTGGTGTGGCTGCCGCAGCAGAAGGTGCTGTTCTCGGGCGACCTCGTCGAATACGACGCCGCGTGCTATTGCGGCGATGCCCAGCTCGCCGACTGGCCCGCCACGCTCGAAGCGCTGCGCTCGCTTGGCGCCGAAAAGCTCGTGCCGGGCCGCGGCCCCGCGCTGCTCAACCCGGCCGAAGTCAACAAGGGTCTCGACTACACGAAGGACTTCGTGACCACGCTGCTCGCACAGGGCCGCGCGGCCGTTGAGCAGAAGCTCGACCTGAAGGGTGCGATGGCGCTCACGCGTGAAGCGATGGACCCGAAGTTCGGCCATGTGTTCATCTACGAGCATTGCCTGCCGTTCGACGTGACCCGCGCGTATGACGAAGCGAGCGGCATGACGCATCCGCGCATCTGGACGGCGCAGCGCGACAAGGAGATGTGGGACGCGTTGCAGGATTGAAGCGACAACGCGCATAGAGATACGTGGCACCTTGCCTGGGATCGCAGTAAGCGCTAAAGCGCTAACTGCGACCGACAGCGGCATGGGACCAGAGTAAGTGCTGAAGCACTAACTCTGGTCGACAGGAGACAAAACGATGATCGACTATCAAACGCTGACCTTCGACTACGCGCGATGCAGCGAACAAACCCCGGATGCCGCCGCCTGCGTGCGTCCGGTCGTGGTGGTCGGCGCGGGGCCGGTGGGCCTTGCGACGGCCATCGACCTCGCGCGGCAAGGTGTGCAGGTGGTGCTCGTGGACGACGACTGCACGCTTTCCACGGGCTCGCGCGCCATCTGTTTTTCCAAGCGCTCGCTCGATATCTTCGACCGCCTCGGCTGCGGCGAGCGCATGGTCGAAAAGGGCGTGAGCTGGAACGTGGGCAAAGTGTTCCGTAAGGACGAGCTTGTCTACACGTTCAACCTGCTGCCTGAAAGCGGTCACCATCGGCCGGCTTTCGTCAATCTTCAGCAGTACTACGTGGAGGGCTATCTGCTCGAACGCGCGCAGGAACTGCCCAACCTCGAAATCCGCTGGAAGAACAAGGTAACGGGCGTGGCGCAGCATGGCACGCCGGGTTCGAACGATGCGCACGTCGCGCTCGAAATCGACACGCCCGATGGTCCGTACATGCTGCTCGCGCGCTACGTGGTGGCCGCCGACGGCTCGCGCAGCCCGCTGCGCAAGCTGCTCGGCCTCGACAGCCACGGCCGCACGTTCAAGGACCGCTTCCTCATCGCCGACGTGAAGATGGAAGCCGACTTCCCCACCGAACGCTGGTTCTGGTTCGATCCGCCGTTCCATCCGAACCAGTCGGTGCTATTGCATCGCCAGCCCGATAACGTGTGGCGCATCGACTTCCAGCTCGGCTGGGACGCCGACCCGGTGCTCGAGAAAACGCCCGAGCGCGTGATCCCGCGTGTGCGCGCACTGCTCGGCCCCGATGTGAAGTTCGAGCTGGAGTGGGTGAGCATCTACACGTTCTCGTGCCTGCGTATGGACAGCTTCCGCCAGGGCAACGTGCTGTTCGCGGGCGACTCGGCGCATCTGGTTTCGCCGTTTGGCGCGCGCGGCGCGAATAGCGGCTTCCAGGACGGCGAGAACCTCGCATGGAAGCTCGCCATGGTGCTGGAGAATCACGCGCCCGACGCGCTGCTCGACACCTATGCAAGCGAGCGCGAATACGCGGCTGACGAAAACATCCGCAACTCCACGCGTTCGACTGACTTCATCACGCCGAAGAGCGCGGTGAGCCGCGTGTTCCGCGACGCCGTGCTCACGCTCGCTCGCGAGCATGCCTTCGCGCGGCAGTTGGTGAACAGCGGCCGGCTTTCCGTGCCGGCGGTGCTGCGCGAATCGACCTTGAACACGCCCGACGAAGACACGTTCGACGGCAAGATGGAGCCGGGCGCTTCGTGTGCGGATGCGCCGGTGCTAAGCGCAGCGGGTGACGAGAGCTGGCTGCTTGCGCATCTGGGCGACCAGTTCGCGGGCCTCGTGTTCAGCCGCGCGGGCTCGGCATTCGATACCGCGACGCTCGACACGCTGCAGACGCTCTCGCGTTCAGCGGTGCCGCTCAAGTTCGTGGTGATGCTCGAAGGCGACGCGGCCGTGCCCGCGGGTCTGCCTGCATCGACGGTGGTGTTGCGCGACGTGCAAGGGTTGGCGGCGCAGCGCTACGGCGCGCAGGAGGGGGCGTTCTATCTGATTCGTCCGGACCAGCACGTGAGCGCGCGCTGGCGGCGCGCCGACGCGGCGCGCGTGGAAAGCGCGCTCAAGCGCTCGCTTTGCGTGCAAGGCACGGCATAAAGGACGAGGAGACAACCATGCTGAACACTCAACCGAACCTGGCAAGACCGGACGACTTTTACGAAGCGCTCATCGACATGCATCGCGATCTCGACGAGGCGCAGAGTCAATCGGCCAACGCGCAACTCATTCTGCTGCTCGCGAATCACATCGGCGAACACGAAACGCTGATGCAAGCGCTTCGCTTCGCGCGCGCAGGCGTGAGTGCGCCGGCGAGCCACGGCGCGACGGGAAAACTCGCGGCGTGAAAGCGCAACTGCGTCGACGCGAGCGGCCGGATGCCTGCCGGCCGCTCGCTCGCCGTCACACCTGCATGGACGGCACATCCTTCATGCAGCGCAAGGCGAACATCGACCGGCTGTGACGAATGCTCGAGATGCGATAGAGCTTCTCGCGCAGGAAACGCTCGTAGCCTGCGGTGCCGTCCACTGCCACCTTGATCCAGTAGTCGTACTCGCCGGAGACGAGATAGGCCTCGAGCACTTCGGGCAGCGCCGCGAGTTCGGCGCCGAAGCGCGCGAGCGCGTCGTCTTCGTGGCGGTCGAGCGTCACTTCCAGAATCACGATGTCGGCGTAGCCCAGCTTCTGCTGGTTCACGAGCGCGACATAGCCGTCGATGTAACCGTCGGCTTCGAGCTGGCGCGTGCGATTCCAGCACGCGGTGGTGGACATGCCCACTTGCTCGGCCAGTTCGGCATTCGACAGACGGGCGTTCTTTTGCAGGGCGCTGAGGATCTTGCGGTCCTGATTGTCGAGCGCTTTGGGCGCGCGTTCACGAGGGCTCATGGCGAAAAAGAATCTTGTACAGGTAGGATCGATTCTAGCGGAAGAAGATTCCGTATAACGTCGGTTTCTACCTGAAAACCGGAAGCCTAATCCGGCTATTCACCGGTATATTTTCCACATGCCTTCTTGCCTGGCACGACCCACGCGGCCACCTCCCCGCGTTGGGGAGCGCCGCCGCAGCCACAAGCCGCGGTGGTCCGTCAGGGCCGGTTTCCGTTGCACCCTGCGGCGGCTACCGGGCGTTGCGCGCGTACACCACGCAGCCAGCAATGTCCGGTCAGGCAGATGGCATTTGAAAACCGCGCTTCTGCGCGGTTTTTTGTTGCCCGTTTTCGATGTCTTTAACTAACCCGAGCCCCCGAGCGCCGTCCGTCACAACGTCTTCGCCAGCACGCCCAGCAATGTCGATCCAGCTGTATCTATCTTTTCTCGCCGCCGCGCTCGTACTCGTCTACACCCCCGGTCCCGTCAACGTGCTCACCATGAGTCAGGCGCTTCATGCCGGCTGGCGCCGCGCGCTGCCCTGCGTCTGGGGCGGCACGCTCGCGGTGCTGCTCCAGCTCGCGTTGACGGCGCTTTGCCTCAATTCGCTGCTGCTCATTAGTGAGCATTCACTTACGTTGCTGCGTTGGCTGGGCGCGGCCTATCTCGTCTGGCTGGGCTGCAAGCAGTGGCGCAGCCGCTCGCTGGCCGGTACGGATGCGCCTGCCGAGGCTGCCGATAGCGCAAGCCGTCGTGATTTGTTCTGGCGCGGATTTACGACTTCGGGGCTCAATCCGAAGACCTTGCTGTTCTTCCCGTCGTTTTTCCCGCAGTTCATGAGCGCCGACGCGCCCTGGAGCGCCAACCGCCAGTATTTGCTGTTGGCGGCGACGTTCGCTCTGCTGTTTGCGGGCGGCGTGGCTTCGATGGCGCTGTTCTCGCACCGGCTGCGCCATGTGCTGCAGCGGCCGAGGCGCATGCGCGCCGTGAATCGCCTGATGGGCAGTCTGCTCGTGGGAATGGGCGCGATGATGGCCGGCTTGCGGTGAGCGCGCAGGCGGCGCATGGCTCGCGCGCGGCTGTGCGCGAGGCGGTTGGCGTGACGCCGGTTCAGCGCGCCGCTTAGGGCGTGATCGCGGTGCCGGTGGCCGACACGGTCGGCGTAGCCGCGGTGCCCTGCGTGGTGGCGGTGCCGGAGCTTGCCGAGGTGGACGCGAGCGTTTGCGCCGGCGCAGCGCTAGCTGACGCCGCAACGGGGGCAGACGCCGCGTTGTGAGTGGTCACACTCGCCGCGAGCCCCGCAGCCTGCGGGCTTTCCGGAGCCGTCACGGGGACGCCCATGATCGCGGCCGCAGCCGCCGTGGCGTGGTCGACCGGCGCGGAGGCGCCCGGCGCCGAAGCTGCGGGCGCGGGCGCAGCCGTTGGGGCAGACGCCGCCGCGGGCGCGGCCGCAGGCGCCGTCACCACCGGCGCGGCCGGCAGCGTGGTGCTGTGCAACACCGCCGCACCCGTTGCCGCAGCCGCTGCCGCAGCAGCCGGCGCTGCCGAGCCCACCGTGGTCGCGGCAGGCGCGGCGCTCGCCGCGACCGGCTCGATGGGCGGCGGCAGCGGCGAAATCTTGATCGCGCCGGTGGCCGGCACGGCCTCGCTGCGCGCCGCAGCGTTCAAATACTGCCCCACCAGCTCGAAGAAGCGCGAGTAAAACGGCCCCGACTGGATCGTCTCGCTCGAAATTTTCACCATCTCGTCGCTGTTCGAGCGAATGGGCAGCGAAACCGACCCCAGAATCGAGAGCCCCACGCTCGCCGAGGTATCGCTCTTCTTGAGCGCATAGCCGTTCTGCACGGCGTTCACGTACACCATGCTCGTATTGCTCGCGTCGCCGGGCGTGCAGACCACGTGCACCTCCACGACGATGTGCTGATCCATCGTCGGCTGGAAGTTCTTGGTGGCGTCGACGGTGTCGTTGCGCGTCATCGTCGTCATGTAGCCCTGGCTCAGCAGTGCGCGGCGCGACGATTCACAGGCGTCCGTGCTCGCGTAGTTGAAGCTGCGCGAGAATTGGCTGGGCGCGGTGCTCAGCAACTGATCTTCCTGGAACTTGGGCTTGGGCGACGAGCACGCGCCGAGTGCAGCGGCCAGCGTCACCGTGGTGACGGCGAGGGCGGCGCTGCGCAGCGGGACGGGCAAACGAGGGAAAACTTTCGAAAAACGGGACATGTTCGGGGCAAACAGGGCAGCAATGCGGCATTGCATCGGACGGCATGATTGTAGTTCGGTTCCGCTGCGCACGACCGAACGCTCGTTTTTTCGAGGCTTTTCGAAAGCCGGACGAAGGCGTTTCGAAGCTTACATTCCGTATGGCGAAAAAAAACGGGCTTCCGCCCAACGCGAAAGCCCGTGTCAACCCGGCGCCCGGGGCAGCGAGCGGAGAAGCGAACTCGCTGGCGTGCGCCGCAGCCGGGTACCGCCGGCTGTTCCAGTGCGCAATGCGCAAAATTGTGGGGGCCACATTTGCCGCCGCGCCCGCAACGCGGCGTTAGTGTGGGCTCACTTCATCGGCCAACCGCGTCGGCTTACTTCGTGCCGACCGTCGTGAGCGGCTGCCACTTGCCGTTCACGACCTTGTAGACCGTCACGCCGCCGTACTTGAGGTCGCCGTACTGGTCGTAGGCCAGTTCGTTCGTGGTCACGCCCTTCATGTTGGTCGCCTTGAGCGAGGCGAGGTAGATGTGCGGATCGGTCGAGTTCGCTTTCTTCATGGCGGCGATCACGGCGCGCGTGCCGTCATACGCGTACGGCGAATACAGTTCGACCGGCTTGTTGAAGCGCTTCGTGTAGCTCTCGACATAAGCCTTGCCGCCCGGCATCTGGTCGAGCGGGCTGCCGCCCGACGAAGCGAGCGCGCCTTCCGCCGCCGGACCGGCGATCTTGATCAGTTCGTCCGAGTGCATCATGTCGGGGCCGATCAGCGTGGCCTTGATCGCGAGCGACTTCATCTGCTTGAGCATCGGCGCGGCCTGGGTGTCGGCGCCGCCGTAGAAGATCGCGTCGGCGTCGGCCGACTTGATGTGCGTGAGGATCGAGCGGAAGTCCACGGCCTTGTCGTTCGTGAACTCCTGCGCGACCACCGTGCCGCCCGCCGCCTTCACGGCCTTGGCGAACTCTTCGGCCACGCCCTGACCGTAAGCCGTGCGGTCGTCGATCACGGCGAAGCGCTTGAACTTCAGGTCCTTCACGACGTACTCGCCGAGCACGCCGCCTTGCTGCGAGTCGGAGGTCACGAGGCGGAACGTGGTGGGCAGACCTTGGCGCGTATAGGTGGGCGCAGTGGCCGTCGCGATTTCGGGAATGCCGGCCTTCGCGTAGATCGGCGCGGCCGGAATGCTGGTGCCCGAGTTGAAGTGGCCGATCACGGCGGAAACGCCGTCGTCCACGAGCTTTTGCGCGACGGTCGTGCCGGTGCGCGGGTCGGCCTGGTCGTCGTAGGCGTCGAGCACGAAGCGCACCGGCTTGCCGCCGATGGTCGGGTTCGTGGCGTTCTCGTCGTCGATCGCCATCTGCACGCCGCTGCGGAAGTCCGCGCCGTAGTGGGCCTGACCGCCGGTGAGCGGGGCGGCGAAGCCGATCTTGACGTCGGTGGCCTGGGCGAGCGCACCGGCGCTCCACAGGGCCGCCACGGCGGCAAGAACGGCGGGCGCGCGCAGGCGCAGTCGCATTTGCGTGTTTCGGTTGCTTGGGTTCATCCTGGTTCTCTCCTCAGCGGTCTACGTTTTTCATGGGCGCAAGCGGGCCCGCACCGCGTTCGGAGCGCGCGGCGTGCCTTTTTGCGCAGGGGTGAAGCAAAAGAAATCGGCCGCCAGACGGCGGTTTGCCAATCGAATCCGTTGCGCACGCAACGGCCTCGGGCCGACCCGGTGGATACGCTAAAATTGCTTGGTTTTCAGATGCTTACAGAAACCTATACAGTCTCCCGACAAGGACACGGCACAGTGGGTACGGCTGGCGGATCCGTCTTGCCAGCTTAAATATCCAGAAGCGATTGGATTGTATCCAATTCTGGCAGGCAAAAATATTGACGACAACACTTTTTCGTCGGACGGCGTTCGTCCGTCCGGCGCCCACGAGCTCATGACGACAGTGCAGGCCAAGGAAGACCAGCGATCGCTGCCCCAGACGATCCGCGACCAGCTGCGCGACGAGATCCTGCGCGGCGTGCTGCCGCCCGGTGCGCAGCTACGCCAGGAAAGCCTGGCGGAGCGCTTCGGCGCGAGCCGCATTCCCGTGCGCGAGGCGCTGCGCCAGCTCGAGGCCGAAGGGCTTGTGAGCTACCAGCTCAATCGCGGTGCGGTGGTGATCGCCATGTCGACGCAGGAGATCTGCGAGCTGCTCGACATTCGCGCGGCACTGGAGACCTATGCGGCGAAGCTCGCGGTGCCGAACATGGTGGCCGGCGACATCGACGTGATGAAGCGCATTCTCGCGGCGTACGACGCCGCTTCGTCGCCCGCCGAGTGGGCCGAATGCAACCGCCAGTTCCATCTCGCGCTGTGCGCGCCCGCGAACAACACGCGTTTGCGCAAGATGATCGAGGAGTACTGCCTGAGCACGACGAATCGATATCCGCATCTGCGCATGTCGCTCGATACGGAGAAGAACGAGGTGCAAAGCGATCACTACGCGATCGTCGATGCCTGCAAGCGGCGCGCCGTGGATGAAGTGGTGGCGCTGATCGAGCGGCATATTCTCGATACCAAGCGCGAGGTGATGGCCGCCGCGCGACTGGCGGGGCTGGATAGCTGAGCAGTTCTTTTCGCTGCATTGGATACAAAAACGGCGAGCGCCCCGTAAGGGACGCTCGCCGTTTTGTTTGAAGCGGAACTAGCTGTGAAGCGCTTCGCTCACACCGCCATTTCCGGCGGCGCCTGGCGGAAGCAGCGCGTGATCCAGCCGAGGTACGCGAGGCCGAGCACGAACCAGACGATGCCGAGCACGATCGCCGTCTTTTCGAGGCTGCACAGCAGCCAGATATCGGTCACGGCGCCGATCAGCGGGAATACCAGGCCGCCGAGGAACCCAAAGCCACGCGTGCCTGCCGCGCCGCTGAAGTACTGGCGGATCACGCACAGGTTCACCGAAGTGAACGCGAGGAACGCACCGAAGTTGATGAACGAAGTCGACGTGGCCACGTCGAGCTTCAGCGCGATCAAACCTACGACACCGGCAATCGCAATGTTGATCGCAGGCGTGCGGAAACGCGGGTGGATGTAGCCGAAAATCGACTTGGGCAGCACTTCATCGCGGCCCATTGCATAGAGCAGGCGCCCCACGCTGGCCTGCGCCGAGATGCCCGAGGCGAACTGCGCGAGGATCAGGCCTGCGAGGAAAATCGTCACGAAGATATCGCCGCCCACTTTGCGCGCGATTTCGAACGCGGCCGAATCGGGGTCCTTGAACACGGCGCCCGGATGCGCGAGTTGCAGCGTGTACGCCGCGATCACGAAGATCGCGCCGCCCACCAGCGCGATCAGCACGATGGCGCGCGGAATGGTCTTTTCGGGCTCGATGGTTTCCTCGGTGAGCGTGGAAACGGCGTCGAAGCCGAGGTACGAATATGCGGCGATCGCAGCACCCGCCATCGTGGCCGAAAGCGGCACGTGCGGCTGGAAGAACGGCTGCGCCGCGATGAGTCCGCCCGGGCCCGCGGCCGCGGAGGCGTAGTGCACACACAGGACTACGAACATTGCCGTAATGCCGAGCTGCACGATCATCAGCACGATGTTGAAGCGCGCGGCGAGTTCGATGCCGACGATGTTCAGCGCGCTCGTGAACACGATGAACGCGACAATCCAGATCCACGTGGGCACGCTCGGGAACGCAGCGCCAAGATAGGCTGCGCCGATCAGCCAGATGACCATCGGCAGGAAGAAGTAATCGAGCAGCGTGGCCCAGCCGATCATGAAGCCCAGGTGCGCATTGAAGCTCTTGCGCGTGTACGTGTAGGCCGAACCTGCCACAGGGAAAAGGCGCGCGAGCTTGCCGTAGCTGAGCGCCGTGAACACGATTGCGATGAGGGCAATGAGATACGCGAGGGCGGCCGTGTCCTGGCTCGCGCCTGCGAGCACGCCATAGGTGCCGTAGACGATCAGCGGCGCCATGTAGGCGAGGCCGAACAGGAGCACGGACGGCAGGCCGAGCGTGCGCTTCAGGTGAGGTACGTGAGTGCCGCGTTCATGCGATGGCGAGGCAGGATTCATGATGCAGTTGTCTCCAGGGTGCTGCGGTTCTGGCAGGCGTAAGCGGGCCCGGCTAGCCACGAGAAGCGGCTTGCCGGAACGCTTGTTGCCGGGTTTTGCTGCTTGGCGCGCTTAACGCCCTTAATGTCTTTAGCGCGTGCGCGAGCGGATATTGAGCGAGCGGCGGCCTTGCGCGTCGTTCTCGTCCACGAGATTGAGCGCAATGCGTGCGTCGTGCAGATAGCTGTAATGCTCGCGGCTTTGCGCGAGGAGCGCGCGATCAACCTTCGCGTGCAGCACTGCGTCTTCGTCCTTCAACTCGCAGAGCACGTCGCCGAACGGGCTCACGAGCGCCGTTTCGCCGGGGAACGTGAGGTTGTCGTCGCCGTCGCCGGTGCGGTTCACGAGCGCCGCGAACATCTGGTTCTCCATGGCGCGCGCGACGATTGCGCGGCGATGCACAGGGCCGAATGGATCCATGTTGCCGTTCGTGACGACGAGCATTTCCGCGCCGAGCGAGGCGACGGCGCGCGCCGTTTCGGGAAACTCGATGTCGTAGCAGATCAGCAGACCAACGGTCGTGCCCTTGAATTCGCACACCTCGTAGCGCTCGCCCGGCGTGAACACGCCCACGTCCGAGGCCCACAGGTGCGTCTTGCGGTAACGCAGTGCGATGTCGCCGCGTTCGTCGATCAGCACGGTGGTGTTGTAGAAGCGATCGCCTTCGCGCTCGGCGAGGCCCACGGCAACGCCGATATTGGCTGCACGTGCGGCGTCGCGCACTTTGGAGAGCGAGGGGCCTTCGAGCGTTTCGGCAATGTCGCGCACGTTTTCGCGCGTGGGAAAGCCGGTGAGCGTGGCTTCGGGAAAGACGATGAGATCGCTGCCTTCGCGGCGCTTGCCAATCGTGTCGAGCACGCGGGCAAGGTTGGGCGCGACTGCGCCGTCCACGACCGGGATCTGCGCGAGTTCGAGTTGCATGCCTGTCTCCTTCCTTATGTATTACGTAAAGCACCGCGTGGGCGTCAGGAGCGGCTATTATCTCCACGTTATTTTTGTCGAGAAATTACCCTGCAGGGGTACCCTGATCGGAGGACTCATGGAGCCCCTAATGGAACTGGACTGGCAGGACCGCGCGTTCCATCACCATATCGCGACGCTGATCGACGCCCTCGACGGCCCCGACTTCTGGACTCGCATGACGCGCGTAATCGAGCGCTTCGTGGCGTTCGACAACTGGGTTGCGCTCGTCTTCCGGCGCGATCGCGCGCCGCTCGTGTGCGCCGAGTCGCCCATGCCCGACGGTACCGTGGATCTCTTGTTCCGCGCGTATCTGGAGGGGATGTACCTGCTCGATCCGTTCTATCTGAACGCGAGCGAAAAGCCGCGCGCAGGCCTCGTCACGCTCGCCGAAGTCGCGCCCGATAATTTCCGCATGACGGACTATTACCAGCGCTACTTCAAGAGCAACATCATCGGCGACGAAGTGCAGTTCAACTTGCCTCTGGACGAAGCCCACACGCTGATTTTCTCGCTGGGCGCAAAGCACCATTACACGGAGCGCGATATTGCGTTGTTCGCGATGTTCGCGCCGTGGGTCGTCGCGCTCATGAAGCAGCGGCTTGCGCATGAGACGTTCGCCGAGGGCGTTGCCGAGGCGGTTGCCTCGGATTCGGTTGAAGCCGAAAGCGCGGCGCAGCAGGGGCAGTTGAGCGAGGCGGGGTTCGCTAGCCGCATTGAAACGGTCACGCAGCAAAGCGGACGCGTGCCGCTCACCGCGCGCGAGATCGAAGTGGTGCGTTTGAGCTTGAGCGGCTTTTCCACGCGCGCGATTGCGGAACGGCTCGAAATCTCGTTCGAGACCGTGCGCGCGCACAAGAAGCATATTTACGCGAAGCTCGGCGTGAGCTCGCAGTCGGAGCTGTTTGCGCTGTTCTACGAGCCGCTCGGACGCTCGGGCGTGTGAGCGCCGCGCGCCGCTAGCGGTGCGCGTTAGAACTCGACGAGCGCGAAGTCTTCCTTGCCCACGTCGCAAAGCGGGCAGCGCCAGTCGTCGGGCACGTCGGCCCAGCGGGTGCCGGGGGCGAGGCCGTCGTCGGGGGCGCCTGCCGCTTCGTCGTACAACCAGCCGCAGATCACGCAGACCCATTGCTTGAGGCCGTCGTCGGCGCCCGCAGCAGCCGTTGAGGCGCTTGCAGGGGCTTCGGGCGCGGCGCTTTCGCGCGGCGTGTCGAGCGCGACGACGAGCGGCGCTGCGGTGCTTTCGCGTGCCGCGAGCTTCGTTTGCAGCGTGGCAAGCAGCGCGGCGGCTTCGTCGGCGGTGAGGTCGATCCAGTACGGGTCGCCTGCGCCGTCATTCAGGCGTTCGGGAGAGAACTGGATTTCGAGGGCGACGCCTTTCTTGTACATAAGCGAAAACGGTTGGCTTGGTGCCCCGCGCGCGCTGCGCTCACAGGAAGTAGCGGAACAGCAGCGAGGCCGCAATGCCGCCAGCCGCGATCAGCGCGAGCATTTGCAGGAGCGTGATGGACTTGCTGGACTTGGCGTTCGAAGCGGCGGGACGGGTGGTGGTGTTCATAGGGTGAAATTGCGGCGGCGTGGGTTGCGTTCTCGGGTTGCATTCGCGATTGCGCCCTGTAATGTCGCCATGTTTTGCATGGCGTCGGCAGAGCGCGGCGGGGGAGTTTCGCACGATTTCGTGTCGACGGGGGTATTTGCGCGGCGACTGCGCGCACGCGCCGCAGATTTCGCCCCCGGCAACCTGGCCGCACAGCGGTAGGGATTATCGCCGCTAACGCGGGCCGGATTCCTGAGCACCCGGAGATGGATTATTTCGTATGCGTTGAGAGACGATGCTCAGGCATGCAGCCAGCGTTGTTCGATATACGAAAACAGCCAGCTGACCGGCACCGCGCAGGCCATGCCGATGCCCACCTGCGCCACGCGAAAGAGCGCGACGTCCCATACCGGCCCGTTCATGGGCACGAGGAGCACGATGGTGGTGGTGATCGCGCCCAGCCGTGCGGCGGTGCTCACACTCAGGCACCAGCAGCCGATGATCACCACGCTCACCGCTACGAGATAGGCCGCGAGATTCTCCGGGCCGAACGCCGCCGTTGCGAAGCCCACCACGCCGCCCGCAATCGCGCCAATGAACTGGTCGCGCGACTGGGCGAGCGTATCGGCGTAATCGTGCTGGGTGACGGCGATCGCCGTAATCGCGGCCCAGAACGCCTGTTCGGTGTGGAGCGCGCGGCCGATGCTGTACGCAAGCCCCGCCGCGCATACGGCGCGCAGCGCCATGAGCGTGCCTTGCACGGCGCGGCTCTTGAGCGGCAGGCGCTTGAGCGCGCTCAGCGCCGATTGCTGGAGCGAAGTGAGGTACGCGTAGAGGTTGTCTTGTGGATCGTGCATCGCGCGTAATGGGTCGTAAGGAGAACGTGAGGTCAGGCGGGCGCGCTGGCAAGCATATCAAGCCGTGTCTGTCGTGTGCGGATCGTCGGGCAGGCAATGCAGGCGCAGCGGCTTCGCCGCGTGGCGCAGGTCGCGCTCGACGGCGCGCCGCGCGCCTGGTGCGTCGCGGCGTTTGAGCCGCCGCATCAGGCCTTCGTGTGCTGCGTTGAGCGTGCGCGCAAAGCCGGGCTCGTCGAACAGCAGGTTCGAGATCGGCCCCACCTGGAGCCACACCGTTTCGATCAGATCCACGAGCAGCGGCGAGCCGCTCGCGCGATAGAGCATGAGGTGGAAGTCTTCGTTGGCGTCGAGATAGTGCGCGCGCTTGTTCTGCTTCAGCGCCTCGGCCATCTGTGCGCATAGGGCGTCGAGCTGCGCGATTTCGCTGGCGGTGAGGCGCGTGGCGGCGAGAAACGCCGCTTCGCCTTCGAGCATCACGCGCACGTTGAGCACGTCGTCGAACTGCGCGCGCGTGAGTTGCGGCACGACTACACCGCGGTTAGGCAGGTTCACGAGCGCAGACTCGCCTGCCAGACGCACGAGCGCCGCGCGCACCGGCATCTCGCCCACGCCCAGTTGCTCAGCGAGCGCGTGAATGCGCAAACGCTCGCCCGGCACGAAGCGCCCGAGGCTCAGCCAGCGGCGCAGCGTGGCGTAGGTCTCGTCCTGCAGCGATTGATGCGCGCGTGTTTTCATCGTCCGGTCAGTGCGCTTAGTTCGCTCAAGCAGGCTTCGAATGCGGCGAGCAGGCGGTCGACGTCGGCCTCGGTCGTTTCCGGGCACACGAGCATCATGTTGTGGAACGGCGTGATGAGCACGCCGCGATTGAGTAGATACAGATGCAGCAGGTGCTCGAGTTCGTCGTCCATGGCGGCGCGCGCCTCGCTGCCGTTGCGCGGCGGCACGGCGCAGAACTGGAACTCGGTGCGTGCGCCCACCCGCGTCACGCACCACGGCAGCGCATGGCGCGCGATCGTCGCTGCGAGCCCGTTGGCGAGCCGCTCGGCCAGCGCGAACATGTGCGTGTAGGCGGCGTCGGTCATGACTTCGCTGAGCGTTGCGCGCATTGCGCTCATCGAAAGCGCGTTCGCCGTGAGCGTCGTGCCGATGCCTGAATGGCCCGGCGGCGCATCGAATTTCGCCTGCTGTGCACGCGCGGCGAACTCGGCGGAAAAGCCGTAGACCGCGCACGGCACGCCGCCGCCTACCGGCTTGCCGAGCACGAAGAGGTCGGGCTCGATGCCATGCTCGCGCGCGTAGCCGCGCGGCCCGCTGCTGATCGTATGCGTTTCGTCGATCAACAGCAGCGTGCCGTGCCGCTTCATGAGCGCCTGCGCCTCGCGCCAGAAGCCGGGCTCGGGCAGCACCATGCCCACGTTCGTCATGGCGGGCTCGGCGAGCACGCAGGCGACGTCGTTGCCGGCGAGTGCGCGCGCGAGCGCTTCGAGATCGTTGAACTCGACTACGCGCGTAGTTGGCAGCAGGTCGTGAACCTGCCCGAGCAGGCTCGCGCGCTGCGTGGGCTGGCCATCGACGAGATCGACGAACACATCGTCGACGGTGCCGTGATAGCAGCCGTTGAACACGAGTATCGTGCGTCGCCCTGTGGCCGCGCGCGCCCAGCGGACGGCGAAGCGGTTGGCGTCGCTTGCGGTCATGGCGAACTGCCAGAAGGGCAGGCCGAAACGCTGCGCGAGCGCTTCGCCCACGGCCACGGCGTCTTCGCCCGGCAACATCGTCGTGAAGCCGCGCTGTGCCTGAGCCGCGAGCGCGCGCGCCACGGGCTGCGGCGCATGGCCGAACATCGCGCCCGTGTCGCCGAGGCAGAAGTCGGTGTAGCGGTGGCCGTCCACGTCGGTGAAGGCTGCGCCGCGCGCGGCATCCACGTACAGCGAGAAGGGCGTGGACCAATCGTTCATCCAGTGCAGCGGCACCCCGAACAGCAGATGGTGTGCGGCTTGCGCGGACAATGCCTGCGACTTCGGGCGCGCGGTGGCGAAGGCTTCGCGTTCCCGGGCGAGGACGTGCTGCGCACGGTCCCAGTTCACGCCTTGACGGGTTTGCATGCGTGTCTCCTTGTGATTTGATCAAATCTTCGCATGAGCAAACGGGGAAGTAAATTTGATCAAATTGCTGGCGACGCAAAAAAAGCGCGATGCCTTGCAGCATCGCGCCTTTCTACAGCCCGAGAAAACGGTGCGTTACTTCCTGTCGATCGAGATCCGCCCCGGACCCGTTACCGCGAGTGCGAGCAAGCCGCCGGCGATGCTGATGTTCTTGTAGAAGTTGATCATGTTCATCATCTGGTCTGCACCGGTCATGGTCCAGAAGTGATGGCCGATGAACGCCGTCGCGACCGTATAGATCGCGAGCAGCACGGCGAGTGGCCGCGTATAGAACCCCACGAGCAGCAAAATGCCAACCGCGAACTCCATGATCACGGCGATGACGGCCGAGAGCATCGGCACGGGCGCGCCCACGTGCGCCATGTAGTCGACGGTGCCCGAAAAGCCGGTGATCTTGGACCAACCGAACAGGATGAACAGGGAAGTCAGCAGAACGCGCGAGACCAGAAGCACGACGTCGTTGCCCGGCCCGAACAGGTTGTATCGCATGGTTTTCTCCGAAGAAGTTTTAAGCAGTTCACTACGTATCAGTTCGCGCTTCGCCGGACGGCGGCCCGCTTTCGCTTTCTGTAAGCGGGCCGCCGCGTGCCGGTGTGCGCCAGCATAACCTCAGACGCCGCGCCGAAGTTAAGACCAGAGCTCCGACACTTCGATATTACGCAGATCGAACACCAGGACCTCTGCATCGTGTCCGTCGCTGAAGGCAAGCTCGCGCTCGGAGCGGATGCGCGCGCCGTCGCCTTCGCCAAGTTCCACGCCGTTCAGCTTCACGCTGCCGCGCGCCACATGAACGTAGGCGTAGCGGTCGGCGCCGACTTCGACCTTCGCCGTTTCCGCGCCGTCGAGGCGTCCGGCATACACGCGTGCGTCCTGGCGCAGCAACAGCGAGTCTTCGGCGCCGTCCGGCGAGAGGATCAGGCGAAACTTGCCGCGCTTTTGCTCATCGGCGATGTTCTTCTGCTGGTAGCGCGGCTGCGCGCCCTTCACGTTCGGTGCAATCCAGATCTGCAGGAAGTGCACCCCTTCGTCGGCCGAGTGGTTGAACTCGCTGTGCGCGACGCCCGTACCGGCGCTCATCAGTTGCACGTCGCCGGGGACGATCACCGAGCCCGTGCCCATCGAGTCCTTGTGCTCGAGCGCGCCTTCCAGCACGTACGAGAAGATTTCCATGTCGCGGTGCGGGTGCTTGCCGAAGCCGCGCGCCGGGGCTACGCGGTCGTCGTTGATCACAAGCAGGTCCGAAAAGCCGACTTGCTTCGGATCGTAGTAATTGGCAAACGAAAACGTGTGACGCGAGCTGAGCCAGCCATGTTCACCGCGGCCGCGTTGGTCTGCCTTGCGAACTTCGATCATTTTCGTCTCTCCGTGTGAATCGTTTCGATTCAGTGTTGGTTGCGATGGAAAGAATTTTAGGTCAATTAAATCGACTGGAATCGCCGTAAAATACGACTCACTGTCACATTGAAGTGGACAATCGACATGCAACTCGACGACATGCGGATCTTCGTGAACACCGTGGATGCCGGCAATTTCACGGCGGCGGCGCACCGGCTGCGGCTTTCCAAGCAGTTCGTGAGCCGGCGCGTGGCGGCGCTGGAGGCCGATCTGGGCGCGCGCCTGCTCGTGCGCAACACGCGCAAGCTGGCGGTCACGGACCTCGGCCAGGACTTCTACGAGCGCGCCAAGCGCATCCTTGCGGACGTGTCCGAGGCCGAGCAGGCCATGTCGGACCGCCGCAGCGAACCACGCGGCCTCCTGAAAGTGAGCGCGCCGATGTCGTTCGGCATGGCGCACCTTTCGCCGCTCGTTGCCGAATTTCTGCGCGAGCACCCGGACGTCCGCTTCGACATGGACTTAAGCGACCGCAATGTCGATGTGATCGGCGAGGGTTTCGATATGGCGTTGCGCATTGGCCGGCTGGCGGATTCCACGCTGGTCGTGCAAAAGCTCATCGACGTGCGCATGATCGCCTGCTGCAGCCCCGGCTACCGACGCCGCCGCCGCGCGCCGCAAACGCCTGCCGATCTCGCGCAGCACGCCTGCCTGCCGTATGGGCAGCAGGGCCGCGCGCCGTGGGAGTTCATCGTCGATGGCGTGCGCACGCCTTTCGACGTGCACGGGCCGCTGCGCGCGAACAACGGCGAAGTGATCCGCGATGCAGCCATTGCCGGGCTCGGCATCTGCTATCTGCCGGACTTCATCGTGGCGGGATCGGTGGATGCGGGGCTGCTGGTCGAGGTGCTCGAGCCGTTCATGCCGCCGCCCAACGCGCTGCACGCGCTGTACCCGCAGCATCGTGAAGCTTCCGTGACGATCCGCGCGTTCACGCAATATTTGCGCGAGCGGCTGGCGGCGCGTGCAGCAACCGCGCGCGGCGGGGCGCTCTGACGCAGCATGCACGCAGCAAGCGCGCAGCCCTTGCAGAAAGGCCGTTGCGCCTGCATCTAAGGGGTAGCGCCTCGCAGATGCACCACGAAAGGGCGGGCATGTGAGGCGCATTGTCGCAGTTGTGTTGTATGCTCACCGCCCGGAAGGTTGCCCCGGCCGCGCGATGCGGGCGCGGAACCCCATGCAGACGGGCTTTGACGGCCGCTATGGGGTCCGATAGGCAGGGTTAATACCCGCGATCAAAGCAACCAATTTTTCAAACGGGCGCGGTTCCCGTAACCTTCGTCCATACCTTTTCCCAACCCAGAGCGAGGAAACAACGCATGTCTCTCATCAACACGCAAGTCAAGCCGTTCAACGCAACCGCATACCACAACGGTAAGTTCGTTCCGGTCTCTGAAGAAAACCTGAAGGGCAAGTGGTCGGTTGTCGTGTTCTACCCGGCCGACTTCACTTTCGTGTGCCCGACGGAACTCGGCGACCTGGCTGACCAGTACGCAGAATTCCAGAAGCTGGGCGTTGAAATCTACGGTGTGTCGACCGACACGCACTTCACGCACAAGGCATGGCACGACACGTCGGACACGATCGCCAAGATCAAGTACCCGCTGGTCGGCGACCCGACGGGCGCAATCACGCGCAACTTCGACGTCATGATCGAAGAAGAAGGCCTGGCACTGCGCGGCACGTTCGTGATCAACCCGGAAGGCGAGATCAAGCTGTGCGAAATCCACGACAACGGCATCGGCCGTGACGCCAAGGAACTGCTGCGCAAGGTGCAAGCTGCCCAGTACGTGGCATCGCACCCGGGTGAAGTTTGCCCCGCCAAGTGGACGCCGGGCGCTGAAACGCTCAAACCGTCGCTCGACCTCGTCGGCAAGATCTAAGCGTCGCTGTTCACATGCGATCGCCCTGATCGCATGACGCCCAAGTCTCATTAGCTGTATCCCCGGGCCGCGCCCACGCGGCTGCGGCCCGGGAACCCTGCTCGCCTCGTCACGCCATAAGCGGAACGGCGAAATTGCCAGGCATTACTTAGAATTCCCCCGCTTCTTCTCTAGCCGGAAAAATACGCTATGCTCGACGCCAACATCAAAGATCAACTCAAAAGCTACCTCGAAAAAGTCACGCAGTCGATCGAGATCGTTGCGTACCTGGACGACGGCGAGAAGTCGCAAGAACTGCAGCAACTGCTGCAGGATGTCGCATCGCTCTCGAATCGCATCTCCTACGAAGAACGCCGTGGCGCCGCTGCTGGCGACGCGCGTACCCCTTCGTTCGACATCAAGCGCGCGAACTCCGACGTGAAAGTCACGTTCGCGGGCATTCCGATGGGCCACGAATTCACGTCGCTCGTGCTTGCACTGCTCCAGGTGGGCGGCCACCCGGTCAAGCTCGAGAACGACACGATCGAACAGGTGAAGGCGCTCGACGGCGTGTTCTCGTTCGAAGTCTATATGTCGCTGTCGTGCCAGAACTGCCCGGAAGTCGTGCAGTCGATCAACGCGATGGCCACGCTCAACCCCAACGTGCAGATCGTCACCATCGACGGCGCGCTGTATCAGGACGAAGTCGAGAAGCGCCAGATCATGGCCGTGCCGACCATCTACCTGAACGGCGAAGTGTTCGGCCAGGGCCGCATGGGCGTGGAAGAGATTCTCGCGAAGCTCGACACCGGCGCATCGTCGCGCGCCGCCGAGAAGCTGAACCAGAAGGATATTTTCGACATGCTGATCGTCGGCGGCGGTCCCGCTGGCGCGGCGGCTGCGATCTACGCGGCGCGCAAGGGCATTCGCACCGGCGTGCTCGCCGAGCGCTTCGGCGGCCAGGTGCTCGACACGATGTCGATCGAGAACTTCGTCTCGGTCACGGAAACGGAAGGGCCGAAGTTCGCCACGGCGCTGGAGCAGCACGTGCGCGCCTACGAGGTCGACATCATGAATCTGCAGCGCGCCGAAGCGCTCGTGCCCACCGGCAACGGCTTCGAAGTGCGCACGCAAAGCGGCGCAACGCTGCGCGCGAAGAGCGTGGTGCTCGCAACCGGTGCGCGCTGGCGCAACGTGGATGTGCCGGGCGAGCAGCAGTACAAGAACAAGGGTGTGGCCTACTGCCCGCACTGCGACGGCCCGCTCTTCAAGGGCAAGCGCGTGGCGGTGATCGGCGGCGGCAACTCGGGTGTGGAAGCGGCGATCGACCTGGCCGGTATCGTGAGTCATGTCACGCTGCTCGAATTCGGCACGCAACTGCGCGCGGACGAAGTGTTGCAACGCAAACTGCGCAGCCTGCCGAACGTCACGGTGCACGTGAACGCGCAAACCACCGAGATTTCCGGCGACGGCCAGAAGGTCACGGGTCTCGCGTATCTCGAGCGCACGTCGGGCGAAAAGCGTCATGTCGAACTCGAAGGCGTGTTCGTGCAGATCGGCCTCGTGCCGAACACCGAGTTTCTCAAGGGCACGGTGGCGCTGTCGAAACACGGCGAGATCGAAGTGGACGCGAAGGGCCAAACGTCGGTGCCGGGCGTGTTCGCCGCGGGCGACGTGACGACCGTGCCGTTCAAGCAGATCGTGATTGCCGTGGGCGAAGGCGCGAAGGCATCGCTTGGCGCGTTCGATTACCTGATCCGCTCGTCGGTCGAGCAGGAAGAAGACGCGAAGGCGGCGCCCGTAGTGGCCTAAGTCGTCGCCTGATCGAAGATTGAAAGCAGTCTCTCTTTACGCCGGCTTACGCCGGCGTTTTTTTATGCCTTCGCGGGATCAGAGAGGGCTCAGTCCTGCACGAGCGGGCTGCCATACGCGAAGCTGGCCGCCGGTTCGGCATGCTTTTGGCGATGCGCGTTGCGCAATGGCTTGAGCACGAATACGGCGAGCAACGCGGAGACCGCCGCCATGCCCGCGGCGAGCATGAACACCGCGTGCCAGCTGCCGGTTGCCGCGGTGATCACGCTCGTGAACGGCACCAGCAGTGCGGCAGTGCCCTTCGCGGTGTAAAGCAGGCCCGCGTTGGTCGCGGCGAACTTCGGTCCGTAGGTGTCGCCGCAGGTGGCGGGAAAAAGGCTGTAGATCTCGCCCCACGCGAAGAACACGATGCCGGTAAGCACGACGAACGCCGTCGGCGTGTGGCCGTATTGCGAGAGCAGCACGATGCCGACCGCCTCGATGCCGAACGCGACGAACATCGTGTTCTCGCGGCCAATGCGGTCCGACACCCAGCCGAAGAAGGGCCGCGTGAGACCGTTGAGCACGCGGTCGATGGTCAGCGCGAACGTGAGCGCGGGCAACGTGAGGCCGAGCAGCGAAACGGGCGAGTCGTGCAGGCCGAAGTCCTTCGCGATCGGGCCGAGCTGCGCGGTTGCCATCAGGCCGCCGGCGGCCATCATCACGAACATGGCGTACATCACCCAGAAGATGGGCGACGCAATCACCTCGCGCGGACTCGCGTTATAGACGGCGCTCGCACTTTGCGCAACTTGCTTCGCCGCTTGTCCGATGGCGCGTTTCGCTGCGGCGACGCCGTGCGAGGCGGGCGCGCTAAGCGCGAAACCGAGCACGAGCACGACGATCCCTTGCCCCAGACCGAACCAGAGGAACGTGGACTCATATCCGCTGCTCTTGATCATGTTGGCGATAGGCACGACGGTCGCCGCCGAACCCGCACCGAAACCCGCCGCGGTAATGCCCGCCGCGAGCCCGCGCCGGGTCGGAAACCACTTGAGCGCGTTGCCGACGCAGGTGCCATAAACGGCGCCCGCACCGAGCCCGCCGATCGCCGCCGCGATATAGAGCACCGGCAGCGACGCGGCCACCGAGTTGAGCACCCAGGCAACGGCGCACAACAGCCCGCCGCCCACGACCACGGGACGCGGCCCGTACTTGTCGACGAGCCAGCCTTCCACGGGTACAAGCCAGGTTTCGGTGACGACGAAGATCGTGAACGCGACCTGAATCGCGGCGCGCCCCCAGTGGTACTTTTCGTTGATGGGATTGACGAACAGCGTCCAGCCGTACTGCATGTTGGCGATCATCGCCATGCAGATGACGCCGAGCACGAGTTGCGTCCACGGCGACGCGAATCGCGACGCCCCTCCTTGCCGATGCTCCATGTGTGTCTCCGGTTTCTTCGAATGAACGGCCTTGCGCGAAGAGCGCTTTCTGCCCGAATCGCGGTCAGCGAATCCTGTCGTTTGCCTGACAGTCGTTTACACAATATGTAATATATCAACGAAGTCAAGCGGAAGACATCTCAGGGCTTCCACTACCTCTGCGCATTGATGAGTATGGTTTTTGAAAGCTTCCGACCGATGCCGCGTACGCCGAAAAAAAGCCCGCCGGCTAGGCCAGGCGGGCTGAGGCATGTGCGAGATAGCGGAAATCGCGACATGTGATGTCGTTATAGGCGAAAGCTTTTAGTAATGTAAGGGGGAATTTTTCGAAAGCCTTTCACGTCGATTTGAGTGAAAGGTTGGCCGGGATGCCTGCAGGGGAGTGGGCGGTCCGGCGGGAGGCCAAGTCGTGCAGCGCGTTGGCGTGCGTGCCAAACTGGCCGATGGCGCGTCGACACCGTCGAGCGAGGAGACGAATCATGCAGCGCGAAACATTCATCCGCAGCCTGGCCGATGAAGGCTTTCCCGAACCCGTTGTCGTGACGCGCGAAGCCGGCGTCATGGAGGTCCATTCGCATCCGTTCGAAGCGAAGGCGCTCGTCATCGAAGGCGATCTGCACATTCGCGTGGGCGACGAAGAGCGGCACTACAAGGCCGGCGACGTGTTCCATCTCGCCGCCAACCTGCCGCACGCCGAGCGCTACGGGCCGCAGGGCGTGCAGTATCTCGTCGCGAGAAAGTAAGCGTGGGGCGCGACTTCACCCCCGCGCCGCAATTTCCTTCTTCCATCCCGCGATGATCTTCGCGGCAAGCGCGTTGTAGTCGCCGTCGAAGTGATGGTCGCCGCTCGTCTTGACGACGTCGATGCCGGTATTCACGAGCGCCGGGCACAGCGTGTCTTTCTCGCCCGCGCCATACACGCATTGCACGATCGAAGGCGGCACCTTCGCGAGTTCCGGGCGCACCTGCAGCGCCTTGTCGCTGGCGGGCATGCCGAGCCAGCCCGTCACGCGGATCTGGAAGTCGGCGTCCGGCGCGAAGCCGAGCAGCGACATGTACGACACCTTCGCGCGCAGCGCGTCGGGCAGACGGTTGTAGGCGAACGGCATGACGTCCGCGCCAAACGAGTAGCCCACGAGCGCAATGTGCTGCGCATGCCAGCGCGAGCCGTAAGTCTTCAGCACGCGTGCGAGATCGTGGCTCGTTTGTGCCGGCGTCTTTTCGCTCCAGAAGTAACGCAGCGCGTCCCAGCCGATCACCGAAATGCCCTGCTTTTGCAGCGCTTCCGCAATCGTCTTGTCGAGATCGCGCCAGCCGCCGTCACCCGAGATCACCACCGCGAGCATGTCGGTCGCGTGCGCCGCGGGCAGTTCGACGAGCGGCAGATCCGACACGTCCTCTTCGCTTTCCGTCGAGACGCGCAGATGGTTCGAGGTGAGCGCAACGATCTTGTCGGCGTCGGCTACACCGGGGGCAAAGGTGCGCGGCGCGCCAGCATTCGTTGCGTGCGCATCTTTCGTCGTCACGCCCTGCTCGAAGAAGCCGGGCAGGCCGGTGCCGCGCGAAAGCGTGGGGTCGGCCGGGCACGGTGAGAAGCGCGCGTCGAGCTGCGCGGCGGGATCGAGCGACACGGCGCCTGCCATCGTGTTCGCGGGCGCCTGCGAGAGCATGCGCTGAGCGATGAGCGCGCCTTCGCCGCTGCCGATGGCGATCGGCGCGTAGTACTCACTCGCGCCCAGCTGGCGTTCGAGCTGATGGCTCAGCGCTTCGGCGTCGCCGTAGAGCTTGTGGCAGGTTTCGTTCTTTACGGCCGCGAGGTTCTGCGCGTAGCGCTCCGTATCCACACCCACGACGAGCGCGCCATGCTGCGCGAGCGCGTCGGCGCGTTGCTGGTCGGCGGCGCTCCAGTGCTTGTCCGCGGAAAACAGCACGGTGAAGCCGCGGATCGTGCCGGTCGGTTTCGTCACTGCGACATCGCCGTAACGGCCGCCGGAAACGCGCATCGTCGCGGCGGAAGCCGGCGCCGAGGCGGACGGTGAAGCGGAAGTCGAAGCGGGCATCGAAGCCGCGTTTGCGTGAGCGGTGAAAAACGCGAGCACAACGGCGCCCGCTGCCGTGCCTGCGAGGCGCGGCAGCCTGGTGATACGGAATGTCATGAGCGCCAGCCTCCTGCCAGCAGCGATAGATCGGCGAGGGTGATGAACACGCTGATCGAGCCCGAAGCGGCCAGATAGCGCGGTTCCCAGCGCGGCGCGAACTTGTTCTTGAAGCCGCGCAGCCCCCGGAAGTTATAGAAGCGGCCGCCGAAGCGCCAGATGAAGCCCGCGAGCCGGTGCCACGACGAAGCAAGCGGCGTGGGACCCATGCCCGAGAGCGGCGCCATGCCGAGCGAGAGCGACTGGTAGCCGGCGGCCTTCAGATGCAGTGCGAGCTGCGTGAACAGATACTCCATCGCGTAGGGCGAGGCGCCGGGCAAATGGCGCATGACGCCCACCGTCGCGTCGGTATTCAGATCGGTCGTCATGAAGGTGACGAACGCGAGCGGCTCGCCGTTCTGGCGGATCAGCAGCACGGACTGCGCGGCGAGATAGTCGTCGTCGAACGCGGCCACCGAGAAGCTCTTTTCGCGCGCTTCGCGGTCCTGCAGCCAGGCGTCGGAGATCGCGCGCAGCACCGGCAGGCTCGCGCCCATCTGCGTGGGCTCGATGTGTTCGATCGAAAAGCCGTCGCGTTCGCCGCGCTTGAGCGCGTAGCGCAAATGCGCGCGCTGTGGACCCTTCAGGTCGAATTCCTGCAGCATCACGCGCGCTTCCTCGCCGAGCTTCATCAGCGTGAGGCCGGCGTCGAGATAGAGCGGCAGCGCGTCGGCGCGCACCTGGTAGAACGCCGCGCGGCCGTTGTGCGCGTGCGCGAGTGTGACGAATTCGCGGATCAGCGCCGGCCATTCTTCGCGCGGGCCGACCGGGTCGTGCAGCGCCGCCCACGTGCGGCCGCGCTTCGCGTACATCAGGAATGCCTTGCGCGAGGCGGAGAAGAGGAAGCTCTTGTCGCCCATCAGCGCGAGGCCCGCGTCGCTGCGCTCCTGCGCACGCACGATGCGCGCGGCCTCTTCGAGGTCTTCGCTCGGCGGCATCACGAAGCGGCCCGCGGCGGGGCGCAACAGTTGCCACAGCGCGAGCGCGGCGGCGAACACGCCTGCGCCGAGCGTGGCGCGCAGTGCGCGCGGGGCGCGGCTGTGGAAGGCGAATTGCCACCAGAGACTCTGCGAGTACTGCACGTCGCGGAACGCGAACAGCAGCACCCATACGGCAAGCGCGATCACGCAGCCGACCGAGGCGAGCCAGGCCGGCGTGAAGCGCTCGGAGAACATCGACGAATGGCGGTTAAAGCGCTTGCGCGTAGCGAGGAGCAGCACGATCAGCACGCACAGCACGCCCGCTTCGACGAAGGCGAGGCCCTTGGCAAGCGAGAGCGCGAGGTTGGCCACGGCGATCACGAGCGCGAGCCACCAGGCGGCGTCGAGGCGCCGCAGCAGGCCGCGCGCGACGAAGAGGAGCAGCACGCCGAAGAGGCTGCCCATCAATTGCGAGCTTTCGAGCACCCACAGCGGCACGATGGTTTGCAGCAGCGCGATGCGCTTGGAGAACGCGGGCGTGGCGCCCGAGATCACGAGCATGCTGCCGGTCACGAACGTGACGATGGCGAGAAAGAGCGGCGCGAGCTGCGAGACGCCGTCGGCGCCGCGCTTCGCAAAGCGGGCGCTGAGCGGAGTTTTGAGCGCGCGGCCTTCGAATACCGCGAGCACGCCCGCCGCGAGCGCGAGCGGCGCGCCGAAATAGATCGCGCGATAGGCGAGCAGCGCGGCTAGCACCTTGGAGGTCGGCACGCTCGGGCCGAGCGCGTAGACCATGGCGGCTTCGAACACGCCGATGCCGCCGGGCGTGTGGCCGATCAGGCCGAGCAGCATGGCGGCGCAATAGACGGTGAGGAAGTCGGTGAAGCCGAGGAGTGCGTGCGGCATGACCGACCAGAGCGCGAGCCCGGCGCCGACCACGTCGAGCGCGGCCAGCAGCAATTGCGCAACGAGGTCGCGCCGCGCCGGCACGGAAAAGCGCAGCCATGCGCGGCCAAACGGCTCGATCTCTTGTGCGTGGGCCGGGCAGAGGATCACGAGCACCGCGCCGCAGCCGAGCACCACGCCGCCGATCAGGCGCAATTCGTCGGGCGAGAGATGCAGCAGGCCGGAGAGCGTGCCGGCAGCGCCCACCATGCCGAGCGCGGTCATGAGCACGAGTGCGAGGGCGAGCGTGACGCTCGTGAACACCGTCATGCGGCCGATCTGCGCGGGCGTGACGCCGGCGCCACCATACACGCGGCAGCGCACGGCGCCGCCTGTGAGCGCGCCGAAGCCGGTGACGTTGCCAAGCGCCGAGCCGGCGATCGCGCCGGCCCACAGCGCGCCGCGCGAGACGCGCGCGCCGAGGTAGCGCAGGCCCACGGCGTCGCGTCCGACCAGCGCGACGAAGCTCACGGCCGTGGCGGCGAGCGCGCCGGCCCATTGCGCTGGCGTGAGCGTCCAGAGCTGGCGGATCACCGAGTGGTAGTCGACCGTGCGCGAGAGGTGCTGGAACACGACCAGCAGCAGCGCGCAGATGCCGAGCGCGAACACCGGCGCGACAAAGCGCTGCAGGCGCAGGGCTCCGGCACGGCGGCGCAGCGCCTCGAGGGCGCGCGCCGCGCGTGAAGAATGCGATTGAGACATGGATCGGTCTGGTGGCTCTCTGCGGTGTCGCCGTATCGACTGTTACAGCTTCCCCGGCGGTGACATCGCGTTTATTCGCGTTCTGCGTTTACGTTCTTGCGAGGCCGGTTCTCGCGCACCTCGCGCCGCGAACCGGAAATTCGAGTCGAATCGTAATCGTTCGGAAAGGACTAGTTAAGCTCAGCAAACGCATAGGACTACCCGCCGGTTGACGCCCCGGCACAAGGAACCGCTTTTGGGTACGGATCGATCGGACGCCATGCCGCATCCTAACTAGCGGATTTAATTGGGGAATTATCTCGTGTCGATTAATGTTTGCAAAGCCTAATTAACAGATAAGTTGAAGCGATAAGGTAATCGTTAAGTTATGAGTAATGCGGGCTTGTATATCACATATTGAAACGCTCGCCGGTTTGGTCGGTTCTCCGAAAGCCTTGACTGGCGGGCGTTGCAGGAGGGTGCTCAGTGCATTGTTTCGCAGCGGGAGATAATGTTTCGGCAGTTATCCAGGCGCTTCCTGAAACCGCTGTCACTAATTCGAGACAGCTTGTTTAATCCTTTTACATTGCTCGACGGGCGAGTTAGTCTGCTTTGGTCAAGAGTTGTTTTACTGCGCCGGGAGAAAGACGTGAACAGACTAGCCTTGACTTCCCTTTCGCTTGCCGCGCTCGGGGTTGCCGGCATGGCTCAGGCACAGACCAGCGTGACGCTGTACGGGACCATCGACACCTCGATCACGTACGTCAACCACGCCGAAGGCAGCAACAACCTCTGGGCGCTCGGCAACAGCAGCAATGGCAATCTCTCCGGCTCGCGATGGGGTTTGAAGGGCGCCGAAGATCTCGGCGGCGGCCTCAAGGCAATCTTTCAGTTGGAAAACGGCTTCAACCCGTCGACAGGCTCGCTCGCGCAAGGCGGCAGGCTGTTCGGGCGGCAGGCGTACGTGGGCTTGACGGCTGAGCAGTACGGTTCGCTAACGCTGGGGCGGCAGTACGACCCGCTCATCGATCTCGTGCAGGGGATCACGGCCGACAACTATTTCGGCTCCGTGTTCGCAACGGCGGGCGACGTCGACAACTACGACAACAGCTTCCGCGTGAACAATGCCGTCAAGTACACGACGCCCGTGTGGAGCGGCCTGCAGGTCGCGGCGATGTACTCGTTTGGCGGCGTGGCGGGCTCGACCGGCGCCGAGCAGTCGTACTCGGCGGCGGTCAACTACACCAACGGCCCGCTCGCGCTCGCCGGCGGTTACTTCTACGCGACGAACAGCCAGGCGGTGAACGGCATTCGCACCGACGGCTGGACGAGCACCTCGGACGGCACCTTCGACGGCCCGATCAACTCCGGCTACGCCACGGCGCACTCGCTCACCATTGCGC
The DNA here is from genome assembly GCF_905220195.1 of Paraburkholderia sp. J8-2. Taxonomy (NCBI): domain Bacteria; kingdom Pseudomonadati; phylum Pseudomonadota; class Betaproteobacteria; order Burkholderiales; family Burkholderiaceae; genus Paraburkholderia; species Paraburkholderia sp. J8-2. The sequence continues at coordinate 1,046,809 of NZ_CAJMZA010000001.1, forward strand.
GCGCGGCGGCGCAGTACCAGCTCGGCCAGTTCACCTTCGGCCTCGGCTACAGCAATGCGCGCTACTCGCCGGACGGCAGCTCGGTGTTCCTCAACACCCAGAAGTACAACACCGGCCAGGGCTTCCTGAACTATCAGCTGACCCCCGCGCTGCTCCTGGGTCTTGGCTACAGCTATACGCATGCCAATGGCGATACGACGGCGAGCTACAACCAGGTCTCGCTCGGCGCGGACTACAGCCTCTCGAAGCGCACCGACCTGTACATGACGGCGGCGTGGCAGCACGCGAGCGGCGATACGGGCAACGGCTCGGGCGGCTCGATGCCGGCCGAGGCTTCGATCGGTTCGTATGGCTACGCGGGCACGTCGAACCAAACCATCGTGAACCTCGGGCTGCGGCACAAGTTCTGAGTCAGCGCCCGTCTTACGACGCCGGATGCGCCCATTGGGCGGCGCATCCGGCGTTTTGGCGTGTGCGGCCCTGGCTTCGGCTCAAAGCGCATCCGGCGCGCGGGCTTCACGCCTCGGGCGAGCGCCGTAGCGTGAGCAGCGCAAGCCAGGCGGCAAGGCGTTCCCTACAGCGCTGCACGCCCGCAAACGGCGGCTGCCATGCGCTCGTGATGCTCACGCGCGCCGGCAAAACAGCCTCGGTGCTGAGCCAGATGCGCTCGCCGCGTTCGAGGCGCAGCGTCTCGCCCGGCTGCAGCCAGTGGTCGTAGGGCGAGCGGGCGCGCGTGACCCACACCTGGGCTGATTGAACCCGCAGCGTGGCTGACGCATTCACGCGCCACGTGAGCGTGCGCATGGGCGGCACGGCGAAGTGGACCGACTGCGAGGGCAACGGGTCGTCGAAGCGGTCGGTTGCGTCTGCAACGGTCAGCGGAGCGGGTTGCGCGGTGGGCTGTGAAGTGGACTGTAAAGCGGCTTGTGAAGCGGGCTGTGAAGCGGGCTGTGAAGCTGCCTGAAATGCGTCATCCATCGTGTTCTCCATTTTTTGGAGCCGACGAACGGAGCGCTGCCACCCAGAAAAACAAAAAGCCCCGTCGATGCCGGCGGGGCTTGTGATTTGCGTGACGACAGACTGCTAGTACGCACACCATCCCCGTGGACGACCCATATGGGTTTTCCACGGATGATTCATCGTGTTTGCGATGACGAGGCGGGTGACGGAAGTGTGCATGGGTCGAGTGTGCGGGGTGGCTCGCCGCGCTGTCAACCTGAAATGCTTAAATAGCTTTGGCGGCCGTAGTGTGTGTTGCGCGCGAGTCTCGTTCACACGTTTGCCTGACGCGATCGTGCCCTTCGATGCCGTATCCTCTTGCGGGCCGTACCGGTTTCTCACTAGCATGGGTTGTTTTTCATAGATATACGGTCGACTGTACCCATAATGTGGGAGCGCACCCCCTGCTGAGCCCGGAAGCATCGAAGTGTTGTGCGGAAACGACTGCATCTGATATATCACATACAGAATATTGCTTTCTGCCGCAACGCAGCATATGATTGAGTTATTCGATTACTCAATCATGCGGAGCTTCAAATGGATTTCGTTTCTCTCGCACTTTTCGGTGCTGCGGTTGTGGGTCTGGGTGCGGCTGCTACGGTCATGATCGCCAGGTGGCTGCCGCAGTCTGCTATTGAGCAAGCTGCACAGCATGGCCGGTACGTCGGTTTGGGCGAAGCGCCGCGCGCGAAGGCGGTGCGTCGTGCACAATTCGGTCCGCGAATCCGTCCGCAGGTCGGAAAAGAGGTAATCAATGTCGTCAGAACAAACTGAAGTAGTAGCAAGCCGGGAAGCGGCGCCGCTCAAGCTGGCGCTGCAGCCCATCAACGCAACACTGAGCCTGCGCGATCAGGCTTACGCCATGCTGCGCCAGGCCATTGCCGACGCCGACATCTACCAGACACGCGAAGAAATCCGGCTCGACGAGCGCGTGCTGAGTGAGTCGCTCGGCGTGAGCCGCACGCCGGTGCGCGAGGCCATGACGCTGCTCGAGCAGGAAGGCTTCCTGCGCATGGTGCCCCGCCGCGGCATCTATATTGTGCGCAAGAGCAAGCGCGAGATCGTGGAGATGATCCAGATGTGGGCGGCGCTCGAAAGCATGGCCGCACGCCTCGCCACGGTTCACGCCACCGACGAGGAAATCGCGCGGCTGCGCCACATGTTCGACGACTTCCGCGACAGCACGCCGGCCGAGCATATCGCCGAGTACTCGGACGCCAACATCGCGTTCCACCAGGCGATTGTCGAGCTTTCCAAGTCGCAGATCATTCTCGACACCATCAAGAACATCTTCGTGCACGTGCGCGCCATTCGCCGCATGACGATCTCGCAGAGCGACCGGGCCTCGCGCTCGATCGTCGACCATCTGCGCATTATCGAGGCGCTCGAGAAGCGCGACACCGAGCTGGCGGAAAAGCTCGTGCGCCAGCATTCGCTCGATCTCGCGGTTTACGTCGAGAAGAACTGCGATTTCCTTGACTGAAGTGCGCAACTAGCGCCGCAGTTAGTGCAAAACGGGAGACCTTCGGGTCTCCCGTTTTGCATGCAGTTACGTCCCAGCGCGTCCCGGTGGCTCAAAGGCCTCCACCGGCCGACTTTATGCGCATCAACCCCTGGCATCCCTGACCAAATCGCGGGCCCTTACAGCCATCCTTCACACGGAATCTGGCATATCAGGCGCGATAGATTCTCGGGGTTTTCCCTCGTGTGCACCGCGTCAACGACGTCGAACTTGCGCGAAAGCCAGGCTGGGCAAGGCTTTGACGCGATTCTAATGGCATTCCCGATGAGCAATTCCCCTCTTGCCTCGTTCTGATATATCACATACCGTATTGCTCAAGGACGCAGATGTCGCGCCATGGCGCGAAACGCCTCTGCCCACGCAACCCCACCGATTTTCGAAAACTCGCCCGGCCACGATTAGATAAGGAGATATGACATGGGCAAGGCATTGAACGGCGTGCGCATCCTCGATTTCACGCATGTGCAGTCGGGACCCACCTGCACGCAACTGCTCGCCTGGTTCGGCGCGGACGTGATCAAGGTAGAGCGTGCAGGCGCTGGCGACATCACGCGGGAACAGCTGCGCGACCTGCCGGACGCAGACAGCCTCTACTTCACGATGCTCAACGGCAACAAGCGTTCGCTCACGCTCGACACGAAGAACCCGCAAGGCAAGCGGGTGCTCGAGCGGCTCATCCGCGACTGCGACGTGCTGGTCGAGAACTTCGCGCCGGGTGCGCTCGAGCGCATGGGCTTCAGCTGGGAACATATCCAGACGCTGAACCCGCGCATGATTGTCGCCTCGGTGAAGGGCTTCGGTCCTGGGCCCTATGAGGACTGCAAGGTCTACGAGAACGTTGCGCAGTGCGTGGGCGGTGCGGCTTCGACGACCGGCTTCGACGACGGTCCGCCGGTCGTTTCGGGCGCGCAGATCGGCGACAGCGGCACTGGCCTGCATCTCGCGCTCGGCATCGTCACGGCGCTCTATCAGCGCACGCATACGGGGCGCGGCCAAAAGGTGCTCGCAGCCATGCAGGACGGCGTGCTCAACCTGTGCCGCGTGAAGCTGCGCGACCAGCAGCGGCTCGAACGCACCGGCGTCATGAAGGAGTACCCGCAGTACCCCAACGACAGTTTCGGTGAAGCGGTGCCGCGCGCCGGCAATGCGTCGGGTGGCGGGCAGCCGGGCTGGATTCTCAAGTGCAAGGGGTGGGAGACCGACCCGAACGCTTATATCTACTTCATCGCGCAGGCACCGGTGTGGGACCGGATCTGCAAGCTGATCGGACGCGAGGAGTGGATCGACGACCCGGACTACGCCACGCCGAATGCGCGTCTGCCGCGCTTGAAGGCGATCTTCGACGAAATCGAGCACTGGACCATGCACCGCACGAAGTTCGACGCGATGGCCTTGCTCAACCGCTACGACATTCCATGCGGCCCGATTCTTTCGATGAAGGAGATCGCGGGCGACGAATCGCTGCGCGCGAGCGGAACGATCGTCGAGGTGGATCACCCGGTGCGGGGCAAGTACCTCACGGTGGGCAACCCGATCAAGCTCTCGGACAGCCCGACCGAAGTCACGCGTTCTCCGCTGCTCGGCGAACACACCGACGAGGTGCTCGCTGAATTCGGCTACACGAAGGACGAGATTCACTCGCTGCGCGTGTCTGGCGCCGTTTGAAACCAGGGAGCGAAAACATGGAAACGTGGATGCGTTTGATGGCGAGCGACGGGAGCATTGTGTTCGGCCGCGTCGAGAACGGTTACCTGCACGAATACGAAGGGCTCGATCAGCCGGTGCCCACCGGCGCAGTGCTGTCGCTGCGCGCGCTCACGCCGCTTGCGCCTTGCGCGCCCGGCAAGGTGGTCGCGCTCTGGAACAATTTTCACGCGCTCGCCGCGAAGCTGGAAAAGCCGGTGCCTTCGCACCCGCTTTTCCTCATCAAGCCGGCGGCTTCGGTGATCGGCTCTGCGGAATTGATTCGGCGTCCTGCCCACTATGCGGGAAAAATCGTGTTCGAAGGCGAACTCGGCATCGTGATCGGCAAGCGCTGCCGCGACGCGAGCGTCGAGGAAGCCGAGTCGGCGATCTTCGGCTACACGATCGTCAACGACGTTACGGCTGCGGGCCTCATTACCGAGAATCCGCACTTCCCGCAATGGTGCCGAGCCAAAGGTTTCGATACGTTCTGTTGTCTGGGCCCGGCGATCGTTTCCGGGTTCGACTGGCAGCGCGCACGCGTTGTCACGAAACTCGATGGTGTGGAGCGCCAGAATTATCCGCTCGACGACATGGTGTTTTCGCCGGCGCAGCAGGTGGGCCTCATTTCGCAGGATCTGACGCTCGAACCGGGTGACGTGATTGCGTGCGGGACTTCACTCGGCGTAGGCTCGATCGTTGATGGCGCAACTGTCGAGGTCACCATCGAAGGGATTGGCACGTTGAGCAATATGTTGGGCACCGCATGCGCGCAGAGCGAGTCGCTTGCTGCCGTAGAGAGCGGGGCCTGATGGCGTAAAACCAAAGACGCGCGGCAGACATGCCGCGCGAGGAGGAGAGATGCCGGAGCAACTGGCTGGCGACCTGGCGTGGCTGGGCGTGGGTGCGCTATTCGCATGGCTCGTCTGTGCATTTGCACAATTAGCGGCGCTCGCGCCGGTCCGTGCATGGTCTTCGTCACGTTCCCGTGCCGCGCTGCGCTGTGCAAAGCGTGCTGCTGCGCCGCACAAGCATCGGCTTGCCTTCGCCATTTCGTTCGCATTGCTGTTGACCGTGCCGCCCGGCTTGATCGCCGCGGGCTGGATGCAGTCGCCCGTTGCGACGGTCGCTGTCGAAGCGGGTGTGCTGGGCGGTCTGTGCCTCGCGGGCCGGCGCGACCTCACGCGACGTGCGCGGACGGCCGCGCTGCTCGGCGGTGTTTCGGGCGCGAGTGTGTTGATCGGCGCTTTCATTGGCTACGTGTTGCAGCCTGAGCGTAGTCCGATCGCGCGCGTGGCGCTGTTCGTCGCGGTGGCGACCGGCGCGTTGCTGGTCGGCGGCGCGCTGAGTCTGTTCAGCCGTGGCGCACGAGCGAGTGGCGCGGCTCGAAGGCGCGTGCCGTTCGGCCGTGGCGACCGCGTCGTTCATGTCATGGCGCTGCTGCTTGCAGCGGCGCTCGGCTATGGGTTCCTGAGCGTGCGTGCTTGCCCCGACGTCGAAATCTCCATACTGGTAGCGGCGAGCGTGCTGTGTGCGGCACTGGGCGCGCGGCTCATGAGCGGCGCGAGGCGGCCGCGGCTCGCGCGTACGGGCGCGGTCGAGGCGTCACTGTCAAGCGAGCCCTTCAGTGCAATATTCAACGCGAGCTTCGCGGGTGTGCCGGACGAACTGCTGGTCGCGGCCTGCGGCGGCGGCGCCTTCGAACCGGCGTGGCTGGCCGCGAACGACGCGCCGCATGGCGGCCCGGGGCGCGCGGGTCATCACGCGTCACAGGACTTGCCACGGCGGCGGCGCAGCCGGGGCGGCGCGTTGCGGCAGCGGCAAGGGCCGCACTGAGGCAGCCCGCCAAAGGCATCACAAGATCATCTACGGGAGCAGGGGAACACGACAGAACGCGCAACACGACGCGAATGATTAGCCATGCGTGATAGTTTTCGGCGTAGGTATAAAACCTTACTTATGCAAACTTGCTTCTGACACTTTTGTAATGTTCTCGATAAGCGCGGCGCCTTCCTCCATGAGGAAGCGCTTGAACGCGAGCGCGACGGGCGGCAGGCGCTTGTTTTTCCGGTGCACGACGTACCAGTTGAGCATGACCGGGAAGCCTTCGACGTCGAGCACCGTGAGGTGGCCGACCTGCAATTCGAGGCTGATGGTGTGCGCCGAGAGAAACGCGATGCCCATGCCCGCGATCACGGCCTGCTTGATCGTTTCGGTGCTTTGAATCTCCATGGCGATCTTGAGGTTCGTGATCTTCCCGGCGAAGCCTTCTTCCATCGAATTCCATGTGTCCGAGCCGCGCTCGCGCACGATGAACGCCTCGTTGGCGAGCGTGCTGAGCTTGATGGCGCGCTTGTGCGCAAGCGGATGCGAGGGCGCCGCGACGATCACGTACGGGTGCGGCGCAAACGGCTCGTTGATGGCGTCGGTTGCGTGGGGCGGCCGCACCATCACGGCGAGATCGGTCTGGTTGGTGGCGAGCTGCTGGAGCAGCTGCTCGCGGTTGTGCACGGAGAGATTGAGCGCGACGCCCTTGTAGCGGCGCGTGAACTCAGCCAGCAGGCGCGGAAAGAAGTAATCGCCCGCGCTAATGACGGCCACGTTGAGCTTGCCGCCCGAGACGCCCTTTAGCTGGCTCATCGCCTCGTCGACTTCGTGGAACTGCTGCATGATCGCGCGGCTGTAGTGGAGCATCTCCGTGCCCGCGGGCGTGAGATAGATCTTCTTGCCGAGCTGCTCGAAGAGCGGCAGGCCTGCGTGATCTTCGAGCTGCCGAACCTGCGTAGAAACGGCCGGCTGGGTGAGATGCAGCTCTTCCGCAGCACGCGAAAAACTGAGGTGGCGCGCCACGGTCTCGAAGACCTTGAGCTGGCGCAGCGTGGCGTTTCGCATCGTCATGGCCGAACCATAAAGGATACTGAATCCACATAATAACAAACTTTAATTGTGAGTAATTCAGCAATCACCCTAGCATAGTTGAAAGGCATCCGAATGCCGTGCGACGTGCTCGAATCTATGTTCGGGTTAACGCTCGGAAATACGATTTCATAAGGGACAACACGTAGAAAAGCCCTTGTTTAACGATGTTTTAAGGGGTTTGCTGTACGGTCAGGGTGAATGAGGATTGACGAATTTTAATTCGAATATCTGATTCATCTGGCCAATAAAAAACAGCATCTGGAAGTGAAAAAGATAAAACCATAAGCCTGAATTTATGCAGACCCGCAATTGCGCGGCTGCAATGAATAGATAGCGGAGACAAGCGATATGAATGCAATCGGTCAGAGGAGCGAGAGCGGTCCGTTCTGGACGAACCGCTGGTTTCAACTGGTGGTGGGCATGCTATGCATGGCGCTCGTTGCCAACCTGCAATACGCATGGACGCTGTTCGTCGCACCGATGAACTCGCGTCACCACTGGGGCCAGGCGGAGATTCAACTGGCGTTCTCGATCTTTATTCTGACCGAGACCTGGCTCGTGCCGGTGGAAGGCTGGCTCGTCGACAAGTTTGGCCCGCGTCCGGTCGTGGCAGGCGGCGCGGTTTGCGCAGGCCTCGCCTGGGTGATCAACTCCTACGTCACGACGCTGCCGATGCTCTACGTTTCTGCCGTGATCGCGGGTATCGGCGCGGGCGGCGTGTATGGCACCTGCGTGGGCAACGCGCTCAAGTGGTTCCCGGACCGCCGCGGTCTCGCCGCCGGTCTCACGGCCGCGGGCTTCGGCGCCGGCGCTGCCGTGACGGTAATTCCGATTGCGAACATGATCACGCGCTCAGGCTACGAGCACACGTTCTTCTTCTTCGGCGTGTTGCAGGGCGTGTCGATCCTCGTGCTCTCGTTCCTGCTCGTAAAGCCGGTGCCGCCGCGCTCCTTCGTCGTGGCTGGCCGCAGTCTCGTCTCGCGCGTCGATTACACGCCGGGGCAGATGGTCAAGCAGCCGGTGTTCTGGGTGATCTACATCTGCTTCGTCGCGGTGGCCGCTGGCGGCCTGATGGCAACGGCGCAGATCGGACCGATCGCCAAGGACTGGGGCCTCGCCCGCATTCCGATGACGGTATTCGGCATGACGCTGCCGCTGCTCACGCTCACGCTCTCGATCGACAACATCTGCAACGGCTTTACGCGTCCGCTGTGCGGTTTCATTTCCGACAAGATCGGCCGTGAGAACGCGATGTTCCTGATCTTCGTGGGCGAAGGGCTCGCGCTGCTCGGCATGATGCAGTTCGGCACGAACCCGTATGCATTCATGGTCTTCGCTGCGCTGATCTTCCTGTTCTGGGGTGAGATCTTCTCGATCTTTCCGGCCATCTGCGCGGACACGTTCGGCAGCAAGTACGCCGCCTCCAATGCCGGCACGCTGTACACCGCGAAGGGCACCGCCGCGCTGCTCGTGCCGGTAGCCTCGGTGCTGTCTGCCACGGGCGGCTGGAGCGCCGTGTTCATCGCGGCTGCGGTCATCACGATCGCGGCGGGCGTGAGCGCCAAGTTCTTCCTCGCACCGATGCGCAAGCGCCTGATCGAACAAAGCAGCGAAGCAAGCAACGAAGCAGGCAGCGAGCCCAACGTCACGCTGGCAACGAATACGGGCGCGGGATTGCCGCACTGGTCCAACCAAAGCGGCGAATGAAGCGCGCGGGCCCGCCATGTCGATGAACGTATCGCTCCAGCAACTCAAGGTGTTCGTCGCGGTGGCGCGGGCGCGCAGCTTCACACGCGCCGCGCGCGAGTTCGGGCTCACGCAGTCGGCGGTGAGCCGCTGCGTGCGCGAACTGGAAGAAGCGGTCGAACTCAAGCTCTTCGACCGCACCACGCGCCAGGTCGAGCTCACGCTCGCGGGCAGCGGCTTCGAGCGGCGCATCGGCCGCCTGCTCGACGAGATCGAGATGGCGCTCAGCGAGGGCCGCGACGCGCACCAGTCGCATAGCGGCGTGGTGCTCGTGGCGAGCAACCCGGTGCTCTCGTCGACCTGGGTGCCCGCCGCGCTCGCGCGCTGCGCCGCGGCCTTTCCTTCGCTCACGCTGCAATTGCAGGACTTGCCGCAGGCGGCTGTGCTGCAGGCGGTCGAGCAGGGCGAGGCCGATTTCGGCGTGATCGCCGAAAGCGTGCCGTTCGCGAGCGGCAATCTCGACGTGCAGCCGCTTTCCGCCACACCGCTATGCGCGCTCTTGCCCGCGCACCATCCGCTTGCGCTACAGGGGGCGCTGCGATGGGACGATCTCGCGCGCGAGCCGCTCGTCACGCTCAATCGCGACGCGGGTTGCCGCGGTGCGGTGATGCGCGCGCTGGACGGTCTGCGGCCCGAGGGGAGGCCGCTGCAGGAGTTCGCGCACGTGGCGGGCGTGGCGCGCATGGCGCAGCTCGGCATGGGCATCGGCGTGCTGCCGGTGTGCGTGGAGGGCGCGCGCGCAGGGCATGCGCATCGCTCAGGGGAAGTTGCGCACGCAACGTGTCACTGGCCTGCGCCTGCGGGGCCGCTCGTTACGCGTTTGCTGCATCCTGTCGTCAACGTGACGACGATGCTCGTGCGCCGCCGCCATCGTTCGCTGCGGCCTTGCGCTCAGGCGGCGTGGTCGCAGTTTATGGCGGACAGCGCGGCGCCAGACGGTTCGGACGCGGAGGCTTCGTCGCAGGACAACGAAGCGCTGCCGGAAACCTCCATCGACGGCTCGCCGATGCGCGGCTCGAACGGCGCGCCGATGCGCGTCGCGCTGCGCAGCGCCGATGCGCCGCCGCCGCTGCAAGTGACCCGCACACACGCGCGCATCGAATAGCGCGTGTTTCCTTCTGCTGCAAAGCAAAAACGGATCGCTCGATGCGATCCGTTTTGCTTTTCCAGGCTCCGCAATCCCGCAAAAAAAGGCGGCGCACGCGCCGCCCCTTCGCCGTGACTTAAGCCGCCTGCATGGCCATGCGCTCACGCTGCTTGATCAACGCGAGCACCGTGTCGATGGCCGGCGTCGGCTCGCCAACCAGCTTGCCCATTTCCTGCACGACGGTGATCAGCGGATCGATCTCCATCGGCCGGCCGGTTTCCAGGTCGACGAGCATCGAGGTCTTGTGCGCGCCCACCGCGCCCGCGCCGTCGATGCGCCGCTCCACGTCCACGCGGAAATTCACGCCGAACTGCTCGGCAATACGCTTGCCTTCGAGCATCATCGTGCGCGCCACGGCGCGCGTGGCCGGGTCGCTCGTGATGACGTCGAGTGTGGCGTGCGTGAGCGCGCTGATCGGGTTGAAGCAGAGATTGCCCCACAGCTTGAGCCAGATTTCGTCGCGAATGTTCTCGCGGATCGGCGCATCGAACCCGGCGGCCTGCATGGCTTCATGGAGCTGGACGATGCGCGGGGTGCGCTCGCCCGAAGGCTCGCCAATCGGAAACTTCTTGCCGTACACATGGCGGATCACGCCGGGCGCGTCGATTTCGGCGGCCGGGTAGAGGACGCAGCCAATCGCGCGCTCGGGCGTGAGGCGGTTCCATTGCGAGCCGTCCGGGTCGACGCTTTCGAGCCGCGTGCCCGCGAACTTGCCGCCGTGCTGGTAGAAGTACCAGTAGGGAATGCCGTTGGTGCCTGTGACGATGGCCGTATGCTTGCCGAGGAGCGGCTGCATCGAGTCGATCACGCCCGCCACGGAATGCGCCTTGAGCGTGATGATGACGACGTCCTGCACACCGAGTTCGCGCGGGTCGGACGTGCAGCGCACCTTCGCCACGTACTCCTCACCGTCCATCAGCAGGCGAGCGCCGTTTTCGCGCATGGCGGCCAGATGCGGGCCGCGGGCAACGAAGCTCACGTCGGCGCCTGCGCGTGCGAGTTGCACGCCCATCATGCCTCCAATGGCGCCCGCTCCAAAGATGCAGATCTTCATGTTGAAACCCCAATGACGTTGAAAACCGCTTGTCCGTGGGCGTTTCAGAGAGCGTTGGGGAAAAGCCAGGCGCTCGCCGCGACCCCGGACGATGGTTTGAGCATAGGGGCTGCTGTCGATTAACGACAGTTAAAGTTTCTCGCGAAAATCATCAAGAGAAACTTATGGATAAAGCGTTGCGCAACGAGGCCTTCAGGCGCGCCGCACAAGCAGAAAACTCACGCCGATCAGGCCGAGAAACGCGCCGCAGGTGCGATTGAACCAGCGGCGCACGGTGGTGCGCGTGAGCCAGCGGCCGAGGTACATGCCGGCAAGCGAATAGAGCGCGATGGCCACGCATTCGAGCACGAGAAAGCTCGCGCCGAGCACGCCGAACTGCGGCGCGATGGGCTTCGCGACATCGACGAATTGCGGCAGGAAGGCCGTGAAAACGAGAATCGCCTTGGGGTTGCCCGCCGCCACAAGACACTCGCGCCACGCAAGGCGCGCGAGCGAGGCGTCGCTGTCCGTGCTCTCGCCGATCGGGTTGGCGTCGCTGCGCCAAAGCTGCACGGCGAGCCACACGAGGTAAGCGGCGCCCGCCAGTTTGATGACGAAAAAGACCGCCTCGGAGGCGCGCAGCACGACGGCAAGCCCGGTGGCCGCGAGCGCGATCATGGCGGCGAACGACACGAGCCGCCCCGCGCCGCCAAGGAACGCGCGCAGGAAGCCGTGCCGCGCGGCGACGTTGATGGAGAGAAGATTGTTCGGCCCCGGCGCCATGTTCAGTGCGAAACAGGCGGGCAGAAAGAAGAGCCAGGCAGTGAGGGACATAGTGACGCTCGAACGTTGGCGCCGTGCGCGGCGCGCCGTGAATCGCACCATTCTAGCGCGGTTGGCGTGAGACGCCCTGCCGCTCAATGGAAAATCGGCAGCAGGAGAAAGAGCTTGATGGTGATCGCGTTGGCAATGTCGATAAAGAACGCGGCCACCATCGGCACCACGAGAAACGCGAGATGGGAATGGCCAAAGCGGGCCGTGACCGCCTGCATGTTCGCGATCGCCGTGGGCGTGGCGCCGAGGCCGAAACCGCAGTGGCCGGCCGCAAGCACGACAGCGTCGTAGTCTGCGCCCATCACGCGGAACGTCACGAAGATCGCGTAGATCACCATGAGCAGCGTTTGCGCGGCGAGGATCGTGAACACCGGCAGCGCGAGCGCGGCGAGGTCCCACAGGCGCAGTGTCATGAGCGCCATGGCGAGAAAGAGCGCGAGGCTCACGTTGCCGATCAGCGCGACGGCGTGCTCGGCCACGGGGCGCCCGAGGAGCGCGAGCCCATTGGCGAGCAGCACGCCTACGAACAGCACGCACACGAAGGTGGGCAATTCGAACGCGGTGCCCGCGATGAGCCCGGAGAGCGCGTCGCCCACAGCTAGGCTGATGGCGATGAGCGTGAGCGTGTTGATGAACGCGCCCGGCGTGGTGGGCTGCTCGGCTTTCGGTTCTTCGAATGCGTACGGGTCGGGCGTTGCCGCGCCGCTTGCGTCGGGCGCCGCGTCGCCAGCCGGCGTGCCGATGCGCTTCATCAGATGCTGCGCCACCGGGCCGCCCAGAATGCCGCCCATGATCAGCCCGAACGTGGCGCAGGCAATGGCCGCTTCGGTGGCGGACTGCAGCCCGTGATGCTCGGTGAACACCGCGCCCCACGCGGCGCCCGTGCCATGCCCGCCCGCGAGCGACACCGAGCCGCCCAGCAGCCCGTACAGCGGATCGACGCCGAACGCCATGGCGAGCGCAATGCCCAGCACGTTTTGCAGCACGAGAAGCGCGACCACCACGGCGAGAAAGCGCACGAGCACAGGGCCGCCGTGTTTCAGGTTGGCGAGGTTCGCATTGAGGCCGATGGTGGCGAAGAATGCTTGCATGAGCGGCGCTTGCAGCGAGGTGTCGAAGACCACGTCCATGTGCGCGAAGCTGTGCAGACCGAACACGATCAGCGCGGCGACGATGCCGCCCGCTACGGGTTCCGGTATCGTCCATTTGCGCAAGATTGGCACGGCGGCGACGAGCCACTGTCCGGCCAGCAGCACGAGCGATGCGACGACGAGCGTTCCGTAAACTGTGACGTTCATGGCGGGTGTCCGGCGGGGCGGTGAGGGCGCAAGGCGTGCGGCGCATCTTTCGCGCACGGTACACCACGCGCTCGCGCGTTGCGCGCATGGTGCGCAGAGGTGTACAACCGGGCGCCGGTTCCGGCCACGTTGCTTGCACGAAACGGGGCCCCACGCTTAAATATGCAAGCGGAACGCCAACGCTTCCGCCGCGGCCACCGCGCGCGAGGCCGCCGCTCATGCAGGACGAATATCCCCCGAGTCTGGCCGTCTGCGAGGACGGCGCGAGACCGTACAAGAACCGGAGAAGGTCATGAATGGGAGCACCGTTGCTGAACGCGAGGCGGCCGGGCGTGCCGTGCGCGAGCGCTCGAAACGTTCGAGCCACAAGGAAACCGGCACCTTCAAGCGCGATCCGCTAGCCCTCCTGCGCGCAAGCAGCGAAGGCCGCGTGTCGAACCTCGTGCAACTGCGCTACGGGCGCATGATCGTCTCGCCGTTCACGTTCTTTCGCGGCAGCGCGATTCTCCAGGCGCACGATCTCGCCGGCGTGCCCAGCACCGGCATGGCAATGGAAATTTGCGGCGACGCGCATCTGCTGAACTTCGGTGGCTTCGCCACGCCCGAGCGCCAGCTCGTGTTCGATCTCAACGACTTCGACGAGGTGGCGCCCGGCCCGTGGGAATGGGACGTGAAGCGCCTCGTGGCGAGCTTCGTCGTGGCGGCGCGGCACATGCGCTACTCGCGCGGCGTGGCCGAGGAACTGGTGATGGCGGCCGTGACCAGCTATCGCGACCGCCTGCGCCAATATGCCGAGTACGGCGCGCTCGATCTCTGGTACGACAAAATCACCTTCGATCGCATGGTCGAAACTGCGCTCACGCCCGAAGGCCGACGCCTGATCCGGCGCGGCATGGAGAAGGCCGCGAACCGCACGCACGAGAACCTGCTCGAAAAGCTAGCGGAGCGCGACGGTGATCACTGGACGATTCACGACGTGCCGCCCGCGCTCTTTCACGTGCACGGCGTGAACACGCTGTTCGACCCGGAAGACGACTGGTTCACGCTCGGCGACTGGCGCACGCTGATCGAGCCGATGTACGAGGAATACACGAAAACGCTCGCGCCCGACCGGCGCGAACTGCTCGATCACTTCGCGATTCAGGATCTGGTGTTCAAGGTCGTGGGCGTGGGCAGCGTGGGCACGCGCTGCCTCGTGATGCTGCTCGTCGATCATCACGAGAAGCCGCTCTTTCTGCAGGTGAAAGAGGCACGGCGCTCAGTTGTTTCGCAGTACTTCAAGTCGCCTTCGATCAAGCACGAAGGTGCGCGTGTCGTGCACGGCCAGCGTCTTCTGCAGGCGGCGAGCGACATCTTTCTTGGCTGGACCACGGGGCCCGCGGGGCGCCATTTTTACGTGCGCCAGTTGCGCGACATGAAGCTTTCGATCGATCTCCAGCTGCTCGACAGCACGCTGCTGTGCGGCTATGCGAGGCTGTGCGGCTGGGCGCTCGCTCGCGCGCATGCGAAGTCGGGCAGCTCGGCTATCGAAATCTCTTCGTACATTGGCCGCAGCGACCTGTTCGCGGAGGCGCTCACGACCTACGCGTTCAGCTATGCCGACCAGGTGGAGCGCGATTACGACGTGTTCGTCAAGGCCGCGCGCAGCGGCGAGATCGTCGCGCGCAGCGAAGAGGATATGGCGTCCGATTTCCGCGTTTGAACCACGTTTGAGCCGCATTTGATCCGCATTTGGCTTCAGGCCCGAACGCGCTATCCTTGCGGTTTTCTTTCGTCACGCCGCGCATGAACGCATGCGCGGCATGCGCCCCATGCGTCTACGTCATATCGAAGTCTTTCACGCGATCATGCGCACCGGCTCGCTCTCCAAAGCGGCAGAGCTGCTGTGCGTGTCCCAGCCCGCGGTCAGCAAGGTGCTCGCGCATGCGGAGCGCAGCGCGGGTCTGAAGCTCTTCAGCCGCGCGCACGGCCGCCTGCAGCCCACGCGCGAGGCGGAATTGCTGTTCGCCGAGACGCAGAAGCTGCAATCGAACCTCGACGGCATTCGCGATCTCGCGCGCAATCTCGCGCTGCGTCCGCAAGGGCTGTTGCGCATCGGCTGTCTGCCCAGCCTTGGCATGAGCCTGATTCCGGCTGCCGTGCAGTCGTTTCGCGCGGGCTATCCCGATGTGTCGCTCAAGATCCAGACGCGCCACACGGCCGAACTGCTCAACGCGCTGCTCACGCGCGAACTCGATCTGGGCGTCGCGCTCAATCCGCCCGCGCGGCCGGGCATTGCCGCCGTCGAACTCGCGCGCACGGCCGTGGTCTGCGTCGCGCCGCCCGACGACCCCACGCCGGAACATGCGCCGCTCGCGTTGCGCGATCTGGTCGACGGCGAGTGGATCAGCATCGGCAACGTCGACCCGCTCGGCGAGGCGATTGGCAACCTGCTCGAAGCCGAAGGCGTGGACGACCGGCTCGCGGCAGTCGAGGCGCAAACGTGGCACGTCGCGCGCGCACTTGCGGCACGCGGCGTCGGCCGCGTGCTGCTCGACGAACTCAGCGCGCGCGGGGCGGGCGAGCCCGTGGCGATCCGGCGCGTCGAACCGGCGCTCACGGTCGGCGTGTTCGCCATGTGGCGCGAAGGCGGCATGGACTCGCAGGCGGGCAACGCGTTCGTGGAAGTGCTGCGCGCAAGCCTCGCGCATTCTTGCGCGGTGTGAAGGCGCGAGCCGCCACGGGCCACCGGTACAATTGCGCGCAGGGGGAAGCGGCGCGGTGCGCGCTTCAAGCGAACGAATGAGCGATCCACAGGAGAGACGGTTGAAGCGCGAGTCAAAGCCGCTGGGCATCGCCGGAACACCGAGTGGCTCCATGCGGCGCGGCAGCATGGCGCGCGCGCTCCTGGCCATGCGCTGCGCGGCGCTCGCGTGCGCCTGCGCGTCTGCGGGCGCGGTGCATGCCGATGAACTGGAAAGCCCCACGCTGCGCAAGATTCGCGACACCGGCACGATCGCCATTGGCGTGCGCGATGCGACCGTGCCTTTCTCCTATATGGCCGGCGGCGGGCACGCAACGGGCTACTCGTACGAGATTACCGAGCGCATTGTGGAAAGCGTGCGCGAAACACTGAAGCTTCCGGCGCTGCGCGTGCGCGAAGTGATCGTCACGCCGCAAAATCGCATCACGCTCGTGCAGAACGGCACGGTCGATCTCGAGTGCAGCACCACGACCCATACACGCGAGCGCGAGAACGACGTCGCATTCTCGAACAGCTTTTTCGAGTACGGCGTGCGCATGCTCGTGAAGCGCGGCTCGCCAGTCAAGGACTTCGGCGATCTCGCGGGCCGCACCGTGGTCACGACCGCGGGCACTTCGGAAGAGCGCCTGTTGCGCCGCTGGAACCTGGAGCGCGCGATGAACATGCACATCGTCGTAGCGAAGACTCATGGCGATTCGGTCGAAGCCGTGCGCTCGGGACGCGCCGTTGCCTTCGTGATGGATGAGCCGCTGCTGCATGCCGCGCTCGCAACCGGCTACATGGCGAGCGAGACGCCGGGTGCGCCGGTGGCGCAAAGCGCGAATGCCATGAGCGACGCGCACGCTTACGCGATCGTTGGCACCCCGGCCAGGTCGGAGGTCTACGGCTGCATGTTCCGGCGCGGCGACACCGCGTTCAAGCGCATTGCCGACGACACCATCGCGAAGATGGAGCGCTCGGGCGAAGCGCTGGCGCTTTACCGGCGCTGGTTCGAGTCGCCCATTCCGCCTGCGGGCGTGAACCTCGACTATCCGATGTCGGAGCCGATGAAAGCGCTCTTCGCGAATCCCAACGACCAGCCGCTCGACTGAAGGCTCAACCGAAAGCAAGAGGCAACGATGAGTGATACGCAACAACGCAAAATCGCACTGGTGACGGGCGCGGGCAGCGGCATAGGCCGCGCGTGCGCGCGCCGGCTGCTGGCCAATGGCTTCGCCGTTGTGCTGGCGGGCAGGCGGGCCGAGCCGCTTGAAGCGCTCGCCAGCGAGGCACGCGCGCGTGGCGAAGAGGCGCTGACGGCGCCCTGCGATGTGACCGACGCGGCGGCCGTCGAGGCGCTCTTCGAGACGATCCGCGCGCGCTACGGCCGGCTCGATCTGCTCTTCAACAACGCGGGCCGCAACGCGCCGGCCGTGGACATCGACGAGCTTTCGGTGGACGACTGGCGCGCCGTGGTCGATACAAACCTCACCGGCGTGTTCCTGTGCACGCGCGCGGCGTTCGGGCTCATGAAGCGGCAGACGCCGCGCGGCGGGCGCATCATCAACAACGGCTCGATTTCCGCGCATGCGCCGCGGCCGTTCAGCATCGCCTATACGGCCACCAAGCACGCCATCACCGGCCTGACCAAAACCGTTTCGCTCGATGGCCGGCGCTACGACATCGCGTGCGGGCAAATCGATATCGGCAACGCGGCGACGGAGATGGCCGAGCGCATGGCGCGCGGCGTGCCGCAGGCGAACGGCGAGATTGCCGTCGAGCCGCTGATGGACGTGGAACGCGTGGCCGACGCGCTGCTGCACATGGCGCAACTGCCGCTCGAAGCGAATGTGCAGTTCATGACGATCATGGCGACGAAGATGCCGTTCGTGGGCCGAGGCTGAGCGCAACAGACGGGCGCAAACGGATGTAAGCGGACGCAGGCGCGTCCGCACGCGCTTGCGCGCAGTCCCGTATACTGGGCGCTGAACCACCACGCCGCCTGAGCGCCCATGTCTTTGCCCCCGCGTCCGGACGACGATCCGCGTCCCCAGCCGCCCGCATGTCCCGATAACGACGACTGCTGCCATAGCGGCTGCGACCCCTGCATCTTCGATCTATACGACGAGGAATTCGGCCGGTATCGCGCCGCGCTGGCTGCGTGGGAAGTGCGCGAAGCCGAGCGCGCGGCGCAGGCGAAAGCCTCGCGCAAGCCAGCCGCGAAATCCACCGAATCGCGCGGCAAGCCCTCGCACTGAACTGCATTGCTACCCGCCGCCATGACCGACCCCATCCTCGCTCCCAGCGCTCCCGTTCTCGATGCCGCCGCGCTCGACGCGCTGCAGGCGTTCGTCGAGCGTCATCCGCGCCTGTTCGTGCTGACCGGCGCGGGCATCAGCACGGATTCGGGCATTCCGGGCTACCGCGACGAGAACGGCGCCTGGAAGCGCTCGCCGCCCATCACGCTGCAGGAATTCCTCGGCTCCGAGAGCATGCGTCGGCGCTACTGGGCGCGCAGCCTGGTCGGCTGGCCCACGGTGGGTCTCGCGCAGCCCAACGGCGCACACCGCGCGCTCGCGCGCCTCGGTGCGGCGGGCTACGCGCGCACGCTCGTCACGCAGAACGTGGATGGGCTGCATCAGCGCGCGGGCAGCCGCGACGTGATCGAACTGCACGGCAGCATCGCGCACGTGCATTGCCTCGACTGCGGCGCGCAGTATTCGCGCGCCGCGATCCAGCCGGAACTCGTGGCGCGCAATCCGGACATTGCGGGCGCGATCGCGGAACCCGCCGCCGACGGCGACGCCCATCTCGACTTCGACGGCGCCAACGCTTTCCACGTGCCCGCATGCGCGGCGTGTGGCGGCCTGCTCAAGCCTTCGGTGGTGTTCTTCGGCGAGAACGTGCCGCGCGAGCGCGTGGCCAGCGCCTCGAACGCGCTCGACGAGGCCGACGCCGTGCTCGTGGTCGGCTCCTCGCTCATGGTGTATTCCGGCTATCGTTTCTGTGCCTGGGCGCAGCAGCGCGGCAAGCCCGTGGCCGCGATCAACATGGGCAAGACGCGCGCCGACCCGCTCCTCGCGCTGAAGCTCGAAGCACCCTGCGCCGCCGTGCTCGACGCACTGGGCGCGCGCCTCGTCCCCTGACACGCCACGATTCCACGGAACCGACGCCATGCTGACCACGCTAGCCGCCCTCGAAGCCCACTACGGCACACCGCACGAACGCGCGTTGCGCAAGGAAATCGATCACGTCAACGCGGACTACCGGCGCTTTATCGAAAGCTCGCCGTTCGTCGTGCTCGCCACGGGCGGCCCGGAAGGCCTCGACTGTTCGCCGCGCGGCGACGCCCCCGGTTTCGTGCACATTCTCGATGAGCGCACGCTCGCGTTGCCCGACCGCCCCGGCAACAACCGGGTGGACAGCCTGCGCAACGTGGTCGCTTCGTCGCAGGTGGGACTGCTTTTCATGGTGCCGGGCGTGGGCGAGATGCTGCGCGTGAACGGACGCGGCCGCGTGAGCACCGACCCCGAACTCGTCGCGAGCTTCGCCGTGGATGGCAAGCCGCCGCGCTCGGTGCTCGTGATCGACGTGGAAAGCGTGTACTTCCATTGCTCCAAGGCCATCGTGCGCTCGAAGCTGTGGGACCCGTCGCACCACGTCGAACGCTCGCATCTGCCGAGCGCCGGCGAGATGCTGCGCCGCGTGAACGAGGAGCAATATGGCGAGACGTTCGACGCCGAGACCTACGAAGCCGGTCTCGCCGAACGCATCAAGACCACGCTGTACTGAGTGAACGCCGGTTCAACGCCGGTTCAACGCCGATTCAACGCTGAAGAGAACGCAACACGATGAACGACCCGCAATCCGCGCAACGTCTTTCCGCCCCCGCCGCCGCGCGCAACGCCGCGCCGATCCTGGAGGTGCTGCGCGGCGCGCTGCCCGCGCGGGGCACGGTGCTCGAAATCGCGAGCGGCACCGGCCAGCATGCGGTCCATTTCGCCGCCGCGTTTGCCGACCTCGTGTGGCAGCCGAGCGATGCCGACGCGCGCGCCCGCGCTTCGATCGACGCCTGGCGCGAGCACACGGGTCTGGCTAACCTGCGCGCGCCGCTCGATCTCGACGTGCGACGCGAGCCTTGGCCGATCGACGTGGTGGACGCCGTCGTTTGCATCAACATGATTCACATCGCGCCATGGGAGGCCGCGCAAGCGCTGATGAAAGGCGCGGGCGCGCGCCTGGCTTCTGGGGGCGCGCTCGTGCTGTACGGGCCGTACCGGCGCGAAGGCGCGCACACGGCGCCGAGCAATGAGGCCTTCGACGCCGACTTGCGCGCGCGCGACCCGTCCTGGGGCGTGCGCGACATGGAGGCCGTGGAGGCGCTGGCGCTGGCGCAAGGCTTCGACTGCGAAGCGCGCGTGGCGATGCCGGCGAACAATTTCAGCCTGGTGTTCCGAAAACGCTAAGCAGGTAGGGAAACATGAGCCGCATTGCGCGCGTGCGCGCGGCTCCAGGGCGTTTCCCTTATGCTTGCACGGTTGGCGCCCCGTTGCGGCGCCGTCTATGAATGAAGTGGAGAAACAACATGAGCAAACAGCCAATCGGCGTTGTGGGTCTGGCCGTGATGGGTAGCAATCTGGCGCTCAACATCGAAAGCCGCGGCCATGCGGTCTCGGTGTTCAACCGCAGCCGCGCCCGAACCGACGAGCTGATCGCTGAGTATCCGGATCGCAAGCTCGTGCCGGCGTACACGCTCGAAGAGTTCGTGGATTCGCTCGAAAAACCGCGCCGCATTCTGATGATGGTGAAGGCCGGCGCGCCCACCGACGACACCATTGCCGCGCTCAAGCCGCTGCTCGAGAAGGGCGACATCCTGATCGACGGCGGCAATACGCACTTCACCGATACCATCCGCCGCAATCAGGAACTCGCCAAGTCGGGCCTGCATTTCATCGGCACGGGCGTGTCGGGCGGCGAGGAAGGCGCGCTTAAAGGCCCGTCGATCATGCCGGGCGGCCAGCGCGATGCTTACGATCTCGTTGCGCCGATCCTGACTGAAATCTCCGCGAAGGCGCCGGACGGCGAGCCGTGCGTGGCCTACATGGGTCCGGACGGCGCAGGCCATTTCGTGAAGATGGTGCACAACGGCATCGAGTACGGCGACATGCAGCTGATCGCCGAAAGCTACGCGGTGCTCAAGCAGGTGGTCGGCCTCTCGAATGAGGAACTGGCCAAGGTTTACACCGAATGGAACGAGGGCGAACTCGACAGCTACCTGATCGAAATCACCTCGAAGATCTTCACCAAGAAGGACGAGGAAACGGGCAAGGATCTCGTCGACGTGATTCTCGACCGCGCTGCGCAAAAGGGCACCGGCAAGTGGACCAGCCAGAACGCGCTCGATCTCGGCGCGCCGCTGCCGCTCATCACCGAGGCCGTGTTCGCGCGCGTGCTCTCGTCGCTCAAGACGCAGCGCGTGGCGGCGAGCAAGGTGCTCTCGGGCCCGGACACGAAGCCGTTCTCGGGCGACCGCAAGGCGTTCATCGAGTCGGTGCGCCGCGCGCTGTACTTCTCGAAGGTCATTTCGTACGCGCAAGGCTTCGCGCAACTGCGCGCCGCCTCCGACGAGTACAAGTGGGACCTGCAGTACGGCACGATCGCCAAGATTTTCCGCGCCGGCTGCATCATCCGCGCGCGCTTCCTGCAGAAGATCATGGACGCCTACGCGAAGAACCCGCAGCTCGATAACCTGCTGCTCGATCCCTATTTCCGTGACATCGCGGCCAACTATCAGTCGGCGCTGCGCGACGTGGTGATCCAGGCGGTGAGCGCGGGCGTGCCGGTGCCGGCGTTCTCGTCGGCGGTGGCCTACTTCGACGGCTACCGCTCGGAGCGCGTGCCCGCCAACCTCGTGCAGGCGCAGCGCGACTTCTTCGGCGCGCACACGTTCGAGCGCATCGACAAGCCCGGCAGCTTCCACGCCGACTGGTCGTAAGGAAATTGCAAGACAAAAGACCGCAATGTCGTTGCGGTCTTTGTTGGAATCGAAAGGTGAGTCCTTGGGACTCACCTTTTTTTATTGCGAGAATTGCAACGGTGTTTTGACGAATAAGGGTTTTCCCTATATGAGCCGGAGGCCTACACTGTATTCAACGGCTGACGAACACGGTGTTCCGAAGCCGACATAAAACAGATGGAGGTCCGATCATGAACAAGCTTATTTCCGCAGCCGTTGTTGCCGCCGCTCTTGCTGTTCCGGCAATCTCGTTCGCCCAGTCGAGCGAGCAAGGCCTGACCCGCGCTCAAGTGCGCGCAGAACTGGTTCAACTCGAGAAGGCTGGCTACAACCCGTCGGCTGACCATGTGAACTACCCGGAAAACCTGCAGGCCGCTCAAGCCCGCGTGACCGAGGAAAAGCTCGCCGCCGGCGACACCAGCGGCTACGGCGCACCGGCAGTCGGCACGTCGCAGTCGGGCGCAGCGGTGCAACCGGCGCAAGTCGCACCGAACCAACGCATTTACTTCGGCCACTAAGCCCTGACCGAACGGAACCGCTCCCGGCGGTTCCGGCAAGCTACCCCCTGTAGTGAGTTGTCGCTGTACGTAGTTGGTAGTTGCAGCAGAAGTTGTAGTTTGAGTCGTTGCAGTACGCAGTGAGTTGTTGCGGTAGAAGTTGCAGTCGCAGTACGTAGAGAGCGGTTGCAGTAGAAGTGGCAGTTCGCGGTGTGCAGTTGCAATACGCAGTAGGCAGTACGCAGGTCAGTTGTTGCAGTGAAGCAGTTGCAGTACGCAGAGAGAGCAGAAGGTAGTTGAAGTTGGCTGGCGCAGTGAGAGGTGCAGCCGTGCAGTAGCAGTACGCATGATGTGTAGCAGGCAGTACGCAGTACGTTGTTGCAAAAGGCAGTCCAGCGCGGGCCGGTTCTCCACCGGCCCGTACTTTTTTGTGGCGCGTTTTCCGCTGTCTAAGGACGCCGTAGCAAACATTGACGGGTCCGGACGCCACTCCTATGATCGGTCGGCAGTTTCCATAACAGTTGCCCAGCGACAGGAGACGCCCCGCCATGACCCACCCCACCCGCAAGCCCTTGCGCAGCCAGGCCTGGTTCGGCAAAGCCGACAAGGACGGCTTCATCCACCGCTCGTGGATGAAAAATCAGGGCATCCCTCACGACGCATTCGACGGCCGCCCCGTCATCGGCATCTGCAATACGTGGTCGGAACTCACGCCGTGCAACGCGCATTTTCGCGAGCTCGCGCAGTACGTGAAGAAGGGCGTGTACGAAGCCGGTGGCCTGCCGCTCGAATTTCCCGTGATGTCGCTTGGCGAGTCGAACCTGCGGCCCACCGCGATGCTGTTTCGCAACCTCGCTTCAATGGACGTCGAAGAGTCGATTCGCGGCAATCCGATCGACGGCACGATTTTGCTCGTCGGCTGCGACAAGACCACGCCGGCCTTGCTGATGGGCGCAGCGTCGTGCGACTTGCCCGCGCTCGCGGTGTCGGGCGGCCCGATGCTCAACGGACGTTTTCGCGGCCACGAAATCGGCTCGGGCACGGGCGTGTGGCAAATGTCCGAGGAAGTGCGCGCGGGGACGATGTCGCAGGCCGAATTCGTCGAGGCGGAGTCGTGCATGAACCGCTCGCGCGGCCACTGCATGACCATGGGCACCGCGTCCACGATGGCCTCGATGGTCGAATCGCTCGGCATGGGGCTGCCGCACAATGCGGCCATCCCCGCTGTCGATGCGCGCCGCCAGGTGCTCGCGCAACTCGCCGGCCGGCGCATCGTCGAGATGGTGCGCGAAGACCTCACGATGTCGAAGATCCTCACGCGCGCGGCATTCGAAAATGCGATCCGCACCAACGCGGCCATCGGCGGCTCGACCAATGCCGTCGTGCATCTGCTCGCGCTCGCGCGGCGCATTGGCGTGCCGCTTTCGCTCGACGACTGGGAACTCGGCTCGGACATACCGTGCCTCGTAAATCTGCAGCCTTCAGGCCACTTCCTGATGGAGGACTTCTATTACGCGGGCGGCTTGCCCGCGGTGCTGCGCCAACTCGGCGAACAAGGGCTGCTGCATCGGGACGCGTTGACCGTCAACGGTAAAACCATCTGGGAAAACGTGGCCGAGGCGCCGAACTACAACGCCGAAGTCATTACCTCGTTTGCGCAGCCGTTCAAGCCCAAAGCGGGAATCGCCGTGCTCAAGGGCAACCTCGCGCCCGACGGCGCGGTCATCAAGCCTTCTGCCGCCACGCCCGCGCTGCTGCGTCATCGCGGCCGCGCGGTGGTGTTCGAGAACGTCGAGGAACTGCACGCAAAGGTCGACGACGCTTCGCTCGATATCGACGAGCATTGCGTCATGGTCCTCAAGGGCGCCGGGCCCAAGGGCTACCCCGGTTTCGCCGAGGTCGGCAACATGCCGCTGCCGAAGAAGGTGCTGCAAAAGGGCATTACCGACATGGTGCGCATCTCGGATGGCCGCATGAGCGGCACGGCGTATGGCGCGGTCGTGCTGCACGTGTCGCCCGAAGCGGCGGCGGGCGGTCCGCTCGCGCTCGTGCGCACGGGCGACATGATCGAGCTGGACGTCGCGGCGCGGCGCCTGCATCTGGAGGTCTCCGACGAGGAACTCGCGCGCCGCAAGGCTGAGTGGAAGGCGCCCGAGCTGCCCGAGCGCGGCTATTACCGGCTTTACGTCGAACACGTGCTGCAGGCCGACAAGGGCGCCGACCTGGACTTTCTCGTTGGCGCGAGCGGTGCGGCCGTGCCGCGCGACTCGCACTGATCGTGCCGGAGGCAGCGATGGCAGCGCCTGCCACATCCGTCGGCGACATTGCCGGCATCTATCCGATCCTCTACGCGTTCTTCGATCGCGAAAACCGCCTCGACCGCGCGGCCATGCGCCGCCAGGTCGAAGCGGCCGTGCGCGGCGGGGCGCCGGGCATGGCGGTGCTCGGGCTCGCGACCGAGGTCAACAAGCTTTCGCGCGCTGAACGCGAGCAGGTGATCGACTGGGCGCAGGAGGACAGCGGCGGCGCGCTGCCGCTTGCCGTCACGGTGAGCGGTCCCACGGTGGCGGCGCAGCGCGAATTCGCGCAATTCGCCATCGAGCGCGGCGCGGCGTGGCTGATCCTCCAGCCGCCGGCGCGCGCGCAGGGCGAAAGCGCACAGCCCGAATCGTTCTATTTCGACTTCTTCGCTGGCGTGATGACGGGGCTGGATGTGACGGTCGGCATTCAGAACGCGCCGGAGTATCTGGGCGTCGGGCTTTCGCCGGGCAGTTTGCGCGCGCTTGCGGCGCAATGTCCGAACTTCCGTGTGCTCAAAGGTGAAGGCCCCGCGGTGACGATTGCCGAAACGATCGCGCAGATCGGCGACCTGATGCCCGTGCTCAACGGGCGCGGCGGCATGGAATTGCTCGATAACCTGCGCGCCGGCTGCGCGGGCATGATCGTCGCGCCCGACTGCTTCGACTGGCAGCAGCAGATTTACACGGCGTTCCGTTCAGGCGATATCGAGCGCGCGCAGACCCTTTACCAGCAGGTGCTGCCTGCCATCGTCTTCGTCATGCAGTCGCTCGATACGCTGATTTGCTACGGCAAGCGCATCGCGGCGTGGCGCATGGGCATCGACGTCGAGTACGAGCGCGACGTCAAGCTGGCGCCGAGCCGCTTCGGCCTGGAAGCCGCCCGGCGATTCGCGCGGCAACTGGGCCCGCTTGCGTGATCACCGCGCATGCAGATGCGGCACGCCCTCGCTCGTCGCGACCTTGAGCTGATGCAGCGCCCGGTGTGCCTTGTTCAACTGCGCCTGCGCGGCGATGCGCTGCGCCTCCAGCTGCGCGACTTCCTTGCGCACCTGACTCTGGCGGCCCGTCACCGTTACCTCCTGTTCCGCGTGGCGCTGCAGGTCCACGCGCAGGCGTTCGGCCTGGGCTTCCGACTCCTCGATTTGCCGCGAGAGTTCCGCGTTTTGCGCAACGAGCTGCACGCGGCGCGTTTCGCCGTCGGCGAGGCGCGTGGCTTGCTCCTGCATCAAGTGAAACGCCGAGCCGGCCGCGTCGAGATCGTTGGCTTTCAGCGCGCGCCACAGTACGCTTTCCTGATGTAGCGCGACGAAGTAGCCGAGCGTGGGTGCATGGAAGAAGAGGCTGACCGTATAGGCGAAGCAGCGGTACACGCGGAACGTCATCAACTCGTCGGCGGCGTGGAGCGCTTCGAACGCGGCGCCGTCGGCGATCTGCACCGGGCGGCCGTTCAGGTGCGCGGGCATGACCGGCACCGGATGGAGTGTGGACACCGTTCGCGTTCCGCCGGCGCCCTCGGATCCCACGGTCGCCTCCGCGCGCGACTCGATCTCGACGGTGGTCTCGGTTGGCGTCACTGCGGAATCGGCGGGATTGGCCGCGGATCGCGGCGCGCGGCTGGCAGCTTCACTTGCGACGGCGCGTTGCGTGGCGGCATCATGGGCCACGGCAAGGATGCGCGATGGTGCGCCAGAGAGCGCGGTGTTACGGCGGTTCAAAATGGATTTCACGGCGGTTCCCCCAGTTTGGCGCGCCAAAAACGAGGCGCTCCGCGCGCGGCAGCATGGCACACAGGCGCCAGCGCGCAGGCAAATGGGGCGGGCGATGCGGGTAGGGCGCCGTCCGCTCCGGGTTCGTGTACTAGTGAAGCAGGCGCGGCCGGCGTGCAATGTCGTCGAAGAGCGCACGGCCGGGTTCGAGTGCGAAAAGCCACGTTTCGTCATAGCCGCTCAGGGTGTCGAGCGCATCGCGCAGGCGCTCGATGACTACGGCGGGAATTTCCACGCACGCCTGGGTGGCGCCGGAAAGCCGCGCGATGCTGGCGTGCTGCACCAGTTCGTCGGCGGCCTCGGCCACGTCGGCTGCGAAGATGAGATGGTTGTTCAACAATTCGACGAGGCCCGGCGACGACGTGACATCTTCGACGTTGAGCTGCAGCGAAAGAAAGGTGGCTTTGTTCATTCTCGGATCCCTCAGGGCCATTGGGACTGCAGCGAGAGGCCTTTCATCTGATTATCGGGTGACGCGTGAACCAGTATAGGCGTTGACCCGCGCAAACGCAGGCGGGGCGCGCATGCCGGCTAAAAAAGGCGGTTCGGGCATGAACGATATAATGGGGGACGTTCGCCATTTCCGGCCTGGCATCGATGCAATTCGCGCGGAATGTGGCGCGCAAGCGAACGCCTGCGGCCCGCCGCGCATCCCCTACGCGTATTTTTCTTCATACGCGAGGACCAAGCGAGGAACAGCAAGATGAATCGACAACGGCGAAACCCGGGCGCGTATGCGGCGCTGGCCGCCCTTACGCTCGTCTGCAGCGCCTGTAGCAGCACCTTCACGCCGTGGGCGGAGTCCCCGAGCGCGCCTCCAGTGTCCACGAGCGGCGTGCCGGCGGGCTACTACCGCGTCAATCCGGGCGACACACTCGCGCGCGTCGCCGGGGCCTTCGGCCAGCGTCCGCAGGACATCGCGATCTGGAACCAGCTGCCTTCGGCCAACGTGCAGATCCTGCCCGGCCAGGTGTTGCGCGTCGCTCCGCCACCCAACTACGCAGCCGCCACACCACCGGGGCAGGTGCAGGTGCCCAGCGCCCCCGCCGCAGCCGGCGTAGCCATGCCCGCGCCCGTCGCGCCCGCCATCGCGCTCGCGTGGCCCGCACGCGGCCCGATCCTGCAGCGCTTCGTGCCGGGCAAGTCCACCGGCATCGTGATCGGCGGCACGCCCGGCGAGGAGGTCAAGGCCGCTGCCGCTGGCCGGGTGGTCTACGCGGGCACGGGTATCGAGGCCTACGGACCGCTCGTGATCATCAAGCACAACGACCAGGTCGTCACGGCCTATGGCCGCAACGGCAGGCTGCTCGTGAAGGAAGACGACGCCGTCTCGCAAGGCCAGCCGATCGCGGAAATGGGCTCCGGCGGCGTTCAGTTCGAAGTCCGCAGCGACGGCAAGCCCGTCGATCCGCTGCCGCTGCTCGCGCACTAGCCGCGGCGCGAGCGCCCCGGCATTGCGCTGGGCCGCCGTTTGAAAATACACTCGATGGTTCTCACGCCGCGAGAGCGCGCGCCCGACAAGGCGCGCGCACGTTTGCCGCGCGCGTGCTTCAACCACGAGGATTTCATCGCAATGATCGACCTGCGCAGCGACACCGTCACCCGTCCGAGCGAAGCCATGCTCGCCGCCATGACCCGCGCCGAAACCGGCGACGACGTGTGGGGCGACGACCCGACCGTGCTGCGCCTGCAGGCGCGCATGGCGCAGGAGGCGGGCAAGGAGGCGGGGCTATTTTTCCCGAGCGGCACGCAAAGCAACCTCGCCGCGCTGATGGCGCATTGCGCGCGCGGCGACGAGTACATCGTCGGCCAGGCGGCGCACACCTATAAGTACGAGGGCGGTGGCGCGGCCGTGCTGGGCAGCATCCAGCCGCAGCCGCTCGACAACGCCGAAGACGGTTCGATCCCGCTCGAACGCATCGCCGCCGCGATCAAGCCGCTCGACGACCACTTCGCGCGTACGCGCCTGCTCGCGCTCGAAAACACCATCGGCGGCAAGGTGCTGCCGGCGGATTACGTCGCGAAGGCCACCCAGCTCGCGCATGACCGCGGGCTCGCGACGCACCTCGACGGCGCGCGCGTGTACAACGCGGCGGTCGCTTCCGGCCAGCCGCTCGAGGCGCTCACGGCGGGCTTCGACTCGGTGTCGATCTGCTTTTCGAAGGGCCTGGGCACGCCGGTGGGGTCGGTGCTGGTGGGCAGCCGCGCGCTCATCGACGCCGCGCATCGCTGGCGCAAGGTGCTGGGCGGCGGGATGCGCCAGGCGGGCGTGCTAGCGGCCGCGTGCCTTTACGCGCTCGATCACAACGTTGCGCGTCTGGCCGACGACCACGCGAACGCCGCGCGTCTTGCCGCCGGTCTCGCGCAGATCGATCAGGTCAAGGTCATGTCGCAAGCCACGAACATGGTGTTCGTGCAGTTCCCGCAGGAGCACTGCGCGCCCCTGGAGGCGTATCTGAAGGAGCGCGGCATCCTCACGCAGATGCTGTACGCGTCGCGCTTCGTGACGCACCTCGACGTCACGGCCGCCGATATCGATACGTTCGTGGCGGCGGTGAAGGGTTACTTCGCACGCTGAGCCGATAGATCGGCTCGCAAAGGCGCGCTTCACCAGCGCGTCTTTGCCTCAGGCCTCAGCGGGCTGCATCGCACGCACTACCTGCACTACCTGAATTACCCGCCCTGCACCGCCCGGTGCGAGGGCGCGAAGAGCCTCAGCCCGCTCGCAATGGCCGCCGCGCCCGCAAAGGCGCAACCAAGGCCCAACGCGAGCGTCGGGCCGTGCCGGCCCACGATCCCGAAGCACAGCGCGACCAACGCCGCGCCGGTGGTCTGCCCGAGCAGACGCGAGACGGCGATGGTGCCGCTCGCGCCGCCGCTGCGCTCGGGCGGCGCGCTTGCCATGATCGCCCGCAGGTTGGGCGACTGGAAAAAGCCGAAGCCCGCGCCGCAGATCGCCATGCGCACGACGATATCCGTCACCGAGGGGTGCGCAGGCAGCAAAGCGAGCGACGCCATGCCGGCCGAGAGGATCGCGAGACCGATCGCGCCGAGGAGGCCCGGCGGATAGCGGTCGGAGAGGCGTCCCGCAATGGGCGCCGCGGCGGCCACGACCACGGGCCAGGGTGTCATCAGGAAGCCGGTCTCCACCTGGCTGCGCATCAGCACGGTTTCGAAATAGAACGGCAGCGAAACGAACGCGAGGCCCTGGGCCGCGAACGAGCAGATCGCGGTGACCGACGAAAGCGCGAATACCGGCCGGCGGAACAGATCCACGGGCAGCATCGGCGCGGGATGTCCGGCTTCACGTCGGATCAGCAGCGCGCCGAATACCAGCGCCACGACGGCGGCAATGGCCACTTCGACGCCGGGCGCGCGCTGCGCGGCTTCGCCGAGCGCGAAGATCAGCGCCGCGAAGGTAATGACGTTGAGCACCGCCGCGACGGGATCGAACGCGTGCTTGCCGCGCGCCGTTTGCGGCAGCGCCGGCAGCGCGAACACGAGCGCGATCACGCCGAGCGGCACGTTGATCGCGAAGAGCCACGGCCAGGTGCCCGCGGAGAGGATTAGCGATGCCATGGTCGGGCCCACGGCGAACGAAACGCCCACGACCAGCGCGTTCATGCCGAGCCCGCGCCCCAGCCGGTGCGGCGGGTAAAGAAACCGGATCAGCGCCGTGTTTACGCTCATGATGGCGCTCGCACCGAGCCCCTGCAGCACGCGCGCGCCGGCGAGCGCGGTGAGCGTGGGCGCGAGCGCGCAGGCGAGCGAAGCGACCGTGAAGATCGCGAGGCCGCTGATATAGATGCGCCGGTGGCCGATGATGTCGCCGAGCGCCGCGAGCGGCAGCAACGTGGCGACCATCGCGAGCTGGTACGCGTTGATGATCCACACCGAGGCGGCGGGGGCCGCGTGCAGATCGGTGGCGATGGCGGGCAGCGCCGTGTTGGCGATGGCGGTGTCGAGCGTGGCGAGCGCGACGGCGAGCATCACCGCGCCCATGGCGCGGCGGGTCTTCGCGGACATGGGCGCGTCGGGGGGCTCGGTATGGCCGGTATTGCGGGATTCGCGCGCCGCGGAAAGGGTTTCGGACAAGACAGTCTCGGGCGGGTGGGACGATGAAGGCTGCGGCGCGGGCCGCACGGACGAACTTTGCGATTGTTACAGAGCCCGGCTGGTTTTGCAGGAGACGCTTCAGAGCGTGGGGTGACTGTAAGGCTTTGGGCCGCGCGCAATCGTCGTCGAATGCCATCGAACGCCGTCATATCGCAACTAACTGCCAGTCCCGTCGCGCGCACGCGTGCCGCCGCGCTGCGCGCGCGGAGCCGTCCGCATGGCAAGGGATCGAGGCGGTCGGCGGGTTCCGCCTGTCGGGCGGCTAGCGTCCGCGCGCGATTTGCGCGCCGCCGCACACGATTTGAAAATGCACTACTCTGCAAATTGATCTGCGCTCGCTGGCGAGCGGTGCCGGCCTTTTGCGCCGCGACGCCGATGCGTCATCGTCCCGTTCCGCCCCGCGCGGCGCAGGCCCGGAACAACCGCGCGTCCTGCACCATTTTGGGACGCTCTGCTTCTTCGACAGGAGTCGTCGATGACAGCCATCGGTCTCGAGTTCGATCAGTTGCAAAGCAGCGTCGAAGCGCTGCGCCGTTCCCTCTCCAATCGCCTGATGTACGGTGTCGGCAAGGACGCCGTCACGGCGCGTCCGCAAGACTGGCTGCACGCCGCGGCGCTCGCCGTGCGCGACCGCCTCGTCGAGCGCTGGATGATCACCACGCGCCGCCAGTACGATCAGGACGTCAAACGCGTCTATTACCTGTCGATGGAGTTTCTCATCGGCCGCACGTTCTCGAACGCGCTGATCGCACTCGGCATTCACGAGCAGATGAAAGAGGCGCTCGCGAGTGTGGGCGTCGACATGGAGACCGTGCTCGATTACGAGCCCGACGCCGCGCTCGGCAACGGTGGCCTCGGCCGGCTGGCGGCGTGCTTTCTCGATTCGATGGCGACGCTCGGCATTCCGGGCTTTGGCTATGGCATTCGCTACGACTACGGCATGTTCCGCCAGCAGATCGTGAACGGCGAGCAGGTCGAAGCGCCTGACTACTGGCTGCGCTACGGCAACCCCTGGGAGTTTCCGCGGCCCGAGGTCCAGTACCCCGTGCATTTTGGCGGCCGCACCTTGCAGCGCAACGGGCATGTGGAGTGGGTCGACACGCAGCATGTGAACGCCATGGCCTACGACACGGTGATTCCCGGCTACGCCACGAGCGCGACCAACACGCTGCGGCTGTGGTCCGCGCGCGCGGATGAAGAACTCGATCTTTCGGCGTTCAACCAGGGCGACTATCAGCGCGCCGTGGAAGCGCGCAACATCTCCGAGAACGTCTCGCGCCTGCTCTATCCCGACGACTCGACGATGGCCGGGCGCGAGTTGCGCCTGCGCCAGGAGTATTTCTTCGTCTCGGCGACGATGCAGGACCTGATTCGCCGCTACCTGCGCACGCACAGCACCTTCGGGCGTTTCTCCGAAAAGGTCGCGGTGCACCTGAACGACACGCACCCGGTGCTGGCGATTCCTGAATTGATCCGCCTGCTCGTGGATGTGCATCATCTGCCGTGGGACGACGCGATGGCCCACGTGCGCCGCGTGTTCTCGTACACCAACCATACGTTGATGCCCGAAGCGCTGGAAACCTGGGACGTCGAACTATTGGCGCGTTTGCTGCCGCGCCACCTCGAAATCATCTTCGACATCAACGCGGCGTTCCTGCGCGAAGCGAGCGACCGCGGCGCGCACGATCTCGACCAGATCCGCCGCATCTCGCTCGTGGACGAATACGGCCAGCGCCGCGTGCGCATGGCCTATCTCGCGATCGTGGCGAGCCAAAAGGTGAATGGCGTCTCGAAGTTGCACTCGCAACTGATGACGCGCGATATCTTCGCCGACTTCGCGCGCCTTTTTCCCGACCGCTTCACGAATGTGACCAACGGCATCACGCCGCGCCGCTGGCTCGCGCAGGCGAACCCGCCACTCGCGCACCTCGTGGACGAAGCGATCGGGCCGCGTTGGCGCAGCGATCTCTTCGAATTGGGCGCGCTGCGCAAGCTGCGTGGCGATGCCGCGTTCGAAGCCGCGTTCCGCGCGGCCAAGCGCAGCAACAAGGTGCGCCTCGCACACCGCGCGTTGCAGCGCACGGGCATTGTCTTCAATCCCGACGCGCTGTTCGACATGCAGGTCAAGCGCATTCACGAGTACAAGCGTCAGTTGCTCAACGTGCTGCACGTGATCACACGCTACAACCGCATTCTGGAAGCGCCGGAGCGCGACTGGGTGCCGCGCGTCGTGCTGTTCGCGGGCAAGGCCGCCTCGGCCTACCGCATGGCGAAGATGATCATTCACCTGATCAACGACGTGGCCGCGAAGATCAACAACGATCCCGTGGTGGGCGATCGCCTCAAGGTGGTGTTCGTGCCGAACTACGGTGTGAGCGTGGCCGAAATGCTGATTCCGGCGGCGGACCTTTCCGAGCAGATCTCGACGGCGGGCACCGAAGCGTCGGGCACCGGCAACATGAAGCTCGCGCTCAACGGCGCGCTCACGATGGGCACGCTGGACGGTGCGAACATCGAGATCGGCGAGGCCGTGGGGCAGGACAACATCTTCATCTTCGGGCACACGTCCGATCAGGTGGACCAGTTGCGTTGCGCGGGCTACCGGCCGCGCCAGGTCTACGAGGAAAACGCCGAGTTGCGCCGCGCGCTCGACCAGATCCGCACGGGCTTCTTTTCGCCGCAAGATACGGCGCGCTACACGGATATCTTCCACACACTCGTGGACTGGGGCGACCACTACCTCGTGCTGGCCGACTACTCGGCGTTCATCGAGGCCCAGGAAGCCGCCGACCAGCGCTTCATGGACGTGCCGGCGTGGACCGCGAGCGCGATCGAAAACGTGGCGGGAATGGGAAAATTCTCATCGGACCGTGCGATCGCGGAGTACGCCCGCGATATCTGGCACGTGAAATCGATCGAGATGGAGTGAGGGGCAGGTCTGCCGTGCCACCGGCAGAATCAGGGCGCCGTTGGCCGCGTCGTGCCGCCTTCGGCCTGGGCCGCTTGCGCGGCCTTGGCGATGCGTACTGCCTCGACCACGCGTTCGAGGAATGCCGGGTCGAGGCTCGTGACTGCCTCGCGCGATTCTCCGCCCGTCACGACATAGAGCCGATGGATGGCCTCTTGCCAGAGCCACGCGAGCCAGCCCACCACGATCACCATCACGCCGCACGCGAGACCGGCCGCCGAGCCGAGCACGCCGCCCACGACAGCGCCGGCGGCACCGACGAGGCTGATCGCGATGGGCACGGCGCGGCTGCGCCGCCCGATGACGATGCGCACGTCTTCGATGTCGCGCATGGGGAAGACCTGGCCGGCTGCGGAGAGCGCGTTGCGCGTGACCGAGACGGCGGCTTCGTTGAAAGGGAGTTCCATCGGTTCGATAGCTGCGAGGTGAGAGAGCGCAGCGTACCAGAAGCGGGGCCAGGGTGGGGCCGTGGCGGGCATAACGTCGCAGGCCGCACGCATGGCCAGCCGCTATACTTGCGCGCTTTTATTGCCCAAGTCGGCACCAGGGATTCACCATGAGCGCATTGCCACGCTGTCCGAAATGCAATTCCGAGTTCACCTACGAAGATGGCGACGTCTACATCTGCCCGGAGTGTGCGCACGAATGGTCGCGGCAAGCCGCCGCGCCGGCCGAAACGGCGGGCAGGGTGTATCGCGATTCGGCGGGCAATGTCCTTCAGGACGGCGATACCGTCACGGTCATCAAGGACCTGAAACTCAAGGGTTCCGGTGGCGTGATCAAGATGGGCACCAAAGTGAAGAATATCCGCCTGGTGGACAGCGACCACGATATCGATTGCAAGATAGAAGGCTTTGGCGCGATGAGCCTCAAGTCGGAGTTCGTCAAGAAGGCGTGACGAAGGGCGTCCAGCGCCCGCCGGTTTTGCCCTTGCGCCGCGGCAGAACTGCGATGAACCAAAAAAAAGCGGGGCATCCCAAGGGATGCCCCGTCCGGTAAGGCGCGGCGTGCAGCGTGCGCTGCGGCGCGCCGAGCAGAGCCGGCGGGATGAGCCGCCGGCTGCCGCTGTTGCTTAGAACTTGTGGCGGATACCGACGCGAACCGCGACTTGATCCTGCGAACCCGTGCCCGACGGCTGGAAAATGTTCGAGCCCGAGTCGCCGATCTGCGCCTGAACCTTCTGGCCGTTCGCGAGCGTGCCCGACGCGTCCTGGTACGACACGAGGCCGTACACGTCGGTGCGCTTGCTGAGCGCGTAGTCAAGCGATGCGTTGACCTGGTTCCAGTGAGCCGTCTGGCTGCCCGAGGTGCGCGAGTACGTGTAGCCAAGGCCTGCCGACAGAGCCGGCGTGAAGGCGTACTTGCCGCCTGCTTCGTACGCGTTGTAGAGCGTCGACGAACCGGCGATCGGCGAGAGCAGCGTGTTGGTCCACAGGGCCCACAGCGTTGCCGGGCCGACGATGTAGCGGCCACCCACGCCGAACGAGCGCAGGTCGCGCAGCGTGCCCTGCGGCACGTTGGCGATCGTCGTCGTCGTCGACGGCGTGGTCTGGCCCGGGTACGTGATGTTCGTGTACGCAGCGCCGAGGCTGAACGGGCCGTAGCCGTAGTTCGCGCCGAAGCTGTATGCGCGCGACGAGCCGGCGACCGGGTTGGCCGTCGTGCCCGTTGCCGGTGCGCCGGCGAACGAGGTCGAGTTCGAGAAGCCATACAGACCGCCGAACGTGAAGCCCGAGAAGTTCACGCTCTGGAACTTGACCGCATTGTTGATGCGGCTCGAGGTCAGCTGGTCGATATCGTTGAAGTGGTAGGCCCAGTTACCCGAAACCGTGTTGCCACCCGTCGAGTACTGCGAGCCGAGAATGTCCGTGTTGAACGAGTATTGACGGCCGAACGTCAGCGAACCGATGTTCGATTGCGTCAGACCGACGAACGCTTGACGGCCGAACATCGCGCCGCCCTGGCCAGCCGTGCCGTTACCGCTGTTGAAGCCGTTTTCGAGCACGAAGATCGCCTTCAGGCCGCCGCCCAGGTCTTCCGTGCCGCGCAGGCCCCAACGGCTGCCTTGAGCTACGCCGTCACCATACGAGAACTGATGCGAGCTGCCGTTCGTCGCATTCTTCACGTTGCTGATGTAGTTCACACCCGCGTCGATCACGCCGTACAGCGTCACGCTGCTTTGTGCGTGGGCAACGCCTGCAATCGAGGCAAGAATAGCGGTGGTCAGAATTTTCTTTTTCAACTGTTTCTCCGGGTAAAGGAAAGATGACTACTCCAGCCTCTTATGGGCCGGTCAATGCGACGGGCTGCAATTTAAGGGTCGACAACGAAAGGAATGTGACAGTAAGGCTTTGTAGGGAAATTGTCGTCGTTCTGTTGTGTGGATGCGACACACGGCTTGCGCGCGGGGAGAACGGCGCATGAGGCCCGCCAATACTGGGTTCGCGGCCGATTTTCCTGTCAATTTGAAAGGCCGGATTGCGGCATTCGGCCATATAAAATTTTTTTCTAAGCTTTCTTCTATTTGCCGGGTTAATCGATCTTTTGAATCTGGCTTCAAGTTGGAATTGATTAATCTCAAGAACGCATTAACGGCCGATCAATGCGCGCTTTACATGGCTGATTGCCATCGATTCATGGAAGTTTAAAATTAGCTATCCGAAATAATTGAAATAACGGGGAAAGCTCATGAAAAAAGGGCTCGCACCGGTGGTGCGAGCCCTTTTACGGTAAGGCGTTGCCGTTACAGCGAGAGGAGCGAGCCGCTGCGAATGGGCTTTTCACCGGCAATGCGTGCGACCTCCATGCCGGCCGTTGCGAAGCGCGCGCTGTGGCGTGCGTACATCACGCCGCTCACGCCGGCATGGAGCGTTGTCACGGTGTCGGCGAGCGGGTCGATGACATCGGCAATTGCCGCGCCCCGCTCCACCCACGTGCCGCAATCCACACGGAACACGAGCACGCCGCTGGCCGGCGCGACGATCGGCTCCGTGCCCGCGAGCGGCGTGGCCGCATGGGCGAGCGGCGGCAGCGGCGCCGCCGTGCCTTCGATCACGCCGCGCCCGATCAGATAGTCGACGATGGCCTGGGCGTCGTGTTCGGCGAGCTCGTGCGAAACGTCGCGCTGGCCGCGCAGCTCTACCGTGACCGAAATCGAGCCGTACGGAATGGGATAGCGCTTGCCGAAATGTTCGCGCAGCTCCGACCAGCAGAAGCTGTGAATCTCGTCGAACGGATTGCCGATCGAGTTGAGCGCGAGGAGCGACGCCTTCGCGTCGAGATAGCGCGCGAGCGGTTCGACATCGGGCCACAGCTCGGGGTTCGTGTAGATGTGCATGGCGGCTTCCCAGTCGCAATGTAGGTCCAGCACGATGTCGGCGTCGTACGAAAGGCGTTGGAGCGCGAGCCGCATCGAATCGAGTTCGGTCTTCGGCTGCTGCGTGGCCAGGGCTTCACCCATGGCCGCGCGGATGGCCGTACGGTTCGCGGCTTCGTCGGAGCCGAGACGCGCCTCGATATTGGGCATCACGAGCGCGGTGAGCTCATGGAAATTGCGGTTGAAGTTCTGCGCCGTGTTCGATTCGAAGCGGCCGATCATGTGCCCGAGCCAGTGCTGATTCAGGCCCACGGGGTTGGGCACCGGCACGATCACGATTTCGCCGCGCAGGCGGCCCGCGGCTTCCAGCTCCGCGAGCTTGCGGCGCAGCGCCCACGAGACGAGCATGCCCGGCAGCTCGTCGGCGTGCAGCGAGGACTGGATGTAGACCTTCTGGTTAGCGCCGGCTTTGCCGTAGTGGAAACTGACAAGTTCCCGCGCGGTACCGAGGGCGGGCGCGATCAACGGGTGGTTTCGGGTTTGCATGA
This sequence comes from Paraburkholderia sp. J8-2, assembly GCF_905220195.1. Taxonomy (NCBI): domain Bacteria; kingdom Pseudomonadati; phylum Pseudomonadota; class Betaproteobacteria; order Burkholderiales; family Burkholderiaceae; genus Paraburkholderia; species Paraburkholderia sp. J8-2. The sequence goes on from NZ_CAJMZA010000001.1 coordinate 1,084,239, forward strand.
TGAATGCGCGAGGCGCGTCGGCCCGCAAAAGGTGTTGGAGTGAATGTGGCCCCGCAGGAACACGCAGGGGCCGTAGACCGATCTTAGCCGATTCAGCGCGGCGCCGGAACCAGCCCGCCTGAGCGCATGTCCGGCATCGCCCATAAAATACGGAATCCGAAATAAAAATCCGCAAAAGAAAAAACCCGGACGCTAGTCCGGGCTTCGTGCGCCGTGATGCAGCGCCGGCGCGATGCGGTGCTTAGGGTGCTTAGCCGCCGTACACGTCGAAGTCGAAGTACTTGGCTTCGATCTTCTTGTACGTGCCGTCCTTGATCATGTCGGCGATCGCCTTGTCGATCTTCGTCTTCAGGTCGGCGTCTTCCTTGCGCAGGCCGATAGCGGCGGCGCCCGTCGGGATTTCCTTGCCGGCGAACTGGAAGCCAGCGCCGCGCGGGGTCTTCAGGAAGCCCAGATCCGCTTGCACTTCATCCTGCAGCGCTGCGTCCAGACGGCCCGAGATCAGGTCGGCATAGACCTGGTCCTGGTTCTGGTAAGGAACGACGTTCACGCCCTTCGGTGCCCAGTTTTCCTTGGCATAGGTTTCCTGGATCGTGCCTTGTTCGACGCCAACCGACTTGCCCTTGAGCGAGTCAGCGCTCGGCGCGAGGCTCGAGCCCTTCTTGGCGACGAGGCGCGTCGGCGTGTTGAACAGCTTCGCCGAGAAGGCGATCTGCTGCTCGCGCTGCGGGGTGATCGTCATCGACGAGAGCACGCCGTCGAACTTCTTGGCCTTCAGGCCCGGGATCATGCCGTCGAAGTCTTGCTCGACCCACACGCACTTGGCGTTCAGGCGCTTGCAGATTTCGTTGCCGAGGTCGATGTCGAAGCCGACCAGCTTGCCATCGGGTGCTTTGGATTCGAACGGTGCGTAGCTGGCGTCGACGCCGAAACGCACGGTGGACCAGTCCTTCGCGTGGGCGACGCCGGCCGAGACGGCGAGCAGGGCAACCGAGAGGGTGGCAAGCAGTTTCTTCACTATGGGTACTCCTCGAGATGGTTCAGGGCGCGCCGCGTGCGGTCGTGCCGCCAAGGCGCATTTTCCGGCGCGGCTCGCGCTGGATTATTGTTGGACCCGCCAGCCTGCAGCCAGCAAAGCGCGGCAAGCTTACCAGGTCAGAATTGCTGCGTCGCTAGTGTAATACCGGATAGCGGGAAAGTGACCCGCTAAGTGTACGCCCGTGCGCTTGTACGATTTAACGCAAAGCCTTGTGGGATAAGGCGTACGAGCCAGTACGGGCGGGCCGTTGCGAGGCGCTTTAGAGGGGTTGCACGATGCTCGGCCGCAACAGTCGGAGGAATGCGAGGCGGCGTGAGCGCGGCGTCGTCAACGATATGAAGGGAGATTGAAATCGAATCGATGGCGCGCCGTCGGCTTTCGGTCTGGATGAAGCCAACCGGCGCGCCGTTTTTGTCGCGGTGCAGCAGATCGAGCGGCTGCACCGCGTCAACTCCGTCAGACCACGCGCACACCTGCGCGCCACGTCGCGCGCGGCACGGGCAGCGTGTCGAGCATGGTCACGCGCACGAAGTCCGCGCGCAGGCCCGGCTCGATCGCGCCGCGGTCGTGCAGGCCCGACTTGCTGGCGGGTTCCCACGAGACCGTGGCGAGCGCGCGCGGCAGCGTCCAGTCTGCCTTGGTCACGAGGTCGAACGCGGCGGTCAGGAGGCTCGACGGCACGTAGTCGGAAGAGAGGATATCGAGCAGGTCGGCCTGCGCCAGTTCCAGCGCCGAGACGTTGCCCGAGTGTGAGCCGCCGCGCACCACGTTCGGCGCGCCCATGATCGTCGCGATGCCCCGTTTTTTCGCTTCCTCGGCGGCGACGCGCGTGGTCGGGAATTCGGCGAGCACGATGCCTTCGGCGGCGGCCTGCTCGACGTGTTCGACGAGCGTGTCGTCGTGGCTCGCAAGCGGGATGCCGCGCACGCGGCAGCGCTGCACGATTTCAAGGCGGTGCGCGTCGGCGTAGCGCTCCTGCTCAGTGGCCATTTCGGCGAGCATGGTGTTCGTCTGCTCGTCGGTCCACTTGCCGTGGCGCTCCTGAAATTTGCGCCACTGCTCGCGGTCGTGCCACTGGCGCTGGCCCGGCGTGTGGTCCATCACCGAGGCGAGGCGCAGCAGCGGGTGGTCGCTCAGTGTGTCGAACAGCTCGATCACGTCTTCGGTGGCGATTTCGCAGCGCAGATGCAGGAAGTGCTCCGCGCGCAGCAGGTTGCGCTCGGAAAAGCGCTTGAGGGCGTTGGCGCTCGCAAGCTGCACGTCGCGGCCGCGCACGCCCACGGCGAGGCGCGTGCCGATGGCGAGCGCGTCGAAGACCGTGGTGATGCCGGCGGCCGCGATCTGCGCGTCGTGAATGACGAATGCGGCGTCGGTGTTCCAGTGCACGCCGGGGCGCGGCGCGAGGTGCTTTTCCAGGTTGTCGGTGTGCAGTTCGACGAGGCCGGGCAGCAGGAAGTCGCCTTCCCAGTCTTCGGCTTCGCTCGCGGCGGTCGAGCCGCGCGAGATGTCGCGGATCTTGCCGTCTTCCACGCTTAGCGTGCCGGTGAAAACTTCGTCTCGCGTCACGATGCGAGCGTTTTTGATCAACATCGTCAGGCTCCGTATCAGATATCGGTTGGTGCCGTTCAGGCGGTATTCAGGCTGCAGCGGTGAGCGGCGCATCGTTTGCGCTCGCGCGCGGCGCGGTGAGTTCGAGCACGCGTGTGGCGACGCGCGCGCGCGTGTCCTCGTCGTGGAACACGCCGACGATCGCCGCGCCGCGCTCGCGCGCCTCGCCAATCAGGCTCGCGACGACTTCGCGATTTTCCGCGTCGAGCGAGGCCGTGGGTTCGTCGAGCAGCAGCACGCGGTGCTGCGCGATCAGGCCCCGCGCGATGTTCACGCGCTGCTGCTCGCCGCCCGAGAACGTGGCGGGCGCGAGCGGCCAGAGGCGCTGCGGCACGTTCAGGCGTGCAAGCAGAGTTTGCGCGCGCTCGCGCGCTTCGTCTTCCTCCACACCGCGCGAAACGAGCGGCGCGGCCACGATGTCGAGCGCGCTCACGCGCGGAATCACGCGCAAAAACTGGCTCACGTAGCCCACCACGTTGCGGCGCAGGCGCAGGATGTCGTGAGGCGCCGCCCCCGTGATTTCCAGATGCTCGAGCGGCGCGCCCTCGTCGCGGATTGCGATCGAGCCGCCGCTTGCGAGATAGTTGCCGTACAGGCAGCGCAAAAACGTGCTCTTGCCCGCGCCCGACGGTCCGACCAGAACGATGCATTCGCCGCGCTCCACGTCGAGCGAAACGCCTGCGAGCGCTTCGATGCCGATGCCGCCCTGGCCGTGCAGCGTGAAGGTCTTGCGCACGTCTTCGGCGCGCAGCATGAGCGCGGGGCGTTCGATGAACGCGCGCGTGCCGCGGCCTTCGCGCGCCGCCGACGATTCAGCCGATGATGAAGTGAAAGTCATGTCGATCATCCTAGACCGGCAGCACGGAGGCCACCAGCGTCTGCGTATAGGGATGTTGCGGGTCGTCCAGCACCTGGTCGGTCAGGCCCGATTCGACCACCGTGCCGCCTTGCATCACCATCAAGCGATGCGCGAGCAGGCGCGCCACGCCAATGTCGTGCGTGACGATCAGCACCGAAAGATGCAGCGTGCCCGTGAGCGTGCGCAGCAGGTCGAGCAGGCGCGCCTGCACGGACACGTCGAGACCGGCCGTGGGTTCGTCCATGAAGACGAGGCGCGGCCCCGTGACGAGGTTGCGCGCGATTTGCAGGCGCTGCTGCATGCCGCCCGAAAACGCCGAGGGCAATTCGTCGATGCGCTGGGCGTCCAGCTCCACGCGCTGCATCCATTGCTGCGCCGTGTGGCGGATCTGCCCGTAGTGGCGCGCGCCCACGGCCATCAACGGCTCGCCGATATTGGCGCCCGCGGAAACGCCGGCACGCAGGCCGTCGCGCGGATTCTGCTGCACGAAGCCCCATTCGGTGCGCGCTAGCAGGCGCCGGCGCGGCTCGGAAAGCGTGCGCAGGTCGAGCGTTTCGCCATTCGAGTTCGTGTAGTGCAGCGTGCCGGAGTCGGACTCCGTGCGCAGCGCGAGCGCGTTGAGCAGCGTGGTCTTGCCCGAGCCCGATTCGCCGACGATGCACAGCACCTCGCCGGGATACAGGTCGAAGCTCACGTCGCGGCAGCCGTTTCGGCCGCCGTACTGCTTCGTGAGCGATCTTGCGCTTAGCAGCGGCGTCATGCGTTTTCTCCTGCTTCGTTCGTTGCGTGCGCATCGAGATCTTCGCGGCGGTCGTGGCAGTAGTCGCTGTCCGAGCACACGAACATGCGCTTGCCCGCGTCGTCGACGATCATCTCGTCGAGGAAGCTTTCGCGCGAGCCGCACAGCGCGCATGCATGCTCCCAGCGCTGCACTTCGAATGGATGGTCGTCGAAGTCGAGGCTCTTTACCGGCGTGTACGGCGGAATCGCGTAGATGCGGCGCTCGCGGCCCGCGCCGAACAACTGCAGCGCGGCGTTCATATGGAGCTTGGGGTTGTCGAACTTCGGAATCGGCGAGGGCGACGTGAGATAGCGGCCATTCACCGTGACCGGGTAGTCGTACGTGGTGGCGATACTGCCGTGCTGCACGATGTCCTCGTAAAGCTTCACGCTGATGAGGCCATAGTCGGCGAGCGCATGCAGTTTCTTGCATTCGGCCACGCGCGGCTCCAGGCGGAACAGCGGCTCGGGCATCGGCACCTGGTACACGAGGATTTGCTTGTCGGTGAGCGGCGTTTCGGGAATGCGGTGCCGCGTCTGGACGATCGACGCCTCGCTCGTGCGGCGCGTAGTGGCCACGCCCGTGGTGCGCGCGAAAAAGCGGCGGATGTTCACGGCGTTCGTGGTGTCGTCCGAGCCCTGGTCGATGACCTTAAGCGTGTCCTTCGCGCCGATGATCGCCGCCGTCACCTGAATGCCGCCCGTGCCCCAGCCATACGGCAGCGGCATTTCACGCGAGGCGAACGGCACCTGGTAGCCCGGCACGGCCACGGCCTTGAGCAGCGCGCGGCGCAGCATGCGCTTGGTCTGCTCGTCGAGGTACGCGAAGTTATAGCCCGAGACGGCCTGTGTTTCGTGCGACGCGAGTTCGGCTGCGGGAGATTGCAAGGTATCGGGCGCGTTCATGCGGCCTCCTTGTTTTGCGCTTCGGCGTCGACATCGGCGCCGCTTTCGTGCTGCGCGCGCAGCTTGCGCACGAGTTCCAGCTCCGCCTGGAAGTCCACGTAGTGCGGCAGCTTCAGGTGTTGAACGAAGCCCGAGGCTTCCACGTTGTCGCTGTGCGAGAGCATGAATTCGATGTCCTGAGTCGGCGAGGCGATCGTCTCGCCCAGCTCCTCGGCGCGCAGCGCGCGGTCGACGAGCGCCATCGCCATGGCTTTGCGCTCCGCGTGCCCGAACGCGAGGCCATAGCCTTGCGTGAATTGCGGCGGCACGTCTTTCGCGCCCGCGAACTGGTTGATCATCTGGCACTCGGTCAGATCGATCTCGCCCATTTCGACGGGCTCATCGAGTTCGTCCAGCATCATTTCTACGCAGACCGAACCAAAACGGATCTCGCCCGCGAACGGGTGCGAATGCGCGTAGCCGCGCTGCGTGGCATAGCCCATCGCGAGCAGGAAACCCTCGTCGCCGCGGGCGAGATTCTGCAGGCGCACGGTGCGGTCGGCAGGAAACGCCAGCGGCTCGCGCGAGAGGTCGCCGGGTTCGCGCGCTTGCGGCGAGCGCGTTTCCTGTTCGATCAGGCCTTCCTTGTCGAGCAGCGAGACCACGCGCGGCATGGCCTCTGCGGGCGGCGTTGCGCGCGGCGCCTCGGGCGTGGCGGTCTCCGCGCTGTCGCCTTCGGCCAGCAGCGCGAAGTCGAGCAGGCGCTGCGTGTAGTCGTAGGTCGCGCCGAGCACCTGGCCGCCGGGCACATCCTTGAAGGTCGCGGAAATGCGGCGCTCCACCACCATGTTTTCCGTTTCGACCGGTTGCGTATAGCCAAAGCGCGGCAGCGTGGTGCGATAGGCGCGCAGCAAGAAGATCGCTTCGACGAGATCGCCTGCTGCCTGCTTGATCGCGAGCGCGGCGAGTTCTTCGTCGTAGACCGAACCTTCGGCCATCACGCGCGCCACGGCGAGGCGCATCTGTTCGCGGATCTGCGCAACGCTCAGCTCGGGCACGCGCGTGTCGCCGCGGCGTGCTTCGTCGAGCAGACGCCACGACGCTTCGATCGCGCGTTCCCCTCCTTTGACGGCGACGTACATCAGTGCATCTCCACGAGAGTGGTGCGCGGCAGGCCCATCAGACGGTCGCCACACACGAGATAGAAGTCGATGCCGCACGGGAAGTGCGGCGCGAGGGCGGCGCGTTCGCGCCAGAAGCGCTCGGGCAGGCCGTCGGGCGCGATGCTGCAGGTCGTTTCGATGCCAGGGCCGCGCAGCGTGAGCGGCGCGCCGCCCGTGAGCGAATCGACGCGCACGAACACGGTGGCCGACTGCTCCGGCGATTCGGGCGTGCCGCACGCGAAGGCTTCGAGCGGCGGCAGCGCGGCCGCGTTATGAACGTAGGCGAACGCGGCTTCGCGCGCTTCCTGCGCAAACGGCGCGCCTGCGTGAAAGCGCAGCGCGGCCGCGAGCGCGGCGTCGGGCTGGGCGAGCCAGACCGGCGTCGCGTAGTCCGCGAGTGCGAGCAGCGAGGCGAAGGCGGCGAGGCCGGCGCGCGCGGGCGAGGCATTCGCCGCCGTGGCCGCGGGCAGCGGCGTTTCGATGACGCCGATCGTGCCGGGGCGCGCGAGCGCGTCGAGCAGTGTGCGGAACACGGTCTGCGTGTCGTGAACGGGATCGCCGAAGCCGGGCGCGAGCGCCGCGAGCAAATCGGGCGTCATGGCATTGCGTTCGTTGCTCATGCATCACCTCGAACCATCGTGAAGAACTCGACCCGCGTGCTGGCGGCGTCGGCGCGGCGTGCGTCGCGTCGTGCGGCGAGGCGCGCCGCGAGCGGTTCGATCAGCTGCACGCGCAACTGGTCGTGGCGTGCGGGCAGCTGCAGCAGCGCGTCGGCGAGCGCGGCCAGCTCGGCGCGGCGTTTATCGCGGCCCAGATGGCAGGCCACGCCGACCGGGCCGGGCGCATTGGCATCGGCGCCTTCAATGCCATTGGCGTTTGAGGCGCGCAGGCGCAGCGTGGCGCGCGTGACGGTGGCTTCGCCCAGATTGAAGGCGTCGCCGGTGCCGCCAATGCGCCCGCGGACCATGGCGAGTCCGGTTTGTGGCGGACGCAGCCAGTCGAAAGCGGGCTCGGGTGCACCGGCGAGCGCGTCGCTGAGCGCCGCTTCAAGCTCGGCGCGCGGGGTGTGCGCGAGAACGGCCATCCATGCGCGCCGGGTGGCCGTCGCGGAGGATGGGGTGGAGGAAGCGTTCATCGGAGTTCCTGTGTCGTGAACGGGTGAGAACGGACATGGCAACTGCGCCTGGCGAACAGCCCGGGTCTGCACATCGATTGAACCATCTATTCATCTAAACGTCTAGACGTTTAGTGGTACAGTCGTCCAACGCGAGCGCAACGGAGGTTTTCATATTTCCATCACGCCCTGCGCACTACAATGCACAAAACGCTATTGGAACCGAGAGGAATGACAGCACCATGACATCGAACGACGAGGCGCCGTCCAGCCTGCTTGAGCGCGGCGCGGGGGTGGCGGTGTGGCGGCAGATCGAACAGATCCTCGCGGCGGAGATCGCTGCGAAGGGCTTCGGCGAAGACGGCCGGCTGCCTAGCGAGGGCGAGCTTGCGCGCCGCTTCGACGTGAACCGCCACACGGTGCGGCGCGCGATGCTGGGCCTCGCGGCGCTGGGCCTCGTGAGCGTGGAGCAGGGGCGCGGCACCTTCGTGCAGCCCGGCGCAATCGATTACACCATCGGCAAGCGCACGCGCTTTACGGAGAATCTGAAGCGTCATCAGCATGCGGCGGCGGGCAAGCTTCTCGCGTCGTCGCGCGGCAAGGCGGACCCCACGGTCGCCAAGGCGCTCGGGCTGCGCGCGGGCGCGCTCGTGTACCGGCTCGAAACGCTGCACGAGTCGGACGGCGTGCCGCTCACGTATGCGCGCAGCTGGTATCCCGCCGCGCGCTTCGCCGATCTGCCCGTCGTCATGGAACGTGTCGACAGTACCTCGAAGGCGCTCGCCGAATACGGCGTGACGGACTATCTGCGCAAGTGGAGCCGTATCGGCAGCGTGCTGCCCGATGCCGAAGTGGCGCGCCGCCTGAACATCAACCGGCAGCAGCCGGTGCTGTGGGTCGAGAACGTCGACGTCGACCTCGATGGCGTGCCGATCAAGTACGGCGTCACGCACTTCGCCGCCGACCGCGTGCAGCTGATGGTGGAGCACGACCTATGAGCGTGCTGCACGAAGCCTGGAGCGAAGCCGCGCGCTTCGCGCTTTACTATGCGCCGCCGCGCGAGTCGGCGTGGTGGCAGGCGGGCTGCGCGTGGCTTGGCCGCGATCCGGAAACGGGCGACACCCTCGCGCCGCCGCCGTGGCTCGCCGGCTTGTCGCAGCCGCTGGAAACGCTCTCGGTCGCGCCACGCCGCTATGGCTGGCACGGCACCCTTGTGCCGCCATTCCGTCTGTCGCGAGGCGTGACGCCCACGGCGCTCCTTGCCGCCGCGCAGCAGTGGGCGCAGGAGCAGGCGCGCTTCGAAGCCCACGTCGAAGCGGCGTTGCTCGGCCGCTTCGTGGCGCTGCGCCCCGCCGACGACGCCGGCGAAACCGCACTGCGCGAACTGGCAGCCAACGCACTGCGCGCGCTCGGTTCGCTGCGCGCTCCACAAACGCCCGCCGAACTTGCGAAGCGCCTGGACGCGCCGCTCACGTCGCGCCAGCGCGCGTACGTCGAAGCGTGGGGCTACCCGTACGTGTTCGAAGAATTCCGCTTTCACATGACGCTATCCGATTCGCTGAACGACGCGCAAACGTGCGCACAACTCGTCGATGCCTGGAACGCGCGGATGCGCGATGCCGGCCCGCTGCCGGTGCAGGGCGCGGCGCTCTTCGTCGAACCCGAGCCGGGCGCGCCGTTCGTGCTGTGGCGCCGCCTGCCGTTCGCGGGGGAGCGCGCATGAAGGGCGGTCTGATCTACGTCATGGGGCCTTCGGGCGCGGGTAAGGACACGCTGCTGCGGTACGCGCGCGAGCGCCTGTCCGGTCAGGACGTCGTGTTTGCGCATCGCTACATCACGCGCGAGGACAGCGGCGGCGAGAACCACGTCGCGCTCACCGAAACCGAGTTCGAGGCGCGCTCGCAGCGCGGCCTCTTCGCGCTGCAATGGCGCAGCCATGCATTGCACTACGGCGTGGGCGTCGAGATCGACCAGTGGATGACGCTTGGCTGCACCGTCGTGGTGAACGGCTCGCGTGCCTACGCTGGCGAGGCGTTCGAGCGCTACCCGCGCATGACGCTCGTGCATATCGAAGCCGCGCAGCACGTGCTGGCCGCGCGCCTCGCTTCCCGCGCGCGCGAAACGCCCGAGCAGGTTGCGGCGCGCCTCGCGCGGCGCGCGCCGTTCGAGGTGCCGGCGGGCGCGGCGTTCGCGCGTATCGACAACTCCGGGCATCTGGAGGAAGCGGGCGAGGCGTTCGTCGAACTCGTGCGGCAGGCGGCGGCGGGGTAGCCAGCGCCGCGCTTAACAGCCGCTTAAGCGCTCGACCGGGCTGGGGGATTTTTGGTTGGGTGCGGTTGCCGTGAGAAGATTCAGGCGACCCGAGAACTCAACGAGAATGCCCTTGGACCGTTTCCAGGAGATGCAGATTTTCACGCGCATCGTCGACCGCCGCAGCTTCACGCAGGCGGCCGAGGATCTGAACCTGCCGCGCGCGACGGTCACCAATTCGATCAAGCGTCTCGAAGCGCGCCTGGGCGTGCGCCTGCTCGAGCGCACCACGCGCCAGGTGAAGCCGACGCTCGACGGCGACGCCTATTACCAGCGCTGCATGCGCCTGCTGGCCGACCTCGAGGAAACCGAGGAGGCGTTTCGCGACACCGATCCGCAGGGGCGATTGCGCGTGAACATGCAGGGCACGCTCACGCAGTATTTCGTGATGCCGCGCCTGCCCGACTTTCTCGCGCGCTACCCGCGCATCGAGCTTTTTATCGGCTCGGGCGACCACTTCGTCGATCTCGTGCGCGAGGGCGTGGACTGCGTGCTGCGTGCGGGCGAGCTGGCCGACTCGTCGATGATCGCGCGGCGCGTGGCGCTGCTCGAGCAGGTGACCTGTGCGAGCCCCGCGTACCTTGAACGGCACGGCGACCCGGAGTCGATCGAGGCGCTCGCGGGCACACGCACGGAACATCCTGGCCGCGCAGGTCATCGGGCCGTGAACTATGTTTCGCCGGCTACGGGCCGTGCACTTCCGCTCGAATTCACGACACCCGAAGGTGTTGTCAACGTGACGCTGCCGGGTCCGGTCGCCGTGAATGGCGCGGAACTCTACACGTCGGGCGCGCTGGCGGGGCTCGGTATCGTGCAGGTGCCGCGCTATCGCGTGCGCGAACTGCTCGCCAACGGCGAGCTTTGCGTGGTGCTGCCTGACCACCCGCCGCCGCCGTTGCCAGTTTCGGTGCTGTATCCGCAGAACCGCCAGCTGTCGCTGCGCGTGCGCGCTTTCGCGGACTGGCTCGTGCAGGTGTTTGCCGAGGTCGCCTGAACTGGCTTCGAGCGCGCCGGGCGGCGCGCTCAGTTGCGAGAAGTGGCGGGAAGCGGCGAACAGTCGCCTTCAGGTGCGCCGCGCGACCATGCCGGACACGCGCGCCGCGGCTTGCTGGAGCGGATCGAGGAAGGTCTTCACCATCTGCTTGGCGGAAGTGCGCTGCGCGTTGCCGCTGATGTTCATCGCGGCGATCACGCGGCCTTGCCGGTTGCGAATGGGCGCGGAGATCGAGATGAGCCCGCCTTCCAGTTCCTGATCGACGATCGCCCAGCCCTGCTGGCGCACCTGCGCGATGATCTTCTTGAGTTCGCCGACGTCGGTGACCGTGCGCGCCGTATGCGCGTAGAGCGGCGAGGAGCCGAGCGTTTCGTCGAGCGCGGCGTCGTCGAGCGAGGCGAGCAGCACACGCCCCATCGAGGTGCAATACGCAGGCAGGCGGCTGCCGATCGAGAGGTTGATCGTCATGATCTTGTGCGTGGGCACGCGCAGCACGTAGACGATCTCGGTGCGGTCGAGCACGGCCGCCGAGCAGCTCTCGTGCACCTCCTGCGAAAGCGCCTCCATCACCGGCTCGGCGAGATTCCAGAACGGCATCGACGTGAGGTACGCGAAGCCGAGGTCGAGAATGCGCGGAGTGAGGCGAAAGAGCCGCCCCTCCGCTTCGACGTAGCCGAGCGTCTGCAGCGTGAGCAGAATTCGGCGCGCCCCGGCGCGCGTGAGGCCCGTGGCGGCGGCGACGTCGGTCAAGGTCTGCTCGGGATGCTCGGCGTTGAACGCGCGGATGACCGAAAGCCCGCGCGCGAACGACTGCACATAGGAGTCGCCCGGCTTTTCGGGGATCTCCTGCTGGTCGGCGGAGCGGTTTGGCGAGGCACTGGAAGCGGAATTCATGGGCGTGGCGGTCGATCTTGCTGCGGCGCTTGGATAGGCTATCAAGATAGCGCAAGCGATCGGTTTCGCCAACAAGCGGCGGGGTCGAAGGGGGCACAAACCTTCGGGGCGGGGCGCCCGAGCAAACGTCGATCGCGCGGTGCGCCATGACATGCGTCAAATGCGCACATTGGATCAATTGACATTCAATTATTTGATTTCAGTCAATTAGCTGTGGTCGAAAAATATTGACGTATGAGCCGATTATTTAAGTCTGAATATTGGCATGTCATGACATTAAAATCAGGATAAAAGCGACGTCGAAATTCGAATGAATTGGCATATTTTCTGACAATTCATCGATCGCACCGCGCATCGCTTCGATCCCCTCCTTTGCCTGCGCGCGCGCTGGGTGTCGCGCTGAAACCGCCGCACCGTGGTCGTTTGCGAAATGAAAGCTATTAGAAAGATAATTGCGGCTTTCCGTCGCGCTTGCCTGGGCGAGCTTTGTCCCGCTCGCGAATCCTTAGCAAAGATCAAATTTTGAGATTGGTGCTTTCCGTAGAATCGCGCTGAATACGATACGGGTGCATTTTGCGTGGCGAATTTGCGATGCAAATGTGTTGGGTGTTTCGCGTTTTGGTGGACAACGGAAGAACAGGCAAACATGAAAGACAGAAAAGCCTTTAAAAGGTGGTTAATCCCCCTCGGCAGCGGGCTGCTCGTTTCTCTTGCGGGGTGCAGCGGCAATTTCGCCGTGCTGGACCCGAAGGGCAGCGTGGGCGCGGCCGAGAAGTCGCTCATCCTCACGGCCACGTGGGCCATGCTGCTGGTCGTGGTGCCCGTCATCATCCTGACGCTCGTGTTCGCGTGGCGCTACCGCGCTTCGAACCGCAACGCGACCTACGCGCCGAAGTGGGCCCACTCCACGGTGATCGAAGTGGTGGTCTGGGCCATTCCGGCCGCGATCATCCTGTTCCTCGCCATCCTCACGTGGCGCACCTCGCACGAGCTCGATCCGTACAAGCCGCTGGAGTCGAGTGTGAAGCCCATCAACGTCGAAGTCGTCGCGCTCGACTGGAAGTGGCTCTTCATCTACCCGGACCTCGGCATTGCCACGGTGAACCAGCTTGCCGTGCCGGTGGGAACCCCGGTCAACTTCCGCATCACGTCGGACGCGGTGATGAACTCGTTCTTCATCCCGCAGCTGGGCACCCAGGTCTACGCCATGGCGGGCATGCAAACGCGTCTGCACCTGATCGCCGACGAAGCCGGCGATTTCGACGGTCTCTCGTCCAACTACAGCGGCAAGGGTTTCTCGGACATGAAGTTCCGCACGCTCGCCACGAGCCAGCAGGACTTCGACGCGTGGGTGCAGAAGGTGAAGGCGTCGTCCACCCAGCTTTCGATGGACGAGTACGCAACGGTTTCGCAGCCGCAGGAGAAAGCGCCGGTGCAGTACTTCTCGACCGTCGACCCGAAGCTCTTCAATAACATCATCGCGAAGTACAACAACGGGCACGTCACGAATTTCGACCCGTCTTGCGTGACCAAGGGGTAAGCAGCATGTTCGGAAAACTCACATTAGAGGCGATCCCGTTCGATCAGCCCATCATTGTGATCGCGGCGGCGTTCATGGCGCTGATCGTGATCAGCGCGCTCGGTCTCGTTACGGTGACTGGCAAGTGGAAGTACATCTGGACCGAGTGGCTCACCAGCGTGGACCACAAACGCATTGGCGTGATGTACATGATCGTGGCGGTGCTCATGCTCGTGCGCGGCTTCACCGACGCGGTCATGATGCGCGTGCAGCAGGCCCTGGCGTTCAATTCGCCCGGCTACCTGCCGCCACACCACTTCGACCAGATCTTCACGGCGCACGGCGTCATCATGATCTTCTTCATGGCGATGGCGCTCATGGTCGGTTTCTTCAACCTTATCGTGCCCCAGCAGATCGGCGCGCGCGACGTGGCGTTCCCGTTCCTGAACTCGCTCTCGTTCTGGATGACGGTGTTCAGCGCAATCCTCATTAACCTCTCGCTCGTGATCGGTGAGTTCGCGAAGGTGGGCTGGCTTGCGTATCCGCCGCTTTCTGAGCTGCAGTTCAGTCCGGACGTGGGGGTGGATTACTACATCTGGGCGGTCCAGCTCTCTGGCGTCGGCACCTTGATCACGGGCGTGAACTTCTTCGTCACGATCATCAAGATGCGCGCGCCGGGCATGACGCTCATGAAGATGCCGGTGTTCACGTGGACGGCGCTGTGCTCGAACGTGCTCATCATGGCCACGTTCCCGATCCTCACGATCGCCGTGGCGCTGCTCGGCCTCGACCGCTACGTCGGCACGCACTTCTTCACGAACGACGGCGGCGGCAACGCCATGCTGTATCTGAACCTGATCTGGGCGTGGGGCCACCCCGAGGTGTACATCCTCGTGCTGCCTGCGTTCGGCATCTATTCGGAAGTGATGGCCACGTTCTGCAAGAAGCCGCTGTTTGGCTACAAGACGATGGTCTACGCCTCGTGCGCGATCATGGTGCTGGCGTTCCTCGTGTGGGCGCACCACTTCTTCACGATGGGCTCGGGCGCCGACGTCAACGCGTTCTTCGGCATCGCGACGATGATTATCGCCATTCCAACCGGCGTGAAGATCTTCAACTGGCTGTTCACGATGTACCGCGGCCGCGTCCACTTCACCGCGCCGGTGCTCTGGACCATCGGCTTCATGGTGACGTTCTCGATCGGCGGCATGACCGGCGTGATGATGGCGATCCCGGGTGCGGACTTCGTGCTGCACAACTCGCTGTTCCTCGTCGCGCACTTCCATAACGCCATTATCGGCGGCGTGGTGTTTGGCTACCTCGCAGGCCTGCAGTACTGGTTCCCGAAGGTGTTTGGCCTGAAGCCCAGCGAAAAGCTCGGCAAGGCGTCGTTCTGGTGCTGGTTCATCGGCTTCTACGTGGCTTTCGTGCCTATCTATGTGCTCGGCTTCATGGGCGCCACGCGCCGCACGAATCACTACGACGTGCCGGAATGGCATCCGTACTTCGTCGTTGCCGCCATTGGTGCAGCGATCATCGGGCTCGGTATCGTGTTGCAGGTCCTGCTGTGGGTGATGGCTTTCGTGAACCGCAACAAGGCTGAGTGCCAGGACGTGAATGGCGATCCGTGGGACGGCCGCACGCTCGAATGGGCAACGTCCTCGCCGCCGGCGGTCTACAACTTCGCGGTCATTCCGCAGGTTGAAGAGATCGACGCCTTCGCGCATATGAAGGAAACGGGCCGCGGGTACGGGCTCGCCGCGAAATACACGGACATCCATATGCCGTCCAACACGGCGGCGGGCCTCATCATCGGCATTCTTAGCCTCGTGCTGGGCTTTGCCGCCGTGTGGCACATCACGTGGCTTGCGGTGCTCGCCTTCGTCGGCATTGTGCTGACGATCATCATCAAGAGCTTTGGCAAGAACGACGGTTACTACATTCCGGCCGCGAAGGTCCGCGAGATCGAGGAACGGCGCTTCGGCACCGGCGTCGCCGTGGCCAAGCGTGATCTGGTCGCCGAGGAGGCAATCTGATGTTGCAGAAAACCAATGCGGCAACCCTTGCCGAACTCGATCACCACGATCATCCTGAGTCGCACTCGGTATTCGGCTTCTGGGTCTACCTGATGACCGACTGCGTGCTGTTCGCGGCGCTGTTCGCCACGTTCGGCGTGCTGGGTCACCAGTTCGCGGGCGGCCCGACGGGCAAGGACCTGTTCGATATTCCGGGTGTTGCGCTCGAAACGGCCGTGCTGCTGCTTTCGAGCATCACATACGGCTTCGCGATGCTCGGCGCGCAGCAGCGCAAGAACGGCATGGTACTCGGCTGGCTCGCTGTCACCTTCGTGCTGGGTGCGTCGTTCCTCGTGCTCGAACTGCGCGAGTTCTCGCACCTGATCGCAGAAGGGGCCGGCCCGCAGCGCAGCGCGTTCCTTTCGTCGTTCTTCACGCTTGTCGCCACGCACGGCCTGCACGTGTTCTTTGGCCTCGTGTGGATGCTCGTGATGATGATCCAGGTGGTTCGCGCGCGGCAGCTTGGCGAGCAGGAAATCCGCCGCCTCACGTGCCTGAGCCTCTTCTGGCACTTTCTCGACGTGGTGTGGATCTGCGTGTTTTCTTTTGTCTATCTGGGGAGCGTGCTCTAAATGGCTCAATCTCATGCTCATGCAGAGTCGCACGGCAGCCTCGGCAGCTATGTGGCGGGTTTCATTCTTTCGGTGCTGCTGACTGCCGGTGCATTCGGCGTTGTCCTGCACGGCTCGCTCGACGCCACCACGGCCATGATCGCGATCGCCGTGCTCGCCTTTGTGCAGGTGGTCGTACACCTCGTGTTCTTCCTGCATCTGAACACGTCGCCGGGGCAGGGCTGGAACGTGCTGTCGCTCGCGTACACGGTGCTGGCCGCCGCGTTCCTGATCTTCGGCACGATCTGGGTCATGCACAACGTCGGCATGCACATGATGTCGCGTTAAGCCTTTGTCCCACTGGCCGGCGCTTCGCGCCCGCCTGAACTCGCGAAGCCGCACGGGCACCCTCCCTGTGCGGCTTTTTCGCTTTTGGCGCCACTTGTCCGCGTGCTTGACACCCGTCCCGGGACGCGCCTATTATGGCCGTCAAATTGTTCGATTAACGATCATTGGTTCGACAGTCGAACAAATCGCACGAGGACGTGCGCGTTCGATCTCCCATTTTCGCCCGCGCAGTCCGTCAATCTCAATCATCTTGGCATGGGATCGCATCAAGAGCTTGCGATCGAAAGGAGACTCACATGACGGAAGCATTCATCTGCGACGCGATTCGCACGCCTATTGGCCGCTACGCGGGCGCGCTTGCCCAGGTTCGCGCCGACGACCTCGGCGCCGTGCCGCTCAAGGCGCTCATGGAGCGCAACAAGGACGTGGACTGGACGGCGGTCGACGACGTCATCTACGGTTGTGCGAACCAGGCGGGCGAAGACAACCGTAACGTCGCGCGCATGTCGTCGCTGCTGGCTGGCTTGCCGCAAGCCGTGCCGGGCTCGACGGTGAACCGCCTGTGCGGTTCCGGCATGGACGCTGTGGGCATCGCCGCGCGTGCGCTCAAGTCCGGCGAAACGGGGCTGATGATTGCGGGCGGCGTGGAAAGCATGAGCCGCGCGCCGTTCGTCATGGGCAAGGCGGCGAGCGCCTTCGCTCGCGACGCCGCGATCTACGATACGACGATTGGCTGGCGCTTCGTCAATCCGCTGATGAAGCAGCAATACGGCGTGGACTCGATGCCGGAAACGGGCGAGAACGTCGCGGTCGACTACAACGTGAGCCGTGCCGATCAAGACGCGTTTGCGGTTCGCAGCCAGCAAAAGGCGGCGCGCGCGCAGGCCGACGGCACGCTGGCGCAGGAGATCGTCGCGGTGACGATTGCGCAGAAGAAGGGCGATCCGATTGTTTTCTCGCGTGACGAGCATCCGCGTGAGACGAGCCTCGAAGCGCTGGCCAAGCTCAAGGGCGTCGTGCGCCCGGACGGTTCGGTCACGGCTGGCAATGCTTCGGGTGTGAACGACGGCGCTTGTGCGCTGCTGCTCGCCAATGAGCAAAACGCCAAGCGCTTCGGGCTCGTGCCGCGTGCGCGCGTGCTGGGCATCGCAACGGCCGGCGTCGCGCCGCGTGTGATGGGCATCGGCCCCGCGCCCGCTACGCAGAAGCTCCTCGCACGTCTGAACATGACCATCGATCAGTTCGATGTCATCGAGTTGAATGAAGCTTTTGCTTCGCAAGGGCTCGCTGTGCTGCGCATGCTCGGCGTTGCCGATGACGATCCTCGTGTCAATCCTAATGGCGGCGCGATTGCGCTTGGGCATCCGCTTGGGATGAGCGGCGCACGGCTCGTGACGACCGCCACGTATCAGCTCCATCGCACGCAAGGGCGCTTCGCGCTTTGCACGATGTGTATCGGCGTGGGACAGGGGATTGCGATTGCTATCGAGCGTGTCTGATTTTCGGTCGCTCTGAAACGCGAAAGCCGCGGATCGATTGGATCCGCGGCTTTTTTGTTGTGCTGTGCGCCCTGGTTTTTCCTTGGGGCGGTGTTGCTCAGGTTGGGTCGGCCAGGTGCGGCAGCGACGGCAACGCCGAACGGTCTGCCGCTCTGGCGACGCCCTTGTCACGGTCCGCCGAGATGTGGCTGTTGGTTTCGCTCAAGCCCCGCTCGCTCATATGGCTTGCCGATCTTCCGTCCGCATGGAGACTGTGGCCGCGCGCGTGATGTCCCGCCCGGTCGCCCGCTCGCGCGAGTCCCTTGTCACGGTCCGCCGAAACGTGGCTGTTCGTGTTGCTGAACCCCGTGTGGCTCATATGGCCAAATGACATCCCATCCGCATGGCCAACACCCGCGCCCAACGCGGCGCCATGGCCGTTTCCACCACCGTTCCCGCCACCGCTGCCACCGCCGTTCCCGCCTCCGTGCGCATAAGCCGTAGCCGAAGCGCAAGCCAGCAAGCAGGCCACCGTTGCAATGATCGTTCGTGCTTTTCTCACGTTTGTCTCCCTAACGCTTTCGACGCGTCGATTGTATGAGCAGCACCGGTCGCAAGGTGTGCCCCATGTGTAATCGTCTGTAAGTGCTGTATCGAGTCTGTTGGTGTTGTCTCTCGTTGCGGTTGCACGACAGTGCTGGACGTTTGGTATGCCAACTTACAAAAGCCCGCGACATGGCTCTCCTGCATCCTGGCTGGGCAATCTCGTGTGCGGCGTAAGGGATTCCACTCATATCGGTCCGCCATCCGCTGGTGCACTGCGTCGATGCGCATCTCTTTTCGTGAAGATAGTCGTGCAATCAATCAAAATTATCTCGGTCAGCGGCAAGTATTCTGACTAAATGACAGAAATAGTGCTGAAAAACAGGTGTAAAAAATATGGATACCTAAATAATGGAGAGATTTCGGGATCGCTATGAAAACGCTTCCGTCTAGTGTGGAAACGTTTCCGGCTGCTTCCCGCATTGCTATACGTTAAGCACATGTCAATGCACACTGCAAAGCCGTGCGAAAAAAGTATTTCGCGCTACGCAATAAATACGCGCTTCGTTTCAACGCGCAATCTCGGAGGAATTTGAGCACCCGCAAACCCTTGGGAAATCATCCGTATTCATTGCCGATCGCTTGATCCGCTTCCGGCCACGTAGCGTCCCCGTTTTAGGCGCCGCGCGTAGAATCGGTCGCACTTCGGCGCCACACGCCGATGCAAATATGGCAGTCAATTCAAACCGGTTTGATGAGGAGAATGCGAATGACGAAGGCAGCGATTCTAGCGGCGGCATGGGTAGTGGGCGTAGGCATTTCGCAGGCGGCGTTCGCGCAAAACGACGCGCCCGCGTCGGCGCCGCAAGGGCAAAGTGCGCTTGCCAGCGCAGCGCAGGAAGTGATCGCCAACGCAGAGCCGGTGCATATTCACGCGAAGATCGTCGGCATCGATCGCGCTGCGCGCGTCGTCACGCTGCGCGGCCCGCAAGGCAATGAAGTCGATATCGCACTCAGTCAGCAGGTGAGCAACTTCGATCAACTGAACGTGGGCGACACGGTCGACGTGCTCTACAAGAACGCACTGCTCGTGACCGCCGAAAAGATCACGGGCAAGGACAAGGGCATTCGCAAGCGCGTGGATACCAATGTCTATTTGCCCGCGTCGTCGGGTTACGACGCCGCGCGTCAGGTCGAAGTTCAGGCCACGGTACAGCATATCAACGCGAAGAAACGTGAAGTGACGCTGCGCGGCGCGTATCAGACCGTCACGCTCCAGGCCACGCCCGATATCGATCTCAAGACCTTGAAGGTCGGCGACACGATCCACGCCGTGTTCGTTTCCGCTTACGCGACGCAGGTGACGCCGGCCGGCGCCGCGCAGTAAGCGTAAAAAAGCCGGCGCATAGTGGCGCCGGCTTGTGCGATCCGAACGGGCGCCTGCGAAGGCGCCCGTTTTTTTCGTGGGCTTACATGCCCGCCATGCACATGTACTTGATGACCACGTAGTCATCCACGCCGTAGTGCGAGCCTTCGCGGCCCAGGCCCGACTGCTTCACGCCGCCAAACGGCGCGACTTCGTTCGAGATCAGACCGGTGTTGATGCCCACCATGCCGTATTCGAGCGCTTCAGCTACGCGCCACACGCGGCCGATGTCACGGCTGTAGAAGTAAGCGGCGAGACCGAACTCGGTATCGTTCGCCATCCTGATCACCTCTTCATCCGACGAGAAGCGGAACAGCGGCGCGAGCGGGCCGAAGGTTTCGTCGCGTGCAACCTTCATCGCAGGCGTGACGCCGGTGAGGATGGTCGGCTCGAAAAAGCCGTGGCCGAGCGCATGGCGCTTGCCGCCTGCGATCACCTGGGCGCCTTTCGCGAGCGCGTCCTCGATATGCGATTCCACCTTCAGCACGGCCGCTTCGTTGATGAGCGGGCCTTGCGTCACGCCTGCTTCGGTGCCGAGGCCGACCTTGAGCTTTTCAACGGCGTCGCGCAGTTTGGCCGCGAACGCGTCGTACACGGCGTCGTGCACATAGAAGCGGTTCGTGCACACGCAAGTCTGGCCGCTGTTGCGATACTTCGATGCGATGGCGCCGGCTACAGCGGCATCGAGATCGGCGTCTTCGAACACGATGAACGGTGCGTTGCCGCCCAGCTCCAGCGAGACCTTCTTGACGGTCGAGGCGCACTGGCTCATGAGCAGGCGGCCCACCGGCGTCGAGCCCGTGAACGAGAGCTTGCGCACGGTCGGGTTGCTCGTGAGTTCGCCGCCAATCGCCTTCGGGTCGCCCGTCACCACGCTGAAGATACCGCGCGGCACGCCAGCGCGTTCGGCCAGCACGGCCAGTGCGAGCGCCGAGAACGGCGTGGCTTCGGCGGGCTTGAGCACGATCGGGCAGCCTGCCGCGAGCGCGGGGCCGACCTTGCGGGTGATCATCGCGGCGGGGAAGTTCCACGGCGTGATCGCGGCGCACACGCCCACCGGTTCCTTCGTCACGACAATGCGCTTGTCGTTGGCGGGCGTGGGGATCGTGTCGCCGTAAATGCGCTTGCCTTCTTCCGCGAACCACTCGAGGAACGACGCGGCATAGCCGATTTCGCCCTTCGCTTCGGCGAGCGGCTTGCCTTGTTCCGTGGTGAGGATCAGCGCGAGGTCATCGGCGTTTTCCATCATCAGGTCGTGCCATTTGCGCAGGATGCTGCTGCGCTCCTTCGCGGTCTTCGCGCGCCATGCGGGCCATGCGGCATTGGCGGCGGCGATCGCGCGGCGCGTTTCGGCCGCGCCCATGCGCGGCACCGTGCCGATCAGCGCGCCAGTGGCGGGATTCTTCACTTCGAACGTTGCGCCGTCTTCGGCGCCTTGCCATTCGCCGTTGATATAGGCGTTGGTTTGCAGCAGCGATGCGTCTTTCAGATTCATGCCCGAGCTCCCGGTAGGCGTAGATTCGATTCGTTTAGAACGACGAACGGCACAGCGGCAATCGCCGGTGTGCCGTTTCGTGGATGGCCCGCGTCATAGTCCACTGCACGCGGGCCTCAAAGTTGTGAAGGCTTACGCCGGCACGCCCACGGCTTCCTTGATCGACTCTTCGAGGATCGCGAGCGCTTCGTCGAACACGGCGTCCTGGATCGTCAGCGGGAACAGGAAGCGCACGACGTTCGAGTACACGCCGCACACGAGCAGCAGCAGGCCGCGGTTCAGCGCTGCGGTTTGCACGCGCTTGGTGAAGTCGGCGTCGGCTTCGTTCGTGCCGGGCTTGCAGAACTCCACGGCGTTCATTGCGCCCGGGCCGCGCACGTCGACGATTTGCGGCACGTCGGCCTTCATCGCGTTGAGCTTGGCCTTGAGCTTGTCGCCGAGCTTCGTGGCGCGCTCGCAGAGCTTTTCCTCTTCGATGATCTCGATCACGGCGTGCGCCGACGCCACGGCCAGCGGGTTACCCGCGTACGTGCCGCCGAGACCGCCAGGCGCTGCGGCGTCCATCACTTCCGCGCGGCCCACCACGCCCGACAGCGGCATGCCGCCGGCCAGGCTCTTGGCGATCGTCATGAGGTCAGGCGTGACGTCGTAGTGCTCCATCGCGAACAGCTTGCCGGTGCGCGCGAAGCCCGTTTGCACTTCGTCGGCGATCAGCAGGATGCCGTGCGTGTCGCAGATCTTGCGCAGGCCGCGCACGAAGTCTGCCGGCGCCTGGTAGAAGCCGCCTTCGCCTTGAACCGGTTCGAAGATGATCGCGGCCACGCGCTTCGGATCGATGTCGGCCTTGAACAGCATTTCGATGTGCTTGAGCGAGTCAGCCGTGCTGATGCCGTGCACCGAATTCGGGTACGGCGCGTGGTACACGTCGGCCGGGAACGGGCCGAACGCGAGCTTGTACGGAGCGACCTTGCCCGTGAGCGCCATGCCCATCAGCGTGCGGCCGTGGAAGCCGCCTGCGAACGCGATCACGCCCGGACGGCCCGTGTGGGCACGTGCGATTTTCACGGCGTTTTCAACGGCTTCGGCGCCGGTCGTGAAGAACGCGGCTTTCTTGGCGAAGCTGCCCGGTGCGCGCTGGGCGATCTTCTCGGCCAGCGAGACATACGACTCGTACGGCACGATCTGGTAGGCCGTGTGCGTGAAGTGGTCGAGCTGCGCCTTGATGGCGGCGACGATCTTCGGATGGCGGTGGCCCGTGTTGCACACGGCGATGCCGGCGGCGAAGTCGATGAAGCGGCGGCCTTCCACGTCCCACAGCTCGGCGTTTTCAGCGCGCTCGGCGTAGAAGTCGCACATCACGCCCACGCCGCGCGGGGTAATGGCGTTCTTGCGGCTTTGCAGATCGGCGTTCTTGCTCACGTTCATCTCCTGTGGAATCGGTGTCAGTTCTAGGGTTGGTTGGCGGACCGGCAAACAGTCCATGTCGCGACTATACTCACGTTTGGCTCTAAATTTCAGAGCCAATCAGTGCAATATTTAGGAGCCAATTTCGATGCGTGCGAGTGTTCTCTCCGATTGGCTGGCCCAACGGCTCGACCGCGGCAGCGCCCAGCCGGTGTACCGGCAGCTGCACAAGCTGCTGCAGCAGGCGATCCTTTCGCGCGAGCTGCCAGCCGGCGCGCGGGTGCCGTCATCGCGGCTGCTGGCGGCGGAGTTGGGGATTGCGCGCAATACCGTGACGCAGGTCTACGAACAATTGGTGCTCGAAGGCTATGTCACGTCGGCCACGGGGCGTGGCACCTTCGTGGCCGATACGTCGCCCGACGAGATCGTCGGGGCGACGGAAATTGGCTCTGTTCAGACGCGGAAAAATAGCGATATTTCAGGAGCCGTGCCGCATGGCGGGGTCGTTGCAACTAACAGCCAGATCGCGCACGGCACGGAATCAGTCGCTGCGGTGGCGTCTGGCGTTGCAGCGGCAAGCGGCCCGGAAACCGTCGCCGCCGGGCATTCGCAGCGCCCCGCGGCGCGCTCGCTCTCGGTTCGCGGCGCGCGCCTGATCGGAAGCGCGGGCGTGTCGAAGCGCCAGGGCGGCGCGTTCATGCCGGGCGTGCCCGATGTCTCCCGCTTTCCCTCGCGTGTCTGGACGCGTCTGCACAACAAGTACTGGCGCAGCCTGCGGCCGGACCTGCTGACCTACGCGCCCGGCGGCGGCCTCGCGCTGCTGCGCCACGTGCTCGCCGACTATCTGCGCACCTCGCGCTCGGTGCGTTGCTCGCCGGAGCAGATCATCATCACGACGGGCATTCATCAGTCGGTGGACCTGGCCGTGCGCCTGCTCTCCGACCCCGGCGACACCATCTGGACCGAAGACCCGTGTTACTGGGGCGTGCGCAGCGTGTTGCACGTCTCGGGCCTCAATACGCGGCCGATCGCCGTGGACAGCGAGGGCCTCAACCCGTCGCCTGACGACTTCGCTGCGCCGCCGCCGCGGCTCATGCTCGTCACGCCTTCGCACCAGTATCCGCTCGGCATGGTGATGAGCCTCGCGCGCCGCCGCATGCTGCTCGAGTACGCGCGCCAGCACCAGTGCTGGATCATCGAGGACGACTACGACAGCGAGTTCCGCTACGGCAGCCGCCCGCTCGCCTCTTTGCAGGGGCTCGATACGGCCGGGCAGGTGATCTATGTGGGGAGCTTCGGCAAGACGCTCTTTCCGGGCTTGCGCGTGGGCTATCTCGTTGCGCCGGAAGCGCTCGCGGAAAGCTTCGCGACAGCGAGCGCGGAGTTGTATCGCGAGGGGCAATTGCTGCAGCAGGCCGTGCTTGCGGAGTTCATCGCCGAGGGGCATTTCACTTCGCATATCCGCAAGATGCGCGCGCTCTACGGCCAGCGCCGCCAGGTGCTGCTCGACGCCGTTTCGCGCCGCTACGGCGACGCGCTGCCCGCCATGGGCGGCGACGCTGGCCTGCACGTCGTGATGCAACTGCCCGAGGGCAGCGACGACCGCGCCGTGGCTGAAGCCGCGCTCGCGCGCAATATCGTCGTGCGGCCGCTTTCGGGGTATTACTCGTCGCGCGAGCGCGCGAACCCGGGCTTGTTGATCGGCTATGCGTGCGTGCCCGACGAGGAAATCGCGCCGGCGTTCGAAACGCTGGCCGAGGCGATCGATACGACGCTACCCGCGTTCGTGTGAGCGACTACGGGCCGGTCACAGCCGGATCAGCACCGCGCCGCAAGTGACCAGCGCGCAAGCGACCATGCGGCGCGCCGTGAGCTTCTCGTTCATGAACAGCCAGCCGATCAGCACGGCGAAGATCGACGAAAGCTCACGCAGCGCGGAAACCATCGCGATAGGCAAGAAGCGGAACGCTTCGATCACGAGGCAATACGCCGTGAGGGCGAGTACGCCCGCGAGCATGCCGCGCGCGACCGCGGACTTCGAGGTGAACATCTGCGCCGCGCCGCCGCGCAGCTTGCAGACCACGAGAAACTGCGGGACGTTCCAGAGCAGATACACCCACATGATGTAGCTCATGCCGTTGCCGGCGAGGCGCGCGCCGATGCCGTCGATGACCGAATACATCGCGATGAAAAGGCCCGTGAGCAGCGCGTAAGGCACGCTCTCGCCCGAAAAACGCATGCCGCGCCGGAAGGCGAGTGACATGATGCCGAGCGAAACGAGTGCAACGCCCGTGGCCGCGAGCGCATGCAGTTCTTCGTGCGCGAACACGAGCGCGCCCCCGAATACGAGCATCGGCGAGAGCCCGCGCGCAATGGGGTAGATCTGCCCGAAATCGCCGCTGCGATAAGCGCGGATCAGCGTGAAACAGTACACGAACTCCAGCACAACGGAAGCGGCGATATACGGCCAGCTCGCCTGCGCGGGCAGCGGCAGCACGCACACGCCGATCGCGCTCACGACAATGTACGGCACCGAGAACATGCCGAGCAGCCAGAGGCGGTCGCCCGAAAGATGGAGGAAGGCGTTCCAGCTCGCGTGCATGAGCGCCGAGAGCAGGACCAGCAGGACGACGAAACTGGCCATTGGGCAGCAGATTGGTTCGGTAGGTTAGGGCGGATGCGGGCCGTTGCGGCCGCAAGGAAGCGATTATTCCACCGATTGCCCGCGATTGCCACAAATTGCCACAAATCGCCAGAAAAGAGGATGCGCGAGCCGTGTTCTGGCTCGCGCGGGGTGAGGTGAGCGTTGGGTCGAACTGCGGTGTCAGATCACGCGCGCACGCAGTCTTGCGGAGATGAGATCGATGGCCGTGACGACGACGATCACCATGATGAGCACGGCACTGGTCTGCTGATAATCGAACGAGCGGATTTCCTCGTACAGCACGACGCCGATGCCGCCCGCGCCCACCATGCCCACCACCATCGCCGAGCGCACGTTCGACTCGAACCGGTAGAGCGCGTAAGAGATCCACAGCGGCATGACCTGGGGCAGCACGCCGTAGATGATCTCGTCGAGCGGCGAGGCGCCCGTGGCGCGCACGCCTTCCACGGGGCGCGGGTCGATGGCTTCCACGGCCTCGGCAAAGAGCTTCGCGAGCACGCCCGTGGTATGCACCCACAAGGCGAGCACGCCTGCGAACGGCCCGAGGCCCACGGCCACGATGAAGAGCATCGCGAACACCATCTCGTTGATGGCGCGGCACGCGTCCATCAAACGCCGCACGGGATGCAGCACCCACGCGGGCGCGAGATTGTGCGCCGACATCAACCCGAACGGCACCGCGCAGACAATGGCGAGCGCCGTGCCCCACAGCGCCACCGCGACCGTGACCCACATTTCGTGGGCGTACGTGCGCCATTCCGTGAAGTCCGGCGGGAAGAAGCCGCGTGCGAACGTGCCCATGTTCGCGGAGTCGGAGAAGAGGTCGAGCGGGCGCATGTCGGCGCCGTGCCACGCCACGCCGAGCAGCACGAACACGATGGCCCAGAGCACGAGCGAGGACCAGCTGCGCTTGCCTGCCTGCTTGCTCGCCGCAAGGACGGCCGCCGCTTGGGTCGCATGGGCCGCTTGTGGCGCGGCGGCGGCCGGCGTCGCCGCCGGTCCGGCAACGGGCTCGGTAACGTCTGCCTGCCGCACGGCGCGTGAGCGGTCGAAATCCATTGCGCCCATTACTGCTTCGCGAGTGCGCCGATCTTGGCGTCAATGGCCGCGATCTGGCTCTTGCGGTCGTCGTCGGAGAGATTCGTGTTGGCGGCGATCTTCTCCTTCTGCTGGAACAGCGCGACCTGGCGGATCGGCAGGAGCTGCGCGTCGGTGGCGGGCGCGAAACCTGCATAGCCGGTGATGTCGGCCATGATCTTCTTCTCGCGCGGATCGGTCTTCGCGTAGTGGTAGAAGAAGTCGCGCAGCTTTTGCTTCGTGGCTTCAGGCAGATCCTTGCGATACACGAGCGGATCGGACGGAATGAGCGGCGAGGTCCACAGCACGCGCACCTGCGCAAAGCGGTCCGGGTGCTTCTGCTGCAGCGTGGAAAGCTCGATGCTGTTGTTGGTGGCGATATCGACCTTGTTGTTCACCACGGCGAGCAGGTTCGCTTCATGGCTCGACGGCAGCACGGTCTTGAAGTTCGTCGCGTTCACCGAAATGCCATGCTGCGCGAAGAGGTAGTAGCCCGGAATCAGCGTGCCCGAAGTCGAATTGGGGTCGCCCCAGCCGAGCGTGAGATCCTTAGTATTCTTGAACACATCGTCGATCGTCTTCACGCGGCTGTTCACGTTGGTGATGAGCACCGACTTGTAGCCCGTGTCGCCGTTCGCGTAGAGCACTTTCGCGAAGATCTCGCCATTCGAGCGGTCCACGGCTTCCATGGCCGAAGCATTGCCGAAGTAGCCGATCTGCACCTTGTTGAAGCGCATGGCTTCGATGATGCCCGAGTAGTCGGTGGCGAAGAACGCCTTCACGTTCAGGCCGGTCTGCTTGTTCAGGTCGTCGATGAACGGTTGCCAGCGTTGCTTGAGCACCGCCGACGAATCGGTCGAGATGATGCCGAAGCTGAGGTCTTCCGCGTGAGCGGCCGCGCTGCCGAGCGAGGCAAACGCGACGGCGCCGGCGGCGCACCAGGAGAGCATGGAGCGGAGCAGTTTCATTGGGGCGGTCCGTGGTGAGGGGAAACGTTGCGGGTTGAAAATGGGTTGAGTGATTACGCCGCGCGAGGCTGCGCGCCGAAGCGCGTTGCAACTGAAGGCGCGGCATCGGGCTCGAGCAGTTCGCGCGCGGCGCTGCCATAAAGTTGTTGCAGCAGGGCAGGCGTGAGCGCCGCAGAAGCGCCGTCGTACACCACGCGCCCGTCGCGCAGCGCGATGGTGCGCGGGCAATACTCCATGGCGATATCCACCTGATGCAGCGAGACGACCACGGTCAAGCCGTGATCGCGGTTGAGCATGCGCATCATGTCCATGACGCGCCGCGACGATGCGGGGTCGAGCGAGGCGATCGGTTCGTCGGCGAGAATGAGGCGCGCGCGCTGCACGAGTGCGCGGGCGAGCGCCGCGCGCTGCTGCTGGCCGCCCGATAGATTCGCGGCGCGCTCAGGGGCCTTGTGCGCAATGCCCACTTCACCGAGCGCGGCGAGCATCAGCTCGCGCTCGGCGCGCGGAAAGCGGCCCGTGAGACGTCGCCACAACGGCAAGCGCGACAGCGCGCCGATCAGCACATTCGTTTCGACCGTGAGGCGATTGACGAGATTGAACTGCTGAAACACGAAGCCGATGTCGCGGCGAATGCGGCGCACTTCGCGCACGATGCGCCCGTCCTGTTGAATAGGACGACCAAGGATATCGATGCGCGAAGGCTGCGGGTCGGATGCGGTAAAGCCCGCAATATGACGCAGCAAAGTCGATTTGCCCGAGCCCGATGCGCCGATTAGCGCGACCATCTCGCCAACGCCTACGCGCAGGTTGATTTCGTCGAGTGCCTTGCGGCCGCTGTCGAAGCTTTTCGAGAGGCGTTCGATGCGAATGGCGTCCATAACAATCCGTCGCTGTGTAGTCGAGGGCTCATTCTAGGAAGGGACTGTGACGGTTGAGTGAAGGTGTCGCGACGTCTAGACGACTACATGTTTTGCGGCTCCGCGTGCAGAGAAAACATCCCGAGAGATGTGACAGAGGCATGACGCCAAACATCTGTCACGCTCAATATCGGAGGAAGCGGCTATATTGATGGGCAGCGCACATGCTGTCCCTGGTTTTCCTGACTTATTGCTGACTCATTGTCGACGGGGGCGGCAGGCGCAAGGCAGTTGTAGACAATGCGGCCGCCCAGCGCGACCTGGTCTGGGCGGCCTCATCCAAACAAGCGACGAAACCCGGCGCCATATGCAGGCACTGAGCTTCTTACCCGACAGCTTCGCGGAATACGAGGACCTCAAGGCGATCCTCGATGCCGGCGCGCGCTGGTTCGACATTCGCAGCGCGGGCGAGGTCGAAGTGCGGGGCCGCACCTTTGCGCTGCATGTCGCGGCGATCGGCTCGCGCGATCCGGCCGCGCCCGCCATTGGTTTTTTCGGCGGCATACACGGGCTCGAGCGCATCGGCTCGCAACTGGTGCTCGACTACATGCGCGCGTTGGTGGGGCGTCTCGCGTGGGACGAACTGCTCATGCATCAGCTCGAATCCGTGCGTATCGTGCTCGCGCCGATCGTCAATCCGGGCGGCATGTGGCTCGCCACGCGCGCGAACCCGAACGGCGTGGATCTCATGCGCAACGCGCCGCAGGACGCCGACGAACGTGTGCCTTTTCTCGCGGGCGGACAGCGTGTGGGCTCGTGGCTGCCGTGGTATCGCGGCAGGCGCGGCGCGGCCATGGAAACCGAGGCGAGCGCGCTCCTGAAGATCGTCGATGAAGAACTCACGCAGCGCCCGCTTTCTTTCGCGCTCGACTGCCATTCGGGATACGGCTGGAGTGACAGCATCTGGTTCCCGTACGCGCGCACGCGCCGGCTCATGAGACATCTGCCTGAAATGTACGTGCTCAAGACGATGTTCGAGCGTGCGCATCCGCATCACGGTTACACGTTCGAGCCGCAGAGCCACCAATATTTGCTGCACGGCGACCTGTGGGACTGTGCGTACGATCGCGCGCCCGCCGGCAACATCTTCCTGCCGCTCACGCTCGAACTGGGCTCGTGGCTATGGATCAAGAAGAATCCGCGCCAGATTTTCTCGCGCCAGGGCATGTTCAATCCGGTGATGCAGCATCGCACGGCGCGCGTGCTTCGGCGTCACGCAAACCTGTTCGAATTCCTCACGCGCGCCGCGTATTCGTCGCAACGCTGGTTGCCCGAGGGCGTGACGCGCGAACAGGTGCTGCAAAGCGCGATCGCACATTGGTATCACAGGCCGGGCGCATGAGCGGACCGTGGATTCTTTTGCGCGGCCTCACGCGCGAATCGCGCCATTGGGGTGCGTTTGCCACGCTGCTCGCCGCGCGCGATGGCGTGTTGCCCATCGACCTGGCGGGCAACGGCACCGAAGCGCACGCGTGCTCGCCGCTAGCAGTCGGCGCCTATGTGGACGCGCTGCGCGAGCAGGCGCAACGGCGCGGCGCGAGCGCGCCTTACCGCGTGCTGGCGATGTCGCTGGGCGGCATGGTGGCGACGGCGTGGGCGCTGCGTTACCCCGGAGAGATCGAGCGCCTCGTGCTCGTGAACACGAGCATGCGGCCGCATAGCCGCGTGCACGAGCGCTTGCGGCCCTCGGCGTGGCCCGCGCTCGCGCGCGTGGCGCGGTATTGGGAGGGCAACGACAGCAACGGTATTGCCGAGACGCTGATCCACGGCCTTACCTGTGTGCGGCGCGACACGCTGGCCGCCGACCTCGAAGCGTGGCGCGAGATCCGCGCGGGCGCCCACGTGAGCCGCGCGAACGCGCTACGCCAGCTAGCTGCCGCGGCGCGCTTCAAGGCGCGCGGCGCGCCGCGCGGTGCGGTGCTCGTGGTGTCGTCGCGCGGCGACCGGCTCGTGAATCCCGTTTGCTCGACCAGGCTCGCGCGGGCCTGGGGCGCGCCGCATGTGGAACATCCGTGGGCGGGGCACGATCTGCCACACGACGATCCGCAATGGCTCGTCGATGCGCTTCACGCGGGCGATACGGCCGCGAACGCCGCGGGCCAGGCCGCCGGGCGCGTCTGAGTGGCTGCGCAGCGGCGCCGCCCGCATCGCCCGCTCGCCCGTTTGGCGATTGCCCCATAATAGGAAAACTCATCCGGCACTTTCAAGGCGATTCCAGACATGAACGACAAACCCGCCATCGGCGCTGCGGTGCCGCGCCTCACGAGCCTTTCCCACGGCGGCGGCTGCGGCTGCAAGATCGCGCCGGGCGTGCTTTCCGCGCTGCTCGCGCGCAGCACGCCGCTCACCACCGCGTTTCCGAACCTGCTGGTCGGCACCGAGACCGCCGACGACGCCGCCGTCTACAAGCTCAACGACGAACAGGCGATCGTCGCGACCACGGACTTCTTCATGCCGATCGTGGACGACCCGTACGACTTCGGCCGCATTGCCGCGACCAACGCGCTTTCGGACGTCTACGCCATGGGCGGCAAGCCGATTCTCGCGCTCGCGCTGGTCGGCATGCCCATCAACGTGCTGCCGCACGACGTGATCGCGCAGGTGCTGCGCGGCGGCGAGGACGTGTGCGCGGCGGCGGGCATCCCCGTGGCGGGCGGCCATTCGATCGACTCCGTGGAGCCTATTTACGGGCTCGCGGCGCTCGGTGTGGTGCATCCCGAGCGCGTGAAGCGCAACGCGTCGGCCCAAGCCGGCGACGTGCTCGTGCTCGGCAAACCGCTGGGTGTGGGCGTGCTATCCGCCGCGCTCAAGAAGGAGATTCTCGACGACGCTGGTTACCAGGCCATGGTGACCGCCGCAACGATGCTCAACAAGCCCGGCGCGACGCTCGCGGAACTGCCGGGCGTGCACGCCATGACGGACGTGACCGGCTTCGGTCTGCTCGGCCACACGCTCGAGATCGCGCGCGGCGCGAATCTCACGGCGCGCGTGCGCTACGCCGACCTGCCGTGGCTACCGGGCGTGCAGAAGTTCGTCGATGACGGCGTATTCACGGGCGCCTCGGGCCGCAACTGGGCTTCATACGGCGATGCTGTCACGCTCGCGGCCGGCCTGCCCGAAAGCGCGCGCACGCTGCTCACCGACCCGCAAACCTCGGGCGGCCTGCTCGTGGCCTGCGCGCCGCAAAGCGTGGACGAAGTGCTGGCGATTTTCCGTGCTGACGGCTTTGGCGACGCCCGCGTGATCGGCGAACTGAGCGAAGGCCCGGCGCGCGTGGAAGCGCTGTGAGGACCGTATGAGCGGAGACTCGCCGAAAGCCATTTTTTATGCGCTCGCAGCGAACCTGGGCATTGCGATCTGCAAGTACGCTGCCGCGGCGTTCACGGGTTCGGGCTCGATGTTCGCGGAGGCGATTCACTCCACGGCCGACTGCGGCAATCAACTGCTGCTGCTCTTCGGCCTGCGCCAGTCGCGCGAGCCGCCCACGCCGCTGCACCCCATGGGCACGGGCCGCGCGATCAACTTCTATTCGCTGCTCGTGGCGCTGCTGCTGTTTTTCGTGGGCGGCGCGTTCTCGGTATACGAGGGCGTGCATCGTCTGATCCTGCGCGAGCCGCTCCGATTCGTGTACGTGGCGCTCGTCGTGCTCGGCATTTCCGTCGTGCTCGAGGCGTTTTCGCTCTATGGCGCGCTGCGCGAGATCCGCAAAGGCTCTCCTACGAAATCGCTATGGCGCTGGGCGCGCGAAACGCGTGACTCAGACCTGCTCGTCGTGGCCGGCGAGGACATCGCTGCGCTCGCGGGTCTCGCCATTGCGTTTGCCGCGGTGCTGCTCACGGTCATCACGGGCAATCCGGTGTGGGACGCATGCGGCTCGATCGGCGTGGGCGTGCTGCTCATGCTGATTTCGTGGTTCATCGCGCGCGAAGTGAAGTCGATGATCGTGGGCGAATCGGCGAGCCCGGAAATGCGGCGCGATATCGAATTGTTCCTGCGCGCGCGGCCCGAGATTCGCAGCATCATCAGCCTCATTACCCTGCAATGGGGCAAGGAGGTGATGGTGGCCGTGCAGTGCGAAATGCTCGACTACGACCACAGCCGCACGATGGTTGAAGCGATCAACGAGATCGAAGCCGATCTGCAGGCGCGCTTTCCTGCGGTGCGCTGGGTGTTTTTCGAGCCGGATTTCGTGCAGCGTTGAATCTGAAGTTGTGGCGCACAGCGCCACAACGATTCCAGCACGACATTTAAAAATTGTTGATATCGCGTCTCGTCGCGACGACACTTGCTGTCTCTAAATCCGCTTTCGAAGTATTCCGATTTTTCCCGATAGTCCGTTTTGCTGAAATGCACGGCTCCGACGACGAGTCCTAAACAGGCTCGTCATTTTTGTGCCGATGCAGATCAGGACGACTGCTTGGATTTCCTCTAGGGAAAATTGTGAATAAGATTTATCGATTGATCTGGAATGCCGTGACGCGAACGTGGGTCGCCGCGGATGAGCGCGCGAAGGCCCGCACGAAAGCCGCTTCTGGTGTTGTGTTTGCAGCAGCGCTCATTGCCGCAGCATTCTCAGGTGCGGCATTCGCGGGCAGCCTCGATGGAGGCGTGACGTCTGGCATTACCACCAGCACGGCTTATGGTCCGGGCGCGTTTGCGTGGGCCGACGACACGAACCAGGCGTCCACGGCGATCGGAAGCAATGCGACTGCTGGGTCCAACGGTTCAATCGCAATCGGTCAAAGTGCGAGTATCGTTCAGGGTGGTTCGGCAGGCGCTTATTCCAGCGCGCAGCCGGGCGGCGTGGCAATTGGTGAGTACTCCGCAGGCAACGGGTTGGGCGTCGTTGCGCTCGGTGCCCACGCCTCCGCCCAACACGACTACGCGACTGCGTTGGGCGACGCTGCAGCCGCAACGCAAACGGGCGCTGTTGCTCTCGGTGGGAACAGTGCTGCATCTGGCCTGAACGCATTGGCGCTGGGATACGGTGCGAATGCGTCAACCGACAATTCGGTTGCGCTCGGTGCCAACTCGTCGACGGGTACGGCCGTTGCCACGACCGGCACGACGATCGGCGGGACTGCCTATACGTTCGCGGGTACGGCGCCTGTGGGTGTGGTGAGCGTGGGTTCGGCAGGCGCCGAACGTCAGATCACGAACGTCGCGGCAGGCCAGCTCAACGCAGGCAGCACCGACGCCGTGAATGGTTCGCAGCTCTACGCAACGAACCAGCAGGTCACGCAAAACACGGCGGACATCAGCAACCTCAATGGCCAGATGGCCGATGCGGTGATGTACGACTCGTCGGCGCATGATTCGGTCACGCTCGGCGGCGTGGGCGCTACGACCCCGGTCGCCCTGCACAACGTGGCTACGGGTGCGGTGAGCGCTTCGAGCTTCGATGCAATCAACGGGTCGCAGCTCTTTGGCCTCGCCAGCTCGACCGCAAGCGCAATGGGCGGCGGCTCGACAGTGAACCCGGACGGCTCGATTTCAGCGCCGCAATTCACGGTTGGCGGGCAGACGTTCAGCAACACGGGCGATGCGCTCTCGAACCTCGATTCGCGCACGACGGCCAATACCGACGCTATCAGCAATCTGCAAGCAGCGACCGCCGATGCCGTGATGTACGACTCGTCGGCTCACGATTCGGTGACCTTTGGCGGCGTGGGTGCGACGACTCCGGTTGCCCTGCACAACGTGGCGGCGGGCGCGCTGAGCGCCGCGAGCACCGACGCCGTGAATGGTTCGCAGCTCTACGCAACGAACCAGCAGGTCGCGCAGAACACCTCCGACATCAGCAATCTGCAAGGCAATGTGTCGAATCTGCAAGGCCAGATGGCGAACGGCGTGTCGTACGATTCGTCGGCGCACGACTCGGTCACGCTGGGCGGCGCAGGCGCCACCACGCCGGTCGCACTCCATAACGTCGCGGCCGGTACGGCGGACACCGACGCCGTGAACGTTGGCCAGATGAACAGCGCCCTTGCGGCCGTTTCGCAGGAAGCGGCGAATGCGTCGAACCCGTTCGTTGCCGCGAATGGCGACCGCGCCACCGAAGGCGCAGTCGCGAGCGGCGCTCACGCTACGGCGGTGGGTCCGAATGCTGTCGCCAGCGGCGCGAACTCGGTCGCGCTGGGCGCGGGCTCCGTGGCAGACCGCGACAACACGGTCTCCGTGGGCTCGGCAGGCAACGAGCGTCAGATTACCAACGTTGCGGCCGGTACGGCTGGCACCGACGCCGTGAACGTCAACCAGCTCAACGCCGCAACGGCGCAATCGCAGGGCTATGTCGACTCGCGCGTTGCGGGCATGCAAAGTCAGATCGACGATGCGAAGAAGAGCGCGTTCGGCGCGGCCGCGGCAGCCATGGCTATAGCGGGCCTGCCGCAGCCGACGCAGGCGGGCAAGACGATGGTTGCCGCAGGCGCTTCGCGTATTGGTGGCCAGACCGGCATGGCGCTTGGCATTTCCTACGTCACGGAGAACAACAAGTGGGTCGGCAAGCTCGCCGCGAGCTCCAGCTCGCAGGGCAACACGGGCGTGACCGTGGGCGCGGGCTATCAGTGGTAATGCTACGGAGGTAGCGGCATGGCGTGGTGTTGCCACGCCATGCACAAAAAGCCCGGCGGTCGCAAGACTGTCGGGCTTTTTTGCGTCTTCACGCCGGCTTCAATGCCGGAACGGTGTCCACACGGGCGTGGTGTTGTCCCACTGTTCGAGTTCGGAAGGTACGGTCGAGTTCATGTTGGACTCCTACGTGTTTCGCCTTGCAATCGAAATGCCGATGCGTCTTGCGGGTTTATTCGCCAGCCTGCGCAACGCGCTGGGCGTTATTCGCGTGGCTTTCCTGCAGCGCAATGCGTTGCGCTTGCGTGCGGCCAATCAGGCTTTGCTCGGGGTAGCTCGTCTTGTTCAGCGAGGGCAGCGTGCCGTCACGATACGCGGCGGCGATTTCGGCTTTGACTTCGGCGCGGGTTTTCGGGGCGCTATTGTCCTGTGCGAAAGCCGAAGCACTGGCGGCGAGCGAGAGAACGAGCGTGGCGCCAATGGCGGTTGCGAGAGTGCGTTTCATGATCTGCTCCTTTTCTACTGGTGCCACGTGAGTCGCGGCGACAGGAGCAAATGTAGTTGCGCAGCCGTTTGCGATAAACGGCCGCAACGCGAAAGGAATTGTCGAAAATCCGGAACAATCGCTGCGCCGCACCCGCGAAAGCCTTTGCGGGCGCGGCTTTGAGGGCGGGCGCAGTGCTACGGCGTTATGCGGCCCACTCCGAGATAACCGGCGTTTCGAGCGCCGGCGCATTTTCGCGCTCTTCGAGTGTGCGCATTGTGCAGGCCTTGTCGAGCGAGGCGCGGCCGGAGAGGAGCGGGCAGCGGTCGAACACCTCGGCGATCCAGTCCACGAATACGCGCACTTTGGGTGACAGATGGCGGCTGTGCGGGTACACGGCCGAAATCGGCATGGGCAGCGGTTTGAAATCGGGCAGCACTTCGACGAGCGCACCCGACTTCAGATGCGGCAGCACCATGTAGCGCGGCCCCTGGATCAAGCCGAAGCCTTCGATGCCGCACGTGATATAGGCATCCGCGTCGTTCACCGAGACCATGCTCTTGAGTTTGATCTCCACTTCCTTGCCGTCGACGAGAAACGCCCAGTCGATCACGCGCCCCGTGCGCGACGAGAAATAATTCACGGCGCGATGTTCGGCCAGTTCTTCGAGCGTTTGCGGCGTGCCGTGGCGCTCCAGATACGAGGGCGCCGCACACGATACACCTTCGAAAATGCCGATGCGCCGCGCGACCAGCGACGAATCCTGCAGCGCGCCCACGCGCACCACGCAATCCACGCCTTCCTGCAGCAAGTCGACGGGGCGGTCGGAGAGGCCCAGTTGCAGGTCGATGTCCGGGTAGCGGCCGTGGAACTCGCACAGCGACGGAATCACGATGAGCCGCCCGATCGAGCCCGGCATGTCGATGCGCAGCTTGCCGTGCGGCTTGCGGTTGCGATCCTGGAATGTGGTTTCCGTTTCCTCGACGTCCGCGAGAATGCGCACGCAGCGCTCGTAGTACGCGGCGCCGTCGGGTGTGAGCGAAAGGCGGCGCGTGGTGCGGTGCATGAGGCGCACGCCGAGAAATGCTTCGAGATTCTGAATGATCGTCGTGACCGAAGCGCGCGGCATGTCGAGCGTTTCGGCAGCGCGTGTGAAGCTGTTGGTATCGACGACGCGGGTGAACACCTGCATGGCCTGAAGGCGGTCCATTGCCACTCTCCAAAAAGCTTCGGTCGCACGGCGCGCAGCGTTTAAAGGAAACGCCCGCGCAGAAAGGGGAGACAGATTGTTCAGGTGCGCCGAATTGTGTTGCCGGATTATAGGCATTTATTTGGAAGTCTGCCGAACCCACAATTCGCTCCATTCGAATCTACTCTCGCGCATTGCGCCGATTTGACATGGATGTCTTTAAACGCCCAACGTCCTGGATCTCCGCGGATGAAGCGCCGCTGGCCGAAGTTCCGGCGGCTGTCCCTGTTACCGCGTCCCCCAGGCCCAACAAGGCGCGCGCGCTGCTCACGACCGACGTGGTGATCGAAGGCTACGCGCAGCAGATTCCGCTGCGTCTGTACCGCCCCGAAGCTGCGAACGGCCTGCCGGTGTTGCTGTATTTCCACGGCGGCGGTTTCGTGCGCGGGTCGATCGAAGAGGCGGACGCCGTTGGGCGTTTTCTCGCAGAACGCTTACCGGCGCTGGTCGTGAGCGTGGGGTATTCGCTTGCGCCGAAGCACCCGTTTCCCGCCGCGCCCGAAGACGCGCATCGCGCCGCGCTGTGGGCGCTCACGCGGGCGCGCGCCTTCGGCGGCAACCCGAAACGCGTGATCGCGGCGGGCCACGACGCAGGCGGCCAGATCGCCAACGTGCTCGCATTCATGGGACGCGATCGCGGCGACGTGAAGCTCGCGGCGCAGGCGCTGTTCGCGCCGATGCTGGACCCGAGCCTCACGCGGCTTGGCGACGAGGCGCGCCTGAGCTCCGATATCACCGCAAGCGAATGCGCGGCGTGTTATCGCGCGTATCTGCCCGACGCGGCGCAGCGCATGCATCCGTACGCGGCGCCGCTCGAATCGCTGCGCCTTGGCGGCCTGCCGCCCACGCTCATCGTGACCGCACAGAACGACGTGCTGCACATCGAAGCGGAGAAGTACGCAAGCCGACTGATCGA
The DNA here is from genome assembly GCF_905220195.1 of Paraburkholderia sp. J8-2. Lineage (NCBI taxonomy): Bacteria > Pseudomonadati > Pseudomonadota > Betaproteobacteria > Burkholderiales > Burkholderiaceae > Paraburkholderia > Paraburkholderia sp. J8-2. The sequence goes on from NZ_CAJMZA010000001.1 coordinate 1,121,573, forward strand.
CGCGGGTGTGCGCACCCAGGTGGTGCGCTACCCGAGCGTGTCGCACGCGAACCTCGCCGCGCATCCGTCCGCGCTCAACGAAGCCGTGCGGTTTTTTCAGTGTTGCTTCGACGCGGGCGCGTCATAAGCGAAGCGCCATAGCGGCGGTGCTGCCGAGCCAGTGAAGAACATCAACCATTATTTCTGGAGTCCGACATGTCACTCTTTTCGCAATCCCGAACCCGTATCGCGCTGGCAGTCTTTGGCGTGATCGTGGTCGCGGGCCTGGGCACTTTCGGCGCAATCCGCCTCGACTCGCATCCCGCCGTTGCCGCGGAAGCGCCGCCCGCGCCCGAGGTCGATGTCGCAGCAGTGCTCAATCGCACCATCACCGACTGGCAGACCTACTCGGGCCGCATGGCCGCCGTCGAAAAAGTGGAGATACGTCCGCAGGTTTCGGGCACGATCGTCTCGGTGAACTTCCGTGATGGCGCGCTCGTGAAGCAGGGCGATACGCTGTTCGTGATCGACCCGCGCCCGTACCAGGCGGCCGTCGACCAGGCCGCCGCGCAGCTTGCCGCCGCGCAGGCGCGCACGGGCTACGCGCAAAGCGACTGGGAGCGCGCGCAGCGCCTGATTGGCGACAACGCCATCGCGAAGCGCGATTACGACGAGAAGCAGAACGCTTCGCGCGAAGCGAACGCGAATCTCAAGGCCGCGCAGGCCGCGCTCGAAGCCGCGCAGATCAACCTCGGCTACACGCGCATCGTCGCGCCGGTTGCGGGGCGTGTCTCGCGCGCGGAGATCACGGTGGGCAACGTCGTTTCGGCGGGAGCCGCCGCCGCGCCGCTCACGACGCTCGTTTCCGTTTCGCCCATCTACGCCGAATTCGACGCCGACGAGCAGACCTATCTCGACTACATCAGCCGCATGAAGGATGGCTCGAAGGTGCCGGTCGAGCTGGGTCTCGCGAACGAATCGGGCTATTCGCGCACCGGCACGATCGAGTCGGTGGACAACCGTCTGGACACCACGTCGGGCACGATCCGCGTACGCGCGCGCTTCGACAACGCCGACGGCGCGCTGGTGCCGGGGCTTTACGCACGCATCAAGGTAGGCGGCAGCGCCCCGCACCCGGCGTTGCTCGTGGACGATGCCGCGATCGGCACCGACCAGGACAAGAAGTTTGTATACGTCGTGGATAACAGCGGCAAGATCGCGTACCGCACCGTGCAAACGGGCGGCCAGCAGGGCAACCTGCGCGTGATTCTGGACGGCCTGAAGGCGGGCGACCACGTGGTGGTGAACGGCACACAGCGCGTGCGCCCTGGCATTGTCGTGCGCTCGCATATGGTGCCAATGAACGGCGACCCGGACGCCGATTCGGCCAGCACGGCAGCGAACCCCGGCGCCAAGGCAGCGAAGACGTCCTGACGAGCGGCGGGCGTGGGCGTTTGCAGCATACGCCTCCCCGTCAGTCAGGATGCCTAAGCGTAAGATGAATTGCGCAAAATTGAGCGTCATGAACAAGAGCAACCCATGAACATATCGAAATTCTTCATCGACCGGCCGATCTTCGCGGGCGTGCTGTCCGTGCTGATCCTGCTGGCCGGCGTGATCGCGCTGTTCCAGTTGCCGATCTCCGAGTACCCCGAGGTCGTGCCGCCTTCGGTGGTGGTCCACGCGCAGTATCCGGGCGCGAACCCGAAAGTGATCGCCGAAGCCGTGGCCGCGCCACTGGAAGAGCAGATCAACGGCGTCGAGAACATGCTGTACATGCAGTCGCAGGCCAATAGCGACGGCAACCTCACGCTCACGGTCACGTTTCGCCTCGGCACCGACCCGGACAAGGCCACGCAGCTCGTGCAGAACCGCGTGAACCAGGCGCTGCCGCGCCTGCCGGAAGACGTGCAGCGTCTCGGCATCACGACCATCAAGAGCTCCCCCACGCTCACGATGGTGGTGCACCTGATTTCGCCGGACAACCGCTACGACATGACGTACCTGCGCAACTACGCGCTGCTCAACGTGAAGGACCGCCTCTCGAACATCCAGGGCGTGGGCGAGGTGCAGTTGTGGGGCTCGGGCGATTACGCCATGCGTATCTGGCTCGACCCGCAGAAGGTGGCGCAACGCAATCTCACCGCCAACGATGTGGTCAACGCGATTCGCGAGCAGAACGTGCAGGTGGCGGCGGGTGTGATTGGCGCTTCGCCTAGCGTGCCCGGCACGCCGTACCAGTTGAACGTCAACGCGCGTGGCCGTCTGCGCACGGAGAGCGAGTTCGGCGACATCATCGTCAAGACGAATCCCGACGGCGGCGTGACGTACCTGCGCGATATCGCGCGTATCGAACTGGCCGCGTCGGAATACGGTTTGCGCTCGCTGCTCGACAACAAGCCGGCCGTTGCGCTCGCGATCAACCAGGCGCCGGGCGCGAATTCGCTCGCGATTTCGGACCAGGTGCGCGCGGCGATGAAGGAACTCAAGCAGGACATGCCCGCAGGCGTGGATTACAAGATTGTCTACGACCCCACGCAGTTCGTGCGCTCCAGTATCGAAGCGGTCGTGCATACGCTGCTCGAAGCCATCGCGCTCGTGGTGATCGTGGTGATCGTGTTCCTGCAAACGTGGCGTGCCTCGATCATTCCGTTGATCGCGGTGCCGGTGTCGATCGTCGGCACATTCTCGCTTTTGCTTGCGTTCGGCTTCTCGATCAACGCGCTCTCGCTGTTCGGCATGGTGCTCGCCATCGGTATTGTGGTGGACGATGCGATCGTGGTGGTGGAAAACGTGGAGCGCAACATCGCGAGCGGGTTATCTGCGCGCGATGCGACCTACAAGGCCATGCAGGAGGTGAGCGGGCCGATCATCGCCATTGCGCTCACGCTCGTGGCCGTGTTCGTGCCGCTCGCATTCATGAGCGGCCTCACGGGCCAGTTCTACAAGCAGTTCGCGATGACCATCGCCATTTCCACGGTGATCTCGGCGTTCAACTCGCTCACGCTTTCGCCCGCGCTTTCGGCGCTGCTGCTGCGCGGCCACGGCGAGAAGGAAGACTGGCTCACGCGCGGCATGAACCTCGTGCTGGGCGGCTTTTTCCGCCGCTTCAACCGCGTGTTCCATCGCGGCTCGGAAAGCTATGGGCGTGGCGTGAACGGCGTGCTGCGCCACAAGGGCGCGATGCTCATGGTGTATGTGGTGCTGATCGCCGCAACGGTGCTGATGGCGCGTGTGGTGCCGGGCGGCTTCGTGCCCGCGCAGGACAAGGAGTATCTGATCGCATTCGCGCAACTGCCCAATGGCGCCGCGCTCGATCGCACCGAGAACGTGATTCGCGACATGAGCGCCATTGCGCTCAAGCAGCCCGGCGTGGAAAGCGCCGTGGCGTTCCCGGGTCTTTCGGTGAACGGCTTCACCAATAGCTCGAGCGCGGGCATCGTGTTCGTCACGCTCAAGCCGTTCAAGGAGCGCAAGGGCAAGGCGCTTTCGGCAGGGGCGATTGCGGGTGCGCTGAACCAGCAGTACGCGAGTATCAAGGACTCGTTCATCGCCGTGTTCCCGCCGCCGCCGGTGCTCGGCCTCGGCACGCTCGGCGGCTTCAAGATGCAGCTGGAGGATCATGGTGCGCTCGGCTATGAAGCGCTCAACCGCGCGACGCAGGACTTCGTCAAGCGCGCGGCGCAAACGCCGGAGCTGGGCCCGACGTTCACGAACTATCAGATCAACGTGCCGCAGCTGAACGTCGATCTCGACCGCACGAAGGCGAAGCAGCTTGGCGTGCCGGTCACGGACGTGTTCGACACGATGCAGATCTATCTCGGCTCGCTCTACGTGAACGACTTCAACCGCTTCGGACGCGTGTATCAGGTGCGCGTGCAGGCCGATGCGCCGTTCCGCCAGCGGGCCGACGACATCTTGCAGCTGAAGACGCGCAACGCCGCGGGCGAGATGGTGCCGCTCTCGTCGCTCGTCACGGTCACGCCCACGTACGGCCCCGAAATGGTGGTGCGCTACAACGGCTACACCGCTGCCGACATCAACGGCGGGCCCGCGCCCGGTTACTCGTCGGGGCAGGCGCAGGCGGCGGCGGAGCGCATCGCGGCCGAAGTTCTGCCGCACGGCGTGAAGTTCGAATGGACCGACCTCACATACCAGCAGGTGCTGGCGGGCAATGCGGGCATCTGGGTGTTCCCGATCAGCGTGCTGCTCGTGTTCCTCGTGCTGGCCGCGCTCTACGAGAGCCTGACGCTGCCGCTCGCGGTGATCCTGATCGTGCCGATGAGCGTGCTGTGTGCGCTAACGGGCGTATGGCTCACGCAGGGCGACAACAACATCTTCACGCAGATCGGCTTGATGGTGCTGGTGGGGCTGGCTTCGAAAAACGCCATTCTGATCGTCGAATTTGCGCGTGAGCTGGAGCACGACGGACACACGCCGCTCTCCGCTGCCATCGAAGCGAGCCGCCTGCGTCTGCGCCCGATCCTGATGACGTCCATCGCGTTCATCATGGGTGTGGTGCCGCTCGTGCTCTCGAGCGGCGCGGGTTCGGAGATGCGTCATGCGATGGGCGTGGCCGTGTTCTTCGGCATGCTGGGTGTGACCGCGTTCGGCCTGCTCCTCACGCCGGTGTTCTACGTGGTGCTGCGCACGCTCGCGGGCGGCAAGATTCACGTCGCGCAAAAGGACAATGCGCGCAAGCCGCAGTCGATGGTCGACGCGTGAGGCGACAAGGGAGAATGATTAACATGACTAACGAATCCAGCTTGCGCTATAGCCGAAATGCCTCGCCGGGAGGCGGGCAGTTTGCGCGTATCACACGAATCGCGGCGAGCGTCGCGCTGTTTGCCTGGCTCGCGGCGTGCTCCGTCGAGCCCACCTACAAGGTGCCCGACGCCGCCGTGCCCGCCGCCTACAAGGAAGCGCCGCAGCAAACGCAAAGCGCGAATCCGCATGACGTGGGCACATGGAAGCCCGCGCAGCCCGCCGACGACGCCCACCGCGGCGAATGGTGGACGGTGTTCGGCGACCCGACGCTCGACAAGCTCGAACAGCAGGCGCTCGAAGCGAACCAGGACCTCAAGGCGGCAGCCGCGCGTGTGCAGCAGGCGCGCGCCGTGACACAGGCCGCGCGCGCCTCGTGGTTCCCGTCGATCGATGCGGGCTTCGGCCCAACCTACGAGCGTGCTTCACCGGCTTCGCTGTATGAGTCGCAGAACACCAACGTGCCCGCGCAAACGCTGTGGCGCGCGCAGGCCACCGCGAGCTACGAGGTCGATCTGTTCGGCCGCGTGAGTTCGAACGTACACGCTGCACAGGCGGACGCGCAGCAAAGCGAAGCCTTGTTCCTCTCGGTGCAGCTCGCCTTGCAGGCCGACGTCGCGCAGAACTACTTCCAGCTGCGCCAGTTCGACTCGGACGTCGATCTGTACCGCCGCACGGTGGCGCTGCGTGAAGATGCGCTCAAGCTGGTCGAGCGCCGCTTCAAGGAAGGCGACATCAGCGCGCTGGACGTGGCGCAGGCGCGCAACGAGCTGGCGAGCGCGCGTGCCGACGCGGTGGGCGTCGCACGTCAGCGCGCGGCCTCGGAGCATAGCCTCGCGATCCTGCTCGGCAAGGCGCCGGCGGACTTCACGTTCCCGGAAACGCCGCTTGCGCCGGTGGTCGTGCAGGTGCCGCCGGGCCTGCCTTCCGCTCTGCTGGAGCGTCGCCCGGATGTGGCGGCGGCCGAGCGCGCCATGGCGGCCGCGAACGCACGCGTGGGTCTCGCGAAGTCGGCGTTCTTCCCGCAGCTCAATATCACGGGCGCAGCCGGCTTCGAGTCGGCCACGCTCGCCGACCTGTTCATGTGGTCGAGCCGCGCGTTCCTGCTCGGGCCGCTTGCCGGCACGGCGCTCACGCTGCCGCTTTTCGACGGCGGCCGGCGCAAGGCGAATCTGGCGCAGTCGCGTGCGAAATACGATGAAGACGTTGCGCAATATCGCCAGCAGGTGCTCGTGGCCTTCCGCGACGTGGAGGACAATCTCTCGGACCTGCGCCTGCTCGACGACCAGATCCGCGAGCAGAACGACGCGGTGAGCGCTTCGCAGCAATCGGCGCACCTTTCGCGCACACAGTACGAGGAAGGCGAGGTGAGCTATCTGAACGTGATCGACAGCGAACGGACGGTGCTCGTGTCGCAATTGCAGGCCAGCCATCTGCAAGGCTCGCAGGCCGTGGCGACCGTGAACCTGATCCGCGCGCTGGGCGGCGGCTGGGGCGATGCGAAGCCCGGCGACGCTACGGCGCCGCCGCCGCTCGCGGCGCGTTAAACCCACACGTAAGACCCCACGGAAGCAGCCTGACCGCTCGCCGCCTGCGCATATCGCAGGCGGCGATTTCCTTTGCGTAATCGCTTCGTAGACCCGGCCCCGCCGCGCCCCTATCATCGTCTGGACCCATCTGGAGCCAACGCGATGGGCCCTCATCGCGTCGCTCCTCACTGAACGAAGTCCAACTTCCATTCGAGGAACGCGATGATCCGTGCCGTGCGCGCCGTGGGGCGCCCTTTTTCTTTTCAACGCGTTTTTGCGTCGTTCGGCTTGCTGACGGCAATCGCCGTGTCGCTCGCGGCCACCACGGCGGGCGCGCACGCGGATACCCCGACGCTCAAGATCGGCATTGCCACCACGCCGCAAACGCCTGCACTCCAGGAAGCCGCGCGCGAGGCGAAGGCGCAGGGCGTGGACGTGACGATCATCGAATTCACCGACTGGAACACGCCCAATGCCGCCTTGGCGAACAAGGACATCGACGTCAACTACTTCCAGCACACGCCGTTTCTGGAAAACGCCGAGAAGCAGGGCGGTTACAAGTTCGTCGCCATTGCGCCGGGCACGATCATGAAGATCGGCCTGTATTCGAAGAAGGTAAAACGTTTCGAAGACCTGAAGGATGGTGCGACGGTCGCCATCGCGAACGATCCCGTGAACGGCGGACGCGGCCTGTTGCTGCTGCAGCGCGCGGGCCTCATCAAGCTCAAGCCGGGCGTGGATTACCGCGCCACGACACTCGATATCGTTTCCAACCCCAAGCATTTGAAGATCGTTCAGCTCGAAGCGTCGCAGCTCGCACGCTCGCTCGACGACGTGGATCTCGCGCAGGGTTACCCGAGCTTCATCAAGCTTGCGGGCACGACCGATCCGAATAGCGCGCTGCTCTTCGACGGCGTCGAAAACAAGTCGTTCGCGATCCAGTTCGTCGTGCGGCCCGAGAGCGTGAACGATCCGCGCATTCGCAAGTTCATCGACATCTACCAGCATTCGCCGGCTGTGCGCAAGGAACTCGACAAGGCCTTCGGCAACCTCTACGCAGTCGCCTGGTAAAGCACGCGTCAATCACGTACGAGGAGCAGCGATGATGAAATGGTTCGGAGCGGCGCGCTTCATCGAAGCGGGGCCGGCGGCGGGCGAGGCGGCGCGCGATGCCGACGTGTCGCAGCCCGCGGTCGTGTTCGAAAACGTCGGCAAGACCTATGCGGGTGGCGCGCACGTGGCGCTCGCGGGCGTCGGCCTGCAGGTGGCGCGCGGCGAGGTGTTCGGCATCATCGGGCGCAGCGGCGCGGGCAAGTCCACGCTGCTGCGGCTCGTGAACGGCCTCGAAAAGCCCACGAGCGGCAGTGTGCGTGTGAACGGTGTGGACGTGGGCGCGCTCGACGAGCGGGCGCTCGTTGCGCTGCGACGGCGCATCGGCATGGTGTTTCAGCACTTCAACCTGCTTTCCGCCAAGACCGTGTACGACAACATCGCGCTGCCGCTGAAAATCGCGGGCGTGCCGAAAGCGTCCATCGAGGCGCGCGTGAACGCGCTGCTCGCACTCGTGGGGTTGAGCGAGCGCCGCGATGCGTGGCCCGCGCGACTTTCCGGCGGACAGAAGCAGCGTGTGGGCATTGCACGCGCGCTCGTGCACGAGCCCGATATCCTGCTGTGCGACGAGGCGACTTCGGCGCTCGACCCGGAAACCACGCGCGCCATTCTCGCGCTGCTGCGCGACATCAACCGGCGGCTGGGCGTCACCATCGTGCTCATCACGCATGAGATGGAGGTGATACGCGACGTGTGCGATACGGTCGCGGTGATCGAGCGCGGCGAGGTGGTCGAGCAGGGGCCGGTATGGCGCGTGTTCGGCAATCCGCAGCACGAAGCGACGCGTGCGCTGCTGCACACGCCCGGCCACGAGTTGCCCGACGACCTGGCGGCGCGCGTTCACGCTTCGCCGCAAGCGGGCGCGCATGCGCTGTTCGACGTGCGCTTCACGGGCGAGGCGGCGCAGGAGCCCGACCTCGCCACGCTCGCGCAGGCGTTCGGCGCGCACAGTGTGCGGTTCGTGCACGGCGGTATCGAGCGGATTCAGGGGCGCGCGCAAGGGCGCTTGATCGTTTCCGCGCCGGTGCGAAGCGCCACCGAGGCCGCGTCGCTCGCCGGGCGCGCGCGTGGCCATGCAAGCCGTGTGGAGGTGCTGGGCTATGTCTGACGTATGGATCACCGAACTTCTCGAAGGCATACGCGACACGTTGCTGATGGTCGGCGTATCGGCGATATTCGCACTGCTGATTGGTATTCCCATCGCGCTGCTGCTGGTCGCGACCGCGCGCGGCGGCATTCTGGAGCGGCCCGCGCTCAATTCCGCGCTGGGCGCGCTCGTCAACGCGTTTCGCTCCACGCCCTTCATCATCTTGCTGGTCGCGTTGCTGCCGCTTACGCGCTTTCTCGTAGGCACGACCATCGGCGTATGGGCCGCCGTGGTGCCGCTTTCCATCGCGGCCATTCCGTTCTTCGCGCGCGTGGCCGAAGTGAGCCTGCGTGAAGTCGATCGCGGCTTGATCGAGGCGGCCCAGGCCATGGGCGCGCAGCGCCGCCATATCGTGTGGCATGTGCTGCTGCCCGAGGCGCTGCCCGGCATGGTCGGCGGCTTCACGATCACCGTGGTGGCGATGATCGGCTCGTCGGCGATGGCGGGCGCGGTCGGCGCGGGGGGCCTCGGCGATCTCGCGATACGCTACGGCTATCAACGCTTCGACACGACGGTCATGGTCACCGTCATCGTGCTGCTGATCGCGATCGTTGCGGCCGTGCAGTTCACGGGCGACGTGCTGGTGCGGCGCCTTTTGCGGCGAACCTGAAAGGCGCAGCCTTTTTGACCTCACGCGCGCAGCCACTTTGCTGCGCGCTTCGCTTTTATTGGCATCTCATTCGGGAACTACGGGTATGAACGAAGCACAGCGCCCACGCGGGCAGAAACAGGACGCGCGTTTCGCCGCGCTGCTCGAAGCGCTGCGTGCGAACGCCGCACAGCGCGATCTTGCGGGTGGGCACGCGGCGGCCGAAAAGCAGCGCATTGCCGACGCCGGTCTGCTCACGCTCGCCGTGCCGCGCGAATTCGGCGGCCAGTTCGGCAAGGACGGCGTGCGCTGGAGCGATATCTACGCGACGATCCGCGCGCTTGCGCGCGTGGACAGTGCGCTTGCGCATCTGCTCGGCTTCCAGTGCCTGCAGGTGGCGAGCGTCGAATTGTGGGGCAGCGCCGCGCAGCGCGCGAACTGGCTACAAGGCACTGTCGAGCATCGCTGGTGGTGGGGCAACGCGGTGAACCCCATCGACACGCGGCTCGTCGCGCAGCCGGACAAGGAAGGCGGCTGGCGTCTGCATGGCAAGAAGGGATTTTGTTCGGGCACCTACGGTTCGCAGATGATGACCGTGAGCGCACACGATCCCGCCACGGGTGGCCCGGTGTTCGCGGTCGTGCCCACCACGCGCGCCGGGATCACGGTGCACGACGACTGGGACCCGATAGGCCAGCGCCAAACCGATAGCGGCACCGTATCGTTCGAGAACGTGGCAGTGCGCGCCGACGAAGTGCTGCAACGCCCCGACACGCCGCGCGCCACGCTGCGCACGCTGGTTTCGCAAGGCGTGCTGACGAATCTCTTCGTTGGCCTTGCCGAAGGTGCGCTGGAAGAAGCGCGCACGTATGTGCTCGCGAACGGCCGCCCGTGGGTCAATTCGGGCGTGCAGCACGTGGCGGACGACCCGTTCCTGCAGCAGCGCTTTGGCGAGATGCGCGTGCAGTCGCTTGCGGCGGCGGTGCTGGCGGATCGCGCGGGCGCGCTGCTCGACGCCGCATGGGACGAAGGCGACGCGTTGAACACAGCCACGCGTGCCGAAGTCTCGCTTGCGATTTCAGAGGCGAAGATCGTTGCGCACCGTGCCGCGCTCCAGGGCGGCGAGCAGCTTTTCGAGGCTTGCGGGGCGCGCGCGACCGGCGCGGCGCTCGCGCTCGACCGCTTCTGGCGCAATGCGCGTGTGCACACGCTGCACGATCCGCTCGACTACCGCCTGCGCGACGTGGGACGCTTCACGCTCTTGAGAGAAGTGCCGCAGCCGACGCTGTACACTTGAGGGCCCGATCGCGGCATGTGCCGCGACGCGTCAACCCTTGAGGATCGAACCGTTGGAGTTCCGACTACCGACCACGGCAACGGCGCCTTTTTGCCCTTCAGAAGTGCAGGGCAGTATCGAGGTTTCGCCGCGCGCGCCGTTCTGGAAGAAGTTCTGGCAATTCGCGGGTCCGGGCCTGCTGGTGTCGATCGGCTACATGGACCCGGGCAATTGGGCCACCGACATCGAGGCGGGCTCGCGCTACGGTTACAGCCTCCTGTTCGTCGTCGTGCTGTCGAGCCTCGCGGCCATCGCGCTGCAGTGCCTGTCCATGCGCCTTGGCATCGTCACGCAACGCGATCTCGCGGAGCTGTCGCGCGAGCGCTATTCGAGGCCGGTCGCGTTCGGCCAGTGGCTGCTCGCCGAACTTTCGATCATCGCGTGCGATCTTGCGGAGGTGCTGGGCGGCGCGCTCGCGTTCCACCTGCTGCTCGGCTGCTCGTTGATGGTGGGCGTGGTGTTGACCGCGTTCGACACGCTCATCGTGCTCGGCCTGAAGGGCAAGAACTTCCGCTCGCTCGAGGCGATCATGGCCGGGCTGATCGCCACGATAGGCTTGGGTTATGTGATCCAGCTCGCGCTCGTGAAGCCGCACTGGCCTTCGGTCTTCGCGGGCGCGGTGCCGTCGTGGCACGCCATCTCCTCGGTGGAGCCGCTGTATCTGGCGATCGGCATTCTCGGCGCGACCGTCATGCCGCACAACCTCTACCTGCATTCGTCGATCGTGCAAACGCGCGCCGTCAAGCGCGACCCTGCAAGCCTCAAGCAGGCCATCGGCCTTTCGCGGCTCGACACGATCGCTTCGCTTCTGATCGCGCTCCTGATCAATGCGGCCATCCTGATTCTGGCCGCGGCGGCTTTTCACGCCAACGGGCACACCGAGGTCACCGACATCGAGCAGGCTTACAAACTGCTCGCGCCGATTGTCGGCACGGGCGCGGCGGCAGTGCTGTTCGCGATTACGCTGCTCGCCTCCGGGCAAAGCTCGACGTTCACGGGCACCGTGGCGGGCCAGGTCATCATGGAAGGCTTCCTGCAAATGAAGATTCCGTGTTACCAGCGGCGCTTGATCACGCGCGTGCTCGCGCTGATTCCCGCCTTCGCGGGCGTGGCGCTGCTCGGCAACGGTGCAGTGGGCAAGCTGCTGGTGGCAAGCCAGGTGGTGTTGAGCCTGCAACTGCCGTTCGCGCTCTGGCCGCTCATTCGCATGACGAACGATCGTGCGCTCATGGGCGAGTTCGTGAACCGGCTCCCCACGCGGGTGATAGCGTGGTTCCTGTTCGTCGTGATAACGGCTGCGAACCTGTGGCTCGTCTGGCAGACGTTCGGCGGAAATTAAACGCGGAAGAGGTGTAACAGGCGCGCGCCACAGGGGCGGCAAGTTGAGGCAGCAAGCAAAAGCCGCAAGCAAAGGCGGCAACCGGAAAGCGCTTCGCCGTCCGGCGCCCCCGGGCACCGGACGGTTTCACGTCTTGGTCTTGGTCTCATGTCCGGTTGACCCGGATCTGCTCTCCTACGCTTACGCAGCCTCGGCAATGCCATCCGACGTTACCACTGCCGGAAGGTCGCTCTCGGTCTGCTCGGCGCCCCGTCGCGCTGCAGCCGCCTTTTTCGTCTTGCCGGCTCGCGATGGAGGCTGGCATGCGCCGCACACGACGTTGTGCTGAAGGTCGTGGCGATGCGCGACGAACTTGCCGTTACAACGGCAGCAAGGCGTCAACTGCAGAATATCGGCATCGAAAAATCGCACCAGGGTCCACGCACGCGTGAGGTCGAGCGCCGGCTCGGCCCCGCTGTGGCGGCAGTGTTCCAGATACAGCCGGAACCCCTTGGTGAGCGCGTCGAGATGCGAGCAACGCGCTTCGTTCTTCAGGAACAGGTACGTGTTATAGAACAGCGAGGCGTGGATGTTGGCCAGCCACGTCATGTACCAGTCCGCCGAGAACGGCAGCATACCTTTGGGCGGCGACACGCCACGGATCTCGCGATACAGGCGGATCATGCGGTCGCGCGAGAGCGTGAGTTCGCTTTCGAGCACCTGCATACGCGCGCCCAGCTCGATCAGTGCGATCGCGCGGAATACTTCCTGAGCGTCTTCGGTGAGGCTGCGCCGCGTAGTCATGACGTCACCCTCAGGCGAATTGCCCAGCCGGCTGTCCTGCTAGCAGGATGGCCGCATGGGTTGCCGCCACGTCGGCATGCCTGGAAGTCTGCGTAAGCGCCGACAACATCGCATGATCGTCGAAGCGGAAAAAACAGAGAAGTTGGTCGGAAGAGGCCAACCTGACGATCTGCGCGAGCGACAGAGCGCCAAGCAGATCGGCCAGTTCCGACGACAGTCCCAGTCGGAACATACCAACTGGCTTGTCCTCGCGCAGCATGCGCTGTGCGAGCATCAGATACGACAAATTAATTTCGCGGATAGATTCCAGCGTCTCGCTGCTACGGTCCATTTCTCTAGTTTCCGAAGCCCCGAATTTAACCCCCCGGCTTTTTCGCCGTTGTATCTTTTCTGGTCTTGTGGTCGATCTTCGCTCGTTGGCTCGATCTGACTCTTTGATACAGGTTGTTACATCTCGTAACAACCTTGGACTGAATTGTATGAGGGCTTATCTCAGAAAGCAATCCCTCAGAAAAAAAATAATCGGACTGTTGTAAATAATTTTCGGTAAGTTTTGCCGTGGTTTGAAACCTGGCTTACAGCCAGCCGTCGAGGCTTTGATCTGATTGATGAATTTGGCCGCCAAGCCTTGGTTTATCGGGGTTTTCGCCAACTTCTCGGTGCCTGCGCAACGAATCGCCGAGAGCCAGAAAGCGCCGGTTGGATGGAATAAACGTTTAGAAAGGAGTGACGTTGACAGGTAAAAAATGCGCGTCTGCGGATTAATACCTATGACGATTAAGATGTAACAGGTGTTTCGACCCTGACGACCTGTAACAGGGCAATGTGTAACTGAGATGTTACGAGTGCAGAAGACAGGTAACACCGTTGTTTCCGGGAATATATGCAGAGCGGATATTGCGCGGAGATCGCGTCTTTGTAACGTTTGCGAGGGAGCGGAGTGCGGCGGCGCAGGCCAGCGTCCCAGTCATATCATGATGTGATACAGCTGGCATAATGAAAGCGGCACTTCGGGTACGGCGCGCTCGCCTGCCTCGCGCCGGGAATCGTGGGGGGAGAAATCATGGCCTCGTTCAACAGGATTCTGCTGTGTTACGACGCAACGCGCGAAGGCCGCCGGGCTTTGCGCGAGGGCGCCGACCTTGCGCGCGAATGCCACGCGCAAACGCATTTGCTGGCCGTGCTCGATCAGGCGCCGCTGCAATGGGGGACGGACATCGCGTCTGCCGTGCCGTTCGAAGCCGCGGAAGAGGCGGCGCGCGAGATTCTGCGTGAGGGGGTGGCCTGCCTGCAGGAGAAGGGCCTCGCGGCAACGGGCCACTTCGTGGTGGGCCGGCCGATCGACGTGATCGCGAGCTACTGCGCGGAGCTTCTGCCCGATCTCATCGTGCTGGCTCACCACCGGCGCGGTCCGTTCAAGCGTTGGTGGGCCGGGCGCGATGACCGCTTGCTGCTCGACCGCGTGTCGTGCAGCGTGCTGGTTGTGACCGCACCGGACCCGGAGCCGGTGAAAGCGGCGGCCTGAGCCGCAGCGGCGCAGAGGTTTGACCGGTGCGCGGTTCAGGCGCTGGGTTCGCCGAGAATCGGCGTGCGCTTGACCTCGGAAATGTAGAGCAGGATCAGCGAGACCCATACGACGCCGTAAAGCAGCATGAAGCAGCTCGACCTGATCTTGAGCCAGTCGAGCAGGATGCCGAACAGGATCGGCAGCAAAAAGCCGCCCAGCCCGCCCGCCAGACCGACAATACCGGTCACGATGCCCATGTTGGTGGGGAAGTCGTCGGCCACATACTTGAATGTCGAGGCCATGCCAAACGCGAACACCGCGCCCAGCACGAAGGCGATCGCGACGAAGCCGAACACCGGCATGCTGATGTGCAGCGCCGCCTGGCCGTCGATCGTGTGAATCACGAAGTCGGTGGGCGGGTACGAGAGAATGAAGAGGCAAATCCACGCCACCCACAGACCCCACCACGTGACGGTATGCGCGCCGAGCTTGTCGGCGAGCACGCCGCCCACAGCGCGCAGGATAGAGCCTGGCAGCGAAAAGCCCGCGGCGAAGGCCGAAGCCATGACGAGCGACATGCCGTACTCCGCCTTCAGATATTGCGGAATCCACAGCGAAAGCGCCGTGAAGCCGCCGAAGGTGATCGAGTAGTACTGGCATAGCCGCCACACGCGCGGGTCGGCCAGCACCTTGAACGAGTCGAGCAGCGAGCCGCCCGACTTGCCGGCGCCCGGGTCGCGCGCCGAGCCGAGCCAGAAAATCACGGCGGTCACGAGCAGCGCGACGGCATAGACGCGCGGCACGAAGCGCCATCCATAGAGATTCTCCAGTTGCGGCGTGACGAACAGGTTGACGGCGGCGCCCACGGTGCCCGCACCGAAAAAACCCATGGCGAAGCCGCGCTGGCTCGGCGGGAAAAAGCGCGCCACGTACGGCGTGCCCACTGCGAACGAGGCGCCCACGCAGCCGAGGAAGAGACCGATGAGCAGGAATTGCCACAGCTCGCTTGCGTAGCTGACGATATACACCGGCACGGCGCAGACCACGAGCAGCGTGGTCATGACGATGCGCCCGCCGAAGCGGTCGGTCCACGCGCCGAGCGGCAGCCGCATGAGCGCGCCGGTCAGCACGGGGGTGGCGGTTAGCAGGCCGAACTCGGTGCTGTTGAGCTGGAGTTCCTCGCGCAGCTGCACGCCGAGCACGCCGAACATCATCCACACCACGAAACAGACAAGAAACGCGAGCGTGCTGACGAGCAGGACGGACCATGCCTTCGCGCCGACTTTCTCGGGCTGCGCCGCGCTCGTCACGGGGCGCGCCGGTTCGCTACGCAGATTCATGTTGCCTCCATCGAGTCGGAATGCACATCGACATCACTGGACGAGCGGGCTCGTCGCCGCTTCCAGGGCCGCGTTTTCGAGCGTCGCTTCCGATGCCAGGATCGATACGTACTGTTGAATGGCCTTGTGGCGCACGCGTTCGCTGAGAAAGCGCGCGATGTCGCCGGAGACTTCCTCGTAGCGCACCGGATTGCCGGGCACGCGCTGATCCACGCGCACGAGATGAAAACCGAAGCGTGTGCGTACGAGGCGCGGCAGAACGCCCATGTCGGCGCAGTCGAACAGCGCCGCTTCGAACTCGGGCACCGTGTCGCCGCGCGTGAGCTGGCCAAGACTCCCGCCCACGCCCGCTGAAGGGCAGTTCGAGAACTGGCGCGCCAGCGCCTCGAACGTGTCGGGCGCCTGCTGCAACTCGCGCAGCGTTGCTTCGGCTTTCTGGCGCAGCATCGCGAGCGGCACGCGGTCAGTAATGGCGAAGAGAATGTGGCTCGCGTACACGAGTTCGTTGCGCACGAAGCGCTTTGTGTGCTGCGTGTAGTAGCGCTCGCAGTCTTCGGGCGTGGGCTCGGGCACGCGCAGTTCGCGCTCCAGCAGCTTGTCTGTCGTGCTGTCGTCGAGTTCGGCGCCGGGCGCCAGCAGGTTCAGCGCCACGGCGCGCTGGCGCAGCAGTTCGTGCACGACGAGCGTGCGCCGCGCGGCGAGCGCGGGGTCCGGGTCACCGGCGTGGTTGCCGCGCTCGGCCTCGATTGCGGCGAGGCCGATCTCAACGTCGTTCACGCGGGCGGGCTGGGCTGGCTGTTCTTCGTGGGGGGCCGCATTCATCATCGATCGCGCTCCTGGTTCCGGTTGGCGATTAGCGCTTGCGCACGAGCTGGTACGGCCGGATCAGATAGAACACCGAAGCGATGCCGCTCCAGATATGCACCATGCGCGTGAAGGGCGAAACGAGGAAGATCGTGAAGCCGAGCGCGATATGGGTTTGATACACGAGCGGCACGCCGTCGAGCAGCGCGGCAATATTGGGGCGGAACGTCACCACGCCCTTCACGTAGTCGGTGAGCTGTTCGAACATCAGGCCATCCATGTGGCGCGCCGAGAGCACCACGGTCGCGAGGCCGAGCGCGAGTTGCGCCCACAGCATGAACACGATGAGGATGTCCGACGGCTTGCTGTTCACGCGAATGCGCGTATCGCCAAGCCGCCGCACGATCAGGATCGTGAGGCCGACAATGGCGAAGCTGCCGGCCACGCCGCCCGCGACCATCGCGAGCAACTGGTGCACGGTGGCCGAGATGAACGGCGCGACGAGCCAGTGCGGCGCGAGAAAGCCGACGAAGTGACCCATCACCACGACGAGAATGCCCCAGTGGAACAGGTTGCTGCCAAGCCGCAGCGCGCCGCGCCGCAGCAGTTGCGACGAGTCGCTCTTCCACGTGTACTGCTCGCGGTCGAAGCGCACGAGCGAGCCGAACAGCAGCACCGCAAGGCAGATGTACGGATAGATGCCGAACAGAAACTGATGAAAGTAATCGCCCATGACGGCTCCTTGCTTGCGGTGTTCGAACGGCGTGCCCGGGTAGCGTGTGTTGCCTTTCTAGCGCGGCGCGCGGCGCGGGTGAAACTCGACCGGTGCGACGGCAGGGCGCTCCGCCCCCATGAATTGCACGGGCTCATCGGCCCAGGCTGCGTCGAGCGCTCGCAGATGCTCTTTGTCGTGCGGCTTGCCCGCGTCGTCGTCGTGTGCCGCTTCGGGCAGATCCGCGCCGCCCGCGCCCGCGAGCGGCAGCAGCGCGCCGATCACATATGCGTAGTGGCTGTTGCGCCGGCTCAGTTCCTGCGTAATCGATTGCAGGATCGCGACGGTCTCGCCCAGCAGTGCGCGCGCCTCGTTCGTCTCCAGAATCGAGAGATATTCGAGGAACACGGGGAGGTAGTCGGGCAACTGGCCGGGCTGCAGCAACATGCCGTGCTTCTCGTAGGTCTGAACGAGGTCGATCATCGCCTGGCCTCGATCGCGCGATTCGCCGTGTACGTGCTCGAACAAATGCAGCGATGTTGCGCGGCCGCGGTCGAACAACGCGACGTAGTTTTCCTGCAGCGCAAGCAGATCGCGCGAGCCGAGATAGTCGAGGAAGCGCTCCAGCTTCTCGCGCGCCTCGGCGCCGAATGCGCGCTCGCTGCGTACGATCGCGCGTAATTCATGCACGGCCTCGATGAGCGACGCATCGGGGTATTCGAGCAGCGACGCAATGAGCCGGTACGTCATGGGCTGGGGACGAGCCGCGAACATGGTCAGATCTCCTGAATGGGAATCTTGCGATGCCCACTCTTCGGTGCGAACAGGCTCGCCTCCGATTTGCCGTCCGAGCAGCCGTTGCCGAACGTGAAGCCGCACGACGAACGCAGGTCGAAGGCGTTTTCCGCGTATTCACGGTGCGTGGTGGGAATCACGAAACGATCCTCGTAATTTGCAATCGCGAGATAGCGATACATCTCCTCGACCTGTGCGAGCGACAGTCCCACTTGCGAGAGGACCTGCGGGGCATCCATCCGGTCCACATGGCGCGCACGCATGAACGCGCGCATGGCGAGCAGGCGTTCCAGCGCGACCTGCACCGGCTTTTCGTCTCCGGCGGTGAGGAGGTTCGCGAGATAGCGCAACGGAATGCGCAGCGAATGCACGTCGGGCAGCCAGCCATTCATGCCGAGTTCGCCGCTGTTGGCCGCCGCGTTGATCGGCGAAAGCGGCGGCACGTACCAGACCATCGGCAGCGTGCGGTACTCCGGGTGCAGCGGGAAGGCAATGCGCCAGTCGATCGCCATCTTGTAGACGGGCGAGCGCTGCGCACCGTCGATCCACGCCTGCGGCACGCCGTCGCGCGCGGCCTGCTCGATCACGGCCGGATCGAACGGGTCGAGGAATACGTCGAGTTGCGCCTGGTAGAGATCCTTCTCGTCCGCTACGCTCGCGGCCTCGCGAATGCGATCGGCGTCGTAGAGCAGCACGCCGAGGTAGCGAATGCGTCCCACGCAGGTTTCCGAGCACACCGTGGGTTGCCCCGCCTCGATGCGCGGATAGCAGAAGATGCACTTCTCGGCCTTGCCGCTTTGCCAGTTGAAGTAGATCTTCTTGTACGGGCAGCCTGAAACGCACATGCGCCAGCCGCGGCACTTGTCCTGATCGATCAGCACGATGCCGTCTTCCTCGCGCTTGTAGATCGAGCCGGAAGGGCACGCGGCCACGCATGCGGGGTTCAGGCAGTGCTCGCACAGGCGCGGCAGATACATCATGAAGGTGTTCTCGAACTGACCGTAGATATCCTTCTGCACGTTTTCGAAGTTATAGTCCTTCGAACGCTTCTCGAACTCGCCGCCCAGAATCTCTTCCCAGTTCGGACCCCACTCGATCTTCTCCATGCGCTCGCCGCTCACGAGCGAGCGCGGCCGCGCAACCGGCGTGGCCTTCGTGTTGCCCGCTTCCTGCAAGTGCGCGTAGTCGAACGTGAAGGGCTCGTAGTAGTCGTCGATTTCCGGCAGATGCGGATTCGCGAAGATCTGCGCGAGCAACCGCCACTTGCCGCCGAGGCGCGGCTCGATCTGGCCATCGGCCTTGCGCACCCAGCCGCCGCGCCAGCGCTCCTGGTTCTCCCACTCCTTCGGGTAGCCAATGCCGGGCTTCGTCTCGACGTTGTTGAACCACGCGTATTCCATGCCCTCGCGGCTCGTCCAGACGTTCTTGCAGGTGACCGAGCACGTGTGACAGCCAATGCACTTGTCGAGGTTCAGCACCATCGCGATTTGCGCGCGCACTTTCATGAGCCTTCTCCTTCGCGAACGGGCGCATTCACAGCGGCAGGCAAGGGACCAACGGGCGTTTCCTCAGTGTCGAGCCAGTCGACGTTCTTCATCTTGCGCACTATGAGGAATTCATCGCGGTTCGAGCCGACTGTGCCGTAGTAGTTGAAGCCGTAAGCGAGCTGCGCATAGCCGCCGATCATGTGCGTAGGCTTGAGCGAAATGCGCGTGACCGAATTGTGAATGCCGCCGCGCGTGCCTGTTATTTCGGAGCCCGGCGTGTTCACGATTTTTTCCTGTGCGTGGTACATCATCACCATGCCGCGCGGAATGCGCTGGCTCACCACGGCGCGCGCGCAGAGCGCACCGTTCGCGTTGAAGCATTCGATCCAGTCGTTGTCGACCACGCCGATCTGCGCGGCGTCCTGCTCCGAAATCCACACGATCGGGCCGCCGCGCGAGAGCGTGAGCATCAGCAAATTGTCGGTGTAGGTGCTGTGAATGCCCCACTTCTGGTGCGGCGTGATGAAGTTGAGCGCCAGCTCCGGATTGCCGTTCGAGCGCGTGCCCGCCATTTTTTCGTAACTGCCCGTGTCGATAGGCGGCTTGTAGACGCACAGCGCCTCGCCGAAATCGCGCATCCACGTATGGTCCTGATAGAGCTGCTGGCGGCCGCTCAGCGTGCGCCAGGGGATCAGCTCGTGCACGTTCGTGTAACCCGCGTTGTACGACACGTGTTCCGACTCGATGCCGCTCCACGTTGGCGACGAGATGATTTTGCGCGGCTGCGCCTGGATATCGCGAAAGCGGATCTTTTCGTCGGCGCGGGCATCGGCGAGATGCGCGTGCTCGATGCCCGTGAACTTCGAGAGCGCTTCCCACGCTTTCTTCGCCACCGCGCCGTTCGTTTCGGGTGCGAGCGAAAGAATCGTCTCCGCGGCGTCGAGCGCGGTTTCGATGCGCGGTCGGCCCTTCGCGTCGCCGGCGTCTTCGGATTGATCGCGATAGTTCAGCGCGCCGAGTTCGTGCACTTCCTCCTCGGTATTCCAGCTAATGCCCTTGCCGCCGTTGCCGAGCTTGTCCATGAGCGGCCCGAGCGACGTGAAGCGGTGATACGTCTCGGGGTAGTTGCGCTCGAGCGTGACCACGCCCGGCATGGTCTTGCCAGGAACCGGCTCGCATTCGCCGCGTTTCCAGTCGGCCACGCCGAAGGGCTGCGCCAGTTCGCCCGCGGCGTCGTGCGCGATGGGCGCGAGCACCACGTCGCGTTCCACGCCGAGATGGCCGACGCTCAGTTCGGAAAAGCGCTTCGCGATGGCCTTGAAAATGTCCCAGTCGCTGCGCGCCTGCCACGCCGGATCGACAGCGGCGGAGAGCGGGTGAATGAACGGGTGCATGTCGGACGTATTCATGTCGTCCTTCTCGTACCACGTGGCGGTGGGCAACACGATGTCCGAGTACATGCAGGTGGTGGACATGCGGAAGTCGAGCGTGCAGAGCAGGTCGAGCTTGCCTTTGGGTGCGTCCTCATGCCAGACGACCTCTTCGGGACGCGGCACGCCGTCCTTGACCACCTCCTCGCCCTGTACACCATTCGTTGTGCCAAGCAGATGCTTGAGGAAGTACTCGTGGCCCTTGCCCGACGAGCCGAGCAGGTTCGAGCGCCACACGAAGAGGTTGCGCGGAAATACGGCCGGATTGTCGGGATCTTCGCAGGCGAGCTTGAGGCTGCCGTCTTTCAGTCGGCGCGCGACTTCGGCGCCGGCTTTCGAAGGGTCTTCGAGCGAGCGGCCCAACTCCAGCGGATTGCTCGCGAGTTGCGGCGCGGAAGGCAGCCAGCCCATGCGCTCGGCGCGCACGTTGTAGTCGATCGGCGCGCCGTGGTAGCCGGCCTTGTTCGCGAGCGGCGAAAGCAGGTCCGTGGGGTTCATCGGGTCGTAGCGCCACTGGTCGGTATGCGCATAGAAGAACGACGTGGAGTTCATCTGGCGCGGCGGCCGGTTCCAGTCGAGTGCGAACGCGAGCGCGGTCCAGCCTGTTTGCGGGCGCAACTTTTCCTGGCCCACGTAATGCGACCAGCCGCCACCGGACTTGCCGACGCAGCCGCACATCACGAGCATGTTGATGATGGCGCGATACGCCATGTCCATGTGGAACCAGTGATTGATGCCCGCGCCGATGATGACCATCGAGCGGCCTTCGGTCTTGTCGGCGTTCTCGGCGAACTGGCGCGCGACGTTGATGACGTCCGCGCGCTTCACGCCGGTAATCGCTTCCTGCCAGGCAGGCGTGTAGGGCATGTCGTCGTCGTAGCTATGCGCGAGGTCCTTGCCGCCCAGGCCCTGATCGAGCCCGTAGTTCGCCACGAAGAGATCGTAGACCGTAGCCACGAGCCGCTCGCCGGCGGGCGTCGCCACACGCCGCACGCCAATGCGGCGGCTCAGCACCGGTCCGTGCGAGGTGTGCGGGAAATGCGGATGCGCGACGTTGCCGAAGTAGGGGAACAGCACGTCCACCACGGCGTCGTGCTTTTCGACGAGCGAGAGCGCGGGCTTGAGCGGCGCGCCGTCAACACCTTCCTCGCGCAGGTTCCACTTGCCGCGATCGGCGCCTTCCTGCTGGCCCCAGCGAAAGCCCACCGAGCCGAGCGGCACCGCGAACTCGTTCGTCGCGCTGTCGATCACCACGGTCTTCCATTCGGCGTTGTTCTCCTGCGCGAGTGCGCCTTCGAAGTCGGACGCGCGCAGATAGCGGTCGGGCACGTACTGACCGTCGCGCTCGACGAGCGCGACGAGACAGGACATGTCGGTGAAGCGGCTGCAATAGTCGGCGAAATAGGCGCTTTTGCCGGCGAGGTGATACTCCTTGAGGATCACGTGGCCCATGGCGAGCGCGAGTGCCGCGTCGGTGCCTTGCTTGGGATGCAGCCAGATGTCGCCGAACTTCGCGCCTTCGGCGTAGTCGGGGAAGATCGAAACGATCTTCGCGCCGCGATAGCGCGCTTCCACCATGAAGTGCGCGTCGGGCGTGCGCGTTTGCGGCACATTCGACCCCCACATCACGATGAACGACGAGTTGTACCAGTCTGCGGATTCGGGCACGTCGGTCTGCTCGCCCCATGTTTGCGGCGAGGCGGGCGGCAGGTCGCAGTACCAGTCGTAGAACGAGAGGCACACGCCGCCGATGAGCGAGAGATAGCGCGAGCCGGCCGCGTACGACACCATCGACATGGCGGGAATGGGCGAGAAGCCGATCACGCGGTCGGGGCCGTGGCGCTTGATGGTGTGCACGTTCGCGGCGGCCGCGATTTCGAGCGCTTCGCTCCAGTCTGCCCGCACGAAGCCGCCAAGACCGCGCCGCGTTTGATAACTTTTTCGCGCGGCGTCGTCATCGACAATGGCGGCCCACGCGGCAACGGGCTCGAGCGTGCGGCGCTTTTCGCGCCACAGCTTCACGAGTGCGCTGCGTACGAGCGGATACTTGAGGCGATTGGCGCTATAGAGATACCACGAATACGACGCGCCGCGCGAGCAGCCGCGCGGTTCGTGGTTGGGCATGTCGGGGCGCGTGCGCGGATAGTCGGTTTGCTGCGTTTCCCACGCGACAATGCCGCCCTTCACATAGATTTTCCACGAGCATGAGCCCGTGCAATTCACGCCGTGTGTCGAGCGCACGATCTTGTCGTGCTGCCAGCGTGTACGGTAAGCCTCCTCCCATTTTCGGTCTTCGTCTGTGACGGCGCCGTGACCGTCCGCGAATTGTGTTCGTGCCGCAGTGAAGTAACGCAGACGATCCAGAAAATGGCTCATGGCATCTCCAGCGTGTGTGCGCGTCCGGGACACCGGTATTTAAGAGGAGGAATTAGAAGATGTAAAGGAGATGAATGTAATCTATTTCGACGTATTCACGTGAACATATCGATTTTTTGCAATATTTGTCGGAAAAATTGCGAAACGTCGATTGTGCAAAACACGCGTTTGCATAGGGAGATGTTTGAGAACGATACAAGTTTCAAAGCTTTCTTTCGGTGAAGGAAATTGCCTTGATTTCGTGAATGAATCGATCAATTGAGCGTCGCGCAGATTTTTCTCGATTGCATTATCAAGGTGAAAATGATTCGTAAATAAAGGCGCAAAACGGCGCTTTTTTTTGTAGTCGATTGAGATTGACTCTGCCGTGCGTGGAGTTGCTGGATCGTTGCGTGCGCATGAATCCGCAATGATTGTTCGCGCTCGTTTCACGAGCCAGACCGACTTCAACGCGCGTGATCGCGTAATGCCTGCGCCGTTTGCGGATTGGCGGGAAAGAACGCTTCGATTGCCAGTTCGGAAAGCGTGATGTCGACCGGTGTGCCGAACACGGTGGTCGTGCTGTAGAACGCCAGTTCGCCAAGCACCGTGCGCACGCGCAGCGGCACGGCAATGTGGTGGGCGATGGGCTCGGCGCTCGTGTTCGCCACGCCCGGCGGGGTGGGATACGACGCGAGCTCCTCGTGCAGCGCGGCGAGCGCGGGGTCGGCGCTTGCATCGATCTGACGCTGCAGGCGCGTCAGCAGATGCGCACGCCACGCGTGCCAGTTGACGATCCGCGGCGCCATGCCTTCCGGATGCAGCGAAAGCCGCAGCGCATTGATGGGCGCGGCGAGCAGCGCGGGTGAAGCGTCGCCGATGAGCGGTGCGAGCGAGCCGTTCGCGGCGACGATATTCCAGTGGCGGTCCACTGCTACGGCAGGATAGGGCTCGTGCCCACGCAGCACGAGATCGACCGCCTCGCGCGCGGCGGCGAGCTGCGGGTCGTCGAGCGCCCGCTCGCGATAGAGCGGCGCGTAGCCTGCCGCCATTAGCAGCGCGTTGCGCTCGCGCAGCGGCACGTCGAGTTGCTCCGCGAGATGCATGACCATCTCGCGGCTCGGCAGCGCGCGGCCCGACTCGACGAAGCTCAAATGGCGCGTGGAAATCTCGGCTTCGGTGGCGAGCAGCAGCTGGCTCATGCGCCGGCGCACGCGCCAGTCGCGCAGCATCTCGCCGACGCTGCGGCGCACAGTGCCGGACGGCGTTGCAGGGAGAATGGAAGCGAGCGTGGTCATGGCGCCGATTCTAGCGAAACGCGTGGCCGAAGCGATTACGTATGAGGTAAAGAAACTGTCTGGCGCTGCCGACATCGGATATATGAAAACCTTGGGTTTATGTCCCTGCTGCATGCGTGGACGACGTTTACCGTGTGCCGCGCTATCGCCTAGAATGAAAAATCTCACGTACTGTGGCGTCGCGCTGAGGAGACAGCCATGAGGGAAACGGTTGCTGCTTATCTGCTCGGACCAGGCGTCATGTTGCTGGTGTGCGCGGTCATGTGGGCCGTGTCGCGCCGCAGCAGAGGCGCGCTCGAGGCGCGCCTGACTCGCTGGCTCGACGCGCATCGGCCGCACGGCATGCGCCACAAGCATTGAGCGTGCCAGCGCCGCGGTGTTTTGCGCGGGTTTGTGCGTTCGTGTCGTGGCATCGCGAGCGAATCGCCGCATTCGCTGCTACGTAAATTCCATAGCATTCCGAATCAATTGCCGGCCTGGTTTCCGGGTTCGTTTGCGTCGCTCCGGCGTACGGCACGCCCTGGCGCGTCACGCTTCGTCTGCCGTTCCCGTATCAATTCGAGGGAACTGACCGTGCGCCCCGTGGTCATTCCGATATTGCATACCGGAGCCCTCCATGACCCGTCCCGCCGATTCCTTCATCATCTTCATCGCCCGCATCGCGCTCGCCATTCTGTTTCTCTGGGGCGGTGCCATGAAGCTGCTGGGGTACGCGGGGTTCGTCGGCTACCTGCACTCGAAGGGCGTGCCGTATGCCTCGTATGGCGCAATCGTGGCGACCGTCATCGAACTGCTCGGCGGCATCGCGCTCGTGCTGGGCGTGCGCACACGCGCGGTTGCGTTCCTGCTGGCCCTGTACGCTATTGTCACGGCGATACTGGGCCATGACTTCTGGAACGTGACCCAGGCGGCGGCGCAGCAAGATGCGGTCATTCACTTCTGGAAAAACGTGGCGATCGCGGGCGGTTTCCTGTTGTTGAGCGTGACGGGCGCGGGACGTGCTTCCGTTGATGGCATGCGCGCGCCGCGCGGCGGCCTGCGAGGCTGACGCCTATGTATGGCGAGGCGCGAGTGTCGAATCACAACCACCGGGCAACCGGGTGTAAAGGGAGCAGGCCTTGATACAGAACTTCGACTTCAACGTGGCAGGCAAGACCGGGCAGTTCTGCGCGAGTCTTGCGGAGGACGGCACGCGGCGCGTGTTCATCAGCTATGCGGATACCGCGAAGACGCTGGTGATTCTCGACGCCACCGGGATTCTCGGCGCGCTCAAGGCCGAGCTCGAAGAGCCCGACCAGCTGATTGCCCACGCCATCCGCAAGGCGCAGAGCGATGGCTTGATCGCCCGCGCGATCGACTCCGGCACGATCCAGGAGGCGTCGCTGTAATTTGGCGCCGCAGTGCGCCATCACAGCGCGTCACGACAACTCGCACTGCATCAGCGCGATTCCGGCTCGTTCATCCGCGCAGGCGCGGCACGGCGCACGCGCGCATGCGCCGGATCGGTTTTCACGAACCAGGCGAGCCCGGCCGCCGTGAGCAGAAGCGCCGTCGAAACCGCCGTTTCCGCACGCAGGCCGGCCACCACCTGTGCCGCGAGCGCGCCGCCCGCGAGCGCACCGAAGGCCGCCACTCCCACCGCACCGCCCGCCTGACGCGCCGTATTGAGCAGCGCCGAGGCCGTGCCCGCGCGCGCGGGTTCGACTGAGGAAAGCACGGCCGTCGTCATCGCAGGCACGGCGAGGCCCATGCCCGAGGGAATCAGCAGGAAGGCGAGCAGCACGAAGGCGAGCGGCGTCGCGGCGTCCACGCCGACCAGTAGCGCATAGCCCGCACCCGCGATCAGCGCGCCGACGATCATCGGCCGGCGCGTGCCGTAATGCGCCACCACATGGCCGCTCACGATATTCGAGAGCAGGAACCCGCCGGTGAGCGGAATGAACGCAAGGCCCGCCTGCAACGGCGTTTCGCCGCGCGCATGCTGCAGGTAAAGCGCGAGCACGAACACGGTGCCGTAATACGTGAGATTCACGCAGATACCGAACAGCACGGCCGCGCTGAACGTGCGGTTGCGCAGCATGGCGAGCGGCACCATGGGGTCGCGCGTGCGCGCTTCGAGCGCGACAAACGCCAAACTCGCTACGAACGCGAGCGCAAAGCCGCCGGCCACGGCCCAGTGCGCGAAGCCGAGCGGCCGCCATTCGATCACGGCGCCCGTAAAGGCCGTGAGCGCCACGATGGCGAGGAGCTGGCCGCGCACGTCGAGGCTGCGCGCGGCGGGCGCGCCGGCAGCGGTGGATTCGTGCTGGTGGCGGCGCGGCGCGGGAATCCACGCGAGCGTCGCCCACAGGCCGGCCGCGCACAGTGGCAGGTTGACGAGGAAAATGCTGCGCCAGCCGAATGCCGCGATCAGCAGGCCGCCCGCCACCGGGCCCGCGGCGATCGAGATGGCGCCCGCTGCGGTCCAGAAACCCACGGCGCGTGCCCTCAGCCCGCGGTCGTGGCGGCACGCTTCATTGAGCAACGCGAGCGAGTTGGGCAGCATGGCCGCCGCGCCCGCGCCCTGCACCGCGCGGGCGGCGATCAGCATGACCGGATTGGCCGCGAGCCCGCAGGCGAGCGAGGCGAACGCGAACACGACAAGACCGGCGGCGTAGAGGCGGCGCGCGCCGTAGCGCTCGCCGAGCACGCCGCCCGAGAGCATCAGCACCGCGAAGGCGAGCGTGTAGGCGTCGACGATCCATTGCAGGCCCGCGACGTTCGCATGGAGATCGGTTGCGACGCGCGCGAGCGCGATATTCACAATGGTCACGTCGAGCTGCGTGACGACGAACCCGATGCTGACGGTTGCGACGATACGCGTGAGCGCGGGCGTGAAATGGCCGTGGGCGGGGGTGGGGTGTGAGGTATTCATGCGCCCATGGTAGGACGCTCGCCGGCTTCGA
Source organism: Paraburkholderia sp. J8-2 (assembly GCF_905220195.1). Lineage (NCBI taxonomy): Bacteria > Pseudomonadati > Pseudomonadota > Betaproteobacteria > Burkholderiales > Burkholderiaceae > Paraburkholderia > Paraburkholderia sp. J8-2. Next base: position 1,148,822 of record NZ_CAJMZA010000001.1, read on the forward strand.
CGTTTCAGCGCGAGGTGAATCGTCGAAGCCGCCGGAAAAATGGTGCCGGACCGGCCGGGCGCTCAGTGTGCGCTCAGCGTGCGTTCAGAGCGCCCGGCGGGGCATTTACGACTCCCGGTGCGGGTCCTTGAAGAACAGCGTGGTGATCGCGCCGAGCACGCAGATCGCGGCCACGTAATAAGTGGGCGCGAGCGGCGCGGACTTCATCAGCAGTGCGACGACGATCGGCGTGAGGCCGCCGAACACGGCATACGCCACGTTGTACGAGAACGAGATGCCCGAGAAGCGCACCACGGGCGGGAACGCGTTCACCATCACATACGGCACCGCGCCGATCGTGCCGACCAGCAGCCCGCTCACCGCGTAGAGCGGCATGAGCATCGAACTGTCCACGGCGATCTGGCGGAACAGCACGTAGTACGAGATCGCGAGCGCAATGCCGCCAATGGCCAGCACGCGGCGCGCGCCGAAGCGGTCCGCGAGCGCGCCCGCGCTCACGCAGCCTACCGTGAGAAAGAGCGTGGCCACGCAGTTCGCCAGCAGCGACGTGGTGGCGTCGAGATGGAACTGCTTTTGCAGCAGCGGCGGCGTCATGAGGATCACGACGACGATGGCGGCCGACAGCATCCACGTGAGCAGCATCGAGACGATCACGGCGCGGCCGTGGTCGCGCAGCACGGCCTTGAGCGGAATTTCTTCGGCGAGCGACTTGCGCGCCTTCATTTCCGCGAACACGGGCGTTTCGTGCAGCCACTGGCGCAGATACACCGAGAACATGCCGAACAGCCCGCCGATCAGGAACGGAATGCGCCAGGCATACGCGGCGATGTCGCTCGGGGCGTAGTGATGATTGACGGCCGCGGCGATCAGCGAGCCGAGCAGGATGCCGAACGTGAGGCCCGCCGTGAGCGTGCCGCACGCATAGCCGATATGGCGGCGCGGCACGTGCTCGGAAACGAACACCCACGCGCCCGGCACCTCGCCGCCCACGGCTGCGCCTTGCAGCACGCGCAGCGCGAGCAGCAGCACGGGCGCGAGCACGCCGATCGAAGCAAAGGTGGGCAGGCAGCCCATGGCGAGCGTGGGCAGCGCCATCAGCAGCACGGAGAGCGTGAACATGCGCTTGCGGCCGAGCAGGTCGCCGAAATGCGCCATGACAATGCCGCCGAGCGGGCGCGCGAGGTAGCCCGCCGCGAAGATGCCGAAGGTCTGCAGCTGGCGCAGCCAGTCGGGAATCGTTGCGGGGAAGAACAACTGGCCGATAGCCGGCGCGAAGAACACGAAGATGATGAAGTCGTAGAACTCGAGGGCGCCGCCAAGCGCGGCGAGCCCGAGCGTCTTGTAGTCGCTGCGGGTGAGCGCGCGCGCAGCGGCAGGCGTGCGCACGCCAATGTCTGTTGCTTGCATTTCCGAAAAACCAGGATGTTGTTATGTACGACGTTGCATGTAGCGCGTGAAGAACGCGTGCGGACGTCCGTGATGGCCGAATTTGCCTGGTGCGCGCGTGGCGCGGGGGCGGCGGTCGTCGGATAGGCGGGCGCAAGGGTGGGGGCACGGCAACAGCGCGTCCGCGCGGGTGGGCGGACGTGCCGACGAGTTCAGGCCAGCCGGAGATTCTACAGGAAGCTTGCCGGCCGCCAGACGCGGGCCTGGCCTGCGTCCGTCAGAGCGCGCATGGGCGGCTGTGGGAAAGCGCTGCGGCCGATTGGATTTCGGACTCGTCCGATGGGCAGTTTTTGCACATCTCCACAAAATTGCACGCTTCGATAGTCGATTCATAAAAGGACCCACTATGCGCATCGCGATTTTCCAGCGCGACGCTGCCCATCGCCAGCAACTCGAGCGCGTGTTGACGCAATGCGGTCACGCCTGCGTTCAGTTCAGCGACGCGCTCACACTGGCGAGGACGCTGGCCGCATCGACGGTCGACATGCTCGTGCTCGACTGGCAGGGCTCGCAGGTTGCCGGCGCCGAGTTGCTGAGAACGTTGCGGGCAGTGAACGGCAGTCAGATTCCGGTGCTTTTCGTCTCGGAAGACGCGTCCGACGAGAGCGTGGTGCGCGCGTTTTCGGTTGGCGCAGACGACTATGTGGGCCTGCCAGTGTGCCCTTCGGTGCTGCGCGCGCGCGTGAACGCGCTCTTGCGCCGCGCGTTTCCCGACCGCTACGAGAATATGACGATCGACGCGGGTCCCTATCACTTCGATATGCGGCGTCAGGCTGTCAGCGTGCATCGCAAGCCCGTGGAGCTTTCGACTACGCAATACCGGCTCGCCGCGCTGTTCTTTTCGAACATCGGCCGGGTGCTCTCGCGCGATCATATTTACGCGATGGTGTGGGGGCGCGAGTTGCATACGCTGACCCGCACGATCGACAGCCACGTGTCGCGCCTGCGTCTGCTGCTGGAGATCGAGACGCCGAACGGCTTCCGGCTCCAGCCGGTATACAAGAGCGGCTACCGGCTACTGCGCTTGCAGGACGAAAATGAGGCGTTCGCCGCCGAAAATGAGGAGCTCGAGCCGGCTTGAGGCGACGCGCGCACCGTTATGCGGTTCGGCAAAAAAAACGGCGGCACGCAATGCGTGTCGCCGTCTTTTTTGTTCGACGTGTCCGGTGCGGCGCGCGGCAACCTCAGCGCGCGAGGCCGAGTCCTTGCAGCACGGCGTTGCCTTCCGACGTGAGGCGGATGCGCGCGTCACCGGCGGCGTCCTGCACCTGCTCGACGAGGCCGGCTTCCTTGAGCATGGGAATTTCCGGTTTGGCGTGCGCATCGATCGGCGCATGCAGCAGCAACAGGAGGGTCGCAAGCTCGTGGTGGCTGAGCAAACGGCGCAACAAGGTGCGGCGAACGGGCTTCGCACCGGGCGCTGCCTCGCTGTTGACCTGACTCGTCGTCTGGATCTGCGGATCTTGCTGTTTCACGGAACCTCCTGCTGCATGCGTTTCTTCTGAGTGAAGCGATGATGCGCACGAAGACTTAAGCGATTCTTAAAACGCCTGGCGAAAATGTGTCAGCGCGCTACACAGCGCGCATGAATGTAAAAGGCTGTAATAGACGGGCGTCAAACTGCGAAAAAGCGCAAAAAGGCGCTTTCGGCACGCGCACGTCGCGGCTGCGGCGCAAGCCGCCCGTCAAATGCTCAAGGCGCGCAGGTTTTGCTCGCGCCCTCGATCCACAGGTTCGAGGCGTGGCGTTTGCCGGCGTAATAGCGGTAGGTCGTCGCACCGTTGTCGGTGCGAACCTTGATGACGTTCGAGTCGCCGAACTCGAGCATCTGGCCTTGCGGCAGCGGCGAGGTGGTAAAGCTGGCGCCGTGACGCTGGGCTTCCACGGTCAGGCACGAGATCACGTCCTGGACCGACCGGTTGGTTGTGGAATCGATGACCGGCTGACCCGCGTCCGGGTTGCTCTGAAACCACGCGCACGCGCCGAGCGTGAGCGAAAGGGCAAGGGGCACGGCAAGCTTCTTCATATTTCCCGGTATCCAACCAAATAGTCAGTCAATCATTATATCGGGAGCATCTCCCGTGCCACGGGGCTCGCGCAAAATGCCGCAAAACTGTCACGCACCGGGCATAGGTGTTGCGGCAGTGCGACGAGCGTGCGGAGCCCTACATAGCGGCACGCAAGATCCTACGGAGAGAGATAGACTATCTGAGGGGTGCCGCCTGGAAATCTGACGTGACGTCAGGAGAATACGCATGAACCGCCCATCGGTACGCTTTCCTGTTCGCGCCGCTGGCGCTGGCTCACTTTTCAGGTGGGTCAAGTGGGGATTCGTCGTCGCGTTTCTGGCCGCCCTCGTCATCATCGCGCGCATCGTGCAGATCGAAATCGATACGTCGCGTCTGCAGGCGCGCTACCTTTCCGAACTCACGCGTGACATAGGCTATACGGTCGAGAACGGGCCGAGCCACAGCATCCGCTTTCCCACCACGAACGGGCCGTACGACGTGCGGCTCGGTTATGCGCAATTGCCCACCTTCGCGAACCGGCTTGCGGAACGCGGTTTCGCGATCGCGGCGCAGGCGCGCGATTCGGATCGCATGCTCGCCGTGGCCGACCAAGGGCTTTTCCTGCCCTTCGAAGAAAAGGATCAGGCCGGGATCGTGCTGCGCGACGCGTCGGGTGCGACACTGTTCCATACGCGTTATCCGCAGCGCGCCTACGAGAATTTCGACGCGGTGCCGCCCGTGGTGCGCGACTCGCTGCTTTTCATCGAGGACAAGTACCTGCTGGCCCCGGATCAGCCGAACCGCAACCCGGCCATCGACTGGGGGCGTTTTAGCCGCGCGCTCGTCGACCAGGGGGCGCGCCTCGTGAACCGGCATCAGCAAACGCCGGGCGGCAGCACGCTCGCCACGCAGATCGAGAAGTTCCGGCATTCGTCGGGCGGCCGTACCTCGACGCCGCCGGAGAAGCTGCGCCAGATCGCGTCCGCTTCGCTGCGCGCTTACCTGGACGGCCCGCAGACCATGCCTGCGCGCCAGCAGATTCTCGTGCACTACCTGAATTCGGTGCCGCTCTCCGCCAAGCCGGGTGTGGGTGAAGTCAACGGTCTTGGCGACGGCCTCGCCGCCTGGTATGGGCGCGACTTCCGCGACGTCAACCGGATCCTGCGCGCGCCGCTTACGCCCGAGTCGCTCGACACGCAGGCGTTGGCGTTCCGCCAGGTGCTCTCGCTGCTGATCGCCCAGCGCGCGCCTTCGTATTTCCTGCAAAAGAACAACGACGCGCTCGCGAAACTGACCGACAGCTACATCCGCCTGCTTGGCGCCGGCGGCGTGATTACGCCCGCGTTGCGCGACGCCGCGCTCGCCACGCAACTCTCGCTCGACCGCTCGAAGCCGTCGCAGCGCGCGCCGGTGTCGTTCATGGAGCGCAAGGCGGTGCTGACGCTGCGCACTCAACTCATGCAGGCGCTCGGACTGAAGACGCTTTACGACCTCGACCGCCTCGATCTCACCGCCACGGCTACGCTCGTCGACAGCGTGCAGCAGGCCGTGGCCGAGCGCCTTGCCGACGCCGCGACGAAGGATGGCGCGCGTCAGGCGGGTCTGGTCGGCTTCGAGATGCTGCGCCCCTCCGACGATCCTTCGAAGATCGCGTATAGCTTCACGCTGTTCGAGCGCAGCAACGGCGAAAACCTCGTGCGCGTGCAAACGGACAGCGTGAACCAGCCATTCGACATCAATTCGGGTGCGCGGCTGAATCTGGGGTCGACAGCGAAGCTGCGCACGCTCGTGACGTATCTGCAGATCGTGAGCGCACTGCACGCGCGGTACGCGGCCGATGACGTGAAGTCGTTGCGCGCGATGCTGCCGCAAATCGATCCGAGCGACGCGCTCACGCGCTGGGCCGTCGACTATCTTTCGAAAACGTCCGACCGCTCGCTGCATGCCATGCTCGAAGCGGCCGTGGAGCGCAAGTATTCGGCCAACCCGGGCGAGACGTTCTACACCGGCGGCGGCGCGCAGAGCTTCAACAATTTCGAGTCGAGTGACAACGCGCAGATTCTCACCGTGCACCGCGCGTTCCAGCATTCGGTGAATCTGGTGTTCGTGCGGCTCATGCGCGACATCGTTCACTACGAGATGATCCAGACTTCGGGGCCGCCCGCGCAGTGGCTCGACGACCCGGCCGTGCGCACGCGCTTTCTCACGCAGTTCGCCGATGGTGAAAGCCAGGTCTACATGAAGCGCTTCTACACGCGCTACGCGGGCAAGAGCAACGACGAAGCGCTGGCGATCTTGCTGCAGCACACGCGCAAGGGCCCGGCGCGCATTGCGACCGTGCTGCGCAGCGCGAAGCCCGATGGCCAGCTGCCATGGTTCGACGCACAGATGCGCGCGCAACTCAAAAACACGAAGTTCCAGTGGCTCGACGACGAAGACCTCGCGCGCTACTACGACAAGTACGCAATCGACAAATTCAACCTCAACGATCGTGGCTATATTGCGGGCATTCACCCGCTCGAACTGTGGTTGCTGAATTACTTGCGCACGCACCCGGATGCGACGCTCGCGCAGGTTCAGGAAGCGAGCCGCGACACGCGACTTTATACCTACTCGTGGCTCTTCAAGACGAAGTACCACGCCACGCAGAACCGGCGCATTCGCCACATGATCGAGCTGCGCGCCTATGACGCGATCGGCAAGTCCTGGCGCTCGCTCGGTTATCCGTTCGACAGCATCACGCCTTCGTATGGCGCGGCGATCGGCGCGTCGGGCGACCGGCCCGCGGCGCTCGCGCAGCTCATCGGCCTCATATCGAGCAACGGCGAAAAGCTGCCGACGCATAGTTTCGAGTCGCTCGACTTTGCGCGCGGCACACCCTATGAGACGCACTTCGTGCATGCGTCCACGCCGCCGCAAGCGCTGGTTTCGCCCGAGATTTCGCAGGTGGTGCGCGAGTTGCTGACGGCGGTGGTGGAGGGCGGCACGGCCAAGCGCCTTGCCGAGGGCATGACGCTCCCCGACGGCAAGACGCTGCCGGTCTACGGCAAGACCGGCACCGGCGACCAGCGCTTCAACGTGTACGCGCCGGGCGCGCGGCTGATCGAATCGCGCAAGGTGAACCGCAGCGCGACCTTCGTGTTCGTGATCGGCAACCGCTTCTACGGCACGCTCACGGCATGGGTGCACGAGCCTTATGCGGCGCGCTACACGTTCACGAGCGCGCTGTCTGTGCAACTGCTGAAGTCGCTTGCGCCCGTGTTGCAGCCGCTGCTCGAATCGCGGCCCGCCTCGGATGGCGATGCGAAACCCGATCCCGTGCACGCCGCACAGCAGATGACGCTGATCGACCCGCAATCGGGTGAAATGCACCGTGTGGTGTGGAACGGCAAGGCGCTCGAGCTCGATTCGCACTGAATCGGGCTACTCGGCATCCAAAGCAAAACGCGGGGCTTGGCGCATGCGCCAAGTCCCGCGTTCTTTTTATGCGGTCAATACCGCTTCAATAGCCGCTAGGCGGCGGAGGCGCCGACCCCGGCGGGGGCGGCGGCAAATAGCGGGGCGCTGTCTGGAATTGCTGCTGCGGCGCCTGGAACTGCTGGGGTTGCGACATCGTCATGTTGCCGGGCGCCGGTATGCGGTTGCCGGTGGCGTACATGCATTGCAGATAGGCGTAGTCGTAGCGGCGCTGCACGTCCCACGCGGAGCCCTGGGCGTTGCCCATGCCGACCGCGCTGCCGGCAAGCAGGCCCGCGCCCGCGCCGATGGCCGCGCCCTGGCCCCCGCCGAATGCCGCGCCCGCGGCCGCGCCGAGCGCCGTGCCCACCACGGCGCTGCCGAGGCCTGCGCCGGTCGCCGCCTGGTTCGCGGTGACGCCGCCTACCTGCTGGAAGGCGAATTGGCGGCAATTCGCGTCGTCGGCGCGGAACTGGTCGAAGGTTTTGCCTGTGCCGGGCAAGGCCATCACGCTCGGCCCCGTGGGCGTCACGGCGCATGCGCTCAGGAGCCCCGCGGCGGCGAGTAGCGCGAGATACGTGTATTTCATTTGCGGCTCGATATCGTCAAGGTGGTCAGTTCGAAGGCGCCGGCTGGGCGGGAACCGCGCGCCAGCCCGACGAGCATTGCTTTACATACGGATAGTAGGTTCTCGACTCGTCGCAGTAGTACCAGGTGTCGGCGTTTGCCTGCTGCTCGCCCACTGCATCGCCGGGGCCCGGCTGCGGGTCCATCGGGGCGCCGGCTTGCCCCTGCTCGATGTAGTCGGGCGCCTGTGGCGGCGCGACGATGACGGGCGGCGCGTAGTAGTACGGTACGGGCGCGACCGGGTAGTAATACGGCACACCGCCGCCGATGAACACGCCGACGCGCGCCGCCTGTGCTACCCCGCATACGCCGACAAGCGCGGCCGCTGCGGCCCCGAGAAACAGTTTCGACCTTCTCACACACGATCTCCAGAAACGGGCAGGCTGGGGCAACGGCGCGCGCCAGCCAATTATCGAACGCTAAGACATCGGCGGAACCAATGCAATTACGCGAGTTGCGCCGATTTTTCGAGTTGTTACAAACGCTGGCAGGTTTATGGGGTGCGAAGCTCTCCCGGAGCGCAAACGGCGCGCAACGGCTGGCTTCGTGGCCCATGTTTCACGCAAATGCGCGCAGTGAGGGACGAGCGCGCGCCGCCCGGCTGTAACAATTGGATATCGATCTTCTTGCAGCTTGCGCCCTGCCTTGGCCATCAACAAATCGAAAAAGCCATTTCGATTTTCTGAATGCAGGCCCTTTGTTGGATTGACATAGACTTCTCGCGCCTCACTGCTGCAGCGCGCCGCTGTGCGTTCACATAATTAATAAGGACTACGACATGAGAAAAAATCTTACTTGTCTTGTCGCGATGTCGCTGCTGTCCGCGTCGCCGGCGTGGGCCGCGCTGGGGGGACACCCACCTACGCCGGAGTGCGTAGCGTGCCCGACGCCCGTCTCATGGCAGCCGGCAAGTCGGCCGTCGCCCGCTACACCGTCAATACCTCGACCCTTGCCAATGGCGCGACGATTCGCGAATACCTCGATGCGAAAGGCATCGTCTTCGCGCTCTCGTGGCGCGGCCCGCGTGTGGGATCGCTCGAAACGCTGCTCGGCAGCTATTTCCCCGCGTGGCAGAAAGGACTCGCCAGCGCCCACGCCGCGCGCGGCGGCGGCTATGGACCGGTCGCATTGCGCGAGGACGATCTCGTCGTGGAGTCGGGTGGTCATATGGGTGCGCTGACAGGTCGAGCCTGGCTGCCGCAGGGCTTCAGCACGGACGAAATCCAGTAAGGCAACGGGGAGACGCAATGAAAAGAATCACGTGGATCTCGGTGCTCGTACTGAGCTTCGTCCTGACTGCTTGCGGCGGAGGCGGTGGGGGCGGGGACAGCGTCGTGCCGGCGAAACCGGACGCAGGCACGGCGGGCGGCACGAGAGGTGCGGGCAACACGGTCCCGGTGCGCGTTTCGTCGGCGACGAGCGTGCGCAATTTCCCGCTCGTGAGCGTGACGATCTGCCAGCCGAACAGCAGCGCGCGGGCCAACTGCGCCACGATCGACAACGTGCTGCTCGACACGGGTTCGTTTGGCTTGCGCCTCTATGCCTCGGCGATTCCTTCCGCGACCCTCGCCGCGCTGCCGGTGCAGACCGATGCAGTCAGCGGCAGCAGCGTCGGTGTGTGTGCCGCTTTCGGCTCCGGCCACACCTTGGCCAGTTTGCGCAACGCCGACGTCAAGCTCTCGCAGGAGGTCGCCGCCGCCGTGCCGATCCAGGTGATGAGCGACCCGGCCATCGTGTCCGGCACGCCGGACGCCTGCGTGTGGAACACGGCGCTGAATTCGCCGGCCGTGCTGGGCGCGAACGGCATCCTCGGCATCGGTACCGCGCGCTACGATTGCGGTTCCGCGTGCGCGGCAGCGCCGCTGGAAGGCTATTACTACGCCGATACCCGCCCGGCCAAAGCCGTCGCGATGCCAGTCATGCGGCAGATCATCAATCCCGTCGCGCTGTTTCCCATCGACAACAATGGCGTCATTGTCGATATGCCCGCGGTCTCGTCGCTTGGCGCGAGCGCGGTGGACGGCACGCTCACGTTCGGCATCGACACCCAGGCGAACAACCCGTTGAGCGGCGCCGGCGCGACGGTTCTGGCCACGGACAGCTGCGGCAACTTTGTCGCGAAGTACAGCGGTTCGACGGCAGTCGCCGGATTCATCGATTCCCGATCGAACGCGACGTTCTTCGATGACCGCTCGATCATGCAATACAACGGATTCTTCGCGCCGCCAGTCGACTGGACGCGCAATGTCGTGCTGAACGATTCCACTGGTGTGAGCGAAAACGTGACGGTGAATATCGGCAACGCGTTCGCGCTACTCGCTTCCAGCAATTTCGCCTTCAACAACCTCACGGCTTACATGGCTCAAACGGTCGATCTCGGCCTGCCGTTCTTCCTGGGCCGGCGCGTCTACTACGGGATCGACGGCGCACGTTCCGCCGGCGGTGGGAAGGGTCCCTATGTGGCATACATGAATCGCTAGTTGCACGCGGCGACTTTAAAAGCGAAAGCGCACTGTAAAGTGCGCTTTTTTTATTACTCAATAACTGAGGAAATGGAATCTAAAACGTTTTCAGTATTGATTGCATGAAATGGCGTTTCAATTGCCAATTTTTCATTAAATGAATATTGGAATTGAAGCAGCTGTATCTCATGAAAAAAATATCGCGCGATGGCTAACGCGGGGCCGAACGAAAACGTTTGCCTTAGCACAAACCCCTGGTCAAGTTAACCAGATAGTGAGCCGATAAAACACGGGTAAGAGATGCAGCATCGAGGCGCCACGAGCGCCAAATAAAAAATCCGAGAGAAATCGCCCGAACCTGACGGCGGCACGCCGCAATCCGATTTGCATCGAAAGCGAACCCAATACGAGGGCAGGACCATGGAACAATCGACACCGGATCGTCAGATCGAATTACGCGAATTAAGCGCAGTCAATGCAGCGCTAAATCGTGTTCAGGCAGTCATTGAATTCGACCTTCAAGGCACCATTCTTCACGCCAATGAGAATTTCCTCGCGACGCTCGGCTATACGCTCGAGGAAGTGCGCGGCAAGCATCACCGGATGTTCTGCGATCCTGATTATGTGCGTACCGAGGCTTATCGGCAGTTCTGGGACCGGCTTGGCCGCGGCGAGTTCGACCGCGGCGAATACCGGCGCGTAGGGCGCGGCGGCCGCGAGATCTGGATCAACGCGTCATACAATCCGGTGATCGACGAAAACGGCCGGCCCTACAAGGTCATCAAGTTCGCCACCGATATCACCGCCGCCAAGCAGCAGCACGCGGAATACGAAGGGCGTCTGCGCGCCATCGACAAGGCCCAGGCCGTGATCGAGTTCGACACGGGCGGTGTCGTGCTGCACGCGAACCAGAATTTCCTCGATACGCTCGGCTATCGTCTCGAAGAAATTCTCGGCAAACATCACCGCACGTTCTGCGAGGAGTCGTACGCGGCCAGCCCCGACTATCGCGAGTTCTGGGCCAAGCTCAATCGCGGCGAGTTCGACGCGGGACGTTACAAGCGCATCGCCAAGGGCGGCCGCGTGGTGTGGATCCAGGCGACCTATAACCCGATCTTCGACGTGAATGGCCGGCTCTACAAAGTCATCAAGTTCGCCAACGACGTGAGCGCCCAGGTCGAGCTGGAAGAGAGCGTGCAGCGCCGCGCGCAAGACGATCAGCGCAAGGTCGAGAAGCTGCTCGGCGTGGTGAGTCGCGCGGCCGCCGGCGACCTCACGGGCGACGTCGAGGTCACCGGCGAGGAGCCGATCGACCAGCTGGCCGCCGGCATCAAGGGCATGATGAGCGACCTCGCGGGCGTGATCGGCAAGGTGGTCGAATCGGCGGGCACCTTCAAGGACTCTTCGCAGGACATCGCCGCGCGCGCGGACACCGTGGCGAGCGGCGCACAACTGCTCGGCGCGACGGTCGAGGAAATGAACGCGTCGATCGAGGAACTCACGGCGTCCATCAACTCGATCGCCGACAATTCGCGCGGCGCCGACCAGCTCGCCAAGGACACGCAACAGGAGGCGGAGCGCGGCGCGAAGGCCGTGACGCGATCGATCGAGGCGATGGAGTTGATCAACCGCTCGTCGGAGGATATTGGCGAGATCATCAAGGTCATTGGCGAAATCGCAAGCCAGACCAATCTGCTCGCGTTCAACGCGGCGATCGAGGCGGCGCGCGCGGGCGAGCACGGCCTCGGCTTCTCCGTGGTCGCCGATGAAGTGCGCAAGCTGGCGGAACGCTCTTCGCAAGCGACGAAGGAAATCTCGAAGCTCATCAACGAGTCGGTGAAACGCGTTGCGCAGGGCAGCGAAATTTCGAAGCAGGCGGGCGAAGCCTTCGAGAAGATCGTGGCGGGTGTGAGCCGCACGACCCAGGCGATTTCGGAAATCTCATGCGGCGCGGACGAGCAGCTCATTGCGGCCCGCGAGGTGAGCGCCGCGATTCAGCAGGTCGCCGAAGAAACCGAGAAGTCGGCGGGCGCGTGCGACACGATCGCGCGCGCGGCGGCGTCGCTCAAGGGCGGGGCGGTGGGTCTCGACACGACAGTGGCGCGCTTCGTGGTGTGAAGTCTGGAGGTTGCAGTGGATATCGATCAGGATGCCGAATTGTCGGTGCGTAACGCGCTGTTCGAGAAGGTGCGCCGGCATACCGGCATCGCGATGAACGAGCGCAAGTGGACCATGCTCAAGGGCCGCTTGCGCCGCCGCATCATGACGCTCGGGCTGCCCGACTATGGCGATTATTTGCGCTTGCTCGACGGCAGCTCGGACGAGGTGCGCGACTTCATCGATCTCGTCACGACGAACGAAACGTCGTTCTTTCGCACGCCCCGCATCTGGGAGTATCTGGCGGGCGAATTCCTGCCGCGATGGGCAGCACAGCGCAAGGGCGAGCCCTTGCGCGTCTGGTCGGCTGCAGCGTCGAGTGGCGAGGAGGCGTGGACAACGGCCATGCTCTGCGAGGAGTTGCGCTTGCTGCATCCCTCGCTACGCTATGCGATCGTCGGCACCGATATCTCCGACGGCATTCTTGCGAGTGCACGCGCCGGACACTATGCCGGCCGCAGCATGGAGAGCCTGCGCCAGCAGCGGCCGGAACTCGTGCAGCGGTATTTCCGCAGCGACGCGGCGGGCATCAGCGTGAACGAGCCCTTGCGCACGCACGTGAGCTTTCGCCGTCACAACCTCTACGACGTGCCGCGCGATCTCGGCCAGTTCGATCTGGTCCTGTTGCGCAATGTCCTGATCTATTTCGATCTCGAAGGCCAGAAGGCCGTGCTCGCCAACGTGCGGCGGGCGATGCGGCCGGGCGCCGTGCTGATCGTGGGCGAGTCCGAATCGCTGAGCCGCGTCGCAGCGGGATTCGTCTTCGAACAGCCGCTCATCTATCGCAATGAGGTACGTGAACATGAGCATCCAGCGTGACGTGCAGGTGCGAATGTGTGAAATCGCCGTGAGCAGCGGCGAGGAAGGGAAAATCCTGCGCGCGACGCTGGGGTCGTGCGTGGGCATCGGGCTTCTGTGGCGCTCGCGCGCGACATACGGGTTAGCCCATTGTCTGTTGCCCGAGCCCACGGGAGGCGCACGGGTCGCCGGTGCTCCGCAGGCCGGCAATGGCGCGAAGTACGTGATCGAAGCGTTGCCGAAACTGCTCGCCATGATGCACGCCCACGAGGCCCGCGAAGGCGATATCGAGGCTGTGCTCGCGGGGGGCGCGAACATGATGCACCATCGCACGACAATTCACGAACCGATCGGAGAGCTAAACGTTCGTATTGCGCGCCAGATGCTGGCCGACGCGCGGCTGAAACTCGTGCATGTCGACGTGGGCGGCGAGTGCGGTCGCCAGCTGAGCATCGACTGCGAGCAGCATCACTATGCTGTGCGCCACTTCTCGCGCTCACTCGAGCCGAAGTCCTCTGCGATGCCCTCGCAGTTGCCGGAACAAGGAGTCACTCGATGAGTCTACGCACGCTTGCAGCCGGCCCGAACGTGGAACTGTACGGCTCGTTCCATCTGGCGGGCACCGAACTGGCGCTGCCGGTGTCCGCCTTGCAGGAGGTCGTCAATCCGCCCGAGACGCTCACAGCGATCCCGCTTGCACCGTCGTATTTGCTCGGGCTTTTCAACCTGCGCGGCACGCTGATTCCCGTGGTCGATCTGCGGCAGCTGCTGCGTTTGAACGCCGAGAGCACGAGCGCGGCGCGCAAGGTCGCCATTGTCGAATCCGGCGGCGTACGCGTAGGGCTGCTGTTTGACGCGACGGGCGAAATTTTGCGTGTGCCGCGCGAGCAGGTCATCACGCTCGACGTGCCCGAGGGCAGCCCGCCCATGGCGATTGGCGCGGTGCTCAAGCTCGACGGCGGCGAGCGCATTCTGCAGGTGCTCGCGCCCGCGGTGCTGCTCAGTTTGCGCGACATGCCGCAGCTCGCGCAAACGGCGCCGCGCGCGGCCGAGCGGCGGGCGCACCAGGGGCAACGCCGCCAGAACGTATCGTTCAAGGTGGGCGCCACGGCGCTCGCGCTGCCGATGGACGCGATCCAGGAAATTATCCGCGTGCCGGCCTTGCAGCAGTCGCCGCTCGCCAACGAGGTATGCATCGGCATGCTGAACCTGCGCGGCGCGACGATTCCCGTGCTCGATTTCAGCGCGCTGCTGGGCTTCGCGCGCGCGAGCGGCGACGAGGCGCGTGTGGACGAGCGGCGCATTGTCGTGCTTCATCGCAACGACCTGCATTTCGGCATGCTGGTGGACGAAGTGGCGAGCATCGTTGCGTACCGCGAAGAAGACCTGCTGCCCATGCCGGCTTACGGCGGCAATGCGCAGCGCTCGCTGTTCGCGGGTTATCTGGCGGCCGAAGAAGATGGCGCGGGCGTGCTGCTCATGAACGCCGACGCGCTGTTTGCCAACGAGCGTGTCGTGGCGCTCGCGGCGGGTCATCGCGATCTGTATCGCAACGCTCTGACGCAGGCGGCGCAAAAGCGCGGTGCAGGCACGCGGCAGACGCTCGTTACGTTCCGCATCGGCCAGTTGATCGGCGTGCGCATCGCCCAGTTACGCGAGGTAATCGACTATCGCGACGACATCGTGCATACGCCGGGGCTGCCCGGCGTCGTGCGCGGCATGCTCAACCTGCGCGGCGTGCTCGTGACCGTGATCGACGTGCGCGCGATGTACGGCATGCCGCCGTATGAGGATCTCGCGCGCGCGAAGGTGCTGATTGTCGAATACGAGCGTGAAAAATACGGACTGCTTGTCGATTCGGTCGAAGATATCGTGACGCTGACCGGTTCGGCCCAGCTCGCGTTGCCGCAGTCGTTCACGCGCAGCGAAGGCGCGTGCGTGCGCAACGACATGCGCGAAGCCGTGGAACTGCCGGGCAAGGGCACGCTGATGCTGCTCGACCCCGCTTCGCTATGCGCGCGCGTGGCCGAGGAAGCGGCGGTTTGATGGCTGGCCAACCAGTGTGCGAAGCGGCGCGCCGGCTAGCGCGCGGCGCGTTCGCGCTCGAGCCGGCGCACCGCTTCACCCACGTCCTGGCTGAATTGCGCTAGCGCGGCGAGTTCGAGGTTGGGCGGCTGCAGGGCCGACCAGAGCGCATCCACGAGCCGGTCGGCCGTGGCGTCGATGTCCGTGCGGCGGTTGGCGAGCGTCGCGTCCCACAGCACGTGCTCCATGGGCCCGAACACCAGCGAACGCAGCAGCCGCAGCGGCAGGTCGTTGCGGATCTGGCCGTTTTCCTGGCCGCGCGCGAGCACCCGCATGAGCGGCGCCGTGTAGCGGCGCTGCATTTCCGTGAGCGCGTCGCTCAGATCGTGGTGGCGCGTGCGGCCTTCCGAGAGCACCAGTTCGCAGATGCCGGTGCCGCTCTCCAGCATCAACTGCAGATGCATGCGCACGATGAATGCAAACTGCTGGCGCACGGTGCCGTCGCGCGGCAGGCCGCCTTCGATCGCGGCGATCGATTCGTCATACCAGTCGCCGATCACGCGCGCGCACAACTCCCGTTTGCCCCGAAAGTAGCTGAACACCGTTGCCTCGGACACACCGAGTCGCTGGGCGATCTCGGCCGTGGTGGCGCGCGCGTACCCTTTTTCCGAGAACACCTCGCGACCCGCTTGCAGGATTTCCCGCACGCGCTGCTGCGACTTGCGGCCCGCCGGCTGGCGGCGCGAGGCGGGCAGGACGGCTTTCTGGGCAACGGCTTCCATGTTGAGCTTGATTCAATTTACGTCAGGGTGGAATTCATTATCTACGAAAGAATCGCCGCCAGACAAGGAAATTTCATCTGCATGACAACTTGAGCGTCACTCAGAAATACCTATTGACGTTAACGTAAATGTGGCGTGAAATGGGCGTCCATGGGGCGAAGCACCGCCCGGACCGAGATTCTCTGGAGACACACATGAGCAACGTACCCGGTTTGCAGTTCCCGCTTGGCGAAGAAGTCGAAATGCTGCGCGACAGCATCGCCGGCTTTGCGGCGAAGGAAATCGCGCCGCGCGCGGGCGAAATCGACCGCACCGACCAGTTCCCGATGGACCTCTGGCGCAAGTTCGGCGACCTGGGCGTGCTCGGCATGACGGTTTCGGAGGAATACGGCGGCGCGAACATGGGCTACACGGCTCACATGGTCGCGATGGAGGAAATCTCGCGCGCGTCCGCCTCGGTCGGCCTGTCATACGGTGCGCATTCGAACCTGTGCGTGAACCAGATTCATCGCAACGGCACCGAGGCGCAAAAGCGCAAGTACCTGCCGAAGCTCGTTTCGGGCGAACACATCGGCGCGCTCGCCATGAGCGAGCCGAACGCGGGTTCGGACGTCGTGAGCATGAAGCTGCGCGCGGAAAAGAAGGGCGACCGCTACGTGCTCAACGGCACGAAGATGTGGATCACCAACGGCCCGGATTGCGACACGCTGGTGGTCTATGCGAAAACCGACCCCGAAGCAGGGTCGCGCGGCATTACGGCGTTCATCGTCGAGAAAGGCATGAAGGGCTTTTCGGTTGCGCAGAAGCTCGACAAGCTCGGCATGCGCGGCTCGCATACGGGCGAACTAGTGTTCCAGGACGTGGAAGTGCCCGAAGAGAACATCCTGGGCCAGCTCAACGGTGGCGTGAAGGTGCTGATGAGCGGCCTCGACTACGAGCGCGCCGTGCTTGCGGGCGGCCCCACGGGCATCATGGCCGCGGTCATGGACGCCGTGGTGCCGTACATCCACGACCGCAAGCAGTTCGGCCAGGCCATCGGCGAATTCCAGCTCATTCAGGGCAAGGTTGCCGATCTCTACACGACGTACCAGGCGTGCCGCGCATATCTCTACGCAGTGGGCCGCCAGCTCGACACGCTCGGCAAGGACCACGTGCGCCAGGTGCGCAAGGACTGCGCGGGTGTGATTCTCTACACGGCGGAAAAGGCCACGTGGATGGCGGGCGAAGCCATTCAGATTCTCGGCGGCAATGGTTATATCAACGAGTATCCGGTGGGGCGTCTCTGGCGCGACGCGAAGCTCTACGAAATCGGCGCGGGCACGAGCGAGATTCGCCGCATGTTGATCGGCCGCGAGCTGTTCGCGGAAACGATGTAATCCCAGGCAACTCAGGTTAATCAAGGGAGGACGGGATGCCGGTCATCGAATCGAAGCTCAATCCGCGCTCGGAAGACTTCAAGGCCAATACCGCGGCACTCGAAGCGCTCGTCGCGGACCTGCGCGAGAAGATCCAGAAGCTTTCGCTCGGCGGCGGCGAGGCCGCGCGCGACAAGCACCTCTCGCGCGGCAAACTGCTGCCGCGCGATCGCATTGCGCAACTGCTCGATCCGGGCACGCCGTTTCTGGAGTTCTCGCAACTCGCGGCTTACGGCATGTACAACGACGACGCGCCGGGCGCGGGCATCATCACGGGCATTGGCCGCATTGCCGGCCAGGAGTGCGTGATCGTTTGCAACGACGCCACGGTGAAGGGCGGCACGTACTATCCGGTCACCGTGAAGAAGCACGTGCGCGCACAGGAAATCGCGCAGGAAAACAACCTGCCGTGCGTGTATCTCGTCGATTCGGGCGGCGCCAACCTGCCGAACCAGGACGAGGTGTTCCCGGACCGCGATCACTTCGGCCGCATTTTCTACAACCAGGCGAATCTGTCTTCGCAGGGTATTCCGCAGATCGCCGTGGTGATGGGCTCGTGCACGGCTGGCGGCGCCTATGTGCCGGCCATGAGCGACGAGTCGATCATCGTGAAGAACCAGGGCACGATTTTCCTTGGCGGCCCGCCGCTCGTAAAGGCGGCGACGGGCGAGGAAGTGAGCGCCGAGGACCTGGGCGGCGGCGACGTCCATACGCGTCTTTCCGGCGTGGTCGACCATCTCGCGCAGAACGACGCCCACGCGCTGGCGATTGCGCGTTCGATCGTCGGCAATCTGAACCGCACGAAAACGCCGCCTGTTGTGCTGCGCGAACCGCTGCCGCCGCGCTTCGACGCGAAAAGCCTCTACGGCGTGATTCCCGTCGATACGCGCAAGCCGTTCGACGTGCGCGAGGTGATCGCCCGCATCGTCGACGACTCGGCTTTCGACGAGTTCAAGGCACGCTACGGCACCACGCTCGTGACCGGCTTCGCGCACATCTGGGGCCACCCGGTCGGCATCATCGCGAACAACGGCATTCTGTTCTCCGAATCGGCGCTGAAGGGCACGCACTTCATTGAGCTGTGCTGCCAGCGCAAGATTCCGCTCGTGTTCCTGCAGAACATCACGGGCTTCATGGTGGGCCGCAAGTACGAGAACGAAGGTATTGCGCGCAACGGCGCGAAGATGGTGACGGCGGTGGCCACGGCCAAGGTGCCGAAATTCACGGTCATCATTGGCGGCTCGTTCGGCGCAGGCAATTACGGCATGTGCGGCCGCGCGTATTCGCCGCGTTTCCTGTGGATGTGGCCGAACGCGCGCATTTCGGTGATGGGCGGCGAGCAGGCCGCATCCGTGCTCGCCACGGTGCGCCGCGACGGCATCGAAGCGAAGGGCGGCACGTGGAGCGCCGAAGAAGAAAATGCATTCAAGCAGCCGATTCGCGATCAATACGAGGTGCAGGGCCATCCGTACTACGCGAGCGCACGCCTTTGGGACGACGGCGTGATCGACCCGGCGCAAACGCGCGACGTGCTCGGCCTCGGCCTTTCCGCCACGATGAATGCGCCGATCGAAGAGACGCGCTTCGGCGTGTTTCGCATGTGATGCATTGAGGACGAGAACCATGCAATACGAAACGCTCACCGTAGACATCGTCGGGCACGTGGCGACTGTCACGCTCAATCGCCCGGACGTGCGTAACGCGTTCAACGAGACGATGATCGCGGACGTCACGGCGGCATTCACGGCGCTCGGCGCTCACGACAACGTGCGCGCGATCGTGCTCGCCGGCAATGGCAAGGCCTTTTGCGCAGGCGCGGACCTGAACTGGATGCGCAAGATGGCCGGCTATTCCGACGAGGAGAATCGCGCCGACGCCATGCGTCTCGCGCAAATGCTCTCGGCGGTCTATCGCTGCCCGAAGCCGGTCGTCGCACGCGTGCATGGCGACGCCTATGCGGGCGGCATGGGTCTCGTTTGCGCGGCGGATATCGTCGTAGCCGTGGAAACCGCACACTTCTGCCTTTCCGAAGCGCGCCTCGGCCTCATGCCCGCCACGATCGCGCCTTACGTGATCCGCGCGCTTGGCGAGCAGGCATCGCGCCGCTACTTCGTCACCGCCGAAGCCTTCGACTGCGCCACCGCGCAGCGGCTTGGCCTCGTGAGCGAAGCCGTGAGTGCGCAAGCACTCGACGCGACCGTGCAACGCATTACCGAAACGCTTTGCACGAACAGCCCGAACGCCGTGCGCGAGTGCAAGCAGCTCGTGCAGGACGTCGCGGGCCAAACGATCGACAACGCGTTGATCGAAGACACCGCCGTTCGTATCGCGCGTATTCGCGCGAGCGAGGAGGGGCGCGACGGCGTCTCGTCGTTCCTTGAAAAGCGCACGCCGCGCTGGCGCGATCAATAAGGCAAGAAGCAGGAAACGAAGCGAGGACAGCACATGTTCAACAAAATCCTGATCGCCAACCGCGGCGAGATCGCATGCCGGGTTGCGGCTACGTGCAGGCGGCTCGGCGTGAAGAGCGTGGCCGTGTACTCGGACGCCGACGCGAACGCCAAGCACGTCGCGGCCTGCGACGAAGCCGTGCATATCGGCGAAGCGGCCGCCGCGCAAAGCTATCTGCGCTTTGAGCGCATTATCGAAGCCGCACGCGCCACGGGCGCTCAGGCCATTCACCCCGGCTATGGCTTTCTTTCGGAGAACGAAGACTTTGCCCGCGCATGCGAAGCAGCGGGCATCGCCTTTATCGGGCCGCCGGTCGAGGCAATCGCCGCCATGGGCTCGAAGGCGGCCGCGAAGGCGCTGATGCATGCGGCGGCCGTGCCGCTCGTGCCGGGCTATCACGGCGACGACCAGGACCCCGCGCTCCTGCAGCGCGAGGCGGATGCAATGGGCTACCCCGTGCTGCTCAAAGCAAGCGCGGGCGGCGGCGGCAAGGGCATGCGCGTGGTCGAGCGCAGCGAAGATTTCGCGGCGGCGCTCGCTTCGTGCAAGCGCGAGGCGGCAAGCAGCTTCGGCAACGATCGCGTGTTGATCGAGAAGTACCTCACGCGGCCGCGCCACGTTGAAGTACAAGTGTTCGCCGACAAGCACGGCGGCGCGGTCTACCTGTTCGATCGCGACTGCTCGGTGCAGCGCCGTCACCAGAAAGTGCTCGAAGAGGCGCCCGCGCCGGGCCTGGCCGACAGCGTGCGCCGCGCCATGGGCGAGGCGGCCGTGGCCGCGGCGCGTGCGGTCCATTACGAGGGTGCGGGCACAGTCGAATTCATCATGACGGGCGCCGACTTCTACTTCATGGAGATGAACACGCGCCTGCAGGTCGAGCACCCCGTGACGGAAATGATCACGGGCCTCGACCTCGTCGAATGGCAATTGCGCGTGGCCGCGGGCGAGCCGCTGCCGCTCGGGCAGTCGCAGCTTTCGATCACGGGCCATGCACTCGAAGCGCGCATTTACGCGGAAAACCCGGCGCGCGGCTTCCTGCCCTCCACAGGCACGCTCAAGCATCTGCGCATGCCCGAGGGCGTTGAGTTCCGGCTCGGCGACGCGGGTCAGCGCGCGAGCGTGCGCATCGACAGCGGCGTGCGTGAGGGCGACACCATTACGCCGTTCTACGATCCGATGATCGCCAAGCTGATCGTGCACGGCGCGACGCGTGACGACGCGCTGGCGCGCATGAAACGCGCGCTCGAAGCGTGCGAGGTGGTGGGGCCGCATACGAACGTCGAGTTTCTGCACCGGCTCGTGACCTGTGAGCCGTTTGCGAGCGCCGATCTCGACACGGGCCTGATCGAGCGCAACCACGACGCCTTGTTCTCGCCGCAGCAGAAGCCGGTTCGCGAAGCGCTTGCGCTCGCGTGCGCGGCGCTGCTTGGCCGCGAGGGTGGGCTGACGACGGGCACGTCGCCGTGGCAGTCGCTTTCGCATTGGCGCTTGAATAGCGGCTTTTCGCAATCGCTTGCTTGGCGCGACGTCGAAAGCGACACGGCGTTCGCCGTGGCGCATACGCATGACGGCAGCGAACAGACGCTCGCCTATGCGGGCCACGCGGCGCGTTACACATGGTGGCGCGGCGACGGCGCGGACGAATACGGCGCGACCATCGGCGACAGGCACGTAAAGGGTCGCGTATTCATAGACGGCGACGTGTTTCATGTGTTCTGCCTCGGCACGGCAATGGCGTTCGAGTGGCAGAACCTGCTCGCGCACGCCGCCGACGCGGAGCACGGGGAGGGCCGCCTGACCGCGCCCATGCCGGGCAAGGTGATCGCCGTGCTGGTGGAGCCGGGCGCCGTGGTCGAAAAAGGCACGCCGCTCATCGTCATGGAAGCGATGAAAATGGAGCACACGATCGGCGCACCGGCGGCTGGTAAGGTAACCGAAGTTTTGTACGGCGTAGGCGACCAGGTGGCGGACGGTGCGCAATTGCTCGTGCTCGAAGCCGCTTGACGACGCTTGATGAGAGTTGACTGGCTGGGCCAATGAGTTCTTTCCGGTTTCCCTGTAGCCGGAGAACGACGTGAGAGTTTTACCCTGGGGCGCTCTGTTATGACGGAGCGCCCTTTTTTTCGCTTGCGGCCAGGAACCGCTCAGCGTTGCTTCGCATGCGCCGCAAGCAGTTCCCGATGCCGCGCTTCGGTGTCGTCGTCGGCTGGGAACATGCATTCAAGGCGCAATTCCTGAGCGGCGACGTTTTGCGGCGCGCCTACGCTTGTCACCATCGAAAAATAGCGAAGCACGTTGCCGTTGCTGATGAAACTCAGTGGAATGACTGGCATGCCAGGCGTGCTGCTCGATCCGTGATGCGCTTTCCAGTCGCCCGGCACGCCGGGATATGCAAGCAATTCATCGAGAAGCATACGGGTTTCGTCGTCGATCACGCGGCCAACCGCTTCGCGATATACCCGTTGCAACAGGCTTCGCGAAACGTTCTCCCAGTCGGCAAGGAAGGGGCGTAGGCCCTGAGGATCGAACATCAAATGCAACATGTTGCGCCGGCCCGTGCGCACCGCCATATCGATGAAGTGGCCGAAGAAGCGCGGCGCGGCGTCGTTGGTCATCAGCACGTTCCAGTGCCGGTCCATGACGATGGCCGGAAACGGATCGTGCTGGCGAATCACGCGCTCCAACGCCCGCACGACGTGCTGCATTTCCTGTGCGTTCCAGGGCGCTTCCGAATAAACGGGCGCGTAGCCGGCGGCGAGCAGCAGGGCGTTGCGCTCGCGCAGCGGCACGTCGAGTGTCTGTGCCAGGACAAGCAGCGTGTCACGGCCCGGCACGCTGCGCCCGCTTTCGATAAAGCTGATCTGCCGCTGGGAGATTCCCGCATCCAGTGACAGATCGAGTTGACTCACGCCACGCACATCCCGCCAATAGCGCAGCAGGGTGCCGAGTTCGCTTTGCGTCGCGTGTGGGACGGCTCGCGTGGCGTTCATCAGTTCTCCGTAGTTGAAGTGAACCACGATAGCGGACTCACGCCGCGTTCGCACGCCAGGCAAATGGCTCGAACTGCGCTTCGAGCGCCGGGTGTGTCACGCTCGCGACGTAGTTCGTGATGGCCGAAGCGGCGACCACCGCGATGACCTCCAGCGTCTGCTCGGCGCTGAACCCTGCATCGAGAAAGCGCTGCTGGTCTTCGCCGGAGATACGGCCGCGCTTTTCGATCAGCGTGCGCGCAAGCGTCGACAAGGCAGCGAGTTGCGCGTCGGCCGGCGGGCGGCCGTGGCGCATCGCTTCGACGTCGGCGCGACTGACGCCTTCCTTCAAGGCTAGCGCCGTGTGAAACGCAACGGGCCATTCGGCTGCATTCGTGACCGCATTGGTGAGCAGCAGTGTCTGGATCTGCGGCTCGCTCAGGCTGCTCGAGTGGACACGCTGGAACACGCTGAAAAAGCCGCCGATCAGCACCGGCGAGGTGGCCATCTTCGCCGCGACGTTCGGGATCATGCCGAACGTCTGCTGCAGTTGCTGGAGCACGGGCTGCGATTGCGCGGGTGCGGACTCGATCGTGTGTTGAGGATAGGTGGACATGCTGACTCCTGGGTGTTGGGCGTCACCCGATTGGCGACGCGACAGCCGAAGAGTAGAAGCGACGGCGCGCCGCGCCAATTACATGCCATGTAATAGCGGCGCTGCAGTGAATCGCGAACTTTGGCGTGCAGGGCGTGGCCGCGTTTTCGAGCGCGCATTTTTCAGGAAAACAGTGCGATCATGTGTGCAGGCTTTTCGGCAGACCTTTCAGGTCGAACCCTGGGACGCCTGCTGCCGAGCCAACTCCCCACTCGGGGAGATGCGGGGTCGGAGTGCAAATCTTCTGCAACCCACCATGGCCATACCACCGCTCTACCAGACAGGTGAGGTCATCATGCTTGGTGTTCGTAAAGCTGTGTTCCCGGTGGCGGGAATCGATATGAGCTTTCTGCCGGCAACGAAGGCGAGCCCGAAGGAAATGCTGCCCGTTATCGACAAACCGCTCATTCAATACGCTGTTGAAGAAGCAATAGCCGCAGGCATTACGGAACTGATATTCGTCACGGGCCGCGGTAAGCGTGTCATCGAGGATCATTTCGACAAGTCCTACGAGGTCGAACATCGGCTGAGGGCGCGAGGCAAGCAGAATCTCGTCGAGCTCGTGCAGGACATCAAGCCGGCCAACGTCGAGTGCATCTACGTTCGGCAAGCCGAGCCGCTTGGGCTTGGCCACGCCATACTCTGCGCAGAAAAGCTCATTGGCGACGAGCCGTTTGCAATCGTGCTCGCTGACGATCTGCTCGATGGAACGCCCCCGGTTCTCGCGCAGATGGTGCATATATTCAGCCACTACGATTCCTCGGTTCTCGCCGTCGAGGAATTCGATTCGCGAGAGTCCACGACGCACGGCGTGATCGATGGCCGCCATTGGGACGAACGCGTGATCAGCGTCAGCCGCATCATCGAGAAGCCTTCGCCCGAACTGGCGCCGTCGAGCTTCGGCGTTGCCGGACGCTATGTGCTCATGCCAAGCATCTTCGCGCATTTGCGTTCGGTGAAGCCCGACTTGAATGGCGAGATTCAACTCACGCCCGCCATCCATTCAATGCGCGAGGGGGAGCAGGTGCTGGCCTACGAGTTCGTTGGCAAGCGCTATGACTGCGGCACCAAGCTCGGCTATGTTCAGGCGACGGTTGATTTCGCCCTGCGGCATGCGGAGTTGCACGAGACCTTCGACGCATGGCTGCGTGAGCGCGTTGGCGCGTTGCAACTGGGTGCGTGGGCACCGGTTCCGATGCTCAACCAGCTGGCTCCGGGCGTGCAGGAACTCGCGCACTGAAGTCATGCCAGGTTGCATAGGAGAATTGAACGATCCGTGCGAACGTGCAGGCTCCATTGCAGGGTTTCATGCTATCTGGATGAAACCCGATGATTCCGCCCTTTTTCAAAGGTGATGCGAGGAAAGGAAAGGTAAGAAACGTTGCAAGGTTCCGCCCGCCCCGCTGCTTTAAAATCGCGGCATGAACCCCAGCGTCCTCATTGTCGACGACGATCCCGTCGTGCGCGACCTGCTGAGCCGTTTTCTGCGCTCGCATAACTTCGATACGGCCGTGCTGCACGACGGCGTCCACCTCCAGCGCCGCCTCGAGCGCGAACGTCCGTCCATCGTGGTGCTGGACATCATGATGCCCGAGACCGACGGCCTCGAGGCCATCGCCGCCCTGCGCGCGGCCGGCGACGACATTCCCGTGATTTTCGTTACGGCGCGCGGCGCGGTGAGCGATCGCATTCGCGGGCTTTCGCTGGGCGCGGACGACTATTTGCCAAAGCCTTTCGATCCGCACGAACTGCTCGTGCGCATTCAGAACATTCTGCGCCGGCGCGGCCCGTCCACCGCGAGCGCGCCGGAAGCGCGCCGGCGCTACCGGTTCGGCGACTTCGAACTCGATTTCACGATGCGCACGCTCTCCTGCGGCGACACGCAAATCCCCTTGCGGGAAAGCGAATTCGCGCTGCTGAAGGTATTCGCCACGCATCCCTACAAAGTGCTTTCGCGCACGCTGATCCACGATATCGTGCACCGCGACGAGCGCGAGTTTCACGAACGCAGCCTCGACGTGCCGATCTGGCGCCTGCGCCGCGTGATCGAGGCCGATCCGTCCAATCCGCGCCACATTCAAACGGTGCGCGGCAAGGGCTATGTATTCGTGCCGGATCCCGCGAATTATTCGGAGGCGCACGGCGCAGCAATTCAGTGAGAAGTCCGTTGAATACGCTGTTCGGGCGCATGGCATTGCTCTCGACGGCGGTTTTGCTTTCCATGCAGCTTGGTTGGTTTTTGCTGCTTGCCCGCCAGCCGCCGCGCCATGAAGTCGACGGTTTCGCCCGCGGCGTGCTGCTCGCGCTGCGCGTGGCCAGCGAGGAGCACGTCGGCGGCGGCACAGTGCCGCCACCCGTGCATCTTGGCGGCTCTCTCGAGCCGCCGAAGGACGGCGACCTGAGCGCCGTGCTGCGCGTGCACCGCGTGCCGGTGTGGAACGTGCCCAAGGACGTTCACTTGCACGAACCGACGCGCCGGCCGCTAGTCGACTTGACGCGCCATCTACGCGAGCAATTGCCGCCCGGCACGCAGTTCGCCGTGGACGATGGGCGGCCGCCGCAACTATGGGTACGCTTTCCGGGCAGCACGACCTGGGTCGTCGTGCCCGTCGATATTCCGCCGCCGCCGCGCTTTGTCATCGAAGGAATCTCGATGCTGCTGGCAGCGCTTACGCTGTCCTTCCTCGCTGCCTGGCAGATCCAGAAACCGCTTGCGAGTCTCGCGCAGGCGGCGCGCCGGTTCGGCACGGGTGAGCGCATTGCGCCGCTCGAAGGCAAGGGGCCACGCGAACTGCGCGATGTGAGTACGTCGTTCAACGACATGATGCGCTGTGTGAACGAGGCCGAAGACGACCGCGTGGTGATGCTGAGCGGCATTGCGCATGATCTGAAGACCCCGCTTACCCGGCTGAAACTGCGTGCGACGCTGATGGCCGAGGAGTCGGAGCGCAATGGCATGCTGCGCGACGTCGACTCGCTCACCCACATCGTCCAGCAGTTTCTGGAGTTCGCGCAACAGTCGCCCGACGCGGGCAGGCTGCTGAGCGTCGATGGCTTTCTGCAAAGCCAGTTTGGCAATCCTGACGAAATCGAGGGCGGCAACGGACCGCTATTCGTGCTCGATTTGCGCGCGGGCCCCCGGTTCAAGCTGCCGCAGGTGACGTTGGACCGGCTCGTCACGAATCTGGTCGACAACGCGCTTGAGTATGGCGCACCGCCGGTCGAAATTTCGACGGCGATCGAAAACGGATCGTGCCGGATAAGCGTGCGCGATCACGGCGCAGGTATCGAGCCCGAGCGGATTCCGGCGGCCATGAGGCCGTTCGTACGTCTGAGTGCAGCGCGTGGCGGCGAAGGCCATTGCGGTCTCGGGCTGGCCATCGTCGCGCGGCTCGCGCGCGACTGCGGCGGCCATTGCGACGTCGAGAACCATCCCGAAGGCGGCCTGCTCGTGCAGCTCAGCTTTCCCGTCACCCACACCTGACACGCCCACACGAAAAAAGCGCGCCGAGCCCTCGCGGACCGGCGCGCAAACAAACGTACCAACGCTTGAAAAGCGGGCGCTTGTGGACGGATTGGGTCAGGCCGTCGTGCTCACGAACAGGCCGCTCGCGGCGCCCGAGCCCTGCTGTTGCAGGTTGCTGGCGAGCGTCGTGAGGAATTGCTGAAGCTCGGACGTCGTGTCGCTTGTGGAACTGCTCGACGATGCGCCCATGGCCGTCAAGAGGTTCTGGAAGTCGGACGTCAGTTCGCTGTCCGAACTGCTGCCGCTCGATGTGCTGCTTGACGCGCTCGAATCGGAGGACGTGCTGCTCGAAGCCGAGGAAGCCGAAGTAAGCGACTGCGCAAGGTTCGAGATCGCCGAGGCCAGATCGTTACCGTAGCCGCCCGCCGACGAGGGCGGCGGAGGCGGCAGCGGAGGCATCATCGCGGCTGCGCTGCTCGTATCGCTCGACGCGGACGACGTGCTGGAACTCGAAGAACTCGAAGCCGCGCTCGTCGCAGACGCAGCGCTTGCCGACGAAACCGTGCTGCTGTCGCTGCTGTCGTCCGTGCCCGTCACGGTGGCGCCGCTTTGTTGCGCGGCCGCCTGGAACAGCGCGCCGAGGAATTGCTGAAGCGCGGCGGCCAGTGCATCGGGCGAAGTGGCCGACGTGCTCGACGTCGAAGCGGTGGCGCTCGACGACGAATCTGAACTGCTGGTGCTAGCGGAAGCACTGGCCGTGCTGTCGGTCGTGAAGCCGAGCGATGAGAGCGCCGAGGCGATGGCGGCAACGAGCGGATTGACGTTGTTAGAGTCCGACGAGGCGTCCGAGGACATGGGCATGACCGGCGTCTGGCTGGTGCTTGTGGTTTGTCCGTCTGCCTGGTAAGCCGCCCAGGTGGAATACAGCGAGTTTGAGTTGGATAACGCGCTTATCGACATGTTTAACCCCCCGGTAAATGTGCGATATGGTCGATGCTCGACCGAGATGGCTGGTCAGGCCACTCAGTTGGCGCAATCGTATGTCGCCTTTCGCCGCAGGGGGCGGCTTTGTAATTGGAGGAAAGAGTTCTGGTAAGAATCTCGCGCAATCCTTACCTTTCCTTTCCTTGGCGGCAATCAGGCCGCTTCGTCGCGCACCGGCGGCGCAAAACGCAGCGCCACAGCAATGCGGTTCCACGCATTGATATTCGCCACGGCGGCGGTCAAGAACGCCATCTGTTCGCCGGGAAATTGTCGCGCGACTTCTTCGTAAAGTGCATCGCTCACGCCTTCATGGAGCTTCGCGCTCAGCGCCTCGGTGTAGGCCAGCGCGGCGCGCTCGCGCTCGCTGAAGCACGCCGGCGCCTCGTGCCATGCGGCCACGAGATCGAGCTTGACGCGCGGCACGGCATTTTCGCGCGCAATGTTGAGGTGATACTGAATGCAGAAGGCACAGCCGTTGATTTGCGAGGCGCGGATTTTCAGCAACTCGGTGAGCGGCTTTTCGAGCCCGGAAGCATCGACCGCCTTGCTCATGGCGGAGAGCGCGGTGGCCACGGGAGCGGCGTCGCGCACGAAAGCTTCATAAGCAATACGGGTGGAAGCGCTGGACAT
This sequence comes from Paraburkholderia sp. J8-2, assembly GCF_905220195.1. Taxonomy (NCBI): domain Bacteria; kingdom Pseudomonadati; phylum Pseudomonadota; class Betaproteobacteria; order Burkholderiales; family Burkholderiaceae; genus Paraburkholderia; species Paraburkholderia sp. J8-2. The sequence continues at coordinate 1,177,154 of NZ_CAJMZA010000001.1, forward strand.
GACTGGACCTCGCGAAGTTTGGCAGTTAATATCAGAGCACGAACATCATATTCGAACTCTGACATTATGCGCAAGACTGCGAAGAAAGAGCCGGCTATGAAGAGGGGCGAGCCCGTGAGCGCCATTCCGGAGGTCGGTGAGGGCAAGCGCGGCGAGGCGGGCTATTTCGGCTACCTGCTGCGCCAGGCGGGTGCGGCGCACCGTTTGCGCATGGAACGCGCGCTCGACGATATCGGCATTACGCCGCCGCAGTTCGTCGTGCTGACGCTGCTGGTCGCGTACCCCGGCATTTCGGGCGCCGATCTCGCGAGGCTCGCGGCGCTCACGCCGCAAACGGTGAGTGTGATCGTCGCGAATCTCGAACGCGGCGGCGCAATCGTGCGTCGGCCGCACGCGGTGCATGGGCGCATTCAGCAGATCGACGTGACCGACGAGGGCGAGGCGCTGCTCAAGCAGTGCCGCTCGCGTGTGAAGAAGCTGGAGGCGCGCATGGCCGCGGGCTTCACGGCCGAAGAAGAGCAGGTGATACGGCGCTGGTTAGTGAGCGTCGCGCGCGAGGACGACGCCGGCTAAGTGTTACAGCGAGGCGCTTTTCTCATGCGCGAGACTGCACGAATGGTCGAGCAGGCCTTCCGCCGTTCCTGTTCCGCCATCGACATCGAGCCCGCTGTTCACGACGAGCCAGCCGTTGCGCTGCGCATCGGGGCCTGCGCCCGTCACGAGTATCGTCTGCACGGCCATGGTCTGTTTCGGGCTGAGATCGCGCTCGACTACGCGGAACGGGTTGTTACGGTCCGAGAGGCTCGTCACGCGCGTAACACGGTAGCGCGAGCCGTCGAGCGTCGTCCAGCGCCATGTGCCCGGCGCGATGTCGCCGTACGGCGCGAGCGCTTTCGTAATGTCGGGGCGCATGCAATCGACGTGAATGTGCAGTTGATTCTGCGTGCGGCGCTCCGAGGAGTTGATCTCCAGGCCGAGCTGGTTGCCGGCGAGCGGCATGCCGAGTTTCGCTTCCACAAAGCGTCCGGCTCCCCATGCGCCTACCCAGTACTCCGGCGCGCCGCCGTAAAGAATCTCCGGGCTTTCGATGCCGGCCACGCGGTCAGTGGGAATCACGAGATATTGCGCGCGGCCTGCGATGTCCTTGAGCACGGCATAGCGTTTCTGGAAGTCGACGGTGGTGCAGGGGCCGGGCTGGCCCTTGTCGCGCATGTTCGGCACGCACTGGCCGCCCACGACTTTCCAGAGACCGTTGGAGTCGACCGCGGAGAGGCGTACGCAGGCGCCCGTGGCGGCGAGCGCAACGACTGCCGCCGTGGCCGCGGCAAGGCGGGACATCCGTATGAAAGGGGCAAGGCGCAGGGATCGCATTGGCACGAAGGGTCTGGATTCATTCGATCAAACGCGCCGCGGTGCGAGCCTGCTCACGTCGCGGCGCGACGCAGCGCGCAGTGTAGCGCAATGCCCGTGACAGTCACGAGGCTCGCGGCGACGAGCAGCGTGATCATTGAGTTTTGCGCAACGAATCCGGTGTTCATACGACGTGCCTCGCGATCCAACACGTGAGGAACGACGCCACAAAGGCCACGACGAACTCGCCAGGTTGCGTCGTCGCCTCAAATTTCAGGCGCAGGCAGCGTCCCCAGAATCGCTTCGAACGCGAGACCGATCGCGAGCAGCCTGCGGTCGCCGCCAGCCGGTCCGTCGAGTTCGAGACCGACTGGCAAGCGCGCGTCGATTAGGCCCGCCGGGAGCGCGAGGCCCGGAATGCCGGCGTTGCTCGCGGGATCGGTGTTGCGCAGGTACGCCTCCAGTTCGTCGATCGGCGCCGCGCCGTCGATCGACACGCGAGACGAACCGTTCAGCTCGTCGATCGGCACGGCGGCGAGCCGCGTCGTGGGAAAGAGCAGCGCGTCGAGGCCGCTTGCGGAGAAGGTCTGTGCATAGAGCTGCTGCAGGCGCGGCCGCCACACGGTCATCGCGCCGTGGTAGTCGCCGCCGCGCGCGTCGGCGAGCACGGCGTCGTAGGCCGCGCGCACGTCGGGGCTCGCAATACGCGCGGCGACCTCGGCCACGGTTTGCGCGGGCGCGTGGTTCGCAACGAGCCACGCGGCGAGATCGTCGATGGGCTCGTGCAGCGCGATCGCGTAGCTCACGCGGTCGTTCAGCGCGAGCAGTTCGCGCATTTCGACAGGCACGAGCGTGACGCCCGCAGCTTCGAGCTTCGCGAGCGCTACGCGCGCCACATCTTCGAGCGCGGTTTCGAGGCCTTCCCACAGCGGCGCGGGCAGGCCAACACGCAGATTCGGCACGGCGGCAGGCGAGAGCGGACCGTGCCCCGTGATCACGGCGTCGAGCAGCGCGACATCGGCTACGGTGCGTCCCATCGGCCCGACCGTGTCGCGCGTATGGCTGATCGGCACAACGGCTTGCGGGTCGTGATAGCGGCGTTGCGTGCCGCCGTCGCCCACGCTCGGGCGCAAACCGACGATGCCGCACAGCGCGGCGGGAATGCGCGTGGAGCCGCCCGTGTCAGTGCCCAGTCCCGCGGGCACGATGCGCGCCGCGATGGCGGCCGCCGTGCCGCCTGACGAGCCGCCAGGAATTCGTTCGGGATCCCAGGGGTTGCGCACGGGCCCGGCATGCGGCGCGAGATTCGTGCTGGTGATGCCGAACGCAAGCTCGTGCATGTTGGCTTTGCCGAGCACGATTGCGCCGGCGTCGACGAGGCGCTGCACCGAAGGCGCGTGACGCGCGGGCAGGAAGCCTTCGAGCGCGGGTGTGCCCGCAGAGGTTTGCAGACCGCGCGTATTGATGTTGTCCTTCACGGCCACGGGCAGCCCCGCAAGCGGCAGACGCGCACGCTCGCCTGGCGCTAGCGCGTCGATACGTTGTGCGGCGGCGAGCGCGCCTTCCACGTCGAGCACGGTGAACGCGTTGAGGTTGGAGAGCGCTTGTGCGCGCGCGAGCAACGTGGCGACGTAGTCGGCGGCCTTCAGTTGTCCTGCGTGGATGGCCTCGACGGCTTGCGTCGCGCTCAGTTCCAGTTGCTGGTCGACAGTCCAGGTCATGCGGCGTTCTCCTCGTGCGGCCATGTGGCCATGCACACAGCGCGTGAGACGTTGTGGCGCTACTTCTTCAGCAAGCGTAGCGCGAAGCGTGCGAGCGTGGGCACGAGCGTTGGCCGCAACAGGCGCGCGTCGTAGCCGCTCATGCGCGCGTCGTTTTCCTCGAGGCAGAGTTCGATCATTTCGCGCGGTTCGAGCGAGTCGCCCAGCACCTCGCGGTTCGCGGGCAGGAAATTCGAGTCGCGCGCGTTGCCGCTGGCGTCGATACCTCGAGCGATAGCGAGCCGCTCCCACACCAGCATGAACCAGATAGCGGCTACGCGCACGGAGTGCCACGGCCTGCGCCACCAGGGCATGGTCTTGCGATACCACGCCACCCAGTTCACGAAGAAGAGGATATGACGCGCCTCTTCCTGGATCACGGGCTCGAAGGTTTCGACGAGGTCTGCCGGAAAAAAGCCCGAGCGCTGCGCCGAGCGAAACAGGCCGAACGCGAAGAAGCTGTCGATGCACTCGCTATAGCCGGTGAACATCCACGCCCATTCCGCTTTTTTGGGCGGCGGGTACGCGGGTTCCGGCGCAAGTTCGATGCCATAGGCCTGCACGAGGTGCGAGAGCACGACCTTGTGGCGCGCCTCTTCGGCGGCGTCCATTTCGATCGCTTCGCGCAGCAGCGGGTCGTTCAGGGTTTGCGCGTAAGTCTTCACGCGAATCGAGGCGCGGCCCTCGGTTTGCACCGCGATGTCCCAGATCGGCAGCGACGTGAGCCTCCCGAGCGCGTCGGGTTCGAGCTTGGGCCAGTCGAGCACGGCGGGCCGATAAGGATCGTGGGTGTCGAGCAGCATCCGGCAGAACATCTTGCGGTGTTCGTCCGATCCGATTTTGATGGGCCCTGGCGTGGCGTGAGTCCAGTGCCGCAACGCGGCGTCCTGCTCGGAGATGAAGGCTGCGCCTTCGTCCGGATGCGTCAGGGTTTCGGACATGGGCATCGAAATTTGAACGGGGTATGACTCCTATTCTGTCACAACCGTAAGGAAGCAGGCGCGCTCACGCGCAGTGGCGCTGCTGGTCGATCCACATGCGCGCCCAGCGGCAGGCGTAGGCGAGCGCGTGTCTTTCTTCGAAGAAGTAATCGAGTGCGTCGAACGAATACTGCGCGCCCGGCTGCGTGCCAATGGTGAGATTGGCGGCGAAAAGGCCGTTCGGGAGTTGCTGCGCGCTGGGGGCGACGACGTAGCCTTTGTAGCGTAGTGGAGTGTTCATGGCCGCGCTTCCTGCTGATCGACTGCTGATTTGCTCGGGTTCTCTTCCTGGGTGGCGCGTGTATTTGCAGCCACTCGCTGTGCCGACACGGACCAGCGTACGAGCCGCCGCGTGTCGATGGAACCAATCATTCGTCGCAAGCAAATCAAGTGCGGCCTGGGACGGTCAGCAGAATGATCCGGATGAGGCGAGGGGTGAATCCGGCTTCAATGTGGACCGGACGAAATGCGCAGTCTGTGGGATGGCGCACGCGATGCGCGCCACGCGACATGCGCAATGTGGGTTAGGGAACGTTTCCCGTCCCGCGCGCGCAGCGGCGCGCGGGTGGGCAGGCCGCAGAGCCCGGTTAGTGCGTCAGCTAGCGTTTCAGTTAGTGCTTCAGACAGCGAGGCTCAGGCGCTTTTCGGTGCGCGCAGCGTTGGCGGCCTGTGTGCTCCCAACGCCGTTCACGGCGCTCGCAACCGGCGCCGCTTGCTGGCCCTGAGTGCCGAACGCGAGCGCGAACTGCGCCGCCTGACGGCCGACCGTCGCGAGCTGTTCGGCGACCTTCGCGTCGGAGCACTGCTGTGCACTCTCGAAGCGCGTCTCGAGCGTGTTGATGCCTGCGCCGAACGGCGTGGGCCAGCCGCGCAGCGCGTGCACGATCGAGCGCAGCGAGGTCAGCACGGAACCCGCGGCCTGCCAGCCATAGGCCGTGACGATGCAGCCCACGGCACGGCCGTCCAGGTACGGGCGATGGTCGGCACGCAGTTCTTCGAGCGTGTCGAGTGCGTTCTTCACGAGCCCGGAAACGCCGCCGTGATAGCCCGGCGTCGCGATGATGACGGCGTCGGCGGCGCGCACGGCTTCGATCAGCTCGAGCTGGGCGTCGGTGCGAGTGGGGTCTTCGGGCGCATAGTGCGGCAGCGTGTGCAGGAACGTGCCGCCGAACAATTGCGTGCGCGCGCCGGCTTCTTCGGCGCCGCGCAGCGCGAAAGCAAGCGCGCGCTCGGTCGACGAAGCGGCGCGGGTGGTGCCGCCAATGCCCACGACGAGCGGGCGGCGTTGCGAATCGGAAAGGCTCAAGGGGACTCCCTCAAATGCGATGAGGCCTGGCTCGCGCGTGATCGGGCAACGCGGCCACGAAACCTGGAAAGGGTCATCTTAGAGAGCGCGCCGCGCGGCGCGAAACGACTTTTTGTTCTAACCATATGCCGGCAGCGCTACGTTGCGCTGCGCCATGCCGCCCGAAATGCATATGCCAAACCATTGGTTGGACGCGCGGCGGGCCATGGCTAAGATGAACCCGTCTCCTCCATGACATCTCCTTGACATGGGATTCGGCCCCGCACTTCTCCGGTGACGGGGCTGTTTTTTTTCTGGAGTCGGGAAGGAGTGGCGCTTCGAGGGGTTCGAGGCCGGGATCGCGGCAGATTCGCGCCGCGCTGAATGTCGTGCTATGTGCTGCTCGGTGTGCTGCTCAATACGGCCGGGCGCCAGATCAAACCGTGAGCACGTTGCCGTCGGGGCCGATTTGCGGCGGAATTTCCGGCAAGGTTCCGTTGCCAGGCGCGGTGCGCGCGGGCGCACCCGGCGTGGCCGGCAGCGTGGGCGCGGGCTCGCGCACAGCCGGTTCGGCGACCTTGCGTGTGGTGAGCTTGTCGGCGGAGGCGAGTTTGTGCTTCGTGCCGTGATGCGCCTTCTTGCCGGCATTGGCCGCATGCGCCGAGGGCGTGCGCGCTTCCGGCGGATTCCAGATCTCGATGTAGTGTTCCCCGGCGAGCGCGGTGGACGCGAGGACGCCCAGCAAGGTCCCCGTGATGAAGAATCGCACGTCGTGTTCTCCGTTTCGATGTACAGGCCGGGGCCGCGCCATGCAGCAAGGTGCGATGGGGCGGCGCAAACTGGTACGGCGCCGGTACGGCGACCGGGCGGCACGAACGGCCGGCTGCCACGCACTGTACATTCATACAGGCGCTTATGCAAACGTTTCACGACGTGCCGCGGGCGATCTGTTGCATGGGCGCGCCGCAGCCCGGCGGGGCGCCCATGCGGGCTTGTGCCGGTGCTGAATCTGAGGTGTGCGCTCGGCTCAGGCGTCGAGTGCGGCCCGGTTTTGGGCAACTGCGCCGTCCGCCGTCGATGCAGGCGCGGCCGGGCCGTGAGCGCCGAGCCAGCGCCCGTAGCTGCGCGGCGAGAACGCGAGCGTGAGCACGATCATTGCGCTGATCGATACAGCGAGCATGATCCACGCGCCCGTAAAGCCGCCCGTGAGGTCGCGCACGCGCCCGGCCACGATGGGGGCGAGCGCGGCGATCACGAAGCCCAGACCCTGAACGAAGGCAACGAGTCGCGCGGCCACGCGATGGTCGGCCGAATGGTCGAGGGCGGTGACGAGCGTGACCGAGAACACGCCGCCGAGCCCCGCGCCGGCCGCCGCGACCCACAACAGCGGCGCGGCCTCGGGCCACGCGGCGAGGCCGATCACGCCGAACAGTTGGGCGCACAGCCCCAGAACGAGCCACGGTCGCCGGTCCGTGAACGCTGCTGCGGCAAGCGGCAGGAGCAGCGCGCTGGCGGCCTGGAACACGGTCATCGCGGCGAGCAGCGAACCGCTCGCTTCCACGCTCGCGCCGTGCTGCTGATAGTAGGCGGGCAGCCACGCGACGAGACTCGTGTAGCCGCCGTTGACGAGCCCGAAATGCAGTCCGAGCGTCCACGCCCGGCGCTTGCGCCAGACCGGCACCATTGCCGCTTTGACATGCTCCGGCGAGGGCGCAGCGGCGGCCTGCTGTGCGCGGCGGTCGCCGCCGCTCCCGCTGTTCAGCGTCCACCAGGTCGCGAGCGCGGTCAGCGCGGGCAGAGACCACACGGCGAGCCCCGCATGCCACGAGCCGCTGATGCGCGCGACGAGCGGGCTCAGGCTCGCGCCGAGCCCGCCGCCGCCCATGATCGACGCCGAGAACAGGCCCATTGCGAGCGGCACCCGCGCGGCGAAGCGTTGCTTCATGACGGCGGGCAGCAGCGCCTGGATGGCCGCAACGCCCGCACCGGCTGCCGCCGCCGTGAGCATGAGCGCGCCGCCGCTGGCGGCGAACGCGCGGGCCGCGCATGCCGCGGCGATCGCCACGAGCCCGAGTGCGACGCCGCGCGTCTCGCCAAGCCGGCGCGCGAGCAGGCTGGCGCCGAACGCACCGAGCCCCATCGCGACGACGGGCAGGCTCGTGAGTAGCGAAGCGCCGTAGAAGCTCAGGCCGGTGTCGTGGCGAATGGTTGTCATGAGCGGGCTGATCGAGGTGAGCAGCGGCCGCAGATTCAGGCCGATGGCGACGATCGCGGCATACCACGCAAGCACGCTGGCCGACTCGCCGGACGGCGTCTGGGGGCGAATGGAGCGGTTTTGAGGGTTCAATGCGGTCAACCTTTTTACTACCGTATGGTTGACCATTATACAAAAAAATTGTCAACAATCGGCCGATGCCGGCTATCTCCGGCATGCGGGATCGAGTATGGGAGCGGGTCTGTATCGCCGCGTCATTCCGCTCGCTACAATGCGACCTGACCCAGCTGCCTGACCTACATAGCGCGCGTTTTTCATGGCCCAATCCTCCCGCCTCGCTTCGCCCCGCGACACCGACGAACCGTCCGACGTCGAAGCGCATGTCTACGCGTCGATTTCTTCTGCGCTGCTGGAGGGCAAGCTCGCGCCGGGCCAGCAACTGGTGGAGCGCGAACTCGCGGCGGCGTTCGGCTGCACGCGCGGCGCGCTGCGCAAGGTGTTGGCGCGCCTTGGCTACGAGGGCAAGCTCGTACTCGAACCCAATCGCGGCGCATTCGTTCCGTCGCCTTCGGAGGACGACATCCGCGCCGTGTACCGCGCGCGCCAGGTGGCCGAAGCGGGCGTGATGGTGAGTTTGTGCGGCAAGCTCGACGCCGCGATGCGGCGCAAGCTCGCGGCCCATGTGCGCAGTGAGAAAAAGGCGTTGCGCGAGGCACGCGTGGACGACGCGGTGCGCCTCGCGGGGCGGTTTCATCTGCTGCTGACCGAGCAGGCGGGCGGCGCCGCGCTCGTGGATGCGCTGGCGCAACTGGTCGCGAAAACGGAACTCTACAAGGCGTTGTTCGATCCGTCGAAGGCGTCGATGTGTGCGCCCGACGAGCACGCACAGATCATCGAAGCGCTCGAAGCGGGAGACCTGGCAGCGGCGCTCGCCACGATGCGCGCGCATCTGGCCGAGCTGGAAGAGCGGGTGGTGCAGCAGGCGCGCGTGCGCGCCGGGCGCGATCTCAAGGCGGTATTCGCCGATCTCGCAAACGGTTGAGCCTTCAGGGTAAGCGTCAGCCTCCGCCTACGCGCCGGCGCAGTTCCTTCGAAGCCGCGAGCGGAATGCGCGCGTCGTCCCATGTGGCGAGCCATTCGACCTCTTTCGCGGCGAACACCTGGCCGTGATTGCGCAGCGCGTACTGCAATGAATCGATGACGTGATTGCGGATGATTTCGGGCGTATGCGGGTCGTCGAGGACGATGCGCAACGCTTCGAGCGTGGCCATTGTGCGGCTCCGGCGAATGTGGCAACCGCAACGTTATCTCACGACAAAAATGCACGCCAAAAAAAGCGCTTGCCGGGCGGCAAAAAAGGCCCGGCAAGCGCGCCTCAGTGCCGCGTGCGCTTGAAGATCTCATACTCCTCCGCGAAAGCCCGCGCAACGGCGGGCCGCTCGCGCACGCGTTGCGCATAGGTCGCAATGGCCGGCCATTGCGACACATCGATGCCCACGTACGGCGCCCAGTTCAGCACGGTCACGAGATAGGCGTCCGCCACGCTGAAGGCGTCGAGCAGGAACGTGCGCGATTCGAGGTGATGCGCGAGCAGGTCGAAGCGGCGCGCGATCTTGCCGCGCGCATAGTCCTTGACGGCTTCGTCCACGTCCTTGGCGAGCAGCGGCACGAACACGGCCTTATGCAACTCGGTACCGATAAAGCCCAGCCAGTGATGCAGATGCGCGCGCTCGCGTGTGCCCGCTGGCGGGGCGAGCCGCGCCTCGGGAAAGCGGTCGGCCACCCACGGCAGCACTGCCGAGTTTTCGGTGAGTGTCCAGCCGTCGTCCTCGCGCAGCACCGGCACCTGTCCGAGTGGGTTGACGGCGAAGAAGTCACCGCCTTCGGCGAGCTGCTTCGTGAGCGTATCGACCTGAACGTAGCGTGCTTGTGCGCCTGCCTCGTAGAGCGCGATGCGCGTGGCGAGCGAGCACGCCAGCGGGGCGAAATACAGATCCATCGTCATCCTCCCTTGCGGTTTTTTCGGGTTCTGTGAGTTTTGTACTATAGTGAACAAAAATCGACGATCCAATATTTCTATGCAATCCAGTACAAAAAAGGATAGCCGCCCGCGTGGACGCCCGCGCGCCTACGATCCGGAGGAGGCGCTTGCCCGCGTGCGTGATACGTTCTGGCGCAATGGCTACACAGGCACATCGCTCGACGACCTGAGCGAGGCGACGGGCATGAACCGGCCGAGCCTGTATGGCGCGTTCGGCGACAAGCACGCGCTCTATCTGCAAACCATGGAGCGCTACGTGGAGGCGGGGCGCGTGGCGATGGAGTCCGCGCTCGACAGCGCGTTGCCGCTGCGCGAGGCGCTGATGCGCGTATTCGACGGCGCGCTCGGCTGGTATTTGCCGGCGCACGACGCGGCGCGCGGCTGCCTGCTGATCGGCACGGCGGCGGTGGAAGCCGTCAACGACGACGCGGTACGCGAGCGTCTTGCCGCGGGCTTGCGCACATTCGACAAGGCCTTCGAGCGGCGCCTGCGCGCAGCGCTCGCGCAAGGCGAGCTACAGCCCAGTGCCAGCGCGCCGATGCTTGCGCGTCTCGCGTCGGCGGTATTGCACAGCATGGCGCTGCGCGCGCGGGCCGGCGATTCGCGGGCCTCGCTGCGCGCCATGGCAGTGGCGGGCGTTGCGCTGATCTGCGGCGAAGCGCCCGCTGCGATCGATGCGACCGCTGCGCGCGCGGCGCGGCGGCGCACGAAGTGATACACGCTGAGCGCCGTTTGACGGCGCCTGCGGCACGGGTCCGTACGCCGCTTTCCCTTGTTACACTGGCACGGTCGCGCAGGGACGGCTTGCGCACTCTAAGAGGGGAAGACGATGGTGCGCTACAGGCACTACAAGGGTGGCATTTACGAACTGGTATGCGAGGCGACGCTCGAATCGGATCCTTCCGTCACGATGGTCGTGTATCGCGCGGCGAACGGTACGATCTGGACGCGACCCGCAACGGTGTTCTTCGAACTCGTCGAGCACGAAGGCGGGCTTGTACCGCGCTTTGCGCCCGTCAACTGATTCTTTCCAGACTCGTCTTTTTCCACGCTTAAGAGGTTTTGCCGAATGCGTTTACTGATTGCGCTGATCCTGCCCTGGCTCCTGTTCTTCACCATTGGGCGTCCGATTGCGGGCATCGTCTGCCTGATCCTGCAGATCACGTTGATCGGCTGGATTCCCGCTGCGATCTGGGCCGTGTACTCGCTCAGCCAGTACAAGACAGACCGGAAAATAGAGGACGCACTCGGCCGCCGCGGCTAAATTTCGCACTCAGCGCCTATGCGCCGCGCAGCGGCGCGTTGCCGGTTACAACGGTAATCCATGCTCACAATTCAATAAGAACTTAATGCTGGTTTTTCTTTCTTACAAATAGAAAGGAGGATCAGCAATGTTCAAGTTCGTTCTCACAGCAGGGGCCATTGCGCTCCTTGCCGGGTGTGCGGTTGCCCCCGGCTACGACTACGGCTACGGCGGCTATGGCCAGCCGTACTCCACCGGGTATTACAGCGGCTACGCGCCGGGCTATGCGCCGGCATATGGCAGCGTCAATATCGGCGTCTGGGGCGGTGGCGGCGGTCGCGATTATCACGGCGGCGGCGGTGGCTGGCACGGTGGTGGTCAGGGTGGTCCTGGTGGTCACGGCGGCGGACACGGTGCACCCTGGGGCCCGCCGCCCGGTGGTGGTCATGGAGGCGGCCCCGGCGGAGGCCATGGCGGCGGAGGCCACGGCGGCGGCGGTGGCGGTCACGGCGGCGGCGGTCCGGGCGGCGGCCGGTGACGCAGGCTTGCCGCTCGCACAGGCGGATTCCAGGGCGCCGCCATGATCCGCCCCGAGCAGGAAACCGCTTTCAAAACGCATCAGGCCCGCCACTCTCACGAGGGCGGGCCTGATGCTTTGCACGGGAACCCGGCGTCACAGCCGGGGTTGCCGCGAAACTTACTGGCTCGACTGCGACGTACCGCTCGTCGAAGGGCCGTACGCCGTCGCGCGCTGTGCCGCGACCTTGGCTTCGGCAGCCTGAATGTTTTCCGGGTAATGCATCCAGTCGCTCGGATCGTAGCCGGCGGCGCGCAGTTGCGCGAGATCGGCGCGAACTTCGGCGCGGGTCACGGGTTGTTGCTCGGGTTGTGCCTGCGCGAATGCGGCAGCGGGCACGGCGACGATGGCGGCAAGCACGGCTGCCTTAAGAAACGACTTCATGACTGACCTCCGATATCTTTTGTGAGGAGCCATCGCATCGGCGCGGCCCATGTCGACAATGTATGCGGGCTGAGGGTCAGGGTAAATACTTAGAAGACGAATTCAGTGTTCTCCTCGCGACAACAATCGGGTTCGAAATCTTCAGAAGTATTGCGCCACGCGCGTGCAATCGGCCGAGCAGGCCGCAGACTAGCTGGCCCTAAAACCTTACCGATTATTGCGAAATCTGTAATTCCAATTCGCCTGAAACAGTCTGTATCCGGCGGGGCCGCTTGCCTAGAATCCACTCACAGCCAGCCGTTGCGGCGATTGCAGCGAGCCGGCCGAGCACGACACGATGTGCACCGTCATTGCGCATCGACGTTAAAAAATTTCGGAGGTTGTGATCATGAAGTCGCTTCTCAAGGCTGTTGCGCTTACCGTAGCTCTCGCTGCTCCGCTGGCCGCTTTCGCCCAGGCCGATCAAGGTCTGACCCGGGAGCAAGTGCGCGAGCAACTCGTCGAATTCCAGCAAACGAGCCGCAACCAGGGCGCAGTGGCCGCCCAGGCAACCGCGCCGGTCGCACAGACCGATGGCTCGTTCGGCGGCGTGAGCACGTCGTCGGCAGCGGGTGCCCGCTATGTGTCGGAAGCGGCGCGCACGGGTCCGCAATCGGTGTACTTCGGCGGTCAGTAAGTCCGTCGGCAGTCAGCAGATAAAAAACGGCCCGCGAGTTTGCTTCGCGGGCCGCTTCGCATTTGCGCTCCCCGTTCACTGCCGCTACATCTCTTCTGCCTCCGGCACGTCGAGCACGAGATCCGTGCGCGCGACGGCCACGCAGGTCAGCACATAGCCCTCGGCTTTTTCTTCGCGGCTCAATCCGGGCCACTCGATCGTGAAGCTCACTTCGCCGCTCACCACGCGGCACAGGCAGGCGCGGCAGGTGCCGTTGCGGCACATGCGCGGCAGGCGGATGCCTTCGAACGCCGCCGCTTCGAGCAAACTCAGTTCGGGTGGCGCTTCGAAGCTGCGCCCGAGCGGCTCCACGCGAACGACGGGCACGCGTGGCGGCCCGTCCTGCAAGCCTTCGTGGCTCGTGTCGTTCATGAAATCGATACCCCCAGCAGCCGCCCCGCGCCTGCGGTGAACGCCGCCGCGGCGAGCCCGATCACGATCTGCCGCAGCGCCGAGAACGTTGCGCTGCGCCCGTTGAAGAGCGACGTGAACACGCCGACAAGGGCAAGCCCGCACGCGCTCAGCGCGACCGACTGCGCGATGGCCGTGACGCCGTGCGCCCACAGGAACGGGGCCGTCGGAAACGCCGCGCCGAGCGAAAAGAGGCAAAACGATACAGCGGCGGCCGACCACGGATTGCCGCCCAGTTCCTTCGGGTCGATGCCCAGTTCCTCGCGCGCGAGCGTATTGAGCGCCTCGTCCTTGTTGCGCATGATCTGGGCGGCCACGCGGCGTGCTTCTTCGGGTTCGACACCCTTCGCCTCATAGATGAGCGCAAGCTCGTGGCGCTCGGCGTCGGGCGTATGTTCGAGCTCGTCGGCTTCCTTCGCGAGTTGCGTGCGCGCCAGCTCGCGCGCGTTGGTCACCGAGAGCCATTCGCCGAGCGCCATGGAGCAGGCGCCGGCCACGAGGCCCGCGAGCCCCGTGAGCAAGATCGTGCGATTGGCGCTGCCCGCGCCCGCCACACCCATGATCAGGCAGAAGTTCGAGACGAGCCCGTCGTTCGCACCGAGGACCGCTGCACGCAGGTCGTTGCCCGACGTCGCGCTCTTGTGCCACGACTCGGCCGCGCCGATCGTCTCGCCATGGCCGTGTTCCGGTTCGCGCTTTTTTGCGACGATCGCCTGCACGATGGCGGCGTGCTGCTGTTCCTGCGCGGAAAGCGTTTCGGCGCCGGGTTCGTGCGCGTAGCGGTCGCGGTCGGCGTATTCGGCGGCGGCGACCGTGGGTAGCACGAGCGAAGGACCAAAGGTGCGCGTGAGCGCTTGCAGCAGGCGAGTTTTTGCGCTGCGCCGGTGCGGCCGGGGTGTGACGCCGTTAGCCGCGAGCTTGTCGCGCCAGACGCTCGCGTGCTCGCGCTCGGAGGCAGCGAGTTCGGCGAAGATGCGGCGGCGCTCTTCGTCCTTCTCTACCGCGGAAAGCGTGTCGTAGACGGCCGCGCTGTCAAGTTCGTCGGCGAGATTGCGCCGGAAGCGGTTGATTTCCTGAGCGGAGGCCATGGGGCGCGATGCGTATTGCGATCCACCAAGCTTACCCTGGCGCCGCTGCGGCCAGAAGCAGCGCTTCCAGCCGGTTTGACCTGTGTGCTCAGCGGCGCTGTCGCAAATGCCGATAGACCGTGTTGCGCGCGAGCCCAAGTTCGCGAGCCGCCGCCGAAACATTGCCGCTATGGCGCGCGAGGGTCTCTTCGATGAGCCTCGACTGCCAGACGGACAGGCGCGCGGGTTCGCGGTCTGTGTCGCTCGCCTCGCAATCGGCCGTGGCATCGCCGGACGGCTGCGCGCATTCGCTCGCGGGGTCGCAATCGTGCATGAGGTCTTCGGGCAGATGCTCCATGTCGATGGCGTCTTCGCCTTCGGCCATGATCGCCGCCGTGCGCAGCGTGCTGGCGAGCTGACGCAGATTGCCCGGCCAGCGGCAGCGCGCAAAGCATGCCCGCACAGCCGGCGTGAGGTGCATGGGCGCGCCCGGCACCTCGCGTCGCACGATCTCGAGCATGCGGGCGACGAGCGCGTCGAGGTCGGTGCGCTCGGCCAGCGACGGCAGCGTGACGACGAGGCCGTTGATGCGGTAGTAGAGATCCTCGCGGAATGTCCCTTCGGCGATCATCGCGCGCAGATCGCGGTGCGTCGCGCAGACGATGCGCAAATCCACCGGCACCGCACGCGTACCGCCGAGCGGCACGACGGCGCGCTCCTGCAACACGCGCATGAGCCGTACCTGTTGCGCGAGCGGCATGTCGCCGATCTCGTCGAGAAAGAGCGTGCCGCCATGCGCCTGCGCGATCTTGCCGGCGCTGCCGCGGCGCTTCGCGCCCGTGAACGCGCCGTCCTCGTAGCCGAACAGTTCCGCTTCGATCAGCGTGTCGGGCAGCGCCGCGCAGTTGAGCGCGACAAACGGCCCGTCGCGGCGCGGCGAATCGCGATGCAGCGCCCGCGCGAGCCATTCCTTGCCGGTGCCGGTGCGCCCGAGCACGAGCACGGCGATGTCGCGTCCGCGCACGCGCGCCACGCGCTGCAGCGCTGCGGCGAGCCGCTCGTCGCCCGTATCGAGTTCGGCGAGCGTGGGCTGCGGTGTCGTGTCGGCGTTGGGCGCTTTCGCCTGGGCGGGCGCAGGTGCGAATGGCGCGCGGGACACTTCAGGCACGGCGCTTCGCGCAAGCGTCGCGACGCCCGACATGGCGGCGCCGGGCGTGGCGCGCGCGATCACGCGCACGCCGCTTGGCAGCGCGAGTGTGAGCGGGTCGCCGCTTGCGCGCATGACCTGCTGCATGAACGCCGCAAATGGCTGGCCGAAGAGCGCCGCGAACTCGCGCTGCTGCAGTTCGGCGAGCGGCGCGCCGAACTGGAACAGAGCGCTGCGGTTGGCGCACAGCAGCGTGCCGTCGGCTGAGAAGGCGGCCAATCCTTCGTACAGCGTACCAATGAACTCCGCGCGCGCATGAAACTGGAGCCGGATGGCATCGGCGAATTCGGTGTTGAACAGATGGTTCTCGATCATCTGCGCCGACATGCGCACGAGTGCGAGCGTGTGCTTGTGAAAGCCGCGCGACTCGCCGCTCACGTCGAGCGCGCCGAGCGTGCGCCCGTATGGATCTGCAATTGGCGCGCACGAGCAGGTGAGGATGTGATTGGCGCGCAGAAAGTGCTCGCCCGCATGCACCGTGGTCGGCTGGCCTTCGACGAGCGCCGTGCCGATCGCATTCGTGCCGCGATGCTGCTCGGCCCACGACACGCCGGGGCGCAGCGCCACGCGCTGCGCTTTCTCGACGAAGTCGCTGTCGGCAAAGCTGTGGAGGATCACACCGTTGCGGTCGGTGAGCAGCACCATGCTCTGCGTATCGACGATCTGCGCGTGCAAGGCGTCCATCACGGGACGCGCCTGGTGATAGAGCGTGCGGTTCGTGTCGATCAGCTCGCGCAGGTCCGCGGCGGCTAGTGCGTCGAATTCGGGCGCTTCGGTGGCGCGCAGTCCGAGTGCGCGCGAGCGCGCGTGAGCCTGCGCGATGGCGTCCGCGCGGGCCGCGTCGTGCGGCGTGACGGGGCGTCGGGTCACTCGTGTCTCCAGTCGTTTTGGGCGCTACGCTGCGTCGCAGCATGACACATGCACGTCAGCTGCGCGTGCGGCGCCTCTGGGGCAGTTCATGGTACAGGATCTGCGGCGGCTGCCAATCCGGGTTGCAGCCGGGTAGAAGCGGCGGCGCGCCAAAGCAACTGCGCCTTGAGTTTCCTCGCGTGAGTGCCATGATGAAGGTGAGGGCGCATTCGCGTCGCGTCCCCAGCGGCGGGCGTTTCCGGCCACTGCGGTTGGCAACCGCGCCGCCTGCTTCGTAGCGGAGTTCGTCATGGTGCACGGCGAATTGAGGATCGTGGTGGCGGTGCTTGCCACGTTCGTTGCGCTCTTTGGCCTCGGGTATGCGATCGATGGATTGATCTTCGACGAGAACAACGTCGTGCTGTCCGGAATGCTGACCGTGGCCCTTGGGATCGTCGCGTTCGTGGTGATGCTCACCTTGCACCCAAAAGACCTCGAACATCTCGATCAGCACCGGCATCGCGAATCTTGACGCGCCCGAGCGGCGTGCATGGTGCGATGCGGCAACCGGCGCAGCGCGTTGGCGCAGGGCCGGGAGGAGGATGTTTGTGCGCGCAACGGCAGCTGCGAATGCTGCATTTGCAAAACAGGGAGCAAAGCAAGGTGCAAACAAGGGCCACGCTGGCTATTTCAGGCGTGTGACAACGTCGACCTTGCGGGCGGCGGGAAGTCGTCTAAAGTGAATCCAATCAACCTGCGCGAACGCGTGGTTCGCGGGGGTTGGTGTTGATCCGCGCATGCCGGATCGGGGTGTGCCCAGACAATGTCGTGGGGCAGCCCGGGAAGGTTGAGCGCGGCCTTTTCACCCTCCACCAAAGGCGACTCCCATGCAGATCATGTTTCCGAATGAGGTGCCCGAATACTCGGGCCCAGACCTGACTTTGGCGTTTCCGGCGATGATCGATGGCGAGCGGGTGGAGTGTCTGATCACGGCGGCGGCGCTGGAAGACCACTTCGGAGCGGCCTCGCCGCGTGCCGAAGACATGCTCAGCGCGTTCGACCATCATCGCGACCGCATCGAGGCTTGCGCGCGCCGATTGCTCTCCGAAACACGTGCGCAGTGTCTTGTGCTGCGCAGCGGCTACGTGCGTTTCGTGCAGGCGCACGGTACCGCGTAGTCGACGCAAAAGCGCGACGCAAAAGCGCGACGCAAAAGCGCGACGCAAAAGCGCGACGCAAAAGCGCGACGCAAAAGCGCCCGCAAGAAGCGGGCGCCTTCCGTTCAACTGAATTGATTGCCGCGCCCCTCGGGGCGCGGCTTCGTTTAGCGTGCGCCACTAGATCATGCGGCGCAGGGTGTTGTCGCGGAACACGACGTGATGCGCGATGGCCGCGAGCGCGTGCAGGCCGATCACCCAGTAGAACAGATTGCCGATCAGCACGTGCGCGTCCTTGAGGAACTGGCGTGCGGCCGGATCGGGGCCAACGAGTGTGATCTGCAGATCGAGTCCCGCGAGCGTAACCGGATGGCCGCCTGTGTTGATCATCAGAATGCCGAGGAGCGGCTGCACGAAGATGAACAGGTAGAGCGCGAGATGCACGAGGCGCGAGAGAAACGACAGCAAAGCGTTCGAGTCGATGTCCGCGGGCGCGCCGCGCCACAAACGCCACGCAAGGCGCAGCACCGCGAGCGCGAGCACGAGCGTGCCCGCCCAGAAGTGCACGTTGCTCCAGAACGCGCGGCTGTCCGTGCCCTTGGGGCCGCGCACCTCAATCGCGAGATAGGCGAGCGCGACGAGTACGAAGATGGCCCAGTGAA
Organism: Paraburkholderia sp. J8-2; assembly: GCF_905220195.1. NCBI lineage: Bacteria > Pseudomonadati > Pseudomonadota > Betaproteobacteria > Burkholderiales > Burkholderiaceae > Paraburkholderia > Paraburkholderia sp. J8-2. The sequence continues at coordinate 1,195,057 of NZ_CAJMZA010000001.1, forward strand.
AGAAGATGGCGGGCTTCGTATAGCGTTCGGTTGCGGCGGGGTACGTTGCCACGTGGCGGCTCCTTTATGCGGGGAATCTGGCGATGGTTCCCTATGATAAGGAGGACGCCCCGCGCGGGGGCAGCTACGCGGCCGGGAAGTTTGATGCTGCGGGGTGGCGGCGGCGAAAAAGTGGCGAGTTGCCGGCGAACGGACCGAACAAGCAAAAAGGGTGGCACTCAGCCACCCTTTTGTGTTTTACGCGTTGCCGAGATAGAAGTACCGGAACAGGAACACGGCGGCGATGATCCACACGATCAGCTTCACGTCGCGCACGCGGCCCGTGAGGAGCTTCAGGCCCGCATACGAGATGAAGCCGAACGCCACGCCATTGGCGATCGAGTAGGTGAACGGCATGGCGAGCGCCGTGAGGGCGGCGGGCACGACTTCGGTCGCGTCGTCCCAGGGCAGATCGGCGAGTTCGCGCAGCATCAGGCACGAGACGTACAGCAGCGCCGGCGCCGTGGCGTAGCCCGGCACGACGCCCGCGAGCGGCGCAACGAACAGGCACGCGAGGAACAGCACGGCAACCGTCAGCGCGGTCATGCCGGTGCGGCCGCCCGCCTGCACGCCCGAGGCGCTTTCGATATACGCCGTGGTCGACGAGGTGCCGAGCACCGAGCCCGCGAGAATCGCGGTGCTATCGGCGAGCAGCGCGCGGTTCAGGCGGTGCATCTTGCCGTGCACGAGCAGGCCCGCGCGATTGGCGACGCCCATCAGCGTGCCGGTCGCATCGAACAGTTCGACGAGGAAGAACACGAGCACGACGTTGAGGATGCCCGTGGAAAGCGCGGTCTTGATGTCGAGTTGCGCGAATGTCGGCGCGATCGAAGGCGGCGGGGAGAAGATGCCGTGGAACTGGTTGCCGCCGAAGAAGAACGACAAGACCGTGACGCCCACGATGCCGATCAGGATCGCGCCGCGCACCTTCAGCACGTCGAGTGTGACGATCGCAAAGAAGCCGATGATCGCGAGGATCGTATGCGGATCGTGCAGGTTGCCGAGTTCGACGAGCGTGGCCGGGCTGCCGACCACCACGCCCGAAGTCTTGAGCGAGATGATCGCGAGGAAGAGGCCGATACCCGCGGTGATCGACACGCGAATCGAATGCGGAATGCCATTGACGATGGCTTCGCGCACGCGCAGCAGCGTGACGATGAAGAACAGGCACCCGGAGATGAACACCGCGCCGAGCGCGGCTTGCCAGGTGAAGCCCATGCCCTTCACGACCGTATAGGCGAAATACGCGTTCAGGCCCATGCCGGGCGCGAGCGCGATGGGGTAGTTCGCGTAGAGGCCCATGACGAGCGAAGCGAGCGCCGCGACGAGACAGGTGGCGACGAATACGCTTTCCTTCGGCATGCCGGCGTCGCCGAGGATGGCCGGGTTCACGAAGATGATGTAAGCCATCGTGAGGAAAGTGGTGAAACCGGCGAGCAGTTCGGTGCGCAGGTTGGTGCCTGCTTCTTCGAAACCGAAATAGCGTTTGATGGCGTCCATGAAGATCGGGCCCTTGAGAGTCGAGCGGGTTGTTCGCTGCTTGTTGGTGTGGTGTCTTGCGTGTAGCGGGCGCCGGCAGGTCGTCGGCATGCCCATGCACGCGCCTGCCTTGGTGCGTGGCTACGGGCGCGATTGTAAACAATTGTCTGTCGAGCGCAGAAAAGCCGTTGTGAGCGTGGAACACGTACAACAGCGCGCGCGTTGCGTCAGCAAGCGGGGGCGAGGGCGGCGAATGCGCCCGTGGTGGCAGGAAATCGGCGCAACGGCTCGCGGGCGCCGGGCGTTGCGTGTCCCGGTGCCGGTTCACTGCGGCCGTACTGCCATCAAGCGATTACTGCGTCATTTGACCGGCGGGAGCGCCATATCCGCCACGCGCCGCGCGTCGCTGCGCGACGATCGCGCCCGCACGTTGAGCGTTTTCCGGATAGTCGATCCAATCGAGCGGGTCGTAGCCCGCCTGCCGCCATTCAACCAGATCCGCACGGACCTGGGCGCGAGTGAGCGGTTGGGAGGGATCGTACGGTTGGGCCACCGCCGCAGCCGACGCGAAGCAGCACGCTGCGGCAACGATGCCGAGCGCTACACGCGGAAGGGAGTTCATGGCAAGGCCTTTCGTATTAGGGATATCCCTGAAATTATAGGCGCTATCTTGATAACCGAAAGGTGGATCGAGGCTATCGCTTGCTGCCGCGGGAGCGGGCCGCGCGGAAGTCGGTCGGGCGCTGTCCGGTCCATTTGCGGAACGCCCGGTGAAACGCGCTCGGCTCTGCAAACCCGACCGCCGCCGCGACGTCGGCGACCGAGCGGCCCGGCTCCTGAAGCGCCGCGATCGCAAGGTCGCGGCGCAACTCGTCCTTGATCGACTGGCAGCTGTGGCCCTCCTGGCTCAAGCGCCGGCGCAGCGTGGCGGGCGCCACGTTCAGGCGTTGCGCGATGGCATCGGCATCGGGCCACGCGGCGACAGGCAGTGCGCGCAGCGCACGCCGCACGCGCGCCGCGAACGAGCCCGGATTGCGGTACTTCACGACGAAGTTGCCCGGTGCGTTGCGCAGAAACGCGCGCGCCGAGCTGGCGGTCTGGATCACGGGCAGCTCGAGAAAGCCGGGTGCGAATTCAAACCAGGTGGCCGGCTGGTCGAACGTCATATCGTCGCAGAGCATGAGCTGGTATTCGTGCGCGGCGTGCGGCTGCGGGCAGCGAAAGCGCGCCGCGAGCAGCGGAATGCGCCGCCCGACGAGCCAGCACACAAGTCCGTAGACAAGGATGAACCAGGTGGCATACGCGAAGAGGGTGGGCGCGGGTTTGCCCGCGCGATGCGAGAGCGTGACGCGCACGCGCGTGGCGTCGATGTCGATCTCGCCTGCCAGGTCGTCGAGCACGAGCCGCATGAAGTGCACGGCGCGCTGCAGCGCCTGGCGGCCGGTGCTGGCGCCAAGCGCCGAGTGCGTCATGGCGATGAAGCTGCCGCTTTTCATCGCGTGCGAGTCCTGGCCGAAGAATTCGTCGTCGAGCGCGCGCGCGATGCCCGACCACAGCTGGCCGTATTGCGCCGCGCTCACGCGTGCCTCGGGTGCGCGCAGCACAGCCGGCGCGATGCCGGCTGCCTCCGTGAGCGGCGCGATTTCGAGTCCGCCCGCGCGCGCCAGCGCGAGCGTCTCGTTCACGAGGCTCATCGAGATTGTGCCTTTTTCGCTCAGTGTATGGATTCGCGTCGGTTGCAAGGAGCCGCCTGCTGATGGGTTGTCGCAGCCAATATGGTAAATCCGATCAGCGACTTTGAGCGTGGCGGGCATCGAATACGGTCGCCTGCGTGCCTACACTTTTCGCAAACCTTGCAGCCGGGGCCGCATCGCGCCACAGTGGAAGGCAAGCGCAAGAGACAAAGGAAGGAGACACACATGGACGAGTTCTACACCGACGACCAGCGCATGATTCGCGACGCCGCGCGCGACTTCGCAAGCGAGCAGCTGGCGCCGAACGCGGCGCAATGGGACCGCGACGGCAAGCTGCCCGACGAGGTCGTCAAGCAACTGGGCGAACTGGGCTTTCTCGGCATGATCGTGCCGCAGGAGCAGGGCGGTTCGTACACCGACTACGTGGCCTACGCGCTCGCCATGGAAGAGATCGCGGCGGGCTGCGCCTCGTGCGCGACGCTCGTCAGCGTGCACAACTCGGTGGGCTGCGGGCCGATCCTGCAGTTCGGCACCGACGTGCAAAAGGACCGCTGGCTCGGCAAGCTCGCAAGCGGCGAGCTGATTGGCGCGTTCTGTCTGACCGAGCCGCAGGCGGGCTCCGAGGCGAACAACCTGCGCACGCGCGCCGAACTGCGCGACGGCAAGTGGGTGCTCAACGGCAACAAGCAGTTTGTGACCAACGGCTCGCGCGCGAATATCGCCATCGTGTTCGCCGTGACCGATCCCGACGCGGGCAAGCGCGGCATTTCCGCGTTCATCGTGCCGACCGATACGCCGGGCTTCAACGTCGGGCCGCACGAGAAGAAGATGGGCATCCGTGCTTCGGACACCTGCCCGATTTCGCTCGTGGACTGTGCGATTCCCGAAGCGAACCTGCTCGGCCAGCGCGGCGAAGGATTGAAGATCGCATTGGCGAATCTCGAAGGCGGACGCATTGGCATTGCCGCGCAGGCGCTCGGCATCGCACGCGCGGCCTTCGACGCGGCGCGCACCTATGCGCACGAACGCGTGCAGTTCGGCGAACCGATCATCAAGCATCAGAGCGTGGCGAACATGCTCGCGGACATGCATACGCGCATCAACGCCGCGCGGCATCTCGTGCATCACGCGGCACGGCTGCGTTCGCTTGGCAAGCCGTGTCTTTCGGAGGCTTCGCAGGCTAAGCTCTATGCCTCCGAAATGGCCGAGGAAGTGTGTTCGCACGCCATTCAGATCCACGGCGGCTATGGCTTTCTGAACGACTATCCGGTGGAGCGCCACTATCGCGATGCACGCATCACGCAGATTTACGAAGGCACGAGCGAAGTGCAACGGATGGTGATTGCACGGCAGCTTTAACAAGTAGTAAGGATGGCAAAGTAAAAATAAGCGCGCGTACGCGCCGATGAAATAAGGAGACGACGATGACCGGGTTCACCCCTTCCGCGCAGGCCTTCATCGACGCACGCGAATTGCTGCTGCGTCACCGCACCGACTACGTACGCGCTTACGACGAGTTCGCGTGGCCGAAGCTCGACACGTTCAACTGGGCGCTCGACTACTTCGACGTGATGGCGCGCGGCAACGACAACCCGGCGCTCTGGATCGTCGACGACCTCGCGAACGGCGGCACGCGCTATTCGTTCGCGCAGATGTCCGAGCGCTCGTCGCGCATGGCGAACTTCCTGCGTGAGCAGGGCGTGGTGCGCGGCGACCGCTTGCTGTTGATGCTGCCCAATCGCGTCGAACTCTGGGACGTGATGCTGGCGGCAATGAAGCTCGGCGCGATCGTGCTGCCCGCGACGACGCAGCTCTCGCCCGACGACGTGCGCGAGCGCGTGGAAACGGGCGGCGCGGGCTACGTCGTGGTGGACGCCGCCGAACTCGGCAAATTCGATGCGCTCGACAAAAGCGTGAAGCGTATCGCGGTTGGCGCGGCGCCCAATGCCTGCGAAGGCTGGATCGATCTCTCGCGCGCGTACGAAGCGAGCGCCGCCTTCGAACCCGACGGCCCGACGCGCGCCACCGACCCGCTCCTGCTCTATTTCACCTCGGGCACGACCTCGAAGCCCAAGCTCGTCGAGCACACGCACGAAAGCTACCCCGTAGGCCACCTTTCGACGATGTACTGGATCGGCCTCATGCCGGGCGACATCCACTGGAACATCAGTTCGCCGGGTTGGGCCAAACATGCGTGGAGCTGCTTCTTCGCGCCGTGGAACGCGCAGGCGTGTGTGTTCGTCTACAACTACGCGCGCTTCGTGCCGAAAGACACGCTCGCCGCGCTCGTGCAATGCGGCGTGACTACGCTGTGCGCGCCGCCCACGGTGTGGCGCATGCTCGTGCAGGAGCCGCTCGCAACGTATGCGGTGAAGCTGCGTGAGATCGTGGGGGCGGGCGAGCCGCTGAACCCCGAGGTCATCGAGCGCGTGCGTCACGCGTGGGGCATCACGATCCGCGACGGCTACGGCCAGACCGAAACGACCTGCCAGATCGGCAATTCGCCGGGCCAGCCCGTGGTGGCGGGCTCGATGGGGCGCCCGCTGCCGGGCTATCGCGTGGAACTCGTCGATGCCGACGACCATCCCGCGAGCGAAGGCGAGATCGCTCTGCCGCTCCTGCACCGTCCGCTCGGCCTCATGACGGGCTACGCGAACAACGCGAAAGCGAGCGAATACGCCATGCGCAACGACTACTACCATACGTCCGACGTGGCGCTGCGTCGTGACGATGGTTACTACGTCTACGTGGGCCGCGCCGACGACGTGTTCAAGTCGTCCGATTACCGCCTGAGCCCGTTCGAACTGGAGAGCGTGCTGATCGAGCATGAAGCGATCGCCGAAGCGGCAGTCGTGCCGAGTCCGGACGAACTGCGCCTTTCAGTGCCGAAGGCGTTCGTCATCGTGCGCCAGGGTTTCGAAGCGAGCCCCGAACTCGCACGAGAGGTGTTCCGCTTCTCGCGCGAAAAGCTCGCGCCGTACAAGCGCATTCGCCGCCTGCAGTTCAGCGACTTGCCCAAGACCATCTCGGGCAAGATTCGCCGCGTGGAACTGCGCCGCCGCGAAATGGAGCGCAGCGCCGAACCCGCGCGCCAGCCCGACGAGTACTGGGAAGAGGATTTCCCCGAGCTGCGCTGATATCCACACGGAGTCCGAAATGATCGAATTCGAGTACGCGCACGAAGGCGCGGTGGCCCTGCTCACGCTTTCGCGGCCACCGGCGAATGCCTTCACGGTCGACGGCTTGCGGCAGCTGCAGCAGGTCATCGAAGCGTTCGACCGCGAACCACAGGTACGCGCCATCGTCATCACCGGCAGCGGGCCGAAGTTTTTCAGCGCGGGCGCCGACCTCAATGCCTTCGCCAATGGCGATCGCGAGGTCGCGCGCACCGCGGCGAGCGCGTTCGGCGCGGCATTCGAGGCGCTGCAGAAGGCGCGGCCCGTGGTTATCGCGGCGATCAACGGCTATGCAATGGGCGGCGGCCTGGAGTGCGCACTCGCCTGCGATATCCGCATTGCCGAGGAGCATGCGCAACTCGCTCTGCCCGAGCCCGCCGTGGGGCTGCTGCCCTCCGGCTGCGGCACGCAGACCTTGCCCTGGCTCGTGGGCGAAGGCTGGGCCAAACGCATCATCCTTACGGGCGAGCGCGTGAACGCGCAAACGGCGCTGCGCATCGGCCTCGTCGAGGAAGTCGTCGCAACGGGCGGCGCACGCGAGGCCGCGCTCGCCATGGCCGCGCGTGTCGCGGGCTTGAGCCCGCAAGCAGTCACCTTCAGCAAGTCGCTGATCCATCAGGCGCGCAATGGCGTGCCGCGCGACGCGGCGCTCGCTGTCGAGCGCGAGCGCTTCGTCGATCTGTTCGATTCGCCTAACCAGCGTGAAGGCGTCAACGCGTTTCTGGATAAGCGCAAACCTCACTGGCATCTTGAAACGGAGAGCTAAGTAATGAGTGCAACACCCGCTTGCGATCAGGCGGCAACGGAAGCCGAAAAGAATGTGCTGTTTCGCGTGGTCAATCGCGTGGCGATCGTCACGCTCAATCGTCCGTCTGCGCTCAATGCGCTTTCGCACGCCATGGTGCGCGAACTGGCTGTGCTGCTGGAACGCGTGCGCACGGACGACGGCATCGTCGCGCTCGTGCTCGAAGGCGCGGGCCCGAAAGGTTTTTGCGCGGGCGGCGACGTGCGCGCGATTTACCAGCTGGCGCGCGAGAAAGCGCGTGAGGGCGCGAACGGCTGGCAGCAATTCTTCATTGACGAATATCGCCTCGATTACGCACTGCATACGTTTTCCAAGCCGCTCGTCGCGCTGCTAGACGGCGTGACGATGGGCGGCGGCATGGGTCTTGGCCAGGCGGCGTCGCTGCGCGTAGCGACCTCGCGCACGAAGATCGCCATGCCGGAAACACGCATCGGCTTGCTGCCCGACGTGGGCGCGACGCACTTCCTCGCGCAGATGCCGGTGGAGATGGCGCTATACGTAGGTTTGACCGGCGCGATGCTTGGCGGCGCGGACGCGGTGCATTGCGGCCTCGCGGATGCCTGCGTGCCGGGCGAATGGCTCGATGATTACGAGGCGCGTCTTCTGGCCGCGCAATGGTCAGGCGATGTGCATGCGGCGTTGCGCGAAGTGTTCGTCGCACCGTGTCACGAGGCGAACGAGGGCGCGCTCGCAACGTTCACGTCGCTCGTCGTGCGGCACTTCGACCGTCGCCTGCGTGTCGAGCAGATCGTCGCCTCGCTGCGCGCCGACCTCGAACACGACCACTCGCAAGCGGAACAGGCGTGGCTCGAAAGCACGCTAGAAGCGCTCACGCACTATTCGCCGACGATGCTCGAAGTCACGCGCGAAGCGCTGCTGCGCGGCCGCCAGATGACGCTCGCCGAGTGCTTCCGCATGGAGCTTGGCATCGTAGGCCGGGCGATCGAGGAAGGCGACTTCTGCGAAGGCGTGCGCGCGCATCTCGTCGACAAGGACCGCAAGCCGCGCTGGGCGCCGGCCACGCTCGTGGAAGTGCGCGCCGAACGCGTGCAGCACTTCCTTGCGTCGCCGTGGCGTGCCGAGGCACATCCGTTGGCTGACCTCGGCAAATAGCGGGTTAGTCGGAGGACTCGCGCGCCGACGGCTCGCGCAGCGCGGCGAGCCGCAGTTCGCGCTCGGCGCCGAGCGTTGGGGCGCCGTGCGAAGGACGCTGCGCGCGCGCCAGCAGCCGCAGCGTGGCGACAGAACCTGCCACGGCGAGCAGCAGTGGAATCGCCAGATCGTGATTCACGTGCGTGAACTCGAGGATCAGCACGGTCGCGGTAATCGGCATCTGCATCGAGGATGCGAGAAACGCGCCCGCCCCGACGATCGCAAAGGCGCCCGGCGAAAGACCGGGCCACACGTGATTCACCAGCCCCGCGATCACGATGGCGAGCAGCGCGCCGTTCGCGAGTCCCGGCGTGAGCAGGCCGCCCTTGGCGCCCGCGCGCAACGTGGTCGTCGTGATGAATACACGCAGCACGAGCAGCGTGGCGGCCAGACCAATGCCGAGGTTGTCGTCGAAGCTCAGGCCTGCCGGGCCCTTGCCGTTGCCGAGTAACTGCGGAAACCAGATGGCCAGCAGGCCGATGCCCGCAAAATTCACCAGCGTGTAGAGCGGCAGCCGCCAGTCCTTCGGCGACGCCTCGCGCGCGCGGTTCGTCACGCGCGAGAAACCGTGCGCGGCTGCGCCGAACAGCGGCCCGCAAAGCACCGACCACACCACGAGCTGCGCATTGATGCCGTAGGGCGGCACGTGGTATTGCTGCGCGTCGCCAAGACCGATCCATGCGATCACGGCGGCAATGGAAGAGGTGGTGATGGCCGGCACCACCACCGACCAGCCGAACGTGCCAAGCAGCACTTCGAGCACGAAAATCGCGCCGCCCAGCGGCACGTTGTACACCGCCGCGAGCCCCGCGCCCGCACCGCACGCGATCATCACACGGCGCTCCGCAGCGGTGAGGCCCGTACGTTTCGCGAGCCAGCTTGCGAACGCGGCGCCGATCTCGCGCGGCGCGACTTCGCGCCCGAGCGGCGAACCCATCGCGACGGTCACGATCTGCAGCAGCGCATGAACGGTGGTCGCGAAAATCGGCATGCGCTTGCCGCCCGGCTTGATCGCCGCGCTGATGCTGACGAGCGGACGTGCGTAGCGATAGAGCGCCCACCATCCGCCACCGCCGATCAACCCGCAGGCCACGAGCACGGCCACGCGCCGCCAGGGCGCGGTATCGGTCACGCCCTGCAGAAAGCTCTCCGCTCCGACGATATGGCCCGCGCCGTAACCGTAGGCCACGTGCTGGATCGCGTGCAGCAGCAGCGCGAGCAGCATGCCGCCCAGGCCCGCGCCGATGCCGGTAAGCACGGTCACGATCGCAAGCGTGGCAAGCGGGCTGCGCGGCGGCGGACGATCGGCGTTGGCGCGAGGGCGCGGCGAGGGAAGGGGATCGAGGGATGACACGGCGGAAAGGCGAGCGGGAAAGTCGCGGGGCGACGGGCTGGCGCCCATTGTAGCGAGCGGGTAAGGGCGGCGCGTCCAGCACGTTCAGGGCGCCCGGCGCGCCCCGGCAAAAACGAAAACGCCCGCCGCGAGTCGCGCGGCGGGCGTCGGGTCAGGCGAGGCGCTTACAGGTAGCTGCAAACGTAGTCGAGCGTCTCGATCACGTCGATGTCGAAGCGGCTCTTGCCCGGCACCGAGAACGACTCGCCGGCGCTGTAGGTCTTCCACTCGTCGGTGCCTTCCAGGCGGATGCGGCACTGGCCGGCCTGCACTTCCATCAGTTCGGCGGCGTCGGTGCCGAAGTTCAGCGTGCCCGGCAGGATCACGCCGAGCGTCTTGCGCGAGCCGTCGGCGAACAGCACGGTGTGCGAAACGCACTTGCCGTCGAAGTAGACGTTGGCGCGTTTGATTACGGAAACCTGGTCGAATTGTGCTGCTGCCGTCATGGCGGTCTTCCTCTGTCTTCGTGAATGGAACCGGGCGCCGGGACGACGCGTCGTCCGCGGTGAGGCCGCCATCATACCGGCAGTCGGGGGCGGCGGGGGGGGGGCTCGCTCCTGCGCCTTGCGTGGACCTTGGCGCTTGCCGCGGCCTACGAATTTCTCATTGAATATTTACAAACATATAACAAGTTATTACAATCGAAATAACGAATGAGAATCATGCGCATTCGTAACAACGACATTTCGCCGACCAACTCGCTCACTCATGTCCGTCCATTTCCCGACGCGGATGCGCGCCATCGCTTCCGTCGCTGCGCTCTATTGCTCCGGTTTCTTCGCATCGCCTCTCGTTTACGCGCAAACCGCACCTGCCGCCGACAGTTCAGCCGCCGCGAGCGCAGCGCCAGCTGCGCCGGCATCGTCAACCGCCGCTACGGAAAGCACGCTGCCCGCCGTGAAGGTCGTTTCCGCGCCTTCCGACATGCAGACCAAAGCGCTCGATTCGTACAAGTTCACGGCGCCGCTCATCGACACGCCGCGCTCGGTCACGGTGATTCCCGAGGAAGTGCTCAAGGAAAAGAACGTCACGACGTTCCAGGACGCGTTGCGCACGGTGCCCGGCATCACGTTCCTCGGCGGCGACGCGGCGGCGAATCCTTCCGCCGATCGCCCCGTGATTCGCGGCTTCGAATCGCGCAACTCGATCTTTGTGGACGGCATGCGCGACTCGGGCGTGCAGAATCGCGAAACCTTCGATGTGCAGAACATCAGCGTCATCAAGGGCCCGGATTCCGTGTATGCCGGGCGCGGCTCGGTAGGCGGCAGCATCGACATCACGACGAAAACACCGCAGGCCGATAACTTCATCAACGGCAGCGTGGGTCTTGGCACCGATAGCTACCGCCGCGCCACCATCGACTGGAACCAGACGCTCAACGACACCACCGCGTTCCGCCTGAACGCCATGGGCCACGACGCCGACCAGGCGGGCCGCACCGACGTGTACAGCAAGCGCTGGGGCGTGGCGCCCTCGATCGCGTTCGGCCTGAACTCGCCGACCACGGTCACGGTGAGCTACTACCACCTGAACACCTACGACATGCCCGACTTCAGCGTGCCGTTCCGCTCGACGGGCGGCACGCCGGTGTCGTCCAACCGCGGCCAGTTCTACGGCCTGAACACGCGCGACTACCGCTACGGGCAGACCGACACGGGCGAAGTGAAGGTGGAGCACCGCATCAACGACGCGTGGAAGATCAAGAACACGACGATGTTCGGCCGCTCGACGCTCGACTACGTCGCGACCAATCCGCAGCTCACGAACGCGACCTCGAACATCCTGAGCCTGCAGGCCAAGAGCGGCAAGTACGCGACCAACAGCGTCGCGAACCAGACGGAAGCGACCGGCAAGTTCGACCTCTACGGCATGCGCCACACGTTCACGGCAGGCGTGGAGTTCAGCCACGAGCAGGACCTTTACGAGGGCTATCTCGTGACCGACTCGGCGGGCAACAACATCCGCTCGGGCGGTCCGTGCTCGGTCGCGTACAACTGCGCGTCGATCAACAACTGGAATCCGAACAATCCGTGGACGGGCAGCATTGTCCTGAACGGCGACAAGAGCTTCCCGGGACCGGCCACGCATACGCAGACGAATATCGCTTCGGCGTACATGTTCGACAGCGTGCAGCTTTCCGAGCGCTGGATCTTCAACGCGGGCTTGCGCTTCGACCGCTACGACGTGACCGCGCAGCAGGCGGGCGTGGCCGATCTGTCGAATACGTCGAATCTCTTCAGCTACCAGTTCGGCCTCGTGTTCAAGCCGATCCCGACTTTGAGCCTTTATACGTCGTACGGCACCTCGGCGAATCCGCCGGGCTCGAATTCGGGCCTGGGCGGCGGCACGGACCAGATCACGGCGACCAACAAGGATCTCGCGCCCGAGCGCTCGCGCAATATCGAAGTGGGCGCGAAGTGGGATGTGCTCGATCAGCGCCTCTCGCTCACTACGGCGTTGTTCCAGACCGAAAAGACCAACGCGCGCGTGAGCGACGGCCTGGGCGGCACGATCAACGCAGGCTCGCAGCGCGTGCGCGGTTTCGAGTTCGGGTTCGCGGGCAACGTGACGAACAAGTGGTCCGTGTTCGGCGGCTATTCGTACCTCGACGCGATCACGACCGACGCCGGCCCGGCGAGCCCGGCACTCTCCGGCCTGCCGATGGTGATGGTGCCCAAGCACAACTTCACGCTGTGGACGAGCTATGACGTGCTGCCGAAGCTCACGGTGGGTGCGGGCGCAACGGTTTCGAGCCTGACGTATGCATCGGTTTCGGCGACTTCGCGCAAATGGACGCCGGGCTATGCGCGCTTCGATGCTTCGGCTACGTGGCGCGTGTCGAAGAAGATCGATCTGCAGCTCAACGTGAACAACATCTTCGACAAGGAGTACTACCAGAGCGCGTACCCGATTTATGCAACCTGGGCGCCGGGCCGCTCAGCAGTCGTGACCGTGAACTTCTATCAGTGATCGTTCATTGAGCACTAGAGGCAAGGCATGAAAAAAGGGGCGCTCGTCACGGAGCGCCCCTTTTTCGTGGCTTAAGGGAATCAGCGTGGCCTATTCCGGCTTCACCGCCACCGAAGCCTCGGAAGTCAGCATCAAGAACGTAAAGCTCTCTTGCAGATAAAGCTTCACGCTCTTGTCGTCATGCGACGAATATCCGATCGACACATCCTGCCCGAGGTGGAGCGCGAAATCGCCGCCACGTGTGCTCAGGATCGCGCCGCCTTCGATGGCCGGCGCCCAGATGATCTCGCCGTTCACGAGACGGCGAATGTGCTCGAGAACCGGATAGCCCTGATCGCTCGCTTCGCTCACCGCCGTGTAGGCATCGGAGCCGAGCAGCACGGTGTACGGGCCGTCCACGCCTTGCAGACGCAACTGTTCGAGCGCCTTGGCGATGACCGTGGGGTAGTCGGCGATATTGGCCGGCAACGGCAGGATCGGGTTCGACGAGCCTTCGCGAATGCCCGTGATCTGCGCGGCCGTGTAGCCGTCGAAGATCGCGCGGTCTTCCGCGAACGCGAGGCGCGTGGCCGCTTCCTTGGCCGGTTGCCAGTCGGAGTCTTCTGCGCCGCGCTCCACGTCGTCAATGGCGTCGCGCGAGAGTTCGAACGGCACGCGCAATTCCACAATCGCCTTCACTTCGCGCTGGCGCGCGCGGATGCCTTCCAGCGGCGCTTCAATGCCGTTCTGGTGGCCGGTGCCGATTGCCGCGAGCGCCGGGCCGCCGGGGCCCTCGACGTCCACGACGCGGCGGCCCGCGAGCGAGCGCTTGAAGGTGCGCGCGACTTCTTCTTCGATTTGCGACCACGCGGCCGTGGAAATGGGCGCCAGCTCGCGATGGAGGTTATTCATACCGGGGTGCTCCTTTGAGGGATCCGATGGCGAGCGAGCCGTCCGCGCTCGGCGCGGCGGCAGGCCCGGATTCTGTTTCTGATGACGTGGCGGCGCTCGCTTCGATGGTGGGCGCGGCACCCGGATCGACTTCGGCGAGCGCTTCGAGCAACGGTTGCGAAGGCACGAAGAACAGGCTGCCCGTGACAGCGCGGCTGAAGTCGAGCAGCCGGTCGTAGTTGCCGGGCGGCAGGCCGACGAACATGTTTTCGAGCATCTGTTCGATCGGCTCGGGCGAGCGCGCATAGCCGATGAAGTAGGTGCCGAATTCGGCCGAACCGGGCCGGCCGAACGGCATGTTGTCGCGCAGGATCTTGATCTCGTTGCCCGCGTTGTCTTCGAGCGTGGTGAGCGAGCTGTGCGACCAGCTCGGCTTCACGGCTTCGTCCAGTTCGATGTCCTGGAGTTTGGTGCGCCCGATGATGTGCTCCTGGGCTTCCACAGAAAGCGCGTTCCAGCCTTTCATGTCGTGCAGGTACTTCTGCACGAGCACGTAGCTGCCGCCGCAGAATTCGGGGTCGTCGCTTTCGCCGATTACGGTGAAATGCACGGCTTCGTTGCCCGTGGGATTTTCGGTGCCGTCGACGAAGCCGATCATCGCGCGCATGTCGAAGTTGCGAAAGCCGTGCACTTCGTCCACGGTCGTGACCGCGCCTTCCAGGCGCGTCATGAGCTGGGTGGCGAGCTCGAAGCACAGGTCGGTTTCGTCGGCGCGAATATGCAACAGAATGTCACCTGGCGTGGCGATCGCCCGGCGCTCGCCGGTGCCGAATTCGCGGAACGGATGCAGGTTGGCCGGGCGCGGTTCGCCGAACAGCTTGTCCCATGCGTCGGACGAAAAGCCCACCACACACGAGAGATTGCCCGCGGGCACGCGTTTGCCCACCGCGCGCACGAGGTTGGCGACGTCGGCGCACCAGGCGCGCACGGTGGCGCGGCTTGCTGCGTCTTCGTTGACGGTGGCCACGATGAAGAAGGCGTTGCGCGTAACAGCGCTGGAGACGGACTGCGGTTCCTGCGTGAGAGAGGCCGGCGTCATGATGTGGGGTATCGCTTGGGAATCGGGTTTGAGTTCTGCTGCGCCCGCATAGTTTAGCCAAACTCGCGGAAAAAGGCCGTTTGCAGGCGAGAGGGGTGCCGTGCGACGATATTGGCATGTTAGGCATGGGACAGGAGACACGCCATGTGGGACCACACCGAGCATGAAGGCTTCGAGATCTGGGTGCTGCCGATTCCGGCGTTCGGGCCGCGCTCGCCCGAGCCGCTGTTCCACTACAGCGGCTACATTTGCCGCCACGGCGCGGATGCCCATGTCGAAGGGCGCAGCGTGCGCTTTCACGACATGATGCGCAATTACACCGGGTCCGACGCCGCGCTCGACGCCGCCTACGCGGACGCCCGCAAGCGCATCGACCGCTTCCATGCCACGGGAAGCTGGGGCGAGAGCACCGCCTGAGCTTTCGATTTGCCTTTCAGCGGCCGCCCTGCACGATCAGCTTCACGGACCGCCCCTCGCAACCCGCTTCGCCCGGCAGCGCGAGCGTGCGCCAGCCGGCCGGCTGGCCGGGGGCGCTGAGGTCCGAGGCGTCGTCGAGGTAGCTCGTGACGACGTTGAACGGCCAGGAACCGCGGCGCAGTCGCTCGTGCACGAGCGAGCCGACCCAGATTGGCGTGAGTTCCCCTGCGTCTGCGTTGCCATTGCCATTGTTGCTTCCAGCATGCCGCGGCGCGAGCGCATAGCCTGAAGGCCAAAAGCGCAGCACGTCCCGGTGGCTGCCCGGCGCGAGCTTTTCGTCTCCGGCGTCATTCCCGTCGGTCAGGCGCGCGCGGGCGAACACGAGCGGCGAGGGCAGGCCGTTGTTCAGCTTCGGCAGCAGCGGCAGCGACATCACGTCCACGTTCGGCGCAACGAGCGAAAGCACGCTTCTCAGCGAGATCTGCGGGCCTTCGGCCCAGCCTGCGTCGCGCAGCGCCGTGCGCAGGTCGTCCGCGCTTGCGGCCCACTGGATCGTCATCGGCTCGCGGCGCGCGCCTTTCATGTCGAAGCGGTAGCACGCAAACGTCCTCCACAGCGAGTCGCTCCACTGCAATTGCGTGATGACGACGGGCGGCGCCGCCGTGGCGGTCGTAGGCGGCGCGGGTGGGCGCACTGACGGCACCGTCTGCAGGAGAACGGCGCCGACCAGCACGATGAGCACGATGGGCGGCACATACGGACGTTGCGGCGGCCGCTTGGGGTAGCGCCAAAGCGAGGTGAGCACGACGATCGCCACCCAGATCGCGGCGAAGGCTGCGCCGCCGATGGCGTCCGAGAACAGGAAACGGTCGAAGTAGAGCCCCGCGAACGCCACGGACACGACAATCGCGTTGCCGAGCGCGGCGACGAGCGCGGCCTCGAGCATGCTCGCGCGGCGCACGAGCAGGAACATCACGAAGCCGTAGACGATCACCATCGACGCCACGCGGTCGCTCGGGAATACGTAGGCTTCGATGGCCTGGCCGCCGCCCGTCGCCGTATGGTGGATCACGAAGCGCAGCATGAGGATGAGCAGCTGCGAAACGGCCGCCGCAATCATCCAGTAAGCGATGGTGCGCCAGCGCCGCTCCAGCACCATCCACACGGCCATCGTCGCGATGAGCGCCGCCAGCGTCCAGGTGCTGCCGAGTGTCTCGACGCGCGCGAGCGTCGCATCGGCCCATGTGGTGTGGATCGACTGAAGGAACTGGCGCACGGACTGGTCGAGCTGCACGAGCGGCTCGCCGCGCAGCACGTTGCCGAGCACATAGGAAAACACGGCCGCGCATACCGGCACGAGGCCCGTGATCACGATCACGGGGCCGAGCGCGGGCTGCGCCGGATCGAGCAGGCGGGCGAGACGCTTCGAGGCGCGCCCGGGATGCTGCGCCGCCCACTGCGCCGCGCTGCGCCGCGACGCGCCGGCCCAGTTGTCGATGTGCAGGAGCAACATGCGCACGAAGCGCCAGATGAGCCAGATCGCGAGCGCAACGATGCCGATCACGACCACGAGCCGGAACGACACCGCGCCCGCGAGCTGGAGCGAGGCGCCGAACACCACGCCCGGCACGATATGCGCGGGCGCCCAGATGAGCGCGGAGATCACGTTCATCATGAAGAAGCGCATGGGCTTCATGCCGGCCATGCCCGCGACGATCGGCACCACGGCGCGCAGCGGCGCGATGAAGCGCGCGAGGATCACGCTGCGTGTGCCGTGGCTCACGAAGTAGGCCTGCGCGCGTTCGAGAATGCCGGGGTGGCGGCTGAACGGCCACATCTGGCCAAGCGAGCCGCGGTAGCGGTGGCCGATCCAGAAGCTCACGCCGTCGCCGGCCACGGCGCCCACTATGGCGCAAACGAAGAGCCAGCCCAGATTGATCGTGCCCGTGGCTGCGAACGCGCCCGCAATGAACATCGCCGTGCTGCCGGGAACGAACGTGCCGATGAACGCGAGCGATTCGAGAAAAGCGGCGACCACGACAAAAGCAAGCGTCCACGTAGCGTGCGCGGCGAGCAGGTGCAGCAGATGATCGTAGGCGTGCTCCATCGGCGGTGCGGCTGGGTACGGGCGTGGCGGCGGTTGATCGGGCGGCGCGCGGTGCGCCCGGTTGCGCGCCGCGTCCCATGCGCACTATAACCGGCGCCGCAATTGCGCGTGCGCCGTGGTGTTGGCGCGCCGCGCACGCCGCTATGAAGGCCAAAAGAAAGCGCCCCGCAGCGTGCGTGATGCATACGCTGAGGGGCGCGGGACTCGCGCATGACGTTGTCCGTTTCGTTGCGCGATCAGGCGATTTAGCGCCTCAGTGCCTTAGTGCTTCACGGCCTCCATCGGCAGGAGTCCGGTCTGGCCGTAGAATTCCTGCGCGGCGAACGCCTCGCGTTCCTTGCGGGCGCGCGCACCGGCGTCGAGGCGCGAGACTGCCCAGATACCGAAGAACGCGAGCGGCACGGAAACGATCGCGGGATTGTCGAGGAACACGGGTGCGTGGGCGTGATGGAGCACGTCGACCCACACCGACTTCGAGAAGACCGTGAGCAGTACCGACGAGACAAGGCCGAGCGTACCGCCTGCAACCGCGCCGCGCGTGGTCATGCCGCTCCAGAAGATCGACATGACGAGCATCGGGAAGTTGGCGCTGGCCGCCACGGCCGCGACGAGACCCACGAGGAATGCCACGTTCGCGTGCTCGAAGAGGATGCCGAGGCCGATTGCAATTGCACTGAGTACGAGTGTCGCGACGCGCGAGATGCGCATCTCGCGATGCTCGTTCTTGCGTCCGCGCGCGAGCCAGCTTGCGTAGAGATCGTGCGAGACCGTGGTTGCGCCCGAGAGCGTGAGGCCTGCCACCACGGCGAGGATCGTCGCGAACGTGACCGCCGCGATGAAGCCGTAGAACAGGTTGCCGCCCACCGCCTGGGCGAGCTTCACGGCCACCATGTTCGAACCGCCGAGCAGGTCGGTCGTGAGATTGAAGTGGCCCGCCGCGTCGACGCGGAAGAACTCGGGATGCTGGGCGAGCAGCGCGATCGCCGAGAAGCCGATCACGAACGTGAGCAGGTAGAAGTAGCCGATGAAGCCCGTGGCATAGAACACCGACTTGCGCGCCTCTTTCGCGTTGGGCACCGTGAAAAAGCGCATCAGGATATGCGGAAAGCCTGCCGTGCCGAACATCAGCGCGATACCGAGCGAGAGCGCGTTCAGCGGATCGCGAATCAGCTTGCCCGGCGCCATGATGCTCAGGGCGCCCGGGTGCACGTTGACGGCCTGGCGGAACATCTCGTTCGCACTGAAGCCGAAGTGCGCAAGCGCGAGCACCGCCATGAACGTCGCGCCGCACAGCAGCAGCGCCGCCTTGATGAGCTGCACCCACGTCGTGGCTTTCATGCCGCCGAAGAACACGTAGATCACCATCAGCACGCCCACGACGATTTCGGCGATCCAGTAGTCGAGCCCGAACAGCAGTTCGATGAGCTTGCCCGCGCCCACCATCTGCACGACCAGATAGAAGATCACGACCATCAACGAATTGGCCGAGGTGATCAGGCGGATCGGGCCTTGCTCGAAGCGATAGGCGACCACGTCGGCGAACGTGAACTTGCCGAGATTGCGCAGCGGCTCGGCGATCAGAAACATCACGAACGGCCAGCCGACGAGAAAGCCGATCGAGTAAATGAGTCCGTCGAATCCGAAGATGAACACCATGCCCGAGAGGCCGAGGAACGAAGCCGCGGACATGTAGTCGCCGGCAATCGCCAGGCCGTTCTGCAAGCCGCTGATGCCGCCGCCGCCCGTGTAGAAGTCGTGCGCGGTGCGCGTGCGGCGCGCGGCCCACTGCGTGATGCCGAGCGTCACGAGAACGAAAAGCACAAACATGCCGATGGCTACCGGGTTGTGCTGGGGCGCGGGCATGGGCGCTGCCGCGGCAGCGGGCACGTTTGCGCGGGCGAAGCCGCTGGCGGCCGCGAGTGCGAGTGCGGGGAGAAGGCGGGCTGGCTTCATGCAGGCACCCCGTCATGGAGCTTCGCGATGAGCGCGCGCATGGCCGGATCGAAGCGGCGGTTGGCGCGCAGCACATAGAGGCCGGTGAGCGCAACAGCGCACAGGATGATGCCTACGCCAACGGCAATGCCGACGCTGGTGGTGGCGCTCGCATAGAGCGGATGCGCGAGCTGATGCGGCGCGAGCGCGACGACCAGGATGAAGCCGTAGTAGATGGCGATCATGAGCGCGGTCAGCGTGAAGCTGAAGCGCCGGCGCACGGCAATCAGCTGCCGGTATTCGGGATGCGCCTTGATCGTTTCGATCGAGGGTGTCGTCATGGTGTCTCCGGTTCCACGTCATGCAACCAGTGCCGTCTCGTTGCGGCAAGCGCGCATGCCCCGTGCCGCCTTCGGCGGGTGCATGACGCCGTTTGCGGCGGGTCTGGTTGTCGTTTCTATCGAATGACCACGGCGCTTGTGGGCGCCGCGGCGGGTGCGCGTTTGGCGGCTTGTCGTTGCCGCTTCTTGCGCTAGCAGCGTCGTCAGGCGAGCGTGCTCGCCAGCTCCGGCACGACCGTGAACAGGTCGCCCACGAGG